>NZ_QZMT01000001.1 GCF_003932495.1 Guyparkeria sp. SCN-R1
GGTAGCGTCCCGGGAAGTGGTGTAAATCTGGCGGGGTGAGGAGGCCACCGTGGCCCTTCGTTAAAGTTGCAGTCGCAACAACCGGCAACGACGAAGGAGAAACCACGATGACCGACATGAGCATGGCATTGAACGAGCTGCTTGAGAAGCGGGAGGCCTCTTCGGACTTCCTCCGGGACACGTTGACGTTTCTGCTCCAGGAGTTGATGGAGCAGGAGGTTAACGGGCGCTGCGGGGCCGAACGGCATGCCCGTACAGACGAGCGCATCACCCATCGCAACGGGTACCGGGATCGCCCACTCGAGACCCGTCTGGGCCGGGTCGACCTGAAGGTGCCCAAGCTTCGTGAGGGCAGCTATTTCCCCGGCTTTCTCGAGCCCCGCCGCATGAGCGAGAAAGCGCTGACGGCCGTGGTGCAAGAGGCGTACGTCAAGGGCATCTCCACCCGCAAGGTCGACGATCTGGTGCAGTCGATGGGCATGAGCGGGATCTCGAAATCGCAGGTCTCTCGTCTGTGTGCGGAGATTGACGAGCGGGTCGACGCGTTCCTGAATCGACCGCTGGAGGGACGCTGGCCGTACCTCTGGCTGGATGCGACCTACATCAAGAGCCGGGAGCACGGCACGGTGACCAGCCAGGCGGTCGTGGTGGCCACGGCGGTCAACCAAGACGGCTACCGGGAGGTTCTGGGGTTGTCGGTCGGGCCGGCGGAAACCGAGGCCTTCTGGACCGACTTTCTGCGGTCGCTGGTGGCCCGGGGCTTGGCCGGCACGCGCCTCGTCGTCTCCGATGCCCACGAAGGCCTCAAGAAGGCCATTGCCACCGTCCTGACCGGTGCCGGCTGGCAACGTTGCCGGGTGCATTTCATGCGCAACGTGGCATCGGCGGTGCCCAAAAAACACCAGCCGGCCGTGATCGCCGCCGTGCGCACGGCATTGAACCAGCCCGATCAGCGGGAAGCGTCCCGCCAGTGGCGAGAGGTGGCCGACGGGCTCCGGGGGCGCTTTCCCAAGGCGGCGGCTTGCCTCGACAATGCCGAGGAGGACGTGCTGGCGTACATGGCCTTCCCCAAGGCGCACTGGCCCAAGCTTTCCTCGACTAATGGCCTCGAGCGGCTGAACAAGGAGATCAAGCGGCGCAGCAACGTCGTCGGCATCTTTCCGAACAACCCGTCGGTGATCCGCCTGGTCGGTGCCGTGCTGCTCGAGCAGAGCGACGAATGGCAGGTGAGCCGCCGGTACATGAGCCTCGAGAGCCTGGCGCCCGTGCTCCAATCGGATGGCAGCGACGAGGCAGACAAACTGACTTTCGAGAACGCGGCGTAAACAGCGACGAGGGCTTTGGTGGCTATCTCGCTTTTACACCACTTGACTGGACACTACCGAGTGGCGATCCTGTCGTAACCAAATCCGCTGGACAGAGAGTCACGATGAACTGGTACCGCATCAAGCAGGAATGGTTTTCCAACATGCGCGGCGATGCCCTTTCCGGGTTGGTCGTCGCCCTGGCGCTGATCCCGGAGGCGATCGCCTTTTCGATCATCGTCGGCGTCGATCCCAAGGTGGGCCTGTACGCATCGTTCGCCATCGCCGTGGTAATTGCCTTCACCGGCGGTCGGCCGGGGATGATCTCGGCGGCCACGGCGGCCACGGCGCTGTTGATGATCACCCTGGTCAAGGATCACGGGCTGGAGTACCTGCTGGCCGCCTCGATACTCGCCGGGGTGCTGCAGATCGCGGCAGGCTACATCCGCCTGGACCGGCTGATGCGGTTTATCTCCAACTCGGTGATGACCGGCTTCGTCAACGCGCTGGCCATCCTGATCTTCATGGCGCAGTTGCCCGAGCTGACCAACGTCACCTGGCACGTCTACGCCATGACGGCAGCGGGGCTCGCGATCATCTATGGCCTGCCCAAGATCACCAACGTGATCCCCTCGCCCTTGGTCACCATCGTGGTGCTGACCCTGATCGCCTGGTTGATGAACATCGACGTGCGTACGGTGGGTGACATGGGCGAGATGCCCGACACCCTGCCGGTGTTCCTGTTCCCGGACATCCCCCTGAATCTCGAGACCCTGATGATCATCCTGCCGTACTCGGCGGCGATCGCGGTGGTCGGCCTGCTCGAATCCCTGATGACGCAGAACCTGCTCGATACGCTGACCGATACCAAGACCAGCAAGGCGCGTGAGTGCAAGGGGCAGGGCATCGCCAACATCGTCTCCGGTTCGATGGGCGGGATGGCCGGCTGCGCGATGGTTGGCCAGTCGGTGATCAACATCAAGTCCGGCGGGCGCGGACGCCTGTCGACCTTCCTCGCCGGGATCTACCTGTTGATCCTGGTGGTCTTCTTGGCGCCGGTGCTCACCCTGATCCCGATGGCCGCGCTGGTTGCGGTGATGATCATGGTCTCGATCGGCACGTTCAGCTGGGGCTCGATCCGGGATCTCAAGAAGCACCCGATGAGCACCAACGTGGTGATGCTGATGACTGTCATCGTCACCGTGGCAACCCACAACCTCGCCTACGGCGTGCTCACCGGCGTGCTGCTGGCGGCGATGTTCTTCGCCAACAAGGTCGGGCAGTTCATGCACGTGTCATCGCGCCTGTCCGAGGACGAGAACGACCCGCGTCATCGCACCTATGAGGTGGCAGGCCAGGTGTTCTTCGCCTCGACCGAGAAATTCCTCGAGTCGTTTGATTTCAAGGACGACGTGGATAAGGTGTCGATCGACCTGTCGAAGGCGCACTTCTGGGATATCACCGCCGTGCATGCGCTCGACAAGGTGGTGGTCGACTTCCGCCGGGAAGGTATCGAGGTGGAGGTCATCGGCATGAACCAGGCCACCGCCACGATCGTCGACAAGCATGGCGTGCACAACGATCCGGATGCCGCCGAGAAGCTGATGGGGCACTGACATGGGAACCGAGAACATGACCGACAACAAGGACCAAGTACTCGCCTGCATCGACGGCTCGCGCTCCACCGAGGCCGTCACCGACTATGCCGTCTGGGCCGCTCAGGCACTGGCCGCGCCGCTGACCTTCCTGCACGCGATCAGCAACCCGCATGCCCCGGCGAAGACCGATCTGTCCGGCAACATGACCCTCGGCGGGCGCGAGAAGTTGCTCGAGGAGATGGTCGAGCTGGAGGAAAAGCGGGGCAAGCTCGAACGCGAGCGGGGCCGCGCGTTGCTGGCCGACGTGCTCTCCCGGGCGCGTGATCGTGGCTTCGACGAGCCGGCCGAACTGCTGCGCAACGGTGACATCACCGAGGTGATCCTCGAGCTTCAGGATGCGATGCAGATGCTGGTGCTGGGCAAGCAGGGCAAGCAGGGCAAGGATGGCGACGCGGTCGCCATGCACGTCGGCAGCCATCTCGCCGGCATCCTGTCGATGATCCACAAGCCCACGCTGGTCACGCCGCTCGAGTTCAAGCGTCCCGAGAGTTTCCTGATCGCCTACGACGGCAGCCCGACGGCCTACAAGCTCGTCGAGATGGCGGCGAACACGCCGCTGCTGCAGGGTCTGCCGGTGCACATCCTGATGGTGGGCGAGGAGAAGCAGGGCAACTGGGACAAGATCCAGGCGGCCAATACCAAGCTGCAGAAGGCTGGCTTCGATACGCAGGTCGCCATCCGCCAGGGCAAGGTCGACGAGGCGGTGTCGATGTACATCGAGGAAAAGAACATCGATCTGCTGGCCATGGGCGCCTACGGCCACAGCCCGATCCGCTACCTCGTGCTGGGCAGCACCACCACCAAGATGATCATGAAGGCCAACGTACCGCTGCTGGTGGTGCGCTGAATGGCGTGACACGCCCGCTTTGGCGTTGCATGAAAGAAAGGCCGTGCCTACGTTGGGCGCGGCCTTTCGTGTTTAGGCGGCTTTGGCGTGTTTACGTGTCTCCGCGGAGCAGCGGGGCGAGGCACTGATGATCATGGTCAAAGCGCAGCACCGGGGGCGGGTGTGCCACCAGCCGGGGTAGCCATTCGACAAGCGAGGCGTGGTTGTCTGGCGCGTCGTCGTCGCTGGGGTCTTGTGGTCGGCGATTGAGGATGACGGCTGCCAGCGGGATGCCGCGACGTTCGAGGGATTCGGCGGCTGCCAGCGTGCTCGACAGGGTGCCGAGCCGGTCGGGGGTGACCAGGATCGCCGGTAGGTGCGTGTATTCGGCCAAACGCACGTTCAGCGCGTCGTCGGCCAGCGGCGAGAGCAGGCCGCCGGCGCTCTCGATGATTACGCGTTCCTCGGTGCTCAGGTCGGCCAGGGCCTGATCGAGGATCGGGGCCAGGTCGCGCTTGAACTGCAGGGTCTCGCGTTCGCGCCGGGCGGCCTCCGGCGCGGCAACGGGTGTGAGGTAGCGGATCGGGCAGACGGTCTCGAGTGATTCGCGTCCGCCGGCAGCCTTGCGCAGGGCGATGCCGTCGGCCGGCTGCCGTTCCCCGTCGTGGACCTCGCAGCCGGTTTCCACCGGCTTTCGCACACGCGGCAGCAGGCCGCGGTCGATCAGCAGGCGGGCGAGCGCGCAAGACACCACGGTCTTGCCGACACCGGTGTCGGTGGCCAAAACCACCCAGCCGCGTGGTTCCTGGTCGCGCGTGTTCATGCGATGCCCGGCAGGTCCTCGCCGGTCAGGCGGCGGTAGGCGGTCAGGTAGCGTTCGCGCGTCTGGGCAATGATCTCGTCGGGGATGGCCGGCCCGGGGGCGGTCTTGTCCCAATCGAGGGTCTCCAGCCAGTCGCGGATGAACTGCTTGTCGTACGACGGCGGGCTGATGCCCGGGCGGTATTCGTCCGCCGGCCAGAAACGCGAGGAGTCCGGTGTCAGCGCCTCGTCGATCAGGTGCAGCGTGCCGTATTCGTCGAGGCCAAATTCGAACTTGGTGTCGGCGATGATGATGCCGCGCTTGGCGGCGTAGTCGGCCGCCAGTCGGTACAGTCGCATGGCGGTGTCGCGCACCTGGGCGGCCATCTCAGGGCCGATCAGGCGCTCGGTCTCGGCGAAATCGATATTCTCGTCGTGGTCGCCCACGTCGGCCTTCGTCGCCGGGGTATAGATTGCTTCCGGCAGTTTGTCGGCCAGTTGCAGCCCCTCGGGCAGCTTGATGCCGCAGACCGCCCCGGTGGCCTGGTAGTCCTTGTAGCCCGAGCCGATCAGGTAGCCGCGCACCACCGCCTCGATCGGCAGGGCCTTGAGATTGCGCACGATCACGCTGCGGCCCTCGAGCTGGGCGCGTTGCGCCTCGTCCGGCACGATGGCGGCGAGGTCCTGTGCCTCGCAGAGGTGGTTGGGCACCAGGTCCTGGCTTTTCTCGAACCAGAAGCGCGAGATCTCGGTGAGCACCCGGCCCTTGTCGGGAATCGGCGTGGGCAGGATCACGTCGAAGGCCGAGACCCGGTCGGTGGTGACGATCAGCATCCGCTCGTCGTCGATGCGGTAGAGGTCGCGCACCTTGCCCCGATGGATCAGTTCCAGGGCGTCGATTTGCGTGTCGAAAACGGCGGGGGCCGAGTGTGTCATGGGCGTTCAACTGCTAGCATGCTAAGGATTTTCCGCCCGTGGGTTTTCGGGCAGTTGGCTATTGTACGAGAGCGCGCCGCGCGATGCGATGCGCAATGACCCGGAGTACGAGTATGACGTGGGGAGTTCGCATGTGGTGGCAAGGGGGGCTCGTGGCTGGCCTGTTGTTGGCGGTGGCCGGCGGGGCCCAGGCGGAGCTGACGATTCCCCTGGGCGAGAGCGGCGAGCAGCTTGAGGTGCGGGTGATCGAGCCGCCGGAGGGGCCGTCCGCCGATAGCCCGCTGGTGCTCTGGGTCGTCAACCAGTACGGCGACATGGCCGGGCCCGAGAGCGTTGCCCATGCGCTGGCGCGGCACGGGGCGACGGTCTGGATGGTCGACGTGATGGATTCGTTGTTCCTGCCGCGGTCGGACGTCAACGTTCGCAACGTCGACGGGCAAGCGGTCGGCTCGCTGATCCAACGGGCCGTCGAGGAAGACCGGCCCACCGTGGTGGTGGCGGCCGACCGGATGGCCGTGCCGACCCTGCGCGGGATGCGCTGGTGGCAGGAGCGCACGAACGACCCCGATGCGCTGGCTGGTGCCGTGCTGATCTTCCCCAGTCTGTATCGAGGCGCGCCGGTGGCGGGCGAAGAGCCGGAGCTGTTCTCGATCATCGATGCCACCAACCTGCCGGTGATGCTGTTCCAGCCGGAGCGTGGCGTGTATCGACACCGCCTGCTCGACCTGCGTGAACGCTTCCTCCAGGCGGGTAGCGACCTGTTCGTCCAGGTGATCCCCGGGGTGCGGGACTACTACCACATGCACCTCGACGAGCCGCAGCTCGACTCATTCGATCAACTCGAGAGGGTCATGGACGACCCGGCCGAGGCCCGTGCCGTTCAGGCGCTGCCCGGTGACATCCTGCGGTCGATACCCCTGCTGGCGGCCGCCGATCACCCGAGCAAGGTGCGCCCGATCGACCCGGAGCGGACCACCCCCGTGGATCGTCAGACCGGATTGCAGCCGGTCGAGCCGCAGGAGGCACCGGATTTCGAGCTGATCGATCTCGAAGGCAACCCCCAGAGCCTCGATCCGGACTTCGACGGCGTGCAGATCGTCAACTTCTGGGCGACCTGGTGTCCGGCCTGTGTCGAGGAGATCCCGTCGATGGAGCGGCTGGCCAGTCGATATCCCGATCAATTGAAGATCTACGCGATCGCGTTCAAGCAGTCGCCCGAGCACCTGCGCGAGTTCATGCAGGACTTCGATGTCTCCTTCCCGGTGCCGGTCGACCCGGACGGCAAGGTGGCTGCGAAGTACGATGCCTTCGCCTTCCCGTCCTCGTTCCTGGTAGCCGCCGACGGCCGCATTCACTATTCGGTGAACGCCGGCATTATCTGGGATACCGAGGAGGTCGATGCGATCGTGCGCGAAGTGCTCGAGATCGAGCCGGAGTGAGCTGAAAGCGGACAGCTTGAAGCCGGGAAACGGTGCGTAGGAGCGGCTTTAGCCGCGATGGCTCGAGAGGAGGGGGCTTGGGGCTGGGATTGGCGGTCGCCGATGTCTCGGCGAACGCCGCTTACACCTTGCCGCTAACTGTCTTCTGGCTGACACGCCGGACAGAACCAGGTCGAACGCTGACCGAGGACGGTGCGCTCGACCGCGGTGCCACAGCGTCGGCAGGGCTCGTCCGTGCGCTCGTAGACGTTTAGAGTCTGGCGGAAGTAGCCGGGGTTGCCCGAGGGGGCGAGGAAGTCGCGCAGCGTCGTGCCGCCCTGTTCGATGGCCGCGGCGAGCACTTGCCGGATTGCGGTGGCAAGAGTGTGACACTCGTCGCGGTCGAGCCGGCCTGCCGGGGTCATGGGATGAATGCCGGCGAGAAACAGCGCCTCGGAGGCGTAGATGTTGCCCACGCCCACCACGATGGCGGCGTTCATGATTGCCTGCTTGACGACCACGCGCCGGCCGGCGAACCGGGTGGCGAGGTAGGCGCCATCGAAGGTCGGGCCAAGCGGCTCGGGGCCGAGCTTTTCCAGGCGCTCGTGCGGCGCATCCACCCGGTCGGTCAGCACCGCGCCGAACCGTCTCGGATCATGCAGGCGCAAGGCCCTGCCGTTTTCGAGACGCCATTCGACGTGATCGTGCTTGCGCGGCGGGTTGCTCGGATCATCCAGTCGCAGGCTGCCCGACATGCCCAGATGGATCAGTACCCGGTCGTCGTCATCGAGGCACAGCAGCAGGTATTTCGCGCGCCGCTCGACCGCCTGGACCGGGCGACCTGCGAGGAATGCGGCCAGGTCCTCGCGCACCGGCCAGCGCAGGCGGGCGTCACGCACGGTGACGCCGTCGATGCGCTGACCGACGACAAACGGCTCGATGCCGCGGCGGGTGGTCTCGACTTCCGGTAGTTCGGGCATGACACGAAGAAACCCCGCGAGGCGTCCTCGCGGGGTCCATCAAGGGCCGGTCAAGAGAGGGCTGGCCGCCTGGCGACGACCAGGCGCCTTACTTGATCTTGGCTTCCTTGTAGATGACGTGCTTGCGTACTACCGGATCGTACTTCTTGATCTGCATCTTCTCCGGCATGTTCCGCTTGTTCTTGTCGGTGGTATAGAAGTGGCCGGTGCCGGCACTGGATACCAGTCGGATCTTGTCGCGCATGTCGTATTACCTGTCGAAATATGGTGGTGAGCGGTGTTTCAGACCTTCTCGCCGCGTGCACGCATCTCGGCGATGACCGTCTCGATGCCGACCTTGTCGATCGTGCGCAGGCCGTGGCTGGAAACACGCAGGCTGACAAAGCGCTGCTCGCTCTCTACCCAGAACCGCTTCTTGTGCAGGTTGGGCAGGAAGCGACGCCGGGTCTTGTTGTTCGCGTGCGATACGTTGTTACCGACCGCCGGGCGCTTCCCGGTTACTTGGCAAACTCGGGCCATGATTGTCTCCTGAGCGACTCGTCTGATTGCGCGCGTACCGAGGGATCGGAGCCATTCCGGCGGCCGGCACGCGGGCGGGTCAATTCAAAGGCCGCGTAGGATAAGTGAAGGTCTGCGCGAATGCAATACCGCTCTGCGCGCCGTGGGACGGGTCGCGGCAGGGCGGCCGTTCGCCGCGTCGACCATCTCAGCCGACCAGTGGCCACACCCACAGGATCATGGGGACGGCAACGATCACCACCAGCAAGGACAGCGGCAATCCCATGCGCCAATAATCACCGAACTGGTAGCCGCCCGGCGCCATGACCAGGGTGTTGGATTGATGGCCGATTGGCGTGAGGAACGCGCAGGAGGCACCGATGGCCACCGCCATCAGGAACGGGTCGGCCGAGGCGTTCATGCCTTGCGCGAGTTGAATGGCAATCGGGGCGGCAAGGACCGCGGCGGCGGCGTTGTTGATGATGTTCGAGAGCAGCATGACCGCCACCATCAGCAGTGCGAGCATCAGGAAGGCCGGCAGGTGGTCGGCCATGCCGAGCAGGCCCTCGGCAATCATGGCCGAGCCACCGGTGGTTTCCAGTGCCTGGCCGACCGGCAGCATTGCGGCGAGCAGCACGATCACCGGCATGTCGATTGCCCGGTAGGCATCGTCGGAGGGCAGCAGCCCGGCGATCACCATCGCCACGGCGGCCCCGACGAGCGCAGTGGCGACCGGCAGCAGATCGAAGGCGACCAGCGCCAGGCCGGCAGCGAAGATGCCGGCGCCCAGTGCGACGCGACGCGGGCGGGCAATGTTCAGCCCGCGCGAGGCCAGTGGCAGACAGCCGAGTCGGTTCATCGCGCCGGGCAGGCTTTCCTCGCGTCCCTGCAGCAGCAGAATGTCGCCGGGGACAAAGCGGATCTGGTTGATGCGCTGTTTCAGTCGCTTGCCCTGCCGGGCGACGGCCAGCACGTTCACCCCGTAGCGCTCGCGCAGATCCAGCGCGCCGGCCGAACTTCCCACCAGTCTTGAATTCGGGGCGACGATCGCCTCCGTCAGGGTCAGTTCGCCGGCTGTTTTGTCTGTTTCCTCCGATGATTCGCTCGATTCGCCGGCCGCCAGTTCCAGGCCGGTGACCTCGATCAGGGCCTCGAGCCCGTCGGAATCGGCCTCGATCAGCAGGATATCGCCGGGCTTGAGTACCTCGTAGGTCGATGGCAGGCGTCGGCGTTCGTCATCGCGCAGCAGGGCGGTGACCATCACGTCGGTCTCGTCGGCGACCGAATCGATCAGTTCGTGCACGCTTCGCCCGGCGTAGGCGCTCGATTCGGGGACGCGCAATTCGGTGAGGTAGTTCTCGATCTCGAACAGTTCGCCGCCATCGGTCGGCTGGTCGCGCTGTGGTGTCAGACGCCAGCCGATCAACGCGATGAAGGCGACCCCGACGAGGGTGATGGCCAGCCCGACCGGCAGGAAGTCGAACATGCCGAAGGCTGGTGCGCCGGTATCGGTCCGGTAGGCGGCGATGATGATGTTGGGCGGGGTGCCGATCAGGGTCAGGGTGCCGCCGAGCAACGAGCCGAAGGCCAGCGGCATCAGCAGGAACGACGGCGAGCGCCCAGCATGTCGCGCCATCCACACGGCTACCGGCATGAACAACGCCAGCGCACCGACGTTGTTGATGAACCCCGAGCTCAGGGCGACCACGCTGGTCAGTGTGATCACCTGGACCACCGGGCGGTCGCCGACCCGGGTCAGTCTCCGCGCCAGCACGTCGATGACGCCCGCATTCAGCAATGCCCGGCTCAGGATGAGCACCGCCGCCACGGTGATGACCGCCGGGTGGGAGAGCCCGCTGAACATCGCCCCGGGCGGGACGAGCCCGGTCAGCCCGGTCGCCAGCAGCGCAAGCAGGGCGACCACGTCGTAACGCAGTCGCCCCCACGCGAATCCGGCCAGCGTCAGGCCGAGGATCGCGAACAACAGCGCCTGATCACCGGTCATGCATGGCCTCTGCGGTGGCGTCCCATCGCTTGATGGTTGTGGCGAAGTACGGCATTCATGTGCGAGTCGAAAGGAGCGGCTTTCCGGTTGGCGTCATGGGCTTCTCTCGGTCGTCTGGCAGCGGGCTTGCCCTCACTCTATAGCAGCAAGCAGCCCTGACGACCCGTGTCGGGCCTTTGCTATGATGATCCGCCTTTGCCCGGCCGGGCGGAAGGATTCTCCCGCCCGGTCCGGAAATGCCGTATTCACCCGATTCAAGAAGTCACATTTATGTCCAAGAACGCCTTGCCGCCGGTGGTGCTCTCCGGCATCCAGCCCTCCGGCCAGTTGCTCATCAGTCACTACGTCGGCGCGATCCGCAACTGGGTGGCCATGCAGGACACGCACGATGCGCTGTTCATGCTGGTCGACCTGCACGCGATCACCGTGCGCCAGGACCCGGCCGAGTTCCGCTCGCGCTGCTACGACTTCCTCGCCCTGTATCTTGCTTGCGGGCTCGACCCGGACAAGAGCACGCTGTTCGTCCAGTCGCACGTCCCAGCGCACGCCGAGCTGGGCTGGGTGCTCAACTGCTACACCTACATGGGCGAGCTCGAGCGCATGACCCAGTTCAAGGACAAGTCGCAGCGCCACCAGGCCAACATCAACGCCGGGCTGTTCGACTATCCCGTGCTGATGGCCGCCGACATCCTGCTCTACCAGGCCACCCACGTGCCGGTCGGCGCCGACCAGAAGCAGCACTTGGAGCTCACCCGCGATCTGGCGATGCGCTTCAACAAGCTCTACGGCGACATCTTCACCGTGCCCGAGCCGTTCATTCCCAAGGCCGGGGCGCGCGTGATGTCGCTGCAGGATCCGACCGCGAAGATGTCGAAATCCGATCCCAGCGAGGCCAGCTACGTCGCGCTGCTCGACGAGCCGAAGAAGATCCTCAAGAAGTTCAAGAAGGCGGTCACCGACTCGGACATGGATATCCGCTTTGACCCCGAGAACAAGCCGGGCGTGTCCAACCTGTTGACGCTGCTGTCGATCTTCGGTGACGAGTCGATCGAGTCGATCGAGGGCCGGCTGGCCGGCGAGGGTTACGGCAAGCTCAAGGTCGAGACCGGCGAGGCGGTCATCGCCCACCTCGAGCCGATCACGGCCCGCTATCGCGAGATCCGTGCCGACGAGGCGGGGCTGGATGCCATCCTCGCCAAGGGCGCCGAGCGCGCGGCCGAGCGGGCCCGGCCGACGCTCCAGCGCGCCTTCGACGCACTCGGCTTTCTGCCGCGCCCGGACATCCTCGGCTGATCACCCCGGACTGAACCATGTCGACCGCCGCCCCGCAGCTCATTCGCCCCGTCGTCGATCCGGCCCTCGCCCGGGCCTGGTCGGTGGAGAGCATTCAGGCCCACGAGCAGGCGTTGTTCGCCGGTGGGGTGGATGCCTATGGGCTGATGGAGCGTGCCGGCGGGGCGGCGTTCGCCGAGCTGCGTGATCGCTGGTCGGGCGCCCGGCGCGTGGCCGTGTTGGTCGGGCCGGGCCAGAACGGTGGTGACGGGCTGGTGATCGCCCGGCTGGCGCAGCGGGCCGGTCTGGCGGTCGATCTGCTCGGCTGGGCGCGGCCGACATTCCGCGACAGTGCCGCGCATGCCTGGGCGGCACTGTCGACGGCCGTGCCATCAATCGAGGTGCAGACCGAGCCGGCAGCCATCGACCAGGCGCTACAAGCAGCCGACGTGGTGGTCGATGCCCTGTTCGGTATCGGCCTGTCTCGGGCGATCGAAGGCGAAGCGGCGGACTTTCTGCGTCGCGCGGATGCCGTGCTCTCCTCGCGTGCCGAGCGGCCCGGGGTGATCGCGGTGGACCTGCCGTCCGGCGTCGACGCGAATACCGGTGCAGTCGATCCGCTCACGCTGAGAGCCGACTGCACGGTGACCTTTCTCGGCATCAAGCGGGGTTTGACGACCGGCCCCGCCGTGGCCGCCTGTGGTGAGCGGGTGCTGGCCGATCTCGGTTATCCGCCGGCTGCGGACGAGGCGTCCATCGAACTGCTGCACGGTGGGCTGCGGTTCGCGCCGCGTGCTCGTGATGGGCACAAGGGGCGATTCGGCACGGTGCTGGTCGCCGCCGGCAATCGTGGCATGCCGGGTGCGGCGCGACTGGCGGCCGAGGCGGCCTTGCGTGCCGGGGCGGGCAAGGTGATCGTCGCCACCCATCCCGATCATGCCGCTACGCTCAATATCGGTCGGCCCGAGTTGATCGTGCACGGTGTCGAGACGGCCCATGACGTGCTGCGTCTGGCCTCCCTGGCGACCAGCGTGGTGGTCGGGCCGGGGCTGGGGCGGGACGCCTGGGCGGTGACAGTCTGGCGCGCGCTGCGCGACTGCCCGTTGCCGCTGGTGGTGGATGCCGATGCCCTGCGCCTGCTCGGCCCCAACTCGTTGCGCGAGCGCGATGCGGTCGTCACGCCGCACCCGGGCGAGGCGGCCATGTTGCTCGAATGCGATACCGCCATCATTAACGCCGACCGTCTCGGGGCGGCCCGCTCGATCGCCGGGCGGCTCGGATGTGGCGTGGTGCTCAAGGGCGCCGGCAGCGTGCTGGCCGATGGTGACCGCGTCGCGGTATGCCAGCGAGGCAGCGCCGCGCTGGCGACGGCCGGCACGGGTGATGTGCTGGCCGGCCTGCTCGGTGCCCTGATTGGCATGGGGCTGCCGCGGTTCGCCGCGATGGAGCTCGGTGTCTGCCTGCACGCCGAGGCGGGCGAGCTCGAGGCCGAGGCTCGCGGCGATTGGGGCATGGCAGCCAGCGACCTGTTCGGGGTGATCCGCGCCCGGCTCAACGGCCAGGTCGAGCCGGTCGGCACGGGCTGGCGGCGGTCTTGTGCATCCAGCGATGATTCCTCGCGGGGGCAGGGCCATGACGGGCGCTGAGACCGAACGCCGCTATCGCGAGCTCGATCAGGCGGCGGTCGAGTCACAGGCCGCTGCCTTGGCCGCCGTGGCGCCAGCGGCCGGTCTACTGTCGCTGCGCGGCGAGCTGGGGGCGGGCAAGTCCACGTTTGCCCGGGCGTTCCTGCGATCCCTGGGGGTGACCGGCACCATTCGCAGCCCGACCTACACGCTGGTCGAGCCCTACGACGTGACGCCCCCGCCGGGCGGTCCGAGTCGCGTCCTGCACCTCGATCTCTATCGACTGGCCGATCCCGAGGAGCTCGACTACCTCGGCGTGCGCGACGAGGCGGATCATGCCCTGTTCCTGGTGGAATGGTTGAGCCAGGCCCATGGCGAGTTGGTCGCCGATCTCGAAATCTCGCTTTCGGGATGCGCCGATCGGCCGGAACACCGCGACCTCGTCTGTCGGGCGTCAAGCCCATTCGGCGAGGCGTGGTTGGCGCGTCTTGCCGCCACTTGAGCACCTTGCCCGACCGGGTGTGGTGTTTTTCCAACGTTGACCCAAACCACATCATCTTGTGCTTTGTAGTGATAGACGCCGCCACATTTGGTGATCGATCTTCTCGGTTCGGGTTAAGAAGTCAGCGCTATCTTCTTGCAATTGTTGAAAAAATCCCTTTTTGGCGCACACTGTAGGCAAGTGTCGCAATGACACGTTCTTGGGGCTGTGTTGCCAGAGGTGGAGCATGAACAATTCATCCCAATCTGCCCGTGACGCGCTTGCCTTGCTGAATGCCGAGCGCCGCCGCTTTTTGCGCACGGCAGTCGGTACCGGGGTGGCGGCCTTCGGTCTTCCCCTTGCCGGGCCGGCGCTGGCCGGTCGGGCCGTCAACGTTTCCCGCGTGCAGGCGTGGCGCCACGAAGGGTTTACCCGCTACGTCTTTGCCATTTCCGAACCGGTCGACTTCGACACGCTGTTGCTGGACAACCCGGCACGGGCGGTCATCGACGTGCGTTCGACCCATCTGAAAGACGTTTCCATGCCGTCGACCCCGGACTCACCAGTAGTCAAGGGTCTACGCGTCGGGGTGCGCAACGGTAATGACCTGCGCCTGGTGTTCGACCTCAAGAAGCGGGCGCGCCCGCAAATTATTATCCTGCCCCCCACCGACGGTGGATCCCATCGTCTGGTCATTGATTTGCCCCACGGTGGTGGCGCGGACACCGTGATTGCCGAACGCCCTGACGTGCCGCAACAGGAATCGGCGGTGCAATCCGGTTCCGGCGCGTTCCGTGACCTCGTGGTGGCGATCGATCCCGGTCACGGTGGCAAGGACCCCGGTGCCATCGGCCGTCGAGGTACCCGCGAGAAGGACATCGTGCTCAATATCGGCCTGCAGTTGCGCGACCTGATTGCCGCCACTCCCGGGCTGCGCCCCGTCATGACCCGCGAGGACGATCGCTTCATCCCGTTGCGACAGCGCACCGAGATCGCGCGTCGGCACGAGGCGGATCTGTTCATCTCGGTGCACGCCGATGCCTTCCGGCTTGCCTCGGCGAAGGGCGCATCGGTCTACTGCCTGAGCCAGAACGGCGCCAGTTCCGAGGCCGCCCGTTGGCTGGCGGCCAAGGAGAACAGTGCGGATTTCGTCGGTGGCGCGTCGCTTTCCGGTCACGACGAGGATGTCGCCTCCGTGCTGCTCGACCTTGCCCAGACCAAGACGCTGGAATCGAGTCTCGACTTCGCCGACCGTGTGCTTCAGCGCATCGGCGGCATCGCCAAGTTGCACAAGCACGATGTACAGCAGGCGGGTTTCGCCGTGCTCAAGTCGCCCGATATCCCTTCGATCCTGGTGGAGAGCGCCTTCATCAGCAATCCGCAAGAAGAGGAACGCCTGCGCTCCTCGAGCTATCAGCGTCAGATCGCCCAGTCGATCCTCGAGGGCGTGAACAACTACTACACGGCGCACGCCCCGCAGGGCACCCGCTACGCGATGCTTTGATCGGCCGCCCCGGTTCGGGGCGCTTGTCTCGGCGCGACGGCGCGGGCGACAATGCCCGTTTTTCGCCGCAGAGACCTCATGGCCGAAATCCGTGCCCTCCCGCAATCCCTCGTCAACCAGATCGCCGCCGGCGAGGTGGTCGAACGCCCGGCCAGCGTGATCAAGGAGCTGGTGGAAAATGCCCTCGATGCCGGAGCCGACCGGATCGAAGTGCAGGTGGTTGCCGGCGGGGTCAAGCAGTTGTCCGTGTGTGACAACGGCCACGGCATGCCGCCCGAGCAGCTCCCCCTGGCAATCGCGCCGCACGCGACCAGCAAGATCCGCGACCTGGATGACCTCGAGGCGGTGGCCAGCTTCGGCTTTCGAGGCGAGGCGCTGGCCAGCATCCAGTCAATCTCCCGCCTGCGACTGGTCTCCCGGACCGCCGACACCGATCACGGCTGGGAGCTTTCCCCCGGCGTCTTCGACGAGCCGCGACCCACGCCGGCGAAGGCCGGCACCCTGGTCGACGTGCGGGATCTCTTCTTCAACGTGCCCGCGCGACGCAAGTTCCTGCGCACCGAACGCACCGAGTTTGGCCATGTCGATCAGCTCATGCGCAAGCTGGCGCTGGCCAACCCGGACGTGGCTTTCCGTCTGATCCACAACGACCGGCCGGTGCTCGACCTGCCGGCGGTGACTCTCGAGACGATCGACCAGCGCATCGCCGCCGTGCTCGGTCAGGGCTTTCTCGAGCAGGTGCGCGAGATCGACGCGTCGGCCTCCGGTTTTTCGCTGCAGGGGCTGGTGGCCAGCCCGCAGTATGCTCGCGCCTCCACCGACCAGCAGCTATTCTTCGTCAACGGCCGGGTGGTGCGTGATCGGCTGATTGCGCATGCGATTCGCCGCGCCTACAGTGACGTGCTGCATCACGCCCGGCACCCGGCTTACGTGCTCTCCCTGCGCCTTGACCCGGCGACGGTCGACGTCAATGTCCATCCCACCAAGGCCGAGGTGCGCTTTCGCGATGCCCGCGGGGTGCACGATTTCCTGTTCCAGTCGGTGCATCGGGCCCTGGCGGCGCCGGGTGGTGCTGCCTCTTCAGGCATTGCCGACCCCGATCAGAGCGGGTTGGCGGCAGCCGGTATGCCATTTGGCGGCGAGGCGGCCCGTCCCGCGATCGGTGTGCCGACGACGGGGGGTGGGCGCTCGGCGCAGGGCTACTTCTCCCTGCTCGAACAGGGTCGGACCGGGGAGGGCGAGGGCAGCCGAGTCGCCGAGCCACTGCCCGAGGATGCCGAAATTCCCCCGTTGGGGTATGCCGTCGCCCACCTGGGCGAGATCTACATTCTGGCGCGCAATCGCGACGGGCTGGTGATCGTGGATGCCCATGCCGCGGCCGAGCGGGTCACCTACGAGCGTCTCAAGCAAAGCTATCGCCAGCAGGCGCTCTCGGCCGCGCCACTGCTGTTGCCGGTGGACCTCGGGGTATCGCCCGTCGAGGCGGAGGCCTTCGAGACCTGGCAGGAGGCCTTCGCCGCGGCCGGGGTGGTGCTGGACCGGGTCGGGCCCGAACGGGTGCGGGTGCGCGAGGTGCCGGTGATGCTGCGCGAGGCGGATATCGAGACGCTGGTGCGCGAGATGCTGGCCGAGATGCGGCGCGTGCCGCTGGCCGGCGACGACGTGCCCCGCGCGGTGGTGGATGATCGCATCGACGAGATCCTTTCCACCATGGCCTGTCACGGATCGGTGCGGGCGAATCGTCGCCTGACGGTGGCCGAGATGAACGCCCTGCTGCGCGACATGGAGCACACCGAGCGCAGTGACCAGTGCAACCATGGACGTCCGACCTGGCGTCGACTGACGATCGATGAGCTCGATCGCTGGTTCATGCGGGGTCAGTGACGGTGGCCTCGAACGCCCTGCCGATCGTGGCCATTGCCGGGCCGACCGCCTCGGGCAAGACGGCCCTTGCCATGCGGCTTGCTGACCGGCTGCCGGTGTCCATCATTTCGGTCGACTCGGTGATGATCTATCGCGGCATGGATATCGGCACTGCCAAGCCGCCTGCCGACCTGCTGGTGCGCTATCCGCATGCCCTGGTCGATATCCGCGACCCGGCCGAGACCTACAGCGTCGAGCAGTTCTGTCGCGATACCGTGGCCGCGATTGCCATGGCCCGGGAGGCCGGGCGAGTGCCCCTGCTAGTCGGCGGGACGATGATGTATTTCCAGGCGCTGCTGCAGGGGATTTCCCACCTGCCGGCGACCGATGTGGCCATCCGCGAGGCAGTCCAGGTCGAGGCGGGCGAGGTTGGCTGGCCGACGATGCACCAACAACTGGCCGAGGTCGACCCGGTGGCGGCCGCCCGCATCCACGCCACCGACCCTCAGCGCATCGGCCGGGCACTGGAAGTGTTTCGTGCCACCGGCAAGGGCCTGAGCGATTGGCAGAAAGAGCACCCCCCGGTCTCCCCCTTGGCCGACGAGCGATTGCTGGCGGTGGCGCTCTGGCCGCCGAGCACGGCCCATACCCGCCGGGCGGTGGCCGAACGGTTCGATGCGATGCTGGAAGCGGGGTTTCTTGCCGAGGTCGAGGCGCTCTTTGCGAGGGGCGACCTGCACCCGGGGTTGCCGTCGATGCGTGCGGTCGGCTATCGGCAGGCTTGGGCGCACCTGGCCGGCGAATGGGATTTCGATCAGATGCGCGAGCGGGCGATCACGGCCACCCGCCAGCTCGCCAAGCGCCAGCGCACCTGGTTGCGTTCGGCCTCGAACTGGGAGGCGATGGATGCCCTGGCGGCCGATCGAATCGAATCGCGCATAATGAACTTTATCGACGTCTCGGTATCTTGAACGAGTCGCGCATCCGGGGCGTGGAGCCAAGGCGTCGATCGGGTCTGTGAGCCGGTCTGCCGCCGGCGGGGAATTCCCCTACACTTCCCACTGATTGAATTGCCGACAGGCATCCCCATTGTTTCGGCCATTGCCTGCTCGTCGCGGCAGCCGTAGCACTGGGGCACAGGCCGCCGAGAACGGCCGACCGGCCCGAGAGGTCGGACAACCAACAAGAGGAATCACCATGGCCAAAAGCCAGTCACTGCAAGAACCGTTTCTCAACACCCTGCGTCGCGAGCACATCCCGGTCTCCATCTACCTGCGCAATGGCATCAAGCTGCAGGGTCAGATCGACTCGTTCGACAACTTCGTCGTCCTGCTCAAGAACAACGTCAGCCAGCTGGTCTACAAGCACGCGATCAGCACGATCGTGCCGACCCGCCCGGTAAATATCGAGTCCGAGCCCAAGGGTGAGGGCCGCGACGGCGGGGGCGACGAATAACCCCGATGGAGTTTTTCGAGCGCCATCAAGGCGGGGAACGGGCCGTGCTGCTGCATGTCGAGCAGCGGGCGGTGGATTCCAACGAGGACCTCGCCGAGTTCCGCGAGCTGGCCCGATCGGCCGGCGCGGAGATCCTCGTCGAGAGCGAGGTCAAGCGCCAGACGCCGGACCCACGCCTGTTCATCGGCAAGGGCAAGGCCGAGGAGCTCGCCGAGCTGGTGGCCGCGCACGAGGCCGAGCTGGTGATCGTCAACGCCCAGCTCTCGCCCTCCCAGGAGCGCAACCTCGAGAGGCTGGTCAAGTGCCGCGTGCTGGATCGCACCGGGCTGATCCTCGATATCTTTGCCCAGCGCGCCCGCTCGCACGAGGGCAAGTTGCAGGTCGAGCTGGCCCAGTTGAACCATCTGGCGACCCGGCTCGTGCGCGGCTGGACTCACCTCGAGCGCCAGCGCGGCGGTTCGATCGGCTTGCGTGGCCCGGGTGAGACCCAGCTCGAGATGGACCGTCGCCTGTTGGGCGGTCGCATCAAGCAGCTCAAGGAACGGATTGCGCGGGTGCGCCGTCAGCGGGCCGAGGGTCGCAAGGGGCGCCAGCAGTCCGACGTGCCTACCGTGGCCCTGGTCGGCTACACCAACGCCGGCAAGTCGACCCTGTTCAACGCCATGACCGTGGCCGAGTCCTTCGCCGCGGACCAGCTGTTCGCCACGCTGGATACCACGCTGCGGCGCGTCGAGATGACGCCGCAGCTGACCGTGGTCTTTGCCGACACGGTCGGCTTCATCCGTCACCTGCCGCACGAACTGGTGTCGGCGTTTCGCTCCACGCTGGAGGAGACCCTCGAAGCCGACCTGTTGCTGCACGTGGTGGACGCCGCCTCGCCGGAACGGGACCGGCAGATCGAGGATGTCGAGGTGGTGCTCGAGGAGATCGGCGCGGGGAAGATGCCGCGCCTGACCGTCATGAACAAGATCGACCAGCTCGAGGACGGGGCAGTACGCGTTGACCGCGATGCCAGCCAGTTGCCTACCCGGGTGTGGGTTTCGGCTAAGGATGGTCGTGGCATGGACGAGCTGCTCGAGGCGCTCGCCGAGCGGCTCGAGCCCAGTAGCGTGACGCGTCGCCTGTTCATTCCCATGGCCGACGGCCGGCTTTACGCCCAGTTGCAGGGTGAGGGCGCCGTGCTGGAGGAAGAGGTCGATGAAAGCGGCTGGCACCTGGAGATCAACCTGCCGGTGGCTCGCTGGGGGCAGTTGCTTAAAAAGGAGCCGGCACTGGCCGACATGGTGGTCGATGGCCCCGAGCCGGCCCCGCCCGAGCCCTTCGAAGAGATCCTCGCCGCGCGCGAGCCTCGTCACTGACTGCAGGCGCGGCGGCGGTTGCCACGCCCGTCCCCGGCCACTACACTTTGGCGCTGCTTTCTGCCCGTCGGGCGGAAAGGACGTCCTGAACGAAACGAATACCCATGTCCGCCGGGTTCTCCGGCGGCAATCACTGGAGAAGCCCATGGCCTGGAACGAGCCGGGTGGCGGTAAAGATCCCTGGTCGAATCCGCGCGGCCGGGGCGGAAAGCCGCCCAACATCGACGATGCCCTTGGACGCCTGAAGGACCGCTTCGGCGGTGGTGGCGGCATGGGTAACGCCGGCGGGTCGAAGGGGATCCTGGCGATCATCGGCGTCGTGCTGATCGGTTGGCTGATTTCCGGTATCTACATCGTCGACGAAGGCCAGCGCGGCGTTGTGCTGACCTTCGGCAAGTACACCAGTACCGCTGGTCCCGGTCCGCACTGGCACCCGCCGTATCCGATTTCGGACGTGATCACGGTCAACGTCGATGAGTACCGTGACCGCGAGCTCAGCATGACCGTGCTGACCAACGACGAAAATATCGTCGACGTCGATCTCTCCAGCCAGTTCACCGTTCGCGATCCGGTCGAGTTCCTGTTCAACGTTCGTGATCCCAACGCCACGTTGCAGGACGTCATGCAGAGCGCGATTCGCGAGGTCATCGGTTCGAGCCGCATGGACTACGTCCTGACCGACGGTCGGGTCGAGATTGTCGATGCGGTGCGCACCCGGATGCAGGAGTTGCTCGAGTCCTACAAGACGGGCCTGAACGTCCGTTCGGTCAACCTGCAGGATGTGCAGCCGCCGGAGCCGGTACAACCGGCCTTCGAGGACGCCATCCGGGCACGTGAGGATGAGCAGCGCTACATCAACGAGGCGTTGGCCTACGCCAACCAGGTCGTGCCGCGAGCCCGTGGTGACGCTGCGCAGATCCTCGAGCAGGCCAAGGGTTACCAGTCCCGCGTGATCAACCAGGCCGAAGGTGAGGCTGCGCGCTTCAATGCATTGCTGGCGTCTTACCAGATTGCCCCGTCGATCATCCGCGAGCGGATGTACATCGACACGCTCGGCGAGATCTACGCCAAGGGCAACAAGATCCTGGTCGACCCGGACAATGCCAGCAACATCCTGAACCTGCCGTCGGGCGCCAATGGGAGCGTCATGCAGGATGATCTGCGCAGTGGCGCGCCGCTGGCGGTGCCGTCGCTTTCGACGGGCACGTCGTTCGAAGGTAATTCGGGCGGCTCCAACAACAACCGTTCCGGTCTGCGTACCAGGGGGTCCGAATGAACTGGGTGACGCGCCTGCTGCTGCCGATCATCGTCGTGATCGTGTTCCTCTACGCGACCGCGACCTTCCAGGTGGCCGAATACCAGGAGGGCGTGAAGTTCCGCCTGGGTGAGATCGTCGAGACCGACTTCGAGCCCGGTTTGCACTTCAAGCTGCCGTTCGTCAACTCCGTGCGCCTGTTCGACACCCGGATCCTCTCGCTGTCCACTCCACCGGAGCGCTTCCTGACGAGCGAGAAGAAAAACCTGATCGTCGACTACTACATCAAGTGGCGCATCACCGATCCGGCCGATTTCTACCGGGCGACCCGTGGTCAGGAATCCGTGGCCGAGAGCCGCCTGAACCAGATCGTCAAGGACAGCATGAAGAGCCAGATCTCCAGCCGGACCATCGCCGAGGTGGTCTCCGGGGATCGTGACCTGTTCATGCGCAACGTCATCGAGACCACCAACGAGGACATCTCGGGTCTGGGGCTGGAGATCGTCGACGTGCGTATCATGCGCATCGAGTTGCCGGAGGAAGTGCGCGAGTCGGTCTACTCGCGGATGGAGAAGGAGCGTTCGACCGTGGCCAAGGCGATCCGCTCGCGTGGTGAGGAGCAGGCCAAGCGCATCTCCTCCGATGCCGACCGTCAGCGTGTCGTGATCGTCTCCGAGGCCGAGCGTGAGGCCGACGAGATTCGCGGTGAGGGTGATGCCGAGGCGGCGAAGATCTACGCCGAGTCCTTTGGCCAGGACGAGGAATTCTTTGCCTTCTATCGCAGCATCCAGGCCTACGAGAAGGCCTTCGCCAACGGCAGCGACACCTTCGTGCTCAGCCCGGACAGCCCGTTCTTCCGCTACTTCCAGTCGTCGGATGGCCAGTTGTCGGATGGCAAGGATGAGTCGTCGGACGCCTCGGCAGATGGTGGCGCGCTGCCGGCGCGATAGGGGCGGTTCGGCATGATGGACGACCTGCTGCGGGTGCTCGGCCTGGTGCTGATCATCGAGGCGTTGCTGCCGTTCATTAGCCCGCGGACCTATCGGCAGGCGGTCGCGCAGATCGCCCTGACGCCCGACTCGCGCATGCGGGGCATCGCGCTGGTCATGCTGCTGATCGGCCTGGCGCTCTGGGTCTGGGGCTAGCGTCGCCCTCGGCCCGATCTTGAGGAAACCCCAGCCCGGGCTGGGGTTTTTTGTGTGCCGCGTTTACAATACGCGTGTTTTGCCCCGTGCCGTGCCCGCCTCGGCCTTCCGTTCACGACACACGCGTATACCTGCAACAACATGAGTAATCAGTCCCCCTGGATTCTGCCGGCCGGCATCGACGAGGTCCTGCCGCTGCAGGCACGCCGCATTGAGCGCGTCCGCACCCGGATGCTCGAAACCTTCGATCGTTGGGGGTACGAGCTGGTGGTGCCGCCGATGGTTGAATTCATCGATACCCTGCTGGTGGGCACCGGCGAGGATCTCGATCTCGAGACCCTCAAGGTCACCGATGGCCTCTCCGGTCGCCAGTTGGGCGTGCGGGCCGACATGACGCCGCAGGTCGCGCGCATGGATGCCCACAGCCTGCCGCCGGTCGACGAACGTCGCCTTTGTTACATCGGCACCGTGATCCGCGCCAAGACCGACGGGCTGGGTGGTTCGCGCGCGCCGATGCAGGTAGGGGCCGAGCTGTTCGGCAGCGACGGCCCGGAGGCCGACGTCGAGGTCATCTCGCTGATGACCGAGGCGCTGGCAGTGGGTGGTTGCCAGGCGATGACGCTCGACCTCGGCCACGTCGGGGTCTTTCGTGCGCTGGTGCGCGCCGCCGGACTCGACGGGAGTCGTGAGGATCAGCTGCGTGACTCGTTGACCCGCAAGGCGGTTCCCGAGATTCGCCAGACGCTTGTCGACTGGTCGCTTGATGCGCCGTTGGCCGAGGCGATCGAGTCGCTGTGTGATCTGCACGGTCCCTGGCAGGCCACGATCGACGAGGCCAAGCAGCGCCTGAAGGGCTTGCTGGATGCCGAGGGGCAGGCGGCGCTCGAGCGGCTGGCGACGGTAGCCGAGGCGATTGAGACCCGTGTCACCGGCGAGGTGCTGGTCGATCTCTCCGAGCTGCACGGCTATCACTATCAGACCGGGCTGGTCTACGCGGCCTACTCGCCGCGCATGGGGCGGGAGATTGCCCGCGGCGGTCGCTACGACGACATCGGGCGGGTGTTCGGGCGATCGCGTCCGGCACTGGGTTTCTCTCTCGATCTGCGTGACCTGCTGGGTCAGAGTGATGACGAGACGCCCGTCCGGCAGACGGTCTACGCGCCAGCGCGGCTCAATGATCCGGCCCTCGATCGGGCGGTGGACGAACTGCGCGAGCAGGGCTATCGCGTGATCACGACGAAATCGATTCCCGAGGGCGCGCCACGACTGGCGGCCGTCGGTGACGGACAGACACAAACTTGGCAGCTAACGGGTGAATTGGACCATGGGTAAGAGTGTGGTCGTCCTCGGGTCCCAGTGGGGCGACGAGGGTAAGGGCAAGGTCGTTGACCTGCTGACGGAAAACGTGGGCGCCGTCGTGCGCTTCCAGGGTGGGCACAACGCCGGCCACACGCTGGTGATCGACGGCGAGAAGACCGTTCTGCACCTGATTCCCTCGGGCATCCTGCGCGAAGGTGTCAAGTGCTTGATCGGCAACGGCGTGGTGCTGGCGCCGGATGCCTTGATCGAGGAAATCGAGCAACTGGAATCGCGCGGCGTGCCCGCCTCCGATCGCTTGATGCTCTCCGAGGCCTGCCCGCTGATCCTGCCGCATCACGTCGCCCTCGACGCCGCGCGCGAGCATGCCCGTGGTGAGCAGAAGATCGGCACCACCGGCCGGGGCATTGGTCCTGCTTACGAGGACAAGGTCGCCCGCCGCGGCATCCGGCTGGAGGATATCTTCCACCGTGAGCGGCTGGCTGCGAAGCTTGGTGAGGTGCTCGACTATCACAACTTCGTGCTGCGCCACTACTTCGGTGCCGAGCCGATCGACTTCCAGCAGACGCTCGATCGGCTGATCGCCCAGGCCGAAATCCTCGCGCCGATGGTCGGTGATGTGCCGGGTACGCTGGCGAAGATGCGCGCCGAAGGGCGTAACCTGATGTTCGAGGGTGCCCAGGGCACGCTGTTGGACATCGATCACGGGACCTACCCGTACGTGACGTCGTCGAATACCACCGCTGGCGGGGCCTCGACCGGTAGCGGTGTGGGGCCGCTGGAACTCGACTACGTGCTCGGTATCACCAAGGCCTACACTACGCGCGTGGGTGGCGGGCCGTTCCCGACCGAACTCGAGGACGCGATCGGCGAGCGGCTGGCCAAGCGTGGTCACGAGTTCGGTTCGACCACCGGTCGGGCGCGCCGTTGCGGGTGGTTCGACGCGGTCGCCCTGCGTCGTGCCGTGCAGATCAACAGCCTGTCGGGCCTGTGTCTGACCAAACTGGACGTGCTCGACGGCATGGAAGAGGTGCGCATCTGCATCGGTTACGAGATAGACGGCCAGCGGATCGAGAGCGCACCGTTCTCCGCCGATACCTATTCGCGCTGCGTCCCCATCTACGAGTCGATGCCCGGCTGGCAGGAAACCACCGTCGGCGTGAAGGATATCGATGGTCTGCCGGAAGAAGCGCGTGCGTATATTCGGCGTATCGAGGAGTTGACCGGCACGCCGGTCGACCTGATTTCGACCGGCCCGGATCGCGAGGAAACCATCGTTCTGCGTGATCCCTACGACGCCTGAGCGTCAATCACGACGCGCATGCGAACTGCCCGCTGAAAAATCGGTGGGTCGCAGGTCTTTATTTCTGCGCAAAAATCCGTAAAATCGCGCCACTTGAATTTCCCTCGGTGAATTGCCGAGGCTGCGAGATCGGCCGAGTGCATGGTCGGCGTCGTTGTCGACGCAGTCTGGCAGTCACTACTCCAACAGGAATCGTTAAGCGTTATGGTCAAGATTCGTCTGGCTCGTACTGGTGCCAAAAAGAAGCCCTTCTACCACGTCGTCGTCACCGACAAGCGCAACGCACGTGACAGCGGCTCGTATGTCGAGCGTCTCGGGTTCTTCAACCCGGTAGCCCGTGGTCAGGAAGAGCGTCTGCGCCTGGACCTCGATCGCCTGGCCTTCTGGCAGGAGCGCGGTGCTCAGACCAGCGAGCGCGTCGCTTCCCTGGTCCGCCAGAGCAAGAAGCAGGCGACGGCAGCCGCCGAGTAAGCGGTGACGGCGTCGACGGGACCGGTCGATCCGGTCGTCATTGCCCAGCTGGGCCGTCCCTACGGGATCAAGGGCTGGGTATGGCTGCAGGTATTCACTCGACCGATCGAGAATATCAAGCGTTACCGCGACGTCTACCTGCGCACCGAGCGCGGCGAAACGCGCCCGGTGCAGATCGAAAAGCTGACGGTCCATCCCAAGGGGGTGACCGTCAAGCTGGCCGGGGTCGATGACCGGACGGGAATCGAATCGTTGGCGCGGGCCGAGGTGCTGGTGGGGCGCGATGCGCTGCCGCCGGCCGGCCCGAACGAATACTACTGGCGTGACCTTATGGGTTGCGAGGTGGTACATCTCTCCGGCCAGGTGCTGGGCGAGGTGCGAGACATCATGGAGACCGGCGCGAATGACGTGCTGGTCGTGCAGGGAGATCGGGAACGCCTGATTCCCTTCCTCCCTGACGAGGTTATCCGGGCAGTCGATATCGACGCCCGCCGAATCGAGGTCGACTGGGACCCCGATTTTTGATGCGGATTTCGGTGGTGACCCTGTTCCCCGAACTGGTGGACGCGGGGAACCGCTGCGGCATGGTCCGCGCCGCGATCGAGAAAGAACGCCTGACCGTGGCGGGCTACAACCCGCGCGACTGGTCGGCCGATCGCAATCGTCGGGTCGACGATCGTCCCTTCGGGGGTGGGCCGGGGATGCTTTTGCAGCCCGGGCCGATCAGCGGCGCGATCGATGCGGCCGTCGACGAGGCTGGCGCGAAGCGCCCGCTGGTCGTGGCCCTCTCGCCCCAGGGCCAAAGGCTCGACCGGCACGTGATCGCCGACTGGGCCGAGCGAGAACAGCCGCTGGTGCTGGTCTGCGGCCGGTACGAGGGCTTCGATCAGCGCCTGCTCGACTCCCGGGTGGACGTCGAGTATTCCCTCGGCGACCTGGTGCTATCCGGGGGCGAGTTGGCGGCGATGGTGGTCGTCGATGCGATCGCCAGGCGCTTGCCCGACGTGGTCGGGGATGCCCAGTCGGTGGTCGAAGACTCCTTCGAGGCCGACCGGTTGGACCACCCGCACTACACGCGGCCGCCGGAGTGGGAAGGTCGCGGGGTGCCCGCGGTGCTCTCCAGCGGCGACCATCGGCGAATCGCCGAGTGGCGATCGGAGCAGGCGCTGATGACCACGGCCCGGCGACGACCGGACCTATTTTTGCAACACGGGCCGACCGACAACGAGCGGGCGGCACTGGAAAGACACTGGCTCGCGGGTAGCGATGACAACCCGGGTAGCCAACAGACACGCGATTGATAACAGGTGGCGGAAAATGAGTGAGATCATCCAGAAAATCGAAGCCGAGCAAATGACCCGCGAGGTGCCGGAATTCGGCCCCGGCGACACGGTTTCCGTCGACGTACGGGTAAAGGAAGGTGACCGCGAGCGTCTGCAGGCGTTCGAAGGTGTCGTGATTGCCAAGCGCAACCGCGGCCTGAACTCCTCGTTCACCCTGCGCAAGATCTCCTACGGCGAGGGCCTGGAGCGCGTCTTCCAGACCTACAGCCCGCAGATCGCCGCGATCAACGTCAAGCGTCGCGGTGACGTCCGTCGCGCCAAGCTGTACTACCTGCGTGGTCGTACCGGCAAGGCCGCTCGTATCCGCGAGCGTCTGGGCTGATTCGAGCCCGGTCGATGAAACGAACCCCCGCACCACTGGTGACGGGGGTTTCGCTTTTTCTGGAGGCGGGCTTTTCCAGGCTCGCTGACCCGTTGCTCGTGACCCCCATGTCCGAGGCCTCCGCCCTGTCGCGACTGGAAGGCCGGCGGGGCGTCTTGGTCCATGCCTGGAACCTCGTCCCCAAGGTCCGGGAGTTCGAGGGCCTGCTACGGCTGCGGTCTGCCGATGCGGGACGCTTTCGGAAACCGGCGGTCGCCCCCGAGTCCGCCGGCTGAACCGCGTCGACTTGAAATCCCCGGGTATGCCCCTATCTCGTCGGCGTCCAGGGCGGTCGGTGCCGCCCAAGCGAATTCGAAACCCGAGAGACAAGACGGAGACCCGCTTTCATGAGTCAAGCCCAGACGCATGCCTTCCAGACCGAGGTGAAGCAGCTGCTTCGCCTGATGATCCATTCGCTGTACTCCAACCCGGAGGTCTTCCTCCGCGAACTGATCTCGAATGCCTCGGATGCCTGCGACAAGCTGCGTTTCGAGGCGCTGGCCGACGACGGCCTCTACGAGAACGACAAGGACCTGCGCGTGCGGGTGTCCTTCGATGCCGACAACAAGACGGTCACCATCGACGACAACGGTATTGGCATGAACCACGAGGAGGTGGTCGAGCACATCGGTACCATCGCCCACTCGGGCACCAAGGCCTTCCTCGAGCAGCTCGAGGCCGACAAGCAGAAGGATGCCAACCAGATCGGCCAGTTCGGCGTGGGTTTCTACTCGGCCTTCATCGTTGCCGACCACGTCGAGTTGATCACCCGTCGCGCCGGCGTCGGCGCCGAACACGGTGTGCGCTGGACCTCCAACGGCGAAGGCGAGTACACCATCGAGACGGTCGAGAAGCCCGAGCGAGGCACCCGTATCGTCCTGCACCTGCGTGAGGATCAGCAGGAGTTCGCCGACGACTTCCGCCTGCGCTCGGTCATCCGCAAGTACTCCGACCACATCAACTTCCCGGTCCAGATGTGGGTGCCACCCAAGATTGACAAAGACGAGGAGGGCAACGAGGCCGAGACCCCGGGGCGCTGGGAGACCGTCAACGATGCCAATGCGCTGTGGACCCGGTCGAAGAGCGATATCTCCGACGAGGAATACACCGAGTTCTACAAGCACGTCTCGCACGACTGGGAGCCGCCGCTGGCTTGGGCGCACAACCAGGTTGAGGGCAAGGTCGAGTACACCTCGCTGCTCTACATCCCCAAGCGCGCGCCGTTCGACCTGTTCGAACCGGAGCAGAGCCATGGCGTCAAGCTGTACGTCAAGCGCGTGTTCATCATGGACGACGCCGACAAGTTGATGCCGCGCTACCTGCGTTTCGTGCGTGGCGTGATCGATTCGGCCGACCTGCCGTTGAACGTCTCGCGCGAGATCCTGCAGTCCAACCGCGTGCTCGACACCATCCGCGCCGGTTCGGTCAAGCGCGTGCTCACGATGCTCGAGCAGATGGCCAAGAACGAGTCGGAGAAGTTCGCCGAGTTCTGGCAGACCTTCGGTCGTGTGCTGAAAGAGGGCATCGGCGAGGATTTCGCCAATAAGGAGAAGATCGCCGGCCTGCTGCGCTTTGCCTCCACGAAAGGCCAGGATGACGGTGCGAGTAGCGAGGAGACCGTTTCGCTCGCCGACTACATCGAGCGGATGCCCGAGGACCAGGACGAGATCTACTACATCATCGCCGACACCTACCAGGCGGCGATTACCTCGCCCCACCTGGAGATCTTCCGCAAGAAGGGAATCGAGGTGCTGCTGCTCTCCGATCGGGTCGACGAGTGGGTCATGGCGCACCTGACCGAGTTCGACGGCAAGACCCTGAAGTCGGTCACCAAGGCGAAGATCGACGTCGACGAGGAAGACCAAGACGAGTCCGAGGAGGAAAAGGCCGAACACGAAGCGCTGATCAAGCGACTCAAGGAGACCCTGGGCGAGGAGGTGAAGGACGTGCGCCGTTCGCGCCGTCTGGTCGAGTCCCCGGCGTGTCTGGTGACCGACGAAGGCGACGTCAGCCTCCACCTGCAGCGCATCCTCGAACAGGCCGGGCAGGCGATGCCCGAGAGCAAGCCGATCCTCGAGATCAACCCCGATCACCGTCTGCTCCAGCAGGCCGAGGGCGAGTCCGACGAGTCGCGCTTTGCCGACATCGCGCATGTCCTTTTTGGGCAGGCGATGCTCGCCGAGGGCGGCAAGTTGGCCGATTCGGCCGACTTCGTCAGCCGGTTGAACCGTCTGCTCGCCTGACGGTCAAAAATTCGTCACTGCCCCGTGACAGACCCCCGGCAACCCCCGGGGGTCTGTCTTTTTGGGTGACGGGGCGCGATGCGGACGCAACCGCCTTGAGCATTTCCGGCAAATCTCGGGGGCACGCCTGGCTGATGCCGGGTAATCCCCCAGCAATGTTCGGTTTTTCTGCGTCCATTAGCATGCGATAATTCCCCGATTTACCGGCTTGGGTTCTTCGATCTTGGTTCAGCAACGCACACTCCGAAACACCATCCGCGCCACGGGGATCGGTCTGCACACCGGCGAGCAGGTCCGTTTGACCCTGCGTCCGGCGCCCGTTGGCAGCGGCATCGTTTTTCACCGGGTCGACCTCGGCAATGATGCGACGATCCCGGGTCACGCCTTCAATGTCGGCGAAACCCAGCTGTCCACCACGCTGGTTCAGGACGGGGTGAAAATCTCCACGGTCGAGCACCTGATGTCGGCGCTTGCCGGTCTGGGTATCGACAACTGCGTGGTCGAGATCGACGGCCCGGAAATGCCGATCATGGATGGCAGTGCCAGCCCGTTCGTCTTCCTGATCCAGTCGGCGGGCATCGAGGAGCAGGACGCTCACAAGCGTTTCATCCGCATTCTCGAGCCGGTCGAAGTGGTCGACGGCGATCGCTGGGTGCGCTTCGACCCGCATGAAGGCTTTCGCGTCGCGATGTCGATCGACTTCAACCACCCGGTGCTCGACAAGTTGGCGCGCCTGGCGGAGATCGATTTCTCCTCGACCAGCTTCGTCAAGGAAGTCGCGCGCGCCCGGACGTTCGGTTTCATGAGCGATCTCGAGATGATGCGCTCGCGCAACCTGGCGCTGGGCGGCTCGGTGGACAACGCCATCGTGGTTGGCGAGGAAAACATCCTTAACGAGGACGGCCTGCGTTACGGCGACGAGTTCGTCAAGCACAAGATCCTCGATGCCATCGGCGATCTTTACCTGCTCGGCTGCAGCGTGATCGGCAGCTTCACCGGTCACAAATCGGGGCATGCCCTGAACAACCAGCTGCTGCGCGCGCTGCTGGCCCAGGAGTCGGCCTACGAGGTGGTGACCTTCGAGAACGAGGAGCCGCCCCCGGTCTCGTTCTCCCGCCCGGCGGCGCAGATCGCCGAGTAAACGCATCGGAAATCGGTCTAAGTAAACGAGAAGGCCCGGCCGTGAGCCGGGTCTTTTTGGTGTCCATTTAGGCAACCGCCGAGTGGACAGCGTGAGCGGCTTGGGTAACACTACGTCGCGATTTGTTTCGACAGGATCGTCGAACGTGCACCGGCTTGGAAGGCCGGTGCGGCCAACCAACCACAAGGAGATGTGTCATGGGCTACATGCGTCGCATGAGCGGCCTGCTGGGGCTGGGCAAGTCTGGGGATCGTCGTCGCGGGCGCCGTTACGAGGCGCCGCGAGGATGCCGCATCCTGGTGATCGATGATTCCAAGACCGTGGTCAAGATCCTGAGCCGGATGCTCAGTCAGAACGAGTATGAGCCGATTGCCGCCGGCGATGCCGAATCCGGTTTGCAACTGGCGCGCCAGTACCCGCCGGATCTGATCTTCCTCGATATCCTTCTTCCCGGCATGAACGGCTTTGCCGCCCTGCGCCGGCTGCGCCAGGACCCGGCGACCGCCGAGGTGCCCGTCATCATGATCAGCGGCGACGAGCAGTCGATGGCCCGCATGGTGCTCGACCGGCTCGGCTCGGACGATTTCATGAAAAAGCCCTTCGGTCGCGCCGACGTCTTCACTCGGATCGAGGGTTTGGTGCGCAACGGGCGGCTGCCGGCCCGCTCCCAGCCCTCCGCCTTCGACTGGAACGCCCTCTGAAGAGGCCGGCCGGTCGCGGTGCATGTGCCTTGGGCCTGATCTAAGGTCCGGGCATGAGCAGGCAGCAGAAAGTCGATTTCCCGGTGGAGAAGGTTCGCCGCCACCTCGAGCCCGGCCCGGTGGTTCTGGTCTCCTCGGCCTGTGATGGCGAGCGCGACATCATGACCATGGGTTGGCATACGGTGATGGCGTTCTCGCCGTCGCTGGTCGGCTGCGTCATTGCCGCGGGCAACCACAGTTTCGATCTAGTCCGTCGCTCGGGTGAGTGCGTGATCAACCTGCCGACGACGGATCTGATCGACGAGGTCATCGGCATCGGTAACACCAGCGGTGAGGCGATCGACAAGTTCGAGCGTTTCAAGCTGACCGCCGAACCGGGGCAGGTGGTGTCCGCGCCCTGTCTGGCCGAATGCCACGCCAATTTCGAATGCCGGCTGGTCGATGATCGTCTAGTCGAAGACTACAACTTCTTTGTCTTCGAGGTCGTCTACGCTCGCGTTGCCCCCGAGCCGGTCTATCCCGAGACCCTTCACTACACCGGTGATGGCGTGTTCATGGTCTCCGGTCAGACCATCGACCGCAGTGAGCAGTTCTTGCCCCAGATGCTCTGACCATTGCTCCGTGGAGCAGGGTAGCCGCGCCCGTTGCCATGGTGGATCAGTCCTGCGGCGGCTTGATCGCCCGAGAAAGCCGCTCCAGTGCCCGCGAGAGGTCGCTCCCCGGCTCTGCCTCGGCCAGGTAGTGCAGTGCCTGACTGCCCGCCTGCGAGGCCGGCCGATCATGGTCACGAGGCTTCGGTCTCGCCGGGGGGCGGCCCGAAGTGATTCGCACTCGAATGCCCGCCGGTCGCGGCGCGCCGGGGTGTGCCTCGAGCGCCTTGTGCAACCGGGCAAGCAGGTCGGGGGCCTCGAAACGCAATCGGCTGGCGCCCGCCGCACTGGGAACGCCGATGGTCAGCGTCTGTTCGTTGACATTGAGCACCTGCACGCTCATTCCCGAGCGGCCGGGCACCAGGCCGTCGACGATGGCCTGGTAGCCCCGAATCAGGGCCACCCGGTCGAGAATGCCGGCCAGCGTGGGGTTGTTCAGGCGGTAGCGTTCGAGATTCATCGCGCGGCCTTTCGTGACGGGGTTGTGACGGGCGCGAGGCACGGCCCGCCGCCTATCATTATCCACGCATCTGCCGTAAGATTCAGCGCATTTACCAAGGAACTGCCCGCGGAGTCGGGCCGCCACTTTTTCGGCCCGGCGAGCCCTCTGACTGGTCGCGTTTCGCGCGGCCGCCGGGGCGCTCGGCGACCACGGTGGTTCCTCACTTTTCGCGCGCCGCATTGGCGTGGTTTGTCGGAACACGGGATAGGACATGATTGGATCGCTTGCAGCAAAGGTTTTCGGTACGCGCAATGACCGTCAGGTCAAGAAGCTCAGGAAACGCGTCACGGAGATCAATGCCCTCGAGGAGGCGACCCAGGCGCTGTCCGACGACGAGCTGAAAGGACGCACCGAGGAGTTCCACCAGCGCTGGGCCGATGGCGAGAGCCTCGATTCCCTTCTGCCCGAGGCCTTTGCCGTCTGCCGCGAGATGAGTCGGCGCGTGATGGGCATGCGCCACTTCGACGTGCAGCTGATCGGCGGCATGGTGCTCCACGAGGGCAAGGTCGCCGAGATGAAGACCGGCGAGGGCAAGACCCTTGTTGCCACTCTGGCCGTCTACCTCAACGCCATCACGAAAGAGGGCGTGCACGTGGTGACGGTCAACGACTACCTCGCCAAGCGAGACGCCGAATGGATGGGACGCGTCTATACCGCACTCGGCCTGACCGTGGGCACGGTGGTGCCGGGGATGGACGCACGCGCCAAGCGCGATGCCTATTACTGCGACGTCACCTACGCAACCAACAACGAGCTCGGCTTCGACTACCTGCGCGACAACATGGCGTTCTCCGCCGAGCAGATCATGCAGCGCGAGCCGATCTTCGCGATCGTCGACGAGGTCGACTCGATCCTGATCGACGAGGCGCGCACGCCGCTGATCATTTCCGGCCCGGCCGCGGACTCCTCCGAGACCTACCACACCATCAACGGCCTGATCCCCGAGCTCAAGCGCCAGGCGCGCGAGGAGCCCAAGGACGACGAGCCGCCGCTGACCGACGAGGAGCGTGGCGACTTCACCGTCGACGAGAAAAACAAACAGGCCTTTCTCACCGAGCAGGGCTTCGACAAGGCCGAGGAACTGCTGATCCAGGCCGGTCTGCTCGAGGAAGGCGAGTCGCTGTACGACTCGCACAACATCATGCTGCTCTCGCACCTGACCTCGGCTCTGCGGGCGCACGCGATCTACAAGCGCAACGTCGACTACATCGTCAAGGGCGACGACGTGATCATCGTCGACGAGTTCACCGGCCGCACGCTCGCCGGCCGGCGCTGGTCCGAGGGCCTCCACCAGGCCGTCGAGGCGAAGGAAGGGGTGACGATCAAGCCCGAGAACCAGACGCTCGCCTCGATCACCTTCCAGAACTACTTCCGTCTCTACCCCAAGCTTGCCGGCATGACCGGCACGGCGATCACCGAGGCGCGCGAGCTGGGCGAGATTTACGGGCTGGACGTGATCCAGATCCCGACCAACCGTCCGATCCAGCGGATCGACCACGGTGACCTGGTCTTCCTGACCGCCGAGGAAAAATACGGCGCAATCACCAAGGACGTGCAGGCGGCCCGTGACCGCGGTCAGCCCACCCTGGTGGGTACGGCCTCCATCGACGCCTCCGAGATCGTTTCCGAGGCGCTGCAGAAGGCCGGTATCCCGCACAACGTCCTCAATGCCAAGAATCACCTCAGCGAGGCGGAGATCATTGCCGAGGCCGGGCGTCCCGGTGCGGTGACCATCGCCACGAACATGGCCGGCCGCGGTACCGACATCGTGCTGGGCGGCAATCTTGAACAGGAGCTCCAGGAGCTCGGTTCGGATGCCAGCGAGGAAGAGCGGGCCGAGGTCGAGGCCTCGTGGAAGCAACGCCACGAGGCGGTGCTCGAATCCGGCGGTCTGCACGTGGTTGGCACCGAGCGTCACGAATCCCGGCGGGTCGACAACCAGCTGCGCGGCCGCGCCGGCCGTCAGGGTGACCCGGGCTCGACGCGGTTCTTCCTCTCGCTGGAAGACAGCCTGATGCGGGTGTTTGCCTCCGACCGCGTCTCCGGGCTGATGAAGAAGCTCGGCATGAAGCCGGGCGAGGCGATCGAGCACCCCTGGGTGTCGCGCGCCATCGAGAACGCCCAGCGCAAGGTCGAGGGCCACAACTTCGACATGCGCAAGCACTTGCTTGACTACGACAATGTCGCCAACGAGCAGCGCAAGGTCATCTACGAGCAGCGCCGTGCCGTCATGGCGACCACCGACACCAGCCCGATCATCGAGTCGATGCGCCGCGAGGTGCTGGCCGACCGGTTCCGCCGTTACGTGCCCTTCGGTGCGCTCGAGGAGATGTGGGATGTCGAGGGCCTGGCCGCCCACCTGAAGGAGGACTTCGGCCTCGACCTGCCGATCCAGAAATGGCTCGACGAGGACGACGACCTCCACGACGAGACGCTGCTGGAGAAGATCATCGATACCGCCCAGCGCCATTACGCGGCCAAGGAAAAGCTGGTGGGTGAGGACAACCTGCGCCAGTTCGAGAAGGGCGTGCTGCTGCAGGTGCTCGACGCGCAATGGAAGGATCACCTGGCGGCGATGGACTACCTGCGCCAGAGCATCGGCCTGCGTGGCTACGCGCAGAAGAACCCGACGCAGGAGTACAAGCGCGAAGCCTTCGAGATGTTCGGCAAGATGCTCGACGACATGAACTACGAGATCGTCCGCACGCTGACCCGCCTGCAGATCGCTGCCCCCGAGGGCATGGAGCAGGACGACATCACCTCCATGCTCGACGAGCTGGTCGACAATCCCCGCGTCGATCCCAGCCAGTTGCGCACCCGCCATGAGTCGGTCTCGACGTTCGCCGAGCCCGAGGAACCGGTCGCTCCCGCTCGCCCGTCGGGGCAGGCCGATGCCGATGGTGAGGCACCCACCCGCCCGGTGCGTCGCGATAACCCCAAGATCGGTCGCAACGATCCGTGCCATTGCGGTTCGGGCAAGAAGTACAAGCACTGCTGCGGCCGTTTGTCGTGACCCGGGGGGCACGATGGTCCGCTCTTGGGTGCGGGCAACCTGACTGACTGGGATCGCCTTTGCCTCGTGTGTTTAAAAGACAGGCCGGCCCGGTCACGTTCCTCTCGCGGCACGTGATGCTCGATCACCTGGCCTGGGAAATCATGCGCGGGTTGCCCGAGCACTTCGCCACCCGGCATGAGCGGGTGGTGATCTTCTGCGGCATCCACAAGGGGTTCGGTCTCCGCTGGCTGCGTAGGGGATACAAGATCGCTCTGCAGACCGAGCAGATGTACGACGAGACCGGTAAGCCGCTTTGGGGGCAGACGACAAAACGTGCACGACGTTTGGCATTCGCTGCTCGAGCGGCCGATCTCGTGCTCGACTTGTCGGCGGCAAACCACCGGTTCTACGAGGAGCACTGCCCGGGGGCGCTAGCCCAGGGGAAGATACGCTTTGGCCCCTGGATATTCCCCAGCCGGCCGTTGCCGTTCAATCCGGGTGGCGAAGAGAGTGTGGCGTTCTTCGGTTCACTTGGGAACGGCCGCCGGGCGAGTGTGATTGATGGCATAGACGGATTTCCGGTACGCATGCTGGAGTCTGGTACGTTCTTCGATGATCTCTACCGGCAGGTGGAGTCGTGCTCAGCCGTTCTCAACGTGCACTTCGAGGAGGGGGTGTACACCGAAGCGCCTCGGCTCCTGACGAGCCTTTACTGCGGCAAACCGCTGGTTTCCGAACCACTTGGTGAGCCCTTTGTGGCCGGGAAACATTACGTGCCGATCGATGGCTATGGCAAGGTCGAGAACCAGGCGGTGTTCGAGCGATTGTCGCGGTTTGTGAGTGACAACCTATCTTTCGAGAGGTTTCTGCTGGATAACCGTATCTAGCTCCATGGGGCAAGCTTGTATCCAACTGATTCGACAAGGGCGGTGGTCTGATACCGCCTTGGTGCTCAAGAGACAACAACCGTAAAAGAGACAGGGAATGAAACGACTGATTATTACCGCGGTGGTCGTGGCGGTGGCCATCCTGGCTGCCGCCCCGTTCGTCACCGGGCATGTGATGGAACGCACACTGGCCGAGGTCGAGGGCTTCCCGGGAACGCGTGACGCGCTGGAACTGGAGGTGACCGAGTACCAGCGCGGTTATCTCGAGTCTCGTGCCGAGTCCGAGTTGCTGCTGCGCCTGCCCGAACAGGAACCGGTGCGCGTGACGCTCACGCATCGCATCGACCAGATGCCTGGCATCGACGGTCGGTACGCCACCGTTCATACCACCTGGGAACCGACCGACTCCGAGTTGCGCGATGAACTGGCCGAGGTGTTCGGTGACGATGCCGAATTCACCCTCGCCACCGCCCTCTACCCGACCGGCTCCAGTCATTCGACCGGTCGCATCCCGTCAGTGGAGCGTGACGGTGTCGACTTTTCTGGGGCGGACATCGAACTCGACACGACGGCCGCTGGTCGCTTCGATTATCGCTTCGAGGGCGAACGGCTGGCGGTCGACGACGAGGCCGGGGGCGTCGAGACCGGCTCGGCTGCGGTCACCGAAGGGCTTCGCCTGATTGCGTCCGGACAGGTCGCCGAGGATGGTTTCGTCTGGGACAGTGAAGGCCGGTTCGAGATCGATCGCCTCGAGATTGTCGAGGCGAACGGGCAGGGCCAGGTCGAGGATTTCATCCTGCGGTTCGATTCGGCTCGAGACGAGGATCAGTGGGGCTTTGCTGTTGCCTACGAGGTGGGTGAGGCCGTTATCGAAGACGAAATGTTCCGTGATGCCGAGATGCGGCTCGCCGTCGATCGACTGGATGCCGCTGCGGTGCGCGCGCTGGTCGAGCGCATGGAGACCTTGCAGGAGCTCGCGTCGCGCGGGGCGTCGATCGAAAAGGCCCTCAGCGATGCGGTGGTCGCCGAACTGCCTGCCCTGATGAGCCACGGGCCGCGCATTGCCATCGAGCCGTTGCGCGCCACCACCGCCGAGGGTGACACCGAGATCACGTTTGCCGCCGAACTGCCGGCCGGCGTGAGCAAGGGCGAGCCCAACCCGATGATGTGGATGGCGATGCTCAGTGCGCTGGTGATCGAGGGGAGCCTCGAGATGCCAATCGCCCTGCTGGAGAAGTCCGCGGCGGCGCGGGGGCAGCAGGTCGGCATCGTCGAAGAGCAACTTGCCCCGTTGGTCGCCCAGGGCTGGGTCAATGTCGAGGATGGCGTGGTCACGACCACCGTCGACTTTCGACAGGGGAATCTCCAGCTCAACGGTACCTCGGCCAACCAGCTGCTGAACATGGCCTTTGGTAGTTGAGCGGCGCAGCGATTCAGGAGAATACGGCATGAGTGTTGGTTTGACCGCCCCGGCAGCCGGGGAATTGCAGCCCATTCCCGGCATTCGCATCGGGATCACCCAGGCCGGCGTGCGCAAGGCCAATCGGGATGACCTGGCCGTGATGCTGTTGCCCGAGGGGGCGACCATGGCCGGCGTGTTCACGCAGAACCGCTACTGTGCGGCCCCGGTGATCATGTGCCGGGAGCGTCGCTTCAGCGATGTCGCTCCGCGCGCGCTGGTGATCAACACCGGAAATGCCAATGCCGGCACCGGCCGCGACGGCATGGCGCGCGCCGAGGCCGTCTGTCACACGCTCGCCCACCGGCTGGGATGTGACGATCTAGCCGTCTGGCCGTTCTCCACCGGCGTGATCATGGAGACCCTGCCGTCGGAGAAGATCATTGCCGCCCTGCCGGCGGCGGTGGCCGAGGCGGTCGAGGACAACTGGCTGCGCGCCGCGTCGGCGATCATGACCACCGACACCATCCCGAAAGGGCGGTCGCTGACCCGCGTGATCGGCGGGGCCTCGGTGACCATCACCGGCATCGCCAAGGGCTCCGGGATGATCCATCCCAACATGGCGACCATGCTCGGCTACATGGGGATCGACGCTCGGGTGCCCAAGCCGGTCCTGCAGGCCATGCTCCTCCAGATCACTGAGGAGAGCTTCAACCGGGTAACCGTCGACGGCGACACCTCGACCAACGATGCCTTCATGCTGATTGCCAATGGACGGGAGGGCAGCCTCGAGGTCTCGAGCATCGACGATCCGAACTACGCGGCGCTGCGTGACGCGGTCGCGGAGGTGGCGGTCTTTCTCGCCCAGGCGCTGGCGCGCGACGGCGAGGGGGCGACCAAATTCGTCACCATCGAGGTCAGGGGTGGGCGCGACCGGGCCGAGTGTCGGCTGGTGGGCAAGGCCATTGCGCACAGCCCGCTGGTCAAGACCGCGCTGTTTGCCTCCGACCCCAATCTCGGGCGGATTCTCGCCGCCGTGGGCAATGCCGGTATCCACGACCTCGACGTCGACCACGTCAGCCTGTGGCTGGGCGACGTGCGCGTGGTGGTCGATGGCGGGCGCGACCCGGATTACGTCGAGGCGGAGGCGGCCGCGGTAATGGCCGAGCCCGAGATCACCATGCATATCGATCTCGGTCGTGGCACGGCCGTCGATCAGGTCTGGACCTGCGACTTCTCCTACGACTACGTCAAGATCAACGCCGAGTACCGCTCCTGATCGTGGTGGACCGGCCGCGGACCGATATTGTCCTGGGGCTCCTGCGCGAGCCGGACGGTCGCGTCTGGGCGGAGGTTCGCCCCGGCGACAAGCACCTGGCAGGGTTGCGCGCCTTCCCCGGCGGCAAGCGTCTCAATGGCGAAACGCCGCGAGCCGCGCTCGTGCGCGAGCTCGACGAGGAAATCGGCATCCGGGTACGGCGCGCCCGACGGGTGATCACGCTCAACTGGGATTATCCCGATCGCCGTCTGCGACTAATCGGCTTCGAGGTCACCGCCTGGACGGGGCGCCCCCGCTCGGTCGAGGGGCAGGCCCTGCTCGCCGAACCGCTTGATCGGGACACTCGGGGTGACTGGCTGGCCGCCATGCCGACCGCCAACCGCGGGTTGGTCAACGCGCTGGTTTTGCCGCGTTGCCTGGCAATTACCCCGTCGCTCGGTCGCGAGGGCATGGCGGCCTGGTTGGCGCGGGTCGAGTCGGGCCTGTCGTCGTTCACCGCCCCGATGCTGGTCAACCTGCGCCCCGGCCCCGAGATGGACGGGGAGGCCGTGCCCTGGACGTCGCTTGCCGAGGCGGCCCTGGCCGCCGGTCACTGGCCGGTGGTCAACCCGTCGGGCGACGACGCCTGTCTCGATGGACTCGATGCGCGCGTGGGCGTTCATCTGAATCATCGCCGGCTGCTGTCGACCGCGCGGGAAACGGTGGCGGACTGGCAGGCGCGTGGGCGTCTGGTGACGGCCGCGGTTCATGACCCGGTCACCATGGCGCGGGCGGGCGAGCTGGCGGTGGACCTGGTGACCGTCTCGCCGGTCCGGGCCACTGCCACGCATCCCCAGGCGAAAGGCATCGGCTGGCAACGCTTTGGTGATCTGGCGGCCCTGGCGCCCATGCCGGTCTACGCCCTCGGCGGGGTGGGGCCGCATGACCTCCCGCGGATCTGGCGGCGAGGCGGTTTCGGGGTTGCGTCGATCTCGGCCTTCTGGTGAGGGCCGAGCTGTGTTGAGTCACGTTGACCCAGGTTGATTTGATTTGACCCAGGGGCGGCTGGCGATCCGGCAATCGAGTCGTCAGCGATAACGAGTCGGGGCGTGAGTGATCTTTTGAGCGCCCGATGGAGACGCGCATGAGCATGAAACAGGCAAAATGGATGGTGGCCACGCTCCTGATCCTGGGCGTGTTGACCTATCTGTGGGGGCGGGCGCCGGACAAGCTAACTACCGACACACCGGTGAGCGGTCCGCTGACCGAGGTGCCGGCACCGATCGGCTGTCAGCTCAAGGGCGAGGGCTGCGAAATCGAGATCGACGGACTGGGTTCGTTTCTCGTTCGCATGCCCGAGACCGTGGTGCCGCTGGAGAAGGCGGTTTTCCGGGTCATGCCGCAGGGCGAGGCGGCAAAAGCCGTCGGCGAGATCCGGGTGGACTTCGAGATGATCGGCATGGATATGGGCATCAACGCTTACCGGTTGGATCGATTGGCCGACGGCACCTACCGCGAGGAGATCATCCTGCCGGTCTGCACCACCGATCGCAGCGATTGGCGCGCCAATCTGAGCATCCACAGCACGGCGGGCGCGTACCTGGTGCGGCTGCCGTTCAGCGTCGATCGATCGCGCTAGGGAGTCTCAGTCGCCCGGGCTAAGGCGTCGCAGCAGCACATAGAGCGCGCCGGTGCCGCCGTCGTGCGGTGGGGCCGAGCAGAAGGCGACCACGTCATCGCGCTGGGGCAGCCAGCGATTGAGCAGGGTCTTGAGTACCGGCTGGCCGTCCGCGGACCGATAGCCTTTGCCGTGGACGATGCGCACGCAACGGCGCATCTCGCCACGCTCGCTGCGGAGGAAGGCGGCCACCTCGTTACGGGCATGGTCGACGGTCAGGCCGTGCAGGTCGAGTGACGCCGAAACGCTGTAACCACCGCGCTTGAGCTTGCGCAGGATGGTTTTCTGCACCCCGGGGCGGACGTACTGCACCTGTTCGCCTTGCTCGGGGGTGTCCGCGAGATCGCTGACGGCAAACGCGTCGACCATTTCGTCGAAACCCGGGTCCCGCCGGGGGCGGGCGCTGACGCGCGGGCGTTCGGGCTCGACGCGCTCGTCCTCGACCGGCTCCACCGGGCCGATGGCATCGAGAAACAGCGCGCGATCCTCGGGGTCGATGCGTGACTCGTCATTCATGGGCGCATGATAGCGCTCCGTTCAGGGTCGGTGCCATTGCCGATTCGTACAGGGCGTCCCTGACGGGCTGAATTGCCGACCGGCAGACGGTATCCTTGCGGGCATACCTGCCGCGCCCTTTTCGGGCGTGGCTTACGAAACGGAAACGAGCAATCCATGCATATTCTTCTGAGCAACGACGACGGTTATCTCTCCCCGGGGCTGAACATACTCGCCGAGCGCCTAGCCCGATTTGCCACCGTGACGATCGTCGCTCCGGACCGCGATCGCAGCGGGGCGTCGAACAGTTTGACGCTCTCCCGCCCCCTGCGTCCGCGCCAGCTCGAAGAGCGACTTTGGGTCATTGATGGCACGCCCTCGGACTGCGTGCACCTCGGCATCAAGGGGTTGCTGCCCGAAATGCCCGACCTGGTGGTCTCGGGCATCAATCACGGTGCCAACCTGGGTGACGATGTGCTCTATTCCGGCACGGTCGCCGCGGCCAGCGAAGGACGGGCGCTGGGTCTGCCCGCCATCGCGGCCTCCTGCCAGTCGTTCGCCCCGGAGTATCTGGATTCGGCCGCGCACTGGGTCGAGTGGCTGATTCGTCGGCTTGGCAATCACCCGCTGCCGGCGTACACCCTGCTCAACGTCAACGTACCGGACGCGCCGCTCGATCAGATCGGCGGGGTGCGCGCCACGCGTCTGGGTCGCCGGCACCCCTCCGGCCAGCTGGTCAGGGATACCGATCCGCGGGGGCGCGAGATCGTCTGGATCGGCGCGGCCGGAGAGGCCGAGGATGCCGGCGAGGGCACGGACTTTCATGCCCTGTCGGACGGTTGGGTATCGGTCACGCCGATCCACTTCGACATGACCCGTCACGAGGCGATGCCGTCGCTCGAGCAATGGCTGAGCTGAGGGCCGGTTTGTGATCCGAAGGAACTACCAATGGGCGCTCCAGACCATGCTCGAGCGGTTGGTGTCGCAGGGGATTCGTGCGCAGCCGGTACTCGATGCGATGGCTGCCGTCCCGCGCGAGGCCTTTGTCGACGAGGTGCAGAGCGTACGCTCCTACGAGGACTGTTCGCTGCCAATCGGGCAGGGTCAGACGCTGTCGCAGCCCTACATCGTCGCGCGCATGACCGAGCTGGTCATGGCCGGCGAGTCCCGGCTGACGCGCGTGCTCGAGGTCGGCACCGGTTCGGGTTACCAGGCGGCGGTGCTGGGCCAGTTGTGCCAGTCGGTGTTTACCGTCGAGCGCATCGGCGCGTTCCTCGACCAGGCCAAGGCCCGACATCGTGCGCTGGGGTTGCTCAATATCCGCTACATGCATCGCGATGGTTTCAAGGGGTGGCCGTCGCAGGCGCCGTTCGAGGCCATCGTGGTGACGGCGGCCCCGGATGCCGTGCCTCCGGAGCTCAAGGAGCAGCTCGCCGTCGGCGGGCGTCTGGTGATCCCGGTCGGGGCCCAGGGTGGCGGACAGAAGCTGACGGTGATTACGCGATTGGCCGATAACGAGTACCAGACGCGCTGGTACGATCTGGTCTCGTTCGTTCCACTTTTGCCGGGGTCCCTTGCGTGACGACCCCCGGCGTGAACCTGTCGGCATGAGGTGCCCATGAGGCTGTTCGGCCCGCTGTATGACCGTGTCCTGGCTTGGTCGGCCCATCGCCGGGGGCCAGCCTTGCTCGGGGCACTGAGCTTCGCCGAGTCCTCATTTTTCCCGATTCCTCCTGACGTCATGCTCATGCCCATGGCGCTTGCTCGGCCGCGCTGCTGGTGGGGCTTTGCGTTGATCGCGACATTGGGGAGCGTGCTTGGTGGTGTGCTGGGCTACCTGATCGGGTTCTGGGCGATCGAGGCGATCGAGCCGTGGCTGACTGAGTCGCATTACGCCGAGGGGTTCGATCGGGCGCGCGACTGGTTCGCCGACTGGGGTTTCTGGGCGGTGCTGGTCGCCGGCTTTTCGCCGATTCCTTACAAGGTGTTCACCATTGCCGCCGGAGCGTTGACGATGAATCCGCTCGGTTTCGTGGTCGCCTCGTTCGTTGGACGCGGTGCGCGCTTCTTTCTCGTGTCGGGTCTGGTGGCCTGGGCGGGGCCTCGCATTGCCCCGACGTTGCGCCGTTATATCGAATGGCTGGGGTGGCTGTTCGTCGCGCTGCTGCTGATTGCCATCGGTGTCTGGCAGCTGATGTAGCCCATGCGTACCCCGCTGCCCCTTCTCCTCTCGTCTCGCGCGCGCCGGCTGCTGGTGGTCTGCTTGCTGTCCGGGCTGTTTGGGTTGAGTGGCTGCGCCACCCCCACCGATTACCGCAGCTGGGAGGGTGGCCAGCCCGTGTATTACGTCAAGGGCGGAGACACCCTCTATTCGATCGCCGTGGCCAACGACGTGGACTGGCAGCGGCTGGCTCGCTGGAACGGTATTTCCAACCCGCGTCACCTGAAGATTGGTCAGCGTCTGCGGCTCAACCCGCCGGGCGGTGGGGCGAGCGCTGGGCGGGCAAGCAAGGCCCCAACCACCAGTGCGCCGGTGAAAACCGCTTCCACCGACTCCCGGTCGCGTCGCGCTACTCCGGCTGCCTCGCCAGTGGAATGGAAGTGGCCATTGGAGGGGCGAGTGCTGCACCGTTTCCCCGAGGGCTCGGCCTCCCAGAAAGGCGTGATCCTCGCTGCTTCCATCGACACCCCGGTGCGGGCGGCCGCTGGCGGCAAGGTGGTCTATTCCGGCGATGGTCTGCCGGGCTACGGCAACCTCGTCATCGTCAAGCACAACGCCGAATGGCTTTCGGCCTATGCCTACAACAAGAGCCTCGCCGTCTCGGAAGGGCAGCAGGTTCGCCGTGGGCAGACCATCGCCCGCGTCGGGCCCCGCGATCACCGCAAGCCGGACCAGGGCGGTCATCTCTTGTTCCAGATTCGGCGCCAGGGCAAGCCGGTCGATCCCGAGCGCTACCTGCCATAACGGCTCGTTCAGGAGCCGTACTGCGCTCGACGTGCTCGCGCGATCGGCGCTTCAAGCCCGGAGCACACGATACGAGGCGGTCATCCCTCGTTCGCCTTCCCCGCTCGTTTTTGTCTTTTTGTCTTTCCGCTCGTCGATTTTATGGATTCGCGGTGGGTAAGGCCCATGCGCTTGAAAACTTCCTGTCGATTCCCATGTCGCAATCATCAGGGACGGCGATTGATCATCGAGGGAGGGGTGTACACGTCTTGTACACATATGCGCTGATTCGTCAGTGCAAAGCGCGCTTGCGCACGACCGGGCAAGGTGCTTCCTCGGTTTAAGTTTCAATATATCGAAACTGAAATGTTGTTTTATTCGATTCCTTAGGGATTGATCGCTCCAATTGATTGTGCAAAGGTTGTACACAGATTGACTCAACGACAATCGCAATCAAGCGAGGGATACGACATGGCACAGGCAATCGTTCACGACAGCATTACCCAGGTCGAACCCGCCAAGGTGGACGAGCTGGCCGCCAATCCGGCCGAAACCGAGGTCGCGCCTGGTGTGGCCCGCAAAGCCGGTGCCGCTGGGTCGTCGGAGTTCGCACGCAATTTCAACGTGGCCGACTCCGAGGCCCCGGATCCGGTTCGCCTGTACCTCAAGGATGTCGAAACCGAGCGCCTGCTGACCCCCGCCGAGGAAATCGACTTTTCCCGCCGAGCCCAGGCCGGCGAGGAATGGGCCCGTCAGAAGATGATCGTCTGCAACCTGCGGCTGGTGATCAAACTGGCTCGCCGCTATATCAATCGGGGCCTCGACCTGCTCGACCTGATCGAAGAAGGCAATCTCGGTTTGATGCGAGCCGTGGAGAAGTTCGATCCCGAACGTGGTTTCCGCTTTTCGACCTATGCCACCTGGTGGATTCGCCAGACGATCGAGCGGGCACTGATGAACCAGGCCCGCACCGTTCGTCTGCCGGTGCACGTGGTCAAGGAAGTGCATTCCTATAACCGGGCCGCACGCAAGATTTCACAGAGCCAGAACGGCGATGTTCGTCCCGAACAGATCGCCGAACATCTGGACAAGCCGGTCAAGGACGTCCTCAAGGTGATGTCCTACAACGAGCGGGAATCCTCGTTCGACAGTCCCCTCAAGGGTGATGGCGAGTTTTCCCTGCTCGACATGGTGCCCGACGAGAATAGCCAACTGCCCGAAGACGAGCTGCAGGACGACGGCGTCATGCAACTGCTCGATCGCTTGATCGACAAGCTTGAGGGCAAGCAGCGCGAGGTGCTGATGCGCCGCTACGGCCTGCGCGGCCACGAGCCGGCGACCCTCGAGCAGGTGGGTAGCCTGCTGGGTTGCACCCGTGAGCGCGTGCGCCAGATTCAGCTCGAGGCAGTGCGCCGGCTCAAGCAGTTTGCCGCCAACGAAGGGGTGACGTCGGACGTGATTTTCGGCGAGTGACAACGCCTCGCGCCTGATCCAGTGAAATTCTGATCATTCTGGCCGCCCCTGCCATCTGGCAGCGGGTGGTCTTTTTGTATCTGTATGGGGCAATGTGTTAACTGGCTAATAGTTGGAGGTAGTCGGCGGGGCTGGCAAGATATGGGGTGCTGCCGGTTGAACGAGATCGGCGAGGTAACCAAGGGGCTTCGCATGACCGATACGAAAACGGAATTCGACATCTGTGCCGAGGATCGCGTGCCGGTGCTGTTGCACCGTGTCGATCAGCTCTGGCGCCAGTTGCTTGATCACGAGCTTGCCCATCACGGTCTGAGCCAGGCCAAGTGGCGCACCATGGCCATCCTCTCGCTGTACCCGGAGGGGTTGATCCAGTCGGAGCTGGCGGAAGAACTGGGTATCGAGGGGCCGTCGTTGGTCGCGATGATCGACCGGTTGTCACGTGACGAGTGGGTCGAGCGTGTCCAGTGCGGCACGGACCGTCGCTGCAAGATTATCCGCCTGACCGAGCGTGCGTTGCCGTTGATCGACGAGATTCGCACCAGCGCCGAGAAGCTCTATGCGCGCACCTTTGCCGAGATCGATGTGCCGGGCGTGAGCATCCCGGACGTGGAGCGATTCTTTATCGCCCTGCGTGATCGCCTGTTCGACAACCTGCCGGAAAAGAAGCGCCAGCAGCGCCGACGCAATCTCGCCCGGGCCGCGGCCGAGGGCTGAGTCGACTCGGAAGCAGGGATTTGTCGGGCGGAAACGAAACGCCCCCGGTCATGGGTTGGTCCATGCCGGGGGCGTTCTGCGTCTGGTGGGCGGTCCCGGGGTTAGGCGGCCCCGCCGCCGTTTCCTTCCTGCTGCTGGCTGGCCCGCTGCATCAGGAATTCCGCCAACAGTGGGACCGGTCGACCCGTCGCACCCTTGGCATCGCCGACCTTCCACGCCGTGCCCGCGATGTCGAGGTGGGCCCAGTGATGTTCCTTGACGAAGCGTGAGAGGAAGGCTGCGGCCGTGATGCTGCCGCCTTCGCGCCCGCCGATGTTGGCCATGTCGGCGAAATTGCTCTTGAGTTGGTCCTGGTACTCGTCCCACAGCGGCAATTGCCAGGCGCGGTCGTTGGCCGCCTCACCGGCCCGGAGCAGTTCCTTGGCCAAGGGGTCGTGGTTGGACAACAGCCCGCTCGGATGGCGGCCGAGGGCGATGATGCACGCCCCGGTCAGGGTGGCGATATCGACGATGGCCGCCGGTTTGTAGCGTGAGGCATAGGTCAGGGCATCACAGAGGATCAGCCGGCCCTCGGCGTCGGTGTTGAGTACCTCGATGGTCTGGCCGGACATGCTGCGGATCACATCACCGGGCTTGAGGGCCGCGCTGCCGGGCATGTTCTCCACCGTGGGAACCAGGCCGACCACGTTGATCGGCAGCTGCATCTCGGCCACGGCGGACATCACGCCAATGGTGGCCGCCGCACCGCCCATGTCGAACTTCATCTGGTCCATATCCGGGCCGGGCTTGAGCGAAATGCCGCCGGTGTCGAAGGTGACGCCCTTGCCGACCAGCACGATCGGTGGGGTGTCGGCATCCGCCCCCATGTGTTCCATGACGATCATCTTGGGCGGCTCGCTGCTCCCCTTGGCTACCGCCAGCAGCGCGTTCATCCCCAGGGACTCCATGCGCGAGGCGTCGAGCACCTCGACCGACAGGTGCAGATGAGTCTCCGTCATCTTGCGCGCGTGCTCGGCCATCGTAGTGGGGGTGAGCAGGTTGCCCGGCATGTTCGCGAGGTTCTTGGCCATGCGCATGCCGTTGCTGATGGCGGTGGCTTCGCGCACGTAGCGCTCGGCCTCCATCAGCTCCCGGCGGGTCGGCAGGATGAAGGTCACCTTGCGCAGCGGGCGGCGAGGGCCCAGATCCCGGTCGGTCTTGAGATCGTCGAAGCGATACAGGACATCGTCGATGGCAACGATGCTCTGGCGCAGTACCTGGTCCATGCTGCTGCCACGCACGTCGATCTCGGAGAGGTGGCTGACGCATTCGGCCGTGCCACGGTGATGCAATGCCTCGACAGCGGCGCGGGTCGCCTTGACCAGCCCGCGGGTGTCTAGCTCGCGCTCCTTGCCCAGACCGACCAGCATGACGCGGTCGGCCTGTACATTGGGCACGCCGTGGAGCAGCAAGGTGTCACCCAGTTCCCCGTCCATGTCACCACGTCGGGTGATCGCGGTGATAAAGCCGTCACTGACCTGATCGATGGTCTCCGCCGCTGCCGTCAGCCGACGGGATTCGAAGACACCGACAATCAGGCAGGCGGTACGTTGCTTTTCCGGGGCGCCACTCTTTACGGAGAATTCGAGCACGGTGTTCTTCCTCGTGTCTGATGGGCGGTTAACGAGAGATTCGCGTCCACGACCGGGTCGATATTCTTTCCGTCGGTCCGGCCGGGGCAATATGATGGGTGAGTCTAGCAAAAAGGCCGTGGTGGCCCGCCGGGGTTCGGTGCATTGGTCCGCCCCTGCTAGGATTTCCCTCTCCAGATGAGGCTCTGCGCGAATCGCCAATGTCTCAGCGTGGAAATTCCATAACGCTGCACCAGGGTGCCACGATGACCGATCCTTCCGAGAAGAAACCAACCGACCACCCGGACGACGAGTTCGAGCCGGGCATTGGTGATCCCTACCGTTTCGAGGCGCCCTCGCGTCAGCCCGGCTTCGCCCGGGTGTCTAAGGCCATGTTGGTGATCGGCGCCATCCTCTCGACGGTGGGCGTGGTCGGCGGGCTCGGGCCGATCGTGTTCACCAGTGAGGAGGACAAGCTTCAGTTCATGAATCTGCTGATGCTCGCCCCGGCAGGCGTGATACTGATGTTCGCCGGGATTACCGGCTGGGTGATTGCCGGCGGGCGCTGACCTTCCTCGCTCACTTCACGAAGCGGGCAGACACAAAAAAACCCCGGGCCTCGCCCGGGGTTTTGTCGTTTGGGGCCGACCGGCTGGGCCGGTCGGCAGGCTCTTGGATCAGGAAGCGCGCGGGACGCGAACGTCCTCGACCAGTTCCTGGATCTCATGCGGCGGCGGGGTCGTCATCTTCGCGACGAGGATCGCCACGATGAAGTTGATCGCCGCGCCGATGGCACCGAACGAGGTCGGGTTGATGCCGAACAGCCAGTTGTCTGCGTTATCCGGCAGCATGTTGGTGTCCGGGATGAAGAACCAGCCCTTGTACCAGAAGATGTACAGCAGGGTGATGGACAGACCGGCCAGCATGCCCGCGATCGCGCCCTGCTTGTTCATGCGCTTGGAGAAGATCCCCATCATCAGCGCCGGGAACAGGGAGCTTGCGGCCAGACCGAAGGCCAGTGCCACCACCTGGGCGGCGAAGCCCGGCGGGTTGAGGCCCAGGTAGCCGGCGATGATGATCGCGACGGTCATCGAGATCCGACCGGCCATCAGCTCGTTCTTCTCGGAGATGTTCGGCATGAACACGCCCTTGAGAAGATCGTGCGAGATCGCCGAGGAGATTGCCAGCAGCAGGCCCGCGGCGGTCGACAGTGCGGCGGCGATACCACCGGCGGCGATCAGCGCGATGACCCAGTTGGGCAGATTGGCGATTTCCGGGTTGGCCAGCACCATGATGTCGCGGTCGACGGTCAGCTCGCTGCCTTCCCAGCCGTACTCTTCCTCGGCCATGGCCGCGAAGTCTTCGTTGTTGTCGTTGTAGTACTGGATGCGGCCATCGCCGTTCTTGTCTTCCCAGGACAGCAGGCCGGTGGTTTCCCAGCTCTTCATCCACTCCGGACGCTCGGCGTAGAGCAGGTTGCCCTCCGGTGCGCCAATCTGGTCGGTGTCCTGCACGGTCTTGAGGGTGTTCCACATCGCCATGGCGCCGACGGCCGGGGCGGTGGTGTACAGGATGGCGATGAACAGCAGGGTCCAGCCAGCCGACTTCCGGGCGTCACGGACACGCGGTACGGTGAAGAATCGCACCAGCACGTGCGGCAGACCGGCGGTACCGATCATCAGTGCCAACGTGAGCAGGAAGGTATTCATCAGGTCCGGCGTACCGGTGTACTCGGCAAAGCCAAGGTCGACCAGGACCAGGTCCAGCTTCTGCAGCAGGTACTGGTTCGAGCCGTCGGTCAGCATGGCACCAGTGCCGGTCTGCGGCAGGAAGTGGCCAGTCAGCTGCAGGGAGATGAAGATCGCCGGAACGGTGTAGGCGAAAATCATGATCACGTACTGCGCGATTTGCGTGTAGGTGATCCCCTTCATGCCGCCAAGTACCGCGTAGACGAACACGATGCCCATGCCAGCGAACAGGCCGACTTCGACCGACGTCTCGAGAAAGCGCGAGAAGGCCACGCCGACACCCTTCATCTGGCCGATGACGTAGGTCAGCGAGATGACCAGCAGGGCGATGACGGCGATGACGCGTGCGGTGTTCGAGTAGAAGCGGTCACCGATGAATTCTGGCACCGTGAACTTGCCGAACTTGCGCAGGTACGGCGCGAGCAGCATCGCCAGCAGCACGTAGCCGCCGGTCCAGCCCATCAGGTAGGCGGAGGCCGAGTAGCCGTTGAAGGCGATCAGGCCGGCCATCGAGATGAACGAGGCGGCGGACATCCAGTCGGCGGCGGTTGCCATGCCGTTGAGGACGGGGTTGATTCCCTTGCCTGCTACGTAGAACTCGCTGGTGGTGCCCGCTCGGGCGACGATCGCGAGGACGAAGTAAAGCAAGAAGGTGGCGCCAACCACCAGGTAGATCAGGGTCTGAAGTTCCATGTGTCTTGGGCTCCTGCGTTATCAGTCTTCGGCGACGCCGAATTTCTTGTCGATGGCGTTCATGCGCCAGGCGTAGAAGAAGATCAGCACCACGAAGGTGAAGATCGAGCCTTGCTGCGCGAACCAGAAGCCCAGCGGGTAGCCGCCCAGCGAGATCTGGTTGAGCGTATCGACCAGCAGAATGCCGAATACGTAGGACACCAGGAACCAGACGACCAGACAGCCGAAAAGTACCTTCAGGTTGGCGCGCCAGTAATCGGCGCGGTTGGAACGTTGCTCCATAAGTGGCTCCTCGAGTTTCGGTTGAGTCCGAACGTTTTATGTCTTCCCTGGGAACCTCTGCACGAATGCCATACCGCTCTGCGCGCCTTGAGCCGGGCAGATGCAAGGCGACCGTCCGCCGCGCAAGGATGTCCCCTTGTCAAGGACGGCAACGCGGCAGGTGCTCGGCTCAAGACGCGCCCTGCGGGGCTTGGCGAGTCGCCCGTGCTCCGCGTTGCGATGCCTTGTCGAGGCCGCCGGCACGCCGGCGACATCGCGCCTTGATCACGCACGATTCGCCAAGCCAGAGCGGCATGGCATTCGTGCAGAGGTTCCCCGCCCGCCGAGGTCGGGGCCTGGCGGGTATCACGCACCCACCACGCCCGGACCCCGGAGCACGGTAAGCCTACTGGAACCGTGGGGGGAAAGGGAACCTTCGTTTACTGAGCGCCCATCATCAGAGTTGATAGGCGATGGCCAGATGCTGCTGGAGCTTGCGGGCGATGCGAAAGGACTCCTTGAGCAATCGCTGAGTGAGCCCGTCGAGCCGGTCCGGATCGATCAGATTGTCCGGCGACTCGCCACGCTGGATCTGTGCGTATTGGTGGCGCATTCGCAGTCGCTGGATGAAGTCGTAGGCCGCGGTCAGATCCTCGGCCGGCAGGGCTCGTTCGGGAACCAGCGCCAGTCGCTGGTCGGTGCGCGTGGCCGCCGAGCCCTGGGCCAGCGCCTCGATACGAGCGGCGTCGACGAACGGCGTGGCGCCGTCGAGCTTGATGTCGATGCCGCGCTGACCGCCACGAGAACGGGTGCGAAAGCCGCCGAACAGGGTCAGTGGCGGCTGATTGCGCAGGGCGTTGGCGGCAAGTTGTCGCCGGAAGCGGCTATTCTTCTTGGCCGGCTCGCGCCAGGCGTTCGCCCATTGCTCGAACAACGATTCGCTACCGGCCAGTCCGCGCGCGTCGAAGAAGATGCTGGCCTTAAGCAGGTGCTCGGGCGTGCCTTGGTCGATCCAGTCGCGAAAGCGTTTGTCCCACTCATCGACTGACAGACACAGGTCCGGATTGCCGGCCATGATGTTGCCCGGACACAGCGGGTAGCCCAGCTGGTCGAGGGCCTCGTTGACCCGGCGGGCCAACGGCAACAGGTGATCGCGAGCCGCGTGGGGATCGATTGATCCGCCGAAGACCAGACCGTTGTCCTGGTCGGTGGCCAGGGTCTGCTCCGAGCGCGCCTCGCTGCCGAAGGTGAGCCAGCACCATTCCAGCTCCGCGGGCAGGGGGGCATCCTCGAACGTCAGCCCGATCACGCGTCGGGTGATCGCATCGTTGATGCCGGACACGATCCGGCTAATTGGGGCGAACCCCGAGCCGGATTCGAGCAGCGCGCCGACGATGCCGGGCACCTCGTGGCGAATGCCGGCCAGCGCCTCGATGTCACGTGCACGGCCGATGCGCTGATGCAGCAGGCCCGGCGTCATTGCATTGACGCGATAGAGCGCGCCCTCGTCGAGCACGCCTAGCGGTTCATCGCGGCCCCGCTCGGTGACCAGCAGGTGATGAAAGCCGTGTTCAGCCAGCGTGACGGCCGCCTCGAGCAGCGAGGTATCGGCATCGATGCCGACCGGGTCGCGTGTGGCGATCTCGGCGAGCGTGGTGTCGGCCGGGCGGGTCAACCCGCGGAAGGCGAGGTCCCGAAGCGTGGCGATGCCAAAGCCGTCGGCGAGATTGACCAGGATCGCCTCGCCGCCGTGGGCTTCCAGCGCGCGGGCCGCACGGGCGAGCGTGGTGTCGCCGTCGAGTTTCAGCGTGCGTGACTCCATCCGGGCGCGGATCGGCGTGGCCGGATCGAGCAGCGCGCCGGAAGGGCCGGCCCCGTCGTCGATTTCCTCGGCCACCGGGCCGCGGGTGAGCAGGTGCCCGATGCGCCGGGTGCAGAAGTCGTCAAAGGCCTCGCTTTCGCGCCGGAGCTGCTCGAAGGCATTGATCGGCAGCGTGACCGCCTTGCCCGGTTCGGCGACCTGCTGGCGGGTGCTGACCGGACGGCCCTCCATCAGCGCGCCCAGCGGAAAGCTGTCGCCCCGGCTCAGCGACCAGACCGGCTGCCCGTCGGAGCCCTCGACCAGACCGTCCACGCGCCCGGAAAGCAGCACGAAGAATGTCTCGGGTGGCCCCATGCGGGGCTCCAGCAATACCTCGCCATGCTCAAGTCGACGAATGCGCCCCTCGCGCATCGAGCGGGCCAGGATGCCGGGGTCGATGCGGTCGAATGGCGCGATCTCGCGCAGCGCGAGCAGGGCCTCGCGGGCGTCTTCTGAGAGGTCGGTCGGATCGGGATCGTCCATGGTCACTCCGAGTTTGCGCCGGACGGCTATGCTGAAATCCATGTGTTATTCCCAACCATAGCGGAGGTTTTGCCATGAGGGGAGTGTCCATTGGTCGAGCGTTGATGCCGGTTCTCATGCTGGCTGCGGCCTGTGTGCAGGCCCAGGAGCATGCGGATGGCGCGGGGGACGTGGTCACGAGCGACCGGATCGGCATGGGGCTGGCGGCGGATATCGCGGAGGAGGCGGTCGCCGCCTGCACCCGACGGGGCTACGCGGTCACCGCGGTGGTGGTCGATCCGTCCGGCGACCCGCAGGTGATGATGCGCGCGACCCATGCGCCGCGCTTTACCCGCCAGATCGCCACCGACAAGGCACGTGCGGTGATCCTGGCCGGGATCGATTCGGGGGCCTTTCGCGCCAACCGCGAAGACATCCGCATGGAGATGAACCACGTCGACGGCATTCTCGTGCTCGACGGGGCGGTGGCGATCGAGTCGGCCGGCTCGACCATCGGCGCGCTGGGCATCAGTGGCGCGCCAGGCGGCGACAAGGATGCCGAGTGCGCGCGCGAGGCGCTGGAGGCCTTCTTCGACCGCCTTCAGCTGCGCTAGGGAAACTCTGCACGATTCGATGACGTCTCTGCGGGACCTCCAAGGGTCCAGTTGCAAGGCGCAGTCCGCCGTGAAGGGCCATCCCCTTTACAAGGGCTGCAACGCCGCAGATGGGCCCTTGGAGGCCCGCCCGGACGGGGCTTGCGGGTTTGCCCGCACTCGTCGTTGCCGTCCCTCGACGGGCAATGAGCCCGCCTTCGGTCCGGCGCCTCGATTGCGAACAAACCCGCGAGCCAGAGATGCCATCGAATCGTGCAGAGTTTCCCTAGGCGTCGATCGGACAGGGGCAACTGCCCCGCTCGATCTGCACCGTGGCGTGCTGGATGCCGAAGCGTTGTCGCAGGTCTAACTGAAGTTTGTGCAGGAACGCATCGCTGTCGTCGGGCGGTTCGGGCATGACCAGGTGAACACTCAACGCGGTCTCGCGGGTGGACAGCGCCCAGACGTGCAAATGGTGGTGATCGGTCACGCCGGGCAGGGTGGCGAGGTGTCGCTCGACCTCGGCGAGGTCGACTTCCTCGGGCACGCCATGCAGCACCAATTGCAGTGAACGGCGGATCAGGCCGACCGCCGGGACCAGGATGACCAGGCTGACGAGGATGCTTAGCAGCGGGTCGATCAGTGCAAACCCGGTGAGCAGCACGATCAGGCCGGAGATCGCGACGGCCACTGACACGGCCGCGTCGGCGGCCATGTGCAGGAAGGCGCCGCGCAGGTTGAGGTCGTGTTTCTGGCCCGAAAGGAGCAGCCAGGCGGTCGCGGTGTTGACCACGACGCCGGCGAGCGCCACCCCGATGACGAGCAGCCCGTGCACGGCGGGTGGATCCACCAGCCGCATGCCTGCCTCCCATAGGATCCACAGCGAGACCAGCGCCAGTGTCACCCCGTTGATCAGCGCGGCGAGCAACGTGCTGCTGCCCAGCCCGTAACTGAACTGGCGGGAGGCGATCCGCCGACCCAGGCGATTGGCGCCCCAGGCAAGCAAGAGCCCCAGCACGTCGCCGAGGTTGTGGGCCGCGTCGGCCAGCAGGGCCATGGATTGCCCCAGGACGCCGGCGATCGCTTCGATGACGACGAAGCCGAGGTTGAGGACGATGCCGATCCCCAGGGCCCTTCCTGCGGCAGCGCTGACGTCATGGTGGTGATGGGCGCGCATGGACGGACCTTAGCAGGGGCACGGCCTGTCGGCCGGAGCTTGGAGACGACAGCCCAAAGCTGGAAGAAAACGGACGGCGGGGATCGTGGAAATCCGCCGGCCACCTTGCGCGCCGCGTATCCCGTAGGAGCGGCTTCAGCCGCGATGCCACACGCGGGCACCATTGCGCATCGCGGCTGAAGCCGCTCCTACATCTAGGTGCTGGGCAAGCTCGCCGTCAGGCGCGGCCCCCGTGGCCATCGGTTACCATCGGTCGGCCTGGCTTCCACTACTTTTAGTGCAGCAGCCCGAACATCTTGCGGCGGTACTGGCGGGTGAGCGGGTGGCTGTCGCCGAGCATCTCGAACAGGTCGATCAACCCGCGTCGACCGGCGTCCTCGTTGTACGACCGATCGCGCAGCATGATCTGGTAGTTCTGCTCCAGGGCTCCCTCGATGTCGTTGCGGATGGCGAGCTTGGCGGCGAGCGCCTCACGCGCCTCGCAGTCCGTCGGGTCACTCTCGATGCGAGCGCGCAATTCGTCCTCGGGCGGACCGGACTGGGCGGCGCGCGCCATGCCGATGCGGGCCTTGAATTCCTTCACGTCGTCGCGCATCGCCGTGTCCGCGGGCAGGGACTCGAGGATCTGCCAGGCCTGGTCGAGGTCACCCTGCTCGGCGATCAGGTCGGCGATGTCCAGCAGCACCTCGACGTTCCCCGGTTCCTGCTGGTTGGCCTGCCTGAGCAGGTCCATGGCCTGTTCGGTGGCGCCGGCGGCACGCACCTGCTGGGCCTCCCGGCGCAGCTTGTCGATCTCCGAGAGCACGTGCCGACCGATGAACTCGCGAATCTGTCCCTCGGGCAGCGCGCCCTGGAACTGGTCGACCGGCCGACCGCCGACGAACAGCATCACGGTCGGCAGGCTGCGCACGCCGAACTGCTGGGCAAGCTCCTGTTCGGCCTCGGTGTCGACCTTGGCCAGTTTCACCTGGCCGTCCATGTCCTCGACGATCTGCGAAAGCAGTGGCATCAGCTGACGACAGGGGCCGCACCATTCCGCCCAGAAGTCCACCAGCACGGGGGTTTCCCGGGACGCTTCCACCACCTGCTCGTGGAATGTCTGGGCCGTGACGGAAAAGACGTGCGCGCTTTCGCTCATGGTCGGGTGATCCTCGTGGGTGTTGGTTCGACTGCGCCCTGACATGGTGATGGCCGGGCGGGTTTTCAAGGGAAGGTCTGCACGAATGCCATACCGCTCTGCGAGCCTTGAGCCGGGCATCTGCTGCGTCGCGAGGTCCGTCCCTGGACCTCGCCCTTCGGGCCGGCATCCTGCCGATTCGGTTTCGTCCTTGGTAAAGGGAATCACCGTTCCACAGCGGACGAGCGCCTTTTGGGGGCCGGGATCGGCCACGGCGGCGGTGTCAGGTCCCGGGCGGGCGTGTACACTTTGAACCCTCATGCCGCGGGCCGCGATGGGCGGTCCGTGGCAGCACGTCGGCGGCCACCCAGGCCGCCATGGCGTCGACCACCCAGGGAATGCACGGTTGATTATGGCTGAACGATCCGAATACAACGCCGGCTCGATCGAGGTGCTCACCGGTCTCGACCCGGTGAGAAAACGCCCGGGCATGTACACCGACACCACACGGCCGAATCACCTCGCCCAGGAGGTGATCGACAACAGCGTCGACGAGGCGATCAGTGGCTACGCCAGCTCGATCGACGTGATGGTGCACGAAGATGGCGCGCTGTCCGTTTCCGACGACGGCCGCGGCATGCCCGTGGACGTGCACCCCGAGCACGGTATCTCCGGCGTGGAGCTGATCCTCACGCGGCTGCACGCCGGCGGCAAGTTCTCCGACAAGTCCTACCAGTTCTCCGGCGGCCTGCACGGGGTGGGCGTGTCGGTGGTCAATGCCCTGTCGAACCGGCTGGTGGTCGACATCAAGCGCGATGGCAAGCTACACCGGATCGAGTTCGCCCATGGCGAGCTGACCCGCCCGCTGGAGGTGATCGACACCGTCGGCAAGCGCAACACTGGCACGACACTCACCTTCTGGCCGGACACCAGTTACTTCGACCAGCCGCGGATGAACATGGCCCGGCTGCGCCATGTGCTGCGCGCCAAGGCCGTGCTCTGCCCGGGGCTCAAGGTCAGCCTGACCGACGCGGCCAGCGGCGAGCGCGAGGACTGGTGCTACGCCGACGGCCTGCGCGACTACCTGCTCGAGAGCGTCCGTGACCAGGAGGTGCTGCCGCCGGAGGCCTTTGTCGGTCACATGAAGGCCCCGGACGGCGGGCGGGCCCAGGAGGTCGCCTGGGCGCTGGTCTGGGCCACCGAGCCGGGCGAGGGCCTGACCGAGAGTTACGTCAACCTGATCCCGACCCTGCAGGGCGGCACGCACGTCAATGGGTTGCGCCAGGGGCTGACCGAGGCGATCCGCGAATTCTGCGAGTTCCGCAACCTGCTGCCTCGCGGTGTGCGCCTGTCGCCCGAGGACGTCTTCGACCGGGTGCGCTTCGTGCTCTCGGCCAAGCTGCACGACCCGCAGTTCGCCGGCCAGACCAAGGAGCGTCTGTCCTCGCGCGAGTCGGCCACGTTCATCAGCGGCGTGGTCAAGGATGCGCTCTCGCTCTACCTCAACCAGCACGCGGACATGGGCGAGAAGATCGCGCAGATCGCGATCGAATCGGCGCAGAATCGCATCAAGAGCGAGAAGAAGGTCGCCCGTAAGCGCGTGACCAGCGGTCCGGCACTGCCGGGCAAGCTGGCCGACTGCTCCTCGACCGATCTCTCGCGCACCGAGCTGTTCCTGGTGGAGGGCGATTCGGCCGGCGGCTCGGCCAAGCAGGCCCGCGAGCGCGACTTCCAGGCGATCATGCCGTTGCGTGGCAAGATCCTGAACACTTGGGAGACCGATCCGGCCCAGGTGCTCGCCAGCCAGGAAGTGCACGACATCGCCGTGGCCCTGGGGCTCGAGCCCGGTTCGAACGATCTGTCCAAGCTGCGCTACGGCAAGGTCTGCATCCTCGCCGATGCCGATTCCGACGGCCTGCACATCGCGACCCTGCTTTCGGCGCTGTTCCTCAGGCATTTCCCCGCGCTGGTGGATGCCGGACACGTCTTCGTCGCCATGCCGCCGCTGTATCGCGTCGATATCGGCAAGGAGACCTTCTACGCGCTCGACGAGCACGAGCGTGACGGCATCATCGATCGCATCGAGGCGGAAAAGCGCCGCGGCAAGATCCAGGTCACCCGCTTCAAGGGCCTTGGCGAGATGAACCCGATCCAGCTGCGCGAATCGACGCTCGCCCCGGCCACTCGCCGCCTGGTCCAGCTGAAGGTGGAGGGTGACGACACCATCGAGGTGTTCGACATGCTGCTCGCCAAGAAGCGCGCCGCCGACCGCCGCGCGTGGCTGGAACGGAATGGCGATCTCGCCGAGGTGGTGTAGTTGGTCATGCCGCGTCCAGGCGCGGCCCGGCTCGCCCTGGCGATGCTTGCCATGTCGTTGCTGTTTGGGGCGAGGGCGGCGATGGCCGCCCCGAGCCCGCAGTTTCAGCTGACCGGTCTGTCCGATAGCCGCCTGATCACCAACGTCGGCCTGTCCGTCCCTCGAATCGGCTTCTCCTGCGAGGCCAGCACCGCCCATATCCGCCGTTACCTGGATGCGGCAAGCGAGGCGGCCGAAGAGGCGTTACAGGCCTACGGGTACTTCAACGCCCGCATTCGTCCGTCCATCCAGCGGCGAGCCGAATGCCGTGATCCGGCGCTCGATATCGATGCCGGCCCGGTCACCACGATCGAGTCGGTGAGCATCGATCTGCCCGAATCGATCCGCGAAATCGAATCGGTGCGCAAGTTCGTGAGCGAACGACGTCCGCAGGAGGGATCGCCCCTCGACCAGGCCGCTTATGACTCCCTTCGCGATGGAGTCCTCTCTCGCGTGCAGAAACTGGGCTACCTCGATGCGCGTTTTACTCGGCGGGAGCTCGTGGTCGATCCGGCCACGCAGTCGGCGCGCATCGCCCTGGCGCTCGAGGCGGGGTCGCGCTATCGCTTCGGTGAGGTGGTGATCGAGCAGTCCATTCTCGAGCCCGAACTCGCCCGCCGTCTGACGGGCGTCCCGCCCGGCGCGGCCTACACCAGCCGCGATCTGTTGGCGATGAACCGCAACCTGACCGGCACGGAGTACTTCGAGTCGGTATCGGTGCGCCCGAGGCTCGATCAGCGCGAGAACCTCGAGGTGCCGGTCGAGATCACCACCTACCGCAACCCGCGCACCTCCTACGAACTGCGCGCCGGCTATGCCACCGATGTCGGGCCGCGCGTGGGCGCCGGCGTCAAGCGGCGCTACGTCAACAAACGGGGGCACCAGTGGTCGGCCCGCACCCAGCTCTCGGCAATCGAGCAGCGCCTGGAGACCAGTTACACCATTCCGCGGGCGGCCGATCCGCTGCGCGAACGTTATGACATCTACGCCCGGGTCACCCGCGAGGACAACAACGACATCGTGACCACCGCAGCGGCCAGCGGCGTGCAGTGGGTCCGCGAGACGGACCGGTGGACGCGATCGCTGTTTACCGAGTATCTGCTCGATCGGACCCGCTACGGTGACGATCCACCCGAGTCCAACGGCTTTGCCATCGTCGGTGGCCGGTTGGGGTACCAGGGGCTCGATGATCCCCTGTTCCCCACCGAGGGCGTCCTGTTCGACGTGTCGTTGCAGGGTGCCGCCGAGCCGATCGCCTCGGCAGCCAGCTTCGTCCGTGGCCGGGCCTTCGCCGGTGGCTACCTGCCGGTGGGCAAGTGGATCTTTGCCGGGCGTGCCGAGGCAGGCGTGATCGTGACCGACCAGTTCGACAAGATGCCGCGCTCGCTGCGCTTTTTCACCGGTGGGGACCGTTCCGTGCGTGGTTACGAGTACGAGTCGCTTTCACCCCGCGACGAGGACGGCACGCTGATCGGCGGCAAGTACCTGCTCGCCGGCAGTCTCGAGGCCATGTTCCCGGTGGTCGGGGATGACTGGTATTTGGCCGCCTTTGTCGATAGCGGCAATGCCTACACCGATCCCGAGGCCGAGCTCAAGACCGGTGCCGGGGTGGGTGTGCGTTGGCGCTCGCCGGTGGGCATCGTGCGCGTCGATATTGCCCAGCCTCTGGATGGCAGCGATGGCCTGCCGATGCTGCATCTCGGTTTGGGGGCGGCGTTTTGAGCACGGTTTCTGCCTTCCTGACATCGCTGGTCTGGGTGCGACGACTGGTGCTGATCGCCGGCTGGTCGGCCGTGCTGTTGGTAATCCTGGCGGCCGTGGCCAGCTGGTGGCTTACCGCCACCCCCGGCGGGGTGCAGTGGGCCCTGGCCCAGGCCGAGCGGCAGTTGCCGGCGCTATCGGTTGGCGAGTCCCGAGGCACCGTCTGGCGCGGGCTGGTGCTCGAGCAAGTCGAGTGGGCACCGGAGCAGGGGGCGAGCGCCACCATCGGTGAGGCCCGTTTGCAGATCGATCCGGCGGTCTTGTGGCGCAGGGGGCTGCGTATTCCGGAGCTTGCCGTGCGCGACGTCCGCATCGACCTGCCGCCGGCCGATCCATCGGCCCCAGCGGGAGAGCCATTCGATCCGACTGATCTTTCCCTGCCACCGATATCGCTTGCGGTCGAGCGGCTGGTCGTCGATCGGCTGGTGGTCCTGCAGGGCGATCAGCGCTACGAGGTCCCACGCGGACGGCTGGCGGCCTTGCTGGACGCCCGCGTCGAGCGCCCGCGACTGGAAGTGGATCTCGACGAACTGGACCTGCGCCTGCCCGACGGCGTTCGGCTGGATGGCCGCGCGGCCGTGGCGCTGGAGCCGGCCGGGGACATGCCCTTGATCGGGCACGCCGACTTGCTGCTCGATCATCCGCAGGGCTGGTTGTCCGGCCAGGTCGAGTTCGATGGCGATGTCCTGGGAGAGATGGGATTGCACCCTCGGTTGGCTTGGATGGGGGCGGACGGCCTGCCGGCTGCGTTCTGTGGTCGACTGCGTCTTGATCAGGAAATGCTGACGATCGACCAGGTGGTTGCGGACGTGCTGGGTGGTCGAATGGAATTCTCCGGCACGGCGGGGTGGTCGCCGACCGGGCGGATCGAGTTGACCGGCCGGGGCGAGTCGCTGAATCCGGCCTGGGCATCGCCGGGGAGCCCGGGGTCGCTCTCGTTCGATTTCAACACCCAACTCGCCGCGGCTGACGGCTGGCTGCCGGTCGAGGGATCGCTATCGGTAGCCGGCTTGTCGGGCGACCTGGCTGGCGAGTCGATCGAGGCCGTGGATGTCCACCTGCTTCTCGACGACACTCAGGCCGAGGCACGGGTGTCGGGCCGGGCAGGGGGAGGCGAGCTGCGCGCGGATGGTCGGCTCGATGCCCAACGTCACCTGCGCGCCGACTGGCAGATCGACGCGCTGCCGCTCGCAGGCGGGACGGAGGGAGCGTATCCGGTGCACCTGGCCAGTCGCGGTCGACTCGATGCCGAGTTGCCGGATTGGAATCGGCCCCTGACCGGCGCCGACTGGTTGTCGGCCGTTCGGGCACGTCTCGAGGACGGCCGGCTGGAACTGGTCGAACGTCGTGATGACGACCAGCGCCGGGCAGTGACCTTGGAGATTGGCGCCGCGCTGGAAGAAGGACGGCTTGCGATCGAGCGGTTGAACCTCGCCGCGCCGGGCGCCGTGCTGGATGCCTCCGGGGCAGTGGATCTCGCTCCCGACTGGGCGCAATGGCAACTCGATGGCATGCAGGGCAAGCTCGCGGTCCCGGATCTGGCGGCATTGCCCTGGGATCTTGTCGAGCGGCTTCCTGGCGTGGATCTGGCGTCCCTGCAGCCCGGAATGGCCCGCGGCGCCATACATGTCGAGGTTGCTGCCTCGGGGCCGATCCTCGCTCCGGAAGGACAGCTCGACGCGCGTATCGATCGATTGCGACTGGCGGGCTATTCCCTCGACCGGGCGCGAACGACGGCGGTGATCGACCCGGTCGACGGGCAGACGCCGTTGGCAGAGCGGCGCATGCAGATATCGCTGGATGCCGGTGTGCTTGCACCGGACACGGGCGCGGCGCTGTTCGATCGATTGGCATTCGCGGCGGAGGGGAGTCCGTCAGCGCATCGCGCCACGCTGGAGGTCGACGGTCCGGTCGAGTTGCGTCTGGGCGCGCGGGGTGGTTGGCAGCAAGCCGCAGAACAAGAGGCGGCACAAGACATGGGGTGGCAGGGGCAGTTGACCCGGCTGGATCTGGGGCTGCCCGCTGGGCACCCCTGGCGGCTGCGTGCGCCGGCCGATCTGTGGTTCGGGCCTGAATCGCAGCGACTCGGGTCGTTGTGCCTGCAGCCTGCCGTCCCGGGCCTTGCCACCGAGGGTACCGGTGCGCTGTGCCTGTCTGGCGAGCGTGCCGGGGAGGTGCTCTCGGCGCAATTGGCTGGGGATCTGGCGCTGGAGGCATTGTGGCAGCAGTGGCCCGCGCACGAGGGGGCTGCGGTCCAGTGGCCGGGGCGGCTGTCGGTCGATGCCGAGGCACGTGTCGAGGGCGAGGGACGGTCGGCGAGTGTGGACCTGCGCCTGCCGCCCAGCGAGATCCGGTTTACCGGCCGTGACGACCTCGAGACCGACGCGGATCGCGAAGTGATTGCCTATCCCGAGACCCGCCTGATGGCCACCCTGGCTGACGAACGAATTGAGGCATCCTTGCAGGGTGGGCTCGAGGATTGGCTGGTGTTCGACGGGCAGGGCGAGACCAGCCTGGGGGATGGGGCGCTCGATGGGGCGCTCTCGCTCGAGGAGGCCGATCTGGCCCGCTTGTTCGATCTGGTCGATCGCTTGTTCGGTCCGCTGGATATGCCGATCAGCGATCTTGCCGGGGCACTGAGTGGTCGGCTGGCGGTCTCGGGGCGGCTAGACGCCCCCCGGCTGTCGGGGCAACTGCTGGGCGAGGATCTGGCGTTCGCCTCGCTGCCCACCGGCACGGATTACCGTGACGGGAGTTTGGAGCTATCGGTCGAGCCCGACGGGGCGCTGCGCCTGACGGGCGATTTGCTGGGCGAGGCCGAGACCCCGCCGCGGCCGGTGTTCTCGGCACGCCGTGTCGACGAGGTTGAATCGCCGCCCAGCCGGGGGCGAATCCGGTTGGAGGGCGATGGCCATCTCACGGCCTTCAACGACTGGCGACTGGAGGCCGAACTGGGCGGCGAGGCCTTGCCGATACTGCGCCTGCCGACGCTGGCGGTGGATGCACGCCCGGCGATCTCGATCGATCTGGCGCCGGATGGCGGACAGCTGGGCGGGGCGATTCACGTGCCCCTGGCGATCGCCAACCTCGGCGAGTTGCCCGAGAATGCCCGTGGCAACTCTGAGGACCTGGTGATTGTCGGCGAGGAGGCCGAGGAGCAGGGAGCGGCCTACCCATTGACCGGTGACATCGAGGTGATTCTCGGTGACGAGGTCAGTCTGCGTGGTGAGGGCTTCGCCACGCGCCTGACGGGCGGGCTGGAGATGCGGGTGCGCCCGGGTGAAACACCCGGTGCGTTCGGCGAGATTCGCTTGAAAGACGGGCGTTACGAGACCTACGGCCAGACGTTGGCGGTGGAACGTGGCCGGCTGATCTTCACCGGGCCACTCACCGCGCCAGGTCTGGACGTGGTCGCCACCCGGGAGATCAACGACGATGCCGGTACGGTGGTGGGCCTGTCGATTGCCGGCGAGCTGGAATCGCCCGAGACCGAGGTGTTCTCGCGGCCGCCGACATCGCCCAGCGATGCCCTGTCGCTGTTGCTCACCGGGCGGCGGCTGTCGGCCGGCAGTGACGCCGATGCCTCCCTGCTGCTTAACGCCATCGCGGGGTTGGGTATTCGCCAGGGCGATGACCTCGCCCAGCAGGTCAACAGCGTGTTCGGTTTCGATGAGATCGGCCTGACCTCCGATGACGGGGTGGGCGGTACGCAGTTGAGCGTGGGCAAGCGCATCGGGGAGAATCTGCTGGTCCGCTATGCCGTGGGTGTTTTCGATGGAGTCGGTGAGGTGATCACGCGTTATCGCATCAACAAGTTCCTGCACCTGGAATTGTCCAGTGGTGCCGAGGCGCAGTCGGGCGACTTGATCTATCAGATTGACCGCGGTCGGCCGGAGGACTGATGGGCGCCTCGAAAAACCTGTTGCGCCGCCCGATTGCTGCGTCGCGTGCTTACTCGCTCCTCGCCTATCCAACTGGTATGTCTCGTCGTTCGCTGCGCGGCTCACGACGGAATTTCGAGGTGCATTGATGGGTATCGGTCTTCTGATCGGCCTGGGCCTGATGGCCGCGCTGTCCTACCTGCCCGGCTGGTGGGTGGGGCAGGTGATGCGCCGTCATAGCGAGCCGGCCGATCGATTCGATTTCAGCGGTGCCGATCTGGCCCGTTATCTGCTCGACCGGCACCACCTCGAGTACGTCAAGGTCGAGCAGACGAAATCGGGGGATCACTACGACCCCGCTGACCGGGCCGTGCGCCTGTCGCCGGCCCACTTCTCGGGGCGGTCGCTCACGGCGATCACCGTGGCCGCCCACGAGGTGGGCCATGCCCTGCAGGATGCCGAGAAGTACCCGCCGTTCCTGCGTCGCCAGGAGGTGGTCGAGCGCACCCAGTGGGCACAGCGCATCGCCGGCTGGATTCTGGTCGCCATCCCCGTGGTCTCGGTGATCCAGAAGGGGCCACTCGCCGGCCTGATCATGTTCGCCGCCGGCGTGATGACCATGGCGGTGCCGGTGTTCGCCCACCTCGCTACGTTGCCGACCGAGCTGGATGCGAGCTTCAATCGCGCCCTGCCGATGCTCAAGGAAGCCGGGTTGCTGAAGCGTGCTGACCGCCGACCGGCGCGCCGCATCCTGCGCGCGGCCGCCTTCACCTACGTCGCCCAGGCGCTGTCGTCCCTGATCAACGTCTTCAAGTGGCTGCGCGGCATGCGGCGCTGAGGCTCCTCTCATGGCCGGCCAGCCCGGCGGAGTGCAGGGCAATAACATAGACCGTTCCCAAGCGGTGACGCTCAAGGTTTGTCCGTACGTTAAACCGAGATTCTGGTCGGGGAGTGCGCCGCGCTGGTTCTTGACCTAGCCTGCAAGTCTATGATCTTATCTCGCTCCATATGCGCATATGGTAATGCGCTGAAAAACTAATGGACTAGGTTGCGAGGTTGTCACGGATGGACAACGCCCTTCCCCCGAGCGCTCTCGTGCTCAAGACTCCCACTGCCCGTGGGTCACGGACTCCCCGTGCCCGCGTTCGACCGAACCATAACGGACCGCGCTCCATGCTTGCGGTCACGTCACTCCGTGCGCTCGCGATTTGTTTCCGGGGTGTTTTCGGCTCCGTTTTGGAGCCCGGCATGCGGGTGAAGCAATTGGCTATCGACTGGCTGGGGAGCGTGCATGTTCTTGTCCTACCCCAGACTCCTCGGCGGGCATCGATGCTGACTTTTCGTTGTCTCGTGTCGATAGTGCCGGGTTCTGTTCATGGTGGTCAGCCATGAGGATGAAATGGCGCTCAGCTTGGATAAGCACTTTCTGGGGGCGGCTGGCCTTGCTGATTGCCGTTCTCGTGTTGCTCTGGGTCGGCGCGTCGTCGCTGTGGTCCGACGTGGCGAGGCCACTGCTGATCAAGCACACGATGCCGGAAGCGTGGCGCCAGTTGCACGGCGAGGTTCCGCCGTTGATAGCGGAGCGGGAGGTTCGTCTTCGCAAGGCCAATATCAACGGCGTGCCGATTGCGATTCCCTCCAACTATCTCGCGCTGGTGGGGATCGAGTACAAGGATCAGAGCATCTGGGCGCCGCGCAAGCCCGAAACTCCGAGGCCGGATGAGCGGACGTCCGAGGATCCGGCCAATGCCTTCACGCTCTCCGTTCGGTGGCCGGGCCTTCAGCCCCGCGGCCGGGAAACGGAGAAGAGTTATTGGAACAAGGACGACCCAGAGGGCGATGCATGGCTGTTGATTGGCCTTAGGGCCCATAGCACCCCGGAGGCAATCGAGCGGGGCTGGGGGCCGGTGCTGCGCGGCAGGATCAAGATGATCGAGGGGCGGCTTAACACCAGATTTCTTCCTCCCCGAAACTCCACGGAGATATCGGGAGGGACGGAAAAAGTGCGAATTCACTACGAAATGCGCGGTACCGATCCAGAGACAGGCTTGAGATGGGCCGAGCCAGTCGGGCCCGGAGACGATCGGTTTCACCCCTGGAATCAAACGCTTCACTGGCGGGGTGAACTGGATGGTCACGTGAGCGACCTAATCGCCTGCTACAACGGCCGGATACCGAATCCGGACATTCGTCCGGTATGTCGCCACCGCTTCTATTTGGCTGAATGGAGCGCAACGATCGACGTAACCTATCCCCTTGAGTTGCTTCCCCAGTGGCAGGCGGTCAAGTCCAAGGTGCGCGATCTGATTCTGGGCTTTAAGGCAGGCCCTTCCGATTCAATGAAGGAATCGCACTGATTAACCCACAAGGAAAGTGACTGATGGGAAAAGGGGTCAGAGACCTTTTTGATCGCTGGGCGCGGCTGTCCTTGCTGATTGCCGTTCTCGTGTTGCTCTGGGTTGGCGCGTCGGTGCTTTGGTCAGACGTGGCGAGGCCGCTGCTGGTCAAGCACGCGACGCCGGAAGCGTGGCCCCAGCTACATGGCGAGGTGCCGCCGTTGCTGGCAGAGCGCCGGGTGACGATTCGCAAGGCCAATATCAACGGCGTACCGATCGCGATTCCATCCAACTACTTGGCGCTGGCCGGTGTCGAGTACAAGGATCAGAGTATCTGGGCTCCGCGCAAGCCGGACACGCCGATGCCGGACGAGCGGACATTTGAACATGCTGCCGATGCATTCACGCTCTCCGTTCGGTGGCCGGACCTTCAGCCCCGCAGCCGGGAAACGGAGAAGAGTTACTGGAGCAAAGACGATCCAGACGGGGATGTCTGGCTGCTGATCGGCCTCGTGGCCGATAGCAATCCAGAGGCAATCGATCGTCATCTTGGCTTGACGCGGGTGCTGCGCGGCAGGATCAAGATGATTGAGGGGCGACTGCATACGAGAAAACTTCCTCCTCGGAACTCTACCGAGATGTGGGGAGGGGCTGAAAAAGTACGAATCCACTACGAAATGCGCGGCACTGATCCGGAGACAGGCCTGAAATGGGCCGAGCCGGTTGGGCCTGGTACCGAACGCTTTCACGCCTGGAATCAAACGCTTCATTGGCAGGGCAGCCTGGATGGCCAAGTGATCGACATGATCGAGTGCTACAACGGCCGGATGCCGAATCCGGAGAGCCGTCCGGTATGTCGCCATCGCCTCCGTCTGTCCGAATGGGGTGCTTCGGTCGCAGTAACCTATCCGCTCGAGCTGCTTCCACGCTGGAAGAAAATAAAGTCCAAAGTCCAGGATCTGATTCTGGACTTCGAAGAAAAACTCTCGATTCAATCGGCAAAGGGGTCAGAAACCTTTTTGTGAAGTGGTTGCGCGGCATGCGTCGTTGACACCCGGCCTGCTTTGCGTCCGAACGCAGGCGTGTCTCGTATACAATGCCCGCCATCACGCCGGTATCCGGCACGAAATCCAGAATAAAACCAGGAAACGCGTCATGCAGAGCCAATACCTCGAAACCGCGCTGGCCGCCGCCCGCGCCGCCGAAACCGTCGTCCGTCGCTACTGGCAGCAGAACGTCGAGATCGAGATCAAGGAAGACGCCACGCCGGTCACGGTCGCCGACGTGGAAACCGAGAAGGCGATCAAGGCGGTGATCCTGGATGCCTTTCCGGATCATGGTTTCTACGGCGAGGAGACCGGCAAGACGCGTCCCGAGGCCGAGTTCACCTGGCTGGTCGATCCCATCGACGGCACCAAGAGCTTCGTGCGCGAGTACCCGTTCTTTTCCACGCAGATTGCGCTGATGCAGGGCGACGAGATCATCCTGGGCGTGTCCAGCGCACCGGTGTTCGGCGAGTACGCCTACGCCGAGAAGGGTGGTGGGGCGTTCTTCATGGACCGCGCCGCGCGCGTCAGCCAGATCGACACCCTGTCCGAGGCGACGCTTTCGGTGGGCAATCTCGCGACACTGGCCAAGCAGCCGGTCGGCTGGGCGGGCCTGGCGACGCTGGTCGCGGAGGTGAACCGCACCCGAGGCTACGGCGATTTCTACCACTATCACCTGCTGGCGCGCGGCGCGATCGACCTGATCGTCGAGTCGGACGTCAACGTGCTCGACATCGCTGCGCTGTCGGTGATCGTCCAGGAGGCCGGTGGCGTGTTCACCGACCTGGAGGGCAAGGGCGTTGGGCTGGACACCACGACCGTGTGTGCCGCGGCCACGCCGGCACTGCACCAGGTCGCGCGCAAGCGGCTGGGGTACTGAGAACGGGTTTCCTGCCGGGGGTCTGTAGGGTGAACTTCAGTCCAACGTCGGCCGGATGGCCGACGACGAGGTGTTGCCCGTTGGATGATTCGTCGAGCTGAAACCTGCTCGGCAGGGCGGTGGCAATCGGCCGTCGAGCGCTGGCGTCAGGTAGGCAGATCGATCCAGCCGAGCAGGACGGCCGCTGCCAGTAGCCAGACATAGAACGAAAAGATCTTCAGCTGGGCGCGGTACAGGAAGTAGACCACCAGCTTCAGGGAGACGATGCCGACCAGCGCCGAGACCACGAAGCCGACCGTCATGGCCATCAGGCTGATGCCATTGAGGCCAAGGTTGCCCCACACCTCCAGGCTCTGTACCAGGGTGGCGGCCAGGATGGTCGGAATGGCCAGGAAGAAGCTGTATTCGGCGGCCCAGCGGCGCTTGAGGCCAGTGAACAGCGAGAACACGATGGTCATGGCGCTGCGCGACAGTCCCGGGACCAGCGCAAAGCCCTGGGCCACGCCGATGACGGTCGCCACCTTGGCATTAATGCCCTTGAGGCCGCGCCGTCGCGGCTTGAGCTTGTCGGTCCACCACAGCAGGATGCCGGTCAAGGTCAGCGTGAAGGCGATCATCACCGGCGTGGCGAACACCTGCTCGAAGGTGGTCTTGAGCCCGAAACCGATCACCGCGGTGGCCAGCACCGACAGCATCCCCAGCAGGAACAAGCGCACGTAGAGGGGCATGCCTTCGTGCCGACCCTCGGCCGAGGCCCAGTGAAGGGCGCCGGTCGCCGCGTTGTGCGAAAAGCGCCACAGGCTGGGCCAGAACACCACCACGATCGAGACCAGCGTGCCGACATGCACCACCAGGTCGAACAGGATCATCTCGGGGCTGTCCGGCGACGGCAGGTCATGGCCTTTTTCGATCAGCCAGTGCTGGGTCAGCACCAGGTGGGCTGTCGAACTGACGGGCAGGAACATGAAGATGCCCTGAATGACGCCGAGCAGGGCGGCGATGAGCAGTGTCACGTGGCTATCCTGATGTTGGGAAAGCGGTGTTTTTACTGCACGGGGCTGGGGGGCGTCAAATGCCGGCTGTGCATTGGGCATTCGGAGTGCGAGCGGACCCGCATTCCGGTGATAACAAGCGCGCAAGGTTCCCGTGACGTTGTCGGCCGGGGCTCGTGTCGGATTGAGCGGCTGCCGATGGCGCGATGTTCTGGGAAACGTTAAGTGCGGCGATCTTCAGCCATTGCGCAAGGGGTCGATGCCCGCGGCGCGTAGCAGGCGGGCGGTGGCGATCAGCGGCATGCCAAGGATCGCGCTGGGGTCGCGGCTGTCCATGTGCTCGACCAGGCAGGCGCCGAGACCTTCCGAGCGCATGCTGCCGGCGCAGTCGAAGGGCTTCTCGATCTCGACGTAGCGGGCAATCTCCTCGTTCGTCAGTTTCCGCATGCGGGCCTCGACGGTTTCGTGCCAGTCGAGCCGCCGCCCGTCCGGGCAGGCAACGCTGATCGCCACGTGGAAGGTGATGGCTTCGCCGCTGATCTGGGTGAGCTGGCGGCAGGCGGTCTCGGCATCGCCGGGCTTGCCCAGCAGACCGCCACGCCAAGACAACATCTGGTCGGAGCCCAGTACCACGGTACCGGGGTGGCGATCGGCTACCCGATCGGCCTTTGCCCGCGCCAGTCGTTGGCAAGCCTCCTTGGCGGGTTCGTTGGCGGCCAGCGTTTCGTCGATGTCGGCGGGGTCGACGGTGTAGGGGATCTGCAGTCGGTCGAGCAACTGGCGGCGGGTTGCCGAGCCGGAGGCGAGAATCAGGTCTGGTTTGGGGAGCGGCATTGTGTTTGGCGAAAGTGTGAGAAGCCGGTAAACTTAGCGGATTAAGATTCCCGCTTGCAAGGCCGTTGGCGCCGTAGGGCGTTCCGGTCCACTGGCGCAGGACGTAGCCGATGTCGACTGACGACAGCCAGACCGATGCCAAGCAGTTGAGCGTGCCGCTTGACGTGCGCGCCGCGTGCCGGGCGGGCGAGGAGAGGGCCGGCGAATTGCCGCTCACGGCATTGACTCGATGCCGTGACATGGCCCCCGAGGACGGTCGGCTATCCTATCGGATACGTTTCTTCGAGGGGCAGGGGGTGCACCCGCTGGCCGCCGAGATAGCCATCTCGGCGTCGTTGGCGCTGGAGTGCGCCCGCTGCCGCGAGACGGTGGTGCAGCCGGTCGCATCGTCCTCCCGGTTGAGCTTCGTGTTCAGCGAGGAGCAGGCCGAACACGTGGATGCCGCGGCCGAGCCGGTCATCCTCGGGCGCGAGGGGCGGGTCAAGCTGCTCGACCTGATCGAGGACGAGTTGCTGATGGCCGTGCCCCTGATGCCGGTGCATGAAACGCCCTGTGGGCCGATCCCGCCCGATCGGCCTTACGAGTCGGGCCAGCTGGCCGAGCCGATCGACGAGGACGGCGACGACAACCCCTTCGCGGCCCTGGCCGCGTTGAAGAAGGGGCCGGGGAAAGAGTGATTCCCCGGGGGCGAACGAAATTCGTGTCGTGGCGTTAGCGCCGCGACGGAAAGGGAAAACGTGAAAGTTAGCAGGCGCGCCCCGGCGCGTCTTGATCATTTTGGAGGTAGAAAACCATGGCCGTACAGCAGAACAAGGTCAGCCGCGCCAAGCGCGACTCCCGCCGCGCCCACGACAGCCTGAAGAGCACCCAGCTGTCCATCGATCCGACCAGCGGCGAGACCCATCGTCGTCACCACGTCACTCCGGACGGTTTCTACCGTGGTCGTCGCGTGGTCACCAAGTCGGGCGACAACGCCTGATTTCCTTCGCCGAATGCCTGCGTGCCGCCCGCTTGTCGGGCGGCACGGCCTGTCCGTGCCGCCTAGTCGGTGATTCGGGCAGCGTCGTCACGCGCGGGCTTCCCGCGGGTAAGGGGCATCGATGACTAACCAGATCGCAATTGACGTAATGGGTGGCGATCACGGACCGGAGGTCACGGTTCGTGCCGCTGCCCGTTTTCTGTCGCGCCACCCGTCGGCCGGGCTGTTGCTGGTCGGTGACCAGGCCACGATCGAGCGATACCTGGCCGAGGAGGCCGGTGTCGACCGCGACCGGATCGAAATCGTCCACGCCGACCAGGTGGTGGCGATGGACGAGTCGCCGGCGGTCGCCCTGCGCACCAAGAAGTCATCGTCGATGCGGCTGGCGATCGATCTGGTCAAGGATGGTCGAGCGCAGGCCGCGGTCAGCGCGGGCAATACCGGCGCGCTGATGGCCACGGCCAAGTTCGTGCTCAAGACCCTGCCGGGTATCGAGCGGCCGGCCATCTGCACCGCGCTGCCGAACGAGTCCGGGCACACCCATGTGCTCGACCTTGGGGCGAACGTCGATTGCGACGCCGAGCACCTGTTCCAGTTTGCGGTCATGGGCTCTGTGCTGGTCGAGGCCTTCGACGACAACCCCTCACCGCGCGTCGGCCTGCTTAATGTCGGTGCCGAGGCGATGAAGGGCAACGACACCGTCAAGAGCGCCGCCGAACGGCTCCAGGCGGGACCGGTGAATTACATCGGCTTCGTCGAGGGCGACGACATCTACAAGGGTGGCGTCGACGTGGTGGTCTGCGACGGCTTTGTCGGCAACGTCGCGCTCAAGAGCAGCGAGGGGGTGGCCAAGATGATCAGCCACTTCCTGCGCCAGGAGTTCAAGCGCGGTATCTTCTCTCGCCTGGCCGCCCTGATGGCGATGCCGGTGCTTGCGCGCCTGAAAAAACGCGTCGACCCCGGCCGCTACAACGGCGCCAGCCTGCTCGGCCTGCAAGGCATCGTCATCAAGAGTCACGGCGGTGCCAGTGTCGAGGCCTTCGGCAACGCGCTCGACGTCGCCTTGCGCGAGATCGAGAAGGACGTGCCGCGCCGTATCGACCAGCGGCTGGAGACACTGCTTCAGGAGCGCTCTGACGGATGATCCATTCGCGCATCACCGGGACCGGCAGCTACCTCCCCGAGCGGGTCATGACCAATCATGACCTCGAGCAGATCGTCGATACCTCCGATGCCTGGATTCGCGAACGGACCGGCATCGAGCAGCGTCACATCGCCGCCGAAGGCCAGCTGACGTCCGATCTGGCCGAGCCCGCGGCGCGACGGGCACTCGAGGCCGCCGGCCGCGTGCCCGAGGAAGTCGACTTGATCATCGTGGCGACCACCACGCCCGATCGCACCTTCCCCTCCACCGCCTGCCTGTTGCAGCAGAAGCTCGGCATCCACGGCCCGCCGGCGTTCGATGTCCAGGCGGTCTGCACCGGTTTCGTCTACGCGCTGTCGGTGGCCGACAAGTTCATCAAAACCGGTGCGGCCCGCTGCGCCCTGGTTGTCGGCGCAGAGACGCTCTCGCGCATCGTAAATTGGTCGGACCGCAACACCTGCGTGCTGTTCGCCGACGGCGCCGGCGCGGTGGTGCTGGAGGCCTCGGACGAGCCGGGCATCATCCGCACCGATATCCACGCCGATGGCAGTTACGAGTCGCTGCTGACCACCACCAAGCCAGACCCCGAAACCACCGACCCGGAGCGGCTCGCCGACGGCACCGCCTTCATCGAGATGCGTGGCAACGAGGTCTTCCGCATGGCGGTGAATACCCTTGGGCGCATCGTCGACCAGACCATGGAAGCCGCCGGCATGAGCCCGGACGAGATCGACTGGCTCGTCCCGCACCAGGCGAACATTCGTATCATCCAGGCCACGGCGCGCAAGTTGGGCATGTCGATGGACCGGGTGGTGGTGACCGTCGATCGGCACGGCAACACCTCGGCGGCCTCGGTGCCGTTGGCACTGGATGTGGCCGTGCGCGACGGGCGCATCAAGCGCGGCGATGTCATCCTTACCGAGGCCTTTGGTGGCGGGTTTACCTGGGGCTCGGCGCTGCTGCGCTACTGATCCGCTTTCGACCTTCCGGAGACGCGAATGGCCAAGGAAATCGAACGCAAGTTCCTGCTGGCCAGCGAGGCCTGGCGCAACGAGATCGAGCGCTCCGAGCGCATGGTGCAGGGCTATCTCAACGACCAAGGGCCGGTGTCGGTACGTGCCCGCATCGCCGGCAGCCGTGCCTGGTTAAACATCAAGAGCCGGACCCTCGGGATTTCGCGTGACGAATTCGAGTACGAGATTCCCTTGGCGGATGCCGAACGGATGCTCGATCACCTAACCACGGGGCCCGTGATCGACAAGACCCGGCATTTCGTGCCGCGAGACGATCTGTTGTGGGAAATCGACGAGTTCCACGGCGAGAACGACGGTCTGGTCGTCGCCGAGGTGGAGCTTCAACACGTCGATCAGCCCTCCCCTCACCCAGCGTGGCTGGGCGAAGAGGTGTCACATGACGCCAGGTACTACAACGTCTCGCTGGTTAAAAATCCCTACAGTCAGTGGTAAATTGCCGGCTGATCGATGCTACTTCCGGGTGGCGCGTGACGGGACACTCGGTCCGGACGGAGGAAGATGCCGGGCTGGACAGGACGCACGGTGAGGGATCGATACGGGCGTGTCCGCACCAAGACGAAGGGTTGCCGATGATTCGGGTCATGATTGTTGATGATCACACGATGGTGCGCGCCGCGATCAGTCACCTGATCGGCGGGGTGCGTGACATCGAGGTGGTTGCCGAGGCCGACAGCGGCGAGCGCGCGCTGGACAAGCTGCGTTCGGAGGCGATCGACGCGATTCTCTGCGACATCCACATGCCAGGGATGGGCGGCTACGAGTGCCTCAAGCGTGCTCACCAGGCCCACCCGCGGCTCGGTCTGGTCGCCTTGACCGCCGAGGCCGACGTCACACTGGCGCGTCAGGTGCTCGACTGCGGCGTGCACGCCTACGTCACCAAGGATGCCGATCCCGACGAGTTGATCAGCGCCATCCGCAAGGCCGCCGAGGGGAAACGTTACGTCTCCAGCCGCATCGCCCAGGAGATCGCCCTTCAGAACGGTCGCCCCGAGGAAGACCCCTTCGAGGTGCTGTCCGGGCGCGAGCAACAGGTGCTGCGCATGATCCTCGATGGCAAGAACAACTCCCTGATCGCCGAGGCGCTCTGCGTCAGTCCCAAGACGATCAGTACCTACCGCGCCCGCATCCACGAGAAGCTCGGGGTCAGCACCGACATCGACCTGCTGCGACTGGCGGTCAAGGCCGGCCGCACCGTCCTTTCGGCCTGATCTTTCCCCGCTCCCATGACCGACCGGTTTGATGCCAAGGCCTTCCTGGCCTCAGTAACCGAGCGCCCCGGCGTCTACCGTTTCCTCAATGCCGACGGCGACATCCTCTACGTCGGCAAGGCGCGCAACCTCAAGAATCGCCTCTCCAGCTATTTCCGCGGCACACCGGCGGCGATCAAGACCCGCCGACTGGTCGAGCAGGTGCACGAGGTGGAAATCACCACCACCCAGACCGAGGCCGAGGCGCTGCTCCTGGAGAGCAACCTGATCAAGGCCCATCGGCCGCGCTATAACGTCCTGCTACGCGACGACAAGAGCTACCCCTGGATCTACGTCTCCACCAACGACCGCTTCCCGCGGCTGGCGTACCATCGCGGCTCGCGCAAGCGCCCGGGGCGTTATTTCGGGCCCTATCCCTCGGCCGGGGCGGTGCGTGAGACGCTCAACCTGCTCGAGAAGGTGTTCAAGGTCCGCCAGTGCGAGGACAGCGTGTTCAAGAATCGTTCACGCCCCTGCTTGCAGTACCAGATCGAGCGCTGCAAAGCGCCTTGCGTGGACTATGTCGATGAGGCGGAATACCGCCAGGACGTCGAGGACACCATGGCGTTCCTGTCAGGGCGCAGCCAGAAGCTGACTGATGACCTGGTGGCCCGCATGGAGCGTGCCGCCGAGGCGCTGGATTTCGAGGCTGCCGCCGCCCTGCGCGACCAGATCGGCATGCTGCGCGCGGTCAGCCAGCAACAGGGCATCACCGGCATGTCAGGGGATGCGGACGTGATCGCGCAGATCAGCGAGCAGGGCGCCACCGCCGTGGGCGTGGCCACCATCCGCGATGGCCGGCACCTGGGCACCCGTCATTTTTTCCCGGACGTGCCGGCCGACGCCGATCCGGGCGAGGTGATCAGCGGCTTTCTGGGGCTCTATTACAGCGACCGCGACCTGCCACGGCGCATCCTCTGCGACCACCTGCCGGAGGATGCCGAATGGCTGGCCGGGGTGTTTGCCGAGCAGGCCGGCCATCGCGTCGAGTTGCTGGTGCCGCAACGGGGCAAGGCGAAGGCCTGGCTGGAGGACACCCGCGAGAACGCCCGCATCGCGCTGGCCGAGCGGCTGGTCAGTCGCCGCGGCCTGACGCGCCGCTTCGAGGCGCTGGGCGAGTGGCTCGCCATCGAGCAAATCGAGCGGATCGAGTGCTTCGATATCTCCCACACCCAGGGCGAGTTGACGGTGGCATCCTGCGTGGTGTTCGGTCCGGAGGGGCCGCGCAAGGACCAGTATCGCCGCTATCACATCGAGGGTGTCGCGCCCGGGGATGACTACGCCGCCATGCATCAGGCCCTGACGCGGCGTTTCGATCGCGCAGTGCGTGAGTCCGGCGTGCTGCCGGACGTGCTGCTGATCGATGGCGGCAAGGGGCAACTCGCCCAGGCCATCGACGTGCTCGCCGAGCGCGATCTCGCCAACCGTGTCCGGGTCATCGGCGTCGCCAAGGGGCCGGAGCGGCGACCCGGCGAGGAAAGCCTGATCCAGCCACTGGCGGGCTCGCCGGGGCTGTACGTTGAGGACCACCTGAGCCCGCACGACCCGGCCCTGCACCTGATCCAGCAGGTACGCGACGAGGCCCATCGCTTTGCGATCACGGGCCACCGCGCCCGGCGGCAGAAGGCGCGTACCCAGTCGGATCTCGAGCGCATCCCCGGTGTCGGTGGCAAGCGGCGCCAGGCGCTCCTGAAGCATTTCGGCGGTATCCGTGGGCTCAAGGGGGCGAGCGTCGCCGAACTGGCCAAGGTGCCCGGCGTCTCGCCAACGCTTGCCACCCGTATCCACGAGTGGTTCCACGAGGGCGGGGCGAGCTGATTTCCCCGACCCCGATCGGGCGGCGTCGATTCCCCTCGCGCGCGTTCGTCCGCGTTTTCCTTTGCTAGGCTTGCTGCCGTTACCGACCCATGCCGGAGAAGCACTTGATGTCATCTGTTCCTGCCGATCTGTCCACCTCGTTGTCGCATCGCTGGCGCTGGTGGCCGGGAATTCTGCTGTCGCTGCTGTTGATGGCCGCCGGCCCGGCACTCGCTCAGCAGGCGGGCGGCCAGGGTGAGTCGGCGGCGCAGCCGGCCGACGCCGAGGCAGGTTCGCAAGCCGGTGGTGAGGGCCGCTATGCGGGTCTGGTCGAATTGCTCAAGGACCCGGCCAAGCGCGACGAGCTGATCGCGGAGCTGGAGCGGCTGTCTTCCGGTGAGGGAGAGTCCTCGAGCGACTCGTCCGAGCAGGCCACCGATGCCTCGGGGGCCACCGACGGCATCGCCTCGGGTCTCGTGGACGTGGTCTCGGGGACCGTGGCCGACATGGCTGGTTCGGTCTCGCGCCTGGCTAAGGGCGGACTGGACGTGGACTGGGTGTCGGTCGGGCAGATCGCCTGGCGGACGGTCGCGGTGCTTGCTATCGCCTACCTGGTGCTGGCAATAGGCCGGCAGCTGCTCGGCGGTATCTGGCGACGTCTGGATGCCTATGCGCAGTCGGCGAGTACGCGCCATCGGCTCCTTCGCACCGGGGTGGCGGTACTCGCCAGCCTCGCGCTGGGGGTGGTGCTTCTGGCGGTGGCCTACGTGGCGGCACAGGCGAGCGTCTGGTGGCTGGCCGATGGTGATGAAACCACCGGTAGCGTGCTCGGCTTGGCGTTGCAGGCCTTTATCGTGGTCGAGGTCGCCCGATTGCTGGTGAGCACGGCATTCGCACCGGCGTCACCCGGACTGCGCTTGTTCCGGCTGTCGAAGGACGATTCGCGATTCTGGTCCGGCTGGCTTTCGCGTGTGATCTGGTTTACCGGCTACGCCGGAATCATGCTGGTGCCGGCCATTGAGCTGGCCGATCGAAATGACCTGGCCAACGCCGTCGGCTGGGGCGTGGCACTGGTGGCACTGGCCTATACCTGGAGCCGGCTGTGGAAGGCGCGAGGCTTGGTGCGCGGCGCGTTGGTCGCGCGAGGTGAGCGCAGTCGCCAGCCGGTCGCCTCCTGGGCCTTCCATCTGCTGGGTGCCAGCTGGCACTGGCTGGCCATGATCTACGCGACCGGCGTGTTCTTCGTGGCCATCACCCGGCCGGGCGAGGCCTTGCCGTTCGTCGCCCTGGCGACCTTCAATACTGTCATTATCGTCGGCGCGGCCATCTTCGTCGCCGCGATGTTGACCCAGTGGATCGGGCGTGGCGTGCCGGTGCCCGAGGGCCTGCTCCTGCGCATGCCTACCCTGCAGTTGCGGTTGAATACCTACGTGCCGCTGATCCTGCGGATCGTGCGCATCGTCATTGGGGTCGTTGCGGTGTTCGGTGTGCTGTCGGTCTGGCACCTGGTCGACATGTTTGCCTGGCTTGCCAGTGACAACGGCCGGTGGTTGCTTGCCGCGGTGACCGACATCTCGATCGTGCTGATCATCGCCTTGCTGGTCTGGCTGGTCGCCACCGGCCTGATCGAGGCGAAGCTCAACAGTGATGTGGGCATGCCCTCGGCGCGGCTGCAGACGCTCCTGTCCCTGTTTCGCAACGCCATCGCGATCGCCCTGGTCACCATCACCGCGATGATCATCCTCTCGGAGCTGGGCGTGAATATCGGGCCGCTGCTCGCCGGTGCCGGCGTGCTGGGTCTGGCGATCGGTTTCGGTGCGCAGAAGATGGTTCAGGACGTCATCACCGGTGTGTTCATCCAGATCGAGAACGCCATCAACACCGGCGACGTGATCACGGTGGCCGGCGTGACTGGCACCGCCGAGCGATTGTCCATCCGGTCGGTCTCGATTCGTGACCTGTCGGGCACCGTGCACGTCATCCCGTTCTCGTCGGTGGATATCGTCTCGAACTACATGCGCGAGTACGCCTACCACAAGGGCGAATACGGCATCGCCTACCGCGAGAACATCGACGATGCGATTGCCCAGCTCAAGGCGGCGTTCGACGAGCTGGCGGCCGATCCGGACTTCAAGCCCCATATCCTCGAGCCGATCGAGATTCCGGGCGTGGTCGCGCTGGCCGACAGTTCGGTCAATATCCGCACGATGATCAAGACCACGCCGGGGGACCAGTGGTCCGTCGGTCGGGCGTACAACCGCCTGGTGAAGATGTACTTCGACAAGGCGGGCATCGAGATCCCGTTCCCGCATACCACGCTGTTCTTCGGGGTGGACAAGGACGGCACGGCCCCGCCGGCCAACGTGCACCTGCTGAAGGACGACTCGGTGGAAGAGGAGTACGAGACGGAATCCGACCAACGCTCACGTCGTGGTCAGAAGCCCGATGGGCCGGGTGGCAAGGTGCCCGACAGCGACGACGTCGACCTGCCCGAAGACTGATCCGGCCCATCGGTGGCCATCGGTTGCGGGCATGAAAAAGCCCCGACGTGGTTGCCACGTCGGGGCTTTGTCTTTGATCGTCCGCGAAGAAAGGGAAGTCAATCCTCGAGCGCGGCGGTGACGGAGAACGCACCGCGGATGTCGCCTTCCTCGAACCCGGTTGCCTGGTCATCGGGATAGATGCGGTCGATCTCGGCCTTGAGCTTCGGGTCGACATCCTGGCCGTGGCAGGTCAGGCAGACGCCCTCGGTGGCAATCGCCTTCATGAAGCGCAGTTGCTTCTCCCCGTCGACTTCCTTGACCTCGTGCCAGGCAATTTCACCGACCGGGGCGCCAGCAGCCTTGCGTGCCTCGAAGTCTTCGAGAACGACGCGCTCCCAGTCGGTGGGCTCGGTCGCGCGCGGCTTGAGGCTGGTGCGGCGCAGGGTGTAGCCGCTTTCCGCGCTCATGTCGGCGGCGATTTCCGGGGCGCGCTCGTTGCATACCTGGACCGCAGCCATCGGGCCGCCTTCCTTCATGGCCGCCTGCAGCTCACCCTTGAGGGTCTTGCCGAAGGCCTGCATGGTCGCCTTGTAGTCCTGCAGCTGTGCCTGGACGGCCTGGTCGGTCGAGGCGTCGGCGTGGGCCTGCATGGCCACGACGCCCAGCACGGTGGCGACGAGCAGTGAAGGGAAGATGCGTCTTTCGTTCGTCATGGACGTCTCCTTGTGTTGGCTCACGAATAAGTATTGGCAATTGGGGTAAACAGATAGCTTATAGGTAAATTCGGGGGGCGGTGCAAGACCGAGCGCTACGCGGGACGAAAAACGCCGGCCTCCTGGGGAAGGGCCGGCGTTTTTAAGGCAAGTGCGCTGGTGCGGGTCAGAACGGGTTGTAGGACCTGTCCTGCGTGAACTGCATGTAACCCACGCCGGCACCCAGCCGCAGACCGACACCGACGCGAATCGGTGCGACCACGATCGATTGGCTGCGCAGGTACTGCATGCCCGCGCCCCCAACGACGAATGCCGAGCCATTAACGCCTGCAAATCGCTGGAAGATCAAATCCGGGCTGGGCAGGTTGTAGACCAGCATGAACACTCGGCCGGCATCACCGCCGAAGTCCCAGCCAACCGATGGCCCTTGCCAGAAGACGGTCTGTTTCTCGCCGGCCTTGGCCATAAACTCGCCCATGCCGTAGCGCAGGCCCACGATGAACGCACCGCCGCCTTCCTCACCCTTGATGATGGCGTTGGGGCGACCGTAATCCGCGAAGGCGCGGTCGATCATGCGGGCGATTCCTTCGGCCGATCCGCCCAGGAAGTCCACCGCTTGCTGGGTCGTCTCGTACTTGTCGTAGCTCTCGTTCTGGTCGCTCGACTGGCTGCTTTCGCCCGCGCTGTTGTTGCCGTTCTGGGTCGCCGGCGCGCTCGCGCAGCCGCCCAGGAGCAGGGCCATGGCTAGCGCCGCGATCAGGCTCGCCATACGTGAGCTCATTGCCGACGGGGAGAGACGTGGGAAGTTGAGGAGAGTGCCTTGCATGTTTCGAAAAATCCCTTGTTCAGAGTGAAACGGCATGTCGAAAGGTTCCTTCAAGCAGACCGGCGCAAGCCGCAAAAGTTGCGCCCGGACGGGGCAGGCGGGTTGGGCGGCCCCGGTTGACAACCCGCTGTTTTGTCGCAAGCATACGCGCTTTGCCGCGGGATAGCCCGACGGTACCGCCTTTTCAACGGGATGACCGAATGAGTATCAAGTCCGATCGCTGGATCCGCCGAATGGCCGAGGAGCACGGCATGATTGAGCCGTTCGAGCCGGGACAGGTTCGCAGCAGCCGGGACAGCGAGGGCAACGAAGTGCCCATGGTGTCCTACGGTACCTCGAGCTACGGCTACGACGTGCGTTGTTCGACCCATTTCAAGGTGTTCACCAACATCAACACCACGATCGTTGACCCGAAGGCCTTCGACGAGCGCAGCTTCGTCGACGTGCACTCCGACGTCTGCATCATCCCGCCAAACTCCTTTGCCCTGGCGCACACGGTCGAGTATTTCCGCATCCCGCGCAACGTGCTGACCATCTGCCTGGGCAAGTCGACCTACGCCCGTTGCGGCATTATCGTCAACGTCACCCCGCTCGAGCCCGAGTGGGAGGGCCATGTGACGCTGGAGTTCTCCAACACCACGCCCATCCCGGCGAAGATCTATGCCAACGAGGGCGTGGCGCAGATGCTGTTCCTGGAATCCGATGAGGTCTGTGAGACTTCCTACAAGGACCGGGGTGGCAAGTACCAGGGCCAGCGCGGCGTCACTCTGCCGACGGCCTGATCGCCTCGAACGCTCAGGCTCTTCCGCCCCCGGTACGATGCCGGGGGCGTTTTTCGTTCTATTCCGCCGTTTCCTCGACGACGTTGAGCGCCAGCAACTGCCAGCCGCGTGCCTCGGCCTCGCGGCGCAGTACCGGGTCCGGGTCGACCGCCACCGGGTGGTCGACCTGCTCGAGCAGCGGCAAGTCGTTGCGCGAATCGGAGTAGAACCAGGTCTCCTCCGGGCGCACCTGTTGGGTCTCCAGCCATTCCTCCAACGCCAGGATCTTGCCGTGCTGGAAGGTCGGCGTGCCGGTGTAGCGGCCCGTGTAGCGGCCATTGCGGCGTTCCGGCTCGGTGGCCAGCAGGTGCGGGATCTCCAGCAGTTCGGCAATCGGACCGGTGACGAAGGCGTTCGTTGCGGTGATCAGCATCAGGGTGTGCCCGCGGCGCCGGTGGGATTCGACCAGTTCGCGGGCGGCCGGGGTGATCAGCGGCCGGATGTCCCTCTCGATGAACTCGGCCCGCCAGGCCTCCAGATCCTCGGCCGGGTGCTCGGCCAGGGGGGCGAGCGCGAAGCGCAGGTAGGCATCGATGTCGAGCGTGCCCTGCTGGTAGTGGCGCAGGAACTCGTCGTTGTGCCGGGCGTAATCGTCGGCGTCGACAATGCCGTGTTCGGTCATGAAGGCGCCCCAGGCGTGATCGGAGTCACCGGCGAGCAAGGTGTTGTCGAGGTCGAAGATGGCGAGTTTCACGAAAGGCCTCCTGGCGGCAGGGCGCGGTGCGCCTGCCGTCATGGTCGCGTTGGATCCCGGCGGGTTCCGGGTCGACGGGCGCGCATGATACCCCAACATGACCGGATCGTGGCCCGGGGATATATGTGTCTGACTTGGCGAGTCGTTTGCCGTGTGAGGTGACCCGCCGGAACGGGCGTTGCGGCATTTCCCGATCCGCCGGAGTGCCGCTTGCCGAGCGGCAATCAGCCTGACGTCAAACCGCCGCATCGAAGGTCGAGGAGGCCGCAAATCGAGGAGGGGCGGGGCTTGCAGCCGAGGTTAGCCGACCGGCTGACGGCGTCGGTTTATCGCCCCGGGGTTTTGTGAAAGAATCAATGCCACTTGGGTGATCACCAACGGCCTGTTGTCGACACGGTGGTTTACCCCTGCGGGGCGCGACGTCCCGCCATTTCAGGCGACTGACTTTTGCAAGAGTGGAATCGTGATTGACCGTAGCGGCTTTCGACCCAATGTCGGCATCATCGTGTGCAACCAGCGAGGCGAGGTCTTCTGGGGCAAACGGGTCGGCCATCGTTCCTGGCAGTTTCCCCAGGGCGGCATCAATGTCGAGGAGCGGCCCCTGGAGGCCATGTACCGTGAGCTCCACGAGGAGGTCGGTCTGTTGCCCGAGCATGTCTCGGTCATGGCCTGGACTCGTGGTTGGTTGCGCTACCGACTGCCGCGCAACATGGTGCGTCGTCACGTCCACCCCGTCTGCATCGGTCAGAAGCAGAAGTGGTTTCTCCTGCGCCTGCGCACGGACGAGAGCGCCTTCGACCTCAACGCCACCCACAAGCCGGAATTCGACGGCTGGGAATGGCGCCCGTTCTGGTCGATCCTGCCTGAAGTGATCTACTTTAAGCGCACCGTCTATTTCCAGGCGCTGCACCAGTTCGCGCCCTTCATCCAGGGCGTGCCCGCCGAATGCCCGGACGACTGCCTGCCCGAGCAACTCGAGCGCCGCGGCGGTGGACCGGACTCATCGGCCGATCTGGCCACAGCGGGAAATCGCGATGCTCGATGAACTGCGCCAGATCGTTACCGAGGTTTCCAAGTCCGCCGACCTGCGGGCCGCGCTCGACCTGATCGCCCGTCGGGTACAGTCGGCGCTCGACGTCTCGGTCTGCTCGGTCTACGTGCTGGGTGGCGACGAGGCCGAGGCAGTCGAGCCCAGCCTCGTGTTGCAGGCCACCGAAGGGTTGAACAAGTCGATGGTGGGGCAGGTCTCGCTCGCCCTCGACGAGGGTCTGGTCGGGCTGGTCGCGCGCCGAGCCGAGGTGATCAACCTCGAGGATGCCTCGCTCCATCCGGCCTTCAAGTTCGTCACCGATATCGGCGAGGAGCCCTATCACGGGTTCTTGGGGGTGCCGATCATCCACCGGGGTGATGTGCTGGGCGTGCTGGTCGTGCAGGCCCGCGAGCGGCGCCGGTTTTCCGATGACCAGGAATCCTTCGTCGTCACCCTGGCCACCCAGCTGGCCTCTGCCATTCGTCACGCCCGGGCCAGCGGTGAGCTGATGCGCACCGGCAACGAGCCGGGCGGCTTTGATTCGGCCTTCTCGGCGCGCGGGTTGCCGGGATCGCCCGGCGTGGTGTTCGGCACCGCGGTGGTAGTGGCCGATGGGCAGTCGCTGGAGATGGTCGAGGATCGCGATGTCGAGGACATCGACCACGAGCTGGGCGTGCTCGACAGCGCGATCGAGGCCGTCCGCCAGGAATTCGAGCAGCTCAAGATCGACTTTGCGCGGGCGTCGGGCAGCGAGGAGGAGAACCTGCTGTTCGATGCCTACATCCGCATGCTGTCGGGTGGTTCGCTGGTCGAGGCGATCGAGCAACATATCCGCGCCGGGCAGTGGGCGGGGGCGGCGTTGCGCGATGCGATCGCCGAGCACGCCGCGGTGTTCGAGCAGATGAGCGATGCCTACCTGCGCGAGCGTGCCCAGGACATCCGCGATCTGGGCAACCGGGTGCTGCAGAAGCTGCATGCCGAGAGTGCCGGTCCGACCGACTGGCCCGACCAGATCGTGCTGGTCGGCAACGACTTGTCCGCCTCGCATCTGGCCGAGGTGCCCACCGAACGCTTAGTGGGCATCGTCTCGTCGACCGGCTCGGGCTCCTCGCACCTCGCGATTCTGGCGCGTGCGCTGGGCGTGCCCGCGGCGATGGGCGTCTCCGACCTGCCGATCTCGCGTCTGCGCAACAAGGAAGTGGTGGTCGACGGTTACCGCGGCCTGGTTGTCGTGCGCCCACGTGGCTCGCTGCGCGAGGAAATGCGACGGCTGGCCCGCGAGGAGGCCGAGCTGACCGAAGAGCTCGCCGCCCTGCGCGACGAGCCGGCGCTGACCAGTGATGGCGTGCGCGTGGCCATGCACGTCAATATCGGCCTGCTCTCGGACATGGCGCCCTCGCTGACCGTCGGCGCCGAGGGCATTGGCCTGTACCGCACCGAGGTGCCGTTCCAGATCCGCAAGCAGTTCCCTGGCGAGGAAGAGCAGGCGCATATCTACCGCGAGGCGCTCGAGACGTTTGCCGGCAAGCCGGTGGTGTTGCGTACGCTCGACGTGGGTGGCGACAAGCCGCTGTCGTATTTCCCCATCCGCGAGGACAACCCCTTTCTCGGCTGGCGGGGCATCCGGCTGGTGCTGGACCACCCGGAGATCTTCCTCACCCAGATCCGAGCGATGCTCAAGGCCTCGGCGGGGCTCAACAACCTGCATATCCTCCTGCCGATGATCTCGGCGGTCGAGGAGCTCGACCAGTCGCTGGCCTATATCGCGCAGGCATACGATGAGGTATCCGAGGAGATCGGCGAGATCCAGCGGCCAAAGATCGGCGTGATGATCGAGGTGCCTTCGGCGGTCTACCAGGCCGATGCGCTGGCCAGTCGCTGCGACTTTCTCTCCATCGGCACCAACGATCTGACCCAGTACCTGCTGGCGATCGACCGCAACAACGAGCGCGTCGCCTCGCGTTACGACGCCCTGCACCCGGCGGTGCTCGCCGCGATTCGCGATGTCTGTGCCGCGGGTGCGCGACAGAAGTGCGAGGTCGCCGTCTGCGGCGAGCTATCCGGTGATCCGCTCGGTGCCGTGCTGCTGCTGGGGCTGGGGATTCACTCGCTGTCGATGAGTGCCGGCTCGCTGCCGCGCATCAAGTGGGTAATTCGAAGCTTCTCGCACGCCGACGCCCAGGCGCTGCTCGAGCAGGCCATGCGTTGCGAACGCCCGGCCGAGATCCGTACCCTGCTCAACCAGGCGCTGGACGATCGTGGGCTGGGCGGCTTGATTCGCGCGGGTCGCTATTGACCGTCGACCGAGGCTGCCCGGGGCGATTGACTTGGCCCCGGTCGATGCCTATCATGGCGCACCTTCGTCACCGGCACGGGTCGAACCGCTCCGGCGGACGAGGCGCGTTTGCGCGATGACGGCGAACGGAGTGTAGCGCAGTCTGGTAGCGCACCTGGTTTGGGACCAGGTGGTCGGGGGTTCGAATCCCTCCACTCCGACCAGTGAATTAGCCGAAACTTGCGCCTGTAGCTCAACCGGATAGAGCATCGGCCTTCTAAGCCGAGGGTTGCGGGTTCGAGTCCTGCCGGGCGCGCCATAAGCGCACCTGCACGAACGGCAACTGCCTTTCGATGGTGACTGTAGCTCAGTTGGTAGAGCCCCGGATTGTGATTCCGGTGGTCGTGGGTTCGAATCCCATCAGTCACCCCACCATAGCCTTGAAAAAGCCCGCCTCGCATGGCGGGCTTTTTCGTGCGTAACCGATTTTCAACGCCGGTGGTGACGCCCCTTGATCCCGGCGATCCGGATCAGGATCAACCGTCGTTCTCCTCTCCCCGTTCCCGGGCCCGTCGCAGCACCTCCTCGTGGCGGTCGTTGACGTAGAGCGCATAGCTCAGCACCTCGGCCACGGCGCGGAACAGTGCCTCGGGGATGTGTTCGCCCAGATCGATCTCGGCCAGCGCACGGGCGAGCATCGGGTCTTCAACGGCCGGCACGCCGGACTCCCGGGCCACCTCGATGATGCGTCGGGCCAGCTCGTCCTGCCCGGTCGCCACCACTTGCGGCACGTCGGTGCCGTCGTAGGACAGCGCAATCGCCCGCCGCGGGCCGGATGACGGGCGATGGTGCTTGTCTGCATTGCCCTGGTCCGGGTCGTTCATGCCTGCTCGCTCAGAAAGCCCCGCGGGGCGGAATCACCGGCGGCCGTCGCCGTGTCGGGCTCCAGTCGGGCCTGCGCGCTGGCCGGTGGCGGGCCGGGGTATGCGCCCAGGCGTCCGGGCGTGAAGCCGGCGTCGGCCAGCGCGCGGGCCAGTGTCGGGCGCGTGGTTTCCAGCACGGGTACCGTCTCCGGTTGGTCGGCAAACAGGTCGACATCGATCTGCTCGCCCTGCATGACCACCGCGGCATGCAGGGGGCCGAGTTGCGGCCACTCCATCGCCAGGTCGATGCGCCAGCGTCCCCCGCCCATGTGCGCCTCGCCCGAGTGATCTTCTTCCCGAATCGACAACCGCAGCGTGTGTGCCTCGTTGGCGAGCTGCAGCGGGATCTCCAGCAACCAGGTGGGCTGGTTGGGGCCGGTCTGGGTGCCGGCCGCCGCGCCGGCCGCGCCCTGGGAGAGGGCGGTGGCCAGCTGGCTGCGCTCGACCTGCTCGCCAAGCCGCTGCATGAATTCGAGAGTGGCCTGTCGGGCGGCGGGGTCACGCGGTGCCAGATCCGGTTGGCTGCGCAGGCTGCGGGCAGCTTGCTGGAGCAGGGTGCCCAGCGGGGTTTCCATGAATCCCTGACCCTGACCGGCGGGTGCCGGCATCGGCCCGCCCACCCCAGCCAGCGGGTTGGGTTGTTTGGCGGGATTGGTGGGCGTGGCCAGCCAGCCGGAGACCAGCCCCTGGATGAGCCGCGGTTCGCGCAGCGCCGAGAGCAGTGGCAGCAGCCCATTGAGCCCCGGCGGGATGGTCTGCGCTGGTGCCGTTGTCGTGGCTTGCCCAGGGGGCGGGGCGTTCGCCCCTGTGGTCGGCTGGCTCCCGGTCGTGCTCGTCTGAGCGAGTGCGGCGCGCATCAGCGATTCGGTGGGCCCGGCCGCGATGCTCGATCGAGTTGCCTGAAAGACCGACGCCGGGATCGACGCGGCGGTGGGCCCGCTGGCGCCGCTGGCCTGCCGGGGCATTGCCTGATTCGGCGGGGTGCCTGGTCGCAGTGTGTTCGGTGCATTCCCCGTTGACGAGCCGCTCGGCGCTTGGGTCGGGCTGCCGGGAGGGGTGGCTGGTGCGGTGCCTGTGCCGGGAGTGGTCGGTGACATCCCCAAGTTCGGGCTGACGTTTGGGGTGGTTGCGATGCCCGCGCCGCTGGTTGGCAGGCGGGCGAGCGCCTGCAGCAGATTGCGGGTCAGCTGCGCCTGATCGAGCTGGCGCGGGTCAGGGGGAGGTCCGAGCGGCCGCAGGTGAACCTGTTCGCCGAGTCGAGTGACCACCAGGTCGATCGCCTGACCGGCCTTCAACGGGTGTTGCGTGGTGACCTGCAGCTGCCCGCCGGCCACGGACAGCATGGCGCGCTCTCCGGGGCGGGCATCCGACAGCGAAATGGCCGCCAGGCGTTGCCCCGTCTCCAGGCGGAGGACCGGCCCCGCGGTGGTCGTCTGACCGGGCTGTTCGACCTTGAGAATCTTCATGCAGGCTCCGGTCGGTGGCGGTTGCCGGCTGGGTGGGCCGAGGCTCCTGTCGATGGTAGGACGAGCCGGTGTCGCTCACAAGCTACAGGGGGAGCTCACGGAATTTCTTTGAGAGTGACAATGTTTTGACATGCCACTGGGGGCAGGATAATTTTTTTGGGAACTTTCTCGCTCGTCGATTGTCATGGCCGCTCCGCTAGGGGGCATGCATGGGACGAGCGCGACAGTTTGCTCGGAAAAACAAACAAAAAACAACAAGAATCGGCGGCGATTGACCGCCGAGTACCCAGGAGAAGAGCATGCCGCGGCCGCAACCCCTTTGCTGGATTGACAGCAAGGCGCCCGAGGCGTCGTTGCTGAACGAGCAATTGACGCTGCTCGGTTTCGACACCCGCATCGGCCCCAAGCCGTCCGGGCCCGATGAGCCGATGTGCCGAGTAACGTTCGCCGCCGATGGTGCGGTGGGGGCGACCGATTCGATCACCCAGCCCCCGTGGGTGGTGATGGGTGAGCTTGGCGGCGTCCCACCGGTGCCGCCGGCGGCCCAACTGCCCTGGCCGGTGTCGCTGGACACGTTGCAGGCGGTGCTCGCACCGATGAAAAGCCGTTGGCACGGCGAGCGACTGCGTCATGAGAATCGTGGCCTGATCGGCAGCAGCCCGGCACTCGAGGGCGTGCGCCGCGAGGTGGCCCAGGTGGCCCCGACGGATGCCACCGTGCTGATCCTGGGCGAGACCGGCACGGGCAAGGAAGTGGTCGCCCGGATGATCCACATGCTCTCCGAGCGCGCCGACAAGCCCTTCGTGCCGGTCAACTGCGGGGCCATCCCCGGTGAGTTGCTCGAATCGGAGTTGTTCGGTCACGAAAAGGGGGCCTTCACCGGCGCGATCAGCCAGCGCAAGGGGCGTTTCGAACTGGCCCAGGGCGGCACCATCTTTCTCGACGAGATCGGCGACATGCCGTTCTCCATGCAGGTCAAGATCCTGCGTGTGCTCCAGGAGCGCAAGTTCGAGCGCGTCGGTGGCAGCGCCTCGTTTGATGCCGACGTGCGTATCGTCGCCGCGACTCACCGCGATCTGCTCTCGATGGTCGACGAGGGAAAGTTCCGCCAGGATCTCTACTACCGCCTCAATGTCTTCCCCATCCAGACGCAGCCGCTGCGCGCACTGCGCGACGACCTGCCGGAGATCGCCTCGGCACTGGTCGAGCGGTTGCACCGCGATGGCCGCCCGGCCCCCACGCTGACCGACGCCGTGATCTCCGTGCTCAAAGGGCACGACTGGCCCGGCAATGTGCGCGAGCTGGCCAACGTGCTCGAACGGATCGGCATCCTCGCGGCCGACCGCCCGGCGCGGGTCGCCGATCTCCCCCCGCACCTGCAGCACCTTGCTCCGTCGGAGCCCGTACCCGACGCCCCCTCGGGCGAACCGACCGCCGCTCGCGCGGCTGCGCCAGCCGAACGACTTGACCCGGACCCGCGCAGCATCTGGTCGCTGACCGAGAACATCGGTCCGCGGCTGCCCTTGACTCAGGAGGAGGTCGAAGACTGTGACCTGACGCTGCCGAACGACGGCATCTCCCTGAAGGGCCAACTCGAAGCCATCGAGCGTGCCTGGATTGGAGCGGCGCTCGCTCAGGCCGACGCGGTGGTTGCGCGTGCCGCCCGGCTGCTGGGGATCCGTCGCACCACGCTCGTCGAGAAGATGCGCAAGTACCAGATCGGTTGAGCCGCGACCGGTCGATCCCTTCACCCTTTTGGCACACCTCGTGCAAGTGACTGCGCAAGTCAATCCGCGACAGTCAACGAGGTGGGTCCATGAGCGGCAACGACATGTCAGTCGATCAGATCCTTTCCCAGATGCAGCAGCTGCGTAACGCAGCCACCCAGCGCCCGGCGGGCCCGGAGGCGATCAATCCGGCCGCGCAGGGCGTCAACGAAGTCGAGCGCACCAACTTCGCCGATGCCCTGACCCAGGCGGTCGGGCAGGTCAACGAGGCACAACAGACCACCGGTGACCTCAAGAACCGCCTGCAGGCGGGTGACGATCAGGTGACGCTCACCGAGGTCATGCTCGCCTCGCAACGATCTTCCGTGGCCTTCGAGGCGACCCTGCAGGTGCGCAATCGACTGGTTCAGGCCTACGAGAAGGTCATGAACATGCCGTTGTAATGCCTCGTTCTATCCCGTCACCCGTATTTTCCTGATTCGGACAAAACGTCATGGCCCAAGGTTCTGCTATCACCACCACCCCGACCGGCAGCGGCGAAAGCCCGCGCTGGATCCGGCAGATGGATGCGTTCACGCAGTCGTCAAGTTTCCGTCAGCTGTTGCTGCTGATCGCGCTGGCGGCGGTGATCTCGTTCATGGTCGGCTTCTTTCTATGGGGCAGCGGCAAGTCGATGGTGCCTTTGTATCAGTCGCTGGATACCCAGTCTTCCGCCGAGGTGGTCGATGCACTCAAGGCCGCGGGCGAGCCCTACGAGTTGGCCAACGACGGCACGGTGATGGTGGGTGCCGACCGACTGCCCGAGATTCGGATGCTGATGGCGCAGCAGGGCCTGCCGGGTGGTGATGGTACCGGGCTGGAGATGCTCAACCAGGACCAGTCGCTGGGTACCAGCCAGTTCATCGAACAGGCGCGCTACCGGCGTGCAATCGAAACCGAACTGGCCCGGTCGATCCAGACGATCGGCGCCGTCCGTGCCGCCCGCGTGCATATCGCCCAGCCCGAGAAATCGGTGTTCGTGCGCGATCGCAAGACGCCGACCGCCTCGGTCGTGGTCGACATCAAGGGGGGCAGCAGCCTCGGTCGTGGTCAGGTCAACGGCATCGTCCACCTGGTTGCTTCCAGCATCAACGACCTGTCCCCCGAGAACGTCAGTTTGGTCGACCAGGGGGGCAACCTGCTGACCAACCAGGGCGACGATGCCGCGGGCATGGGGCTGACCAGCCGCCAGTTCCAGTACCGTCAGAATCTTGAACAGGCCTACGCGCGGCGGATCGAGTCGCTGCTCGCGCCAATCGTCGGCTCGGATCGCGTCCGCGCCCAGGTGTCGGCGGATATCGACTTTTCCCGCCGCGAGGGCACCAGCCAGACCTATGGGCCCGGCGAGGGCATCCTGCTCAGCGAGCAGGTCAACGAGACCATCCGTTCGCTGGGTGGCGGCGAGGGCGTCGTGGGGGTGCCTGGCGCGATTGCTAATCAGCCGCCGGGCGGCGGCGAGGTCAACCCGGATGGTGGTGAGGGTGGCCTGGCTCCGCCGCAGGACCTGACGGTCGAGGAATTCCAGACGCTGGTCCAGACCCCGATCGACAGCGATCGCAACGAGACGCGCAACTACAACGTCGATCGCAATATCGAGCACACCCAGTTCGCCAGCGGACAGATCGAAAAACTCAGCGTCGCCGTCCTGCTCGACGAGAACGCGACCGGCGGCGGTGCCGCGGCCGATGCCGAGGATGAGGCGGCCGCCGAGGCTGCCGCCCAGGCCCGCACCGAACGCCTGGAACAGATGCGCGCATTGGTGGCCCAGTCCGTCGGCATCGACGAGGCTCGCGGCGATCAGGTCACCCTGAGCACCTTCGCGTTCGTCGACCAGGACATCGAGCCGGTGACCACGCCGGTCTGGGAGCAGGGCTGGTTCTGGGCCACGTTGAAGAACGCCGGCATTGGCCTGGCGATGCTGCTGGTGTTCCTGCTGGTTGCCCGTCCGCTGCTGAAGATGCTCGCCGAGAGTCGCCGTGAGCGCGCGGCCACCTCGACCGAGCTCAGCGATCAGTCGGGGCAGCAGGGGCCGCAGTACACTATGCCGACGCAATACCCGGACGAGCGCCGCGCGCGGGCCGAGGAAGAGGAATACGACGAGGATGACCTCTCCAACGTGCCCGAGCTGATCGGCAATGCCAGCTATACCGACAAGCTGCGCCAGCTGCGCAAGAGCGTCAACCACGATCCCAAGGCGGTCGCTGCGGTCATCAAGCAGTGGACCCACGAGGAGAACTGATTTCCCATGGCCCAGTCACCCGACACGAATTTCCCGCAGGAAAGCCCGCTCGTCGGCCTCAAGGGGCCGGAGAAGGCGGCCATTCTGATGATGGCGCTGGGGGAGGAGTCCGCGGCACACATCTTCGGTCAACTCGACCCGCGCGAGGTGCAGAAGATCGGTCAGGCCATGGCGGTCCTGAAGAACGTCACCCGCCCGCAGATCCAGGCGGCGCTCGACGAATTCTCCGACGACCTGGAAAACCAGACCGGCCTCGCCCTGGGTTCGAACGACTACATCCGCAACGTGCTGAACCGCGCGTTGGGCGAGGACAAGGCCGCGGGTCTGCTCGAGCGGATCTCGTCGCAGGGTAATCGCCGCAACCTCGAGTTTCTCAAGTGGATGGACGCGCGTTCGATCGCCGAGATCATCCGCTACGAGCACCCGCAGATCATCGCGATCGTGCTTTCGCACCTGGAAAGCGACCAGGCTGCGGAGATCCTGCAGATGCTGCCGGAGAACACCCGCACCGACATCGTCCTGCGGATCGCGCACCTCGAGGGGGTATCCCCCCAGGCCCTCGAGGAGCTCGACGACATCATGGAGCGTCAGGCATCCGGCACCCAGGGTGGCAAGTCCTCCAAGGTCGGCGGCGTGAAGATCGCCGCCGGCATCATGAACTTCCTCGAATCCAACGTGGAAGAGGAGCTGATGGGGCGTGTCAAGGAGACCGACGAGGAACTGGGTACCCAGATCGAGGACCTGATGTTCGTCTTCGCCAACCTGGTCGATGTCGAGGACCGCAGTCTGCAGGTGCTGCTGCGAGAGGTGCCGGCCGACAAGCTCCTGCTGGCGATGAAGGGCGCGGATTCCGAGCTCAAGGAAAAGATCTTCGGCAACATGTCGCGTCGTGCCGCCGAGATGATGCGCGACGACCTCGAAACCCTCGGCCCGACGCGCCTGGCCGACGTGGAGGCCGCGCAGAAGGAAGTCCTGCAGGTCGCACGTCAGCTCTCCGAGGAAGGCAAGATAGCGCTGGGCGGTGGTGGTGGCGATGAGTTCATCTGACGAGTCGCCGACCCTCACCCGCCCGCTGGATAGCTCTGACTGGTCGGAGCTCGTGGGCGCCTGGGAACTGCCGGACTTCAGCGCCGCGCCGGTCGACGAGGCCCCTGAAGAACTCGATCCGGCCACGGCCGAGGAGCTTGCCGAGTTGCGCGCCGAGGCGGAGAAGCGCGGTTACGAGGCGGGCCTGCAGAAGGGCCGTGATGCCGGTTATCAGGATGGCATGGCCGCGGCCCGCGAGGAGATCGATAGCGTCGAGAATCGCCTGCGCGGCTGGCTGTCGCATCTCGAACGCCCGCTGGCCCTGCTCGACGACGAGGTCACCGAGCAGCTCACGGCCCTGGCGACCCAGATCGCGCGCGTCATGGTTGCCCGCGAGGTGTTGGCGGACAATAGCGGATTGCCATCGATCGCCCGGGAGGCCCTCTCGGCCCTGCCGGTATCCGTGCGGGCGGTGACCCTGCGTTGCGCGCCCGATGACCACGCGGCGCTGCGCGAGCTGATCGAGGACCCGCGCTTCGAGACGCTCGACCTGCGGCCCGATCCGACAGTCAGTGCTGGTGGCGTGATCGTCGAATCGGGCGATGCCCGGGTCGATGCCAGTCTGGCCAATCGCTGGGCGGCCACGCTCGATCACATGATCGGCCGGGTCTACCCCGGCCCGGATCAGGCGGTCCCCGAAACCAACGCGACACCGTCGGGGACAGGTCAGTCTGACGAGCCCGCCGAGGTGGCGGAGCAATCTATCGAAGCCGAGGAGTCAGCCCGGACGGGTCCCGCCCCGGAAGCCGATCAGGTTTCTGACACCGAGACGGCGTCCAAAGCCGATGATGCGCAGTCGGAGGAGCGCCGCGATGACTGATCCGGGATTGCGTGACCCCAGCGCCGATGTCTCGCTGAACTGGGCGCGGCGCCTGATGGGCACGACCGCACGGGTCGATGCCCCGGCGGCGGCCTCCGAGGGACGCATCGTGCGGGTGGTTGGCTTGGCGCTGGAAGCGCGTGGGCTGTCGGCGCTGATCGGCGATCAATGCGAGGTGACCGACCCGCAAGGGCGGACCTTCGAGGCAGAGGTGGTCGGGTTTGCCGAGGAGGCGACCTATCTGATGCCGCTGGAGACCACCCAGGGTGTGGGCCCGGGCTGCCGGGTGAAAAACCTTGGTACGGCCAGCCGCGTGCCGATGGGCGAGCAACTGCTCGGCCGGGTGCTCGATGCCCGGGGTCGTCCGATCGATGATGGCGAGCGCCTGACCGGCGATGCCTCGGTCAATCTGCACGGTCGACCGATCAACCCCCTCAAGCGTCGCGAGATAACCGAACCGCTGGACGTCGGCGTACGCGCGATCAACGCCCTGATGACCGTTGGCCGGGGCCAGCGCATGGGCATCTTTGCCGGCTCGGGCGTCGGTAAGAGCGTGCTGCTCGGGATGATGACCCGCTACACCCGCGCGCAGATCATCGTGGTCGGGCTGGTCGGCGAACGGGGCCGTGAGGTGGCCGAATTCGTCAGCGAGATCCTGGATGACGAGGCGCGAGCGCGCGCGGTCGTGGTGGCAGCGCCGGCCGACAGCTCTGCGCTGATGCGCCTGCACGGGGCGAACCTGGCCAGCTCGATCGCCGAGCATTTTCGCGATCAGGGCTTCGACGTACTGCTGCTGATGGATTCGCTGACCCGTTACGCCCAGGCCCAGCGCGAGATCGGGCTGGCGATCGGCGAGCCGCCGGCGACCAAGGGCTATCCGCCGTCGGTGTTCGCGCACCTGCCCAGGCTGGTCGAGCGGGCCGGTAACAGCGAAAGCCGCCAGGGTAGCCTGACCGCCTTCTACACCGTGCTGGTCGAGGGGGACGATCTCACCGATCCGGTGGCCGATGCCGCGCGGGCGATCCTCGACGGGCACATCGTGCTCTCGCGCGAGATCGCCGAGCGCGGCCGGTTCCCGGCGATCGACGTCGAGGCCTCGATCTCCCGGCTGATGCCCAAGCTGGTCGACCCCGATCATCTATCCTTGATGAGGCGATTCAAGGAGTTGGCAGCTACCTATCGCGAGAATCGCGACCTGATTGCCGTGGGCGCCTATCGCCGTGGGCAGGACGCGCGGCTGGACCGGGTGATCGACATCCAGCCCGACCTCGAGGCGTTCCTGTCGCAGCCCATGAACGAGCCGGCGGACATGGCTTCCAGCATCGATGCGCTGGTCGACCTGCTGCATTCCGATTGATGGGGTAGCCGAGCATGAGTGACGCACAACGACTCAAGTCCCTGGGCAACGCCGGCCGAGTGATGGAGCATCAGGCCGACCTGGCCAGCCGCCGCCGTCGCGAGGCGCAGCGTGAACTGGACGCGCAGCGCCAGCGTCTTGCCGATCTCGAAGGCTATTTCACCGAATACACCAACAATCTGGGATTCGCGGCCGAGGGCCGCAACCGGGCCTTTGCGCTGCAGAACTACCGTCAGTTCATGGCCCGGATCGAAGAGACCATCGAGCACCAGCGCAAGGTGGTCCGCGATCTCGAGGAACAATTGAGCAAGCGGGCGAACGACTCGCGTGAGGCGCATGCACGCAATGAATCGGTTGATCGTCTGAGTCAGCGCTACCGTGACTCGATCCGGCGGCGTGCCGATCGGGCCGAGCAACAGGTGATGGATCAGCACGGCGCGGCCAAGGCCGCGCGCGGGGGCGGAACAGGGGGAATGCAATGAGTCAGATCGGTGAAGGCAAGACGACGATCGAGTCGCTAGGTCGCCTGCTGGGCAGTGCCGACGGCAAGGCCGGGCGGCTGGCCGCAGGCCTTGGCGGCGGTGGGCGCGAGGAGTTCGCGCGCCTGATGGCCTCCGCGCAGGGGCGTCTCAAGACGGACGGTGAGGGCGGTTTGTCGCGCGGCGCGGCCGCCTCGTCGGAGAGTCTGGCGATGGCCGGGCAAGGTGTCGGCGGGGATGGGGGCGACTTCGAGCAGGCGCTCGCGGGGTTGGCCGATCAACTGGCCCAGTTGCGCGAGGCGCTTGCCGGCCGGTCGCAGGGCGCGGCCCAGTCGGGTGAGAAGGCCACCACGGAGATCGGTCGCGAGGTTCAGTCGGCACTGGATGAACTGGCCGGGCTGCTCGACGGTCGTGGCGCCCGCCTGAACGGCGCGTCGGGAGACGGCGGTGCGCAGGGCCGTTGGGATGGCTCCGCCGATGCTTCGGGCAATGGTCTGGGCAGGTCGTCGGGCGCCGATTGGCGTGGTGGTGACGGGGCCGTCGCTAGCTTGGCCGGTGGTTCGTCTAACCCTGCCGGTGGGGTGGCGGATGACCTGATGGCCGGGCTGGGCGATCAGATGAAGGAGCTGACCGATGCCCTTGGCCGTTTGCGCCAATCGATCGGTGATGCCGCGTCACCGTCGCCGGAGGCATTGCAAGGTCTGGCGGACCGCCTGGCCGCGCTGCGTGACGGTCTGGCCGATGCGCAGTCCGAGGGTGGTGCCATGGCGCCGGGTCTCCTCGGCCAGTTGCAGGCACTCGAGCAAGCCGTGCGCCGTGCCGAGTCGGCCGCTAGCGGAGAGGCACGAGTCGCCCAGGGTCTGGCGGCGTCTCGTGGCGAGGGTCAGTCATCCTGGGAGGGTTTCTGGCGCTTTGCCGAGAATGGCCGCCGACCGAACGAGTCGGCCCGGTTGGTCGGTGGTGCTGCAAGTGAGGTGAAGCGAGATGCCGATTGGACCGGTGGGCCGGTGAGTGCCGCCCTGGGTCTGACCGGGCGCGAGCCATCCCAGGCTGAGCGTGAGCGGGTACCGCTGACCCATTGGTCGTCGCTGAACGGGTTGGAGGGGCGCCAGGCGCGTTCCGAGGCGGATCTCGCGTCCGGTGCCGCCCAAACCGCGTCGACGGGCCTGGGTGCCAGCCCGGCGTCGATGTCGTCCGGCGGCAGCCCGGCGGGGGGCATATTCACGGGTCAGGCGGCAGTCGGTACGCCCAATCCGCAGATGCCCGCCCAACTGGGCCAGCAGATCCAGTGGATGGTCGGCAAGGGCGTCTCCAAGGCCAGCATCGAGTTGAGGCCCGCGGATCTGGGTCCGCTGAAGATTGCCATCGAGACCCAGGGCGATGAGACCCGTATCGCACTGACGGCAACCAATGCCACCGCCCAAGGCTTGCTCGAGCAGCAGTTGCCGCGGTTGAAAGAGTGGTTGCAGGAAGCGGGGCTGGCCAATAGCGAAGTCGAGGTTGGGCTCGGCCAGGAAAGCGATTTCGGTCAACAGCTGGCCGATGCCGACGATGATGGTCAGGGCGGCGCGGGTGGTGAGTCCGATGACGGCGCTCAGAGTGGCCAGACGGCCATGGCCAGCGCCGACGGCACGGATGACTTGGATGAGGAATCGATCCAGGGGCGCCTGGTCCTCGATCTCTTTGCCTGATCGTGCCGTCCTCAGAGTGGCTGACGTCGGGATGTGACGTTGCGCGCCGGCTGACACCGAGATAAGACAAGCCGTGCTTTTATTAAGGGGTCGCCTTGCGGCCCTTTTGGCTATCTGCCGGCCGACTACTTAATGCATTTTGTCGTGACAATCGTCGTTCCGACCGAAAATAAGTGGCAGGCCGTTTCACGGTTTTCGATGAGGAGATGGTTTCGCCGGAACCTTTCAGGTAATCGCGAGGTTTTCACAGGGCGGCGATTATGGCTCGTCAGGCGTTGACCTGTTTGATTTAATGGGCTAGATTCCCGAAGCATTAGGCCGGGCCATGGAAAGCGCGGCTTTCTCCGGAACGAATGTGGATTCGAGTGAATCCCATTCCGGTCATTACTTTTTTCAGGGGTACCTATCCAGATGAGTCAATTCGACGTAAAGAACCTTTCCGCCGATGAACTGAAGAAACTGGTCAATGACGCCGAGCAGGCCCTGCGCGAGCGCAGCAAGCAGCGCGTCATGGAGTTGCGCCGCGAGGCCGAGGCGCTGGCCAGCGAGCTCAACACCACCGTGGCCGATATCTTTGGTCTGGAGAAGGGCAGCAAGCAGTCGGGCAAGAAGTTGCCGGCCAAGTACATGAACCCGGCCAACCCGTCGCAGACCTGGTCGGGGCGTGGCAAGCGGCCCAACTGGCTGGTCGATGAGCTCAACAAGGGCAAGAAGCTCGAGGACTTCCGCATCTGAATCATTGGCCCCGGTGTTTGATCGGGGTGCGGCGAATCGTTTCGACGATTCGGTCGAAAAGAAAGGCCCTGCCAAACGGCAGGGCCTTTTTGCATGTGATCCGATTGTATGCGATTCGATTAGCCTTGCTGCTTGATGCGTTGGGTGAGCCATTCCGGTGGTTTGTCGATTTTATCCAGGCAATGTCGCGCGGCGCGTTCGATCACGCCGTGCTCGTGATAAAGCCCTTCTTTCTCGGCCCATTCGCGCACTTCCTCTTCGAGGATGCCGTGGTGTTTCGCCACGCTGATTAGCTGAACCACGCCGTCACGGTGCCATTTCGCTTGGGTCTGGCTTTTCTCCTGCTGGCTTTCGGCGACGGCTACCGAGGCGGCGGCAATTAACGACGCGCTCTCGTCCCGGCGAGCTGAATCGCTTCCCAGCAGCCTGGCGGCCAGTGGGCAGGTGACCTCGGCGGGGGCGCGCAGCGATAGGGCGGCCGTGAACGCCAGCAGCAGATGTTGTGGGTCGTTGCCGGCCTGGTCGACGAGTCGGTTGAGTACCGTGCGGTAGTCGCCAGCGCGGACCATCAGGGCGATGCCGCGGTCGCGCAGGTCCGGGTCGAGCTGGTCGCCGAGTCGATCGAGTACCCGTTGCCACAGGCCCAGGCGTTTCTCGTCGAGATGGGGCGAGAGAATCTCCACGGCCTCTTCGGCGCCGCCCTGTTCGACCAGTTGCTCTATCAGGGTGTCGGCCGCGTGTTCCAACCACGTCGGATCGTCGCAGCGGGCGGCCGTTTCCACGGCTTGTGTCAGGACCGGGATGGCCTTGAACAGGCTCCCCTGACGACGGAGCAGGGTGGCCAGGTCTAGGTGCACCTGGGTGGCGATTTCCGGCGGCAGGGTCGCGAATTCCGGATGGGCGACCAGATCGCGAAGTCGGGTGGTTGCCTCTGCCACCTTCCCCCGCGCGGCCAGGGCCAGGGCCAGGGTGTGCGTCAATCCGGCGTCCCAGGCCTCGCCCAGCAAGCCCTCGGCCAGGTCGCTGGCTTCCTGCAATTGCCCCTCGCCGATAAGGGTCACGGCGAGACCGTCGCCGATCTCGAATCGGCGCGGGTCGTGGCAATGACGCATCCAGTCGAGTAGCCACGGCAGTTCGTCACGAGCGATGCGATCGGTCTGCCAAGCCTGTTCGTAGTACCAGTCGATCACGTCTGCGGCCTGATCACAGTCCACGCGACTGGTGGCTGGTTCGGCCATTTGGCTGCACAGGGTGTCGAGAGGGGCGGGGAGCGATTCGGGCATGGCTGGGCTCGAGGCAAGGGTGTGATCTGAACGGTTTCGGTGTTCGAAGTCTACCGGACTCGCCCCTGGATGACGGCGCTCGAATCACGCTCGCCTCGACACCGCCTGCGGTTTCTTTATACTCCGCCGCCGGAGTTGGCCAGATTGTCGCGGCGTTCCTCGTGAACGTCGAGGAAAGTCCGGGCTCCATAGGGCACGGTGCCAGGTAACGCCTGGGCGGCGCGAGTCGACGGAAAGTGCAGCAGAGAGTAGACCGCCGATGGCCACCGCAAGGTGGCACAGGTAAGGGTGAAAGGGTGCGGTAAGAGCGCACCGCACGCGTGGTAACACGTCGTGGCACGGTAAACCCCACCGGGAGCAAGGCCAAATAGGGGAACAATGGCGTGGCCCGCGCTGTTCCCGGGTAGGCTGCTCGAGCGCGACGGTGACGTCGCGCCCAGATGAATGGCAATCCACGACAGAACCCGGCTTACCGGCTGACTCCACCCCATTATTGTGTTTTCGGCGGAACGGTCCCGTTTCCGCCGGCGAACGCGGCTGATCGAAGCCCTGCCGACTTGGCGGACACGCTCGACTCCACGCGCGGCACCCGTACCCGATTTCCTCCCACTTTCCCCCACCGGCACTTCGGTGCGCCGGGATGCGGCTGCGCACATCCTCGTGCGCTTTGTTATCTATGCGCGGTAACCCCCTGTTTTTATCTGGAAACAGCGTCCCGATTTCCCTTCCTTTGTTGGCTAACTCCTTGTGGTCAAAAGAAAAATGCCGCCATTTGCTTGATAGCCCTGTTGCCTGGGGCTATAGTGCGCGCAGGTGTAGAAAAGTGGGAAAAAGTGGGAAAAAGTGTTCCGAGGCATCACCAACCTGAATCTCGACGCCAAAGGTCGCCTGGCCATGCCCACGCGTCATCGGGAGGCGTTTGCCCAAGATGAGAACCAACTGATCCTCACCATCGACACGCAGGAACACTGCCTCCTTATCTACCCGCTGGCGACCTGGTTGGAAATCGAGAAACAGATCGATGCCCTGCCGTCCTTCAACAAGACCGCCAACCGCATCAAGCGGATGTTGATCGGTCACGCCACCCAGGTCGAATTCGACTCGGCCGGCCGTATTGTCATTCCCCCCGCGCTGCGCGCCCACGCGAAGCTGGAAAAACCGGCCGTGCTGGTCGGGCAGGGCAAGAAGCTCGAGCTCTGGTCGCAGCCACTGTGGAGCCAGATGACCGAGGAGTTCCTCGACCAGTCCGACGAGGACGACCAACTGCCCACGGCCCTGGAGACCCTGTCGCTATGACCTTCGATGCCAGCCACGACACGGTGCTGCGCGACGAGGCGGTTGATAACCTGGTCACCGACTCGGCTGGCATCTATGTGGATGGCACCTTCGGTCGTGGCGGCCACAGCCGCGCCATTCTGGCGAAGCTATCCGCGAAGGGGCGACTGGTCGGTTTCGATCGCGATGCCGAAGCCGCGGACAGTGCGGCCCGGCTCGCCGACGAGGATTCTCGCTTCTCCTTTATCAAGGCCTCCTTTTCCGGCTGGGGCGAGGCCCTGGCCGAGCACGGCATCGACCAGCCGGTGGACGGCGTGATGTTCGATCTGGGCGTGTCCTCCCCGCAGCTCGATCAGGCCGAGCGCGGTTTTTCGTTCCGATTCGACGGTCCGCTGGACATGCGGATGGACCAAAGCCACGGGCCGTCGGCGGCCGACTGGCTGGCGGTCGCCGAGGAAGAGGAGATCCGTGACGTGCTGTTCCGGCTCGGCGAGGAACGCTTCGCCCGTCGGATCGCCGCCGGCATCGTTGACCGTCGCGAGCAAGCCCCGCTGACCCGCACGACTGACCTCGTGGATTGCGTCGTCGCGGCCATCCCGAGGCGCGACCCAAACAAGCATCCGGCCACCCGCACGTTCCAGGCGATCCGGCTCTATATAAACAAGGAACTCGACGAGATCACCCGGGCCCTCGAGCAGGCGCTCGAGCACCTCGCGCCGGGTGGCCGGCTGGTGGTGATCAGCTTCCATTCGCTCGAGGACCGTATCGTCAAACGCTTCATCCGCGATCACAGCACGGCCGGCAAGGATTTCTTCGGCAACCCGGTCGGCGAGGTGGCGTTGAAGAAAGTCGGCAAGGCCATTCGCGCCGGCCGCGAGGAAACCGCCAAGAACCCGCGTGCACGCAGCGCGATCATGCGGGTCGCGGAGCGCACGTCATGAGGGCGGTCAATCTCTTCTTGCTGGTGCTGGTTGTCTCGAGCGCCCTCGCGGTGGTGGTGCTGGTGGCCGAGGATCGGCGACTGACCCAGCAGATCGCCGTGGCGCGGGACGGCATCGAACGTCTCGAAGGGACCTATGCCGAGCTGCAGCTCGAAGAGGGCACGTTGACCGCCCAGGGGCGGATCGAACGTATCGCGACTGAAGACCTCGGCATGCGTCCGCCGGCCGAGGATCAGATCACGGTGGTGTTCCGATGAAGGCGGCCTGGGCATTTATTACCCGTTGGGCCACCTGGCTGGGCGTGCGCTGGCGTGCGGGTGTCGTGCTGATGGTGTTTGCGTTCGCGGCAGTCATGCTGCTCGGTCGGGCGGTGCAGTTGCAGGTCACCGAACGGGATTTCTATGCCGAGCAGGGCGGTGATCGCCAACAGCGCGTACAGACCATTGCGGCCCATCGCGGCATGATCACCGATCGCCACGGCGAGCCGTTGGCCATCAGCGTCGCGATGCACGCGATCTGGATCGACCCCAAGGTGATCGGCGCCCACCCCGAGGCGGTCACCCGGCTGGCGAAAATCCTCGATCAGCCTGCCGCCGAGTTGCAGCGGCGGGTACGTGAATACGGCTCGCGCCGGTTCCTGTACGTCGCCCGCCAGGTGCGCCCGAGCCTCGCCGAGGCGGTGCGTGCGGCCAAGCTGCCGGGCGTGGGTCTCAAGCGTGAATACAAGCGTTTCTATCCGACCGCGGACGTCACCGCGCCGCTGCTGGGCTTTGCCAATATCGACGACGAGGGGCTGGCCGGCATCGAGCTGAGTTTCGACGAGCTGCTAGCCGGTACCCCGGGCAAGCGACGCATCCTCAAGGACGGTGATGGTCGCGAGATTGTCGACCTGGGCGTGGTTCAGGCCGCGCGGCCGGGGCAGGATCTCGCCCTCTCCATCGATCGGCGGTTGCAATACCTTGCGTATCGCGAACTATCGCGTGCAGTCGAGGAGCATGATGCGCTGGGTGGATCGGCCACCCTGATGAACGTGGCCACCGGCGAGGTGTTGGCCATGGCCAGTGCGCCGTCGTTCAACCCGAACAATCGGGCCGCGATCGACCCGTCGCTTACCCGTCACCACTCGATAGTCGATCAGTTCGAGCCGGGTTCGGCGGTCAAGCCTTTTACCGTGGCCGCTGCGCTCGCCAGCGGTCGATGGCAGCCGTCCGATACCGTCGACACGGCCCCGGGCTATCGTCGGGTCGGTGGCTTTACCATCCACGATCACCGCAATTACGGCACGCTGGACATGACCGGCCTGCTGGAGAAATCGAGCAACATCGGTGCGAGCATGCTGGCCGAGGACCTCGGGGCCCAGGTCATCTGGAACACCTACCGGGGGCTGGGCTTCGGGCAGGTCACCGGCGTGGGTTTCCCGGGCGAGGCCTCCGGCTCGCTCAGCCTGTGGCGCGACTGGCGTGTGGCCGACACGGCCGCACACAGCTACGGCTATGGACTGGCGGTTACGCCGTTGCAACTGGCCTCGGCCTATGTCGCACTAGGCAATGGCGGTCAGTTCGTGGCACCCAGCCTGTTGCGCCTGGACGACCCACCCGAAACGCGGCCGGTGTTCGAGCCCGAAGTAGCCGACCGCGTGGTCGGCATGTTGCGTTCCGTGGTTTCGCCGACCGGCACCGCACCCGAGGCTGCCGTAACCGGCTTCCAGGTTGCCGGCAAGACCGGCACCGTGCGACGCCTGGGCGAGGGCGGCTACTCCCGAACCGACTACAACACTGTCTTTGCCGGCCTGGCTCCGGCGAGCGATCCGCGGCTGGCCCTGGTCGTCGTCCTGCATCGGCCCAATGCCGGCAAGGTCTATGCCGGCGATGTCGCCGCACCCGTCTTCCAGCGGGTGATGAGCGGTGCGCTGCGCATGCTCAATATCCGCCCGGACAACCTGCCGGAACTGCCTGCCGGGCAGATTGCCGGGGACCTGCCGTCCGTGGTGGCCGACTCCAATCGATCCCGGGAGGCTGGCTGACATGGCGCGCGTGGCATTCCCCGAAATCGGTTTGCGAGAGATTGCCCGGCTGCGTCATGCCGGCGCCCCAGATCGTCGGGTGCGTGCGATCAGCGACGATAGCCGCGATCTCGATGCCAGCACGCTCTTCTATGCCCGCGAAACCCAGTCGCACGATGCCGATCGGTTCGTCGCGGATGCATTGGCCCGCGGGGCGGCCGGAGTCATTGGTGCCGGGCTTACGCCGGCCAAGGGCGTGGTGCTGGTCGACCGCCCGGAGGAGGCGATCGCCGAACTGATCATGCAGGCCAATGGCTGGAACCACGAGGCGGTTGCGATTACCGCGGTCACCGGGACCAACGGCAAGACCACCGTCTGCCACCTGATCGCCGGGTTGATCGGCTTCGACGGCGAGCCCGTCGGGGTGATCGGTACGCTGGGTTGGGGGCTGTGGTCGCCGCGAGCGGAGTACCAGTCCACGACCAACACCACGCCGGGACTGATCGAAAACTGGCGCCTGATCGGTGAACTGGTCCGTGAGGGCGCGCGCGAGATCGTCATGGAAGTCTCCTCCCACGCCCTGACCCAGGGCCGGGTAGACGGCCTGCCCATCCGCACCGGGGTGTTCACCAACCTCGGTCGGGACCACTTCGACTATCACGGCGACGTCGAGGCCTACCTCGGGGCCAAGGCCCGCCTGTTCGCCTTGCCGAGCCTGCGCCAGGCGGTACTCAATGCCGACCAGTCGGCGACGGCGCGAATGCTCGACACACTCGCCGCCCGAGATGACGCGCCACGCCAGCTGTGTTACTCGCTGGCCCCGGCGGCCGGCTCGACCGACTGCCGCCCATGCCTGACCGGCGTGCTCGAGGCCCCGGAGTCGGGCCGCATGCGACTAGCAGTCAGCGGCTTCGGCGAACGGGCCGAGCTCGAGGCGGCGCTGGCCGGTCGCTTCAATGCCGAGAACCTGCTCGCCGCGCTGGCCGCGCGCTTGGTAGTGGGCGAGACGCTCGATGCCCTTGCCCACCATGTGGGACGGCTCAAGACCCCGCCGGGCCGGATGGAAACTTTTGTGATCGGTCGCGGCATGACTGCCGTGGTCGACTACGCCCATACCGCCGATGCCCTGGAGAACGTGCTTGCCAGCCTGCGTGAAGGGCTGCCTCATGGCGCCCGCTTGGGTGTGATCTTCGGCTGTGGCGGCGACCGCGACACCGGCAAGCGCCCGCTGATGGGAGCCGTGGCCGAACGACTGGCCGACTGGGTAATCGTCACCAGTGACAACCCGCGCAGTGAATCGCCCGAGGCGATCATCGACGCGATCCTGACCGGCATGACGCACCCCGCGGAGGTCGAACGCCTCGTCGATCGGCAGGAGGCGATTGCCAACGGTATCCGCCGGCTCGCCGACGGGCGTCCGGGCGATTGCCTGCTGGTTGCCGGCAAGGGCCATGAAACCGGCCAGGAAGTCGGCGACCAGGTACGCCCGTTCGATGACCGTCTGGTGGTTCGCGAACAGGCACGGGAGGTGGCGCCATGATTCGGGCCACGCTCGACCAGATCGCCCGCTGGGCCGAGGGACGCCTGGCCCCGACCGCCGACGGTGGAGTGCCGGTAGCCGGCGTCGGCACCGACACCCGCGCCGAGCTGGGTGGCCGACTGTTCGTCGCCCTGAAGGGCCCGAACTTCGATGCGCATGGCTTCATCGACCAGGCGGCCCAACAGGGGGCGGTCGCCGCGCTGGTCGAACGCGAACAACCGGATTGTGCCCTGCCACAGGTGATCGTCGACGACACGCTCGCCGCCCTGGGGCGGTTGGCCCGGGGCTGGCGCGAGGCGGTCGATCCGACCGTGATCGGGATCACCGGCAGCAGCGGCAAGACCACCGTCAAGGAACTGCTAGCCGCCATGCTGGGTCAGATCGGCGCCACGGCGGCCACCCGCGGTAATCTCAACAATGACATCGGCGTTCCACTGACCTTGCTCGACTGGGCGCCCGAAACGCGTTTTGCGGTAGTCGAGATGGGTGCCAACCACGTTGGCGAGATCGCCCGGCTGACCGAGTTGGTCGCCCCGGACATCGTCGTGGTCACCATGGCCGGTCGTGCCCACGTAGGCGAGTTCGGCTCGGTCGAACGCATCATCGAGGCCAAGGGCGAGATCTATCGCCACTGCCCCGCCGCGGCCCGAGCGCTGATCAACCTGGATTCCAACGGCGCCGACCAGTGGCTGAAGGCCGCGCCGCAGGCCGAGACCTTCACGCTCGATCCCTGCCATCGTGAATGGGCAACCTGGTTCGGCGAATACGATGCGACGGCCCACGAGCTGTCGGTCACCGAACGCAGTCAGCCGGTGTTCGATCGCCTTGCCGTGCCCATGGCCGGTGCGCACAACGCTGCCAATCTGCTCGCCGCGATCGGGCTGGCACGCCTGGCGGGTGCGCCCGTCGAGGCGATCACGACCGGGCTGTCCACCTTCCACCCGCCGGCCGGTCGGATGGGTCTTGTGGTGCTCGCCAACGGCTGGCGATTGATCGATGACAGCTACAACGCCAACCCCGAGTCCATGCGGGCCGCACTCGGTTACCTGGCCGGCCAGCCCGGGGCACGGTTTGCCGTGCTCGGCAGCATGGGCGAGCTGGGTTCGGAGGACGAGCTACTGCACCGCCAGTTGGGCGAGTTCGCCGCTGGCCAGGAACTCCAGGGGGTGATCGCGGTCGGTCCGGGGGCCGCGGCGCTCGCCGCCGGTTTCGAGGCCGCCGGTGGCCCGGCCGACTCGCTCGAGGTGGTCGAGGACAGCGAGGCGGCCACCCAGGCATTGCGCCAGCGCCTGGCCGACCGCGGCCGGACGGCCGTGACCGTGCTGCTCAAGGGCTCACGCTTCATGCACATCGAACGGGTCCGCGAGGCCTTCGAACGGGAGATCGGCATCACGCCGGGGACCGGCAATAAAACCACAGGGAGAGGGCGAGATGCTGCTCTGGCTGACTGAATGGCTGACCCAGTACGCCAGCTTCTTTGGCGTATTCGAATACCTGACGTTCCGCGCGATGCTGGGCGTGGCCACGGCGTTGTTGATCTCGCTGGCGATTGGCCCGTTCGTTATCCGCTGGCTGCAAAGCGTCAAGGCGGGTCAGCCGATCCGCGAACTGGGCCCGCAGACCCATCTGGCCAAGGCAGGCACGCCCACCATGGGCGGGGCGCTGATCCTGATCTCGATTGCCGTGTCGATGCTGCTCTGGGGCAGCCTCGGCAATGTCTATGTATGGGTCGCGCTGCTGACCACCATGGGCTTTGGTCTGATCGGCGGTTGGGACGACTACCTCAAGCTCTCGCGTCGCAACAGCGACGGACTGGCCGCGCGTTGGAAATACCTGGGCCAGTCGGTCATCGCGCTGGTCGCCGCCGTCTTCCTGTTCTCGATCGCCGAGACGCCGGCCGAGACCAGTCTGCTGATCCCGCTGGTCAAGGATGCCCTGATCCCGTTGGGCTTCGGCTTCGTGATCCTGACCTATTTCGTGGTAGTCGGCAGCTCGAACGCCGTCAACCTCACCGACGGGCTCGACGGGCTGGCGATCATGCCCACCGTCCTGGTCGCCGGCGGATTGGGCGCGTTTGCCTACGTCACCGGTCACTACGAGTTCGCCAATTACCTCGGCCTGCCATTCATCGCCGGGGTGGGCGAACTGGTGGTCTTCTGCGCCGCGATCGTCGGTGCGGGGCTCGGCTTTCTCTGGTTCAACAGCTACCCCGCCCAGGTGTTCATGGGCGACGTGGGTGCGCTGGCCCTGGGTGCGGCCCTGGGCATCGTCGCCGTGATGGTCCGCCAGGAAATCGTGCTGTTCATCATGGGCGGCATCTTCGTGCTCGAGACCGTCTCGGTGATGCTCCAGGTCGCCTCGTTCAAGCTGACCGGCAAGCGCATCTTCCGCATGGCGCCGATCCATCACCACTTCGAGCTCAAGGGCTGGCCCGAGCCGAAGGTCATCGTGCGCTTCTGGATCATCACCGTGATTCTGGTGTTGGTCGGCCTGGCAACGATGAAGGTGCGCTGATGAAGCTGATTGTCGGCATGGGACAGACCGGATTTTCCGCGGGGCGCTTCTTCGCTCGTCGTGGCGAGTCGTTCGTCGCCGCCGACACCCGCGGGGCGAGCGCCCCGCGCGCCGCCTGGCTCGAGGCATTCGGCGTCGGCACGGTCTTCGACGGGGAGATTGGCGCGGCCATGCTCGACTCGGCCGACCTCCAAGCACTCGACGGCATCGTGTTGAGCCCGGGTTTGAACCCCGCGTCCGAACCGCTGGCCGGGCTTCTGGACGAGGCGCGCCGTCGCGGCATCCCGGTGGAGAGCGACATTGCCGTCGCCCTGCGCCACGCCCCGGTGCCCTATGTCCTGATCACCGGTTCCAACGGCAAGAGCACGGTCACGGCACTGACCGCCGAATTGCTCACCGCCGCGGGCTACCGGGTGGCCATCGGTGGCAATTACGGCACCCCGGCCCTGGACCTGCTGGCCGAATCGGGCGATATCCTGGTGCTCGAGGTCTCGAGCTTCCAGTTGGAGGCCTGCGATCCCGAGGCCATCCGCGCACGGGCCGCGACCGTATTAAATATCAGTGCCGATCACCTCGACCGGCACGGCTCGATCGAGGCCTACGCGGCGCTCAAGCAAAAGATCCTCGTCCATGCCGAGACGGCCGTGATCAATGTTGACGATGCGCGCGTCGCGTCGATGGCGGCCGACAGTGGCGCTCGGGTCGTGACCTTTTCCGCCGGGGCGAGCGACGACTCGCTTGGCGCCGAGCATCGCTATTACCTGGATGCCGATGGCGAATCCCTTTGCCGCGACGACCAGGTGCTGTTCGCCGGCGAGGATCTTTCCCTGCCGGGGGCTCACAACCGCATGAATGCCTTGGCTGCCCTGGCGCTGGTCGAGGCCGTAGCCGGTCGAGCCGCGCTCGACGGGGCGGCCCTGCGCGCCGCGTTGGCCACGTTCACCGGCCTGCCGCATCGCATGCAGGTGGTCTGCCGCTGGCCGGTTAATGGCGGCGAGGTGCGCTTCATCAACGACTCCAAGGCCACCAATGTCGGTGCTGCCGTGGCCGCCATCGACGGGTTGGCCGCGGGCGGCGTGGCCGGCCAGGTAGTGATCGTCGGTGGGCAGGCCAAGGGTCAGTCCTTCGACGAGCTGGCCACGGCCCTCAAGACCCACGCCCTGGGCGTGGCGCTGATCGGCGTCGATGCCGACCGGATCGAATCGGCGCTCGTCCCGGTCGCCGGGGGCACGTTGCCCATCGCACGTTGCGAGTCGCTCGAGGCCGCCGTGACCTGGGCCGCCGAGCAGGCCTCTGCCCGGGTATCGCCAGGTCGGCAGGTAGTGGTGTTGCTGTCCCCGGCCTGTGCGAGCTTCGACCAGTTCCGCGGCTATGCCGATCGCGGCGAGCATTTTGCCCGGGCGGCCGAGTCGATCTGCGACCCGCGTGATGTACCGGCGCAGGTGTCCGTGGAGGTGGCCTCATGAGCCTGTGGCAACTCAACGCCCGCGGTTGGCAATCGCTTGGACGCCTGGGCAGCCAGGGTCTGCAATGGCTCGCCGATCGCAATGTGGTCGACGGAGCAAAAGATGCCACCAGCGGCATTTCCCTGGATCGGTCGCTCCTCATCGCGCTGCTGGCGCTGTTGTCGATCGGCCTGGTGATGGTCGCATCGGCCACCCTCGGCATGGGCGATTCCGCGGCAGCCGGCCGGGGTCTGCTGATTCGTCAGTCAGGCGCGGTGGTCGTCGGCTTGATCGCGCTGTCGGTGCTGCTGATGGTGCCGTTGCGCCACTTCGTGGCCCTGCGCAATGTGATCCTGATCGCCTCGATCCTGTCCTTGGCCGTGTTGTTCATCCCGGGGGTGGCACACACCGTGAACGGCGCGACGCGCTGGATCGATCTGGGCTTCATGCGGGTCCAGGTGAGCGAGTTTGCCCGCCTGGGCATGATCGTCTGGATGGCTGCCTATCTCGGTGTGCACCTGGAGAAGGTACAGACGCGTATCCGCGGCATGGCAGCCCCGGTGGCCGTGATCATGCTCGCCTCGACGCTCCTGCTGCTGCAGCCGGACTACGGCAATACCCTGGTGCTCGGCGCGACACTCTTTGCCATGGCCTGGCTGATGCGCGCCCAGCTGCAAACCATGTTGATGTTGATGGCCGCCGGCGGGGCATTGGCCGTGGTCGGCGTGTTCTCGGCCCAGTACCGGGTCGATCGTCTGCTGTCATTCTCCAATCCCTTTGCCGACCCGTTCGGCGACGGTTATCAGCTGGTCAACGCCCTGATTGCCATCGGTACCGGCGGGCTGTTCGGCCGCGGTCTGGGCGAGGGCGTGCAGAAGCTCGCCTATCTGCCGGAGGCGCACACCGATTTCATCTTCGCCGTCTACGCCGAGGAGTTTGGCCTGTTCGGCGTCATCGCGTTGCTGGGGCTCTACGGGGTGCTGGTCTGGCGTGGCTTCGTGATCGCGCGCATGGCTTGGGCGGTGAAGCACTACACCGGCGCGGCGCTGGCCTGGGGCATCAGCACCTGGATCGGCATGCAGACGCTGATCAACATGGGCGTGAACATGGGGCTGCTGCCCACCAAGGGCCTGACCCTGCCGCTGATCAGCTACGGCGGTTCGGCGATGGTCGCGACCCTGCTCGCCATGGGCCTGATCCTGCGCGTACACCACGAGGCCAGCCGGGCGATGGCCGAGGCCGGTATCGAGGATGTGCGGGAGGTGACCCGGTGAGCCGCGCGGTGATCTACGTCATGGCCGGCGGTACCGGCGGGCACGTGGTGCCGGCACTGGCGGTGGCCGGTGCACTGGCCGAGCGCGGCTACGCCATCCGCTGGATGGGCACCGAGCGCGGCATCGAATCGCGCCTGGTCCCAGAGGCCGGCTACCCGATCGACTACCTCGCAATCGGCGGCCTGCGCGGCAAGGGGCTGGCCACCCGGCTGGCAGCGCCCTTGCGGCTGCTGCACGCCGTCTGGCAGGCCGGCCGGCTGTTGCGCCGTCACCGCCCCGCTTTGGTGATCGGCATGGGCGGCTTTGCCGCCGGGCCGGGCGGACTTGCGGCCTGGCTGTTGCGCCGGCCGCTGGTGATCCACGAACAGAACGCCATTGCCGGGCTGACCAACCGGGTGCTCTCCCGCTTGGCCCGCGTGACGCTGGCGGCCTACCCGAAGGCCTTCGGGAAGGCGCTGGCCTCAAGCCAGGTGGTGGGCAACCCCGTGCGTGCGGAAATCGCCGCCCTGCCGGAGCCGGCAAGCCGGTTCGAGGGTCGTGGTGGGCCGGTGCGCGTGCTGGTCCTCGGCGGCAGCCTGGGCGCCCAGGCGCTCAACGAGGCCGTGCCTCAGGCCCTGGCGGGGATCAGCCAGGAAACCGATCTCATCGTGCGTCACCAGGCGGGGCCACGTCACCTGGAGAAGGCAGTCGCCCATTACGAGTCTGCCGCTTGGGGTGCCGACAGTCGTCACGAGGTATCGGGCTACATCGACGACATGGCCGAGGCCTTCGGCTGGGCGGATTTCGTCATCGCCCGGGCGGGCGCCATGACCGTTGCCGAGATCGCCGCTGCAGGTATCGGCGCACTGTTCGTGCCGTTCCCACACGCCGTCGACGATCACCAGCGATTCAATGCCGCCTGGCTGGTTGATCAGGGTGCCGCTCGGCTCTTGAACCAGCGCGAGGCGGACGTCGACACCCTGGCACGCCTGCTCGAGCCGCTGCTGGCCGACCGGGCCGCCTTGCTCGACATGGCGACACGTGCCCGCGAGGCGGCCGTGCCCGACAGCACCGCGCGGATCGCGGCGATCTGCGAGGACGTGATCGCCGGGAAAACCCCAGACAACCAACCAGACAATCAATCCGGGGAGGGCCGGTAATGGATGCAGTGACAGCCGATTTCGCCCCGGTCGCCCAGGTGCGCATGCGCAAGGTGCGCCACCTGCACTTCGTCGGTATCGGCGGGGCGGGCATGAGCGGTATCGCCGAGGTGCTGCACACGCTGGGCTTCGTGGTGTCCGGCTCGGACATGAACGAATCGCCGGCGGTGCGGCACCTGCGCGAGCTGGGCATCGAGGTGTTCATCGGTCATGCCACGGAGAATCTCGCCGGGGCCGACGTGTTGGTAGTCTCGACCGCGATCGCCGCGGACAACCCGGAGCTGTTGGCGGCGCACGAGCGGCGCATGCCGGTGGTGCGTCGTGCCGAGATGCTCGCCGAGATCATGCGGTTTCGGATCGGGTTGGCGGTCGCCGGCACCCACGGCAAGACCACCACCACCTCGCTGTTGGCCGCGATCATGGCCGAGGCGGGGCTCGATCCCACCTACGTGATCGGCGGCAAGCTGCTATCCAGCGCCTCGAACGCGCGCCTCGGCCGGGGTGAATACCTGCTCGCCGAGGCCGACGAGTCGGATGCCTCCTTCCTGCACCTGCAGCCGCACGTCGCGGTGGTCACCAATATCGACGCCGATCACCTCGAGACCTACGACAACGATTTCTCGCGCCTGCTCGATCACTTCGTCGAATTCCTGCACAACCTGCCGTTCTACGGGTTGGCGGTGCTGTGTGCCGATGACAGTCACACCATGAGCATCGTCGACCGGGTGGGTCGGCAGGTGCTGACCTATGGCATCGACGCGCCGGCCGACGTGCGCGCCACGGCCATCCACAGTGACGGCTTCGAGTCGAGCTTCGAGGTCAGCCTGCCGGGCGGCGAGTCGTGGCATTGCCGCCTGGCGATGCCGGGACGGCACAACATCCTGAATGCCCTGGCGGCGATTACCGTGGCCCACGATCTGGGCGTCGAGGGCGAGGCGATCGTCCGGGCATTGGCCGGCTTCAAGGGCGTCGGACGTCGCCTCGAGCGGCGCGGCTCGCTTGCCTTCACCCATGGCAGGCGGATGCTGCTGGACGACTACGGCCACCACCCGCGCGAGGTTGCCGCCACCCTGGCGGCGGTGCGCGATGCCTGGCCGGACGAGCCGCTGCTCCTGATCTTCCAGCCGCATCGCTATACCCGCACCCGCGACCTGTTCGAGGACTTCGTCGAGGTGCTTTCGCAGGTGGACCAACTGATCCTGATGGAGGTCTACGCCGCCGGGCAGCAGCCGATCGCCGGTGCCGACGGGCGCAGCTTGGCCCGGGCGATCCGTGCCCGCGGCCAGGTCGACCCGGTCTTTGTCGCCGAGCCGGCCCAGGTGGTCGAGGTGATCGACGACATGGTCCGCGAAGACGGCATTGTCCTGACGCTGGGTGCCGGCAATGTCGGCAGCCTGCCGGGGTTGCTGCTCGAGCACTGGGAGGACCGGGCATGAACGAGCAGGCACAACAGGCACAAGCACAAGCCCTGGGGCGCGTGATGGTGCTGATGGGCGGCTGGTCGGCCGAGCGGGAGGTCTCGCTCGCCAGCGGTCGGGCCGTCCACGAGGCATTGATCTCCCGCGGCGTGGATGCGATCGGCGTCGATCTGGATCGCGCCGGTGCCCAGGAACTGGGCCATCGCCTGCTGGCCGAGCGGGTCGATCGGGTCTTTATCGCCTTGCACGGTCGTGGCGGCGAGGACGGTCAGGTTCAGGCACTGCTGGAACTGGCCGAGATGCCCTACACCGGCAGCGGCATGGCCGCCTCGGCCATTGGCATGGACAAGGTGATGTGCAAGCGCATCTGGCAGGGCGCGGGACTGGGCACGCCCGCCTTTGCCATGGTCGACAGCCTCTCCGCGGCACGCGAGGCCGCCGAGGCGCTGGGTTGGCCGGTAATTATCAAGCCGACGGCGGACGGTTCCAGCGTCGGCGTGAGCAAGGTCGATGACCCGGCGGGTGTCGAACCGGCGTTCCGCGAGGCCGCCGCCCATGGCGAGGTGATGGTCGAGCAGTTCATCGCCGGTGGCGAGTACACGGTCGCGATCCTCGGCGAACAGAGCCTGCCGGCGATCCGGATCGAGGCGAGCGCCGAGCATGCCTTTTACGACTACCAGGCCAAGTACGAGGCCGAGGACACCGGCTACCGGATTCCCTGTGGCCTTTCGGCCGAGGAAGAGGCCCGGCTGGCCGAGGCGGCCCGGGCGGCATTCGGCCTGATCGGTGCCCGAGGCTGGGGCCGCGTTGATTTCATTCGCGACGCCGAGGGGCGGCACTGGTTGATCGAGGTAAACACAGTCCCCGGGATGACCAGTCATTCGCTGGTACCCATGGCCGCGCACGCGGTCGGGATGGACTTTCCGGGGCTGTGTGTCGCCATTCTCGAGCAGACCCTGGGCAGCCGGCCCCACCCGGCCGGGGTGTCCACGGGAGGTGAGTCGGCTGATGGAGCGGTTTGATGACAACGCGACGTGCCTCCCGGGTACGGCCCCGCGGGCCGAGCTGGCGCGAGCGCTGGACGGCGTTCGTTACGGGCCTGCGGGTGGTGTTGCGCTGGGCCTGGCGGATCGGACTGTGGCTGGCCTTTGTCGCCGCGGTGGCACTGGTCTCTCAGCGGGTCTGGCTCAAGCTCCAGTCGCCGGTGGCGGCACTGGAGATCGACGGGGCCAATCGCTTCGTCACCCAGGAGCAGGCCCGTCAGGAACTGTGGCCCGCGCTTGGACAGGGGATCTGGAGTGTGGATATCGCGGCGTTGCGCGAGCGATTGCTCGAGGACGGCTGGCTTACCGAGGTGCGTATTACCCGGCAATGGCCGGATCGGCTGCTGGTGAGTCTGCAGACCCATCAGCCGATCGCCGCCTGGAACGGGGACCGGTTGCTGAGCGCTTCGGGCGCGGTGTTCGCCCCACAGCGGCGACCCGTCGATCTGAGCCTGCCGCGGCTGGCCGGACCGACCGGAAGCCAGTGGGCCGTCTGGGAACGCTACACCAGCCTCAAGCCGGTGCTGGCCACGGTCGGATTGGAACTCGTGGGCGTGACGATGAGCCCGCGCGGCTCGCTGAGTCTCGCGCTCGCCTCCGGGGCGGTGATCCACACCGGGCAGGAATCGCTGGAGGCACGACTGCAGCGATTGCTGGACGTCTACCCGGACACGCTGGCCGGGAAGATGGACCGGGTCGAGCGCATCGACCTGCGCTACAGCAACGGCTTTGCCGTGGCCTGGCGCGAGGCGGACAGCGAAACGAACGAAAAGACAACAAACGACTGACAAGGATGTTTTGGAGCCAGGAACGAACCGAAACCATGGCAATCAAGGGCAGAAACACAGCATGAGCGCGTTGAGAAAAGGAGAGCGGGAGTTCGTTGTCGGACTCGACATCGGCACCAGCAAGGTGGCGGCCCTCGTTGGCGAATGCGACGGCGACGGGCGGTTGAGCCTGATCGGCTACGGCTCGCATCCGACCAACAAGGGGCTGCGGCGTGGCTCGGTGGTCGATATCGAGTCCACCTCGATGGCGATTCGCCGCGCGATCGACGGGGCGAGTGCCCTGTCGGACTGCGAGATCGGGTCGGCATGGGTCGGGGTCGCAGGCGATCACGTCCGCAGCCTGGACTCGCAGGGGATGACCGGCACCGGGGGGCGCGAGATCACCGACGGCGATGTCAGCCAGGTGATCCAGTCGGCCCGGGCGGTGAAGATCCCCGATGGCCAGCAGATCCTGCATTGCGAGCCGCAGGAGTTCCGCATCGACGGGCAGGACGGTATCCGCAAACCGCAAGGCATGAGTGGCCATCGGCTGGAGGCGAACGTGCACATCGTCACCTCGGCGGCGAACAACGTGCAGAACGTGATCAAGTGCGTCGAGCGTTGTGACGTGCATGTCGAGGGCACCATCCTCGAGCCGATTGCCGCGGCCCGCGCCGTGCTCAACGACGACGAGCGCGAACTCGGGGTGGTGCTGATCGACATCGGCGGTGGCACCACGGATATCGCGATCTATACCGGCGGGGCACTGCGTTATGCCGCCGTGCTGCCGATCGCCGGCGAGCAGATCACCAACGACCTTTCCTACGGCCTGACCACGCCGCCGGCCGAGGCCGAAAAGATCAAGATCAACCACGCCAACCTCGGTGCGCTGGACGAGCGCGAAGCCTCACGTGCCATCGAGGTGCCGGGGGTTTCCGGTCGCCCGCCGCGGCGCATTCCGCAGGAGACGATGATGCGCATCGTCCGCCCACGGGTGGAGGAGCTCCTTTCCTACGTGCAGGAGGAGATCCGCCAGTCGGGTTGCCAGAACCTGGTGAACGCCGGCGTGGTGCTCACCGGCGGCACGGCACAGATGCCGGGCTTCGTCGAGTTGGCCGAAGATTTTCTGCAGATGCCGGCCCGACTGGGGACCCCCCAGGGTGTGGTCGGCAATCTGGACGCCTTGGGGGACCCGGCGAACGCCGCCGGGATTGGTTTGATGCTGCACGGGCTGCAACAGGCCCGCGAACAAACGGCCCATGGACCGGCAACGGTCCATGGAAATGTTCTGGAACGCCTGAAGGGCTGGTTCCGCGATCACTTCTGATTCACACCACTTATCTGAATGCCACGCGAGAGAAGGAGATGACACCATGAGCAACTGGACTATGGCCGAAATGCAGACCGAAAGCGCCAAGATCAAGGTTATCGGTGTTGGTGGGGGCGGCGGCAACGCCGTGGCCCACATGGTCACGCAACACATCGAGGGCATCGAGTACATCAGTGCCAACACCGATGCCCAGGCGCTGGTGAAGAGCAACGCGCCGTCGCAACTGCAGATCGGCGCGAACATCACCAAGGGTCTCGGCGCAGGCGCCGACCCGGAACTGGGCCGCCAGGCCGCCCTCGAGGATCGCGAGCAGATCCAGGAGGCAATCTCCGACGCCAACATGCTGTTCATCACCACCGGCATGGGTGGTGGCACCGGCACCGGTGCGGCGCCGGTAATCGCCCAGATCGCCCGTGACATGAACATCCTCACCGTCGCGGTAGTAACCCGGCCGTTCTCCTTCGAGGGCAAGAAGCGCACTAGCGTGGCCATGGAAGGCATCCAGGAACTCGAGGACAACGTCGACTCGCTGATCGTCATCCCGAACGACCAGCTCACCGCAGTGATGGGCAAGCAGGCCGCCCTGCGTGATGCCTTTGCCGCCGCCAACGAGGTGCTGTTCACCGCCGTGGCCGGTATCTCCGAGCTGATCACCCGTCCGGGTGAGATCAACCTCGATTTTGCCGACGTGCGGGCGATCATGACCGAGAAGGGCACGGCCATGATGGGCACCGGCATCGGCACCGGCGACAATCGCGCCGCCGAGGCAGCAGAAGCGGCCATTCACAGCCCGCTGCTCGACGACATCAACCTCACCGGCGCCGAGGGCATCCTGGTCAACGTCACCTCCAACGGCGACCTGTCGATCGGCGAGTTCATGGAGATCGGCGAGATGGTCCAGGAGTTGGCCGGCGACGAGGCGGTGGTCAAGGTGGGCACCGCAGTCGACGACGAGCTCGACGGTCAGCTGCGCGTCACGCTGGTGGCCACCGGGCTGTCTCGGATCAAGAACGTCAACGCCGAGTCGAGCAAGCCGCGCGTGGTGATCGACAATGCTCGCCGCGAGGAGTCGAACGAGTCGAGCGAGCCGTCGCACGCCGAGGTCCAGCAGGCCTACGCCGGCACCGCCCATCGCGGCAACACCGCGATCAACCTCGACACCATCGACATTCCGTCGTTCCTGCGCCACCAGGCGGACTGAACGACGGCCCCCGGTTGATTGCCGGGGCAAAACTCGCGAGGCAAACCAAAGGCCCCGGGACATGAGTCCGCGGGGCCTTTCTTTTTTTGGCTCGCTCTCTGTGGGGTCGGCTGGATTGTCTCAGCCGCCGGGCAGCAACTGCACTATCCGCATGGCCTGGCGATCGTCGATCCAGCTGCGGCGCTGTGGGTCGCGGCGGGCGGCGAAGAACAGCAGGCCAAGTGTCGCGAGACTCAGCACGCCGAAGCCGAAGCGCGCCAGCATCGGCCCCAGGCAAGCGCCGCTGCGCTCACGGATCAGAAGCAGGCGCCAGACCTTCATGCCGGGCGTCTGGCCGAATCGGCACCAGAAGAACACGAAGTAGGCCGCGATCCAGGCGAGTAGGTAGAGGCGGAACAACCACTGGATTGGCCCTTCCGGTGGGACGGGCTCGCCGCCGGTGAACACCAGGGCGATGAACGTCGCCAGGATCACCACGGCGATGACGAACAGCATGTCGTAGAAAAGCGCCGCGACACGTCGCCACAGCGGGGCAGTGCGCGCAGGGCGCTTGGGCGCGTCGTTTTTGCTGGAGTCGGTCATGTGTTGGACTTCGTGGGCTCGGGCAGGGCGAGGTCCTGCAGGATGGCCTCGATGGTCTTCAGGCGCTCGTCGAGCGCCGGCATTTCCCGGTTAAATCGCAGGGTGTCGGCCGACAGTCGATAGGTCTCCGGGGCGGCCTGCACGGCGGCGACCAGCTTGGCCGGGTCGATGCGGGCGTTCTCGCCGAAGATCAGGCGGCCGCCCCGGGCCGTGAGCTCGAGCTTGGTAATGCCGATCCGCCGGGCACGGATGCGCAGCCGGTGGGTCTCGACAAGGGCGACGACCGGCTCGGGCAGCAGGCCGAAGCGGTCGATCAGCTCCACCTTGAGCTCGTTGAGCGCCTCGTCGTCCGTCGCCGTCGACAGGCGCTTGTACAGTGTCAGGCGGGTATGCACATCGGCGACGTAGTCCTCGGGGATCAGCGCAGGCTCGCCCAGCTCAACCTCGGTGCTGATGTTCTGCATCGGCGCGTCCAGTGCCGGCTCACGCCCCTGGCGGATGGCGGCGACCGCCCGGTCGAGCAGTTGCATGTAGTAACGGTAACCGACTTCGTGCATCTGCCCGGACTGCCCGGAGCCCAGCAGCTCGCCGGCGCCGCGGATCTCGAGATCGTGCGTGGAGAGTGTGAAGCCCACGCCCAGATCCTCGAGCGCGGCGATCGCCTCGAGGCGCTTCTGCGCATCCGGGGTGAGCTGGCCCGGTTCCGGGGTGATCAGGTAGGCGTAGGCCCGGTGATGCGATCGGCCGACTCGGCCGCGTAACTGGTGGAGCTGGGCCAGGCCGAACTTATCGGCGCGATGGATTAGGATCGTATTGGCCGTGGGGATGTCGATCCCCGACTCGATGATCGTGGTCGAGACCAGCACGTTGAAGCGCTGGTGGTAGAAGTCCGACATCACCTGTTCGAGCCCGCGCTCGCCCATCTGCCCGTGGGCGACGCCGATGCGTGCCTCCGGGACGATCTCCTCGACCAGGCGGGCCATGCGGTCGATGCTCTTGACCTCGTTGTGCAGGAAGTAGACCTGCCCGCCGCGCTTGAGTTCCCGCTGGATTGCCTCGCGGATCTGTACTTCGTCCCAGCGGAGGATCACGGTCTTGACGGCTAGTCGCTCGCGCGGCGGGGTGGCGATGATCGACAGGTCCCGTATGCCCGAGAGCGCCATGTTGAGCGTGCGCGGGATGGGCGTGGCGGTCAGGGTCAACAGGTCGACCTCGGCGCGCAGGGCCTTGAGCCGCTCCTTGTCACGCACGCCGAAGCGCTGCTCCTCGTCGATGATCACCAACCCGAGGTTGGCGAACTCGGGTGAATCGCGCAGCAGCTTGTGGGTGCCGATGACGATATCGACCTTGCCGGCCTTGATCCGCTCGCGCAACTCGGCGGTCTTCTTGCCACCCGACAGGCGCGAGAGGCTCTCGATGGTCACCGGCCAGTTGGCGAAGCGGTCGCGGAAGTTGCGCAAGTGCTGCTCGGCCAGCAGCGTGGTCGGCACCAGCACGGCCACCTGGGCGTGGTTCTCGACCGCGACGAAGGCCGCGCGCATCGCCACCTCGGTCTTGCCGAAGCCGACGTCGCCACAGACGACGCGGTCCATCGGCTGGCCGGCTGCCATGTCGACCAGCACCTGCTCGATGGCCAGCCGCTGATCGTCGGTCGGTTCGAAGGCGAATTCCTCGGCGAACTGGTGGTAGTCGGCCTCGTCGACCTTGAGCGAGGTGCCCTTGCGCGCGGCCCGGCGTGCATGCACGTCCAGGAGCTCGGCGGCGACGTCATGCACCTGCTGGGCGGCGCGCTTCTTTGCCTTTTCCCATTGTCCGGAGCCCAGCCGATGCAGCGGGGCGGTTTCCTCGGCCCCGCCGGTGTAGCGCGAGATCCGCTCGAGACTCGAGACCGGTACGTAGAGCTTGTCGTCGTCGGCGTAGGTCAGCAGCAGGTATTCCTGCTGCTGGTCGTTCATCTCAAGTGTGACCAATCCCTGGAAGCGGCCGACCCCGTGATCCTCGTGGACTACGGGCGCACCGATGGCGAGATCGTCGAGGTTCTGGATGATCGCATCGGCGTCACGACCGCGACGTGACTTGGCTCGCCGTTGTGCGACTCGTTCGGCGAACAGGTTGGTCTCGCTGATCACCGCCACCGGTCGGCCGGCCGTCGGCAGGATGGCGCCGTGCTCTAGCTCGGCCACCGCGATGGTCACCGGTGCCTTGTCGGCCTCGTCCCAACCCTTGATGCCCAGCGGTTTCAGGCCAGCGGCGTTGGTCTGCTCGACCAGGGCCTGGCGCCTACCGCTGCTCTCGGCGACCAGCAGGGTATGACCATCGAAGCCGCGCACGAACTCGGCCAAACGCTCGATCACCGCCGGCTGGGCGGCGCTGCCGGCCGTCAGGTCGGGCAGCGGCCGGTCGCCGATGTCGGCGGCCTGCGGGAAACGCTCGTCCGAGCCGGCCACCAGTTGCCAGCGCGGCAGGTGCTTGAGATGTTCACCGAACTCGTCCGGTGTCTGGTAGAGCGCCTCGGGGGCGAGGATGGGGTGATCGATGTCGCCGGCACGCTGGGCAAAGCGCTCGCTGGTCTCGTGGACGAAGGCTTCGAGGGACCGCTCGACGCCGTCGAACAACAGCAGGCGCGCCGAGTCCGGCAGGAAGTCGAACAGCGTCGCGGTCGACTCGAAGAACAGCGGCAGGTAGCTCTCGATGCCAGCCGGTACCAGTCCTTCCGACACCTGCTTGTAGATGGGGGCGCTGGTCGGGTCACCGGGGAAGGTGTTGCGCCAGTTCTGGCGGAAGGTGGCGATGCCCTTGTCGGTCAGGGGGTATTCGCGGGCCGGCAGCAGGGTGATGGCCTCGACCGTTTCGGTGGAGCGCTGCGATTCGGGGTCGAAGTGACGCAGGGTCTCGATCTCGTCGTCGAACAGGTCGATGCGCACCGGTTCGTTGGCGCCCATCGGGAAGACATCGATCAGCCCGCCACGCAAGGCGTATTCGCCGTGCTGTTCGACGGTCGAGACCAGGCTGTAGCCGGCCTCCTCGAGTTGGTGACGGTAGGCTTCGCGATCGAGGCGCTGCCCGACCTCGAGGACCATGCCCTGGCCGGTGACAAAGGCCGGTGGCGGCAGGCGCTGGAGCAGGGTGGGCGCGGCGATCAGGGTCAGCCCGCGCGATTCGCCGGGCAATCGCCATAGCCTTGAAAGCCGGTCGGAGATCAGGTCCTGGTGCGGCGAGAAGCGGTCGTAGGGCAGGACTTCCCAGTCGGGGAAGATACTGGCGTCGATGCCCAGGAACGCCAGGGCGGCACGGGTGTCGTTGACCGCTCGACTGTCGGGCAGCACGGCGAGTACCGGTCGGTCCGCGGCCACGGCCGCCAGGCGCGTGGCCAGTGCTCGGCCGAGCTCGGTGTGCACGCGTAGATAGATCGGGTCGCGGTGATCGGCGGGCTGGGCGATGGACTGCTTGGCGTCGCTCATGGAGTCGGTTGCGGATCGTGGTCAAGGCGGGCCCCGTGGGGCCGGCGTGTATCAAGGCGGTCGGATTCGAAAGGCGCGATTGTCGCCCATTTGCCGCGCGGCTGCACGGGCGACGGGGTTGGTGACGACGCTGCGGGTCGTCGGTGTTGCGGGGACAAAAAAATGCGGGCCGTAGCCCGCATTCCCAGGCAGCGGTTGTCGCTGCCTTGTGTCAATCCCGATTGGATCAGGCGCGTACGTCGATCATGCTGCCCGGGCCGCCGTCCTGTTGCTCGTCACCGGCACGGTTCTGCGCCGCGGCAGTTGGCTCACCGCCGTTGACCCGGTTTTCAACGGGGTTTTCGACCGGCGTGTTACGGGTCTGGGCGCTCGGGTTGGCCGTCTGCTGATTGGACGGTGTCGAGAGCATACCGTCGGCGGCCGCCACGTTGCTGTAGCCGCTATCCACATTGGCGATCATGTCGCTTGCCTCCCCTGATATCGGGATCAGGTGTGTTTCATCGATAGTCCCATCCTAGTGAAATACCGGCACATTTCCAATTTTCCTTCCCCGACCGTCAGTCGGGCCGGCCGGTGAGCAGCAATTGTTCGGCGGTGTCGAGGGTCTCCGGCGAGCCATACAGGGTCAGCACGTCGCCTTCCTGTAGCTCGACCTCGTCGCTGGGGCTCTCGCCGCGGATGCCGTGGCGATTGATGGCGTCGACCACGACGTCGTCGTGGTCGGTCAAGAGCGCGCCGAGTCGCTTGCCAATCGCCGCGGCGCCCGGCACCAGCGCCACGTTCTTCAGGGTGCGCGGGGCGAGCAGGGCGAAGTCGTTTTCGTCCCGGGCGCGGTCGCCGTGGAAGGTGTGGCGCAATGGGGCGTAATCGGCCTGACGGATTTCCTGGATCTGGCGCAGGATCTTCGCCAGCGGCACGTCGAGCGTGCGCAGCACATGCCCGCCGAGTGCCAGGCTCATCTCGTAGACCGAGGCGACCACCTCGGTGGCCCCGGCCTCGTGGATGCGGTCGAGGTGCTCGTCGGTGCGGGTGCGCACGATCACCGGGATATCGCGGTTGTGCCCGCGGATCACCTCGATGGTCTTGATGGTCGAGGCATCGTCGAGGTGACTGATCACCACGGCGCGAGCGCGGTCCAGGCCAGCCGACTGCAGGATGTCGAGGTGGGTGGAGTTGCCGAAGTACACCCGCAGCGCGGCCTCGTTGGCCTGCTGGACGATATCCGGGTCGACCTCGATCGCGGTGTAGTCGATGCCTTCGCTCTTGAGCAGGCGGGCGACGTTCTGGCCGACCCGGCCGAAGCCGCAGATGAGCACGTGCCGGGATACGTCGCTGGCATCGGCGCGCACCTCGATGTTGTGCTCGCGCCGGCTTTTCGCATAACCCGGCACCAGTCGCTTGGCGATGACGCCGTTGTACTTGACCAGAATCGGCGTGAGCACCATCGAGAAGATCACCGTGCCCAGTACGATCTGGTGCTCCATGTCGGTCATCAAATCGGGGCTGGCGATCGAGAGCATGGCAAAGCCGAACTCGCCCCCCTGGGCCAGGACCAGGCCCGAGCGCAGCGCCACGCCGGGTGCTTCACCCATCGCCCGGCCGATCAGGAAGATGATCGCCATCTTGGCGAGGATCAGCAGGGCCAGGAACATCAATACCCAGTGGCCGATCTCGGCGAGGCCGCCGACGTTAAGCATCATGCCGATGGTGATGAAGAACAGCCCCAGCAGCACGTCGCGGAATGGCCGGATGTCGGCCTCGATCTGGTGCTTGTACTGGGTCTCGGACAGGGCGATGCCGGCGAGGAACGCGCCCAGTTCCCAGGACAGGCCGGCGGTGTTGGTCAGCCAGCCGGCGCCGAGCACGGTTAGCAGGACGGCCAGGGTGAACAGTTCGGCCGAGCGGGACTTGGCGATCTCGCGGAACAGCGGGCGCAGCACCCAGCGTCCCCCGAAGAACAGGATGATGGCGGCGAGCACGCCCGCGGCCAGGGTGAGCGTGATCTCGAGGGTCAGGTTGCCCGCGTCGCCCTCCGGCCCCGATACGCCGAGCACGGGGATGACGATCAGGAAAGGGATGACCGCGAGGTCCTGGAACAGCAGGATGCCGACGGCGTTGTTGCCGTGTCGGGAATTGACCTCCAGTTGCTCGCCGAGTTGGCGAATCACGATCGCCGTCGAGGAGACGGTCATCACCCCGGCCAGCGTGAAGGCCGCGGCCGGGGAAAAGCCCATCATCAGTGCCGCCCCGCCGGTGATCACGGCGGTGAGCAGCACCTGTGCCCCGCCCATGCCGACGACTGCCCGGCGCATGGCGATCAGTCGCGAGAGCGAGAATTCGAGCCCCAGCATGAACAGCAGGAACACCACGCCGAACTCGGCGATCAGGTGGATGTCGTGGATGTCCTTGACCAGCCCGAGCGCGTGCGGCCCGGCGAGCATGCCGACGGCGAGATAGCCGAGGATTGCGGGCAGGTTCAGACGTCGCAGGGCGACCACGGCCACGACCGAGATCAGCAACAGTGTCAGCAGGATGCCCATGGTGTCGGCTGGCATGGGGTGTCTCGTTCCTAGAGAAGTGGGCCGGGCGGGGCGGCGGCGCTTGCTTAGTGCACTAACTGGCGCCCATGTTTTATCACAACTTGTCCGCCAACTCGGTCGGCGACTCGTCCGGGCCATTCGCCCGAGCCGCCTCGTCCAACCAGCGCGTGAACACCGAGCGCGGGTATTCCTCGGCACCCAGTCCGAGCAGGTGCTCGGTGGTGAACTGGGCGTCGAGAAAGTCGATCGGTCCCCAGAGGCCATCCACCAGAATGGCGGCCAGCGCGAACTTGGAAGCGTTGGGGGCGCGGCTGAACATGGACTCGCCGAAGGCCGCCCGGCCGATGCGGCTGCCGAACAGCCCGCCCACCAGTTCGTCGCCCGACCAGACCTCCACCGAGTGGGCGATTCCCGCGGCATGTAGCTCGACGAAGGCCTGGCGCATGGCCGGCACGATCCACGTGCCGGGGTCGCCTCGGCGCGGCCCAGCGCAGCCGTCTACCACCGCGGCGAACGCCGTGTCGACCGTCACTCGGTAGCGTTGCTGGCGGCGCCACTTGGCCAGGCTGCGCGAGACGTGGAACCGCTCGGGGGTGAACAGCGTGCGAGGGTCCGGGTTCCACCAGAGGATGGGGTCGCCCTCGGAATACCAAGGGAAGATGCCGCGACGGTAGGCCGTCGCCAGTCGCTCGACCGACAGATCACCCCCGGCGGCCAATAGGCCGTTGGGTTCTGTCAGGGCGCTGGTGACCGGTGGGAAGGCCCACGGATCCGGCCCGAGCAGCGGGATCATCGCTGGCCAGCTTTCCCCGGCTTGGGCAGGTTGAAGTCCGAGTAGCTGGCGCGCGGGCGGAACAGCACGGCGATGTGACCGACCGTCTGCACCAGGGTGGCCTTGGTGGCGTCGGTGATCGCGTCAATGATCTCGCGTTTCTCCTCGCGCTCGACTCCCGGGACCCGCACCTTGATCAGCTCGTGGATCTCGAGTGCCTGTTCGATCTCGAGGAGTACCGCCTCGGTCAGGCCGTGCTGGCCGAGGAGTACCACGGGCTTCAAGTGGTGTGCTTCGGCGCGAAGGTACTGTCGCTGTCGGGCGGTAAGGTTCATGTCGTCGGGAATCTCCGGGAATCAGGTAGGCGGCTGTGTGAAATCACACATTGCAACACCGTGGATGACCCGGCAGTTTACCGCTCTGGACTCCCTCGGACCAATGACCAACACCATGTTGCTGCGCGTTCTGCTCCTGCCCTTCGTCCTCGTCTTGTTGCTCGCCGGCTGTCAGCCGGATGCCGAGAACGCCGGGGCCAATAATCCGCTGGCCGGCTACGAGAGCCCCGAGCCGCTGGTGCTGCGTGCCCCCGAGGCGCCCATGCCCGTGCCCGACAGGATGCTCGAAGGCGTCGACGGCCCCGTGGGCACATCGGCGCTGTTCGATGGCCGGTGGACCCTGCTCTACGTCGGCTACAGCTACTGCCCCGACATCTGCCCGACCGAGTTGGGCCAGCTGTCCCAGATCCTGCCGGCGCTGCAGGAGGGCTCGTCGCCGTTCGACTGGCAGGTGGTGTTCCTGTCGGTCGACCCGGAGCGTGACACGCCCGCCCATCTTGAAAAGTACACCGCGTTCTTCTCCGAGGAGTTCGTGCCGGTGACCGGATCGCGCGAGGCGATCGACGCGGTCACTGGCGCGGTGAAGGCCGGCTATCGCATCGGTAAGCACGCGCCGGGCGAACGGCGCTACAGTGTCGACCACGACACCGGTTTTCGCCTGATCGACCCGCAAGGACGCATGCTGGCCCTGTTGCCCGGCCCGCATGATCCTGACCGGATCGTCACGATGATCCCGTCATTCCTATCTGAGGTAAGCCCCGAATGAAACGTCTCTCAACCCTGATCGCCGCCACGTTTGCCGCCGTGATGACGTTGCCGGCCTCCGCCGCCGAACTGGAGGTCCATGAGCCGTGGGTGGTGCTGGCGCCGCCGGCCGCCTACGCCACGGCCGCGTTCATGGAACTGCACAACGCCGGTGAGACGCCCGTAAACGTGGTCGAGGCCGACGCGCCCGGCTTCGAGACGGTGGAGTTGCATCGATCGTTCAACGAGGATGGCATGCATCGGATGGTGCGCCAGGATCGTATCGAGGTGCCGGCGGGCGAGTCGGTCGCGCTGGCGCCCGGCGGGCTGCACATCATGCTGATCGGGCCCGAGCAGGCGCCCACCGAGGGTCAGCGCATCCCAATCGAGTTGCGCTTCGACGATGGCAGCACCCAGACGGTCGAGGCGGTAGTGCACCCGCGCGGGGAGCGTCCTGCCGGCCATAGCCATGGTGGCGATCACCACCATCATTGAGGTCGGGCCGAGGCCGGTCTTTCCGGCGACCATGCGATCGACGTGTCCCCGCGGTATCGCGACCAGGGTTACCCGGTCGCGCGTTAGATCGCCGCGATTTGGGTCGCCGGGGGCGATGGGGGATAATCCCGCTCCCTAGTAACGTCCTACCCGGAGGCCTCATGGCGCGGTCGGTCAGCAGCAAACGATGGCTCACCGAGCATTTCCGTGATGAGTTCGTGCAGAAGGCCCAGCGCGAGGGCTGGCGTTCGCGCGCCGTCTACAAGCTGATCGAGCTCAACGAGCGTGACCGTTTCCTGCGCCCCGGCATGACGGTAGTCGACCTGGGTGCCGCGCCTGGCGGCTGGACTCAGTACGCCGCCCAGGTGGTCGGGAGCAAGGGGCACGTCTTCGCCCTCGATCTGCTTCCCATGGATCAATTCGCCGACACCACCGTGCTGCAGGGCGACTTCACCGAGGATGCCGTGCTGCACGAATTGGAGGCGGCCCTGGGCGAGAGCGAGGTCGACCTTGTGCTTTCCGACATGGCCCCCAACATGAGTGGTGTGGATTCGGTCGACATTCCCCGTTCGATGTATCTCGCGGAACTTGCACTGGATTTCTGCGATCGGATGCTCAAGCCGAAAGGCGCTTTCGTCACCAAGCTGTTCCAGGGCGAGGGGTTCGACGAGTACGTCAAGGAGACGCGTCAGCGCTTCGATCGCGTGGTGGTTCGTAAGCCCAAGGCATCTCGGCCACGCTCGCGAGAGGTCTATCTGGTGGCAACCGGCAAGCGCGTGAGATAAGGTTAAGGTTGTCCGAACAATATTCGATTCATTGATTCGCCAGGGCAGGCGGGCATCGGGGATGTCCGCCTGTTTGCGGCTGTACGCAGAGGTGTTGCGTTGAACGATTTGACCAAGAACATCCTGATCTGGGTGGTAATCGCGATCGTGCTGATGACGGTGTTCAACAGCTTCGATCAGCGCGCGACCACCACGAGTGCGGTGCCGTACTCACAGTTCATTCAGGACGTGAAGAGCGGGCGCGTCGACTCGGTCACCATTGAAGGTCAGACCATCAAGGGCACCTCCGGCTCGGGCACTCGCTTCGAGACCTACAGCCCGGAGACGGACAACCGTGCCCTGGTCGGTGATCTCCTGAACAACAACGTGGCGATCAACGCCAAGCCGCCGGAAAAGCCGTCGCTCTTGATGACGATCTTCATCCAGTGGTTCCCGTTCATCCTGCTGATCGCGATCTGGATCTTCTTCATGCGCCAGATGCAGGGCGGTGGTGGCCGCGGCGCGATGAGCTTCGGCAAGTCCAAGGCGAAGCTGATGAGCGAGGACCAGGTCAAGGTCACGTTCAACGACGTCGCCGGTGCCGACGAGGCCAAGGAAGAGGTGGTCGAACTGGTCGACTTCCTCAAGGATCCGGGCAAATTCCAGCGCCTGGGCGGCAACATCCCGCGGGGTGTGCTGATGGTCGGCCCGCCGGGCACCGGCAAGACCTTGCTGGCCAAGGCCGTCGCCGGTGAGGCCAAGGTGCCGTTCTTCTCGATTTCCGGTTCGGACTTCGTCGAGATGTTCGTCGGCGTGGGCGCCTCGCGCGTTCGCGACATGTTCGAGCAGGCGAAGAAGCACGCGCCCTGCATCATCTTCATCGACGAGATCGACGCGGTCGGCCGTCATCGTGGCTCGGGCATGGGGGGCGGTCATGACGAGCGCGAGCAGACCCTCAACCAGCTGCTGGTCGAGATGGACGGCTTCGACGGCAACGAAGGCGTGATCGTGGTCGCGGCGACCAACCGTGCCGACGTGCTCGACAAGGCGCTGCTGCGCCCCGGCCGTTTCGATCGCCAGGTGGTGGTCGGCCTGCCGGACGTGCGCGGTCGTGAGCAGATTCTCAACGTTCACTTGCGCAAGGTGCCGGCGGCCAAGGACGTCGAACCCTCATTGATCGCCCGCGGTACGCCGGGCTTCTCGGGGGCGGATCTCGCCAACCTGGTCAACGAGGCGGCGCTGTTCGCCGCGCGGTCGAACAAGCCGGACGTGACCATGTCCGATCTCGAGCGCGCCAAGGACAAGATCATCATGGGTGCCGAAAGGAAGTCCATGGTGATGAGTGAGGACGAGAAGAAACTGACCGCCTACCACGAGGCAGGTCACGCGATCGTCGGTCGCCTGGTGCCCGAGCATGACCCGGTCTACAAGGTCTCGATCATCCCGCGCGGCCGGGCGTTGGGCATCACGATGTTCCTGCCCGATCAGGATCGCTACAGCTATTCCAAGCGCAAGCTCGAGTCGAATATCTCCAGCCTGTTCGGAGGTCGGATCGCCGAGGAGTTGATCTTTGGTGACGAGGCGGTGACTACGGGTGCCTCGAACGACATCGAGCGGGCCACGGAGCTCGCGCGGAACATGGTCACCAAGTGGGGCATGTCCGAGAAGCTCGGCACGCTCTACTACTCAGAGGACGATGGCGACCCGTTTATGGGGCGTCAGGCCTCGGGTGGTCACTTCTCCGACGAGACCAAGGAAGTGATCGACGTCGAGATCAAGGACGTCATCGACCGCAACTACCAGCGTTGCCGCCAGATCCTGGTCGAGAACATGGACATCCTGCACGCGATGTCCGAGGCGTTGATGAAGTACGAGACCATCGATGCCGGCCAGATCGACGACCTGATGGAGCGTCGGCCGGTGCGCGAACCCGAGGACTGGGGCGAGCGTGGCTCCGGTACCGGTAGCGAGCCGCCGAGCTCGGGCGCCCACATCGACACCACCGATGACGAGGTGGAGGACGACGAGCCCACTCGTGACGAGGGTGGAGCGGACGATAACGGCCGATCCGAGTCCGATGACGGCAATCGTACGCCCAGCGGCGATCCGCTGGGAGGCCCGCGCGGCGGATGACAGCCGCCCCGCGCGCCTGTCCGGACTGGCGGCAGACGGGACGCCCATTGATCATGGGCATCCTCAACGCCACGCCAGACTCGTTTTCCGACGGGGGACGCTTCGATACCGTGGAGCGGGCGGTCGATGCGGCACAGGCAATGCTCGAGGCGGGCGCCGACCTGATTGATGTGGGCGGTGAGTCGACCCGTCCCGGCGCCACGCCGGTGGCCGAAGACGAGGAGTTGGCCCGCGTGATCCCCGTGATCGAGGCGCTGGCGTCGCGCTTTGATTGCCCTTTGTCGGTGGACACCAGTTCCCCGATGGTGATGAGTCGCGCGGTCGAGGCCGGAGCCTGCCTGATCAACGATGTGCGGGCGCTGACCCGACCGGGTGCCGTCGAGGCCGCCGCTGCGAGCGGGGCCTCGGTATGCGTGATGCACATGCGCGGCGAACCCGGTGACATGGCGACACGCACCAATTACGGCGACGTGGTGACTGACGTTACGGACTACCTCGCCGAACGATTTCGGTGTCTGCGTGCGGCAGGGATTTCGTCCGAACGCATCCTGGTGGACCCGGGCTTCGGGTTTGCCAAGACCCACGAACAGAACTTCGCATTGCTGCGGCGTCTCGAGGAGCTCGCGGGCCTGGGCGCGCCGATTCTGGTCGGCATGTCGCGCAAGCGCATGATTGGCGAGGCCACCGGGCAGTCGGTCGAACGGCGTGCCGTGGGCAGTGCGGCGGCCGCCCTGTTGGCCGCGGAGCGTGGCGCCGCGGTGCTGCGCGTTCACGATGTCGAGGCCACGCGCGACGCGCTGGCGGTGTGGCGGGCCATGTGTGTGGCATGAGGTGGATCGCTGCAAACGCACAAACACGGCTTTCCCGCCATAAAAGCGTTTGCCTTGTTACGAATTAGGATTTTCTGATATTTTGCCCGGCGGGGTTAATTTGGTTGACTTGAAATCACCGCCAATCCGCCGGACCACCGTTTTTCGATGTCGGTGACATCGAGGTGTTTTCAGCCCGGCGGATGCCGCGGGGTGCAACAGTTGAGAGAAAAATCATGAAACAGATGCGTCGTTCACTCATTGCTCTTGCCGCCAGTGGTGCCCTGGCGGCCCCGATGCTGGCTCACGCCGCCGGCGATGTCGCCGCGGGCAAGGAAAAGTACGCTTCCTGCGCGGCCTGCCACGGCGCCGACGGTGGTGGTCAGGGCGGGGCCTTCCCGAAGCTGACCGGCCTGGGCCAGGACGAGACAGCCAAAAAGCTGGCTGCCTACCGCGACGGTGATCAGGACTACCTCAAGGAGCAGGGTCTTGGTGATCGTTTCGGCACCATGGCGCCGAATGCCTCGGGCCTGTCCGACGAGGACATCGATGACCTGGCCGCCTACATCGCCGACGAGTTCGGTGGAGACGCCGGCGGCAACGGTGACGAAGGTGGTGACCAGGCCGAAGCCGAGGAAGCTGCCGAGAGCGGCGAGATTGCCAAGGCCGACGTCGAGCGTGGCCAGGCGCTGTACTCCTCCTGCGCCATCTGCCATGGCGAGCAGGGCGAGGGTGGTCACCTGATGAATGCGCCCAAGCTCAAGGGTATGGCGGCTTCCCAGGTTGCCTCTCTGCTCAAGGTGTACCGCAAGGGCACCGAGATGGGGCAATACTCCTACGCAATGATCCCGCAGGCGACCCACCTGTCCGACGCGGACATCAACAACCTCGCGGCGTACATCGCTGATATCGAGACGCTCCGTGAGGACGTTTCCGAAGGCTCCGAGGACGAGGGCGAGCAGCCGGCAATGTAAGAACCCTTCACATGGAGGGTCGCTGCCCGGGGATGTCGGGCAGCCCGAACGAATTGATTGGCGCCGGCTTTCCAGCCGGCGTTTTTGCTTGGGGCGAAGGCTCGCCCCGGCAGGGAAGTAAGGACGAGAGGCGCGATCGTGAGCAGAGTGTTTGGAACCGATGGTGTGCGGGGAGCGGTGGGGCGATACCCCATGACCCCGGAGTTCGTGCTCAAGCTGGGCTGGGCCGCCGGCAAGGTGCTGGGTAGTTACGGTCGGCGCCGGGTATTGATCGGCAAGGACACCCGCGTGTCGGGCTACATGTTCGAATCGGCCCTGGAGTCGGGCTTTTCTGCCGCCGGCGTGGACGTGCGTCTGCTTGGGCCGATGCCGACACCGGCAATCGCCTACCTGACCCGCACCTTGCGTGCGTCCGCCGGCGTGGTGATCAGCGCCTCTCACAATCCGTTCGACGACAATGGCGTGAAGTTCTTCTCTGCACAGGGTGAAAAGCTGCCGGACTCGGTCGAAGACGAAATCCAGGCCATGCTCGACCAGGATCTCGAGGTAATCGACAACCGTCGGTTGGGCAAGGCCGACCGCATCGGTGATGCGGCCGGCCGTTACATCGAGTTCTGCAAGAGCACCGTGCCGATCGGCATGAGTCTCGCCGGCCTGCGCATCGTGGTCGATTGCGCGCACGGGGCAACCTATCAGGTCGCGCCGCGGGTGTTCTCCGAACTGGGCGCGGAGGTCGACGTGATCGGGGCGACGCCCGACGGGTTCAACATCAACGAAGGGGTCGGCTCGACCCACCCCGAGGCGCTGCAGGCCGCCGTGCGCGAATCGGGTGCCGATCTAGGCATCGCCTTTGACGGCGATGGCGACCGGGTGATGATGGTGGATGCCGATGGCGTGATCCGCGATGGCGACGAGCTGCTGTACGTAATCGCGGCTGGCCGGATCGAGCAGGGCTATGCCGGTGGGGTGGTCGGTACCCTGATGAGCAACCTGGGTCTCGAACAGGCGATAGAGGCGCTGGAGCGACCGTTCTTGCGTGCCAAGGTGGGCGATCGCTATGTCCACGAGACGCTCAGGCGCGAGCACTGGCTCTTGGGTGGTGAGTCGTCGGGGCACTTGCTGTGCCTGGATCGTCACACGACGGGCGACGGCATCGTCGCCGCGTTGCAGGTGCTGGCGGAGATGGCGCGTCGCGAGCGCTCGTTGACCGAGCTGCTCGAGCCGATGACGGTACTGCCGCAGACCCTGGTCAACGTTCGCATCGAACGGCCCGTGTCGCTGGAAGATCCGGTTGTCGTCGAAGCCGTGGCGGCAGCTGAGCGGGAGCTGGCCGGCCGGGGGCGCGTGTTGTTGCGTCCGTCCGGCACCGAGCCCTTGATCCGTGTGATGGTGGAGGGAGAGTCCCGAGACCAGGTGCGCGAGGTCGCCGAGGGCCTGGCGGAGGTGGTGCGGCGGCACGCCGCGAGCTGATCGCCTGCCCGCGGTGGGGCCTCCGGTTCGCGAGCCGGTTGCCAGTGGCGATTTCGGCGGTTCCGTCTCGCGGCGTTCTCCCGTATACTCCGCGCGCCGGGCCGTGACTTGATCGCGCTGTCCCGGAAATTCCACACGCCCATCAAGATGGCAGCGCGGGGTGCCCAACGGTTCGGCCGGGGTTGCGCTGTCAGATGTGGCGGAGGCCTAACCCAACATAATCAGGTAGTTACCAATGGCTAAAATCACGATGCGTCAGATGATCGAGGCCGGTGTCCACTTCGGTCACCAGACTCGATACTGGAACCCGGGCATGGCGCCCTACATCTTCGGTCAGCGCAACCGGATCCACATCGTCAACCTGGAAAAGACGCTGCCGATGTTCGAGGATGCCTTGAACTACGTCGGTAAGCTGGCAGGTAACGGCGGCAAGATCATGTTCGTCGGCACCAAGCGTTCGGCCCGTGACCTGGTCGAGCAGGAAGCCAAGCGCTGCGGCATGCCGTACGTCAACCACCGCTGGCTCGGCGGCATGATGACCAACTTCCGCACCGTTCGTGCTTCCATTCGCCGCCTCAAGGCGCTCAAGCAGATGGAAGAAGACGGTAGCCTGGCGAAGCTGGTCAAGAAGGAAGCCCTCGAGACCACTCGCGAGCGCGCCAAGCTCGAGCGTTCCATCGGCGGTATCCAGGACATGGAGCGTCTCCCGGACGCCCTGTTCGTCATCGACGTTGGTCACGAAGACATCGCCATCAAGGAAGCCAAGAAGCTGGGTATCCCGGTTGTAGCCGTGGTCGATACCAACAACAGCGCTCAGGGTGTCGACTACGTCATCCCGGGTAACGACGACGCCATCCGCGCCATCCAGCTGTACACCGCCGCCGTGGCCGATGCCGTGCTGGACGCCAAGGGCGCGACCAGCGTCAGCGAGTCGGACTTCGTCGAGGTGGCCGACGAGGAAGAAGCGGCCAAGTAATCGCCGCTCGGAGTGGGGCGGTCGTTTCGATCGCTCCGCCGCAGATTTCTGAACAACGGGTCGCCTGACCCGTTGTTTTTGTACAAGACAGATTCGGGAGAAGACAGCTCATGGCAATTACCGCCTCTCTGGTCAAGGAACTCCGCGAGCGTACCGGCTCGGGCATGATGGAGTGCAAGAAGGCGCTGGTCGAGACCGACGGCGACATCGAGGCCGCAATCGAGCAGATGCGCAAGAGCGGCCTGGCCAAGGCCGATAAGAAGGCCGGTCGCGTAGCCGCCGAAGGCCAGGTCGCCATCGCGATGAGCGACGATCGTAAGAGCGCCGCGATGGTCGAGATCAACTCCGAGACCGACTTCGTTTCCAAGGGTGATGACTTCACCGGTTTCGCGCAGAGCGTCGCTGACAAGATCCTGGCCGACGATCCGGCCGACATGGACGCGGTCAACGCGCTGGATGTCGACGGGGAAAAGGCCGATGATCGCCGCAAGGCGCTGGTCGCCAAGCTGGGCGAGAACATCCAGATCCGCCGTTTCGTGCGCATGGCGACCAGCGGCGTGATCGGCGCCTACCGTCACGGCGAGCGCATTGGCGTGTTGGTCGAGCTCGAGGGCGGCAGCGAGGAGCTGGCGCGCGATTTGGCCATGCACGTGGCCGCGACCAAGCCGAACTGCGTCGACGAGTCGCAAGTCGACGAGGCCACCGTCGAGAAGGAGCGCGAGATCTTCCGCGCCCAAGCCGCTGAGTCCGGCAAGCCGCCGGAAATCGTCGAGAAGATGATCGACGGCCGTATCCGCAAGTTCCTCGCGGAGATCACCCTGGTCGGCCAGCCGTTCGTCAAGGATCCCGACCAGACCGTCGGCCAGCTCCTCAAGAAGGAGGGCGCTAAGGTGGTTCGCTTCGAGCGCATGGAGGTCGGCGAAGGCATCGAGAAAGAGGAAGGCGACTTCGCCGCCGAGGTGATGGCGCAGGTCAAAGGGGGCTGATCCCCTTGCCGAAAAGCCGGGCATGCCCCGGCTTTTTTTTGAATCGCGGAATTTCCGCCTAAGCCCCGCCGCCCGGTTCCACGCCAGCCGGCGCCACCCGACGGGGTTTACGCAGGAATGTCCGACGCCGCCGCGCCCCGGCGCGAGTGGTCCGTCCCACGCAAGCTCACAGCCCACAGGTGAACGATATGCAAGCTGCCGGCTCTCCCCGTTATCGACGTGTTCTGCTCAAACTCAGCGGTGAGGCGCTGATGGGTGATCAGTCATTCGGGATCGACCCGGCCGTGATCAGTCGCCTCGGCGAGGACATCCAGGCGCTCAAGGACCAGGGCGTCGAGGTGGCCGTGGTCGTCGGTGGCGGCAACATCTTCCGTGGCGAAGGCCTGGCGGGTGGGGGCATGGACCGGGTGACCGGTGATCAGATGGGGATGCTGGCGACCGTGATGAACGGGCTGGCCATGCAGGACGTGCTCGAGAAACTCGGACTTAAGGTGCGGGTCATGTCGGCGGTATCCATCCACGCGGTGTGCGAGGACTACATCCGTCGTCGTGCGATCCGCCACCTGGAAAAGGGGCGGGTGGTCGTGCTGGTCGGCGGGACGGGCAATCCGTTTTTCACCACCGACTCCGGCGCGAGCCTGCGGGCGGCGGAAATCAATGCCGATCTGATGATCAAGGCGACCAAGGTGGACGGGGTCTACAGTGCCGACCCGACCCTGGATGCCAGTGCAGAACGCTACGATCATTTGACGTACAATGCCGTGCTCGACCAGCGGCTGGGCGTCATGGACGCTACCGCGATCGTGATGTGTCGCGATCAGCAGATGCCGCTGATGGTGGTTGACATCAATGAGCCGGGGAACCTGGTACGCGCCGTCGCCGGCGAAGCCGTGGGAACCCTGGTGACAGCGGAGAACGAGAAGAATGATTGACGATATCGTCAAAGACGCCCGCTCGCGCATGAACAAGAGTATCGAGGCGCTGAAGAGCGAGCTTTCCAAGATCCGCACCGGCCGGGCGCATGTCAGCGTGCTCGACCATATCCACGTGGAGTACTACGGCAGCGACGTGCCGCTCTCCCAGGTCGCCAAGTTGTCGGCCGAGGACGCGCGCACCTTGTCGGTCACCCCGTGGGAGAAGGACATGGTGGGCAAGATCGAGAAGGCGATCATGACCTCCGATCTGGGTCTCAACCCGTCGACTGCCGGGACCGTGATCCGTATTCCGATGCCGCCGCTCACCGAGGAGCGTCGCCGCGATCTCGGCAAGGTGGTGCGTAACGAGGGCGAGAACGCCAAGATCGCCATCCGCAATATCCGTCGGGATGCCAACAACGACCTCAAGGGCTTTCTCAAGGAGAAGGAAATCTCCGAGGACGAGGAGCGTCGTGGCCAGGACACCATCCAGAAGCTGACCGACGAACGGGTTGCCGAGGTGGACCAGCTCGTGGCGGATAAAGAAAAAGAGCTGATGGAAGTCTGAGGCGACGTGGGGGCGCGTAGCCACGACCACGAACAGGTGTCCGAGATCGACCCGGCGCGCCTGCCGCGCCATGTGGCCATCGTCATGGATGGCAATGGCCGCTGGGCGCGTGCGCGTCACCTCCCTCGTACCGTCGGCCACCAGCGCGGGCGCCGTGCGGTGCGCGCGACCATCCGCGCGGCCATGCGTCGCGGCGTTGCCCTCCTGACGCTGTTCGCTTTCTCCTCCGAGAACTGGAAACGCCCGGCCGACGAGGTCGATGCGCTGATGAAACTGTTCATCAACGCCCTCGAGAAGGAGCTCGACGAACTCGACGAGAATGGCGTGCGCCTGAGCTTCATCGGCGAACGTGCGCGGCTCGATTCCACTGTCCGTGAGCTGATGGCGTCTGCCGAGCGACGCACCGCGGGCAACGACCGCCTCCAGTTACAGATTGCCGTCAGTTACGGTGGGCAGTGGGACATCCTCCAGGCCGCCCGTCGTCTGGCCGAGCGGCATGCCGACTCCCCGCTGGCGCTCGATGACCTCGACACCCTCCAGTCCGCCTTCGAGAGCGGGTTGGCCACGGCCGGCCAGCCGCCGGTGGACCTCTTCATCCGCACCGGTGGTGAACATCGGTTGAGCAATTTCCTGCTCTGGCAGGCGGCCTACGCCGAGCTGTATTTCACCGACGTGCTCTGGCCGTTGTTCGACGAGACCGAATTCGATCGGGCGCTGACCTGGTTCGCCGCGCGCGACCGACGGTTCGGCAGTGTCGATTCCAGCGAGGCGGGCACGTGACCGGCACGCCGCTTCGTCTGCTGACCGGCACCATTGCCGGGCTGGTCTCGCTCGCCGTCATCCTCCTTGCCCCCGAACGCGTCTTTGCCGGCCTCACGCTGGTCCTGGTCGGCTGGGCCGCGGTGGAATGGTTCCGTCTCTGCGGGCTGGCCCCGTGCCAGATCTGGCCCTGGGTGGTCGGCACCGTCGCCCTGGCCGTTGGCTGGCAGGTGCTCTGGCCTGCCGGTCAGGTCGCCTGGCTCATGGGCGCGGTGGCGGCAACCTGGTTGCTGCTGTTCGCCGCGCAGTTGCGCCATCGCCGCGAACGCCCGGCCAACCGGCCGTTCTGGCTGCGCCGTCTGATCGGGCTCACCATCCTGCCCTTGTTCTGGCTTGCCCTTGTCGAGGTGCACTCCGCGCCCGATGGCGAGTGGTTGCTGGTATTCGGCATTCTCGTCGTGGTCGTCGCTGACTCGCTGGCCTATTTTGCCGGCCGCGCATTCGGGCGCCACAAGCTGGCCCCGATGATTAGTCCGGGCAAGTCCATCGAAGGCGTGGTCGGGGGATTGGCCGGTGTGGCGGTGCTCGCGGCGATCGGGGCGATTCTGCCGTTGTTCGCGGCCACGCCGAGCTGGCTGCTGGCCCTGTGGTGCGCGCTGGTGGCGCTCGCATCGGTCGGCGGGGATCTCGAGGAGTCGCGGCTCAAGCGCGAGGCGGGGGCCAAGGACAGCGGTCGTATCCTGCCGGGGCACGGCGGGGTGCTCGATCGTCTCGACGGCCAGTTCGCCGCCATGCCGCTGTGGTGGCTGGGGCTGTGGCAGATGCAGCTGCTGGGAGGCTGAGGTGGCACAGACCCGCATCGGTATCTTCGGCTCGACCGGCAGCATCGGCACGAGCACGCTGGACGTGCTCGCCCGTCACCCGGAGCGATTTTCCGTCGACGTGCTCGTGGCCCACTCGCGAGTCGACCCCCTGTTCGAACAGATCAAGCGATTCCGTCCGACGACGGTCGGCCTGGTCGATGCCGACCGGCGCGCCGCACTCGAGGAACGGCTGGCCAGCCTGCCGGCTGCCCAGCGGCCGACCATGGTGGTGGGTCAGGCAGCGGTGGACGAGTTGGCCGGCGATCCGGCGCTCGACACCGTGGTTGCGGCGGTCGTGGGTACCGCGGGTCTGGGGTCGACGTGGAATGCGTTGGCCGCCGGCAAGCGGGTGCTGCTGGCCAACAAGGAATCCCTGGTGGCGGCCGGCGAGCTGATGCTCGACGTGGCGCGTCGCGCCGGGGCGACGCTGTTGCCGATCGACAGCGAGCACAATGCGATCTTCCAGTGCCTGCCCGCCGATCAGGCCGCCGTGGTCGGCCGTGCCGGATTGGTGGGCGACAGCAACAAGATCGAACGGCTGGTGCTGACCGCCTCGGGCGGGCCGTTCCGCGAGCGGCCGCTGGCCGAATTCGCCGGCATCACCCCCGAGCAGGCCTGCGCCCACCCGAACTGGTCGATGGGGCGCAAGATCTCGGTCGATTCGGCCACCATGATGAACAAGGGTCTCGAAGTGATCGAGGCGGCCCGCCTCTTCGGTGTCTCGGCCGAGCGTATCGAGGTGCTGGTTCACCCCGAGTCGGTGATCCATTCGATGGTGCGATTCGTCGACGGCTCGGTCATCGCCGAGCTGGGTGAGCCCGACATGCGGACCCCGATCGCCCACGCCCTGGCCTGGCCGGAGCGGATCGAATCGGGCGTCGCGCCACTGGATTTCGGTGCGCTCGCCGGGCTGCATTTCGAATCGCCGGATCCCGAGCGCTTTCCCGCCCTGCGTCTGGCCTTTGAGGCACTCGCCGCCGGTGGGATCATGCCCTTGGTGATGAATGCCGCCAACGAAGTGGCGGTCGCTGAATTCCTGGAGCGTCGAATCGGCTTCATGGACATTCCCGCCGCGCTCGAGGCCGCGATGACGCACTTCGCCGGCGATTCTGCCTCCGCTGCGCCGGAGACCATCGAGGCGGTGTTGGCCGCTGATCGGGAAGTGCGGGTGTGGGCCGCGTCGTGGTGTCATACGCGTGGGAGCCGCGCGGCAGTAGGGGCTGATTGATTGATGGATATCCTTCTGAGCGTGGTCGGCTTTCTGCTGACCATCGGCATCCTGGTGGCCTTCCACGAGTACGGTCATTTCTGGGTGGCGCGCCGCCTGGGTGTGCGGGTACTGACCTACTCGCTGGGTTTCGGCCGGGCGATCTTCTCGACCCGGCGTGGCCGGGAGTCGATCGAGTACCGCGTCGGGCTGTTTCCGCTGGGTGGCTACGTGCGCATGCTCGACGAGCGCGAGGGGGCGGTCGATCCGGCCGAGCGCCACCGGGCATTCAATCGCCAGTCGCTGAAGGTGCGGGCCGCTGTGGTTGCCGCCGGACCGGCCGCCAACGTCGTGCTTGCGCTGGTGTTCTGGTGGCTGATGTTCATGGTGGGCACCCAGGGCGTTTTGCCCAAGGTCGGCGATCTGGATGCCGAATCGCGGCTCGCCGCGGCGGGGCTGGAGGAGGGCGATGTCATCCGTGCCGTGGACGGCGACCCGGTGATGACCCTGTCGGATCTGCGTTTGTCGCTGCTCAACGGGGCGATCGAGCAACAAGCGTTGCCGATCACGATCGAGCGTGACGGCAGCAGCCGGGAGATGACGCTCGACCTGCGTGAACTCGATCCGCTGGGCGGGGAGATCGGCCGGCAGCCCACGGATATTCTCGAGCGTGTGGGTTTCGCCGTCTGGCGCGCGCCGGCGTATGCCGAGATTGCCGAGGTGCAACCCGATTCGCCCGCCACGGCCGCCGGGCTCGAGGTCGGCTCGTGGATCGTCGCGATTGACGGGCGCGAATACCGGGACCCCTGGGCGCTGATTGAGGCGATCGGATCACGAGCGGGCGAGGCGACTCGATTGACCATCGAGACGGACGCCGGGCGTGAGGACGTGGTCGTTACGCCACGTGCCACCGAGGTGGATGGCGAGATCGTGGGGCGAATCGGGGTGGCCCTGGGCGCTCATCCGCTCGACACCGAGGCGGCCGAGTCGATGTTCCTGCTGGAGCGGGCCGGGCCGGTCGAGGCCATGGGTCTGGCCGTCGAGCGCAGCTGGGAGATGACCACGTTGACGTTTTCGGTCTTCCATCGTTTGCTCACGGGCGAGGCGAGCATCGCCAACCTCTCGGGGCCGGTCGCGATTGCCGAGTATGCCGGCAAGAGCCTGTTGCTGGGGTTGTCGACCTTCCTCGGTTTTCTCGCCCTGGTCAGCCTGTCGCTGGCCATCCTCAACTTGCTGCCGATCCCGATGCTCGACGGTGGGCACCTGCTCCTCTACGCCATCGAGGCGATCAAGGGCGGGCCGGTTGGTGCCGCATTCGAGGAAGTCTTTGCCCGGCTGGGTATCCTGCTGCTCGGGCTGCTGATGGTGGTGGTTTTCTACAACGACATCGCGCGGTTGATGCACTAGCCCCCCTTGGGCCACAATAGCCCGGATTTTCCTTAGGGAAACTCTGCACGATTCGATAGCATCTCTGGAGTGCGGGCAAACCCGCAAGCCCCTTCGGGCGGGCCGCCAAGGGGCCATCTGCGGCGTTGCAGTCCTTGTGAAGGACAAGGCCATTCACGGCGGACTGTGCCTTGCATCTGGCCCCTTGGCGGTCCCGCAGAGACGCTATCGAATCGCGCAACGTTTCCCTAGTGCCGGGTCGGCGAGTCGGCCGTGCCTCGGCCGTATTCCCGAATTCCAATCCATCCGCCTGACCAGGAAAGCCTTTCGGCATGACCATCACCCAACGCTGCACCTCCCTGGCGCTTGCCGCGCTGCTTCTCTTGCCAACGCTGGCACAGGCATTCGAAATTACCGATATCCGGGTCGAGGGCCTGCGGACCATTTCCCCGGGTACGGTATTCACCTACATCCCCTACGAGGTCGGCGACGATTTCCAGGCCGGTGACAGTACACGCGTGGTCGAGGCGTTGTACGACACCGGCTTTTTCAAGGATGTCGAGGTGGGCCGGGGGCCGGACGATGCGCTGCTGATCCGGCTGCAGGAGCGCCCGACCATTACGGCGCTAGAGGTCAACGGCAACGAGAAGGTCGAGACCGAGAAGCTGCAGGAAGCCCTGAAGTCGATCGGCCTGGTCCAGGGGCGCGTGCTTGACCAGCGGGCACTGGACAAGATGCAGACCGAGCTGCAGCGCGTCTACTACAGCCTGGGTCAGTACGGTGTGCAGATCGAGACCGAGGTCGAAGAGCTCGAGGACAACCGCGTTTTCGTCAATATCGAGATCTACGAGGGCAAGCCGGCTTCCATCCGCCGCGTGCGCATCATTGGCAACGAGGATTTCGACGAGGATGAACTGCTCGATCAGTTCGAGCTCGGCCCGGTTTCCTGGTGGCGCTTCTGGTCAAGTGCCGACCAGTATTCCAAGCAGAAGCTGTCGGCCGATCTCGAGCGCCTGCGTTCGTTCTACCTCGATCGCGGTTACCTCAAGTTCGCGGTGGACTCTACCCAGGTGACCATCACGCCGGACAAGAAGGACATCGAGGTGGTGGTCAACATCACCGAGGGTGAGCGCTACAAGGTCGAGGACGTCACCTATAGCGGCAACATGCTGCTCAACGAAGAGACCCTCGAGGAGCTGACGCAGGTCGAGGTGGGCGAGTATTTCAGTCGCCGTCAGGTGGTCGACACCAGCGATGCGATTGGTCGGCGCATGGGCGATTACGGCTATGCCTTCGCACGGGTCGAGCCGCGCCCGGATATCAATGAGGATGAGAAAACCGTTGTCGTCGACTTCAATCTCGAGCCGGGGCGTCGCGTCAGCGTGCGCGAGATCGAGTTCAAGGGTAACTACAACACCAACGAGGTCGTCTATCGTCGCGAAATGCGGCAGATGGAGGGTAGCTGGTACGCCGGCGACAAGCTCGATCGTTCCAAGCAGCGTCTTGAACGACTGCCCTCGGTGGAGCGGGTCGAACAGGAGGTCAGCCCGGTGCCTGACGCGCCGGATCAAGTGGATATCGAGTACGACATCACCGAGCAACTGTCCGGTTCGCTAACCGCCGGTGTGGGCTTCTCCCAGGCCGAAGGCGTGCTGTTCAACGCCGGCCTGAACCAGCCGAACTTCCTCGGCACCGGCAAGGAAGTGGGGATCAACGTCGAACGTAGCTCGTACCGCGAGTACTACCAGTTCAACTACCGTGACCCCTACTTCACCGTCAACGGGGTCAGCCAGGGCTTCGGGCTGTTCTACCAGAAGCAGGACGGGACCGAGCTGTCGTTGTCCCGTTACCTGGTCGACTCCTACGGTGGCAACATCAACTTCGGTGTGCCGCTCTCGGAGCTGACCTACGGTTCGATCGCCTTTGGCGTCGAGAGCCAGGAGATCAAGGCGACGACCCGTTCGCCAACTTGGGTTACAGGTCCGCAGGATGACGTGGACGACAATCCGGGCCCGGGCTTTGATGGTGAGCAGTACTACACCTACACCATCAAGCCCTCTTGGCGCTACGATTCGCGCAACCGGCACATGTTCCCGACCGCGGGTCAGTACCACCGCCTCACGGCGACGCTGGCCGTGCCGGGCAGTGACCTGACCTACGTCAAGGGCGAGTACGACGGCGAGTTCTACCTGCCGCTGACCGACATGTTCACTCTGCAGGCGCACGGCAACGTCGGTCAGATCAAGGCCTACGGCGATACCGAGAACGACTACTCCGGCGTGAGTGACTACTACGACGGCGTGCCGCCGTTCCTGAACTACTTCACCGGTGGTATTCGTTCGGTACGGGGTTACGAGGACTACTCGCTCGGCCCGCGCGACAACAACAACGATCCGATGGGTGGCACCTTCAAGGTCAACGGTGGCCTTGCTATCTATTCGCCGCTGCCCTTCCTGACCGAGCAGCGAGACTCGGTGCGCATGTCCCTGTTCTGGGATATCGGTAATGCCTATCGCGACATCGAGAACTTCGAGGCAGATACGCTGCGCCAGTCGGTAGGCGTGGGCTTGAGCTGGATCTCGCCGGTCGGCCCGCTGATGTTCAGCTTTGCCCAGCCGCTCAACGACGAGCCGGAAGACCGGACCCAGAGCTTCCAGTTCTCGATCGGCGCGTCGTTCTGACGGGCTGTGGCATAATGTGCCGCCATGCAGGAGTGGGGGCCGCCGTTCGGCGGTTTCCGTTCGGCCCACATCGGGCCTTGACGTTTCAGGAGATGACCGCGTGATTCGCTTGCTTCAACGATTCGCCTTACTCACGATTGCGCTGATTGCACCGCTGACCGTGCAGGCGGCCGATATCAAGATCGGCTTCGTCAATTCCTCGGTGCTGCTCGAGCAGGCGCCCCAGGCCGAACAGGCCAAGCAGAAGCTCGAACAGGAGTTCTCCGCCCGCGAGGAAGAATTGCGCGGCCTTCGCCAGGAAGTCCAGGAGATGGAAAGCCGTCTCAATCGTGACGGTGTCACCATGAACGAGGGCGATCGCGGCAACCTCGAGCGCGAGCTCAATCGCAAACTGCGCGACCTGCAGCGTCAGCAGAGCAACTTCCGTGACGATCTCAACCTGCGCAAGAACGAGGAGCTCGGCAAATTGCAGCGCCTCGTGCTCGACGCCATCCGTGAAGTGGCGCGAGAGCAGGGCTATGACCTCGTGCTTTCCGAAGGCGTGGTCTACTCGGCCGATCGGGTCGAGCTGACAAAGGATGTTCTCGAGCGTCTCGAGAAGATGGGCCGCTGATCCGGCCGGGGCCTGACACACGGTGAGTATTTCGGCCAGCACGAGCGCGAGCGTCGGCGAGATCGCCGACTGGCTTGGCGCCCAGGGCGTGGACGGGGCCATCGATGTGGCCCCCGACGAGGCCGCCACCCGCATCACGGGGGCGGCCTCGTTGGCCTGTGCGACTGCCGAGCAGGTCAGCTACTACGACGGCGACCGACGCAGCGCGGATCTGGCGGCCTCGACGCAGGCCGGCTTGGTGCTGACCAACGAGGCCGGGCGCGAGCAATTGCCCGAGACCGTGTGTTGCCTGGTCGTCGACCAGCCGCGGCTGGCCTTCGCCCGGGTGCTCGAGCGCCTGTATGCCTTGCCGGCCAGGCCTGCAGGCGTGCATACCTCCGCCGTGGTGGACGAGAGCGCCACCATCGACCCTAGTGCTCGCATCGATGCCCAGGTCACCGTCGGCGCCGGTGCTCGTATCGGGCCCAAGGTCGTGATCGGGCCGGGCTGCGTGATTGGCTCAAACGTCGTTATCGGCGAGGCAACCCGGCTGCTGGCGCGGGTGACCGTGCTCGACGATAGCCTGATCGGCGCGCGCTGCGTGATACAGCCCGGGGTGGTGATCGGTTCCGACGGCTTTGGTCTGGCGCAGGACAACGGGGTCTGGCGACGGGTGCCCCAGGTGGGGCGCGTCGTGATCGGCAACGACGTCGATATCGGTGCGAACACCACTATCGATCGGGGGGCGCTCGACGACACGGTAATTGCCGATGGGGTCAAGCTCGACAACCTGATTCAGATCGCGCACAACGTGCGTATCGGCGAGCATTCGGCCATCGCCGGCTGCGCCGGCCTGGCCGGCTCGAGCGAGGTCGGTCGGCATTGCACCCTGGGCGGGGGCGTCGGCCTGGCCGGGCACCTCACCCTGACCGACAACGTGCACGTCACCGGCATGTCGATGGTGACGCGCTCGATCCATCGGCCGGGCGTCTACTCGGCCGGTACGCCACTGGACACGAACGAACGCTGGCATCGCAATGCGGTGCGGTTCAAACAACTCGACCGGCTTGCACGCCGGGTGAAACAACTTGAAAAACGGCTCGGTGACTCGCCGACGCCTGAGGAAGACTCGTGAGCGAAGACAACACCATGATGGTGCAGGAGATCATGAACCTCCTGCCGCACCGATACCCGTTCCTGCTGATCGACCGGGTGGTTGACTGGAAGCCCAATGAGTACCTGGTCGCGATCAAGAACGTGACCTTCAATGAGCCGTTTTTCCAGGGACATTTTCCGGTCCGGCCGATCATGCCTGGCGTGCTGATCACCGAGGCGATGGCGCAGGCGACCGGTGTGCTCGCCTTCCGCTCCAACGGTGGCAAGCCGAAGGATAACGCGCTCTATATGCTGGTCGGACTGGACGACGTGACGTTCCGCCGCATGGTCGAGCCGGGTGATCAGCTCACCATCCGGGTGGAGATCAAGCGCATGGCTCGCGGGATGGGTATTTTCAACTGCACGGCGCACGTGGGCGACGAGCTGGCCTCACGTGCCACGGTCAAGTGTGTGGCCAAGGAAGTGATCGAGTGATTCATCCGAGCGCGATCATCAGTGACGAGGCCCGTCTGCACGAGAGCGTGCAGGTCGGCCCCTTTACGGTCATCGAAGGCGAGGTCGAGATTGGTGCCAACACGGTCATCGAGTCGCATGCGGTGATCAAGGGGCCATGCCGGATCGGTACGGATAACCATATCTTCAGCCATGCCGTCGTGGGCGAGGTGCCCCAGGATCTCAAGTTCGCCGGCGAGCGCACCTTCCTCGAGATCGGCGATCGCAACCGCATTCGCGAATTCTCCACCATTCACCGGGGTACCGCCGGTGGGGGCGGCCTGACGCGGCTGGGTTCGGACATCCTGGTGATGGCCTACGCCCACGTTGCCCACGATTGCCTGGTGGGTGATCACGTCATTCTCGCGAACGCCGCCTCGCTCGCCGGCCACGTCGAGGTGGGCGAGCACGCCATCTTCGGCGGGTTCGCCGTCGCGCACCAGTTCTGCCACATCGGCGCGCACGCCTTCATCGGCGGCTTTTCCAAGGTCTCCAAGGACGTGGTGCCGTTCGTGATGGCCGACGGGGCCCGCGCCCGCGCCATCGGCTTGAACAAGGAAGGCCTCAAGCGTCGCGGCTTCTCGCCGGAGACCATCACGCTGCTCAACCGCTGTTTCCGCCAACTGGTCAAGCGCCAGGGTGATGACCTGGTGTGGACCGAGTTCGAGCAGGCCGCCGAGTCCGAGCCGGCGCTGAGCGAGATGCTCGATTTCATCCGCGAAAGCGAGCGCGGCATTACCCGCTGATCCCGAACCCGGTGGCGCGGGCGCACGAGGCGTCCCGCTTCCTTGTCCCAACCCGATCCCTCCCCATCGACGCCATGACTGCCACCAACTCCGCCGAACGCATCGAACACGACAGCCTGGGTGAGGTGCGCCTGCCGGCAGACGCCCTCTACGGTCCGCAAACCCAGCGGGCGGTCGACAACTTCCCCGTCAGCGGTCGGCCCATGCCGGTGGCCTTTATCGATGCCCTTTGCCGGCTCAAGGCGGCCTGTGCGCGAGGCAATCAGTCTCTTGGCACGCTGGATGCGGCTCGCGCCGAGGCGATCGTGGGCGTGGCCGATCGATTGATCGCCGGACTGGCCGACGGACAGTTCCGCGATGCCTTCCCGGTCGATGTCTACCAGACCGGGTCGGGCACCTCGAGCAACATGAACGTCAACGAGGTGATCGCCCATCTTGCCGGCAATGATGACGGCATACACCCCAACGACCATGTCAACATGAGCCAGAGCTCCAACGACGTGGTCCCCAGTGCGATCCGCGTGATGTCGGTACTGCGGGTCGAGCACGACCTGCTGCCCGCGCTGGCCCACCTGGAGACCGTGTTGCTCGGCCGGGCGCGCGAATTGGCCGGGGTGGTCAAAACGGGTCGAACGCACCTGATGGACGCGACCCCGATCCGCTTCGATCAGGTGCTCGAGGGTTTCGTCGAACAGCTGCGTGGCTGGCGGGTCGCCGTGGAGCAGGCGCGCGATCGCAATCTCGCCCTACCTCTGGGCGGCACGGCCGTAGGGACTGGCCTGAATGCACCGGAAGGCTTTGCCGACGCCGCCATCGATGCCCTCAACCGTGATCTCGGGCGCGATCGGCCCTTCACTCGCCTGGCCCATCCGGCCGCCGGCATGAGCGTGCAGGATGACTCATTGGTGCTGAGTTCGGCGCTGCGCGGGCTGGCGGCCTTTCTGCACAAGCTTTCCAACGATTTGCGCTGGATGAACAGTGGTCCGCTGGCCGGCCTGGGCGAGATCAGCCTGCCGGCGCTGCAGCCGGGCAGCTCGATCATGCCGGGCAAGGTCAACCCGGTGGTGCCCGAATCCGTCGCGATGGTCGCGGTGCAGATCCAGGGGCTGGATCACGCGGTGGCCATGGCGGCGCAATCGGGCAACTTCGAGCTCAACGTGATGTTCCCCGTGGTGGCAGCCAACCTCGACGAGATGATGACGCTGGGTAGCAACGCCTCGCGTCTGCTGGCGGACAAGGCCATTGCCGGCTTTGCCGTCAACCGCGAACGCATCGAGCGTGATCTGGCGGCCAACCCGATCCTGGTGACGGCCTTGAATCCGGTGATCGGCTACGAGGCCGGTGCGGCGATCGCCAAGCGGGCCTACGCCGAGGGGCGGGCAGTGATCGACGTGGCGCGGGAGATGACCGATCTCGACGAGGCCACGCTCGCCGAGCTGCTCGATCCGAACCGGCTGACCGGTTAGCCCTTCCCGGCGATCATGCCGGCGGCCAAGTCGGCGAGGCGGTCGAATGCGCCCTGCTGGCCCAGCCGGGCCCTGATTTCCCGCAACGCCGTACGCTGAGGGGCCGCGCCGTCCGGCGAGAGCAATTGCTCGATGTCCTCGGCGAGCCGCTCGGGCGTGACTGCCTCCTGCAGACGCTCCGGGACGGCCTCGCGATCGAGGATGATGTTGGGCAGGCCGATATGCTCGATGCGCACCAGGTGTCGTGCCAGGGCGTAGGTCAGGCGATTGCTGCGATAGGCGATGACCATCGGCGTGCCGATCAGTGCGGCCTCGAGCGTGGCGGTGCCGCTGGCGATCAGCATCGCGTCGCTGGCGGCCATGACGCGACGGGCACCGCCGGTGGTGACGGTCAGTCGATCGCGGAGTGCCGTCGAGGGCGCGCAGGCCGCGATTTGCGCCTTTAGCCAGTCGGCATCGATGGAGTCGGCCCGCGGCATCACGAAGCGTCGTGTCGGGTCGGCCTCGAGCAGGCGCTCGGCGGCGGCGAGGAAGGTCGGTAACAGGCGCTCGATCTCGCCGCGGCGACTGCCCGGCAGGAGACCCACCACCGGGGTATCGTCCGACAACGACAGGGCATGGCGGGCTCCGGCCCGGTCGGGTGCCTCGCGGTCGATCAGCTCGATCAAGGGGTGGCCGACGTGGGTGGTGGGCAGGCCGTGTTGGGCGAACAGTGCCACCTCGAAGTCGAACAGCACCGCCAGGTGATCGGCATAGCGATCGAAGTCTTTCGCGCGGCCCGCTCGCCAGGCCCAGACCTGCGGCGCGACGAAGAACAGTACCGGGATGCCGCGCGCCTTGGCCGCCTTGGCCAGGCGCTGGTTGAATTCCTGGAAATCGATCACGATGACCAGATCGGGACGATCGCGATCGAGCGCCTCGATGAGGGTGTTCATCGCCGCGCGTAGCTGGCCGTAGTGGCGCAGCACCTCGACCAGGCCCATTACCGAGACCTGGTCCATGTCGACGATCGTCTCGATGCCGGCGGCGCGCGATTGCGCGCCGCCCAGACCGTAGGCGGTCAGGCCGGGCAGGCGCTCGACCAGGCGCGACATCAGCTCGGCGGCGTACATGTCGCCGGAGGCCTCGCCAGCGGCGATCAGGATGCGCGGGTGAGGATGGCCCGCTTGCGGATGGCGATGGGTCTCGGAATCCAAGCAGCCCCCGGAAACATAGGTGGTAACAACGAATGGGCGCGAGTATGCCGCAAGCCGACTTGTTTGACGATCTGGACCATGCGGGTTGCTACTGCGGCGTGGACGAGGCCGGGCGCGGGCCGCTGGCCGGCCCGGTAGTCGCCGCCGCCGTGATCCTCGATCCCGCCCGCCCGATCCGTCTGCTGGACGACTCCAAGAAACTGACCGAGCGTCGTCGTGAGGCCCTGTTCGACGAGATCCGTGAACGGGCGGCCGGCTGGGCGATCGCCGAGGCGAGTGTGGCCGAGATCGACGAGCTCAATATCCTGCATGCCTCGATGCTCGCCATGCGTCGCGCCGTGCTCGCGTTGCTCGACGACGGGCACGCGCTCGACCGGGCGCACATCGATGGCAATCGCTGCCCCGAGCTGCCCGTGCTGGGCCGCGCCCTGGTCGGCGGGGATGCCTCCGACCCGGCCATTGCCGCGGCCTCGATCCTTGCCAAGGTATCCCGGGATCGTCAGATCGTCGCCCTGGACGCCGAACACCCCGGTTACGGCCTGGCCCGCCACAAGGGCTATCCCACGCCGGCACACCTTGCCGCCCTGGTGGAACTCGGTCCCAGCCCGATCCACCGCCGCTCCTTTGCCCCGGTGCGTCGCCTGCTGGCCTGACCGGGATCGTGGGCGTGCGGCGTCAGCCGGTGCGGTCACGCAGGGCAATGAAATCCGCGTAATGCCCCAGGAACAGGTCGGTCAGGTCGGGGTCGAACTGCCGGCCGCGCTCGTTGGCGAACAGGTCGCGGATGTTCTCGTCTGACCAGGCCGGCTTGTAGACGCGCTTGAACGACAGCGCATCGAACACGTCGGCAATCGCCACCAGGCGGCCCTCGATCGAGATGCCGGTGCCTGACAGGCCACGCGGGTAGCCATTGCCATCCCAGCGTTCGTGGTGCTCGTGGGCGATGGTGGCCGCGGCCTGCAGCAGGGGGCGGCCCGAGGCCTTGAGGATGCCGTGGCCAAGATGCGTGTGCGACTGCATCTCGCGGAATTCCTCGTCGGTCAGGCGACCGGGCTTGTTGAGAATCCGATCGGGGATCGCGATCTTGCCGACGTCATGCAGCGGGGCGGCCTGGTGGATCGAGGTGACGTGATGCTCGGGCAGGCCGGCCAGTGTCGCCAGATGCCGGGCATAGGCGGCCACGCGGGCGACGTGATTGCCTGTCTCCTCCGAGCGTGCCTCGCACAACTCGCCCAAGAGGCGCACCAGGTCGGTCTGAGTCGATTCCAGTTCCCGGTTCAGCCCGCGGATCTGCTGGAGGCCATCATCGACCTGACGCTCGAGTTGCTGACGGAAGGCCCGCTGCACGTCGGCCAATTGCGCCTTGTAGCCCTGCATGAACCAGCTGATCACCGCCAGGAAGAATAGCGCGGTCAACTGCGCGCCGAGGGCGATGTCCGTGTACATCAGCGGGAAGAGCCGCGTCCAGTGCAGGGTGTACACGCCCGTCACGAGGGCGAGGAAGGTCGCATCCCACAGGATCAGGCTGCGCGGGCGTTCGACCAGGAACGCGGCGATCGGCGGAAAGAGCAGCATCCAGAGGATGTCGAAGCTCTCGATCTGGCCGATGAACGCAAAGCTGATCAGATAGGGCATCAATGCCGCCAGATACCAGCGTTTGGCCATGCGCCATCCCCAGCGGGCCGCCGCTCCCCAGCTGGCCCCCACCGCCGCCAGCATCAAGGCATGCACCACCGAGAACACCGGCCGCTCCAGGACCAGGTTGGCCAGTAACGAGATCAGCAGCAGCACGGCATTGACCAACAGAAACCGGCGAAAGTGCCGGCTGGGATCGGGGCGTGCCGGTGACTGGATCGGGGTGGTGTCCGGCACCGGGGCGTGAGGGGGTTGCGACATGGATGCGGGGTTCTGCAGCGTGGGAATTGGGGCGAGTGTTGGCCAGCCCGGTGGTCAGATCAAGTATTCGGTGACCGGGGCGCGCGAGAGAAACCCCGCCGGGGAGGCAGACGCCCCGTAGGCCCCCGACTGCAGCACGCCCAGCCAGTCACCGGGGGCAAGTGCCGGCAGGGGCTGGCCCTTGCCCAGGACGTCCAGCGGCGTGCACAACGGTCCGGCGACATCGACCGTCTCATTGGCCTCGTCGTCGAGATGGTCGACGGCGATCACGGGCCAGTTGCGTCGCAACACGGCACCGAGGTTGCCCGAGAGTGCCAGGTGGTGATGCATGCCGCCGTCGCAGACGAGATACGTGGTGCCGCGGGAGATCTTGCGGTCGACCACCCGTGTCAGGTAGATGCCGGCACCGGCAACCAAAAAGCGCCCCATTTCCAGTCGCGTGTCGATCGGTGTGCCGCCACGCTGACCCAGCGCGGCCAGTTGCTCGTCGAGGCGGGCGAAGGCCGGCGCCAGTCGGTCGAGATCCAGCGGTCGGTCGCCGGGATGATAGGCGACGCCCAGGCCGGGTCCGATGATCAGCTCCGCCGGGGTAAAGCCGGTGGTCTGGTGCCACTCGTGCAGGAGCTCGGTCCAGCCATCCAGCGTGGCGACGATCGCCTCGACATCCAGGCTCTGCGAGCCGGCGAACAGGTGCAGCCCGACCAGGTCGATGCCGCCCTCGGCCAGCGTGTCGCGTTGGTCGAGCAGGCTCGGGATTACCTCGCTGTCGATGCCGAAGGGGCGGGCGCCACCACCCATGTGCATGCCCGAGCCCTTGAGCGCGAAGGGCGGGTTGACCCGCAAGGCGACGCGGGCACGTCGCCCCGTGGTGCGGGCCGCCACCATGATGCGTTCCAGTTCACCGACCGACTCGGCGTTGATGGTGATGCCGGCCTCGATCGCGTAGCGGTGCTCGGCCCGCGACTTGGCCGGTCCGGCGATGGAGATCTTCTGTGTCGGTTCGCTTATCCCGGCGGCGAGCTTCATCTCGTCGAGCGAGGCGCAGTCGAAGCCATCGACCAGGCCGGCCAGGTGGCGCACCAGCGGTGGGAACGGGTTGGCCTTGATGGCGTAGTGGATGCCGATGGAATCGGGCAGTGCCGAACGCAGTGAGGCGACTGCCGTGTCGAGACAGCGGCGGCTGTACAGATAGGCCGGGGTTTGGGGTAGACGGGCCGAGAGCGGTTGGCCGTCGATCGACAGGTAACCGTTCTCCCGGCCCCAGCAATCAGCGAGCGGTCCGAGGGTGCGCTCCAGGATCGCCTCGCCGGTGGCCGGATCGAGTGTGTCGTGTTTGGCCATGCTCAGGTTGCCTCCATCGTGGTCAGGGCCCGGCGGTCGAACTTGCCGTTGGTCGAGCGGGGCAGGGCGGTATGGGTCTCGATTGCCGCCGGCTGCTGATAGGGCGCCAGGTGGGCGCGCAGGTGGTGGCGAAGTGCCTCGAGATCCGCCTGGCGTGGCGCGACGTGCAGGATCAATCGCTGGCTGCCGCGCTCCGGATCGGGTTCGCCCACGGCGACCGCCTCCTCGATCCCGGGGGCGGCGTGGGCCACCGCCTCGATCTCCTCGGGGCTAATGCGAAAGCCGGCCACCTTGATCTGCTCGTCCAGCCGGCCGGCGAAATACAGTCGGCCCGCCTCGTCCAGGCGCACCCGGTCGCCGCTGAAAACCACGCGCTCGGCCGTCTCGTCCGGCCAGCCGGGCGGCGGGGGACGGAAGCGTTGGGCGGTGGCCTCGGGGTCGTTGATGTAGCCCTGCGCGACCAGCGGGCCACCCTGCACCAGCTCGCCGCTCTGGCCCGGGCCGAGCAGGCGGCCATCCGGATCGACCAGACCGACCGTCGTCTCGGGCAATGGGTAGCCGATGGCATCCGGGTGGGCGTCCACCTCCCCGGGCGGCAGGTAGGTGGCGCGGAAGGCCTCGGTCAGGCCGTACATCAGAAATAGTTTCGCGCCCGGGCGCGCCTCGCGCAGTCGGCGCACGGCCGCGACCGGCAGCGCGCCGCCGGAATTGGTCAGCACGCGCAGGGCCGGGGCCTCACGGAGCCAGGATTGCCCGGACAGCGGGACCAGCAGACCGGGCGTGCCGGCGAACACCGTCGCCGCCTCGCGCAGCAGCGGGCGCTTGAGATCGGCGGGCAGCAGGTAGTCGTCGAGGTAGACCGCCGCCCCCCGGGAAAGCCCGGTCGTGATCTGCGAGAAGCCATAGTCGAAGGCCAGCGGCAGCATGGCGGCAACCACGTCGCTTTCCCGCAGGTCGAGGTAGTCGGCCACCAGGCGGGTGCCGGTGTCGAGGTTGCCCTCGCTGATCATCACGCCCTTGGGCAGGCCGGTGCTGCCGGAGGTGAAGAACAGCATGGCCAGGCGGTCGGGCGATGGACGGTACTCGCCGGGTCTTAGGTCGACCGTGCCGTTGGCATCGTGGGAGACCAGATCCTGCGGGGTATCGCCCCCGGCTGCCCACCAGCCCCAGTCGGCGTCGAATGCGGGTTGGCCGTATTGCCTCAGCCGGGCGCGATCGGCGAGCAGGCCGCGGGCCTCGCAGCGGGCGAGCTGGTGGTCGACCTGCTCGGGCTTGAGTCCCGGATGGGCCGGGGCCGGCACGATGTCCTCGGCGAGCATGGCCAGCAGCCAGATGACCGTGTCGACCGACTTGCCCGCCCAGACCACTACGCGGTCGCCCGCCACGAGATCGAGCGCCCGCAGCGCGCCTCGCGCGGCCTGGAGTCGGCCGGCCAGTTCGGCATAATCCAGCCACTGTTGCCGGTCGCCCAGTGCGCGGGCGTGCGGGCGGGCGCGGGCCTGCCGGTCGATGGTGGATATGAGCTCGATGGGCATGGACGGCTGGTCTTGGGAAGTGTCCGGATCGGACAGGTATACTCTGCAGTCTTTCGGCTCAGGCGTCTGCGCCGGCTCAAGCTCGCCGAACCGGCATCTGCCGTCGGCGAGGGGCCGCGCATTTTAGCATGGCCCGCGACTCGCCCGCGCGAGACACAATCGGTCGTCGTGATCGCGGCGAGCACCCATTTTTGGAACGGCCAGTTTTCGGGATAAATACGTATGGCAGGCAACACCTTCGGCACCCTGTTTCGGGTCACGACCTTCGGCGAATCCCACGGAGCGGCGCTCGGCGCGATCGTCGATGGTTGCCCGCCGGGCCTGAAACTCTCCGAGGAGGACCTGCAGGCCGATCTCGATCGGCGCCGGCCGGGCACCTCCCGGCACACCACCCAGCGCCGCGAACCCGACCAGGTACGCATCCTCTCGGGGGTGTTCGAGGGCGAGACCACCGGTACACCGATCGGGCTGCTGATCGAGAATGTCGACCAGCGTTCCAAGGACTATTCCAAGATCGCCGAGCAGTTCCGCCCGGGACACGCCGATTACAGCTACCGACAGAAGTACGGTCACCGCGACTACCGTGGCGGCGGGCGTTCCTCGGCCCGCGAGACCGCCATGCGGGTCGCCGCGGGCGCGATCGCCAAGAAGTGGCTGGCCGAAATGCATGGCGTGACCGTGCGCGGGCACCTCTCCCAGCTCGGTCCCATCGTGCTCAAGGAGGACTGCTTCGACTGGGCGACGGTGGGCGAGAACCCGTTCTTCTGGCCCTGTACCGACCAGGTGGCCGAGCTCGAGACCTTCATGGACGATCTGCGCCGCTCGGGTGACTCGGTCGGTGCCAAGGTCACGGTACGGGCGGAAGGCTGCCCGCCGGGCTGGGGCGAGCCGGTGTTCGATCGTCTCGATGCCGACATCGCCCATGCCTTGATGGGCATCAACGCAGTCAAGGGCGTGGAGATCGGTGACGGCTTCGACTGCGTGGCTGCCCGCGGCACCGAATTCCGCGACGAAATCACGCCGGATGGCTTTCTCTCCAATCACGCCGGTGGCGTGCTCGGGGGCATTTCCAGCGGTCAGGACATCGTCGCGCACCTGGCATTGAAGCCCACCTCCAGCATCCGCCTGCCGGGTCGCAGCGTCGACATGAAGGGCGAGGCCACCGAGGTGATCACCACCGGTCGTCACGACCCCTGCGTGGGCATCCGCGCCACACCGATCGCCGAGGCGATGCTGGCGCTCACCCTGATGGATCACGCCCTGCGCCAGCGCGGGCAATGCGGTGATCTCACCACCGACACGCCGGTGGTCCCGGCCGGGGACGGCTCGACACCCGGTCGATGAGCACGACCCCGGCAGGACAGGGCGGGGTGGCGCGCCTCAACCCGATCCGGCTCGGATACTTTGCCTTCTTCCTCGGGCTGGGGATCTACCTGCCCTATTTCAGCCCCTACCTGATCGAGCAGGGCTTTGCGCCCGACACGGTCGGGGCGATGCTCGCCATGGTGATGGCCGCCAAGCTCGTCGCCCCACCGCTGCTCGGCTGGATGGTCGACCACAGCGGCCGGGTGATCGTCTGGCTGATCGCCACGGCCCTGATCAGCGCCGTGCTGGCCGTCGGGCTGGCGCTGCTGGCCGGCATCGATGCCGGGCTGGTCGGCTGGATGGTGCTGCTGGTGCTGTTCGGTTTCTTTTGGCAGCCGCTGCTCTCGCAGTTGGACGTGGCCGCCCTGCGCCTGACCGGCCCGGCACCGGAGCGCTACCCCGCGCTGCGCGCCTGGGGGTCGATCGGTTTCATCGTCGCCTCGGTGGGGCTAGGTGCACTGATCGATCGCATCGGTCTCGATGCCGTGCCCTGGCTGATGGCCGTGGCACTGGTCGCACTGGCGGTGGTGCTGTGGCGGGTTCCCGAACCGGGCGTGCCGCGCGAGACCGGCGCGCGTCCCGTGTCGATCCGCGACCGGCTCAAGGAACCCGCCATGCTGGCCTTCTTCGCCGGCTCGTTCCTGATCAATCTCTCCCACGGCGTCTACTACGCGTTTTTCTCCGTGCACCTGGCCGATCTGGGCTACTCGGCCACGGCCATCGGGTTGCTATGGGCGCTGGGCGTGGTGGCCGAGATCGTGCTGTTTTTCCTGCTGCCGGGGCTGCGCAACCGCTTCGCGCCGCTGTTTCTCATGCTGCTGGCCATCGCGCTGATGGCGCTCCGATGGTTGTTGATCGGCTACCAGGCCGACGTGCTCGGTTGGTTGCTGTTCGCCCAGTTGCTGCACGCGGCCAGTTTCGGCATGACCCACGCGGTGGGTATCTGGGTGATCGACCACCAGTTTCCGGGACGTGCCCATGCCCGGGGTCAGGCAATCCTGTCGGCGGCCAGCTACGGCGGTGGCGCGGCGCTCGGCCTGTACCTCGCCGGCCTGCTCTGGGGTAGAGTGGAGCCCGATATGGCCTTCGCCGCGATGACTCTCGCCAGCCTGCTGGCATTTGCGCTGATGCTCGCCGCCCGGCGGGTGGTGCGCTGGTCGCCGGGCGAGCGCGAGATGGCCTGAGGCAAGGCCTGATTGCAGAGATTCCTTACTTGCACGAGGACGCCGTGAGTCAGAACCCAGCCAAGGACAGTGCGCTCGCCGCCAGCGTGGCCGTGGCCGACTGGTACTGCGGTCCGGTCGGCCGACTGGTGGCCGCCGACCTGGTCGCCATGCTCGCCCGGCGGGCCCAAACCGCCTTCGGGTATCACGCGTTGGTGCTGGGTGAATCCGGCTTGGAGTTCGAGCGGCGTTTCGGTTGGGAGAAGCGGTTGCGCATCGATCATCGCGTGCTCGCCGGTCCGCCGGGTGGTCGGGTGGGTGCTCAGGCTGGGACTTTGCCGGTCGAGCTCGATGCCCTGCCGATCGAGAGCGAGGCCGCCGATCTGGTGATCGCGTTGCACGTGCTCGAGGATCGGCGCAACCCGCACGAGATCCTGCGCGAGATCGATCGAACCCTGCGGCCCGAGGGGCGGCTGCTGATTGTCGGTCTGAATCCCGCGAGCCTGCTGCACCTGCGCTCGCGTTTTTGGCCGGGCTGTCATGCGCCCCTGGCGTTGGGTCATCATCACCCGACCTGGCGGGTGGTCGACTGGCTGCGGGTGCTGGGCTATCGCATTGACGCCATCGAGCCGCTCGGCGGTGTGACGCCGTGGTGTCGGGAAAATGTCTATCGGCGCGGCGAGCGGTTCCGGCGGTTGAGCGCCGAATGGGCCTGGTTCCTCAATGGCCTGTATGTCATCGACGCCACCCGGCGGGTGGCGCGTCCCAGTCGGCCCAAGCCCGCCTTTCGGCTGGCATCCCTGGTCGGTCAACCCGTGCGTGGCGAGGTCGCCGGACTGCGCCGCCAGTCTTCCATCCTTCAGCGATAAATCATTCACCATGGATCATGCCTCGAACGACACCCCGACAAGCCGCAAGGTGGTACACGCCTGGACCGACGGCGGTTGCCGCGGCAATCCCGGTCCCGGAGGCTGGGGGGCGGTGCTGCGCTTCGGCGAGCACGAGCGCGATCTCTGGGGTGCGGATACCGAGACCACCAACAACCGCATGGAACTGACCGCGGCGATCGAGGCACTCGAGGCCCTCAAGGAGCCCTGCGAGGTGCACCTGACCACCGATTCGCAATACGTGCGCCAGGGCATCACCGAGTGGATCCACAACTGGCGGCGGCGCAACTGGCGCACGGCTGCCGGCAAGCCGGTCAAGAACGCCGATCTCTGGAAGCGTCTCGAGCACGCGGCCGGTCGACACCATGTTCATTGGCATTGGACTCGCGGTCATGTCGGGCACCCGGAGAACGAGCGCGCCGACCAGCTCGCCAACCGGGCGATGGACGAGGCGGCCGCCGGCTGAAAACCGCGTCGCGCTCTTGAACGATCGCGGTAATACTCTCTAAGACGATTGGTGTTGTGCGCACCAGCGAAGGAGGGCCGATATGAGCGAGGAGTCCCCATCCAGCCGGCACTGGCATGCGGAGTCGGCCGACTCGGTATTGGCGGGTCTTGAGACTCGTCCCGACGGCTTGACGGCCGCCGAGGTGACCGAGCGCCGCGAGCGCTTCGGCGCCAATCGCCTGCCCGAGGCCCCTCGGCCGCCTGCCTGGCGGCGCCTGCTGCGCCAGTTCCACAACATCCTCATCTACGTCCTGCTGGGCGCGGCGACCGTGACGGCCTTGCTGGGCCACGGTATCGATACTGCCGTCATCGTGGCGGTGGTGCTGGCCAATGCACTGATCGGGTTCATCCAGGAAGGCCGTGCCGAGCAAGCGATGGACGCCATCCGTCACATGCTGGCCCTCAAGGCGGCCGTTGTGCGCGACGGTCAACGCCAGGCGATCCCGGGCGATGAACTGGTGCCGGGTGACATCGTCCTGTTGGAGGCCGGTGACCGGGTGCCGGCCGACCTGCGTCTGCTCGAGGTCCATGACCTGCAGGTCGACGAGGCGGTATTGACGGGCGAATCACTCGCCGAGGAAAAGGTGGTCGAGGCGGTCGAGACCGAGGTCCCACTTGGCGACCGTCGCTCGATGGCCTACAGCGGCACCCTGGTGACCCGTGGGGCGGCCCGCGGCGTAGTCACGGCCACCGGAATACACAGCGAACTGGGCCGGATCTCCGGGCTGATCGCGGGCGTCGAGATCCTGACCACGCCACTGCTCGAGCAGATGAACCGTTTCGGTCGTTGGCTGACGGCCGTGATTCTCCTGGGTGCCGGCGTGATCCTCGCGCTGGGCGTCTTCTGGCGGGGAATGGCCTTCGAGGAGACCTTCATGGTCGTGGTCTCGCTGTTCGTGGCGGCCATCCCCGAAGGCCTGCCGGCCGTACTGAGCATTACCCTAGCCGTGGGCGTGCAGGCGATGGCCCGTCGGCAGGCGATCGTCCGGCGCCTGCCGGCCATCGAGACGATCGGCTCGGTCTCCGTGATCTGTACCGACAAGACCGGCACGCTGACCCGCAACGAAATGGCGGTCTCCGAGGTCGCGCTCGCCGAGGCGACCTTGACGATCACCGGCGAGGGATATTCGACCAGCGGCGAGCTGTTTCTCGATGGCCAGCCGGCCGGCCCGTCGACACCGGTGTCATTCGGCCGACTCGCACGCACGGCGTTGCTGTGCAATGACGCCCACCTGCGCAGCGAGGAGGGCAGCTGGCGGGTCGAGGGCGACCCCATGGAAGGCGCCTTGCTGGCGATGGCCGGTCGGGCCGGGCTGGATCTCGCCGAGGAACGGGCGCGTTGGCGGCGCAATGACGCGATCCCCTTCGACGCGGCACATCGCTTCATGGCCACCCTCGACCACGATCACGAGGGCCATGCGGCCATCTCGGTCAAAGGCGCCCCCGAGGCCGTGCTGGCCATGTGCGATCGGCAGGATGCCGGCGGGGACGAGGCCGGTCCACTGGACCAAGCGTTCTGGGCCGAGCAGGCCGAGGCGCTGGCCGGCGAAGGTCAGCGGGTGCTCGCCCTGGCCTATCGTCCGGTCGAACCGGCCCAGACCGTGCTCGAGCGGTCCGAGGTGGGTGATGGGCTGATACTACTGGGGCTGGTGGGGTTGTCCGACCCGCCCCGCCCCGAGGCGATCGAGGCGGTGGCCGAATGCCGGCGGGCCGGCATTCGCGTCAAGATGATCACCGGCGATCACGCCGGCACGGCCCGCGCGATCGCTGCCCGGGTCGGGCTGGAGCGACCGGATCGCTCGCTGACCGGCGCGGAGATCGAGCACCTCTCGGATGACGAACTGACTGAATGCGTAACCGACGTCGACGTGTTCGCGCGCACCAGCCCCGAGCACAAGCTGCGTCTGGTTAAGGCGCTGCAGGCACTCGGCCAGAGCGTGGCGATGACCGGCGACGGGGTGAACGATGCCCCGGCGCTCAAGCGTGCCGATGCCGGCATTGCCATGGGGCGCAAGGGCAGCGAGGCGGCCAAGGAGGCCGCCGACCTGGTGCTGGTCGACGACAATTTCGCCTCGATCGTGGCGGCGGTCCGCGAGGGACGGACCGTCTACGACAACATCAAGAAGGTGATCAGCTGGACCCTGCCGACCAATGCCGGCGAGGCCCTGACCATCATCGTGGCCCTGCTGGCAGGCCTCACCCTGCCGGTGACACCCATCCAGATCCTCTGGATCAACCTGGTCACCGCGACCACGCTCGGGCTTGCGCTCGCGTTCGAGCCCAGCGAATCCAGCGTGATGAGTCGCCCGCCACGGCCGCGCGACGAGCCGGTTCTCACCGGCGGCTGGCTGATCTATATCGCGCTGGTGGCGCTGGTCTTTCTTGCGGCGGTCTTCGGCGTCTACAACTACGCAATCGCACAGGGGTATTCGCTGGAACTGGCCCGTACCATGGCAATGAACACCCTGGTGGTGCTCGAGATATTCCAGCTGTTCTTCATCCGCAACCTGCACGGCTCGTCGCTCAGCCTCGATCTGATCCGCGGCACCCGTCCGGTCTGGCTGGCGGTAATCGTCGTCACGCTCGCCCAGCTGCTGGTGACCTATCTGCCGGCCATGCAGGGGGTGTTCGCCACCGAGGCCGTGCCGCTGGCCGATGGCCTGTTGATCCTCGCGGTCGGGGTCGGCTCGTTCGCGCTGATGGAGGTCTACAAGGCCATCGCACGTCGACTGGCAGGCGGGGTGGGTTGAGAGGCTGCCACACGCGCAGCCGACTGCCATGGCGTGAGGTCGTCACGGCCCCGTCCGTTCTTGCCTCGTCAGCGGGGACGCGCGATATTGCGATTGCTTATCAATGATCGAAAGGAGTCGAGCGTCGTGACGGATCACACGTATCAATATTGTGCGGTGCAGTTGAACCTGTTTTCCCTGATCAAGCTGACCGGGCTGGTGGGGCTGGTTGGCGGCGTGTCCTGGGCGGGAATCCTGTTCGTGCTGGGCGTGACGGGACTGGTTCAGATGGAACGCTTCGACAACTATCTGGGGAATTTCCTGTTCTTTCCCGTTTTTGCGGCGTTCTTCGGCGTCGTGTTTTCGGTGGTGGGCTACCCGCTCTATCGCTGGGTGTGCCAGAACCTGCGCGGCCAGAAACTGGCGGGCATCTTCCACCGCCCCCACAACTGAGACCGGCAGATAGCGGGCAATCGCTCCGCTGGTGCGCGGCGGGTCCCGCTCGAAGCGGTTATCAGATCAGCCAGGCGGTCACGAGCCCGGCGGCCACGGAGAGGATCATCGGACCGGCGACGTGCAGGCCGAGCTGGCGGGTGCCAATGGCCCCGGCGATGCCCGTCTTGACCAGGTTGTTGACTGCCGAGGCGATGATGATGCCCATCACGGCGGTCTCGAGCGTGATCGATTCACGGGCCATGCGGGTCAGCGAGAGGTTGATCGCATCGACGTCGGCCACGCCCGACGAGGCGGCCAGCAGGTAGATGCCGGTGCTGCCCAGCCACTCGCGCAGCCATTCGCCGGCGAGCATGATGGCCGTGAGCAGCGCGCCGAACAGCAGGGCCGAGGTCAGGTCGAGCGGATTCTGCTTCAGCTCCGGGCGCTTGACCGAATCGGCGTTGCGAGCCCGGCGCCACATCCAGATGGCGGGGCCGTAGAGCAGTACCGTCATGACGACCAGCGGCCAAAGCAGTTCGCGGAAGATCGGCGGGTGGACGGCGGTGGCGACCAGCAGCACTCGCGGAAACATCGTGCCGCAGGCGATCAGGATGCCCACCGCCAACATCGGTCCCAGCCCCGGCGTCTGTTGCGATTGCCGGGCAAACTGCAGGGTCAGGGCGGTCGAGGAGCTCAACCCGGCGAACAGGCTGGTGAACAGGATGCCCTTCTCGGCGCCGCCGACGCGGATGGCGAAGTAACCGACGAACGAGATCGAGGCGATCAGCACCACCATCCACCAGATCTGGTAGGGATTGAGGGCGCCACCCGGGCCCAGCGGCTCGTTGGGCAGCAGCGGCAACATCACCACGCTGATCAACAAAAGCTTCAAGGCGGCGTCCAGTTCGCGCGCCTCGAGCTTGTGCAACAGCCCGTGGATCTCGTCCTTGTTGTCGAGGATCATCGCCGTGACCACCGCCGCGGCGGTGGCGATCACCACATCGACGCCCACGGCGATCGCCCCGAGGCAGAAGGTGATCAGCAGGCCGACGCTGCCCGTGATGCTGAAGTTGCGCACGCTCTGCGCGCGGGTGCGCCAGGCAACCAGCGCAATGGCGGCCACGGCGATCAGCAGGGTGGGAAAGGCCCAGCCGGTCAGCGTCTCGGAGAGCAGGGCGGCCAGCCCGCCCAACAGCCCCACCAGGCTGTGGGTACGGATGCCGGCGATGCGCTCGCCCGGTTCCTGCTGACGGGTCGACCAGCCGCGCTCCAGGCCAATCAGCGCGCCGAGCAGCAGGGCGACGGCCAGCAGCGCCAGCGTCTGGTTGTCCTGCAGGAACTGTGAGGTTAGACCGTCCATGTCGGCTCCGGATCAGGGGTGGGACGGGTCAAACCGCCGGATCAGACTGCTTGGCCGGCGGCCACGCCCGAGGCCCAGGCCCACTGGAAATTGTGCCCACCGAGGTGGCCGGTCACGTCGACCACCTCGCCGATAAAGAATAGACCCGGTTGCCGCTGGGCTTCCATGGTCTGCGAGGACAATTCCCGCGTGTCGACGCCACCTAGGGTGACCTCGGCCGTCCGGTAGCCCTCCGTGCCGGCCGGGTGGACGGTCCAGTGATGCAAGCGGTTCGCGACCGCTGTCAGGTCGCCGCGGGAATACTCCTGCAGCGGGCGAGACCAGTCGTGCCACTCACAGAGCACGCGTCCAAGGCGCCTTGGGAGGTGCTCGTCGAGGTACTGCAACACGGTGCCCTGCGGTCGATTCGCACGGCGTTCGGCGAGATCCGTGGCCGCGTCGTGCCCGGGCAGCAGGTCGATGACCAGGGGCTCGCCGGGTTGCCAGAAGCTCGAGATCTGCAACATGGCCGGCCCGGACAGGCCGCGGTGGGTGAACAGCATCGGCTCCTCGAAGCGCATTCCGTTGGCCGTCGCCGCGACGGGAACGCTGATGCCGGCCAACGGGGCGAGGCGTTCCTTGAGGTCGGGGTGCAGGGTGAAGGGCACCAGCCCGGCGCGCGTGGGCAGAATCTCGATGCCGAACTGACGGGCGATCTCGTAGCCGAACGGGGTCGCGCCCATGGTCGGAATGGAGAGTCCGCCGGTCGCGATCACCAGCGATTCGGTCGTGATCGTGTCGCCTTCAGTAGCGACCCGGTAGCCACCGTCGATTGCCTCGATCGCGTCGACGGGTGTCTTCATTTGCACATCGACGCCGGCCCATTCGCACTCGGTGAGCAGCATGTCGACGATCTCTTTCGCCTTGCCGGCGCAGAACAACTGCCCGGCGGCCTTTTCCACGTGCTCGATGCCATGGCGCTCGACCAGCTCGAGGAAGGCCTGCGGCGGGTAGCGCTTGAGCGCGGAAATGCAGAAGCGCGGGTTGGCGGAGAGGAACTGATTCGGGGTGCTGTTGAGATTGGTGAAATTGCAGCGTCCACCGCCGGACATCAGGATCTTCTGCCCTGCCTTGCGGGCGTGGTCGAGCACCAGCACCCGGCGGCCGCGATAGCCCGCCGCCGCCGCACACATCAGTCCGGCCGCGCCCGCGCCAATTATTACCACGTCCACATGCATCGGGGGCCTCGGATAACGTCGTTTGCTCGAATGACGCGGCATCATAGCAATGACCTCGCCGGCCTGGCGTCGGTTACCCTGCTGACCCTGTTTGCCGTTCTGGTTGCGTATGATCGGTTCGCGCGCCGGATCGGGTTGGCTGGGGATGTGGGGCAGTGGTTGAAACGGGAGATGAGGGACGAGTCGGCGTCCTGATCCTGTTGGTAGTCCAATCTGGATGTTTTTCGCACGCCTGTTTCATGGAGGTGGTTCTGACCGAGCCGCCTTGCTCGGGAGCGCGAGTTCCTTTTCTTGCTTGTCCAAGAAAAGGAACTAAAAGAAGGACACCCCGGCGTCCTGGCCCTGCGGGCCTTCGAGCCCGGACGGAGTCCGGCCTCGAAGCCACCCACCGGCCGTGAGGCAGGACGCAAGGGGGATCTGGCTCCCGGCTATCAGTTGGCGTGGCTCAAACCGCGAGGGAACCGCTGGTCTGAAGGTGTGTTCTTGGTTTGATCGAAGGGGCGAGTCCCCTTGTGCCTTGCCTCGCGAGCGAGGGGTTGCAGGGTCTGGCCGGCATGGACGCCGGCCAGAGGTTCGCCGCGACAGGACGTCGCGTCGAACCGACCCGTCCGCAATCACTCGCTCGCGAGGCTGATCGTCGCGGATCGCATCCGCGGCGATCAGGCCCGGAGGGCCAAGGCACCGGGGTGTCTTCTTTTCGTCGGTTTTCTTGGACAAGCAAGAAAATCGAATCGCGCGCCGTGCCCGGCGGCCAATCCGGGCTGCTCCGCGTGACCGGCGTGCGAAACACCTCTACGCCGTTTGGTCGATTGCGGGTTCGGTACCACGCACCCGCATGCGAAACTTCCCACCTCATCACACCACGGAAAACCACATGACCATCTGGGTCGACGCCGACGCCTGCCCCGTCCCCATCAAGCAGATGCTGTTCCGCGCCGCCGATCGCGTCGGCGTGGACGTGGTGCTGGTGGCCAATCACGCCATCGCCGTGCCGCGCTCGAAACGCGTGCGCTTCATGCAGGTGGCACCGGGGTTCGATGTCGCGGACAATGCCATCGTCGAGGCGGCCGAGCCCGGGGATCTCGTGATCTCGGCGGATATCGAACTGGCCGCCGAGGCACTGGCCAAGGGCGCCGCGGTGATCGGGCCGCGTGGCGAGGTGTTTTCCAACGAGTCCATCCGCGGCCGTCAGGTCCAGCGCGAGTTCATGCAGACGCTGCGGGAAAGCGGAATCGCCACCGGCGGGCCGGCACCGTTGCACGCCCGGGACAAACAGGCCTTCGCCAGCGCGCTCGAGCGCTGGCTGAACCAGTACCAACGAGCACAACGCGAGAACAAGGCATGACCCTGCGACAGATCGTTCTGGATACCGAGACCACCGGCATGCCGGTTGAAGAGGGCCACCGGGTGATCGAGATCGGCGCGGTCGAGCTGGTCGAGCGGCGCCTGACGCACCGCAACTACCACCAGTACCTCAACCCCGAGCGCGTGGTGGATGCGGGTGCCTTCGCCGTGCACGGTCTGTCGAACGATTTCCTGGAGAACAAGCCGCGTTTCGCCGAGGTGGCCGAGGAATTCCTCGATTACGTCCGCGGCGCGGAGCTGATCATCCACAATGCGGCGTTCGACGTCGGTTTCCTCGATGCCGAGCTCAAGCGCGCCGGCTTCCCGCCGTTGTCCGAGCACGTCGATCTGGTCACCGACTCGCTGGCCATCGCCCGGCACAAGCACCCGGGGCAGCGCAACAGCCTCGATGCCCTGTGCCGTCGCTACCAGATCGACAATTCCGACCGCACGCTCCACGGCGCCTTGCTCGACTCCGAGATCCTCGCCGACGTCTACCTGGCCCTCACCGGCGGGCAGTGGGATCTGTCTTTCGATAACCCGGCCGAGACGGCGACCGGGGGACAGGCGGCGCTTGGCACGATCCGCCGCGATCGGCCGCGGCTGCGGGTGATTGCCCCCGAGGCCGAGGCAGCCAATGCACACGCCGAGTGGATCGAACGGCTCAGGAAGGCCGACGCGGCGTTCGAGTGGCCGGTCATCGATTCCTGATTGCGGTCACCACGTCGGCCGGCTGGCGCGTCCGGGGTTGAATGTGGCGAATGGTATGATTGAACATACCGGTTCGTCGGCGCCGGTACTTCCTTGCTACCATTCGCGCGCAGCGGTTTCGCATCACTCCGGTAGGTGGCCTTGACGGAATACATCCTCATCCTGATCAGCACCATCCTGGTCAACAACTTCGTGCTGGTTAAGTTCCTCGGCCTGTGCCCGTTTCTTGGGGTGTCGAACAAGGTCGAGACCGCCATCGGCATGTCGTTGGCGACCACCTTCGTGCTCACGCTTTCGGCGATCGCCAGCTACGTCACGCATTCGTGGCTGCTCGAGCCGCTGGGGCTCGGTTACCTGCGCACGATCATGTTCATCGTGGTGATCGCGGTGGTGGTCAACTTCACCGAGATGATGGTGCGCAAGACCAGCCCGTTGCTGCACAACGTGCTGGGCATCTACCTGCCGCTGATCACCACCAACTGCGCGGTGCTTGGCGTGGCGCTGCTCAACGTCCAGGAAGCCAACAGTTTCATCGAGTCGGCCCTGTACGGCTTCGGCGCCTCGGTGGGCTTCTCGATGGTGCTGATCCTGTTCTCCGCTCTGCGTGAGCGCCTGGCGGCCGCCGACGTGCCGGCGGCCTTCGAGGGTGTGCCGATCGCCCTGGTCACGGCCGGGCTGATGGCGCTGGGCTTCATGGGTTTTGCCGGCATGGTGAGCGTCTGATGTGGGTCGCAATCCTGGTGGCGGTCGGTATCGCGATCCTGTTCGGGATCCTGCTGGGACTGGCCGCGCAATTTTTCCGCGTCGAGGGCAACCCGCTCGCCGATCGTATCGACGAGTTGTTGCCGCAGACGCAATGCGGCCAGTGCGGTTATCCCGGCTGCAAGCCCTACGCCGAGGCGATGGCCAAGGGCGAGGCGGACATCAACCGCTGCCCGCCGGGCGGCGAGGCGACCATCCGCAACCTGGCCGACCTGCTGGAGGTGGATTTCAAGCCACTCGACGACGAACTCGAGGTCCAGGAGGTCAAGACGCTCGCCATCATCGACGAGGAGGTCTGCATCGGCTGCACCAAGTGCATCCAGGCCTGTCCGGTCGATGCCATCCTTGGCGCGGCAAAGCAGATGCACACCGTGATCGAGGACGAGTGCACCGGCTGCGAGCTCTGTGTCGAGCCCTGCCCGGTCGACTGCATCGACATGGTGCCGATCGAGGAGGGCGTCGAGGCCTACCGCTTCCCGATGCCGGAATCCGCCCACCCGGTGCCCACGCGTGGCCCGGCCGCCCGTAGCGAGGGCTTGGCCAATGCCTGAGGCGCGCGCCACGATATCCCCGGGCCTGCACGGGTTTCACGGCGGGCTGGATCTCGAGTACCACAAGGCGCCGGCCTGCGATCGCCCGATCGGCGAGATGCCCTTGGTCGACGAGTATGTCCTGCCGCTGCACATGCATATCGGCGCGCCGGCGATTCCGGTCGTCTCGGTCGGCGACCACGTCCGGCGCGGCCAGTTGCTGGCCCGGCCGGACGACTTCATTTCCGCCGCCATCCATGCGCCCACCTCGGGCGTGATCCAGGCGATCGAGCCGCGTGGCCTGCCGCATCCCGGCGGGTTGTCGGCGCAGAGCATCGTGCTCGCCGCTGACGGCGAGGACCGCGAGGCCGAGCCGCTCGACCCGTGGCCCGATTACCAGGACAAGAGCCCGGTGGAGCTTCGGGCACGGCTGCGCGAGGCCGGTATCGTCGGGCTGGGTGGAGCGGTGTTCCCCACGGCAGTGAAGCTGGCGACCGCCAACCCTGGCGGGGTCGAGACGCTCGTGCTCAACGGCGCGGAATGCGAACCCTTCATTTCCTGCGATGACCGATTGATGCAGGAGTCGCCCGAGCCCATCCTGCGCGGCGCGCAGATGATGCTGCATGCCGTTGGTGCCTCGCGCTGCCTGATCGGTGTCGAGGACAACAAGCCACAAGCGATCGAGGCCCTGCAGGCGGTGATCGACCGGCTGGCGGACGAGGAAGACGAGCGACGCCTGGAGATCAAGGTGGTGCCGAGCATCTACCCGGCCGGCGGCGAGAAGCAGCTGATCCGCACGCTCACTGGCATCGAGGTGCCACGCAATCGGCACGTCACCGATTACCAATTGCTGTGCCTCAACGTCGGCACCGTGGCCAACAGCTGGCATGCGGTGGTCGAAGGCCGCGCACTGACCGAGCGGGTCGTCACCGTCGCCGGCGGCGGTGTGGTCGAGCCTCGCAATTTGCGGGTGCGCGTCGGCACGCCGATGGCGGAGGTGATCGAGGCGGCCGGCGGCTACACCGAGGGTGTCGATCGATTGCTGATGGGCGGGCCAATGATGGGCTTTGCCCTGCACGAGGACGCCGTGCCGGTGGTCAAGGCAACCAACTGCCTGCTCGCCATGCGCCCGGTCGATCGCGACCCGACACCACCGCCGCAGCCCTGCATCCGCTGCTCGCGCTGTTCCGAAGCCTGTCCGGCGGATCTGCTGCCCCAACAACTCTACTGGTATGCGCGCGCCCGGCAGTTCGAGCGCAGCCACGATTACCACCTGTTCGATTGCATCGAATGCGGTGTCTGCTCGGCGGTCTGCCCGTCGCACATCCCGCTGGTGCAGTACTTCCGCCACGCCAAGACCGAGATCTGGTCGGCAGAGCGCGAGCGCGCCAAGGCCGAGCATGCCCGCCGGCGTTTCGAGTTCCACAACGAGCGCATCGAGCGCCAAAAGGCCGAACGGGAGGCCGCGCTGGCGAAAAAGCGGGCCGCGATCAAGGCCGCCCAGGAGAAGGCGGCGGCCAAACAGGATGCCGACGAGGGTGGTGTCCCGGCAAAGGCCAAGGGTAATAGCGGGGCGGCATCAACGGCCTCGACCGACGACGGCAAATCCGCGGCCTCGATGAGCATCGAGGCGGCCCGCGCCCGGGCCAAGGAGCGCAAGGCGCGGGTGCAGCAAGGCGAGCGTGCCACGGACGAGCCGGATGGAGCCGAATGTCCGTCGGATGAGTCCACCGAACGACCGGGAGGGTCGTCATGAAGTTTCCGGTCCAGACCTCGCCGCACGTCGAGGCCCCCTCGAACGTGGCCGACATGATGACCGTGGTGCTCTGGGCCCTGGTGCCCGGCACGGTCGCGGCGGTCTGGCTGCTGGGCTGGGGCGTGCTGTTCAACGTGGCCCTGGCGGTGGGAGCAGCCTGGCTGGCCGAGGCCCTGATGCTGTGGCTGCGCGCCCGCCCATTTCGCCCGGCGCTGACCGACCGCTCGGTGTTGATCACCGGCTGGATACTCGCGTTGTGCCTGCCCAACCTTGCCCCCTGGTGGTTGCCGGTGGTGGGCGCGGTCTTTGCCGTGGTGGTCGCCAAGCAGCTCTACGGCGGCATCGGCTACAACCTGTTCAACCCGGCGATGGTCGGTTACGTCGTGCTGCTGGTTTCCTTCCCCGAGGCGATGACGCGCTGGGGCGCGCCGGTCGAGGGCGGCGTGGCGAGTCTGACGCTGACCGAGGCGGCCCAGTGGACCTTCCTCGGCGTGCTGCCGGGCGCCACCGCGTTCGATGCGCTGAGTCAGGCGACCCCGCTGGACCAGTGGCGCATGGTGGTCACGCAGGGCGGCGACATCACCGGGGCGTCGATCTGGCAGGACGGTGCCTGGTCGCTGTGGCTGAATCTCGCCTTTCTCGCCGGCGGCGCCTGGATGCTCTACCGCGGCGCGATCCGCTGGCACATTCCGGTCGCGATGGCGGTCGGGGTGCTGCTGACCGCCTCGTTGCTGTGGGGGATCGATCCGGAGCGTTTTGCCGACCCGCTGTTCCACCTGGTCACCGGTGGGGTGATCTTCGGGGCGCTGTTCGTCGCCACCGACCCGGTCACCGCCTCGACCACCCCGCGCGGGCGGTTGGTGTTCGGTTTCGGTATCGGCGTGCTGGCCGTGCTGATTCGCAGTTTCGGCAACTACCCGGACGGGGTGGCCTTCGCCATTCTGCTGATGAATCTGGCTGTGCCCCTGATCGACTATTATACCCAGCCGCCGGTCTTCGGTCGCAAGGCCCGTCTCGACGTCGACACGGAGGGTCGCTGACGTGATCAACCTGGAACTGCGTCGCGTGGTGATCACCTCGGTGGTGCTGGCCGTGTTCTTCGGTCTGGGCGTGGGTTTTGTCGCTTATACCCAACAGAAGACCGCCGACCAGATCGAGCTCAATCGTCAGGCCGTGCTGCTGGGCCAGATCATGGCGGTGTTGCAGGGGCAGGTGCACGACAACAACCCGGCCGAGGACGACTTTCTGTTGCCCGATCCCGAGGCTCTTGAGCTGGGAGCACCGGTAATCGACGCGAACGCGGGGGAGGTGAGGTTGGAGACGCTCTCCGTCGAGGCGCGCGAGCGGGCCATGAACGCCGGCCAGCTGGGTTTTCGCGCCCGTCAGGACGACGAGGTCGTGGCCGTGGCCATCCCGGTGGTTACCCATCGTGGTTACAGTGGTGACATCCGGCTGTTGGTGGGCGTCACGGCCGAAGGCGAGCTCACCGGCGTGCGCGTGCTCGAGCAGAGAGAGACCCCGGGGCTGGGTGACAAGATCAAGGCCGACAAGACCGACTGGATACAGGGCTTTTCCGGGCGTCGGCTGGGTGATCCACCGGCCGACGACTGGGCGGTGAAGAAGGATGGCGGTATTTTCGACCAGTTCACCGGCGCGACGGTCTCGCCCCGCGCCGTGGTGGGGGCGGTCAAGGACGTGCTGGAGTACGTCGACCGCCATCACCATTTGCTGTTCGACCAGCCCCCGACGACAACGGCCGAGGAAGACGAGCATGAGTGACCCGCGCCTGTCCGAACTGGCCCTCGACGGGCTGTGGAAGAATAACCCCGCGCTGGTGCAGGTGCTGGGCCTGTGCCCGTTGCTCGCGATTTCCAACACCACGGTCAACGCGCTGGGGCTAGCGATCGCCACGCTGGTGACCTTGTTGGTTTCGAATGGCGTGGTGTCCCTGATCCGCGACTGGGTCCGAGCCGAGGTGCGCCTGCCGGTCTACGTGATGGTGATTGCCTCGGTGGTCACCATTATCGAGTTGACCATGAACGCCCATTTTCACGAGCTCTACAACACGCTCGGCATCTTCATCCCGCTGATCGTGACCAACTGCATCATCATCGCTCGGGCCGAGGGCTTTGCCTCGCGCCACGGCTTCGGGGTGTCGCTGTTCGACGGCCTGATGATGGGGATGGGGTTCGGCCTGGTGCTGGTGGTGCTGGGTGCGATGCGCGAACTGATCGGTTTCGGCACCCTGCTTGATGGTGCCGATCAGCTGTTCGGTCCGATCGCCATCGACTGGGGCGTGCGGGTTCTCCCCGAGCAGATGACCTTCCTGCTGGCGCTGATGCCCCCGGGGGCGTTCATCGGCCTGGGGCTGCTGGTGGCCTTCAAGCAGGCCATCGACCAACGCTCGGCACGCCGCGCCCGTGCCGCCAAGGCAGCCCGGCCAGCCGAGCCGGCCGCCGAGGCAGTCGGCTGATCCTGCATTTGCTGCGGGCGGCTGCTAAGACTCTTTCCTGTTGTGCCGACGCCTTGCCCAGGCTCTCCCGGGGGCGAGGCGTCGGCTCGATCGTGCCGATACCAACGTTCCCAAGGAGATGATTCATGGCCGCAGAAATCAAGACCGAGGAGCTCGAGTACCGCTCGGATGAACTGACCATGAAGGGCCTGGTCGCCTACGATGCCAATGCCGCCGGCCCCCGGCCGGTCGTCTTGGTGGTGCCGGAGTTCTGGGGGCGGACCGCCTACATGGAAAAGCGGACCCGTGACATGGCCGAGGCCGGCTATGTCGGTTTCGCCATCGACCTCTACGGCGAGGGCCGCGTCACCGAAGACGCGGGCGAGGCCACCGAGCTGATGAATCAGGCCTTGGCGGATTTCGAGGGGTTGAAAACCCGTTATCGGCTCGCGATCGAGGCGATCAAGCGCCATGACGCCGTCGATGCCCAACGACTCGCGGCGATCGGCTATTGCTTCGGTGGCGCGGTCGGCCTGAGCATGGCCCGCCAGGGAGTTCATCACGACGCGCTGGCGACGTTCCACGCCGGCATCAGCGGGCTGGCGCCGATCGCCGGGACGATCGACACGCCCATCTGGATATTTACCGGTGAGGACGACCCGATGGCCGAGCCGCAGGAGGTCGAGCGTGTCGCCCAGGCGATGCGGGAAGCCGGTGCGGAGGTGCAGGTCACCCGCTACCCCGGGGTCAGTCATGCCTTCACCAACCCAGGCGCCGACGAGAAGGCCGAGAAATTCGGTCTGCCGCTTTCCTACGACAAGGCCGCTGACCGCGATTCGCTGGCGAAGACGCTCGAGTTTTTCGCCAACAAGCTCGGCTAAGCAGCGATCCACGCTGGGGCGTCGCAATGGCCGTCGCACCACGAAGGGGCAATGGCTTGCCAGTAGGGCTGTTGGTATTGCGCCATGCTCTGACCGCCGGGTGGCCGAAAACCGCGTCACGATGCGGCTATCCCCCTGCCATCCGGGTGTCACAAACGGCTGGCATGCTTCTCGCTGTTAGTGGGTTGCCAACACGACACGCCGTCCTTCATCGGTTCCGGTGTGCCCCGTTTGGTGCTCTTAGACTCCTCCTTGCTGGGCGCCCCTCCCGGGCGCCTCTTTTTTGCCGACGAAGGGCTGAACCCAGTCGATGCCACGCCGGCCCAAGGAGTCCGTGCGTGTTCAGAGCAGGCGGAGAGGCGCCGAATTCCTGACAGACCGTCCCTCACTTGGTCGGCCCGCTCGGGTTAAACTGCCCGCCTGGGTCGTCGCCCAACCCCATTCTCTTTGCCAGCCAAGGACATCATGCATTCGGCCAACTACATCAGCACTATCGATCGCTACCATGAGCAATCGCGCTCGATTCGCGAACTGATCGAATCGATCATTACCGGCATCGGCGAGCCGCGTCTGCTCACCGACCAGGCGGCCCTGCATTCGGTAACCGAGAAGCTGATCGATCTCTATCCATTCGTCGACCTGGTCTACCTACTGGACGAGGAGGGGGTGCAGGTCGCCGAGTACGGTGCTGACGAGACCGGCTATATCAACCGGGCGATGGGGCGAGGCAAGGGTACCGACCGAAGCCAGCGGCCGTACTTCAAGTTCTTCGAGGAAGGGGAGTATGTCCACCTGACCGAGCCCTATCTCTCCTCGGCCTCGCGGGATCTGTGCGTCTCGGCGACCCTGCAGATCGAACACCAGGGCCGGGTGGGGTATCTGGTCATCGATGTCGACCTTGAGGCGATGATCAGCTTCCTGCTCGGCGACACCCTCCGCCGGCGCATCGAACCCGTCTTCCGGGCACTGTACGGTCTGTTCGCGGCCGCGATGATGCTGGTGGCCGGCGTGCTCTTCTACAGCAGCATGAGTGAACTCGTTAATGCGCTGATGGAGCCCGGCTGGGCCTCCGAATTGCAACTCAAGCCATTCGAGGTGATCGTTGTCCTGACACTGGCAATGGCGATCTTCGATCTGGCCAAGACGGTGTTCGAGGAAGAGGTGCTGATGGAGAAGGATGTCCATCGCCACAGTACCGTGAGACGAACGATGACGCGTTTTGTCGCCGCCATCTTGGTCGCGATCCTGATCGAAGGCCTGTTGACCATGTTCAAGGTCTCCATGGGCTATTCCGACGAGGGGGTGGTCGCCACCCTGATGGTCTTCGCCGCCGCGGCCTTGCTGGTCGCCCTGGGTCTGTACGTCTACCTCGGCGCGCTCGCCGAGAGGGCCTTACTGGGCAACAATGGTCGCAGCCGGCGCCTGCGCAAGGTCCGCGACCAGGACGAACACTGACCCGTTCAAGGGAAGGAAACCGGTATGACGGCACTAGGCCCCCTGATGATCGATCTGGCCGGCCCGGAGATCACTCCGGCAGACCGGCGTCGTTTGCAACATCCATCCACGGGCGGGGTGATCCTGTTCGCCCGTCATTTCGAGGGATGGGCGCCGCTTGCCGAACTGATCGCCGAGATCCGCGCCCTGCGACGGCCGCACCTGCTGATTGCCGTCGACCAGGAAGGCGGGCGCGTACAGCGTTTCAAGGGTGATGGCTTTGTTGCCTTGCCGGCAATGGGGCGTCTGGGTGATCTGTTCGACGAGGATCGTCAGGCCGGCCTCGAGGCGGCCCGGTCGCTGGGCTGGTTGATGGCGGTGCAGCTGCGCGAGGTCGGGGTGGACCTGAGCTTCGCCCCGGTCCTCGACCTGGACCGCGGCATCAGCGGGGTAATCGGTGACCGGGCCTTCGACGAACGCCCCGAGTCGGTGATCGCGCTAGCGATCGCCTGGACCGGCGGGATGCAGGATGCCGGCATGGCGGCCGTAGGCAAGCACTACCCCGGGCATGGGGCGGTGGCGGCCGATTCGCACATCGCCCACCCGGTCGACCCGCGTTCTATGGCGAGCATCGAGAAGACCGATCTGCGTCCGTTCCGGGCGATGGCCGAGCGGCTGATTCCCGGCCTGATGGTCTCGCACGTGGTCTACCCGGAGGTGGATGCTCGGCCGGCCGGGTTCTCGCCGGTCTGGGTGCGCGAGATCCTGCGCGGGCAGTGGGGCTACGAGGGCGCGGTGTTCAGCGATGATCTGACCATGGCGGCCGCCTCGGCCGTGGGCGATATCGAGGAGCGCGTGGCCCAGTGCCTCGCCGCCGGGGTGGACATGGCGCTGGTCTGCAATCACCCCGAGCTGGTCGACCGGGTACAGAAATCACTCGACTTCGCGCCCAGCGCCCAGCGTGAGGCGCGTCTGGCCCGGATGTTCGGCCATGGCCCGGTGCCCAGCGAATCGAAGCTGACCCACTCGCCGCGTTATGCCGAGGCACTGCGGTGGATCGAACGGCTTGGCGTGGACGAGCCCGACCTTTTTCCCGACCGTGCCTGAACCCCGCCCACCGGAGAACGCCATGCAAGTGAGCGCTAACCTTCGCCAGCAGTCCGACGCGCTTGATGCGCTGCTGGCGCGCTGTGAATGCCTGGTGAGCGCCGAGGCAATGCAGTCGGCTTACGCGCGCCTGGCCGGGGAGGTCAACCAGCAACTGGCCGGGCGAGTGCCGGTGGTGCTTGCGGTGATGAATGGCGGATTGATCAGTGCCGGGCAACTTCTGCCGCGATTGGATTTCCCGCTCGAGCTTTCCTACCTGCACGCCACCCGCTACCGAGGGGCGACCACCGGCGGGGCGCTCAAGTGGCTCGCGCAGCCAGACATCGAGTTGGCCGGTCGCGAGGTGTTGCTAGTTGACGATATCCTCGACGAGGGGCATACCCTGGCGGCGGTGCGAGAATGGTGCCTCGATGCGGGTGCGGCCCGGGTATGGATCGCAGTGGCAACCGACAAGCAGCATGATCGCAAGGTGCCGGGGCTAGCCGCGGATTTCTGTGGCGTCCCGGTGCCCGATCGCTACATCTTCGGCGAGGGCATGGATTACCATGGCTACTTTCGCAACCTGCCGGGCATTCATGCCCTTCCCGAGGGGGAGTGAGCCGGCGGGTGACTTGAATCGACGGGAGGACGGACGTGCATCTGGCAATCATCGGCGGGACAGGACTCTCCCAGATCGAGGGGATCGACGAGGTGCGCCACCAGGTGGTTCCCACACCATTCGGTGAGCCTTCCGGGCCGGTGACCATTGGCCGGATGCAGGGCTGCCAGGTGGTCTTCCTGCCGCGTCATGGCTACAACCACCGTATCCCACCGCACCAGGTCAATTACCGCGCGAACATCTGGGCGCTACGAGAGCTCGAGGTTAGCCGCATTCTGGCGGTGGCCGCCGTCGGCGGGATTCACCCGGACATGGGGCCGGGTGCGCTGGTGGTGCCCGATCAGCTGATCGATTACACCTGGGGACGTCCGTCGACCTACTATGAAGGCGACCTCGACTCGGTGACTCACGTCGACTTTACTTATCCCTACGATGCCTCCCTGCGCGAGGCGTTTCTCTCGGCCGGTCGAGCGCTGGACCTGCCGATGGTCGATGGCGGTACCTACGGCGCGACACAGGGACCGCGGCTGGAGACCGCCGCCGAGATCCGGCGGTTGGAGCGCGACGGCTGCGACGTGGTCGGCATGACCGGCATGCCCGAGGCGGTGCTGGCGCGCGAGGCCGGCATCGATTACGCCAGCCTGAATGTCGTCGCCAACTGGGCAGCCGGGGTGCACGACGGCGAGACCGTCTCGATGAAGGAAATCGAGAAGACGCTTTCCACCTCGATGCGTCAGGCGCGCCGGATCCTCAAGCAGATCCTCAGTGGCGAGGATCAGATGCTCTGCCGGACCAAGGCGGGCTAGGGGCAGGGCCCCGCTCGGCCCGGGGCCGGCCTCGGCTCGATCAAGGGCGACCTTCGCGTTACCAAGGCGCCTCATCGCCAACCCGCCCCCTGACAGTTGCGGGTTGGCAGGGTAAAATGCCAGCAAATCATCTGCTCGCCGCCAGGCCGTGGCCCGAATCAGGGGCCAGCCAGGCGGCGCGTCATTCCAAGTGAGATTCCCATGACGCATCAAAGCCGCTACACCGGTCTGCTGGACCGGTACCGTGACCGTCTGCCGCTGTCCGACGACACCCGCCTGATCAGCCTGGGCGAGGGCGCCACCCCGCTGATCCGCCTGCACAACCTGCCGAAGGTTCTGGGGCGCTCTGTCGATATCTACGTCAAGTACGAGGGGCTCAACCCGACAGGCTCGTTCAAGGACCGCGGCATGACCATGGCGGTCACCAAGGCGGTGGAAGAGGGCTCCAAGGCCATTATCTGCGCCTCGACCGGCAACACATCGGCGGCAGCTGCCGCCTACGCCGCGCGTGCCGGCATCACCGCCTTCGTCATCATCCCCGATGGCAAGATCGCCATGGGCAAGATGGCGCAGGCCATGATGTATGGCGCGACCATCCTGCAGATCCGCGGCAACTTTGATGACGGCATGCGTCTGGTCAAGGAAGTCGCCGAAGAGGCGCCGGTGACCATAGTTAACTCGGTGAACCCGTACCGCCTGCAGGGCCAGAAAACCGCCGCCTTCGAGATTATCGAGGAGCTGGGGCGCGCACCCGATTACCACTGCCTGCCGGTAGGCAACGCGGGTAATATTACCGCGCACTGGATCGGTTACTGCGAGTTCTCGGCCACGTCGGGAGACCACGTGACCGAATCCTGTGCCTACTGCAACGGCAAATGCCCGTTTGCTGGCGGCGGCTCGGGTGGCAATCGGCCCAAGATGGTCGGCTACCAGGCCAGCGGTTCGGCACCCTTCATGCGTGGCGAGATGGTCGACGATCCGGACACGGTTGCCACGGCCATCCGCATCGGCCACCCGCAGAGCTGGGATCGTGCCTGGAAGGTGATGGAGGAGTCCGGCGGTTGGTTCGCCGAGGTCTCCGACGCCGAAATTCTGGCCGCCCAGCGCATGCTGACCCAGCACGAGGGCATCTTCTGCGAGCCGGCGTCGGCCGCCTCACTGGCTGGCCTGATCAATGACCTCGAGGCCGGCAAGATCCAGGACGGCTCGAGCATCGTCCTGACCTTGACCGGTAACGGCCTGAAGGACCCGGATACGGCCATCGCGCAGTGCACCGGTGACATGCCGGGTGTCGAGAAGGCGACGATGGTGACCATCGATGCCGACATCGACTCGGTGCGCAACGCGATTCTCGGCTTCATGAAGTAAGCTCCCGATTACGGAGCCCTCCCGAAGACCTCGCCTAGGCGAGGTCTTTTTCGTTGTGGATGGCCAAAGCATCCGGCAGTGAGCCGGTAGGTTTCGCGCATCACTGTGGTGCGTCGGGGATGTCGATAGCGCCTCCATGGAGACAAGAGCCACTGGATTATCCGTCAGCCACAAAAAAGCCCCGCCGGATGGCGGGGCTGGTCGTTTCTGCTTGGGCAGAAGGTCGGTGCGGTGTTTAGCCGCTCACGCCCTCGACAGCAGAGTAGACGACTTCCGGCTCTTCGTCGGTGCAGTCGCTCATGCAGCGCTGATTGTTCGTGTCCGGACGGGTGTCGGTCACGAAGTACTCAGCGGACGGCATTTCAACGTCGGCCAGCGTCTCGTCGCTGCAGGTGAAGTCCATGTCGACGATGCCGCCCAGGTTCAGCACGTAGCAGGTGACGGCGTAGGACTCGTCAACGCCCATGGTGCCCGGTGCGTAGAACGGCATGTGACGCTTGATCATGTCGAACAGCGTCGGGGCGTGGCCCCAAGCGTTGTTGACACCACGGTTGCCGACGCCGTCCAGACCCTGCTTGAGGGAGTTGATGAACTGCGGCATCGGGTCGCCGGCCATCTTCGGGTAGCCCTCGGCACCTTCGCCGAAGTCACCGTGACACATGGCGCACTGGGCCTGGTACGGCTGCTCACCGTCGGCGACCGAACCGGAGCCTTTCGGCAGGTTGGTGCCGTCGTAGAACACACTGATGTCCCACGGCTCGATGGCCTTGTCTGTAATGTTCTTGCCGATGCCGTTAAAGCCACTGGCGTGCTCGGCTGCGATGCCGGCGGTGCTCAGGCCAAGGGCCATGGCACCGGCCGCGAGACCCAGCCCGAACTTAGAAGTTTTCAATTTGGACATTCTTCACCTCGCCGGTCTTCTCGATTTTCCAGGCCTGAATGGAGTTCTTGTGGTAGATGCTGTTGAAGCCGCGAACCTTGCGCAGTTGCATCAGGGTCGGCTGAACGTAGCCAGTCTCGTCGGTGACACGGCTCATGATCAGATGCTCGTCACCCTTCCACTCGAACGGGAGCTTGAACTTGGTCACGCACTTGCTCAGTACGGGCTCGACCAGTTCGGCCTCCTGCCAGTTCTTGCCGCCATCGACGGAGACGTCGACGTGAGCGACCTTGCCACGGCCCGACCAGGCAATGCCGCGGATCTCGTAGGCACCCTTGCCTTTCATCTGGTAATCCGGGCACGGGTAGTTGATGACCGAGTTGGCTTCGTTGACCAGGGTGAACTGGCGGATGGTGCCATCCGGCAGCGGCTCGATGTAGTGACGAGTCTCCTGGTAGGTAACCAGCGGCTTGTCGACGAACTTGATGCGGCGCAGCCACTTGATCGACATGTTCGCTTCGCAGCCCGGGAGCAGGAAGCGGATCGGGTAGCCGTTTTCCGGACGCAGCGCTTCGCCGTTCTGGGCGTAGGCGATCATGGCGTCCTTGTACATCTCGCAGCTGTCGGCCGGGAGCGGCTCGCCGAACTGGTCCTTGGCGCCTTCCATCGGGATGGAGCGCTGCAGGGCCGAGCCGTCGGTGCCTTCGGCGTACAGCCAGGTCGACTTCGGATCGACGCCGACGTATTCCATCAGGTCAGTCAGCTTGACGCCGGTCCACTCCGAGCAGCTCATCATGCCGTGGGTGAATTGCATGGAGTCCATCTGGACGCCGCGCCATTCCATTGCACCGTTGGCCGGGCACTCGAGGAAGTGGATGGCGGTGTGCGACGGCATGCGCTTCAGATCATCCATCGAGAAGATCATCGGCTTGTCGACCATGCCGTGGATGACCAGCTGGTGGGTCTCCGGGTCGACGTCGACGGCACCGGCGTGATGACGCTCGAAGTGCAGACCGTTCGGCGTGATGATGCCGTTGAGATCCTGCCACGGGGTGAAGCTGATCGACGCGACGGTGTCGGCGGTCAGCCAGCTGACGTTGCGGCGAACCACGTCCTTCTCGAACTTGGACGGCATGCCGTAAGGAACGGACACGACGCCACGGCCGAGAATGTTGCGAGTCGGACCGTCTTCCAGCGGCTCCTTCACGGTCTCCAGGTCGACGTCGCCGTAGGCATTGCCGGCGGCTGCAGCTGCAGCGCCGGTTGCCGCGAGCGCGACGCTCTTGCGGAGGAATTTGCGACGGTCGCTGGAAGCCACGCCCTCGCGGGCATCGCTCTGCGGCGTCTGATCAAGTGTGGTTTCTGACATTGCTCACTCCTGCATCGTAGGCAATTGGTCGGATCAACGTAAATTCGATCCATTCCGTGCCCCCCGGTTCTCCGACAACCGAAAGACGCGTGTTTTTGAGGACATGCCGGCGGCTCGCCGATGTCGACAATGACCCGCTATTGTTCATGGGTCTTCAAGCCGGGTCAATCCGAACAGGGTTCCCCGATCGATGGCCCGATCAAAAAATTGAACCGGCAGCAATCTACATCAGAGGGTTCTAATTAACAACCGCGTGCGGGTTCGAACATTTAATGGGGTATCAGCCCGATCGGTTCGCGTGTTGCCAAAGGGATTGGGGACCGCGCCCGCATGCGGCTGACGTGTTTCATCCTTGGCGCTAGGCATCTGGGTCGTTATAGTTTGCTGGAAATATCCAATAGGGCAGCGACCTCCACCGTGTTCCGTTCCATCCGTGTCCAAGAAGCCGATTTCGACATTGGCGGTGTCCTAGGCGAATTGCGCTCGCAATGCGCCCATGTCGGGGCGGTTGCCAGTTTTCTCGGCACCGTGCGCGATATAAACGATGACCTGGAGGTCAGCGATCTCGTCCTCGAGCATTACCCGGGCATGACCGAGCGCGCCCTTGAGCGCGTGGCCGATGAGGCGATTTCGCGTTGGCCATTAGCCGGCGTGAGCATCGTTCACCGCGTGGGTCATCTTCGGCCCACGGATCAGATCGTGCTGGTCGCGGTCGCCAGTGCCCACCGAGCCGATGCGCTCGATGCCTGTACCTTCATCATGGACTACCTCAAGACCCACGCGCCGTTCTGGAAGAAGGAGGTCGACCCCGAGGGCAACACCCGCTGGGTGGATGCGCGCGAGAGCGACGAGGCTGCCCGCCGGCGCTGGTTTGCCGATTTCGACTGAGGAGAAGGTTGCGTGGAATCCGTCGAGGACGTCATTAAACGGCTGAGCGAGTGGATCGAGCCACTGGCAGAGGTTGAGCAGGTGCGCGTGCTCGAGTCGGTTGGCCGCGTCCTAGCCGAATCGTTGGCCGCCCCCCGTGACGTCCCGATTGCGCCGTTGAGCCTGTTTGACGGTTACGCGGTGGCCGGGCCGTTGGTGACCGGCGAGTCGTTGCCCGTGGAAGGCAAACAGTTCGCCGGCGACGCGCCGGCAACCCTCAAGTCCGGCACCGCCATGCGCATCTTCACCGGCGCCCTGTTGCCGAAGGGCGCGGACACCGTGATTGCGCAGGAGTCGGTCGAGATCAATGCGGGTCAGGCGCGTTGGCTCGAGGATCTGTCGATCGGTGCCGGCGTGCGTGCCACCGGGGCCGATACGCGCGAAGGGCAGGTGCTGCTCGAATCCGGCACGCGCATCAGCGTCCCGCAGATGGGGCTGATCGCCAGCACTGGCGAAGCCACGGTGTCGGTCCGCCGGCGGGTGCGGGTTGCGCTGCTGACCACCGGCGACGAGCTGTTGGCACCGGGTGACCCGTTTGCACCGGGCAAGATCTATGACGCCAACGGGCCGATGCTCGAGGCGCTGCTGCGTGCCGCCGGGGTCGAGATCGTCCAGCGTGCCTGCCTGCCGGACGACCGCGAGGTGATCGATACCCAATTGCGGGAGGCGGCACAGGCCGACCTGATCGTCACCTCCGGCGGCGTGTCGGTGGGCGAGGCCGACCTGGTGCGTGCCGGCGTCGAAGCGCTGGGGCGCATCGATCATTGGCGCATTTTCCTCAAGCCGGGCAAGCCACTGGCGATTGGCGAGGTGCGGGGCACGCCGTTTCTTGGTCTACCGGGTAACCCGGTCTCCACCTTCGTTACCTACCTGCGATTCGTGCGCCTGGCGATTGACCGGTTGGCCGGCCAGGCCGATCCGGGTGCCTGGCCGACGCAGTGGTTGCCGCTGGTCGCTGCACGTCAGGGCGGTGATCGACCGGAGTACATCCGGGTGCGCCGCATCGAGGTCGAGGGCCGATTGATGCTCGAACCCTACCCGGACCAGAACTCGGGGTTGCTCAGTTCGCTTGCCTGGGCCGATGGCCTCGCGTTGATCCCGCCCGATGAGCGTCTAGCCGCCGGCGATCCGGTCGAATACACCGCCTTCAAGGAGATTGGCCTATGAGCCGCACACTGACGCACCTGGACGAGAAGGGCGAGGCCCGCATGGTCGACGTCGGCGACAAGGCGCACACCCAGCGAGTCGCCGTGGCCGAGTCGCGTATCGTCATGCAGCCGGAGACCCTGGAGCTAATCCTGTCGGGCGGTCACAAGAAGGGCGACGTGCTGGCCACGGCGCGGATCGCCGGGATCATGGCGGCCAAGCGCACCGGTGATCTGATCCCGATGTGCCACCCGCTGATGTTGACCAAGGTGAAGGTCGAGCTCACCCCCGAACCCGATCGGCACGCCGTTCACATCACGGCCGAATGCGCGGTGACCGGTCAGACCGGCGTGGAGATGGAGGCGCTGACGGCGGCATCGGTGGCCGCGCTGACCCTGTATGACATGTGCAAGGCGGTTGATCGCGGCATGGTGATCGAGCAGACGCGTCTGCTGGAAAAGCGCGGCGGCAAGAGCGGTCACTGGCAGGTGGGCGCCGCGTCCTGACGCCCGATGCCCGTGCTGGGTGCGATGGCGGTAGATGCGTTCGGTTTTTCCCGCCATAACGCTTGCATTTTCGAGCGCGGCTGATACCGTTATGTCCAAGTGAACATGACGCACGCTTCACTTGCTCCTGCAGAGCAGGCCCCGGTCGAGGGCGATTCCGACCCCTCGGTCCCGACCGGGCCCCATTTCCCGCGCGGCGGGCTGCCACGCCCGCCGCGCACGTTGAAGACACCCATGCCACTCGGATGTCGGCATGGTCCAGGCAAGGGCTGACGAGAAAATGCAGCAGTTGACCGACCCGTTTGGCCGCTCCATCAACTACCTGCGGCTGTCCGTAACGGACCGTTGCGACCTGCGCTGTTTCTATTGCATGCCCGAGGGCTTCAAGGACTTCGAGGTGCCAGAGCACTGGTTGACGCCCGACGAGATCGAGCGCCTGCTGGGAGTGATGGCGGACATGGGTCTGTCCCACGTGCGCATTACCGGCGGCGAGCCACTGGTGCGCAAAGGCATCGAGGATATCGTCGGTCGGGTGGCGGCGTTGCCCGGCATCGAGGACGTCTCACTATCGACCAATGCCACGCGCATGAACAAGATGGCCGAGTCCCTCAAGGCCGCCGGCGCCGACCGCATCAACGTCAGTCTCGATACCCTCGACCCCGAGCGCTTCAAGTCGATCACCAAGGGGAAGGTGGACAAGGTCCTCGATGGACTGGCCGCCGCGAAGGCCGCCGGATTCTCGCCGATCAAGATCAACGCGGTCGTGATGAAGGGCATCAACGAGTACGACGTCGAGGACCTGCTCGATTACTGCATCGACAACGGCTTTACCCTGCGGATGATCGAGACCATGCCGATGGGCGAGACCGGCCGTGACGCGATTGATCACTACGTCAGCCTGCAGGACGTCAAAAAGCGTCTCAAGGCGAAGTACGACCTGATCCCGGCGGTCAACTCGGTCACCGGCGCCGGCCCGGCGCGCTACCTGCAGGTGGCCGGTACCGACACCATGGTCGGTTTCATTACCCCGATGTCCGAGCATTTCTGTGAGACATGCAACCGCGTGCGCCTGTCCTGCGACGGCACCATGTACATGTGCCTCGGCCAGGAAGAGAGCTTCTCCTTCCGCCCGCTTCTGCGAAAGGGCATTCCCGACGACGAGCTCAAGGAGGCGCTGATGCAGGCGATCGCCTTGAAGCCCGAACGTCACGAGTTCACGGAAAAGCCGGAGAAGGTGATCCGCTTCATGTCGATGACCGGCGGCTGATCGCCGAGCCGAGCGACCGAGACCAGCCCGCCGTGACCTGCGAGGGCCGCCCATGGGGCGGCCTTTCTCGTGGTGGGTGCCGACCCGGCTGCCCGGGCTGTTCGGGGCCGGCCAATGACCTATGCTGTTGGCATGCCCCGGCAGTAGACGCCGTCCATTGCCGGATGGGAAGGGGGAGTCCCCATGCAGGTTGCGCTTCCAAAACGTCCATCTCGCGTTGCCTTGCGCCGGCTGGAATGGCCGCTGTTCATCCTGGCCGGGTTGATCTGGCTGGCGGTGGCCGCGGCACAGCAAGGGGGACGCGAGGCCGTGCTACTGACGGTGCAGGACGCGATCACCCCGGCGACTGCCGACTACGTGATCCGCGGCATCGAGTCGGCCGAAGAGCGCCGTGCCGAGCTGGTCGTGCTGCAGCTCGACACCCCCGGCGGGCTCGATACCAGCATGCGTTCGATGATCCAGGCCATCCTGCAATCGGATGTGCCGGTGGTGAGCTATGTCCATCCGGCCGGCGCGCGCGCCGCCAGTGCCGGTACCTACATCCTCTACGGCTCGCATATTGCAGCGATGACCCCGTCGACTAATCTCGGTTCGGCCACACCGGTGCAGATGGGTGGTGGCGGATTGCCCGGCATGACACCGCCCGAGGACGCGGGTGAGGGTGGCGACGAGAAGGCTGCCGAGTCGAGTGACGGTGGCGAGGATGCTGGCGATACCCCGCGTCGCGGTGGCGATGCCATGGAGCGCAAGGTGCTAGAGGATGCGGTGGCGTACATTCGCGGCTTGGCGGAACGTTTCGATCGCAATGCCGACTGGGCCGAGTCGGCAGTACGTGAAGGCTTCAACCTCGGGGCGCGCGAGGCGCTCGAGCGCAATGTCATCGACGTGGTGGCCGAGGACCTTTCCGACCTCCTGGTGCAGCTCGACGGCCGCGAGGTGATGGTCAACGGCACGAGCCGGACGCTGTCGACGCAGGACATCGAGGTGGTCCGCCAGGACCCGGACTGGCGCGCCAAGCTCCTGGCGTTGATCACCAACCCCAATATCGCCTATATCCTGCTTCTGATCGGGATCTACGGCATCATCTTCGAGCTGGCCAACCCCGGCGCGATCGTGCCGGGGACGATCGGTTCGATTGCCCTGATCTTGGCCTTCTTCGCCCTGCAGGTCATGCCGCTGAACTATGCCGGTCTGGCGCTGATCCTGCTCGGTATCATCTTCATGATCGCCGAGGCGTTCGTGCCCAGTTTCGGCGCGCTCGGCATCGGCGGTCTCGCCGCCTTCACCGCAGGATCCATCATGCTTTGGGACGACCCCAACCTGAATGTGGCATTGCCCTTGATCATCGGCGTCGCGATTGCGATCGCCGGTTTCTCGATCTGGGTGCTGGGACGTTTTCTCGACGTGCGACGCAGACGCCCGGCGACCGGTTACGAGGAGATGATCGGCATGCAGGGGATCGCCAAGGAAGATTTCGAGAGCACGGGCCGGGTGTTCGTCCACAGCGAGTTGTGGACGGCGGACAGCCGCCGCCCGGTACGAGCCGGTCAGGCCGTGCGGGTGGTGGCGATTGACGGCCTGCGCCTGACCGTCGAACCAATCGAGTAGGCCATTATCACGGGCCGTCGGGCCCATGGAGGGAAGACAGATGCTGGGCAATTTCGGATTTCTGATCGTACCGCTGATCGTGCTGGTCGCGCTCATCGCCATGTCGTTGCGCGTGCTGCGCGAGTACGAGCGTGGCGTGGTGTTCTTCCTGGGCCGGTTCCAGCGCGTGAAGGGGCCGGGCCTGATCATCGTCATTCCGGTGATCCAGCAGATGGTCAAGGTCGACCTGCGGATCATCACGCTGGACGTGCCGAGCCAGGACGTGATCTCGCAGGACAACGTCACCGTCCGGGTCAACGCGGTGCTCTACTTCCGCGTCGTCGACCCCGAGCGCGCCGTGATCCAGGTGGAGAATTACAACCAGGCCACCAGCCAGCTGGCTCAGACCACGTTGCGGTCGGTGCTCGGCAAGCATGATCTCGACGAGATGCTCTCCGAGCGCGACAAGCTCAACAACGATATCCAGGGCATCCTCGATCAGCAGACCGATGCCTGGGGCATCAAGGTGGCCAACGTCGAGATCAAGCATGTCGACCTCGACGAGTCCATGATCCGCGCGATCGCCCGCCAGGCGGAGGCCGAGCGCGAGCGGCGGGCCAAGGTTATCCACGCCGAGGGCGAACTGCAGGCCGCCGAGAAGCTGGTGCAGGCCGCCGACATGATGAAGGACAGCCCGGCGGCGCTGCAGTTGCGCTACCTGCAGACCATGGCGGACATGTCCACCAACGGCAAGACCAGTTCGGTTTTCTTCCCCTTGCCGATCGAGCTGACCAACGCCTTCCAGGAGTTCACCGGCCATTTCGCGCAGAAACGACCCGAGGGCTGATCGGTAGGGACGTTGCGTCGATTCGCGGGCAATGCCGGATTCCCCACAGGCCCGACGACTTACCAGTCGTCGGGCTTTTTACTGGGGCGCCAATTTCAGCGGGTCTCCCCCAGTGCCTCGGCCCGGTCGAGGATGTTGCGATACCGGCTCCCCAACTGGGTGAGGGCGGCCATCCACAGCAGACAGATGGCGACGACCACCCAGGCGAGTTGCGTGGCCTCCAATGGCCATGGCAGCCACTGAGTCAGCAACAGGATCAGCAGCGAGCCGGCCACCTTGAACAGCCGGTAACCGAACATGTCGATCCAGGCCTTGGCCCGGAACATCAGCAATGGCTCGATGGGGACGTACAGGAGTTCCTTGGAGGCGCGGTTGATCGAATACGAGAGGCCGCGATCGGCGATCTTGAGAAACGCCCCGGCCTGCAGGGTGGCCTGCGACAGGTACACGAAACTGCCGACCACGACCGCGATCGGTTGGGCGAACAGGCCGCCGAGCACCCCCAGCCAGCGATGCACCAGTGGCGTGATCAGCAGATTGATGCCGATCGCCACGGCGCTGAGTACGCCGAAGAACGCGCCCAGATATGCTGTGCGCGCGTCGCGATCGGTGACGGTCGCCTCGACCACCTTCATGAACTGGTATTCGATGATCGGCTCGGCGATCTGCGCCAGCAGCAGGATTCCCGCGATCAGCAACAGGTAGGGATGACGCAGGATCGCCCGCCAGTCGCCGGTTGTATGGGCGGCGTGATTGGTCACGCCGGGTTTCTCGCGGTAGAGGCCAGTGCGGCCCATCAGCAGGGTCAGGCCGGCGATCAGGCCGATGATGGCCGCGGCGATCGGCAGCAGGTCCATCGTTTCCAGTCCGGCCTGGCGTATCCATGCACTGGAGGCCATGCCGCCCGCGACCCCGCCCACCAGCCCGCCGGTAGCGATGAACCCGTACCAGCGCTTGCCCTCGCGAGTGGAGAAGATCGTGTTGGTCAGGCTCCAGAACTGTTCCACCAGGATCACGCTGACCATGTCGACGAACACGTAAAAGGCGAATGCCCCGGCGAAACCACTGCCGTTGAGAAACGGGTAGAACCCCAGCAGTATCGTGATCACCACCGCACAGGTGCCCAGAACCACGTGGATGCGCGAATAGCGTGCGATCAGGCGGTGGTAAATGCCGATGGTCAGGGCCAGGGCCGTTGCCGTGGCAATCCAGACGTAGGGCAGGGCATCGGCACCCAGCGCGGTCAGGAACAGCGAACGGCTCGCCGGCTTGAGGTGGTAGACCGCGGCGATGATCAGGAAGAAGTTCGTGAACAGCAGAACGCGTCGCATCAGCCACGGGTGGCGTGAACCGCCACCCGTCGGCTCTGGGCTTTCGGCTCCGGGGCCACCGGGGTCAGGGTGTTTCGATCGTGTCAGCAGGTTCACGTGCTTCCTTTGACGGGACTATCTCCATGACTTTACGGCATTAATGCGTTATTGTTCCGAGCAATTTTGTTTTCCATCCGGATGTGCCGGATCAGGAGGTGGCCATGTGGCGACAGTTGGCGTTGGTTTTTCTGTTCTGGTCGGTCGGGGCAGGCGTCGGGCAGGCCGCCCTGCCGGCGGATGCCGTCGCACTGCGTGAGGCCACCGATCCTGCCCTGCAGGCACAACTGGAAGAGCGGTTGGACGCCCTACACCTGGGCCAGTCGGTCGAGGCCGGCCAGTTGTCGGTTGCGTTGGTGGACGTCACTGACCCGGACCAGCCGCGACTGGCCGAGGTCAATGGCGATGCCATGCTCTACGCGGCGAGCCTGCCCAAGATCGCGATCCTGCTCGCCGCCTTCCAGCGGGTCGACGAGGGCGCGTTGACTCTCGATGACGAGACCCGCGACCTGATGACCCGCATGATCCGCAACTCGTCGAACACCGCAGCCACCGCCATGATCGGCAAGGTGGGTCGAGATTACATCAACGAGCTGTTGCGTTCGCCGCGCTATCGCCTCTACGACGAATCACTCAACGGCGGTCTATGGGTCGGCAAGGAATATGGTCGGGGTTCGGCCTATCAGCGCGACCCGCTGCATCATCTCTCCCACGGGGCGACGGCCTTCCAGGTCGCCCGGTTCTACTACCTGCTCGAAAAGGGCGAGCTGGTCTCGCCGCAATCCTCCCGCGAGATGAAGCGCATCCTCGGCGAACCCGCCATCTCGCACAAGTTCGTCGGTGGCCTGCTCGCCGAGGCGCCGCAGGCGCAGATCTACCGCAAGTCTGGTTCCTGGCGCGACTGGCATGCCGACAGCGCCATCGTCGAGCACGACGGTCGCACCTACATCGCCGTGGGCCTGGCGCAGAATCCCAGCGGTGGCGAGTGGCTCAAGCGGCTGATCGTCGAGCTTGATGGCTTGATCATGGACGCACCGCTCCGCACGGCCGGACTCGAATCGGTCTCGGCGCGCTGAGCGATCAGTCCTCCCTGGCCTCCATCACGCGATGCAGGCGGGTGGCGAAACTCTGGTGCGCCACCGCCGAGTTCTTGTTGAGCACGTTGGAGGTCATCGTCACCAGGTAGACCTGTTCCGGGTGGCCGGCCGGGTGCTCGACGATCGCGACCGAGTGCATGTAGTTGTACACATTGCCGCGGTACTTGCCGCAGTCCGGATTCGCCTCCCGGTCACACTTGTAGAGTGATCCTGACTTGAAGAACACCGCCGCATCGCTCAGTGCCGGCGACGAGGCGTAGCGGATACGCCGCTGGGTCATGTACAGCAATCGCTTCAATTCCCGGCTCGACCATTCGTCGACCAGTTCCCCCTTCTCCATCTTGACCAGCAGACGCATCAACTCCCGGGTGGTGCCCAGGCTGTTGGTGCCCGAGACCCGCGCCTTGCCACCGCTGGTAAAGAACGCCCCCTGGCGCAACTGCTCGGTATCCAGACCGTTGCGGGCGATGGGCTCGACCAGGGCTTCGAGCAGGATGTCGCGCCGCTCGGCGGGTGGCCGGTCGAACAGTTCGGCCTCTCGCTCCGGCGCCACCGGATAGTCCTCGTCGAAGTGGTGCAGCAGCATCAGCTGTTTCATCACCGCGCTGGCCGCGGCGTTCGAACTGGCCGACATCGCCCAGTCGAGGTAGCTCCAGAGGTTCGCGGTGTCACCGACACGCAGCGGGCGGCGCTTGAAACGCCGATTCTCCCCATCCCAAAAGGGCACCGTGTGACTGTCCCACTGGATGAATTCGTCCGCGGTGACCTGGGTATCACGCAGCAGTCGCTGTCGGGCCTCGATGTCGTCGGGGTAGCGGTCGGCAATCGCCTGCAGCAACGCGGTGGCCAGCATGACCTTGCCGACGCTGCCGGGCGTGCGGCGGGTCAGGCCGTTGTGTTCGGCGTAGCGGGGACGATCCGGGTCGCTGATGTCGAGCACGCTGACGCTGTAGCGGGATGCCTCGGGGCCCAGCAGGCCAATCACGCGACGCGTCAGGGCGGCATCGGTGTCGGGCAATTCGAAGCCCGGACGGTCGGCCAGGCGCAGGCGGATCTGCTCGCTATCAAGCAGGGCCCCCGGCGGCACCCGGTTGCCGGCGATCTCCCCCTGGTTGGCCAGGCGGTAGCCCTCCAGGCGTTCGATGCCGGTCTCCTCGGCGGCATCGAGGGGATAGGCTGGCAGGGTAGTGGGCAGCAGCAAGCCGATCAGGGCAGTCAGTGCCACGGAGAGCACCGGGGCCAAGGCCGGGCGGGGAGGGGGTTGTCGCGTAAAGGGACTCATGATTCGAGCATAGGCCAGTCGGAGGCGAAAGGAGGGCTGGTGAGCCTATCGACCGGGTGGTCGCGATAGGTCGACGGCCGGGACATCGGCGTCACGCAGCGGTCGATCCAGCGCGATGAGGTGTTCGTTGGCCCGGGCCCATCGATTTTCCACCAGCGGACGAATCTGGAACAGGGCCAGTCGATCGTCGACAAAGCCGAATTCGATGTCGGCCACCGGTCGGTCCCCCGCGTCGTCGACCGGCAGCATATCCCTGGCTTCGACGTCGTCGGCCAGGTGGCGCAGCCGGTCGATATTCGCCGTCGAGAGGAGGGTGGCGGGTCCCTCGGCGGCGATCCGCTCCACACCGCCCCCCGGTCGCGCAGCCAGTCGCGTGGGGGCCGTGGCCTGACTGAGCAGCCGCACGGCGCCGCTTTCCCGGTGGACCCGCAACTCCTCGGCCGCCTGTCCATCGACAGCACCGCCCAGTCCCTCGCTGGTCGCGATGCTCAGCCACTGCCGGTCGCCGGTATCCAGGTCGGTGGTGACCAGCACGCCCGACTTGTCCACCGCCACCGTCGCCTGCAGCAACACCGCCGGGTAGACGTGTTGCGGGGCATCCATGTGTGCCTGGCGCCAGGCATGCGCGCGCTGGGTGAACGGTGAGGCCCACACCTCGCGAATAGCCTCGATGATGGCCTCGAAGCCGACCACGTTGGCGACGGTGCGATTGAGCCCAGCCCCGCTGAAACCCGGCAGGTCCTCGACGTTGGTGTCGCTGCGCACGAACACGCCGGTGGTGTCGGCCGACCCGAAGGTCTCGGTCAGCCGCTCACGCAAGCGCTCGCGAAAACCGCTGGGCAATTCGGCCGTCGCGATCCAGTGCCGCATTCGGGCCAGCGTCTCGGTAGTGGCCGCGGTGCGGGTCTGGGCATCCTCGATGCGGCCCAGGCGTTCGTACTCCTGCTTGAGCCACTCGAAGGCCGTCGGGCCGCCGGGGCGGAACGGTCGGGCGACCAGTTGGCGGAAGACGCCGAACGGGATTGCCAGCCCGGCGCTTACTTGCCCGGGGTAGTGGTGCGCGAGCTCGCCCAGGTTGGCCGCCTTGGGGCCAACCTGGCGCCCGGAGGCGTCGGCCCGCAACCCGTGGAGTCCACGCAGGGTGTCGTTTTCCAGGTCGAGCTTGTTCCAGTCCGGCTCGATTCGCTGCCCCGGTCGCTGCTCCGGCTCGCCTTCCCCTCGGCCGAGAACCTCCTGCCACTTTGGGCCGTCGGTGGACAGTTCAACGCGCCCACCCGGGCTCACCGCAAGCACGACCCGCTCGCCGACATGTGCCTCGATTCGATCGAGCAGCGCCTCGTCGACCACCACGTTGGGAATGCCCAGATTGCGGGCCAGTAGCTGGACGTGCGAGAGCGAGTTGCCCGCTCCGCGAGTGAGAATGCCGGCCACCGGCGGGAGCGAGGCGGTAGTCTCGGGTAGCAGGTAGATGCCTTCGGGGTCGAACGGCTCGCCATCGGCCGGTGCCGGGCGCAACACGCCACGGCTCAGGCCGGGGTTGAGCGGTCGCAGCCCGGTGGCAAGGGGCTGGCCGAACAGGTGATGCCGTGTGTCGGTCAGGTGCCCGGCGTCATTGCGCAGTCCGTCGAGCAGGCGGCTGTAGAACAGCAACGGGCTGTCACGCAGCCGGTCGGGGATGAAGTGTTCGACCAGCGGGGTGAGATCCGCCCAGCGGTCGATGGCGAGATCGAAATGAAACCCGAGTGCTCGCTGTGCCCAGCCGGGCGTGCGCGCCAGGTAGGCCAGTTCGGTGGCATAGCGCGACGCCGCCACGGGCGGGGCGTCGAGGAGTCCGTCGATGGACGCCGAGAGCTGTTGCCATTGCCGGGCGGACAGCAGGCCGGTGCCATACAAGCTTTCGCCCAGGGCGCGCAGCCAGGTCAACTGCTCGTGGCGGCTGGCCGGATCGGTCTGGTTGCGCTCGAACAGGTGGCTGGCCACCGCGAAGGCTTCCTGCTCGAGCGCCAGGCTGGCTTGCAGGAGGCGCAGCTTCTGTTCCGGCGAACTGGTGGGCGCTTCGATGCGCTGGCGGACCTGGTGTGCGAGTTGCCCGGTCGTGGTCAGCCGATCGGTGAGTGTCTGGCTCTGCTCGAGACGGTCGGCGGCCTCGAGCAGAGAGCGGCGCAGCTCAGCATCGGGGCTGCGGCCGCCCAGTGCCCGCAGGCGATCCACGGCGGCCTGGGGGGCGTAAAGGGCTTCGAGTGCCCGGCCCAGCCTCTGCAGTGGCGCGTTTAGGGCCGGGTCGTCGTTCTGTCGGGCGAACTCGGTTACCCGCTGGATGTCACCGGCATCCGGCATGCCGTGCAACTTGATTCGCAGGTCCTGAAAGTCCGGGGCGGCCTCGGCGATCTCGATGGCGAGATCGCGCGCCTGGCTTGCCGCCGGGTGGTCGCCATCGACCGGCAACAGGCGGGTCGCCTCGCGCAGCAGCAGGAAGCGATCCGGGTCGTGCCACCAGGGATCCCCGGCGAGGGCGAGCATCAGGGCGCGCGCCTGGCGCTCCTCGTCCTCGATCTGGATCGCCCCGCGGTAATAGCGTGCTCGGCGGAAGACCCAGCCGTCATCGGCCCGGACCAGGAAGCGTTCGATCAGGATCTGGCGTAGTACCTGGTGTTGCCCGTTGGGGCCGGGGTAGTCGGCGGGTTCGAGTTCCGCAAGCAGGGTGGCCAACGGGTACCCCTGGGCGCGTATGGTCTGCGTGCGCTCGTTCCATTCCCCGTGCTGGATGCCGCCGCCATGGTCGCCGCAGGCATACGGTTTCGGTGGCAGGACGGCCCCGTCCTCGCAGAACCAGCGAATCCGCTCGAATGGCCCGCGCGGGGCGGTTTTCATCGCCTCGATCCAGTCGCGCATCTGTTCGGTGGTGGGCGGCGAGGCGTCATCGGCCCCTGCCGGCTTGCCAACCACCGCCACGCCGAACAGCAGGAATGCGGCGGCGATCAACGCGGTAACTCGCGAGGGGGGCGCTTTCCGGGGCAGATGTGTGGGTAGGCCAAACATGGCTGACAGGGGCTCCTCCGTGGCCGAGTGGGGTGGCGATTTGTTAGATGAGTCTAGCCCGGTTGAAGGCCCTCGACGTCAGGAAACGGTCATCGAGCGGGTGTGTCTCGCTATCGAATTCGGTAGGATGCGAACCGTTTTGCCGCCGGGGCCACCAATGAGCCCGACAGGCTCCATTCACTCACCCGACCAGACGAGTTGACCTGCCCCATGACCAACCGCGAGATACTGACCAGTGATGCCATCAAGTTCGCACTCGATTGGCTCGAGGAAAACCGGGTCGAGATCGAGCCGTTGAAATCGGCCCTGGCCGCGCAGATGAAGGTTTGGGATCACGCCCAGGGGGTGCCGAGGCTCCAGCGCGAATCGGTGATCGAGACGGCGGCCTCCCGGGCCGTTCGCCAGCACATCGAGAAGCTCAAGTCGCGGACCGCGTGGTGGCAGCGGGCCTGACCCGTAGTGCTGCGCGACCGGATACAGAAAAGGCCCGACACCATGTCGGGCCTTTCTCGTTGCAGCCGGGGTCGGGCTCAGAAGGCCTGGTCGAGCAACTCGGTGAATGCCGCCCAGGATTGTTCGTCGGCCCGTTCCTGGTAGGCCCCGGTGCCGAACACCGTGAAGGCATGCGGGGCGCCGGAGTAGACCTCGATGGTGTAGGTCGCCCCTGCGTCCTCGAGTTCGCCTGACAGCGTGGCGACATCGTTCATCGAGATCATCGAGTCGGCTGCCCCGTGGGCGATCAGGATCGGCGCGCCGGGATCCGACCAGCTTTGTCCCTCGGGCGTGCCCAGCCCGCCGTGGAAGGTGGCGAAGCCCGCTGCCTGGTCGACCAGCCCGTTGCGTGCTGCCTCCAGTACCACCGCACCGCCGAAGCAGTACCCCATCACGACGGTTTCCTCGGCCACGCCCTGCTCGCGGGCGAATTCCAGCCCGGCGCGCGTGAGCGACTGCATGCGCTCGCGATCCTTGTACAGGCGCTCGGTCTCGGCCTTCTTGGCGCCGGTTTCCTGCGGACGGTTGCCCTCGCCGTACAGGTCGACGGCAAAGGCATCGAAGCCCATCGCCGCGATCATGTCGGCGCGCTGGCGCTCGTAGTCGTCGATGCCGTCCCAGTCGTGGATGACCAGCACCGTGCCGCGCGACTCGCCGTCGGCCGGCGCCAGGTAGCCCTCGAAGGACTCACCGTCGACCTGGTAGCCGATGTCCTCGCCGCTGGGCTCCCAGGTGCCGCCGTGGTTGTCGGCCAGGGTGGGGGTCTGGAAGACCAGCCCGGCGGCCAGCATCGTCGCGGGCAGCACGGTGGTCGGCAACCGCATCTTGGTGGTTCTGGTTTTCATGATCATTGGCTCCTGCTGAGGTTCCCAAAGGCAACGGCAGGGAGTATAGGCAGGCCGACCGTCCCACGCCGGTTCAGTCCTCTCGGAGCAGCCCCTGCGCGCGGGCCATGGAATAGGCCGTTTTCGGCCCGGTCCAGAGCGAGGGCAGCAGGATCAGCGACACTGGAATGGCGGTGATGACGATGAACTGCTGCAGGACGCTGATCTGGCCGGAGCCCATGTAGAGGAGCATGGCGGCCATCACGGCCATCACGCCGCCCCAGAAGGCGCGGATGAGCGGGTGGGGCGCATCGTGACCCGAGCCGACCATGGCGATGGAATAGCTCATGGAATCGCCGGTGGTGGCGACGAAGATCAGCGTGAGCAGCATGATCGCCGCGGCCATCCAGGTGCCGCCCGGCAGAGCCTGGGCGACGGTGAGTGTCGCCACGTCGAACTGGAAGTTGTTCAGCGGTTCGGTCAGGTCGAAGACGTCGTTGAGCTGGTAGTAGATGCCCGAGCCGCCCAGCAGCGTGAACCAGATGGTGGTCGCGATCGGCGCCATCACGGCGACCGCGAGGATCATCTGGCGGATGGTGCGCCCGCGCGAGATGCGTGCGACGAACACCGCCATCAGCGGCGCATAGCCGATGAACCAGGCGAAGAAGAACACCGTCCACCACTGCATCCACCAGCCCGGCGCGGTTTCGGCGGTCATGGTGGCCATGGTGAAGAACGACGAGACGTAGGTCCCCATGCCCTGCACGTAGGCGTTGGCCAGGAACAGGGTCGGGCCGAAGACGAAGATAACCGCGCCGATCGCGATCGCCAGCAGCACGTTAAAACGGCTGAGCAACTGGATGCCGCGATGCACGCCGGTCACCGCCGAGGAGATGTAGATCAGGCCCAGGAAGGCGAGGATGCCCAGCTGGGTGGCGAAGGTTTCCGGCAGGCCGAATAGCTCGGACAGGCCGAAGCTCAATTGCGTGGCGAGAAAGCCGATCGGCCCGACCGTGCCGGCGACCACCGCGATTACGCAGAACGAATCGACCACGCCGCCGAACCAGCCGCGCATGATGCGCTCGCCGAATACCGGGTAGAGCAGGGTGCGTGGGCGTAGCGGCTGGCCCTTGATGTAGTGCGCGTAGGCCAGCACCACGGCCGTCAGGGAACCCAGCACCGCCCAGGCGAGAAAGCCCCAGTGCATGAACGATTGCGCCAGGGCGCCGGCGACCGCCTCACTCGTCCCGGCCTCGGTATCGAAGGCCGGCGGGGTGACCAAGAAGTGGTACACCGGCTCGCCGGCCGCGAAGAACACGCCGCCACCGGCCAGCAGGGTGCACATGATGATCGAGAGCCACTTGAACGTGCTCATCTCGGGCGTTTCCAGATCACCGACGCGGGCCTTGGCGGCCGGCGAAAGGGCCACCCCGATGCCGATAAAAAAGGTCAGCAGCAGGAAGATCTGGAAATAGGAGCCCAGCACCCGGGCGGTCCAGGCAAAGCCGGTGCCGATGCCGTCGGCTACCCGGTCCATGTCCCACAAGGACAGGCCGATGAAGGCAATCACGAAGCCGATGGTCAGGATCAGGACCAGCGGGTCGCCGAAGCGGGCGAGCCCGGTCTCGGGCGATTGGCGGGAGGACGACGGTTGGCTCATTGGGAAGTCCCTCGTGGTGACGGACTTCCCGCGGGGCGGGTCATCCGTGACCGGGTGAATTCAGGTGAATTCCGCGAAAGATAGCATGCGTGGGCTCGGATGCCTTGGGTGCGGAAGGTAAGGGCGGGGTGCCGAGCCCGGGGCATGCCGGGTCGCGTTTGGCTCAATCGCTGGCGCCCTGTCGGTTGTCCGTATTGAACTGGGCCAGCAGGGCTTGCAGCTCGGTTGCCATCGTCGAGAGCGACTGGCCGAGTTTGGCGACATCGCGGCTGTTCTCGGTGGTTTCCTCGGTCTCGCCGGAAATCGAGGTGATGTTGCGGCTCATCTCTTCGGCTACCGCGCTCTGTTCTTCCGTGGCCGTGGCGATCTGGGTGCTCATCTGGCTGATTTCGTCGACCGCCTCGGTAATCGAGTCGAGCGCGCGGTCGGTGGCCTCTGCCTGATGTTCGACGTCGTTCATCCGGCCGCGTCCCTGCTCGACGCTTTCCACCGCCGACTGAATCCCGTGGCGCAGGGTCTCGATCATGTCGCGGATTTCTCCGGCCGAGTCCTGTGTCTTGCTGGCGAGCGAGCGGACCTCTTCGGCAACGACGGCAAAGCCGCGACCGTGTTCCCCGGCCCGTGCCGCCTCGATGGCCGCATTGAGGGCGAGCAGGTTGGTCTGATCGGCAATGCCGCCGATCACCTGGATGATGCTGTCGATCCGGTCGCCGTGGGCCCGCAGGGATTCGATCGACCCGGCCGTGCGTTCGAACTGGCCGGAGAGTTCCCCGACGGCCGCGTGGGTGCGTCGCACCTGTTCCTTGCCGCCGTGGGCCTCGCGATCGGCGCGCTCGACGGTCTCCGCGGTGCGCGCGGCGCTGTGGGCGACTTCCTCGACTGTTTGCGCCATCTCGTTCATGGCCGTGGCGACCTGTTCGACCTCGCGGGTCTGTTGGTCCATGCGTTGCGAGGTCTGCGCACCGGTGGCAGAGAGCTGGTCGGCCGAAGCGGTGAGCGACAGCGCCGACTCGGTGAACTGGCCAAACACCGTGCTCAGGCGAGCCTGCAACAGCTTGGCGGACTGGTTGATCTGGCCGATCTCGTTCTCACCTTGGACGTGGATGGGCTGGCGGAGTTTGCCGCCGGCCATCCGGCGCAGCACCTCGCCGGTTTGCTCGACGGGTCGGAATACCGCACGCCAGAGCAGCCACGCCAACGCCACGGTCAGCAGGATGCCAAACCATTCCAGGCCAAGCCCGCCCCGCGCGGCAAGCCAGCTTGGATCGATGATTTCCAGCAACTGGATCAAGCCCAGTGCGGCCAGGCCCGTGAGCGAGACGTGCGCCAGGCTCAGGTCGGCGAGTCGCTTTTTCGATGGCAACGTCTCGACCTTCTTCTCGTTCATCCATCGATACAGGCTCTCGGCCTTGGCGATCGCCTCCTTGCTGGGCTTGGTGCGAATCGACTGGTAGCCGACGATCTCGTCGCCGGCGTAGACCGGGGTGACATAGGCATCCACCCAGTAATGATCCCCGTTCTTGCAGCGGTTCTTGACGAGCTGGTGCCAGACGCGACCGGCCTTGATGGTCTGCCAGAGGTCCTTGAAGGCCGCCGGCGGCATGTCCGGGTGGCGGATGAGGTTGTGCGGGCGGCCGATCAATTCGTCCCACGCGTAGCCGCTGACCTTGATGAAGTCCTGGTTGACGTAGGTGATCTGTCCCTTGAGGTCCGTGGTCGAGATTAGTTGCATGTCCGCGGGGTAATCGACGTCCTTCTGCGTGACCGGAAGATTGACCTTCATGGTGTTGCGCTCCTCCCTGGAAAGGGATCTGCCGGGGGCGAACGGCCACGAACCCGCGGATCGTTTCTCGTGACGTCGCGCTAAACCCGACTAAACCCCTTGGTTTTGTGTGGTTTTATCGACGTCGGCCAACTTAGTTCAGCGTGTCGTTATCTGCCAATAAGCTAATTCTTTGCTTCCAGTGTTCGATTGATGCTCCGGCGGAGAGGGGCGCGCTCCCCGGGCTGGACTCGTCCCCGGAAGCGGCGGTGTCGAGGGCCGCGCGGATTGACAGGATGGGCCCCGCTCCTTACTGTTTGTACCCTTTGCCTGCGCCCGGCCCTTCCGCCGATCCGGCGTCGTTTTGTCCACCTTTCCAAGACGCATCAGAATCCAAGTGAACGAACATTTCGCCCGCATCAAGCGACTGCCGCCCTACGTCTTCAATATCATTGGTGAGCTCAAGGCGAAGGCGCGTGCCGCCGGCGAGGACATCGTCGATTTCGGCATGGGCAATCCCGACCAGCCGACGCCGCCGCATATCGTCGAAAAGATGGTCGAGGCCACCCGGCGCGGTGACACGCATCGCTACTCGCAATCCAAGGGGATTCCGCGCCTGCGCCGGGCGATCGCCAACTGGTATCGCTCGCGCTACGACGTCGATATCGATCCCGAGTCCGAGGCAATCGTCACCATCGGCTCCAAGGAGGGCCTCGGCCACCTGGCGATGGCGACCATGTCGGCCGGGGATACCGTGCTGGTGCCCAACCCGGCCTATCCGATCCACCCCTACGGTTCGGTGATCGCGGATGCCGACATCCGCCACGTGCGCCTGACGCCGGAGGTGGATTTCTTCGAGGAGCTCACCCGGGCGATCAAGGAGACCTGGCCCAAGCCGAAAATGCTGATCCTCAACTTCCCGGCGAACCCGACCACGCAGTGCGTGGACCTGGAGTTCTTCGAGAAGGTGGTCGAGATCTGCCGCGAGGCGGGCATCTGGGTGGTGCATGACCTGGCCTACGCCGACATCGTCTTCGATGGCTACAAGGCGCCGTCGATCATGCAGGTGCCGGGCGCCAAGGACGTGGCGGTGGAGTTCTTCACGCTCTCGAAGAGCTACAACATGCCTGGCTGGCGCGTGGGCTTCATGGTGGGCAACCCGACGCTGGTCAACGCACTGGCGCGGATCAAGTCGTACTTCGATTACGGCACCTTCACGCCCATTCAGGTGGCCTCGATCCTCGCGCTCGAGGGCGACCAGACCTGCGTGCACGAGATTTGCGACATGTACCGGCGTCGCCGCGACGTGCTCTGCGAGGGACTGAACGCGGCCGGCTGGCCGGTCGAGCCGCCCAAGGCGACCATGTTCGTCTGGGCGAAGATCCCCGAGGCCTTTGCCCATATGGGGTCACTGGAATTTACCAAGCTGCTGCTGGCGGAAGCCAAGGTGGCCGTCTCGCCGGGCATCGGCTTCGGCGACTACGGCGATGATCACGTGCGTTTCTCCCTGATCGAGAACGAACACCGCACCCGGCAGGCCATCCGTGGCATCAAGGCGATGTTCCGTGCCCACGGAGTGCCCGTGCCGTCGGAGGGAGGACAATGAGCGACATGCAGACGAATCAACACGAACAATTTCCGCCGGTGCGCATCGGCCTCTTGGGGCTGGGTACCGTCGGCGGGGGCGTGGTCAATGTCCTGACCCGCAATGCCGAGGAGATCGCCCGCCGTGCCGGTCGTCGCATCGAGGTGGTGCACGCCTCGGCGCGCAATCTCGACGCGCCGCGCATCTGCCCGCTTGAAGGCATCCTGCTGACCACTGATCCGATGGAAGTGGTCGAGAACCCGGAAGTTGACGTGGTGGTCGAGCTGATCGGTGGCATGAAGCCAGCGGGCGACCTGATGCGCCGGGCGCTCGAGCTCGGCAAGCCGGTGGTCACGGCCAACAAGGCGCTGATTGCCCACGAGGGCATGGAGCTGTTCGAGCTGGCGCAGAAGCACCACACCATGGTGGCCTTCGAGGCGGCCGTGGCCGGTGGCATCCCGATCATCAAGGCGATCCGCGAGGGTCTGGCGGGCAATCGCATCGAGTGGCTGGCCGGCATTATCAACGGCACCGGCAATTACATCCTTACCGCCATGCGCGACGAGGGCCGGGCGTTTGCCGAGGTGCTCGCCGAGGCCCAGTACCTGGGCTACGCCGAGGCCGACCCCACCTTCGACGTCGAGGGGATCGACGCGGCACACAAGCTGACCATCCTTGCCGCGATCGCCTTCGGCATGCCGCTCAAGTTCGACGAGGTCTACACGGAAGGCATCTCGGGCATCGAGACCGATGACGTGCGGTATGCCGGCGAGTTCGGCTACCAGGTCAAGCACCTGGGGATCGCGCGCCAGCGCGACGATGGTGTCGAACTGCGCGTCCACCCGACCCTGATCCCCGAGCGTCGCCTGCTGGCGAACGTCGACGGCGTGCAGAACGCCGTGCTGGTCTGGGGCGACTCGGTCGGCCCAACGATGTACTACGGCGCCGGGGCCGGGGCCGAGCCGACCGCCTCGGCGGTGGTCGCCGATCTGGTCGACGTGGTGCGCACGCTTACCGCCGACCCGACCCACCGCGTGCCGCATCTCGCCGTCGTGCCGGACCAGATCAGCGACATGCCGGTCGTGCCGATGGACTCGATTGCCACGGCCTACTACCTGCGCTTTGCCGTCGAGGACAAGCGCGGCGTGCTCGCCAAGATCGCCCAGATCCTCGCCGACCACGAGATCTCCATCGAGGCGATGATGCAGAAGGAGATGACCGAGGACGAGCGCACGCTGCCGATCGTCATGCTGACCCACCAGGTGCGCGAGAAGGACATGGATGATGCGCTCGCCGAGATCGAGGCGCTGGATACCGTCCGGGCCCCGGTCGTGCGCATGCGCGTGGAGACGCTCGACGCCTGACGGTGACGAACCTCTTACAGCCCGGCGAATGCATCGAGGCGCTGGCGTCATTGCCAGCGCCTTTCGATCGTCTGGCCTTTGTCGACGTCGAGACCACCGGCACGCGGCCGACGCGTGACCGGATCACCGAGGTCGCGATCATTCCCGTCGACAACGGCGTAGTGGGCGAGCCATTCCAGACCCTGCTCGATCCGGGCGTGGCGATTCCACCGACCATCACCCGCCTGACCGGCATCAGCGATGACATGGTGGCGGGCGCGCCGGTATTCGCCCGTCTGGCCGACGAGGTGCGCGACCTGTTCGACGGCCGCCTGCTGGTCGCCCACAACGCCCGTTTCGATGCCGGCTTTCTGCGCAATGCATTCCGTGAGGCCGGTCAGGTGGTCACGCTGAGGGAACTGTGCACGGTCAAACTCTCGCGACGGCTCGATCGCGGCGAGCGCCGCCACAACCTCGACAGCCTGATTGCACGCCACGCGCTGCCCGTGGGTGATCGCCACCGGGCGATGGGCGATTGTCAGGCCCTGCCAGCCTTGCTGTCCCGCTTTGTCGAACGCGACGGCCTCGAGGTCGTGCTCGACGCGCTCGCCCGCCAGATCAAACGGGCAAGCACGCCGCCCAATCTCGACCCCACCCGACTCGACGAGGTGCCTGCCGTCCCGGGTGTCTACCGCTTTTTCGGCGAGGAGGGGGCGCTGCTCTATGTGGGCAAGAGTGTCAACCTGCGTGCAAGGGTGCGCTCGCACTTTGCCGACGATCACCGTAATGATCGGGAAATGCGAATCGCCCAGCAGACGCATGACATCGACTGGATCGAGACGGCCGGCGAGATCGGGGCGCTGCTCACCGAGGCCCGACTGGTCAAGCGAGAACAGCCAATCTTCAATCGCCGCCTGCGCGCGCAGCGCGGCCTGCTCGCCTGGGACTGGGACGACGAGTCGGCCGAGCCACCGGCGCTGGTGCGGATCGATGAGCTGGCGCCGTCGGATCTGGGGCGTGCCCACGGGGTGTTCCGTTCGCGGATGAAGGCCAGCGAGCGCCTCAGGGAACTGGCCAAGGAACACCGCCTTTGCCCGCAATACCTCGGATTGGAGCAGGGCGCTGGACGTGCCTGCTTTGCCCACCAGATCGGGCAATGCGGTGGCCTGTGTGCCGGGCGGGAGTCCGAGATTGCCCACCGATTGCGCCTCAAGCAGGCGCTTGGGCCGTTGGCGCTCCAGGCCTGGCCCTATCCCGGCGCGATTGCGATTCGTGAGGTGCGCGACGGCAGGGAAGAGCGTCATCTTTTCCGCCACTGGCGCTATCTCGGCACGGCGCGTTCCGAGGGGGAGCTGGCCGAGTTGCTGGAGGGCGGTGACGAGTATCCGCTGGACATGGACATGTACCGGCTGGCGGTGGATGCCATCCGCGGCGGGGCTAAGGTCGAGCCGGTGGAGTGAGTCGGGCGGGCTAATCGTTTCGGTCGATGGGCCAACCGACGCGATTCGCGGCTAAAGCCGCTCCTACACAAGTTACGGGAAACCGTAGGAGCGGCTTTAGCCGCGAAATATCAAGCGGCAGCCCGATGTCAGCTGAGGTTCGCCGAATGGGGGGCGATCCTGCCGCCGATCACCCCAACCGTTCAGCGATCTGCGGCCCGAAGGGCGTATCGCACTTGAGGCGCACGCAATGCCGGGCCTCGTCGGGGCCAAGCGACTCGAGTTTCTGCAACTGCTGCTGCAGCACCTGCTCGTCGGCCTCCGAGATATCGCCGCCGTGTGCCTGGCGCTCGCGCAGGTAGTCGAGCAACTGCTCGTTGTCGCACTCGATGAACAGGATCGTGTAGGGCACGCCGATCTCGTCGGCCAGTGTCTCGAACTGCTGGCGGCGGGCTCGCTCGAGGAAGGTGGCGTCGATGGCCATCGGCCAGCCGCTCTGCGCACCCAGCCGGGCGATTTCGGCCAGTCGATTGTAAGTGCTATCGCTCGCCATCTCGGTGTATCGCTCGGCCGGATCGGTGAACATCCGCTGGCGCTCGGCATCCGACCGCACCCGGATCGCGCCCCGGGCGAGCACCAGTTCGCGGCTGGCCAGCGACTTGCCGCTGCCGCTCACGCCCATGGTGATGAACAGCTCGCCCTGGGCCGGGGTGAAGAACGCGTTGGCAAGATCGGCGTAGTCGCGGAAATCGGCCCAGGCCGCGTCGCGTTCCTCGTCGGGCATGCCATCGCGCAGGCCGAGCAGGGCGATCTTGGCGCGCACCGCGGCACGGTAGCCCTGGTAGAAGCGCAGGGTCGGCAGGGCCTCGTAGTCCCCGCTGATCTCCAGATACCGGTTGAGCAGTTGGCGCGCAGGACCGATCAGCTTGCGCTTGTGCAGATCCATCAGCGCGAAGGCCAGATCGTTGGCCGTGTCGGTCCATCGGAAATCATCGTTGAACTCGATACCGTCGAAGATGGTCACAGCTCCGTCTTGCAGCGCCATGTTGGCCAGATGCATGTCGCCGTGGCATTCGCGGATGTGCCCCTCGCGCTTGCGCTGCTGAAGGGTGGGGCGGATGGCTTCGAAGGCCGCGCGCGACAGGCGTTCCATCTCGGCCAGCCGCTCGCGGTCGGCATCGGTCTCCAGCAAGGGGGCGATCTGTTCGAGGTTCTGCTGCATGGGCGCCCAGACGGTGTCGGGCTCGCCGAAGTGCGTTTCGGCGGTGGCGACCTCGGCCTTGGCGTGGAAGGCGGCGATCTGGTCGGCGATCTGTTCGACTAGGGCCTCGTCCAGGCCGATGCGGCGGGCGACGTGATCGAGTCGGTCGGCCTGGTCGAAGCGCCGCATGCGGATGACGAATTCCTCGGCCGAGTCATCCGCCTCGATCAGCTTGCCGTCGGCATCCAGGCCCAGTACCGAGTCATAGAGCTCGGGGGCCAGGCGGGCATTGAGCCGTAGCTCCTCCTCGCAGAAGTGGCGCCGACGGTCGAGGCTGGAGAAGTCGAGGAAGCCGAAGTTCATCGGCTTCTTGATCTTGTAGGCCCAGGGGCCGGTCAGGAACACGTGCGAGATATGGGTCTGCAGGTGCTCGAGGGAGGAATCGCTCTCGGCGAGGTTCTCCTTGAACCGTTCGATCAATCGCTCTTGCGGGTGCTCGGCCATGGGCGCTCCTGGTTAGGTCGAATCGGGGATATGGACCGGGTGGTGGACGAGTGTTGACGCGCCTGGTAACGGCCGCTCGCCTCACCTTCGGGCCTGATAGACTGGCGGCCCGACCGCGCCACATTGCGGTCGGATTCATTTTCAAAAGTGTAACAGCGTGGGTTGAACGTGGCATCCAGCAAGGGCAGCGGCAACACAAAAACCAAGGGGGCGGCCACGGCCGGCAAGGGGCGTAGCGGACGCACACGCCGTGCGGCGAGCGGCAAGTCCGCTCCGTCGCGACGTCAAGGGGCGCGTCAGGGCGCATCACGCGGTACCGGGGCGTCTCGGCGCGGCTGGCGGGCACGGCTGTTCGGCTGGGTGATGCGGGGGCTGCTGATTGCGGCGGCCATCGGCTTGCCCCTGCTGGGTGCCTGGGCGTGGTATCTCAATGAGCGGGTGACCGAACGCTTCGAGGGGGCGCTGTTCACCATGCCGGCGACCGTCTATGCCGCGCCGGATGAAATCTACATCGGCCAGTCGATGGATATCGACAGCCTGATTGCGGCTCTGGAGCGTCTGAATTACCTCGCTGTCGATTCTCTCGACGAGACCGGTACGTTCCGTCGCCGCGGCAATCAGGTGTCGTTCCACCGGCGGGCGTTCGATTTCCCCGACGGTGAGCAGCCGTCCCGCCTTGTCGACGTGCGTATCGTCGGCGGCCAGGTGACCGAGCTCGACGGGCCGGATGGCGAGTCGCTCGGTATCGTCCGGCTCGAACCCCGCTCGATCGGCACGCTCTATCCCAATCGGGCCGAAGACCGAGTACTGCTGGCGATCGAGGAGGTGCGCGAGGAGGCACCCTTGTTGCTCGATAGCCTGCTGGCCGTCGAGGATCGCGCGTTCCACGAACACCACGGCGTCGTGCCGACGGCCATCCTGCGGGCCTTCCTGACCAACCTGGTCTCGGGCGAGCGGGTTCAGGGCGGCAGCACCATCACCCAGCAGCTGGCCAAGAACCTCTTTCTTACCCACGATCGGACCTACCGGCGCAAGTTCGCCGAGATGATCATGGCGCTCGAGATGGAGTGGCACTATCCCAAGGACAAGATCCTCGAGGCCTATCTCAACGAGGTCTACCTCGGTCAGGACGGTGGGCGGGCGATTCACGGTTTCGGGCTGGCCGCGAGTTTCTATTTCGGTCGACCGATCGATGAGCTTCAGCCCGAGCAGATCGCCTTGCTGGTGGGGATGGCCAAGGGGGCCAACTACTACAACCCGCGGCGTCATCCCGAGCGCGCGTTGGATCGCCGCAATGTTGTCATCGACGTGATGATCGATCTGGGCCTGGTCGACCAGACCACCGCTGCCGAATGGCAGGGACGGCCGCTGGGCGTGCTCGAGACGGCCGGCTCGCGCGCGCGCCACCCGGCGTTTGTCGACCTGGTCCGTCGTCAGCTCACCGAGCAGTACGATCCCGAAGACCTTCAGACACGTGGGCTGAATATCTTCACTACCCTGCGCCCGCGCGTGCAGGAGGCGCTCGAGCAGAGCACGGCCCGTCTCGACGAGGTCGAGGCCAGTCGTGGGCTCGAGTCCGGCACCCTGGAGACCGCCGGCGTGATCGCCTCGGTGAGTACCGGCGAGATCGAGGCAATGATCGGCGGGCGAGATACCCATTACGAGGGCTACGATCGCGCGCTGGATGCACGTCGGCAGATCGGCTCGCTGATCAAGCCGGCGATCTATCTCACCGCCTTGTCGCGCCCGGCCGAGTACAACCTGATCACCTCGCTGGAGGACGAGCCGATCACGGTGGAGCAGAAGGGATCGGCCGACTGGGAGCCCAAAAACTACAGCGGCAAATTCCATGGCCCGACCCCCTTGATCGAGGCGCTGGCGCATTCGCGGAACGTGCCCAGCGTGCGGCTGGGGATGGATGTCGGGCTGGAGTCGGTCGCCGAGACCATCGAGCAGCTCGGGGGACCGCGTCCGTCGCCGTTCTATCCCTCGATGCTGCTCGGTTCGATGGGCATGACGCCCTTCGAGGTCGCGCAGATGTACCAGACGCTTTCGGCCGATGGGTTCATGACGCCGCTGCGTGCCATCCGCACCGTGGTGGACCGCGATGGCGAGCCGTTGTCGCGTTACTCGCTCGACGTGCGCCGGGCCGCCGAGCGCGAGCCGCTCTACCTGCTGCAATACGGTCTGCAGACGGTGGTGGCCGAGGGGACCTCGACGCGCCTGAACCAGATGGTCTCGCCGGCGGTGGGCGTGGCCGGCAAGACCGGCACCACCAACGATGGCCGCGACGCCTGGTTCGCCGGCTTTACCGGCAATCGGGTCGGCGTGATCTGGGTGGGGCGTGACGATGACCGGCCGTCCAACCTGACCGGGTCGAGCGCGGCCCTGCCGCTGTGGGGCGCGACCTTTGCCGAGCTCGACAACCAGCCGCGCGACATGCATCCGCCACGCGGGGTGCGTTTTGCCCGCGTCGATCCAGAGCGACAGTTCGTCGTCCCGGATCGTTGCCCGGGCGAATCCCTGCCGTTCATCACCTCGCATCGGCCCGAACCGGCCGCCGATTGCGAAGGCGGCCGCCGCGAGGACAAGGACTCGAGTACGATCTGGGACTGGTTTCGTTGACCCGGCGTGAGACCGCTCGTCGGCTTGGTCGGCTCCCCGGACAGGGCATGACGGGTTACGATGGAGCGCAGCCCCAAGACAATTCAGGTAGCACCCAATGGACATCAGCAAACCGATGAGTCGCCCGTTTATCCGCTCATTTCCCTCGTTTCGCGTCATGGCCGTGGTTTCAGCCGGGCTATTCCTGGCCGCCTGTGCCCCGATGACCCCGCCGCCGGGCTCTTCCGAGCCGCGCTCTGAACCGGCGCCCGCGCCTGAACCAGAGGTGCGCTCGACCCCCCTGTCCACACCGGATATCCAGGAAGAGGCGCTGCCTACGGATCGCCAGGAGGAATCGAGTGAACCGGCTACCTCGCCGGCTGTGCTCGCCCTGGTGGAGCAGGCCGACCAGCGCCGTGAATCGGGCGATCTGGCCGGGGCACAATCGACCCTGGAGCGGGCCGTGCAGATCGAACCCAGCAATGCACGACTGTGGCTGGATCTCGCCCAGTTGCGTCTGGCGCAGAACCAGCCCGAGCAGGCCGAGCAATTGGCCCTGCGGGCCGTCGAGCACGCCCGGGACAACCGCACCCTGTCGGCCGCCTGGCAACTGGTGGCCAAGGCCCGTCGTGCTCAGGGCGACGAGGCCGGTGCCCGTGAGGCCGAAGAACGTGCCGGAAGCGAGTCGGCCCGACGTGCCGAGGGTGCCCGCGCGGCATGACCGAGGCGAGCCGCCGGAGTCAGCTGGGGCTCGATGACGTCTTCGGCCCCGGGGGGAGGCTGGCCGGGGCCTTCGAGGGCTATCAACCCCGCGCGGGTCAGCGGCGGATGGCCGAGCTGATCCGTGATTCGATCAATGATCAGCACACGCTGGTCCTTGAGGCGGGCACCGGCGTGGGCAAGACCTTCGGCTATCTCGCGCCGGTGCTGCTTTCGGGCAAGCGCGCGCTGATTTCCACTGGCACCAAGCACCTGCAGGATCAGCTGTTCGACCGTGATCTGCCGCGTCTGCGCGACCTGCTGGGAGTCAAGGCCAAGGTGGCGCTGCTCAAGGGGCGGGCGAACTACCTGTGCAAGTATCGCCTCGAACTGGCCGACGAGCAGGCCCGTCTGCCGCGACGCGATGATGCCCGGGCACTTGCCCGCATCCGGGACTGGGCGACCCGCACCATCGATGGCGACCGCGCCGATTGCGCCGGCGTCGGCGACGATCACGAGATCTGGCCACTGGTCACCTCGACCAACGACAATTGCCTGGGTCGCGAATGCCCGCTGTACGACGAGTGCTTCGTAGTCAAGGCACGGGAGAAGGCACAGAAGGCCGACATCGTGGTGATCAATCACCACCTGTTCTGCGCCGATCTGGCCCTGCGCCAGACCGGTTTTGCCGAACTGCTGCCCGAGACCGACGTGGTGGTGCTCGACGAGGCCCACCAGGTGCCGGAAATCGCCTCGATGTTTTTCGGCGAGGCGATCGGATCGCGCCAGCTGCGCGATCTGGCCGCCGATACCCGTGCCGAGCAGAAACACGAGGCCCGCGACCAGCCGGGGCTGGCCGAGGCGGCCGATACCCTCAAGGGGACGACCGACCCGGTGCTAGAGGCCCTGGCACGCATCGACAACGAGCGCCTTCCCTGGGCGGAGCTGGCCGACGAGGCAAGCGTTACCGAGGCACTCGATCGCCTGGGTGACGCTCTCGACGGGCTGGTGAAGGAACTGGAGATTGCCGCGCCGCGGGGCAAGGGTTTGCAGGCACTGCTTGGCCGGGCACAGGGTCTGCGCGATGAACTCACCGCCTTCCGCGAGGGCAAGGCGGAGACCCAAGGCCACGCGGTGCGCTGGGTGGAACGCCGCACCCGCTCGTTCACCCTGCACACCACGCCGGTCAACGCCGCCGGGCAGCTCAAATCGCATGTCGAATCGGCGCCGCGAGCCTGGATCATGACGTCGGCGACGCTTGCCGCCGGCTCGGACTTCAGCCACTTCACCCGCCGCATGAACCTCGATGACGCCCGCTGCGAGCAGGTCGAGTCGCCGTTCGACTTCCCCAACCAGGCCGTGCTCTACCTGCCGCCGAACCTGCCCGAACCTGTCGGGCCGGGCGGGGCGCGCGAGCACACGCTCGCGTCATTGCGGGCGGTCTACCCGCTCTTGAAGGCCAGCGGAGGGCGGGCCTTTCTGCTGTTCACCTCCCACCGGGCATTGAAGCTCGCTGCCGAGACGCTCGGCGAGCATCTGACCGAATTGCCACTGTTCGTGCAGGGCACACAGGCCAAGTCGGCCTTGCTGGAGGCGTTTCGCGAGGCCGGTAACGGTGTGTTGCTCGGCACGCAGAGCTTCTGGGAAGGGGTGGACGTGCGCGGCGAGGCGCTGTCGCTGGTGATGATTGACCGCATTCCGTTTGCTGCACCCGGCGATCCCGTGCGCGCCGCCCGCGAGCAACGCCTGAAGGACAAGGGGCTGGTGCCGTTCATGCACATGGCACTGCCGGAGGCGATCATCACACTCAAGCAGGGCGTCGGCCGGTTGATCCGTGACACCGCCGATACCGGTGTGATGGTCTTGTGCGATCCGCGCCTGCAGTCCAAGGGTTATGGCCGCACCATCCTCGATGCCCTGCCGCCGATGCGACGTACCCGTGATGGTCGCGTGGCGCGCGACATGCTGCTTCGCCCGGTGGAACCCCCGATCAAAGACCCGAGCGAAACACCGACTGAATCCTTGGCCGAGGGTAGCGAAAACACGATTTGACGCCACTCGACGCCGCCACATCGGCGTGATTGGTGTATCAGTCTTACATTAACTGAGTGCGCCACTGCGTTGCGTGTATCGGCCCAGCTGCATACCATCCGCCCATTCGTCCCAGCCAGGGAGGCGCAGCGGATTGGTTCACGGTTATCGCGAAATGTCTCGCATGCGCACCATCAAGTCGTTCATCCTCGCGATGTCCCTGCTCGTCTCGCTGCTGTTCTTCGGCGGGGCCTACCTGATCGTCTCCGGTATCTTCAACCAGTCCGTGCAGCAGAGCGCGCTCAAGGACTCGGATCTGCTGGCTCGCTCGACCTTCGCCTCCATGTACCAGCTGATGAGCACCGGCTGGACCCGCGAGCAGCTTGAGGGCTTCGTCGAGGCCAATCGCCAGGCGCTGGCCGGCAGCGGCTACGATCTCGAGATCTACCGTGGCCCCGTGGTCGCCGAGCAGTACGGCCAGATCGACCAGGCCCCGATCGACGACTCGGTGGCGGCGGTTTTCGATTCCGGGCGCACCCTCGAGCACGTCGAGGAACATTCGGTGCGCTATACCTTCCCGCTTACTGCCGAGGCCAAGTGCCTGGCCTGCCATGCCACGGCCGAGGAAGGCGACGTGCTGGGCGTGATCGACGTCGAGCAGGATTTCTCTGCCGCGATCGCCGAGGCGCGGGACAACTTTTTCTTCTGGCTGATCCTGCTCGCCCCGCTGCCGATCATCGGCGCCGGGCTGATCACGGTGTTCGTCAACCGGCGCATTACCCGCTCGGTCGAGCTGCTCGAAGAGAACGCCGCGAAGGTCAACCGCGTCGCTGACCTGCGCAATCTCTCGCTCGGCGACACCGACCTGGGTTTCGACGAGCTCAACCGCGTGTTCCGGAGCTTCGAGGAGCTGGTGGGCAAGTTCCGTAGCGTGGCGGTCGATCGCGACCTGCTCGAGTTCGAGATCAAGCTCCTGGAGAAGTTCATCATCACCTCGGAGGTGGTGCGCGACTGGCACGACTACATCTGCCGGTTGATGACGGATATCAACGAGGTGATCGAGACCTATACGCTGTTCTCGATCTTCAAGGTCGACGACGAGCTGTTCGACCTGGACGTGTTCTGGCGGTCGCCACCCTCGGAGGATAGCCGCAAGCTGCTCGAGCGGGCGGTGCGCGAACACATGGCCGACCACCCCAACTTAAGCGACGCGACGCTGGTGCATATCAACCACCACGTCGCCGATCACGATGGTCCACCGATCGAGCTCGACGAATCTGACGTGCGGGTGCAGGTGAAATCCCTGCTGGTGGACTCGCCCAAGATCGGCGGCATCGTTGGCATCGGCGTGCAGGCCGAGACGGTCAACGACGAAACGCGTCTGCTGGTGATCGAGAGCGTGCTCTCGACGTTGCTGAACGTGGTCGGCTCGGTAAAGGCGATCTTCAAGTACACGCGGGATCTCGAGTACTACGCGACCCGTGACCCGCTCACCAACCTCTATAATCAGCGCGTGTTCTGGGAGCTGATCGGCTACGAGATCGACCGGGCCCAGCGCCACGACCAGCGCTTTGCGTTGCTGCTGATCGACCTGGACAACTTCAAGCTGATCAACGACAGCTACGGTCACGCCTTCGGCGATTCCTTCCTCAAGGCCTTCGCCGATGCCATCGGCAAGGGGCTCAAGCGCGGTGACATCTTCGCCCGTTACGGTGGTGACGAGTTCGTGGTGGTGCTGCCGGAAACCGACCTGGAAAAGGCCTGCGTGACGGCGAACCGTGTGCTCGCCGAGACGGACGGCATCGTGTTGTTCGCGCCGGATGGCGAGCCGGTGTCGGCCTCGGTGTCCATCGGCATCGCGGTCTACCCGGAACACGCGCGTGAGCCCAAGGATCTGTTCCTGTTCGCCGACAACATGATGTACAAGGCCAAGGCCGAGGGTAAGGCGCGGGTGGCGGTGCCGAGCGAGGAGGACGTCATGGACGTGTTCCGCTCGATCAGCGAGAAGGGGCTGACCATCCTGCGTGCGGTCGAGGAAAAGCGCATCGTGCCGTACTTCCAGCCGATCCTCGCCACCGGGCCGGATCGTATCGAGGCGGTCGAGGTGCTCTCGCGCATCGATTTGGGCGACACCATCATGGGCGCTTCCGAGTTCATCGAGATCGCCGAGAAGATGGGCGTAATCGACCGCATCGATTACATCATGATCGAGAAGACGCTAGCCGAGGTAAGTGCCAGCGGCTTTGACGGCATGGTGTTCATCAACCTCTCGCCGCGGGCGCTGGTGCTCTCCGAGTTCATCCCGACCGTCCGCAAGATCGTGGAGGAGGCCGGTGTGGAAAAGTCGCGCATCGTCTTCGAGCTGACCGAGCGCGACACGGTCAAGAACATCCAGCTGCTGGAGAAATTCGTCCAGGAACTGCGGCTGGAGGGCTTCAAGTTCGCGATCGACGACTTCGGCTCGGGCTTCTCCTCGTTCCACTATCTCAAGCACTTCCCGATCGATTTCCTGAAGATCGAGGGCGACTTTGTGCTCAATCTGCTGGAGGACTCGCGCGACCGCGCCTTCGTGCGCCTGATCGCCGAACTCTCGCGCGAGCTCAAGATCCACACGGTCGCCGAGTTCGTGGAAAGCGAAGAGGTACTCGAGCAGGTGCGCGCACTCGGCATCGACTATGCACAGGGTTTTCTGATCGGCCGACCGGCCCCTTCACCAATGCGCTACCTGCCGGCGACGGCTGAGTAGGGTGGCGGCGCCGGGCGCGATCGAGTCAGCCTGGTGAGTGGCTTGGTGAGCGGCCTGGTTGAGGCGGCCGTTGAGTCGGTCTGGGGCGCATGCGACAATCGCGCCTTTCCCCGCACGTGACACGTCCCATGACTGCAAGAATCCTCGACGGGCGAGCCGTCGGCGCCACCGTGCGCGCCGGGCTTGCCGAGACGATCGCCGCCTTCACCGAGAATGGCCACCGGCCGCCCGGTCTGGCGGTGGTGCAGGTGGGCGGTGATCCGGCCTCATCGGTCTACGTCGCCAACAAGCGCAAGGCCTGCGCCAAGCTCGGCATCGCCTCGTTCTCGCACGACCTGGACGAGACGATCAGTCAGGGCGAACTCGATGCGCTGGTTGACGAGCTCAATGCCGACGAGCGCATCGACGGCATCCTGGTGCAACTGCCGCTGCCGGAGCACCTGAGCGCCGACTCGATCATCAACCGCATCGACCCGGACAAGGACGTCGATGGCTTTCACCCCACCAACATCGGCCGGCTCGCGATCCGTCAGCCCGGTCTGCGCCCTTGCACGCCCTACGGGGTGATGCGGCTGCTCGAGGAGACCGGTCGCGACCTGCACGGCATGGAGGCCGTGGTGGTGGGCGCCTCGAACATCGTCGGGCGGCCGATGGCGCTCGAATTGCTGCTGGGCGGGGCGACTGTCACCGTGTGTCATCGCTTTACGCAGGATCTGGCCGCGCACGTGCGCCGTGCCGACCTGGTGGTGGTTGCCGCCGGCAAGCCGGGACTGGTCAAGGGCGAGTGGATCAAGGACGGGGCGATCGTGATCGATGTCGGCATTCATCGTCGTGAGGACGGCACGCTGCATGGCGATGTCGACTTCGAGGCAGCCGCCGAGCGGGCTGGATTCATCACGCCGGTGCCTGGCGGGGTGGGGCCGATGACCATCGCCATGCTGATGCACAACACGGTCACGTCCTGGCGTGGTCGGCTGGGGCTGGATTGAGCGCCCGATGAGCGAGGCTTCTACCGAACAGCCCGACTGGACCATCGCGCGCCGCTTTCGTGGCTTCGTGCCGGTGGTCGTCGACGTCGAGACCGGTGGGCTGGACCCGCAGGGGCACGCCCTGCTGGAACTGGCGGCCGTGCTACTGGATGTCGACGAGCACGGTCGACTCTATCCCACCGAGGAGATTGCCGTCTCAGTGCATCCCAGCGCCTTGACGGTGGTCGACCCCGTCTCGATCAAGATCCACGGAATCGATCCCTCGGATCCGGAACGTGAAGCGGTGGAAGAGCGAGCCGCGCTGGATGCCTTCTTCCGCCCGATCCGTCGGCAGGTGAAAGCACTGAATGCACGCCGCGCCATCCTGGTCGGTCACAACGCGCCGTTCGACCTGGCGGTGGTCAAGGCCGCCTGCGAACGCACCGGCTACAAGCGCAACCCCTTCCACCCGTTCTCCACGCTCGACACGGTCACGGCCGCTGCCGTGGCCATCGGCGAGACCGTGCTGGCCAAGGCCTGCACCGCCGCGGGCTTCGACTGGGACAACAGTCGCGCCCACGGCGCGCTCTACGACGCGCAGAAGACCGCCGAACTGTTCTGCCACATTACCAACCGGCTCTCCACCGAGAATGGTCGGGCGGCGCTGCGGGTGCGTGAGCCGGTCAAGTAGGGTCGGCTCAGCCCGGTCTTCCCAGGCCCATCCTGCTTGCATCCATTGGTCGAGCTCAGTCGGTCGACGTGTCGCGCGCCTCGGGATCGGCTTCATTCTTACGCCGCACCACGTTGAGCGTGATCCGTCCGCGGCCCTGTGAGGCTTCATCGCCCTCGAAACGCTTGTGAATCGTCACGGATTCCTCGGCCGTGGAACCGGCTTCGGCATGCACGTAGCGCTCACCAATAGGAACCTGCAATGGCGAGGTATCCTGCGTGGCGTGTGCGATTGCGCTGCGGGCGATGGCATCCAGCTCGGCCGGCGTGATGTCGACCACCACATTGAGATCACGCACCGCGGCCTGCAGGTGCTTGGACGTCAGCGGCGGAGCCGGGGGCTCGTCCCACCGGGCCAGGCCGATCGGGTAGCGCCGCCACGGGAACGGGTAATTCGCGATCACAGCGATCAGAAACAGGATCGCGGTGTTCGCCAGCACCGGCACGGCCAGGTAGAGATACCCCAGCTCATGTACCGGCGCACCGCCGATCACGGCGATCAGGGCGGTCGCCCCACCGGGCGGGTGTACGCAGCGCAGCAGCTGCATCGCCGCGATCGCACCACCGACGGCGACACCGGCGGCCAGAGCCGGGTCGGGGATCCAAATGGCGGCACTGACCCCGACCATCGCGGAGACGATCTGGCCGCCGAACACCGGCCAAGGCTGTGACAGCGCCCCGTGCGGGACGGCGAACAGCAGCACCGCCGCCGCGCCCATCGAGCCGACCATCAGGACTGCCGCCCACGGACCGGCGACCCAACTGGTGAGGGCGTAGACCGCCCAGATTCCCACCAGGGCGGCGATCCCGGCAATCACCACTTCGCGCCAGCCGACTCGTGTCGTGCCGGGGCCGATGAAGTTCTGCATTTGCGTCAGGGCGCGCCTGACTGGGGACTCTCGTGTCATGCGGCTGTTACCTGCAACCAGTGGCGGGGGGAAAAGACGCGCGGATTCTACCGCCCTTGCCCCGTGATGGTGCAACCGACCGGATTGACGGCGCGCGGGCCGAGCGGATAAAGTTGAAAGTTAGTCTTGACTAACTTTGACGGGGACGGCTTCATGCGGGTAGACGAGGGGGCAGCGGTTCGGCCGTTGGCCTGGCGGACGACATGCCGAGAAGTGGCCATGCAACGCGTGCTCACGGCGGTGCTGGCCCTCGGGGCGGCGCTCGCCTTGCTGCTGATGCCCCCCTCGGCGAGTGGCGCCGACCAGCGCCTGTCGGTGGTGGCGACCACCGGGATGATCGCTGATGCGGTACGTGAAATCGGGGGCGACCAGGTCCAGGTGGATGGCCTGATGGGCCCGGGCATCGACCCGCACAGCTACCGTCAGACCCGCAGTGACATCGTCGCCATGACACGCGCCGACTTGGTTCTCTGGCATGGCCTGTACCTTGAGGCGCAGATGGAGGAATTCCTGCAGCGACTGATCAAGCGTCAGACCGTGGTCGCCGTGGCCGAGGAGCTCGATCGGGACCGGTTGCTCGGTCACGAGGATTATGACGACAAGCGCGATCCGCACGTCTGGATGGACCCGGCGCTCTGGGCCGACGTGGTTGCCACGGTGCGTGATGCCATGATCGAGGCGCGCCCCGATCTCGAAGCGATTTTCCGCGCGCGGGCGACCGATTACATCGAGCGAGTCGAGCGGTTGGGCCAGTGGGCCACCGAGGTCACGTCGAGCGTGCCGGTCGAGTCGCGCGTGCTGCTGACCGCTCACGACGCCTTTGCCTATTTCGGTCGCGCCCACGACTTCGAGGTGATCGGTATCCAGGGCATATCGACCGAATCCGAGGCCGGGCTGCGCCGCATTCGCGACCTGGTCGACCTGTTGGTCGAGCGCGAGATTGCGGCGGTGTTCGTGGAGAGCTCGGTTTCGGAACGCAATATCCGCGCCCTCGTGGAGGGAGCGGCCTCACGCGGGCACGAGGTGCGCATCGCCGGCACACTCTACTCCGATGCCATGGGTCCGGCGGATCGTTACGAGGGGACGTACATCGGCATGATCGACCACAACATCACCACCATCGTCCGTGCCCTCGGTGGCGAGGCACCCGCCGGTGGCATGCAGGGCCGCCTGACGGAGGCTGCACCGTGATCCGGGCGCTACAAACAGCGATGGGACGATCTCCGATCGGTGATCCGCTCGATACCTTGTCGGACAAGCCGCTGGCGGTGCGGGGCCTGACGGTCTCCTATGGCGACAAGCCCGCCGTGTTCTCGCTCGACATGACGGTCGAGGATGGTTCGATGACCGCGATAATCGGCCCGAACGGTGCGGGCAAGTCGACCACTCTCAAGGCCGTTCTGGGCATCGTGCCGCGGTTGTCAGGGGTGGTGTCGGTGTTCGGTCAGCCGTTGGCAAAAAGCCGCCCCCGCATCGCCTATGTCCCGCAACGGGCGTCGGTCGACTGGGATTTCCCCACGCGCGTGATCGATGTGGTCCTTATGGGGCTCTCACGTGAACTGGGTCTGTTGCGGCCGGTGCGCGAGAGCCACCGACAGCGGGCCTCCGATTGCCTCGAGCGAGTCGGCATGCGTGATTTTGCCGAGCGGCAGATCGGTCAGCTTTCCGGCGGGCAGCAGCAACGGGTCTTTCTTGCCCGGGCCTTGGCGCAGGACGCGGATCTCTACCTGCTCGACGAGCCGTTCGCCGGAGTGGATGCTGCTACCGAGCGGGCCATCATCGACGTGCTCAAGGGGCTGCGCAGCGAGGGGCGCACGGTGGTGGCCGTTCATCACGATCTTTCCACGGTGCGCGACTACTTCGATCACGTCATGATGATCAACGTGCACAAGGTCGCCGAAGGGCCGGTCGCCGAAGCCTTCAGCGAGGAAAACCTGCAACGCGCCTATGGTGGCCGACTGGCGGCGAACCTCATGAATCAGTTGCAGCTCGGCGGCCATTAATGGGTACCTCGACAAACCTGCTGCGCCCCCCGATCGCGGCGTCACGTGCTCATTCGCTCCTCGCCTATCGTCTTGATATGTCTCGTCGCTCGTTGCGCGGTTCCTTGCGCTCGGGCGGCTCGCGACGGTTTTTCGAGGCACTCTGATGTTGATCGATGCCGTGACATTGCAGCTGGGCTACAACGCCACGCTGGTGGCGATCGGCGCGGCCCTGTTGGGGATTGCCGCCGGCGCCTCCGGCACGTTCCTGTTCCTGCGCAAGCGTGCACTGGTCTCCGATGCCATCAGTCACGCCACCCTGCCGGGCGTGGGGCTGGCGTTTCTGGTCATGACGGCCTTTGGCGGTGACGGGCGTCACCTGGTCGGGCTGTTGATCGGGGCGTCGCTGACCGCGGCCTTCGGGCTGTGGATCATGCACGGGCTGACCCGTCACACTCGACTGGCCGAGGATGCCGCCATCGGGGCCGTGCTGTCGGTGTTCTTCGGTTTCGGGGTGGTGCTGCTGACGGTCATCCAGACCGTCTCGGTTGGTCGACCGGCGGGGCTGGAGGACTTTCTGCTCGGTGCCACGGCGGGAATGCTCTATCAGGATGCCGTCCTGATTGCCGTGGCCGGGGCACTGGCGGTGTTGGTGGTCTGGGCCTTGTGCCGACCGATGACCCTGGTGGCCTTCGATGCCGGTTTTGCGGCCGCCGCGGGGGTCAACGTCCGGCGGGTAGATCTGGCCATGATGGGCCTGGTGCTGGCGGTGACCATCATCGGGCTCAAGGTCGTCGGCCTGGTGCTGATCGTCGCGCTGCTGATCATCCCGCCGGTGACCGCTCGTTTCTGGACTAATCGCAGCGACCGAGTGGTGGTCATCGCCGGGTTGTTCGGCGGGCTGTCGGGCTTTGTCGGCGCGGCGATCTCCGCGACGGCACCGTCACTGCCGACCGGACCGATCATCGTGCTGACCGCGTTCGTCCTGTTTGCCGTCTCGATGCTGTTTGCCCCCGGCCGGGGCGTGCTGGCCGCGTGGATGAGGCACCGGCGTCAGCAACGACGCATCCACCTGCGCCAGGGGCTACTGGCCATTGCCCAGGATTTGCCCATCTACGAGCGCTACACCCTGCAATTGCTGGTGCGCGCGGGGCTGGCGCGCGCCGACGGGGTGCCCACCGAGCTCGGACGCCGACGTGCCGAGAAGGCCTGCCGCGACGAATCGCGCTGGGCGGTTGCCCGGCGCATGCACTCGCACGAATCGGCCGTGTCGCGCTACGACGGCTTGTTGCCGATCGAGGACGTGCTGACCCGTGACGAGATCCGTGAAATCGATCGCCAGATCGCCGATGTCGGCGGGGAGTGCGCCTGATGGGTGGCGAATTCGTGATGCTCTCGCTGGTGCCGATCCTGATCGGCGTGCTCGCTGCCATTGCCTGCGCGCTACCGGGCAACTTTCTCGTCCTGCGCCGTCAGGCCCTGATCGGCGATGCCATCAGTCATGTCGTTCTGCCGGGGATCGTGGTTGGCTTTCTCTTGAGCGGCACGGTCAGTTCCTGGGCGATGATGGCCGGTGCCGCCGGCGCGGCGGTGGTGGCCGTGCTCCTGATCGAGCTGATTCGGCGGCTGGGGCGCATCGAACCGGGCGCGGCCATGGGCGTGGCCTTCACTGCACTGTTCGCCTTCGGCGTGCTCCTGCTCGAGCAGTCGGACACCTCTTCGGTGCACCTGGACGTGCAGCATGCGCTCTATGGCAACCTCGAGAGCCTGATCTGGGTGGAGGCCAAGGGCTGGAGTTCGCTGTTCGATCCGGTCGCCCTGGCCGGGTTGCCGCCCGAACTGCCGCGGATCGCCATCGTGGCGCTGTTGATGCTGGTCTTTACGGTGCTTTTCTGGCGGCCGCTCAAGATCTCGACCTTCGACGAGGGGTTTGCTCGTGTGCTGGGTATGCGCACCAACCTGATCGGCTTCGGATTGGTCATCATGGCGGCAATCGCCGCGGTCGCGGCCTTCGACGCGGTGGGCTCGATCATTGTCATCGCCATGTTCATCTGCCCGCCGGCGGCAGCTCGCCTGATGACCAACCGCCTCGAGGCCCAGGTGCTCTGGTCGGTGGCCTTTGCCGTCTTTTCGGCAGTCATGGGCTACGTGCTGGCAGGTTACGGGCCGTTGTGGTTGGGGGCCGACGATGCCGTGAGCGCTGCGGGCATGATTGCCACGGTGTCCGGCCTGGTGTTGGCACTGGCCGCACTCTATGGCCCGCACCGCCGATCCAGCGGTAGCCCGGCCGAAGGGTGAGTGTCTCGGCCTGTCGCTGGGCAGTTTCCGGCTCGGGTAGACTTGTGCCGGTCGGAGGCGTCCTCCGCGCCCCGTGCGATCTCCAGCAAGAATCACTCGATGAGGAATACAACGCATGATGGATGTCATGAAGACAGGGAAGGTCATCGGCCTGACCGCACTGGCCGGGATGTTGTCGGTGATGCTGGCCGGGTGCTCAGGTCCCAGGGCCGATTTCGAGGCCGCCTGCGAGAAGAACTCCGGTGATGCCGAGGGCTGCGCCTGCATGGGCGAGCGGCTGGAAAACAACCTCAGCGAGGAGCAGTTGGGTGAACTGGTCAAGCTGATGGGTGACGAGGAAGCGTCTCTCGAGGAGGTGGGTGGCCGTCTTGAGGAAAACACCTTCCAGGAACTGATGATCGCCGCGAAGCAGTGCGAGACGCGCCCCTGATCGCCCGCGCCGTTGCGCTCGCTTTCATCCTGGTTGCGCCGCTGGCCCACGCGCAACCTCCGTCCCCGCCGCATTCCCTGGAGACTGGCGACATCGTTCTGCTGGGCAATGACAGCGCCTGGGGCTTTGTCGCCCGCCGGTTCGCCGATGGCGACAGCCGCTGGAGCCATGCCGGGATGGTGATCCGAGACGGGGAGAGAGTCGCCGTGGTCCACATGGACGGCTCGCCCCTGGGAGGGCGGATCCGGCGTGAGTCGGTAGCCGCGTTCACCTCGGAAGCTCGGCATGTCAAGGTGGTGCGCCCGGCACTCGACCCCCGCCAGCGCGCGCAGGTCGGCGGTTGGCTTGCCGACCACCTGGCGCAAGGAACCGCTTTCGACACGCGTTTCCGGCTGGACGACGATCCGAGCCTGTACTGCTCCGAACTGGTCTGGCGTGCGCTGGATCAGGTGGCGATGACGCCCGGGGATGACAGCCTGCCGCGTGCCGCTGGCCGGGCTTACGTGCCGGTCGATCGACTCGCGACACTCGGTCGGGTCCTCGGCGGCCGAGAGCGGCCGCCGTCGGTCGTCGCCGAGGCGCGCTGACGCATCGCAAACGACCGGCTCCACCGCAGACAGGAGACGCGCAATGGCCAGAGAAGCCGCCTTTGAGGCCCATCACCGGCGCTATGAAGACTGGTTCGAGCGCCACAAGGCCGCCTATGTCTCCGAACTGCTCGCCCTGCGGGCGTTCCTGCCCCGCGAGGGCGAAGGATTGGAGATCGGCGTGGGCAGCGGCCGCTTTGCCGGGCCACTGGGCGTGCGGGTGGGGCTCGACCCGTCCCCGGCCATGCTGGAATATGCCGCCCGGCGTGGCATTGAGGTGGTCGAGGGGGTCGCGGAGGATCTGCCGTTTGCGTCAGACCGCTTCGACTACGTGCTGTTGGTCACCACGATCTGTTTTCTGGATTCGCCCGAGGCGATGGTCGCCGAGGCCTGTCGTGTGCTGCGACCGGGTGGGCGGCTGGTGATCGGTTTCATCGATCGCGAGAGTCCGCTCGGGCAGGTCTACGCGACACACCAGCAGGAGAGCGTGTTTTATCGGGACGCCACGTTCTACTCGGCCGACGAGGTGGCGAATTTCCTCGAGGGCGGTGGTTTCCGCGTGGATGCCTGGGGCCAGACACTGGCCCACTCCCTTGCCTCGACGCGGGAGATCGAGCCCTTGCGGCCCGGGCACGGCGATTGTGCCTTCGTGGTCGTCTCGGCCATCAACGGGGGCTGATACTGATGCCGGGCGGTCCGTTCCTGTTCGCCCTGTTCGGGTTGATGTTCCTCTTCGTCCTGATCCAGGTCGGGGCATTGCAGGTCGCCTTCCACAAGCTGGGGCTCGACCCGCAAGCGGGAATGACGCTCCTGTTCGTCTCCCTGATGGGCAGCCTCGTCAACGTGCCGTTGTTCCGCATCGAAGCCGAGGAGCCGGCCGAGCCGCCCCCCGAACCGTTCCGCGGCCTGCTCAAACACCGCCAGGTGCCCTTCGAGGGCTTCACGACGGTGGCCGTGAACCTGGGTGGCTGCCTGTTACCGGTCACCTTTGCCGCTTACCTCGTGCTCAATGCGGGCGCTTCGCTGGAAAACTACCTGCTGGCCGTCGGCCTGGTCTCGACGGTGGCCTACGTGGCCAGCCGTCCAATACCGGGGCTGGGCATCGGCATGCCGGTCCTGGTCGCGCCACTGGCCGCGGCGGGCTTCGGTCTGCTGCTTGACCCGGCGCATAGTGCGGCCTTGGCCTACGTGGGTGGGACGATCGGTGTCCTGATCGGCGCGGATCTGCTGCGCCTGAAGGACGTGCGCAAGATGGGATCGCCGGTGGCCTCCATCGGCGGGGCGGGGACCTTCGACGGGATCTTCATCACCGGCATCATCGCCGTGCTGCTGGCCTGAGGCGGCCAAGCCCCTTACCAGATGATCACCGTCATCCGTAGGTCGGGCTTCAGCCCGACATTCCACCCGGATGACAGGTGATTCGGTTTCGGCAGGGAGGGGCGCCTTGGGCGGCTGTCGGGCTGAAGCCCGACCTACAGTGGTGTCGCTCGTTCGCTGGGCAGCGCGAGTGTTCGCGTCCGTCCTCGATTACGTCAGCGTGCCGCCTTTAGCGCCTGGTCGAGATCCTCGATCAGATCCTCCACGTGCTCGATACCGATCGACAGGCGCACCATGTCCGGCGGCACCCCCGCGGCGCGCAGCTCCTCGTCGTTGAGCTGGCGGTGGGTGGTCGAGGCGGGGATCGCCGCGCAGCTCTTGGCATCGCCGATGTTGACCAGCCGCAGGATCAGGTTGAGCGCGTCGTAGAATTTCACGCCCGCCTCGCGACCGCCCTTGAGGCCGAAGCTGAGGATGCCGGAGGCGCGGCCGTCCATGTACTTCTGCGCCAGCCGGTGGTCCTTGTGTTCGGGTAGGCCGGCGTACTGGACCCAACTGACCTGCGGATGGCCTTCGAGGAACTCGGCCACTTCCTGGGTGTTCTCGCAAATGCGGTCCATGCGCAGCGAAAGTGTTTCCAGACCCTGAAGCAGGTTCCAGGCGGACTGGGCCGACAGGGCCGCGCCGGTGTTGCGCAGGGGTACCACGCGGGCGCGGGTGATGAAGGCAGCCTCACCGACGTCGTTGGTGTAGCTCACGCCGTGGTAGGACGGGTCGGGCTCGATCAGCAACGAGAAGCGTTCCGGGTGCGCGGCCCAGTCGAAGTTGCCCGAGTCGACGATCACGCCGCCAAGCGTGGTTCCATGCCCGCCGATGTACTTGGTCGCCGAGTGGATGACGATGTCGGCACCGTAATCGATGGGTTTCAACAGGAAGGGCGTGGCCACCGTGTTGTCGACCATCAGCGGCAGGCCATGACGGTGCGCGATGTCGGCAAGTCGCTCGATGTCGGCGACGCTGCCCGAGGGGTTGCCGATCGATTCGCAGTAGATCGCGCGGGTGCGCTCGTCGATCGCCGCCTCGATGCCGGCAAAGTCGTCCTTGTCCTGCATCCGCACCTCGATGTCCTGTCGCGGGAAGGTGTGCGCGAACAGGTTGTAGGTGCCGCCGTAGAGTTCGCTGATCGAGATGATGTTGTCGCCGGCCTGGGCGATGGTCTGGATGGCGTAGGTGATCGCGGCCATGCCGGTGGCCGTGGCCAGCGCACCCACGCCGCCGTCGAGGGCGGCCATGCGCGCCTCGAGCACCCCGCAGGTGGGGTTCATGATGCGCGAGTAGATGTTCCCCTGGACCTTGAGATCGAACAGGTCGGCGGCGTGCTGGGCGCTGTCGAAGCTGTAGGAGGTGGTCTGGTGGATCGGCACGGCCACGGCGTGCTGGTCGTCCGGTTCGTAGCCCGTGTGCAGGGCGATGGTTTCGGGGCGCATGGTTTCCTCCCAGTGTCCGTCAGTACCGAGATTAGCAGGGAACCGAGCACCCGAGCCGCGGAATCACTCGGCTTGCCGGAGAGACTCGATTTCCTCACGCAGTTGACGGATTTTCTTGCGCTTGTAGAGGCGGTTAAGCCAGGGACTGACCGCGCGGATCGGGATGCCGGCGCGGTCGCCCAGCCCGTCGATCATCACGAAGTGCCCGTCCGGATGCCGGGCGAGGTTGTCCGCCGACAGGTCGTTGATCAGCACGTTGGAGGTCAGCGCCCAGTCGAGGAAGGTCTCGAGTGCCCGCTGCTCGCGCCCCCCGTAGCGCCCGGATTCCACCAGGTCGCGCAGGGTGGGCGCCAACTCACCGTTTTCATCGAGTACCGCCTCGACCAGCAGGGCGGCGCCCATGTCCGTGTCGACCACGCCGAGAATGTTCTGGATGTGCGGGCAGGGTGCGCACTGGCCCGGATGCCAGGCCCGGGAAACCAGATGTTCGATCATTTCCCGGGCGAAGGCGCGGTGATGCCCGATGCGACGGCGCTTCTGGTAGAAGCGGTCCCGCTTGTCCCGGCGCTCGATAAAGCGCGGATTGACCACCTTGACCAGCACGCGCGGGTCATCCGGGTGGCGAAAGACCAGTTTCTGCGCGCCTTGGCCAACCGGTTCGAGGGAGGAGAGTTCTAGGGGGGTGATCAGGTCCATGGGCGCTCGGGGCAAAACGGGGGATTGTAGCGCCCCAGAGGGGCGGGCCGATCAGTCGGCCTGTTCGTCGGTTGGGGTGATCTCGCGCTCGCAGGCCGTGCCGGTCTCGATGCAGGTCAGGTTCTGGAGGGTCTGACTGGCGATCTGGTCGAGTGCCTCGTGGGTGAGGAAGGCCTGGTGGCCAGTGATCACCACGTTGTGAAAACCCAGCAGCCGGGCGAACAGGTCGTCGGTGAGGACCTCGTCGCTGCGATCCTCGAAATACAGCGGCCCCTCGTGCTCGTAGACGTCCATTCCCAGCCCGCCGATCCGCCCGGCCTTGAGGCCCTCGATGACCGCCGGCGTGTCGATCACCGCGCCCCGGGCGGTGTTGACGATCACCACGCCGGGTTTCATCCGCGCGATGGCGGCCGCATCGATCAGGTGATGGCTGTCCTCGGTCAGTGGGCAGTGCAGGCTGATCACATCCGCCTGCTCGAACAACACCTCCCGGGAGACGTACTCCACCCCCATCGCCTGGCAGTCGGGGTTGGGGTAGGGGTCGTGGGCGATCACTCGCGCGCCGAAGCCCGCCTTGAGGATCCGGGCGAACACCGTGCCGATCTTGCCTGTGCCGATCACGCCCACCGTCTTGCCGACCACGTCGAAGCCGGCCAGCCCGTGCAGGGCGTAGTTGCCCATGCGCAACCGCGCGGTTGCCCGCGGGATTTGCCGGTTGACCGCCTGCATCAGCGCCACGGCGTGTTCGGCGACGGCGTTGGGCGAGTAGGCCGGTACGTGGACGACGCGCATGCCGGTCTCGGCGACCGCATCGAAGTCGACGTGGTTGCAGCCGGCACAGCGCAGGGCGAGCACCTCGGTGCCGCCCTCGGCCAGTGCCTGGATCACCGGGGCGCCAAGCACGTCGTTGGCAAAAGCGCAGACGGCCGGATAACCACGTGCAAGATGGACGCTGTCCTCGGTCAGTCGCTGGGGGAAGAAGTCGATCTCGTGGCTGTGATCGATCGCCTCGAAGGACTCGCGGTCATAGGGCTTGGTGGAAAAGAGTGCGACTTTCATGTCCGTGATCCCTGTTGCCCGTTCGTGAAACCCGGATTGGCCGCCTCACCGGGTGTGTCGAGTGCAGCGAGCATCTCGGCAAGCGCCTGTCGGCAGGTGGCCTCGACCGCGCGTCGACCGGACAGGCCGGAGCGTTGGGCGAGCCGAGTCCCGTCCTGCAATTGCAGCATACGACCAATCAGCAGCGCGCGCTGTTCGATATCCAGCGTCCGGACGGCCGCCGCGTGAGTCAGGGCCGGCGTCAGCCAGCGGCGTAGCGGCTCGAGAGCGGCATCGAGGTGGTGCCTGTGCCGGGCGCAGGCCATCAGTTGATGCCGCTCAACCGTAGTTAGTGAGGGGAGGGGATGCGGCTGGCTCGCGGCCAGCAGTGCGGCGATCCGCTCGGGATCGACGTGTCGCAAAGGCCCGGCGGCGCGCGCGGCAAGCTGGCGGACAAAAGACCCGGCGGCGTGTTCGACGGCCGCCGTGCCATCGGCGGTGAGCCCCATCGCCATCACCACGGCCTCGCTGCCGGAGGCGTGGTCGCGATGCTGGCCCAGGTGCAGCACCTGCATGCCGCATGCCGCCCAGAAGGCGATCAAATCGTCCTCCATACCGAAACTTACGCCGAGAAAATCCTGGCCCTCGGTGCGGGCGGTCGCCGCGATCGCGCTCACCAGTCGCCTCCCCGCCCCCTGTCGTCGGGCCGCCGGGTGAACGGCAATGCGCTGGATACGCCGCCCACGCCGTCCCGGCCAGTCGGGCAGCCCGGCGTGGGCCGCCAGTGTCTGGGGCAGCAGGTGGCCGCGCAGGCGACGCTCGCCGTGAAAGACGGCCTCGGCGAGGTCGGCCGGCAGGTTGCCTTCGTCCTGGGTGGCGGCGGCCGCGATCCCCCCGTCATCGGTCTCGGTGGTCCAGAGTTGGCTGGCCGGGCCGTCGAGCAGCTGGCGCAAGTCCTGGGGGGTGGTGCGGTAATGCGCGCTGACCAGCAAGCCGAACCATTCGCCCAGGCGGCGCTCATCGGCGGCAAGCTCCCGGGGATCGAGACGTTGCGGCGGGTGGGCCGTCTGTAGCGCTCGGGATGACAGGGACTCTGCGGGGTCCGCATCCAGCAGCAACAGGCGGTCGACCAACCGTTCGAGCGGATCGCCCGGCGCCCAGCGGATGGGCGTGGTCAGCCAGTGGTGATGCACGGAGACGGCCATGGCCTCAAGGCGGGGCAGAAAGCGCAGGGTAAATCCGCGCCCGCTGCCCTCGTAGCCGTGCTCGGTGGTGGCGAAGACACAGCGCGGGTAGGCGGCGAACAGTGCCTCGAGCATGGCAGACGGCAGGGCGGCGGCCTCGTCGATCAGCAGCAGGCGGGCCGCAGGTTGTTGCTCGGGGCGCTGCTCGGGACCTTGCTCGATCAGCACATCGGGCGGCAGGAAGCGCAGCTGGTGGTCGCCGACCCGGACGGTCCCGTCCTTGTCTGTCGTCGAGCCGGTCGTTTCACGCAGGCGGTCGAACAGCGGGGCGACCGCCTCGCGCCGCGGGGCGGTCACCAGCACGTCGCCCAGCCCTTCCTCCAGCACTCGCGCCGCGGCCAGGCCAAGCGCCGAGGTCTTGCCGCGGCCACGATGCGATCGCAGCACCAGCGGGCGGCGCGGGCGCCCGCGGGCGGCGGCGAGGATGCGGTCGATGGCGCGGGCCTGGTCGTCGGTGCGGCAGGGGGCGGGCGTGTCCGTGCCGATAGTCCGGGTGTGGTCAGGCTGCGGCGGCGCGGCAATGGGCTGATCTTGCGCAACCTGCCACAGGTGGGTGGCCTCGCCGAGACAACGCACCAGTCGCTCACGGTAGGTCGGCCCGGCGTCGCTCGCCTGGTAGGGGTACGGCACCAGCCGCGCCATGTCGGGGTCGGTTTGCGACGGCCAGTCGGCAAGTGGCGGGGTCAGCAGGATCAGGCAGCCGCCACCGCGGACTCGCCCGGCCGCCGCGCCGAGTGCATCGGGATCGAAGCCCGACAGGGCATTGACGACCACTCGGCCGTTCTCGCCGCCGAGCGCTTCACCCGCCCGACGAAAGCCGAGTGACGGCACGCCGGTGGGGCCGTCCGGGCCGACCCAGAGGCTGTCCTCGTCGATCAGGGATTGGGCGTGGGCGATCGCCCAGTCGCGCGTGCCGCTGATGAGCACCGCCAACCGATGCCCGGCGCGTTGCCATGCCGGCAGGGTCGCGTCGAGCGTGTGGCGAAGGGTCGGGTCGGTCGGGTGCGCTGGCATGGGGAGGATTCTAGGTTCCTTGGCCAGCGACGGCGATCACCCGCCGGCGAACAGCGCGCGGATCACGAAGAAGAACAGCGCGGCCAGCAGGGCGGCTGCCGGTACGGTGATCACCCAGGCGGCAATGACCTTGAGCAGCAGCGAGCGCTTGACCAGTTCACGCTTGTAGATCTTCTTCAGGCCCTTGCGCTGACGCTTGCTGATGTGTGCCTCGCGGCGCGTGTCCTTGTCCTTGAGCTCCTGGAGCATCACCTTCTTGTGCTTGAGCGGCGCGGCCCGGAAGCGCTCGAGATATTCCTGCATCACCTCGTCGTCGTCGCTCTCCGGGTGGAGATCGCGGACCTGTTGCTCGAGACGGTCGTAATTGGACTTGAGGTACTCGCGCAGGAAGCCCACCCCGAACACCGCACCGATGGTGACGTGGGTGGTGGAGACCGGCAGGCCCAGCTGCGAGGCGAGGATGACGGTCAGGGTGGCGGCCATCGCGATGCAGTAGGCCCGCATCGGATCGATGTCGGTGATCTCGTGACCGACGGTGCGGATCAGCTTCGGGCCGTAGAGGGCAAGACCCACCGCGAGCCCGAGTGCACCGATCAGCATCACCCACAGCGGGATGGCCGCCTTGCTGGCGGTGCCCGCCTGCGTCAGCGCGTCGTTGATGGCCGCGAGCGGACCGACGGCGTTGGCCACGTCATTCGAGCCATGGGCAAAGCTCAGCAGGGCGGCGGCGAAGATCAGCGGCAGGATGAACAGGCGGTTGACGCTCGCCTTGTTGTTTTCCTGCATGCCGTCGGCGGCCCGGGCGACGATGGGACGGACGATGAAGAACACGATCGCGGCGATCACCAGGCCTATCAGTGCGGCGCCCAGGAACGGGATCTCGACGATCTTTTTCAGGCCCTTGACCACGAGGTAGGTGCCGAAGGCCCAGGCCATCAGGGCGAGGAACCAGGGAACGCGCTTTTTCGCCGCCTCGATCAGGTCGCCCTGATAGGTGATGCTGCGCTTGATCAGGTACAGCAGGACGGCGGCGAGCAGCCCGCCGAGCAGGGGCGAGATCACCCAGCTGGCCGCGATCTGGCCGACCGTGCCCCAGTTGGCGATGCCCCAGCCGGCCGCGGCGATGCCGCCGCCCATCACCCCGCCGACAATCGAGTGGGTGGTCGAGACGGGGGCACCCAGTGCCGTGGCGAGGTTGAGCCAGATCGCCGCGGCCAGTAGGGCGGCCATCATCAGCCAGACGAAGGTCATCGGATCGCCGATGGCGGCCGGGTCGATGATGCCGCCCTTGATGGTGCTGACCACGTCACCACCGGCGATGATCGCGCCGGCCGCCTCGAAGATCGCGGCGATCGCGATTGCCCCGCCCAGTGTGAGGGCCTTGGAGCCCACCGCCGGGCCGACATTGTTGGCGACGTCGTTCGCGCCGATGTTCATGGCCATGTAGGCACCGATCACCGCGGCGACCACCATCACGAGACTGACGTGCCCCTGGGTGAGCCAGGTGAACAGTGCCACGCCGATGACGAACAGCAAGGCCACACCAAAGCGGAACAGCTCCCGGCGAGCGGGTTGGGCAACCTTGTCGAACGCGTCCACCTCGTTGAGATCCATGTCGAATATGCCTGTCACAATGTCATGAAAAACGGCACGTTAGCGGACCAGCGCCGCTTCGTCCATTTCCCGAGTTCTGGAGTCGGTCTTGAGCGCGCGTGTTTGACCGTGCGCGGTTTCCTTCCGAGGCCGAATCTGGCCCAATACGCGCCATGTCAAAAACCCCCCGCGAAATCCTGAACAGCGTCTTCGGCTACGAGGACTTCCGCCCGCCGCAGGGCGAGGTGATCGAGACGGTCACCTCGGGCCGCGATGCCCTGGTCCTGATGCCCACCGGCGGCGGCAAGTCGCTGTGTTACCAGGTGCCGGCGCTGTCGAGCCCCGGTACGGCCATCGTGGTCTCGCCACTGATCGCCTTGATGCAGGACCAGGTTGCCGCGCTACGCCAACTGGGGGTGGCGGCCGCCTTTCTCAATTCCAGCCTCTCGGCCGAGGAGTCCCGCGAGGTGATCCGGCAACTGCACGCCGGTGAGCTCGATCTGCTCTACATGGCACCGGAGCGGCTGATGACCCCGGCGGCCCTCGACCGACTGTCGAGCCTGCCGGTGAACCTGATCGCCATCGACGAGGCGCACTGCGTCTCGCAGTGGGGCCACGACTTCCGCCCCGAGTATATCCGTCTGGGCGAGCTGGCTGACCACTTCCCGACCGTGCCGCGCATCGCCCTGACGGCTACGGCCGACGAGGCGACCCGCGAGGAGATCGTCAATCGCCTGCGGCTCACGAATGCGCGGCGGTTCGTTTCCGGCTTCGATCGACCCAATATCCGCTACCGGATCAGCCAAGGCAGTGGTGGCAGCCGCGACCGGCTGCTGCGTTTCATCCGCGAGGAACACGACGGTGAGGCCGGCATCGTCTACTGCCTGTCACGCAAGAAGGTCGAGCAGACCGCCGACTGGCTGACGGCACAGGGCCTGGTCGCCTTGCCTTACCACGCCGGGCTGTCGGCCGAGCACCGTCGGACCGTCCAGGAGCGCTTTCTCGCCGAGGAAGGCGTGATCGTGGTCGCGACCATCGCCTTCGGCATGGGGATCGACAAGCCCGACGTGCGCTTCGTCGCGCACCTGAACCTGCCCAAGAGCATCGAGGCCTACTACCAGGAGACCGGTCGGGCCGGGCGTGACGGCCAGCCGGCGGATGCCTGGATGGACTACGGCCTGCAGGACGTACTCACCCTGCGCCAGATGATGGCCGGCTCAGAGGCCGACGAGCGCATCAAGCGCATCGAGCGCGCCAAGCTCGACGCCATGCTCGGGCTGACCGAGGAAACCCGCTGTCGTCGCCAGTCCCTGCTGGGCTATTTCGGCGAGACGCTGGCTGAACCCTGCGGCAACTGCGACAACTGCCTCGAGCCACCGGAGACCTGGGATGCCACCGAGGCCGCGCAGAAGGCGCTGTCCTGCATTCACCGCACCGGGCAGCGCTTTGGCGTCAACTACCTGGTTTCCGTGCTGCGCGGCGAGGCGGACGATCGGATGCGCCGCTTCGGCCACGACCAGATATCCACCTTCGGTATCGGCACGGAGCTTTCCGCCACCGCCTGGCGGGGCCTGTTCCGCCAGTTGATCGCGCGCGGGCTGATCGCGGTCGATGCCGAAGGCCACGGTGGCCTGCACCTCGACCCCAGTGCCCGGGCTGTCCTGCGCGGCGAGGAGCGTCTGCACCTGCGTCCCGAGAAAAAGCGCCAGGCCGGAAGGCGCGGGGCGAAGCCGGGTAGCGCCCCGGTCCCCACGGAAGACGAGCCGCTCTGGGATTCGCTGCGCGCCCATCGCAAGCGGCTGGCCGAGGAGCAGGGCATTCCGCCGTACATGGTGTTCAGTGATGCCACGCTCAAGCACATGCTCGAGATCCGTCCGACCCAGCTCGAGGAGATGGCTGCAGTCTCCGGGGTGGGCGAGCACAAGCTGGAGAAATACGGCGAGGGTTTCCTGCGCATCCTGGTGGCCCATGCCGGCTGACCAACCGCCTTGCCGCCGGGGGCGGGGATCCTGATCGATGATTCGAGTCGGTCATACGGCTTGGTACAGATCGACGTGATCAGTGACTGGATATCGTAAGCTGTATTTATATACAGTATCGGCATGAACGCCCATGCCGAGCTCTCCGCCCGTTCCAATTTCAGCTTCCTCACCGCCACTCCCGACCCCGAGCGGCTGGTCGAGGTGGCGGCCGAGCGCGGTTATGCGGCCATCGCGCTGTGTGACGAGTGCTCGCTCGCCGGGGTGGTGCGGGCCCAGCAGGGGTGGCGGGCGTTGCCGGAGGATGGGCGTCCGCAGTTGGTCATCGGTACGCGGCTGGTGCTCGAGGAGGGCGACGAGCTGGTACTACTCGCCGCGAGCCGGGCGGGTTACGCCACGATCAGCCAGCTGATCACCCGCGGGCGGCGCGCGGCGGCCAAGGGCGAGTACCGGCTCGAGCGGGCGGACGTGCTGGAAGGCCTGATGGAGGGCCCGGTAGATGGCATGGGCGCCGGCGTACGCGTGATCTGGCAGGTGCCGGCCGGCGAGAGCCGCTCGCCGCACTGGCTGCTCGCCGGCGGCATCCGCCCGTGGCTGGGCGTGGTGGCGTGGCTCGACGGGCTGGACGGGCGTCGGGCGGCCCACGTCCGGGCCCTGGCCTCGGCCCATGGCCTGCCGATCACCGCGCTGGGCGACACGCTGATGGCCGATCGAGAGGAAAAGCCGCTGCTGGACGTGGTCACGGCCCTGCAGCATCGCCTGAGCGTGATGGAGGCGGCCGACCGGTTGCCGTCGAACGCCGAGCGCCACCTGCGCCCGGTCGAGGCGCTCGCCGTACTCTTCCCGGACGAGTGGCGCGCCGAGGCACTACGACTCGCGGAATCCTGCCGCTTTTCGCTTGACGAGCTTTCCTACCAGTACCCGCTGGACGATATCCCGCCAGGCATGACTGGGCGCGAGCAATTGCGCCGGCTGACCTTCGAGGGCGCGGCCGTGCGCTGGCCCGAGGGCATTCCCGAGCGCGTGGTCGTCCAGATCGAGCGCGAGCTCTCGATCATCCACGAGATGGCCTTCGAGCCGTATTTCCTGACCGTGCACGACATCGTGCGCTTTGCCCGCTCGCGCAGCATTCTCTGCCAGGGACGCGGTTCGGCGGCCAACTCGGCGGTGTGTTTCGCGCTGGGGATCACGGCGGTCAATCCGGCCGAGTCCTCGATGCTGTTCGAGCGCTTCATCTCGAAGGAGCGCGCCGAGCCGCCCGACATCGACGTCGACTTCGAACATCACCGCCGCGAGGAGGTGATGCAGTACATCTACCGCCGCTACGGTCGCGACCGCGCCGCGCTGGCGGCCACGGTGATCCGCTACCGGCGCAAGTCCGCGCTGCGTGACGCCGCCCGGGCGCTGGATGTGGGCGAGGACGTCACCGAGCGCGTCAACGAGCAGCTGGCCTGGTGGGACCGGGAGGTCAGCGACGAGAAGCTCGCCGCTGCCGGAATCGACGGCAACCTGCGCCAGATTCGCTGGTGGCTGGCGATCGCCCGGCAGCTGACCGGCATGCCGCGGCACCTGTCCCAGCACGTCGGCGGTTTCGTCATCGCCCGCGGCCAGTTGGCCGACCTGGTGCCGGTGGAGAACGCCTCGATGGCCGATCGCACGGTGATCCAGTGGGACAAGGACGATCTCGACGCCGTGGGGCTGATGAAGATCGACGTACTGGCACTGGGCATGCTTTCGGCGGTTCGCCGGGCGATGGAGCTGGTCAATCGTCATCGTCCACGCGATAAGGAACTGGCGCTGTGGTCCATCCCGCGCGAGGACCCGGCTACCTTCGAGATGATCAGTCGGGCGGATACCGTCGGCGTGTTCCAGATCGAATCGCGGGCACAGATGAGCATGCTGCCGCGCCTCAAGCCGAGCTCGTTCTACGATCTCGTGATCGAGATCGCCATCGTCCGTCCCGGTCCCATCCAGGGCGAGATGGTTCATCCCTATCTCAAGCGCCGGCAGGGGCTCGAACCCGAGGAGTATCCCAACGAGGAAATCCGGCGGGTGTTGGGGCGCACGTTGGGCGTGCCGATTTTCCAGGAGCAGGTGATCGAGCTGGCGATGGTGGCCGCGGGGTTTTCCGCCGGCGAGGCCGACCAGTTGCGCCGGGCGCTGGGTGCCTGGCGCAAGCGCGGCACGCTGGAAGATTTTCGCAAGAAGCTATTCGACGGCATGACCGCGCGCGGCTTTGCTGCCGAATTCGCCGATCGCGTCTACCGCCAGATCCTCGGTTTCGGCGAGTATGGCTTTCCCGAGTCGCACTCGGCGAGCTTCGCCGTGATCGCCTACGCCTCGGCCTGGCTCAAGTGCCACGAGCCGGTGGCCTTCTACTGCGCGCTGTTGAACAGCCAGCCGATGGGCTTCTATGGCCCCTCGCAACTGGTGCAGGACGCCCGCCGCCACGGCGTGGTCGTGCGCCCGCCCTGCGTGATGGCCAGTGACGGCGAGAGCACGCTGGAACCGCTGGAAGACGCGGAGCATGCCGTTCGGACCCATGCCCTGCGCCTAGGCCTGGGACGCATTCACGGCCTCTCCGCCGCCGGAATCGAGCGGCTGCTGGCCGCCCGGGACCAGGCGGCCTTTCGCGACGTGGCTGACTGCGTGCGCCGGGCGCGCCTGGATGCCCGTGACCGCCGCGCGCTGGCCCATGCCGGCGCCTTCGCCGCGCTGGAAGGTAATCGATACGTGGCGCACTGGTCGGCGAGCGGCATCCCCGCGGACATGGACCTCGAGGCCGGCTTGCCGGCCGACCGAATGGTGGCCGAACCGTCCGTCGACCTGCCCGCGCCGAACCAGGCCGAGACCATCGTCGCCGACTACCAGCGACTGGGGTTGTCGTTGAACGGCCATCCGCTGGGCCTGCTGCGCGAGCGGCTGCGGCGTCTGCGGCTGCGGCGCAGCGATGAGCTGGCGACCCGTCACGACGGCGCGCACACGCGCTACTGCGGGCTGGTGACCATGCGCCAGCGTCCCGGCACGGCCAAGGGCACGGTGTTCCTCACGCTCGAAGACGAGGTCGGCACGGTCAACGTGATCGTCTGGCCGGATCGTGTCGCCGAATACCAGCAGGTGGTGGTCAATGCCCGTCTGCTGGAGGTGCGCGGCCAATGGCAGCACCGCGACGGCGTCGCCCATCTCGTCGCGCGCATGCTGGTCGATCACAGCGAGTGGCTGGGCGAGTTGCCCACCCGCTCGCGGGATTTTCATTAGGTCACCCGAGGGTCTGGCGGGCTGTCATCAACTTGTTATGCAAACGGCAATGCGAAACGTTTGCATTCGCATAATGGGGCGATATACTCGTCTCGTCACTTGAGAACGAAGGGGCGGTCGAGTCGGCCAAACCCCAGGAATCGACCAGCGCAGCGCATTGATTCCAGCGATTCATCGTGATTTGGGGAACTCCTGAATCTCGTCCCGGTCATAGGCCATGAGTCGCGTTGAGATGCTTCTTCGTTTTCATCGACTCCTCCTGCGGTGAGTTTTGCGGGCAGGTCTGTTCCCACGGGGAGCGACCTGCCCATTTTTTTGCCTGTTCGAAAGAGAATTGCCGTCACCTCAACCGGCCTCCCGGGACTGTCTGCGTTAGCGGGGAGTCATTAGCCAAGAAATCGTTTGACGACATATACGGCTGGGCATGACCAGTCGGCGCGGGCTACACTCCGACGTCGACGTCCAATGACTCGTCCACCAAAGGGGAGATAACAATGAAAAGCACGTTGAAGCAGTTTGCTGCGGCAGCGATCTGCCTGCCGCTGGTCGGCGGGCTCGGCTTGGCTCAAGCGGCTGATCGGGTCGAGCTGGAGCATGACGACATGACCCTGCTCGGGCACATGGAAATGGCGGATGGCAGCTCGGTCGAGGACGGCGTGGTCCTGATGGTCCACGGTACCCTTGCCCACGGGCAGATGGAGATCATGAGCAGCATGCAGGAATTGCTGCGTGATGCCGGTTACAACTCCTTGGCCATCAACTTGAGCCTCGGACAGAACGCTCGTGAAGGCATGTACGACTGCGATTCCACCCATCGTCACAAGCACGAGGATGCGGTCGACGAGATCGCTGCCTGGGCCGAGTGGCTCAAGGGCGAGGGTGCCGAGCGACTGGCCGTCATGGGGCACTCGCGCGGCGGCAACCAGGTGGCGCGCTATCTCGCCGATCAGGCCGACCCGATGGTCGAGAAGGCGGTCCTGCTGGCACCGCAGACCTGGTCCGAGGGCTACTACGCCAAGGACTACAAGTCGAACTACGACACAGAGCTCGCCCCGCTGCTGGAGAAGGCCGAGGCACTGGTCGACGAGGGCAAGGGTGACGAGATCATGGAAATGGATTTCATCTACTGCCCGGACACCCGTGCCGCCGCCTCGAGCGTGGTCAGCTACTACCGCGAGGACCCGCGGATGAACACGCCCACCGTGCTGGGTGAAACCTCGATCGAGACCCTGGTCGTGGTCGCCGGCGCCGATGACACGGTCACCGACCTCGAGAAGAAGATGGAAGAGCGGGTCGAGGACGATCACGTCGAGATGACGGTCGTCTCCGGCGCGGATCACATGTTCCGCGACCTGTTCCTCTACGACGCGGCCGATGCCGCCACCGCGTTCATCGGTTGGTAGTAAGGCGTGACATGCCGGCCGCGGGAGGCCGGCGCATCCAGTAAAAAAGGGCGGGCCCAACGGGTCCGCCCTTTGTTCGTCAAGTCCTTCGATACCGCGTGCCTATTCGTCGGCCTGCTCCAGGATCGCCCCGACGATATCGCTCATGGTGATCAGCCCGACGAGCTCGTCGTTCTTGAGCACGATCACTCGTCGGATGCCCTGCGAGACCATCAGACGTGCCGCGTACTTAGTCTCCATGTTGCCGGGGACCGAGATCGCCGGCTTGTTCATCTCGTCGTAGACGTTGGCCATGTCGATATCGCCGTCCTCGGCGACGATGGCCTTGAGAATCGAGGTGTAGGTCAGGATGCCGTAGGCGTCGTGTTCGTGGGCCTTCTCGACCACCAGCGATTTCACACGCTTCTGGCGCATCAGCCGCAATGCCTCACGCAGGCTCGCCATGGGCGAGATGGTGACCACCTCGCGGTTCATCAGCTGTTCGACGAGTTGCGGTTGGTGCTCAGAGGTCATCTTTTACATTCTCCTGGAAGCGTTTCACCTGTCCGGTCTCTATGCCGGCAATGTGCTCTATCGGCATGGTAAACACCACGCCCTTGGAGTGCTCGTTGAGCTCCAGTTCGCGGGTCAGCGCCTTCATTACCTTGAGCGACAGTGAGCGTTCGAGCACGAACAGCAGTACCGACTGGCTGCCCTCGTAGGTCAGGCCGAAGAAGGTCTTCTTCTCCTCGGCGCCGATGCCGCGTGCATCGAGCAGGGTAACCCCGCCGGCACCGGCGGCCTTGGCTACCTCGATAGCCTTTTCCTCCATGTCCTCGGCAACCATTGCGGCCAGTACGGAAAATCTCATCGCAGTAGGTCCTCTTCAGTCTGTCTATATGTCGGGTGGCGAGTCGGCCGCCCGACGCTTCGCCTGCCAGCGGTTTGTGTAGTCGGCCACGGTTGCATAGCCGAGCACGGTCACGATCGGGAAGATCGAGGCAAAGGCAATCAAACCGAAACCGTCCATCAGTGCATCGCGCCCCTCGATCTGGGTGGCAAGGCCAATGCCCAGCGCGGTGACCAGCGGCACGGTTACCTCAGAGGTGGTCACCCCGCCGAGATCATAGGCCAGCGCCACGATGTAGCGTGGGGCGAGGAAGGTCAGCAGGATCACCAGCGCGTAACCACCGATCACGTAATAGTGGATCGAGTCGCCCGCGATGATCCGGTGTACGCCAATGGTGATGCCGATGGCCACCCCGGCCGCGACCAGCAGCCGGATCACGTTGGCACGGATCTGCCCCTGGGCGGCCTGTTCGGCCTGGTCGCCGATCGCGATCAGGGCCGGCTCGGCCATGGTGGTGGCAAAGCCGATGGCGAAGGCGAACAGGTAGAGGAAGATCACGTTGTCGCGGGCGATCAGCTGGTCGGCCATGCGCTCGCCGATCGGGAACAGGCCTAGCTTGAGACCGATCACGAAGGCGTACAGGCCCAGGATGACCAGCAGAAAGCCGATCACCACGCGCTTGAGGTGTGGGATGCGCTGGCGGAGGATGGCCAGCTGGAAGAACAGTACGGCGGCGATGATCGGCAGCACGTCGCGGACCGTCACCAGGAGCCCCATGAGTATGCCCATTGGGTCGAGGTTGGCCGACTTGGCGTCGTCCGGTTCGCCGAGGTCCAGGGCATCGGCCGCCAGGTCGACGCCGACGATCTCGAACACGTAGATCCCATAGGCCTGCACGGTGATCATTGGCACCATCACCGCCAGCGCCACCAGGCCGAAGCCGTCTGAGAGGACGTTGCGGCCGCTGATCGAGGCGGCCAGCCCCATGCCCAGCGCGGCGATCAACGGCACGGTGACGATGTTGGTGGTCACGCCGCCTGAGTCGTAGGCCAGCCCGACGATCTCGGGCGGGGCGAACCAGGTGACGCTGACCACCGCGATGTAGCCGCCGATCATGAACCAGTGGATGGGCCAGCCGAGCAGGGTGCGCAACACCCCCAAGGCCACCACCAGCCCCACGGAGGTGGCGATTATCAGTCGCAGGGTCAGCGCATCGATGTGCCCCTGGCTGATGGTCTGTGCCTGCTCGGCCACCGCGATCAGGGCTGGCTCGGCGATGACGGCGGCAAAGCCGAACGAAAAGCCGAAGCCCAGCAGCAGGGGCAGGGAGCCGCGCCGGGCAAAGGCGTTCGACAGGCTTTTGCCGATTGGGAAAATGCCCATCTCCAGGCCCTGGAGAAACAGCGCCACCCCGACGACGACCCCCAAACCGATCAGGATGCCGGTCAACCCTTCGGGCACCGATTGCAGTACGAAAAGCTGGAACGCCGCGACCACCAGAATGATCGGCAGCAGGTTACGGCCGGCGTGTAACAGGGTGTTCCAGAATATCTTGATGTCCTGCAAAACGACGTCGGCTCCAACGGTGGGCGTAGGCGGTCACAGTGCCGCAGGGTGGCCTGACGTTGCGTCTCGCTGGTGTCAGGCGGGTCGAGCAATGGTACCTTTTGTGAGATGACAATGCCGAGACACGGAGCATCTTATGGCCAAGCACCCGCCGATACTGGTCGCCAGCGATCTGTCCAATGCCAGCGAGGTCGCGGTGACCCGAGCGATGCAGATGGCGTCGGGTCATGGCCACTCGTTGACCGTCTTGCACGTAATCCGGGAGGAGCCGTTGTGGTGGTTGGTCAAGAGCCGCGACGTTGACCCAGATGAGCTACGCGGCGAGCTGCTGCGCGAGGCGCTGGCCGAGCTCGACTTGCAACTTGAGGGCGCGGCGGGGCAGTTGGCCATCGAGCCGCCCGAGTCAGAAGCCCAAGTGCGATTGGGTAAGCCGGCCGCCGTCATCAACGACATGTCGTCGTCTATCGAGGCGTGTCTGATCGTGGTGGGGGCCCACGGTCGTCACGCGGTGCGCGACTGGTTCATCGGCACCACCGCGGAGAAGGTGGTACGTGCCGGCAACGTGCCGGTGCTGGTCGCCCGGGTCGAGCCCACCCACAGTTACCAGAAGGTGGTGGTGGCGGTGGACTTCTCCGAGTCCAGTCGTGCCGCCCTGCGGGAAGCACTCGCCTGGGTACCACGGGCGCAGTTCACCCTGGTGCATGCCTACGAGACCTGGTTGCCCACCCACGTTGATGCGTCGACCTACGAGCGCCTTCAGCGCGAAGAAGAGGGTTTGCTACGTGACCGGTTGCGCCAATTTGCCCACGAGGCGGGGGTGCACAGCGAACACGAGCCGGATTATCGCGTGCTTCCCGGCCCACCAGGCGCCACCGTGGCAAATGCCGCGGTGAATGCCCATGCCGATCTCACCGTCTGTGGCACGCAGGGCGAGACCGGCCTGCGTCACCTGCTGCTCGGCAGCGTCGCCCAGCACATCCTGCGCGAATCCAAGGGCGACGTGCTGACCGTGCGCGCCGGTGGTACAACGGGCTGATCGGCGGCCCAGTCGGTCGCCCAATCGGTAGCTACAGCACTCGATACCGGCGGGATTTCCTTTACAACGGCCGGGTCGGGTGCTTGATTTGACCGATGCCCGCCCACCCGTCGACGAGGAATCCCCCATGCTGATCTACAGCCACCCGGTCTGCTGGAAGCACGTAAACGAGAACGACGTCATGCTGCCGCACCCGGAGCGCCCCGAGCGCCTGGATGCCGTGATGGCGGCCATCGACCGCTTTCCGGCCGATCGGCACACGCGGGTCGAGGCCCCGTTGGGCGACAAGAGCGACTACGAGCTGGCCCATGACCCGCGCTACGTCGAGGCGATCTTCAGCCAGGCGCCGACAGCCGGCGATTTCCAGGCGTTGCGGGTCGATGGCGACACCTCGCTCAACGAGTACACCATCGAGGCCAGTCGGCGGGTGGTGGGCGCGGCCAAGGCGGCGATCGATGCCGTGCTGCCGGGGCCCGAGCGCCGCGCCTTTCTCGCCACCCGCCCGCCGGGCCATCATGCCGGGCCCTGCCAGCCGCGCGGGTTCTGCGTGTTCAACAACGTCTCGATCGCGGCCTACTACGCCATCCGTCACCATGGCCTCGAGCGGGTGGCGATCGTCGATTTCGACGTCCACCACGGCGACGGCACCGAGGAGATCGTCGCCAACAGCGACGCGGTGCGCTTCTTCTCGATCTTCCAGCACCCGTACTACCCGTACGCGGGCATCCCGCCGATCGCCGACAACTGCTTCCCGATCGGCCTGCCCAACATGACCGATGGCAAGGCGTTCCGACAGGGGGTGCGCGACTCGGTCTGGTTCGAGACGCTGCGCGAGTTCCGCCCGCAGCTGCTGCTGTTCTCCGCGGGTTTCGACGCCCACAAGAACGATCCACTGGGCGGCTGGATCCTCGAGGACGAGGACTTCGCCTGGATCACCCGCGAGGTGATCGCCGCGGCCGGCGGGGACGACCTGCCGGTGGTCTCCCTGCTGGAGGGTGGCTACGACCTGGAGGGCCTGGAAGACTCGGTGCTCGCGCACCTCAAGGCCCTGGACGGGGATGCCGGCTGAGCCGGTCGCACTCGAGGAGCTCGAGGCCGAGATACGCGCCTGCCGGCTGTGCGCGGCCGATCTGCCGCTCGGCCCGCGGCCGGTGTTCATCGCCCGCCGCGAGGCCCGCCTGCTGATCGCCGCCCAGGCCCCGGGGCGGCGGGTGCACGAGACCGGCCTGCCGTTCAACGACCCCAGCGGTGACCGGTTGCGCGACTGGCTTGGTGTCGACCGCGAGACCTTCTACCACCACCCGGCGATCGCCATCGTGCCGATGGGCTTCTGCTTTCCCGGCACCGGCCGGGGCGGGGACCTGCCGCCGCGACCCGAGTGCGCCCCGACCTGGCGCCGGCCGTTGCTGGCGGCCATGCCGGAGGTGGAAACCACGGTCGTGATCGGCCGCTACGCGCTGGCCTGGCACCTGGGACTCAAGGGTGGTCAGCGGCTGACCGACGTCGTCGCCGACTGGCGCCGGCTTGCCCCGACACACTTTCCGCTGCCGCATCCCAGCCCGCGCAACAATCGCTGGCTACGCAACAACCCCTGGTTCGAGGCCGAGGTGGTCCCGGCCTTGCGCGAGCGCGTCGCGCGGCTGCTCGAAGCCGGATGATCAGGTCTCTTCGCGGAACTTGAGGCCCACCTGCGTGATCGTGGGTCCGTCCATCTCGCGCACGGTCAGGCTGACGCGATCGAGGTCGACCGAATCGCCCACGACCGGCGGGTTGCGCAACAGCGACTTGATCGCCTCGTCGAGGGTCGCCTCCTGCAACGCCTCGGGCGGTTGGATGCCGTAGACCTGGGCGAGATCGGCGATCCGCGCCCCGCCACGCAGCGAGAAGGCACCGAAGAACGTCTGCTCGGCGAGCGCCGCCTTCTTGCGCCGTTCGCCGGTGAAGAAGCGGTTGAGGTCGTTGATCATGTCTTCGGGGATGATGGTCAGCACGATATCGCCGGCCTGGAAGCGAAAGCCGCGCTCTGCCTTGCGCAACGCGAGGTTGCGCACCACGCCGGCGACCGTGACCGATTCGCCGAACGGCAGCCGGTCGAGGCCGGCGCCGTCGGCGTCCGTGTGCTCGCCCACCACGAACTGCACCATCTCCAGGCGCGGTTCGATCGGCAGGTTCAGATCGGCGCGCTGGCGTGGCTCGGCCAGCGGCGGCACCTCGACCTTGAGCAGGCGCGCGGCCAACGGCACCGTGCTGCCCTGGATCAACAACGAGGTGATCACCACCACGTAGGCGATCTCGAAGAAGCGTTCGGCATCCGGGATGCCGTAGATCATCGGGAACAGGGCCAGCACGATCGGCACCGCGCCACGCAGGCCCACCCAGGCGATGAAGGTGGTCTCCCGCCAGTTGAAGTGAAACGGCCACAGCCCGATCCAGATCGCGATCGGGCGGGCGACCAGCAGCAGGGCGAAGGCGAGGATCAGCGCCGGGACGATCTGGTCGAGCACCGCCGTGGGCGTGACCAACAGACCCAGGATCAGGAACATGCCCGCCTGCGCCAGCCAGGCCAGCCCGTCCATGATGCGCAGGACGTGGAAGGTGCCACGGTTGCGTGCCGTGCCGATCACCAGCCCGGTGAGATAGACGCCGAGGAACCCGCTGCCGCCGAGCTCGTTGATCAGCGCGAACGACAGCAAGCCCCCCGAGGCGATCAAGAGCGCATAGAGCCCCTCGGCCAGTTCGATCCGCCGCAGCACCTCGCGCAGGAGAAAGCCGAAGGCCACGCCCAGCACCGCGCCGATGCCGAACTGCTGGACCAGGAAGACCAGGATCCACGGGTCGAGCAGGGATTGGCCGGCCGAGATCACCTCGAGCAGGGTGATGGTGAGGAAGATCGCCATCGGGTCGTTGATGCCCGACTCGATCTCGAGCGTCGAGCCGACCCGTTCGTTCAGCCGCGTGCCGCTGCCCTTCAACAACGAGAAGACCGCCGCGGCATCCGTCGAGCCGATGATCGCCCCCATCAGCAGCCCGTAGTACCAGTCGAAGCCCATCAGCCAGGTGGCCAGCGCGCCCATGGCCCCGGCGGTGATCATGACGCCGACGGTCGCCAGGGACACGGCGGGCCTGAGGGCGACGCGGAAGGTGCGGATATGCGTGCGCAGGCCGCCGTCGAGCAGGATGATCGCCAGCGCGAGGTTGCCGATCAGGAAGGCGGTCTGGAAATCGTCGAACACCACGCCGCCGACGCCGTCCTGGCCGGCAAGCATGCCGACGCCGAGAAAGATCAGCAGCAGCGGGAAGCCGAACCGCGACGAGGCCATGCCGGCAAGGATGCTGGTGAACAGCAGCAGGGCGCCGAGCAAGATAAACGAGTTGGTCGCGTCCATGGCCTCGAATCCGGCGTGGGTGGTTTAAGGAATCTCTGCACGAATGCCAGGCCCCGCAGAGCGGTATGGCATTCGTGCAGAGACTCCTCATAACTATACGCGAGGCGGACCATCGAGCGGGCCTGTTCACGCGAGCTGCAGGCGTGCCGGGCCGAGCCCGGCGCGGGCGGGCTCAGCTCGCGGTGGCGAGAAAGGCCGGTGGCGGGAGAAAGGCCCGTACGGTGGCCGGCACGGCCGGTTGCGGTGCCGCCGGCTGGCGGAAGCGGGCGTCGATCTCGCGGCGCACCGCGGCCTGTTCGGGCAGCAGCGGCAGGTGGCCGTTGGCGAGCATCTCGACGGCATCGGACAGCCCCAATCGATCGAGATGCTGGCTGGGTGCCTCGAGGAAGGTCTCCAGGTCGAGGCCGGCCGTCGACAGGCGGCAGGCGCGGAAGATGTTGGCCCAGAAATCGATCACGTCGTCGTGGTAGGTCTGCATGGCGGTGCTCCTTTCGTTTACTGCCTACAAACTAGGCATGTCCAGATAGTAGGTATACAATCTGGGCGTGTCAACAAACTCACGTCATTTTTATTGACACACCAGAAGCGGGGCGGAGAATGGGCCGCATGAACCGCATCACCCCGACTACCATCGATGACCTGAAATGGGACCTGCGCCAGCGCCTCAAGCTGCTCGAGTGCACTGTGCTGCTCAACGGCTGGGTGCGCACCCAGGCGCTGACGGAGAGTTTCGGCATCAGCCGGGCGCAGGCCTCCAAGGATTTCGCCGTCTACCAGGCACTCGCCCCGGACAACCTGGTTTACAACCGTTCGCAGAAGTACTACGAGCCCGGTGATCGCTTTGCCGCGCTGCTGCTATCGGGGCGGACGTCCGAGTTGCTGGACGTGCTGGCCGCCTTGCCGGGGGAGGACCGGCCGGTAGTCGCGCTGGCGGCGGCCGGGCCGAACGTGGAACTGCTGCGGCCGCTCGAACGCGAACTGGACCTGGGCATCCTGCGCGTGGTGTCGGCGGCGGCCAGCAACGGCCACCGGCTGCGCGTGGATTACCAGTCGATGCGCCGACCGCATCCGCGACCGATCGAGTTATCCCCGCACACGCTGGTCTACAGCGGCTTTCGCTGGCACCTGCGGGCGTTCAGCCACGAACACGGCGAGTACCGCGATTTTGTATTGGCACGGATGGGGAATGCCGAGGCCCTGCCGGACCGGCCGGGCGCACCGCGGGACGACGATGCCGACTGGTTCGAGGAAGTGACGTTGCGGGTCGGGGTGCATCCCGACCTGGCGCCGGCCCAGCAGGCGGTGATCGCCGCGGATTACGGCATGGTCAATGGCGAGCGCCGTGTGACCGTGCGCCGTGCATTGCTGCCTTACCTGTTGCGTTTGATGCAGATCGAGCCCGAGCGGGAACACTCCGACCCGGTGGTTCAGCAGATCCGCCTGCTCAATCCCGAGGTGGTGGCCAGGAACGGTTGGGACTGAGGCTCAAGTCGGTCCGATTCTCTGGCAGCGGTTTCCGCCCTGGGCCTTGGCGTGCTGCAAGGCCTCCAGCGCGTGGCGGTAGGCTTCTTCGGAGGTCTGGCCGATCTCCAGTTCGGTCACACCGCAGGATAGGGTGAGCGACAGGCTCTTGCTGCCATGGCGCAGTCGCGTGCGCATCACGCGCGTCCGGATCGCCTCGGCCAGTTCCAAGGCAGCATCGCCGTCCTGTTCCTTGGTCAGGATGGCGAACTCGTCGGGGCCGATGCGGGCGAAGTAGTCGCTGTAGTGGATCATCCGCGAGATCGTCTGCACCAGCACGATCAGGATCTTGTCGGCCGTCTGCTGGCCGTGGCTCTTGGCGACTTTTTTCAGGTGGTCGATGTCGACGAACAGCATCGAGAGGGGTGGCCGACCGGGCCGCAGTCGCGCCACTTCGTTGCGTAGCTGCTGCTCGAAGGCAAAGGCATTTGGCAGGGCGGTCAGCGTGCAGCGGTTACGATCGCCACACTGCTCTTTGAGCTTGTTCTCTTGCATCTGTGCCCGCTTGATTACCGTCGTGAGGTAACCGCGCAGGCGCAGGTTCTGGCTCTCGAATTCCGCCAGTCGTCGACCCTCTGTCTCGTGGAATTCCCGCACCTTGCCGTGCAGCTGTTCGATCTGGTCGCGGACGGTCTGCTTGATGGTGTCGATGTCCTCGGCCTCCTCGATCTGCTTTTTCAGCTTGCCGACGCTGCGCCCGAGCATGTTGTCGAAGCGCCTGAGCTTGCCGCGGCGCTCCTCGGCCTGCTTGCCCTGGTGAAACGCGTCCTCCTCGATTCGCTGTACCGAGGCCTTAATCTCGTCGAGAAACAGGGTCAGCTCGGTCTTCTCCTGCTCGATCATCTGGCGCATCTCGTTGATCAACGCCACGGTGCGGTCGATCACGAGGCTGGGGTGGGCGTCGAACTGGTGGGCGGCGATCGCATCGAGTAGCTGGCGGCGGTGGCTTTCCAGCGGACCGATAAAGGCGATGCCCTCGAGCATCTGCGGAACGAACTCGCGGACGAACAGCTTGCGCTGGTATTCGGCACGTGAGTTGTCGGGTTTCTCGTCGGCGGGTGCCGCGTTGTCGCGGCCGCTTTCCAGCTCCCGCAGGCGTTGCGAGAGCTGCTCGATGTCGACCTGCAGGCGGTCGAGCGGAAAGTCGGCATCGGCCTGGCGGCTGACATGGCCACGGATGCGATTGCACAACGGCACGAGGCTGGGGTAGGCCTTCTCCACCGCGATCAGGGTGCGGCTGACGGTCAGCTTGAACAGCTTGACCAGGCGCAGGTCGTGGTCCTCCAGGCGGGTGAATTCCCGGAGCATGCGCTCGTAGCTTTTACGATAGAAGTCGCTCGACTCCGCCATCCCATGTCCCCGGAAAATCGTGCCCGTTGGTTATCGATAGTTCGACGAACCAGTTTTCGGGGCCAATTTACCCCACTGCCTTGCTCGGAGAAAGAATAACGTCAGCCGACCGGGTAACGCTGGCAGTGACGGCGTGTCGATGCGCGGCCGGCCGTCCCCTCTTCGCGGACAACCCTGTTTCCGTTGTGGGTGATATTGAATTCCCAACGCACCTCATTAACTAATGGCGAGCTAATAACCTGTTGATTTATGGGGAGGTATCCGCGTTGTAATCCCGGCGTTCCCGGCTATAACAATGGGGTATGTCCACATAAAAAAGGGGGAACCCGAGATGAGCAAGGTACGCAATACGATTTTTGCCGGCACGGCACTGATGATCACCGCCACGCCGCTGCATGCCGCCGAGGGTACGTTCGACACGCCGGCCGTGGTTCCCGAGGTGGCCGTCAAGGCCGTTGCGGCGGCCGTGGAGGCCTGTCGTGAGCGGAACGCCCAGGTCACCGCCGTGGTCGTGGGGCCGGACGGTACGGCCCAGGCACTCAAGCGCGACCGCTATGCCGGGCCGCACTCGGTGGAAACGGCCCAGAGCAAGGCCTGGACGGCGGTGAGCTTCCGCACCGATACCATCGAGTTGCACGGGACCAGCAAGCCCGGGGACGAGAGTTACGGCATCCAGCACCTTGACGGGGTGACGGTGCTTGGCGGTGGCAAGCAGATTACCTCCGACGGGCGTATCGTCGGCGGGATTGGCGTGTCCGGTTCGCCAAGCGGCAGCATCGATGACGAGTGTGCCGCGGCCGGTATCGAGGCAATCCAGGACGAACTGCTCTAAGAGCAACCGTCATGGCACCTGTCCCGTCATCTCATCGCGGTGGGGTGATTGGGTAGCGAAAACGTCCCTTCCCGGGGCGTTTTTTTGTTGCTGGCCCAAGGCTGCGCCACAGGATAAGGAGTCAAGTCGTCTCCCCCAGATCATTCGCCTGCGAGCCCTGATGCCTGCTGGCTGGGAAACGTGCGATTATCGTCTAGAGGAGTCCGTGCCGGACAAACCGGCTCGTTTTGACGGGGAAGCCCGTCGGATCAGCTCCTCGCGCATGATGGATATGCTTGAATCGCCTTAGGGCAAGGAGCCTGTTGCATGTCACCGATTCGTCGACGCTGGCTAATCCGCATAATCGCCATTGCCTTGGTGTTGGCTTTCCTTGGCTGGTGGGCCTGGCAGCAGTTGACCGTGGTGGACGAGTATCCCGGTCTTGCCAGCGGCAATGGGCGGATCGAGGCGGTGGAGATCGATATCGCGGCGAAGGTGCCCGGACGGGTGGAATCGATCCATGTCGATGAGGGCGAGTTCGTCACCACCGGACAGCCGGTCGCCGCCATGGATACGCGTACGCTTGATGCCGAGCTCCATCAGGCCGAGGCACGCCTGCGTCAGGCGAGTAGCGACGTGGTGACCGCGCGCAGTCAGGTGGCTCAGCGCGAGGCGGAGAAGGCCGCGGCCGAATCGCTGCTGGCCCAGCGCCAGGCGGAGCTGGATATCGCCGAGAAGCGCTTGGCGCGCACCTCGCAGTTGGTCAAGAGTGGCTCGGTTTCCCGGCAGGACGTGGACAACGACGAGGCGCGGGTGAAGGGCGCGGCGGCCGCGGTCAGTGCCGCACGTGCCCAGATCGCCGCGGCCGAGGCGGGCATCGCCACGGCCCGGGCGCAGGTGGTTGGTACCGAGGAAGCCGTCTCCGCGGCGCGGGCGACCATCGAACGTATTGAGGCCGACATCGCCGACAGCACGCTCCACGCCCCGCGCGACGGGCGCATCCAATATCTCGTCGCCCAACCGGGAGAGGTGGTCGGTGCCGGTGGCCGGGTGATGAACATGGTCGATCTCAAGGACGTCTATATGACGTTCTTCCTGCCGACCGATGTGGTCGGTCGTATCGGGCTGGGTAGCGAGGCACGGCTGGTGATCGATGCCGCCCCGCAATACGTCATCCCGGCGCGGATCTCGTACATCAGCGACGTGGCACAGTTCACCCCCAAGACGGTAGAGACCCGGGTCGAGCGCCAGAAGCTGATGTTCCGCGTGCGTGCCCGCCTGCCGGTGGATCTGCTCGAACGATACATTGTCCAGGTGAAGACCGGCCTGCCTGGGATGGCGTGGGTACGCCTCGATGACGAGCAGCCCTGGCCCGAGCATCTCAAGGTACGGGTGCCCGACTGATGGCAAGCCCCGCACCGGTTGCCCGGTTGCGCGGGGTCGGCCTGCGCTACGGCGAGACGGTGGCGCTCGACGGAATCGACCTCGATATCCCCGCCGGGCAGATGGTCGGGCTGATCGGACCGGACGGTGTGGGCAAGTCCAGCCTGCTCGCGCTGGTCGCCGGGGCCCGCGCGATCCAGTCCGGGACGATCGAGGTGCTCGGTGGCGACATCGGGCGGGCGCGCTTTCGTGGACAGGTCAGCCCGCGCATCGCCTACATGCCGCAGGGGCTGGGTCGCAATCTCTACCCGACCCTGTCGGTGTTCGAGAACGTCGATTTCTTCGGTGGGTTGTTCGGACATGCCCCGGCAGAGCGCCGGCGGCGCATCGCCGAGCTGCTGGAGGCCACCGGCCTGGCCCCGTTTGCCGACCGACCGGTGGGCAAGCTCTCCGGCGGCATGAAACAGAAGCTTGGCCTGTGCTGTGCGCTGATCCATTCGCCGGATCTGTTGATCCTTGACGAGCCCACCACCGGCGTCGACCCGCTTTCACGCCGCCAGTTCTGGCGCCTGATCGAACGTATCCGCGCCCAGCACGACGGCATGAGCGTGCTGGTGGCAACCGCCTACATGGAAGAGGCCGAACGCTTCGACTGCCTGGTGGCGATGAATGCCGGCCGGGTGCTGGCGACGGGGGCGCCCGAGGCCTTGCTGGAACAGACGGGACGGGAGACGCTGGAGGCGGCCTTCATTTCGCTGCTGCCGGCGGGTGCTCATCACGAGCATCGCCCGGTCGACCACAGCGCGCACCCGGACACGAACACCGCTCCGGTGGCCATCGAGGCCCAGGGGCTGACCAAGCGCTTCGGTGCCTTCACCGCGGTCGAGGACGTCAGTTTTTCCATTCCCCGCGGCGAGATCTTCGGCTTTGTCGGCTCGAACGGTTGCGGCAAGACCACCACCATGAAGATGCTTACCGGCCTGCTGCCGGCAAGCGAGGGCGAGGCCCGGCTGTTCGGCCACCGCCTCGACCCGCATGATCTCGCCACCCGCCACCGGGTCGGTTACATGACCCAGGGGTTTTCCCTCTACGGCGAGCTGAGCGTGCGGCAGAACCTCGAGCTGCATGCCCGGCTGTTTGGCTTGGCCGGCTCGGCAGTCGATGCGCGGGTGGACGCGGTGGCCGGTCGTTTCGGTCTCGATCGTGTCATGGACGCGCTGCCGGACGAGCTGCCCCTGGGCGAGCGCCAGCGTCTGTCGCTGGCCGTGGCACTGGTGCACGAGCCCGAGATCCTGATCCTCGACGAGCCCACCTCGGGCGTCGATCCGATAGCCCGCGACGCCTTCTGGCGCATCCTGATCGAGCTGGCCCGCGACGAGCAGGTGACGATCTTCATTTCGACGCACTTCATGAACGAGGCCGAGCGCTGCGATCGACTCTCGCTCATGCATGCCGGTCGCGTGTTGGTCACGGGCACGCCCGATGAGGTGATCGCCTCCCGCGGGGCGATCGACCTGGAGGAGGCCTTCATCGGCTATCTCGAGGAGGCCTCCGAACGGGAGGACGTGGCTGGAACGCAAACGGGCGACGAATCGGTGGAGACGGCCGTTGGCGAGGCCTCTGCCGGATCGGTGGCGTTCAGTCCCCGGCGGCTGGCGTCTTACGCACGCCGTGAGGGGCGCGAGCTCACGCGCGACCCCATCCGCCTGACCCTTGCTGCCGTTGGCACCCTGTTGTTGATGTTGGTGCTCGGCTACGGGATGAACATGGATGTCGAGGATCTGACCTTCGCCGTGCTCGATCGCGACAACACCACGGTCAGTCGCGACTACGTCGCCGGGTTGTCGGGGTCGCGCTATTTCACCGAACACGCGCCGGTGGCCAGCTACGCCGAGCTCGATCGCCGCATGCGCTCGGGCGAACTGGGACTGGTGATCGAGATTCCGCCCGGCTTTGCCCGTGACCTCGCCCGAGGCACGGCGGTCGAGGTAGGGGCCTGGGTCGACGGGGCGATGCCGACCCGGGCCGAGACCCTGGCGGGCTATGCCCAGGGCATGCATCAGCACTGGCTGACGATGCGGGCGCGTGAGCGTCTCGGCGAGTCGGCCTTGGCCGTTCCGGCGTCGATCGAACCGCGCTTTCGCTACAACCCGGACGTGAAAAGCCTGCCGGCGATGGTGCCGGCAATGATCCCGCTGCTACTGATGCTGATCCCCGCCATCCTGAGTGCGTTGTCGGTGGTGCGCGAGAAGGAGTTGGGGTCGATCGTGAATTTTTATGTCACCCCGGTCACGCGTCTGGAGTTCCTGCTCGGCAAGCAATTGCCCTACGTGGTGCTCGCGATGAGCAACTACCTGTTGCTGGTCGTGCTGGCGGTGTTCGTCTTCGGCGTGCCGATCACCGGCAGCTTCCTTGCCCTGAGCCTGGCTGCCCTGTTGTACGTGTTCGCTTCGACGGCCCTGGGACTGTTGATCTCCACTTTCGTAAAGAGCCAGCTGGCGGCCATTTTCGGCACAGCGATCCTCACCATGATCCCCTCGGCGCAGTATTCGGGGCTGATCGACCCGGTCACCTCGCTGGAGGGGCTGGGCGCGGTGATCGGTCAGGTGTTTCCGGCGACGCACTTCGTCACCATCGCGCGCGGCACGTTCTCCAAGGCACTGGGCTTCGAGGATCTGGCCGGTTCGTTTTTGCCGTTGTTGCTGGCCGGGCCGGTGATGATCGCGATCGCCATCCTCTTGCTGAGAAAACAGGAGCGTTAGGGAGCCTCTATACGGATGCCATACCGCTCTGCGCGCCTTGAGCCGGGTAGATGCAAGGCGACCGTCCGCCGCGGAAGAGTTATTCTCTTTCCAAGGACGGCAACGCCGCAGATGCCCGGCTCAAGGCGTGCCCTGCGGGGCCTGGCGAGTCCCCCGTGCTCCGCGTTGCGATGTCTTCACGTGGCCACCGGCACGCCGGCGACATCGCGCCTTGATCACGAACGACTCGCTAGGCCAGAGTGGCATGGCATCCGTATAGAGGCTCCCTAAGGCATGTGGCGCAATATCTGGTATCTGGGCCTGAAGGAATTTCGCAGCCTGTGGCGCGACACCATCATGCTGGTTCTGATCGTCTTTGCCTTCTCGCTCGCGATCTACACCGCCGCCACCGCCATGCCGGAAACCCTCAACAAGGCACCGATCGCGATCGTCGACGAGGACCGCTCGCCGCTTTCGATGCGCATTGCCGATGCCTTCTACCCGCCGTCGTTCCTGCCCCCGCGCCTGATTTCCGCCGTCGAGATGGACGAGCGCATGGACGCCGGGCTCGACACCTTCGCCCTGCACATCCCGGCGGGCTTTCAGCGCGACGTGCTGGCCGGCCGGAGCCCGACGATCCAGTTGAACGTCGATGCCACCCGCATGAGTCAGGCCTTTGTCGGCAGTGGCTATATCCAGGCGATCGTCCAGGGCGAGATCCAGACCTTTCTGGCGGGGACCCGCCAGGCCGCAGCCCCGGCGGTCGAACTGGTCTGGCGGGCCCGCTTCAATCCGGAACTGCAGGCATCGTGGTTCGGCGCGGTGATGGAGCTGATCAACAACATCACCATGCTGGCGATCGTGCTCACCGGTGCGGCGCTGCTGCGTGAACGCGAGCACGGCACGGTCGAGCACCTGCTGGTCATGCCGGTCACGCCGTTCGAGATCATGGCCAGCAAGATTTGGTCGATGACGGTGGTCGTGCTGGTGGCCGCGACGTTCTCCCTGACTATCGTCGTGCAGGGGCTGTTGGCCATCCCGATCGAGGGGTCCGTGATGCTGTTCCTTGCCGGGGCGTTGCTGCACCTTTTCGCGACCACCTCGCTGGGGATCTTTCTGGCGACCATCGCCCGCTCGATGCCTCAGTTCGGGCTGCTGATCCTGATGGTACTGCTGCCGCTGCAGATCCTTTCCGGCGGGATGACCCCGGCCGAAAGCTTGCCCGACTGGATACGCCTGTTGATGCAGGCCGCTCCGACGCTCCACTTCGTCGCCATGGCGCAGGCGGTGCTCTACCGCGGGGCGGGATTCGACGTGGTCTGGCCGCAATTCGCCGCGCTGGCGGCTATCGGCGGCGTGCTGTTCATGCTCTCGCTGGCACGTTTTCGACGGATGTTGGCCTCGTTGGGGTGAGCCGCTGACGGGGTAGTGTCAGTCGAGCTCGGCGATCAGCGTGTCGATGCAATGCCAGACGTGCCGGCGCAGCACCGGGTGGCCACGGTTCAGTCGTCGAACCAAGCTGGCCTTTTCCTGCAGATAGGTGGGTGAAAAGCTCGGGTCGTGCCGGGCGATCGACTGCACGTTGTGCAAGACGTCGGCGTACTTGATCGTCTGGGCGCGCGGCTCGGCACGGGCGACATGGTCGTGATCGATCTGCTTGCGACTCGATCGGTCGCCGTCGGTCGCGCTGGCCTGATTGGTCAGCGAGAGCACCATCCGCACCACCGAACTCGGCATCTCGCGGGCGAGATCGGCGGCGGTAACCGGCGTGTCCTCGACGACGTCGTGGAGCAGGGCGGCTGCGAGTACCAGCGGGTCGGGATTGAAGGGGGCGACCGTCTGGGCGACGGCAATCGGGTGCGTGACGAACGGTTCATGGGTGTAGCGGCGCACCTGGCCCTCGTGGGCCTCGGTAGCGATCGCCAGGGCGTGACGAACCACGAGTGAGGGGTGATGGGCGAAGGTGTGGGCGTGAGGCGTGGTCATCGTGGCGAAGGTGTCGTGAAGGCGTTCTGGGTGGCTGGCGTCTGGCACTCAACGTGGAAGGCCGCAAGTGTGCCCGCCGAAACAACCACGCTCAAGCCGTTCGTCCTGGCGCCGACCCTGAGTGCACCGATGGTGCACCACGATGGATTGCATGTCCGGTTGGTCGTATCGTAGGTGCTAGGTATATACGCCCAATCACAACCAGCGAGTGTCGCCATGACCGTATCCCGCCGCCTGCCTTTGCATAGCCTGTCTGTCCTGAGCCGCCCGCTGGGCGCATTGCTTCTGGCCCTCGGCCTGGGTGCTGCCATGCCCGCGCTGGCCGCCAATGCCGATGACTCGGCAATGGCCATCTACGACGACGTCCGCTTCGTCGATCACCTCGCCGACCTCCCCGCGGATCTCGCCTGGATGCAGAAGCACGACAAGCCGATGATGCTGTTCTTCCACGCGAGCTACTGCGGCTACTGCCAGAAGATCGACGACGAATTCCTGATCCCGATGCGGCTTGATCCGGACTACCAGGGACGCATGATCATCCGCCGCGTGCAGATCGACTCCGACGATCGCTTCATCGGTGTCGATGGCAACTTGAAGGAGCCGGCGGCGTTTGCCGATGAACTCGGCGTGCGGGGCGTGCCCTACGTCCTGTTCTTCTCACCGGGCGGCGAGCGGATCGGCGAGATCACCGGCGCCGCCCCGGCGTTCTACAACCATTACCTGGATCGCAACGTCGATCGCGCCGAGCGCTGTGCCAAGGACATGAGCCCGGCTGAGTGCCGCGAGTTCATCGACCAGCCCGGTTTAAAATAGGCACCGGCTTCTATCCGGCGCGGCAGTGATCTAACCAAAGGTTTATGAGCCGAGGTAGCCGCGTGGCGCGAGCGAGGAGCAGGGCCATTGAGTGTCCGATCGGTTACATGGATCCAGAACGCAGAAAGGCCGCCCTTGTGAGGCGGCCTAACTGTTTGAATCTATAGGGAGCCGGTGGCGATTATCTGACTACTCGCCGTCAGCCATGCGCTCGTTCGCCTGGGCCTCTGTGAGCCCAGCGTAGACAGCTCCATATCCACCCAGCGCTAGCACCACGAAAACCCACCCGGCGATGTACTCACCGAAGCCCCAATAGACGAGGGCAGGGAATGCGATTCCGCCCAGGGCGATCGATGTCCATGTGCGTGTGTTCTTGTTCATGTCGGGCACCTCCTGTGCTGAGGGTACTCGATGCCCCGCGTCGGCGTATCCATGCCTGCCATTGTAGAAGATGCCGTTTTTGTAGAAGTTGACCCGCGTCAGAATTGCCGCAAGTCATTGATAAATCTGGTCGGAGTGGAGGGATTCGAACCCCCGACCACCTGCCCCCCAGGCAGGTGCGCTACCAGGCTGCGCTACACTCCGAAACAGGGCGCGCAGGATAGCGCACTTTTCCGTGTCGAGGAAGGCCGTGGCGCGGGTCCGGCTAGATTTCGTGAATGGCGATGCGGTTTTCGTTTTTCAGCGGGCGGATGATCTCAGGCCGGCCGAAGTGGAAGCCCTGGCCCCAGTCGATCCCCATCTCGCGCAGCAAGTCGGCGGTGCGCTCATCACCGATAAACTCGGCGACGGTAACCAGCCCCATGTCCTTGGCCATGGCCTGGATATGGCGGACGATCTTCTGTGCCCGGACGCTGTCGCTCATGTTCTGGACCAGTGCGCCTTCGATCTTGAGGAACGTGAACGGCATGTCGAGCAGGTAGCGGTAGGAAGAGTAGCCGCTGCCGAAGTCGTCCAGGGCGAGTCGCAGGCCGAAATCGATCAGGGGCCTGAGTGCGCTGAAGGCATCTGACGTGTCTTCAAGCACCTCGCGTTCGGTCATCTCCAGGACCAAGGGCTTGGGACCCGCATTCATCTCACCGCCGATGCACTCGCAGGCGGCCTGGGCGTTGGTAATCACCTGTTCCATCAGTTCCGGGTGCTGCAGGAAGTCCCCCGAGATATTGACGAAATGCGCCATCGGTCGATGACCGATCGAGGCCACGCAGTTGTTGATGGTCTGGTTAATGATCTCGAAGTCGATCCGGTGGGCCATCTGCAACCGCGAGGCGGCATCGATGAACAGGCCCGCCGGGATAACGTCGCCTTCGGGAGTGATCATGCGGGCCAGTGCCTCGTCGGCGACTACCTCGCCGGTCTTGAGATCGACGATCGGTTGGCTGGCGGCGACGATGCGCCCTTCGTGGATGGCGCGATCGAGCGCGCCGCCGGTGGTGTAGACCGAGGGTTGCTGCAGCCGGTCGGCGTTGACCACGCGGTCACGGCCGGTGCGCTTGGCCTCGTAGACCGCGGCATTGAGCGCGCTTAGCTGGTCGCGGGGCTGGGTGCGGGACGTTTCACCCGGGCCGAGCGCGCCGTGACCGATGCTGACGGTCACCGAACCCAGCGGCGGGGCGTCTTCGCCGCCGTTGAAACGGACGCTGGCGGCAGACGCGCGGATGCGTTCGGCAATCTGCTGGCTGTGTTCTGCCTGGCGGGGCGGGATCAGGAGCATGAACTCGTGACCGCTCCAGCGCGCGGCCATCACGTCGTCGGGGACGGCGGCCTGCATGGCGCCGGCCAGATCGCGGATGACCCGGTCGCCGACGTGATAGCCGAGGTAGTCGTTGACGGTCTTGAGCCGGTCGATGTCGACCAGCATGAGGCGATGGCCGCCGTCACCATCGGACTGGATGTCGCGGATCCGTTCGAGCATCGCGCTGCGGTCCGGCAGGCCGGTGAGCGAATCCAGGCTGGTGGGCGGGCAGAGGCTTTCCAGTAGCACGACCAGTCGCTGGTGCTCGTCCAGCGGGGTGATGGCGAGCGTGATCTCCCGGTTGTCCATCAGTCCGATCAGCGAGGTCTCCTCGCCATCGATCAGGGCGGTGCCCAGTGACGGGCCGGGGTTCATGCGCAGGCGGCGTTCCAGGCGTTCGCGAAGGGTCTGCTCGCCGTCTGTCGGGAACAACTCGTCCGCCCGGGGTGTGGCGCTGAGGACGCGCCCGGCGGCAGTGCAAAGAAAGACGACCATGCCCGAATCGGTCCCTCCGTCGGCCGTGGCGTTGTCGAGTTGCATCGTCCTTGTTCCTTCCCTGCCAGTCGTTCCTGTCACCCGTTCCTGAGTGACGCCCATGAAGGCATCCTAGCAGCGAATTGGTGCGAGCTGAATCAGCGCGGTCTTATATAACCCGGCCGCGCCAGGCGGCGTATTCAGGTGGTCCTCGTATCGCAGAGCGGGTTGGCGTTTATGCCGTCGATGCAGCGGATCAGCGCGGCAATGCGTGGCGCGATGCGCTCGGCCGTTTCGTTGGCGTCGAGCGCATCCTCAAGCTCACCGGCGAGTGTCTGCAACTCGGTTTCACGACAGCAGGCGGCGGCCCCCCGGAGCTTGTGCGCGGCATGGCGCAGCGTTTCGTGATCGTCGGCCTGTTCGGTCAGTAGCCGCCGGTAGCCCGGCAACTCATCGCAGAGCAGCCGGGTGAGGAACGGGTCGCGTTCGTCCTTGCGGTCGTTTCTGGCGGGCGGGGTGGTCTCCGGGTCGGGACGACCGTGAGTCTCCAGGGGGAAGAATTCGCCGATCGAGCTGAGCAGATCGCCGGCGGTGACCGGTTTGGTCAGCACCCGTTCGATGCCGCTGTGCAGCAGGTCCTGGTGCACGTTGCCCTGCCGGTTGGCCGTGATGGCGATTATCGGGGTTTCCAGGTGGCGCGGACGCTTTTTCAGGATGCGTGCGACGCCGGCACCGGTGATGTCCGGCATGTGCATGTCGGTGAACACCACGTCGATGTCTTCATGATCAGCCAGTGCCAGCGCCTGCTTGCCGTTGGTGGCCTCGAGGACGTGGAATCCCAGTTCACGCAGCGTTTGCCCCAGGTGGGCGAGGTAGACCGGGTCATCGTCGATCACCAGTGCGGTCCGGCCGGCAAAGGAATACAGGGCGTGTCGACCCGGCTTGCCCTGCCGTGGTTTGTCGCTGCCACCGCTAGCGGGGGGGCTGTCGGCTTGGCGAGGTGCGGCAAAACGGGCTGGGCTGCGACCCGGTCCCGGTGTCGGGGCGCCCAATACCCGTTCGAGCGAGGCGGCCAGCGCCCGGGCTCGAATGAACAGTGGCAAGGTGAAGTCCGCCCAGTGCAGCGCCGCGGCCGGCCGTCCCCGAATAGTCAGGTGGCTGGATAGCCCGATGACCCGCCCGGCCAGCGAGACCCACTGACCGAAGGCCGGGTCCTCGTGGTGTCGTTCGACGATGCGCTCGTCGAGGAACAGCAGGTCGACTGGCTGGCCGAAATCCGGCTCGACCTGGATGTTCGCCCCGAGGGCGGCGAGGTTGCCCTGCCAGGCACGGCGATGTTGCGCCGAGGCGCAGACCACGGCCGCCAGTTGGCCCGCCAACCGGTCGCTGCTGTCGGGTTCGCCGATCAGGATGGGGGCGCTGAAGGTCGCGGTCATCCCGAAGCGCTCCGGGCCGGTGTCGACCACCTCGAGTGCCGAATCGAGGTGATGGGAGATGCAGCGCAGGATCCAGAGATCGATCAGATCGTCGATCAGCAGGCCCTCGAGTTGCTCGGGCAGTGGTTGCGCGAGGCGTTCGGCTAGTTGTTCCCGATCGAGAGAACCGTCACGGGCCTGCCCGTCGATGGTCAGGCGAAAGCGTCCCAATCGGTCGCCGCCCTCGTTCTCGTGGTCATCCTCGAGTTCCAGCGTGATGGCCGGCTCGCGCAGGTGGGCGATGCCGAGGATCTCGTTGAGCAGACGGTCGAGCAGACGGCGCAGCATCTGCGGATCGAACACGATCTCTCGCGGCAGGTCCTGGTAGCCGATGAACTGCAACACCTCGCCGTCGCGCTGGGCGGTGGTCTGCCAGTCGGTCACCAGGTCCTCGCCCGTGGTGCGCAGGTTGACCCGCCCGTCGGTGCGCGTCATGCGGCCAGCGGTGATCTCGTGGTAGTCGATGATGTTCTCGATCGAGAGGCGCAGGCGGTGGCTGGCGTGACGCATCAGCTGGAGTGATCGGGCCGGTTCCTGTTCGCCGTCCTTGGCCGGTGGCGCGCAGCGGCTCAGGCGACGTTCCAGCGTGGCGAGGCTGTCGACCGCCGATCGGATGTGCCCCAGCGGCGTCACCCATTGCTGGTTGACCAGTTCGAGTACCGTGGCGGCCGAAAGCTGGCTTTCCGGTCCGGTGCGCTGGATCGGTGGCGCCGACTTGCTGGTTGCGTTGGTCTCCGAGGGATGGGATCGCCGCCGAAACCAAAGGAGCGTAATCGACAGGCCGGCAAGGAGCAGCCAGATGCCGGTCCAGCCGATGGTTGCCGCCCAGAATGCGGGCGAGGGAAGGGTTCGGCCGGAAACGAGCGCCTCGATCGCGAGCAGCAGCGGGGGAGCGACCAGAGCGAGCAGGGCCCAGGGCAGGATAGCTCCCAGGGCGGCAAGACGGCCGGCGGGGCCACGTTGTGTGGCGGTCTGTTTACTGCGGATCGGAGCGTTCACCGAAGGCCTTTGTGGCATACTCGGGGCGCGAGGCAAACCCGCCTTCCCCGGAAGAATTTGGTAACTGGAGCGAGCCGGCAAAGCGTATGTTAGGTCACCGTCTTGATCAATTGATCGGCAACACGCCACTGGCGCGTATCCAGCGCCTCGACCCCACGGGTGCGGCGCGCGGCAACGTGATTCTCGGCAAGCTCGAGGGTAACAATCCGGCCGGATCGGTGAAGGATCGCGCGGCCCATTCGATGATCGCACGCGCCATGGAACGTGGCGAGATCAAGCCCGGCGATCGATTGGTCGAGGCGACCTCCGGCAATACCGGCATCGCACTGGCGATGGTGGCTGCCACGCTGGGCCTGCGCCTGACGCTGATCATGCCCGAGCACATGTCGATCGAACGGCGCCAGTCGATGGCGGCCTACGGGGCGGAGCTCAAGCTCGTCTCCCGGGATGAGGGCATGGAAGGCGCACGGGACCTTGCCGCCGCGATGGCCGCGCGAGGCGAGGGCACGGTGCTGGACCAGTTCGCCAACCCGGACAACCCGCGGGCGCATTACCTGACGACCGGCCCGGAAATCTGGGCGGCCACCGAGGGCCGTGTGACGCATTTCGTCTCCGCGATGGGCACCACCGGCACGATCATGGGCACCTCGCACTACCTCAAGGAGCAGAACCTCGGTGTGCAGATCGTCGGCGTTCAGCCGGGCGAGGGCGCGCAAATTCCGGGGATTCGGCGCTGGCCGAAAGAATACCTGCCCCGGATCTTCGAGCCGGCGCGGGTGGATCGCACCCTGGATATCGGCCAGGATGAAGCCGAGGAAATGACCCGGCGGCTGGCGCGCGAGGAGGGCATCATGGCGGGGATCTCCTCGGGCGGCGCGATGGCCGCGGCCCTGAAGGTGTCCGCGGAGGTGGAGAACGCCGTGATCGTCACTATCGTCTGCGATCGTGGTGACCGCTACCTGTCCACCGGGGTCTTCCCGGCGGGCTGATTGGCCTAATTGCCCCTGAGCCGGCCCTGCCATGCACCCCGTGCGGCAGGGCCTTTGTCTTTCCTCTGATCGAGAAATCGATGGCCCGCAACCCCAACCGCAAGAAACGCCACAAGCACAAGCATGCCAAGCCGCTGCCGCCGGGCGAGTTCGAAGCTCATATCGAGTCGCTCACCCTCGAGGGTCGCGGCGTGGCTCACGTCGATGGCAAGGCGACCTTCGTCGGTCGGGCGCTGCCGGGCGAGGACGTGCGCTTCGTGTATCGCGACCAGCGCCGGCATTTCGATCTGGGTGATGCGGTGGCGGTGGATCGGGCCAGTCCAGAACGGATCGAGCCGGGCTGCCCACATTTCCATCATTGCGGTGGATGCGCCATGCAGCACTTGGCCCCTGAGGCGCAGGTGCGCCACAAGCAACAGGCCTTGCTGGATCAACTGTCGCGGATCGGGCGGGTAACGCCGGAGCAGGTGCTTGAGCCGTTGACGGGGTCGATCTGGGGCTACCGCCGCATGGCGAGATTGGGAGTGCGCTTCGTGCGCAAGAAGGGGCGTGCGGTGGTGGGGTTTCGCGAACTCGGCTCGCCTCTGCTCGCCGATATCGACACCTGCCCGGTGCTCGACCCGCGGGTGGGCGAGCGATTGCCGGCGATCGCCGAACTGATCGGCGAGATGGATGCCCGGCGAGACATTCCCCAGATCGAAGTGGGCTGTGGCGATGCGCACTGCGCCTTGGCCTTCCGCCACATGGTGCCGCTCGGGGAGGCGGATCGGGCGCGTCTGGATGCCTTTGCCGACGCGCACGGTTTCGCGATCTTCCTGCAACCCGGCGGCCCGGACAGCCTCGAGCCATTGGTAGAGGGGGCGCGCGACGTCTACCCGAGTTATCGTCTCCAGGAGTTCGATGTCGAGATCCGCTTCTCGCCGCTGGACTTCGCCCAGGTCAATGCCGAGATCAACCGCCGCATGGTGCACCAGGCGTTGGAGTGGCTGGCGGTGAAACCGGGCGATCGAGTGGTGGACCTGTTCGCCGGGCTTGGCAATTTCAGTCTGCCACTGGCCCGGCAGGCCGGTCCGGTGGGGTCGGTCACCGCTGTGGAGGCGGATCAGGCGATGGTCGAGCGCGGCGCGGCCTGTGCGACGAGCAATGGCATCGAGAACACACGCCACGTCGTCGGCAACCTGTTCGATCCCGATGCTGGCCACGGCTGGATGAACGAGTCGTTCGACCGCGTCCTGCTCGACCCACCGCGGGCGGGCGCCGAGGCCATGATGTCCGTGATCGCGCGCATGAAGCCGGCCCGGGTGGTTTACGTCTCCTGCCACCCGGGAACGCTTGCCCGGGATGTCGGTCGGCTGGTGAACGATCACGGTTGGCGGCTGTTGGCGGCGGGCGTGATGGACATGTTCCCCCATACGGCACACGTCGAATCCATGGCGGTGCTTGAACCGGGGCGCTGATATCGTGTGTGGATGCTCGTGGTCGTCTGCCCATTGTCATGGGCTGGCGGTTTGGGTAAACTCTGCGCCCTTCCTGACGCGGGTCTGCCCCGTCGGATAGAAAACGGAGAGGTGTCCGAGCGGTCGAAGGAGCACGCCTGGAAAGCGTGTGTACGGTAACCCCGTACCGAGGGTTCGAATCCCTCTCTCTCCGCCAGTTTTTGTGTAGCCCGGGGTTGAAAGCCGGGCGTGGACGCGACCTCGGTCGCGTCTTTCCCGTTTGGAGAGGTGCCGGAGCGGTCGAACGGGGCGGTCTCGAAAACCGTTGACCCCCTCGCGGGGTCCCAGGGTTCGAATCCCTGCCTCTCCGCCAAACATCGTTGATGGAATCATTAAAGCCCGGGTGCAGTGCATCCGGGCTTTTTGCTGTCTGGATGACGCTCTGGCGACGTGGTGGCCGACTCCGTAACCGATCAGTGGATCTCCTGCCACAGGGCCTACGGGGCGTTCTGTCCGCCGGCAGGAAACTTTCCAAATGAGGCATGGTCTGAATTTATGCATGGCAAGAATATAGTTATATTCCCATGCATGAATGTCCGGTGACTGTACGAGAGGTACACCATGATCAAGTTGAAGACCATTGTTCCCGCTTTCCTGGCTTTTGCGGCCTTTCTGGCGTCTGGCGTGGCGCTGGCCGATCACAACAGCCCCTCAGGCGAGGGTACGGCTAACATGCCGAATGATATCCACAACACCCGCGTTGATACGTTGGATGACAACGATACCTTCCTCGCCTTTGTCCAAGGTGGCGGTGGTGCCGATTCAACCAACCGCTTCCTGGATGACGACAGCACCGTTTCGGTCGGTGGTGGCGGAATGGGTCCCGGTGCCGGCGCTGGTGGCATGGGCGGTGGTTACGGCGGTGGCCGATAAGTCCCCCCGTCTTCCCCGGAGACTTTCACTCCGGCAAGCAAAAGAAAGCCCCGCAATTGCGGGGCTTTCTTCGTGCGGGACGAGTTGATCAGGACTTGCTTGTCTTCGCGCCCTCGTCGGCGCCTTCGGCGGAACTGATTACCATCTGCGGGAACGGGATGGTGATGCCGTTTGCATCGAAGGCTTCCTTGATCTGCTGCTGCAGGTCGGATTTGATCGTCGGCATATCGGCTGAGCGAATCCAGGGGCGTACCAGCAGGTCGACGCTCGAGGCGCCAAACTGGTCGACCAGCACGGCCGGGGCCGGATCCTTGAGGACGCGGTCTTCCTTCTCGAACACCTGCATGATCAACTCCTTGGCCTTGGCGATATCGTCGGCGTAGTCGATGCCGATTGCCAGGTCCAGGCGACGGGTGTCGCGCACGCTGTAGTTGGTGATCGCCGAGGCGTAGAGCTGGCCGTTGGGGACGATCAGTTCGACGTTGTCGGGTGTGTTCATGCGGGTGTGGAAGATGCCGATCTCGTTCACGGTGCCCATTACTCCATCGGCAATGATGAAGTCGCCGGCCTTGAACGGACGAAAGATCAGCACCATCACCCCGGCGGCGAAGTTGCCCAGCGAGTCCTTCAGTGCCAGGCCAACGGCAATGCCGGCACCGGCGACCAGGGCGACCAGCGAGGTCGTATCAAGGCCTAGCTGTGACAGGGCCGCGATTACCACGAACAACAGGAACGCGGTGCGCGCCAAGGCGACTGTAAAGCCGACCAGCATCGGCTCTATGCCTGTTCGCCCCAGCAGCTTGGCGAGCCAGGGGCTGCCGATCTTGGCGATCAAGTAGCCACCGGCGGCGATCGCGACGGCAATCAGGATCTTGATGATCCAAGGCAATACATACAGGGAGAAAAAGCCTGCTTCTTCCATGACGGTTCCTCTTGAAAGCGATTTGTTGTGCGTTATGAGTGGAACGGATTGCGCAAACAGTATAGGTGCCATCCCGTTCGCTTCGAGTGTGACCGTGAGTTGGCCGCAAACAAAAACACCGCCCGGAGGCGGTGTTTTTCACGTCGAGCGTTGGAAACGCCTTACTGGGCGGTGCCCTGTACGGTGATTTCAACACGACGGTTCTGGGCACGACCTTCACGGGTCTGGTTGGTGGCGATCGGGTTGGATTCGCCCATGCCCTGGGTCTCGATCTTGTCGCCCGGAACGCCTTGGTCAACCAGGTAGTCCTTGACGGTCGCAGCGCGACGCTCGGACAGGCCTTGGTTGTACTCGTCGGTACCGATGCTGTCGGTGTGACCGACGGCTTCGATGTTCGCGACGGCGTTCAGGTCACCCATGTCGCGGACCAGCGCGTTCAGGGTGTCCTTGCCTTCCGGCTTCAGGTTCGACTTGTCGAAGTCGAAGTAGGTGTCAGCCTCGAGCGTGATGGTCTTGGCTTCCGGTGCCGGAGGCGGCTCGACGACCGGCTTCGGTGCCGGCTCGGCCTTGGTGATCAGTTCCGGGTTGCACGCTTCGATCGCGGTCTCGCTGTTCAGCGTGCCGTGATTGTTGTACAGGCACGTGCCATGGCCGGTCATTACCGGGTCGCCGTTGCTGTCAAACACGTACGGGGAATCACCCCCGGCGAGGGACTGGCCAGAGAAGGCAAACGTGGCTGCAACGGAGGCAGCGATCACGGTCATTTTCTTCATCTGTGAAATCTCCTTGTTTCTTATGAGGTCAGAGATGACTTTGGTGTCGCTAGGAATAGCGCGATTCAGATCCGGCATTGGTTGAATCTCACCGGAATAGTAGCCGGCCCTTCCGGCAAAGTGCAAAAATAGCGCCGATCGATTGCGAAACTAGGCATCAAAATCGCTCAATGGCGCTTAAGCCCTTGGATAAAAGGGGTGTGGGTTCGTGATTGCAGCGCATTTTCAAGTGGGGGTTGGTTTTGCTTAAGGCACTGACATACAAGGAAAAACAGTTGCATGTTCTCGATCAGAGGCTATTGCCTCACCGGGTCGAGTGGCTGTGTTGTACAGATGCAACGTGCGTGGCAAAAGTGATACGCGAGATGGCGGTTCGCGGGGCGCCTGCCATCGGGGTGGCGGCGGCTTACGGGTATCTGCTTGCCGCGCACACGGCAACCGCACGAGGTGACGAACTCACCGTCGCGATGCTTGAGCCGGCGTATGGTGAATTGGCCGCCGCGCGTCCGACCGCCGTCAACCTGGTCTGGGCCTTGGATCGCATGGTCGCCTGTCTGCGTACGGTCGAATCGCTGGAGAGTGGTCAACGGCTGCGTCGTCTGACCGAGGAGGCGCAATCCATCGAGGCGCGCGACGTGGAGGCCAACCTTGCTATGAGTCAGTTGGGGGCGGGCCTGATTGAGCCCGGCTCGGAACGTAGCTGGGTGCTTACTCATTGTAATACCGGCGCGTTGGCTACCGCGGGGCAGGGCACGGCGCTGGGTGTCGTCCGTGATGCCTGGGCCGCCGGGCGGCTCGAAGGGGTATATGTCGACGAGACCCGTCCCTGGCTGCAGGGCTCGAGGCTGACGGCTTGGGAATTGCAACAGGAATCGATTCCGTACCGGCTGATTTGTGACAGTGCTGCGGCGAGCGTGCTGGCCACCGGCCGTGTGAGTTGGGTGATCGTGGGGGCCGATCGAGTCGCGGCGAATGGCGACGTGGCGAACAAGATCGGTACCTACGCGCTGGCGGTGCTGGCGCGGCATCACGGCGTGAGATTCATGGTGGTCGCCCCGCGTTCGACGATCGATCGCGACTGCCCCGATGGCGGGGCTATCGAGATCGAGCAGCGTTCGGGGTCCGAGGTCAGTGAAATCGCCGGGCAACCGGTGGCCCCCGAAGGGGTCGACGTGTACAACCCGGCCTTCGATGTCACGCCGGCCGGGCTGATCGATGCGCTGGTTACCGAGGTCGGCGTGGTGCGTCACCCGAATCGTGCCGGTATTGTGCGGCTGTTCGATTGAGGGGCCGCCCGGGGCGCCGCGTCAAGAGGCGCTCTGTGGTACGATGCCCCGGTTTGGCGACGCACCCGTCCGACCGCGGCCATAAGGGCTCTGCGGCGGTCTCGCGGGGTCGCGGTGGCCCGGCAGGGGTGACGCTCGGGGGTGGTTGCCTTCGCGCCTCGCCGCAGCGGTCGTAAGGACCGTGCCGTTGAATCAGGACACTCGTGGGTACCAGGACACTCGAATGACTCAGTTCGCTCAAGAAATCTTCCCGGTCAATCTCGAAGACGAGATGCGGCAGTCCTATCTCGATTACGCCATGAGCGTGATCGTGGGGCGTGCGCTGCCGGATGCCCGTGACGGCCTCAAGCCGGTACACCGCCGGGTCCTCTACGCCATGCGCGAGTTGGGCAACGAGTGGAACAAGCCCTACAAGAAATCCGCGCGTGTCGTGGGTGACGTCATCGGTAAGTATCACCCGCACGGGGATTCGGCGGTCTACGACGCGCTGGTGCGCATGGCGCAGGATTTCTCCATGCGCAACATGCTCATCGACGGGCAGGGCAACTTCGGCTCGGTTGACGGCGACGCCCCGGCGGCGATGCGTTACACCGAAGTGCGCATGGCGAAGATCGCCCACGAACTGCTCGCCGACATCGACAAGGAAACGGTCGACTTCATCGACAACTACGACGGCTCGGAATCCGAGCCGCAGGTCTTGCCCGCCCAGTTCCCGAACCTGCTGGTCAACGGTTCCTCGGGTATTGCCGTGGGCATGGCGACCAACATTCCGCCGCACAACCTGGGCGAGGTGCTCGACGCCACCGTCGCGTTGATCGACGACCCCGTCATCAATGATGACGACCTGCTCGCCTACGTGCCGGCCCCGGACTTCCCGACCGCCGGCATCATCAATGGCGCGGCCGGTCTGCGCGATGCCTACCTGACCGGTCGTGGCCGCTGCGTGATGCGCGCCCGTGCCGAGTTCGAAGACAGCGAGAAGACCGATCGCACCTCGATCGTGATCACCGAGCTGCCGTACCAGGTCAACAAGGCGCGCCTGATCGAGCGCATCGCCGAGCTGGTGCGCGAGAAGAAGATCGATGGCATCGCCGAACTGCGTGACGAGTCCGACAAGGACGGCATGCGCGTCGTGATCGAGTGCAAGCGTGGCGAGATGCCCGACGTGCTCCTGAACAACCTCTACCAGCAGACCCAGCTGCAGAGCGTGTTCGGCATCAACATGGTCGCCCTGATCGATGGCCAGCCACGCACCGTCGGGCTGCGCGAGATCCTCAACGTCTTCCTGCGTCATCGCCGCGAAGTCGTCACCCGCCGCACCATCTACGATCTGCGCAAGGCGCGTGATCGCGCCCACATCCTCGAAGGCCTGGCCGTGGCCCTGGCGAACATCGACCCGATGATCGCCGTGATCAAGGCGGCGCCGACCCCGGCCGAGGCCAAGGCCAAGCTGCTTGACGGCACCTGGGAGTCCGGCGTGGTTCGCACCATGCTCGAGAAGGCCGATGCCGCCGCCTCGCGCCCCGAGGGGCTGGGTGACGCCTTCGGCCTGCAGGAAGACGGCAGCTACCGGCTCTCGGCCGAGCAGGCCCAGGCCATCCTCGAGATGCGCCTGAACCGCCTGACCGGTCTCGAGCAAGACAAGATCGTCGAGGAATACGCCAACCTCCTCGAGCGCATCATCGATCTGCTCGACATCCTGCGCTCGGAAGAGCGCCTGATGCAGGTCATCCGCGACGAGCTGATGCGGATTCGGGACGAGTACGCCGATCCCCGTCGCACCGAGATCATCGTCGATTACGAAGATCTCTCGATGGAGGACCTGATCGCCGAGGAAGACCGCGTAGTCACGCTCTCTCGCGAGGGTTACATCAAGACCCAATCGCTGACCGATTACCGCAGTCAGCGTCGCGGCGGCCGGGGCAAGGCCTCGACGCGGATGAAGGACGAGGATGTGATCGAACAGCTGCTGGTGGCCAGCACTCACGCCTGGGTGCTGATGTTCACCAACTACGGCCGGGTCTACTGGCGCAAGGTTTATCAGTTGCCGCAGGGTGCCCGCGGTGCGCGCGGCCGACCGGTGGTCAACGTGCTGCCGCTGCAGGATGGCGAGCACATCAACACCATGTTGCCGATCCGCGAGTTCGTCGACGATCACTACATTTTCTTTGCCACGCGCAATGGCCAGGTGAAAAAGACCCCGCTGGTCGACTTCTCCCGGCCGCGCCAGGCGGGCATCATCGCCATTGACCTGCGCGAGGGCGACCGGTTGATCGGTGCGGCGCTGACCGACGGCTCCCGCGAGATCATGCTGTTCTCCAACGCCGGCAAGGCGACGCGTTTCGCCGAGGAAGACGTGCGGTCGATGGGTCGCACGGCGGCGGGCGTGCGCGGTATTCGCCTGCAGGACAAGCAATTCGTTGTCTCGTTGATCGTGGTCGACGAAGGCGAGGTGCTCACCGCCACCGAGAACGGCTACGGCAAGCGCACGCCCACCGACGAGTTCCCCGTCTACAACCGGGGCGGGCAGGGCGTGATCGCGATCAATACCAGTGAACGCAACGGCGAGCTGGTCGGCGCGGTCCTGGTGCGCGAGTCCGACGAGGTGATTCTGATCTCGAACCGCGGTACACTCGTGCGCACCGAGGTGTCCCAGATTTCCTCCCTGTCGCGCAATACTCAGGGTGTGACCCTCATCCGTCTGGGCAAGGACGAGCGCCTGGTTCAGATCGAACCAGTCGCGGCCATGGAAGACGAAGGCGACGAGGAAATCGAGGACCAGGACGCGGAGGAGTGATCCCCGCGGGGGCCAAGGACGCCACCCTAATCAGCCCGCTTGATCGGGCTGTTTTCGATTGAATTTAAGACCGGGCGAGATATCGCCCGGTCGCTTGTTTTCCGTTTCTGTTCAGGAGTAGTCATGGCTCGCGTTTACAACTTCAGCGCCGGTCCGGCGATGTTGCCCACCGAGGTCCTCACCCGCGCACGGGACGAGATGGTCGATTACCAGGGGACCGGCATGTCGGTCATGGAAATGAGCCATCGCGGCAAGCATTTTGTCGGCATCGCCGAGCAGGCGGAAGCGAACCTGCGCAAGCTGATGAACATCCCGGACAACTACAAGGTGCTGTTCCTGCAGGGTGGCGCCTCGACTCAGTTTGGCGCGATCCCGCTGAACCTGGGCAACGGCTCGGGCAAGGCCGACTACCTCAACACCGGCCACTGGTCGGTCAAGGCGATCAAGGAAGCCAAGCGCTTCGTCGACGTCAACGTCGTCGCCGACACCAAGCCGGATAACTTCACCACGCTGCCGGCCGAGGGCGAGATCAAGTTCTCCCCGGATGCCGACTACGTCCACTACACCCCGAACGAGACTATCGCGGGCGTGGAGTTCCCCTACATCCCCGACACCGGTGACGTGCCGCTGGTCGCGGACATGTCTTCGACCATCCTGTCGCGCCCGATCGACGTCTCCAAGTTCGGTGTCATCTACGCCGGTGCGCAGAAGAACATCGGCCCGGCCGGCCTGACCATCGTCATCGTCCGTGAGGACCTGATGGGCAAGTCGCGCGAGACCACCCCGGCCATGCTCGACTGGGCCACCCAGGCGGAAGCCGACTCCATGTTCAACACCCCGCCGACCTACGCCTGGTACATGGCGGGCCTGGTGTTCGAGCACCTGCTCGCCAAGGGCGGTCTCGAGGAGATGGGCAAGATCAACCAGCGCAAGGCCGAGAAGCTCTACGCGGCCATCGACGACAATGACTTCTACCGCAACCCGGTCGATCCGGCCTATCGCTCGTGGATGAACGTGCCGTTCATGCTGGCCGACGATTCGCTCGACAAGACCTTCCTCGAAGAGGCCGGTCGTCAGGGCCTGGTCACGCTCAACGGTCACCGCTCGGTCGGCGGCATGCGCGCAAGCATCTACAACGCCATGCCCGAGGCCGGCGTCGATGCGCTGATCCACTTCATGAACGACTTCGCCAAGCGCCACGGCTGAGCCTCGCTCGCCTCGCTGCCAGCAACTGTTTTCAAGGAATCCGTCATGTACAAGATTCACACCCTCAACGCCATCTCCAACAAGGGCCTCGAGCGCCTGCCGACCGACAAGTACGACATCGGTGCCGACCTGAACGACGCGGACGGCATCCTGGTCCGTTCGGCCAAGATGCACGACATGGACCTGCCGGAGTCGCTGCTGGCCATCGGCCGTGCCGGCGCTGGCGTCAACAATGTCCCGGTCGACCGCATGACCGACAAGGGCGTGGTGGTCTTCAACGCCCCGGGCGCGAACGCCAACGCGGTCAAGGAGCTGGTTATTGCCGGCATGCTGATGTCGATCCGCAACATCGGCCCGGCCTGGGACTTCGCGCGCAAGCTCGAGGGATCCGATGAGGAGATCAACAAGGCGACCGAGGCCGGCAAGAAGAACTTCAAGGGCTTCGAGCTGCCGGGCCGCACCCTGGGCATCATCGGCTTGGGCGCCATCGGCGTACGCGTGGCCAACTCGGCCAAGGCGTTGGGCATGCGCGTGATCGGCTTCGACCCGGGTATCAGCGTCGAGCGCGCCTGGGAGCTGTCGCCGGACGTCCACCAGGCGGGCAGTGTCGACGAGGTCCTGGCCAAGGCCGACTTCGTTTCCCTGCACGTGCCGCTGATCGACGCGACCCGTGACCTGATCAACGCCGAGCGTCTGGCGTTCATGAAGGACAACGTCGTGGTCCTGAACTTCGCCCGTGCCGGCATCGTCAACGAGCAGGCCATGGTCGACGCGCTGGACAACGGCAAGGCCCTGTCCTACGTCTGCGACTTCCCGACCAACCTGACCAAGAACCATCCGAAGTGCCTGGCCCTGCCGCACCTGGGTGCGTCCACCGACGAGGCAGAGGACAACTGCGCGATCATGGTTGCCGATCAGATCCGCGACTACATCGAGAACGGCAACATCAAGAACGCGGTCAACATGCCGCACGTGCAGATGGCACGTTCGGGTGCCCAGCGCATCGCGATCGCCAACCTCAATCGTCCGGACATGGTCGGTCAGATCTCGCACATCCTTGGCAAGGCCGGCGTGAACATCGAGCACCTGGTCAACGAGTCGCGTGACAAGGTGGCCTACACCCTGCTGGACGTCGACCGCGAGGTGCCGGCCGAGACCCGCGACGAGCTCGCCGCGATCGACGGCGTTCTGCGCCTGCGCCTGCTCTGATCCCCGTTCGGGCCCATGGGCGGCATGAAAGCCAAGTCCGCGGCTGACGCGGCACTGCCCGAGAGCCTGGACGAGGTGCGGGTGCTGATCGACTCGGTCGATCGGCAGATTCTCGACCTGCTCAGCCAGCGCGCGCGCCTGGCCGAGCAGGTCGCGTTCATCAAGGAGCGCGATCCCGCGCATCATTCCGGGCAATCGTTCTATCGGCCGGAGCGCGAGGCGCAGGTGCTTTCCCGCATCCGTGATCTCAACCCCGGTCCGCTGGACGATGAGACCGTCGCCTGGCTGTTCCGCGAGATCATGTCGGCCTGCCTGGCCCACGAGCGCCCGCTCTCGATCGCAACCCTCGGGCCGTCGGGCACCTTCTCCGAGTTGGCGGCGGTGGCGGCCTTCGGTCACGGCGGGCGGCTGCAGTTCGAGCCGGGCATCCCCGAGGTGTTCCGTGCGGTCTCCGCCGGTAGTGTCGATTACGGCGTGGTGCCGCTGGAGAACTCCACCGAGGGCAGTGTCTCGGTCACGCTCGACTCGCTCGCCGGCAGCGACCTGCTGCTCTGCGGCGAGGTGGCCCTGCGCATCGACCAGCAGTTGATGGCGCACCCGGATGCCGGCAGCACGCCCCGCGTGATCGTCTCGCATGCCCAGTCGCTGGCCCAGTGCCGCGAATGGCTCGATGCCCATTTCCCCGGCATCGAGCGCATGGCGGTGTCGAGCAACAGCGCCGCCGCCCAGCAGGCGGCGGCCGACCCCGAGGTGTTCGCCATCGGGCCGAGGTTCGCCGCCGAGCGTCATGGGCTGGTGGTCCGCGCCTCGAACATCCAGGACAACGTCCAGAACACCACCCGTTTCGCCGTGCTCGGCCGCGAGCCGGTTGCGCCCTCGGGCAACGACAAGACGGCCTTGCTGCTATCGGTGACCAACGAGCCCGGCGCACTGACGCGGCTGTTGCTCCCGCTGTCCGAAGCCGGTATCGACGTGCTGCGCATCGAGTCACGCCCGGCGCGGGACCGTGTCTGGGATTACGTGTTCTTCATCGACATCGCCGGTCATCGTGACGAGTCGGCGGTGGCGGCGGCACTCGAGCGGTTGCGCCCCCATTGCGGTCAACTGCGGGTGCTGGGGTCCTACCCGGTGCCGGTGATCAGCCATCCGGGGGGCGAATGATGGGCGTGAAGGAGACCGAGTTGTCATTCGGGCGGGTTCGCGACTGTGTCGCGGCTATCCGGCCTTACGTGCCGGGCAAGCCGGCCGAGGAGGTCGCGCGTGAGTACGGTATCGAGGAGGTTCTCAAGCTCGCCTCCAACGAAAACCCGCTCGGTCCGTCGCCGCGCGCCGTCGAGGCGATTCAAGCGGGGCTGGCCGATCTGCACGTCTACCCGGACGGCAGCGGTTTCCACCTCAAGCGAGCGATCGGCAGCCATTTCGGCGTAAATCCGGAGCAGGTCACGCTGGGCAATGGCTCGAACGACGTGCTCGAACTGGTCGCGCGCGCCTATCTCGAACCGGGCGTGAATGCCGTGTTCTCCGAGCACGCCTTCGCCGTCTACGCCCTGGCCACCCAGGCCGCCGGCGCCGCGGCGAAGGTCGTGCCGGCGCGCCCGGCCGACGACCGGGAGATGCCCTTTGGTGCCGATCTCGAGGCGATGGCCGCGGCGGTCGATGAGCACACCCGCGTGCTGTTCCTCGCCAACCCCAACAACCCGACCGGGACCTGGGTAGAGGCCGCCGAGCTGCGCGCGCTACTCGATGCCGTGCCATCGCACGTGGTCGTGGTGCTCGACGAAGCGTATACCGAATACGTCGACGATCTGGCCTTCCCGAACGGCATCGAGCTGCTCGCGCACTACCCGAACTTGGTGGTGACGCGCACCTTCTCGAAGATCTTCGGCCTGGCGGCCCTGCGCGTGGGCTTCGCGGTCAGTGAGCCGGCGATTGCCAGCCTGCTCGATCGCGTACGTCATCCCTTCAACGTCAACGCGCTCGCCCTACGGGCCGCCGAAGCGGCACTCGAAGACAGCGAGTTCATCGCCCGAAGCCGCGAGGTCAACCGGGCCGGCCTGGCCCAGTGGGCAACCGCCGCCGAGGCGAACGGCTGGCAGTTCGTTCCCAGTCGGGCGAACTTCATCACGGTGATCACGCCGTTTGCAGCCGGGCGCGTATTCGAGGCCCTGTTGCGCGAGGGTGTGATCGTCCGCCCGCTCGGTGGCATGGAGGCTCGCGGCGGGTTGTCGCAAGCGCTTCGTATCACCATCGGGACGGCCGAGCAGAACGCCCGTGCCATCGACGCTCTAAAGGACGTGTTGGCGCGTCTGGCCGACGAGGGTCCCTCCGCATGATGTTTCGCCGGCTGGCACTGATCGGCACCGGCCTGATCGGTGGTTCGCTGGCCTTGGCCTTGCGCGAGCGCGGTGAGGTGGGCGAGGTGGTCGGATATTCGCGCCGACTCGACACCCGCCTGGCCGCTGAGCGGCTGGGCCTCGTCGACCGACCGGCGGATTCGATTGCCGAGGCGGTCGAGGGGGCGGACCTGGTGTTCCTGGCCACGCCGGTCAAGGCGATGGACGCAGTACTTGGCGAGTTGGCGGCCTGCCTGCCGGATGACGCCTTGGTAACCGATGGTGGCAGTGTCAAGGGGGCGGTGGTCGAGCGGGCGCGGGCGCATCTCTCGGCCGGGCAACTTGCCCGATTCGTCCCGGGGCACCCGATTGCTGGGCGCGAGCGCAGCGGGCCGGAAGCGGCGACCGCGGATCTTTACCGCGGCCATCGCGTGATCCTCACGCCGATCAAGGAAAACCGCGCCGAGGACGTCGCCCGCATCGAGGCGATGTGGCAGGCGACCGGGGCCCGTATCGAACGGCTTGAGGTGGCCCATCACGATCACGTGCTGGCCGCCACATCCCACCTCCCGCATGCGGCCGCCTACGCGATGGTCTCGGCACTGGCCCGGCTGGCCGAGCGCTATGAGGTCTTTCGCTACGCTGCGGGCGGCTTTCGTGACTTCACGCGCATTGCCAGCTCCGATCCGGTCATGTGGCGGGATATCTGCCTCGACAACCGCGACGAGATCCTGGTGATGCTCGACCACTATCGCGCCGAGCTCGACTGCCTGCGGGGCATGCTGGAATCCGCCGATGGCGAGCAGATCGAGCATTATTTCCACGAGGCGAAGGCCGTGCGCGACGCCCTGTATCCCGTGGCCCACGCTAACGGGGCCAACGGAGTTAGCCAGACAGACACGTCCGGCCACTGACCCGCCGGCTTGTCCGAACCAATCCTTTTTCAGCCCAACCCCGGATGACCGCGCCATGACCGTAGTTCATGATTCCGCTTCCCTGATCTATCGCAGCACCGTCGCTCAAGCGCTTGAGGGCGAGGCGCGGGTGCCGGGAGACAAGTCGATCTCGCATCGCTCGATCATGTTCGGCTCACTGGCCGAAGGCACCACCGAGATCAGCGGTTTCCTCGAAGGCGAGGACAGCCTCAATACCCTGCGCTGTTTCCGGGCAATGGGTGTCTCCATCACCGACCCCGAGTCCGGGCGGGTGACCATCGAGGGCGTGGGGCTGCATGGCCTGAAACAGCCGGAAAAGCCACTCTACGTCGGCAATTCGGGAACGTCGATGCGCCTGATGTCCGGCATCCTCGCCGGGCAGGCCTTCGATTCGGTAATCGAGGGCGATGCTTCGCTGTCGCGCCGGCCGATGAAACGGGTGATCGACCCGCTCACCGCCATGGGGGCACGGATCGAATCCGGCCCCGAGGGGCGTTCTCCGCTCAAGATCCACGGCGGTCAGCCGCTCAAGGCGATCGACTACGCCATGCCGATGGCCAGCGCCCAGGTGAAATCCTGTGTGTTGCTTGCCGGCCTGTACGCCGAGGGCCGCACCTGCGTGACCGAACCGGCACCGACCCGAGACCACACCGAGCGCATGCTCTCGGGGCTGGGTGTCGGCATGCAGCGTGAGGGGGCGCGGGTCTGCATCGACCAGGGCGATGCCGGCGCGCGACGGCTGGTTGGGCGTGCGCTCGAGGTGCCGGCCGACATCTCCTCGGCAGCGTTCTTCCTGGTCGCGGCCAGCATCGTCCCCGACTCGGACATCCTGCTCACCCACGTGGGCCTGAACCCGACGCGCACCGGGGTGATCGATATCCTCCAGGCGATGGGCGCGGACATCCGTATCGAGAACCGTCGCGAGGTGGGTGGCGAGCCGGTCGGTGACCTGCGCGTGAAAAGCGCCGAGCTCCACGGCATCGAGATCGACGAGGCGCTGGTGCCGCTGGCGATCGACGAGTTCCCGGTGATCTTTGTCGCCGCCGCCTGCGCCAAGGGTCGGACGGTGCTGACGGGGGCAGAGGAGTTGCGGGTCAAGGAATCCGATCGCATCGCGGTGATGGCCGATGGCCTGCAGAAGCTCGGCATCGACGCGACCCCCACCGAGGACGGCATGATCATCGAGGGGCGCGGCGAGCCGACGCCGTTCGGGTCGGCGACCATCTACGCGCAGGGTGACCACCGGATCGCGATGGCATTCGCCGTCGCCGGGCTCAAGGCTCGTGGCGAAGTCACCATCCACGATTGCCAGTTCGTCGAGACCTCGTTTCCGGGGTTTGCCGAGTTGTTCAACCGACTCGGTGGCTGCCTGGAGCTTTCGCGGCACTGAGGCTGGAAAGCCTGCGGGGTTTTTGCGAGTGGCCTGCGGTTGATCGAAGGGTGCGTCCCCGTTATGCCTTGCCTCGCGCGCCCGGCACCGCAGTCGGAAAAGTGGCGACAGTTGGCTGGCGTGCGAAATCCCACCTGCTGGTTTGAGGTGGGTTCCTTGCCGAAGGGCCAGGTTGCGCAACGGATCGTGGGTAGCCGATCGCCGTGACACGTCGCCTAACGCAGCAATATCAGGAGAATTCAATGGTACCGGTCATCACTATCGACGGCCCCAGTGGTTCGGGCAAAGGCACGATCGCCCGGCGGCTTGCTGCCCGGTTGGGCTTCGGCATGCTCGATTCCGGCGCGCTCTATCGACTGACCGCGCTGGCCAGCCAAAATGCTGGCCTGGCGCCGCAGGCGCCCGAGATCGTCGATATCGCGCGCTACCTTGCCTGCCGTTTCGACGAAGAGGGCAATGTGTTTCTCAACGATGAGAACGTCAGCCGGGAGCTGCGTACCGAAACCACCGGCGCGATCGCCTCGCAGATCGCCGCACGCCCCGAGGTACGCGAGGCACTGCTGCAGCGGCAACGTGACTTTGCCAAGTTGCCGGGGCTGGTTGCCGACGGCCGTGACATGGGCACGGTGGTCTTCCCCGAGGCTCCCGCCAAGATCTTTCTCGATGCCAGCGCCGAGGTGCGCGCCGATCGACGTTATAAGCAGTTGATCGAGAATGGATTCGATGCTAGTTTTACCGCCCTCGTCGAGGAGATTCGTCAACGGGACGAGCGGGATCGCAATCGGTCGGTTGCGCCACTCAAACCGGCGGAAGATGCGTTAGTCGTTGATTCCAGCGACCTTTCCATCGACGAGGTGGAGGCCACGCTGTGGCGCTACATCCAGGATCGGCTCGCCGATCGGGACGCGTAGCAACACGGCGGGGCCATTGACTCGTGTTTTTGTACGGGCAATTCCGCCCGCTCAACAACCCGTTTGTCTGGCAAACCCAAGGATCGGATACGCCAGTGTTTTTTTACCACGACGGACAGCAATTGGAACGTCCAGTCGTCAACCCTTTGGAAATGCGGATTAATGTCTGAAAGTTTTGCCCAGCTTTTTGAAGAAAGCCTCCAGAATGCCGTCATGCAGGCGGGCTCGATCGTCTACGGCAAGGTCGTGGACATCAACGATGACTACGTCACCGTCGACGCTGGCCTGAAGTCGGAAGGTATCATCCCCACCGATCAGTTCCGTGACGAGAACGGCGAGCTGAACATCAGCGTTGGTGAAGAGGTCGAAGTCGCCCTCGATGCCGTCGAGGACGGTTTCGGCGAGACCCGCCTGTCGCGTGAAAAGGCCCTGCGTGCCCGTGCGTGGAAGAAGCTGGAGAAGGCTTTCGACGACGACGAAATCGTCACCGGCCGCATTTCCGGGAAGGTCAAGGGTGGTTTCACCGTCGAACTCGGCGACGTCCGTGCATTCCTGCCGGGTTCGCTGGTCGACGTGCGCCCGATCCGGGACACCACCTACCTCGAAGGCAAGGACATCGAGTTCAAGATCATCAAGCTCGATCAGCGCCGCAACAACGTGGTCGTATCCCGCCGCGCGGTTGTCGAGGAAGAGTACAGCGCCGAGCGCGAAGCGCTGCTCGAGCAGCTGCAGGAAGGCATGGTTCTGCGCGGTATCGTCAAGAACCTCACCGACTACGGCGCGTTCCTGGACCTCGGCGGCATCGATGGCCTGCTGCACATCACCGACATGGCGTGGAAGCGCGTCAAGCATCCGTCCGAGATGGTCAACATCGGTGACGAGATCGACGTCAAGGTGCTGAAGTTCGACCGCGAGCGCAACCGCGTTTCGCTGGGCCTCAAGCAGCTGGGCGAAGATCCGTGGAGCGACATCTCCCGTCGCTACCCGACCTCCACCCGCCTGTTCGGCAAGGTCACCAACATCACCGATTACGGCTGCTTCGTCGAGATCGAGGATGGCGTCGAAGGTCTGGTACACGTCTCCGAGATGGACTGGACCAACAAGAACGTCAACCCGGGCAAGCTGGTCAACGTCGGCGACGAGGTCGAGGTGATGATCCTCGATATCGACGAGGACCGCCGCCGGATCTCGCTGGGCATGAAGCAGTGCCAGCCGAACCCGTGGGATGCCTTCGCTGCATCGCACACCAAGGGCGACAAGGTTTCCGGCCAGATCAAGTCGATCACCGACTTCGGCATCTTCATCGGCCTGGACGGCGGTATCGATGGCCTGGTTCACCTGTCCGATCTGTCCTGGAGCGAGCCGGGCGAAGACGCCGTGCGCCAGTTCAAGAAGGGCGAGGAGCTCGAGGCCGTGGTCATCGCGATCGACCCGGAGCGCGAGCGCATCTCACTGGGACTCAAGCAGCTCGAGGACGATCCGCTGTCCAACTGGGCGGCCGACAACCCGAAGGGCAGCATCGTCAAGGGTACGCTGCGTGAAGTCGACGCCCGCGGCGCCGTGGTCGAGCTGGCTGAAGGCATCGACGGCTACATCCGTGCCTCGGACATCGCTCGCGAGCGTATTGACGACGCCCGCACCGTCCTGAAGGAAGGTGAGGAAGTTGAGGCCAAGTTCATGGGTATCGACCGTAAGAACCGCATGATCAGCCTGTCGATCCGCGCCAAGGATCACGCCGAGGAAGCCGAGGCGATGGACGAGCTCAGCAAGGCGCCGAGCACCTCGTCGCCGACCCTGGGTGACCTGCTCAAGGAACAGCTCGGCCGCTCCGAGTAACTCGGAACTGTCGTGTCCGAAAAACGCCATCCTTTGTGATGGCGTTTTTTATGGCTATCCCCGCCGGTCCGCCTCGGTGGTCGATCTTGGCCCCATTGGCGAGCGGGAAGCCACGAATTCCCTTGGAATCCCCCGGTTCACCGGGGAGTTCTGCCAAACCTTAGCTGTGCGCCCCACGTGGCGGCAACGGAGATTGACCGATGACCAAGTCGGAACTGATCGAACGGCTGGCCGATCGCCAGCAGTACCTGCCCATGCGCGATATCGAGACCTCGGTACGCCTGATGCTCGACGAGATGATGGATGCGTTGAGTGCCGGTGACCGGATCGAGATCCGTGGTTTTGGTAGCTTCTCGCTCAACTATCGCCGCCCACGTCTGGGTCGCAATCCGAAGACCGGCGAGACCGTTTCGCTGGGGGCTAAGTACGTGCCGCACTTCAAGCCGGGCAAGGAATTGCGTGAGCGTGTCAATGCGGCCGTGAAGCAGGGGGACTGAGGTTGGCTCGCCATCGCTCCCAACCGCGTATCTACGTGGCGCTGGATGCCGCCGAAGAGGGTCGGGTCAGGGAATTGCTCTCCACGCTCGACCCGTCGCTCTGCGGGATCAAGATTGGCAAGGAAGCCTTCACGGCCCACGGGCCGCGGGCGGTGGAATGGGCGCGTCAGTGTGGATTTCCGGTTTTCCTGGATCTGAAATTCCACGACATCCCCAACACGGTGGCCCAGGCTTGTCGGGCCGCGGCCGACCTGGACGTCGCCCTGGTGAATGTTCACGCCAGCGGTGGCCGCCGGATGCTCGAGGCGGCTCGGGACGCAATTGGGGGCACCGGGGACGCCCCGGCCCTGATAGCCGTGACGGTACTGACCTCGATGGAGGATTCCGATCTGGCCGAGGTTGGCGTGACTGATGGTGCCGAGGCTCAGGTTGGGCGCCTTGCCAGATTGGCCGCCGATGTCGGTCTCGACGGGGTGGTGTGTTCGGCTCGGGAAGCGGCCTCGATGCGCGCACTCTTTCCCGGCGAGACAGGATTGGTAGTCACCCCCGGGGTCCGCCCGGCAGGCAGTGCCCGCGACGACCAGCGCCGGGTGGTCACGCCCGCTGATGCGTTGGCAAACGGGGCGACCAGCCTCGTGATCGGTCGACCGATCACGGCGGCGGCAGACCCGGGCAGGGCGCTAGAGGCGATTGTCGCGGAGCTTTGACTCAGGGCTGATGCCAAAACGAGAAACGCCCGTGTCGCTTGGCGAGACGGGCGTTTTTCATGGTTGCTCGTTTTTTATCGCCATTGGAGGCGAAGACGAAGGTTTAGGGTCGTTCGGCGAGGAGATCCTTGCGAGTGGCCACCCAAATCATCAGGTCGTGGAAGGCACGAATGTTCTCGACATAGTTGACGGTTTCGTTGCCGTGGGCATAGCCATACCGCATGTCCCGGTAGATCTCCGGATCGGAGAGCTGTGGCAGGCGCTCGCGCACGTCCGCCCACTGGGTGGGGTCGCCACCTTGTCGGCGTGTCAGCTCGAGGGCATCGCTGAGATGGCCGATGCCGACGTTGTAGGCGGCCAGCGCCAGGTAGGTGCGATCGGGTTCAATCGCCTTTTCAGGGACGAGTTCACGCAGCTGAGCGATGTATTTCGCACCGCTCATGATATTCGTGGTGGGGTCGGTGGGATCGGTCAAGCCGAGATCCCGTGCCGTGGGCAGGACAATCTGCATGACCCCGTAGGCGCCCTGGTGCGACACGGCGCCCGGTTGCCATTTCGATTCCTGGTAGCCGACCGAGGCCAGCAGGCGCCAATCGATTTCGTAACGCTCTCCGGCTCGTCTAAAGGTGGCCAGATAGGGGCGGGCATGCGTCTCCAAATCCTGCAGGAATCGTCTCGAGAGCGACTCGTCGAGTCGCTCGAACTGGGCGTAATGACGATCGACCAGCATCTTTAGTTGCTGGTCGCTGCGGGCTTCGGCGAAGAAACGGCGCGCTACCCGGTGCAATGACTCGTCCGCCTGTCGCGAGAACACCCACGCCAGAGCAACCGGTGGGCCGACGATCGGGCCGATGGCCACCTCGTCGGAGAGTTTGTGTGCCAACAGGGCGATATGCGACAGGGCCAACGCGTAGTCGATGTCGCCATGACGGATACCCTCGAGGATCGCCAGCTTGTCCTGCGCCTCGACCACGTCGAGGCGGACGGTGTCGTCCTGTGCGATGACACGCTCGAGCCAGAAGCGACTCGCCGAGCCGGTCGGCAAGGTGATGGTCGCGCCGTCGATATCGGCAAGCCCCTTGGGAGCGGGCCGGTCAGTGGCGTGAATGAGCTTGCGACTGACCGTTAGGTACGGCGGCCCGAAACGGAAACGTTGCATACGTGCCGGGTCGACAGCCAGCCCTGCAGCGGCGAGATCGACCCGATTATCGGCCACGGCCTCGTAGGCGGCCTCGATGGTCGGCACCACCACGTACTCCACGTCAACGCCAAGGCGCTCGGCGAATCGCCCCGTCAGGTCGTATTCCAGCCCCTGTGGTCGGTAGCTGTCGGGGATGTAGAGGGTTGGTTCGATCAGGGTGGCGACGCGAAGAACGCCGCGATCACGCACCTGTTCAAGCTGCGGGCTGCGCTTAAAGGTGTCGGCGACGTCGATGGCGGCCAGTCGGGCCGGGCGATCGGCGGGCGTCCAGGTCTGGATCCACCAAGCCACCGGGGCGGCAAACAGGGCACCCACGCCGATCAGCGGGATCAGCCAGCGGCCGATCCCGCGTTGCCGCGGGGGCATCGTCAAAACCTGAAGCCCACGTGGATCGCGACCACGCCGAAGGTGAGGTTATGCACGTCGACGTGATCGAAACTGTTATCGAGCATCATTCGCTCGAGCGTCTCTTGGTCGGGGTGCATGCGAATCGACTCGGCCAGGTATCGATAGCTGTCGGCGTCATTGGCCAGGAGCTTGCCCATCACCGGCAGGGCCGAGAACGAGTAGGCGTCGTAGACCCGCTCGACTAGCGGGTTGGTCGGCTTGGAGAACTCGAGGATCACCACGCGACCGCCGGGCTTGACCACGCGTGCCATCTCGCCCAGTGCGCGGGCCTTGTCGGTGACGTTTCGCAGGCCGAAACCGATGGTCACGCAGTCGAAACGATTGCTTTCGAAGGGCAGGTCCTCGGCGTTGGCCAGGCTGTACTCGACGTTGTTGAAGATGCCCTGTTCGTCGAGCTTTTCGCGGCCGATCGAGAGCATGCTGGCGTTGATGTCTGAGAGCACCACCAGCCCGGTGTCGCCTACGATTCGCGCCATGCGCGCGGCGAGGTCCCCGGTGCCGGATGCCAGGTCGAGTGCCTGACCGCCGCGCCGGAGGCCCGTGTACTCGAGCGCGACGCGTTTCCAGATGCGGTGGATGCCCAGCGACATCGCATCGTTCATCAGGTCGTAGCGAGCGGCGACCGAGTCGAAGACCGAACCCACCAGCCGGGACTTTTCCTCGCGCGGGACTTCCCGGTAGCCAAAGTGCGTCTTCTCGGTCATGGTCGGTTCTCTCGTCAGGGATGCGGGGTCGACCGCTCAGTCGCGCGTCGATGACCCCGATGAATCGTTGGCCTGGGTTGCCGTGCTGGTTGCGGGGCTGCTTGGTGATAATACATCGTAAGGTGCGGCAGGTTCCGCACGCTCGGGATCGCGCTCGATGCCCGCAGCTGTAAGGCGCTCGAGGTAGTAGTTCCAGTGCTCGTCTCGACGGTCACCCAGTTCGCGCAGCAGCCCCCAGTCGTACAGGCCGCTGTCGTGCCCATCGTCGAACACGAGTTTGACCGCGTAACGACCCACCGGTTGCACGTCGAGGATCTTCACCCGCTCCTTGCCCAGCACCAGCATCATCTCGCCACCGCCGTGGCCGCGTACCTCGGCCGAAGGGCTGAACACGCGCAGGTACTCGGCAGACAGATCGAAGGCTGCCCCGTCTGGGAAGACGAGACTCAGGGCACTGCGGTCCTTGGCCAGGCGAATCTGTTTCGGTGCGGGTGGGTTGGTTGCCATGCGATACCTCGATTTTTCCTTACAGGATGTAGCGGCTGAGGTCTTCGTCGCGGGCCAGCTCGCCCAGGCGTTCTTCGACGAACTCGGCATCGAGCGAGAGCGTCTTGTTCTCGCCGCTCGCCTCGAAGCTCAGTTCTTCGAGCAGGTGTTCCATCACCGTGTGCAAACGGCGGGCCCCGATGTTCTCGGTTCGGTGGTTCACCTCGTAGGCGATCTCGGCAATGCGGCGGATGGCATCGTCGCTGAACTCGATGGTTAACCCGTCTGCGGCCAGCAGGGCCGTGTGCTGGCGCGTGAGCGCGGCATCCGGCTCGGTGAGGATGCGCACGAAGTCATCGCTGGAGAGCGCCTCGAGCTCGACCCGGATCGGCAGGCGGCCTTGTAGCTCGGGGATCAGGTCCGAGGGGCTCGCCACGTGGAAGGCCCCCGAGGCGATGAACAGAATGTGATCGGTGCGCACCATGCCCACCTTGGTGTTGACGGTCGAGCCCTCGATCAGCGGCAGCATGTCGCGCTGCACGCCTTCGCGGGAGACCTCGCCACCGCCGTGCTCGGCGCGCTTGGCGACCTTGTCGATCTCGTCGATGAAGACGATGCCGTTCTGCTCGACGCGGTCGGCGGCCTCGGCGCGGATCTCTTCCTCGTTGACGAGGTTCGCGGCCTCCTCGTCGGTCAGCGCGGCGAGCGCCTCGGCCACGGTCATGCGACGCGTCTGGGTTTTGTCCTGGCTCATGTTCTGGAACACCGAGCGCAGCTGGCTGGCCATCTCCTCCATGCCCGGCGGGGTCATCACGTCGATACCGGCCGGGGCCTGGCGCAGCTCGATCTCCACCTCGCGGTCGTCCATCTCGCCCCGGCGGATCTTGTCGCGAAACTTCTCGCGGGTGTTGCGGTAGGCCTCCTGGCCATGGCTGTCGTCGTTCTGCCACGGGTCGCGCGGGGCAGGCAGCAGGGCATCGAGCACGCGGTCCTCGGCGGCGACCTTGGCCCGGTCGCGCACCTCGACCATGGCCTCCTGGCGCACCATCTTCAGGGCGTATTCGGCAAGATCGCGGATCATCGATTCGACGTCGCGACCGACGTAGCCCACCTCGGTGAACTTGGTCGCCTCGATCTTGAGGAACGGCGCATTGGCCAGCTTGGCCAGCCGGCGGGCGATCTCGGTCTTGCCCACGCCGGTCGGGCCGATCATCAGGATGTTCTTGGGCGTGATCTCGCTCTTTAGGGGCTCGTCGACCTGTTGGCGACGCCAGCGGTTGCGCAGGGCGATGGCCACCGCCTTCTTGGCGGCATGTTGGCCGACGATATGCTTGTCGAGTTCCGAGACGATCTGTGCGGGTGTCAGGTTCATCAGTCGAGTTCTTCGATGGTGAGCTTGTGATTGGTGTAGATGCAGATGTCGCCGGCAATGTGCAGGGCGGTTTCCACCGTCTCGCGGGCCGGGAGGTCCGAATGACGCATCAGCGCGGTGGCGGCCGACTGGGCATAGGCGCCCCCCGAGCCGATGGCGATCAGCGCGTCCTCCGGCTCGATCACGTCGCCGTTACCGCTGATGGTGAGCATCGCGTTGCGATCGGCGACCACCAGCATTGCCTCGAGCCGGCGCATCATCCGGTCGGTGCGCCAGTCCTTGGCCAGCTCCACGGCCGAGCGCAGCAGGTTGCCGCTGTACTTTTCCAGCTTGGCCTCGAAGCGCTCGAACAGCGTGAAGGCATCGGCGGTCGCGCCGGCAAACCCGGCGAGCACCTTCCCGTCGTACAGGGTGCGCACCTTGCGCGCGTTACCCTTGACTACGGTGTGGCCGAGCGTGACCTGGCCGTCGCCGCCGATGACGGTCTGGCCGTTTTTGCGCAGGCAGAGGATGGTGGTGCCGTAAAGGGTTTCTTCGTGGTGAGCCATGGAAACGATCGGGTCCGGTTGATTGGTTGGGCCGAAGAGGGCGATCTGAAGGGAAGACAGTGTAGGCGATGGATGGGCTTTTCAACCCGGCTCATCGTCGCCCTGGGTGTCGTTCCTGGTTTTGTCCCGGCCGTGGCGCATGGCGCGAGGATGCGCGCGTTCGTAGACGCCCATCAGGTGCTGGAAATCGAGGTGGGTATAGATCTGCGTGGTCGAGAGGCTTTCGTGCCCCAGCATCTCCTGGACGGCGCGCAGGTCGCCCGAGGATTCGAGCACGTGCGTGGCAAAGGCATGACGCAATTGGTGAGGGTGCAGTGGGGCGTCAAGCCCGGCCTGGCGAGAGGCGCGGTTGAGACGCAACTGCACGGAGCGGGCCGACAGGCGCCGGCCACGATCGTTGATGAACACGGCCGCGGTGCCGGTCCGATCCCATTCGCGGCGCGCGGTCAGCCACTCCTGCATCGCGGTACGGGCCTGGCGACCGACCGGCACGATGCGTGTCTTGTCCCGTTTGCCGGTGACCCGTGCCTGCCCGGCGGCCAGGTCGATGTCGGTCAGGTCGAGGGAGACCAGTTCAGCCAGTCGCAGGCCACTGCCGTAGAGCCATTCGAACAGGCAGCGATCCCGCAAGGCGCGGATTTCCGCGGCACGGCGTTGCGCCGGGGTCTTCGGCGCCTCGTCCGTGGAGCTGCTCGCAGGCGCGCGCGGGCCGTCGAGCAGCCGGGCCAGCGTCTCGATATCCGGGGCGTCGGGGAGGCGTTTGGGCGCCTTTGGCGCCTTGAGCAACAGCGGGTCGGCCGGGCAATCAAGGCCAAGGCGTTGCCAGAAGCCCATCAGGCGCTTGATCGCGCTGACATGGCGGGCGATTGAGCGGGGTGATTGCCCGGAGCGGGCCAGCTCGGCGAGGAAACGGCGCAGTGACCGATCGTCGACCGTGGCACTCGATTCGATACCAAGGGTGTTGAGGTGGTCGGCCAGCCGCGACCACGAGGCCTGGTAGGCCTTGCGGGTGAGCGGGTTGAGTCGGTGATCGGCGGCCAGTGCCTCGGTCGCCCGGTCGAAGGCCGTTGTCAGCGGGGCGGCGGGCACGTCGGTCAGTGACGGTCGTGGTCGCTCGCGGCCTGCCCGAGAAACGCGCCGGCGAGCTCGCCGATCTGCTCGAGAAAGTGCGTGCCCTGGGCGGGGTTGAAGCCGTCCGGCAGGTGGCGCCCCAGGGCGACGATGTAGCGGGCGGGGCCGGAGGCCTTCGAGGGAATGGCGATCAGAGCGGCCGAGCCGGTTTGCGGCAGCGTGTCACCGAACAGGCTCTCACGCACCGTGTCATGCGGGCGGCCGCAGAACGGGGTGGGGTTGTCCAGCCAGCCGGCCAGCAGCTTGCGGGTCTCGCCGTCGAGATCGGCCAGCGGCACGACGCGACACGTGTCGATTTCGAAGTCGGCCTGGATCTGTTTTTCCAGCGTGGCCGGGGAACGATCCGTGGCGTTCAGCAGCCCTTCGCAGAAGCGGTGCAACAGGCGATCGGCCTCGGCGTTGTCGGCGGCCACCTGGTGGAGCTGATCCAGGGCATGACGATTATGAAGTGCCTGGCCGCGCCAGCGTCGCAGTTGCCAGTGGTGCAGGGAGACCACCGGCTGTGGCGGGCCGGGCAGTTCGATGTGATCGAGAATTTCCGGGTGCTCGAGGAACAGGTCCGGGTGGGTGCGCAGGTAGGCGAGCACCGTCTCGGCGCTCGGTGTCTGCTGGTTGTCGACCTCGGCGTCCGTGTCGGCAAGTTCGAAGGCCACGTTCTCGCTCATGCGTAATCCCTTGATGGTTATTGGCTGCAGGCGCCTCTTCGGGCGCTTGGGCAGATCTGCGCGAATCCGATGCCACTTAGGCGGGGCCCCGCAGAACGGAGTCGAATTCGCGCAGACCTTTCAGGCGTCTACCTTACCCCCGCGTGCCGGGCTCGGCAATGCGGTGGCGACGGTCGTCATTCGGTGGAGTCGATCGCGACCTCGCCGTCGAAGACGAAGGTAGCCGGCCCGGTCATGAACAGCGAGTCGTCCTCGCGGCCGGACCACTCGATCGATAATGCTCCGCCGCGCAGGTCGACCCGGCAGGGCGAGTGCAGCCGCCCGGCACGAATGCCGGCGGCGACGGCTGCGCAGGCACCGGTGCCACAGGCCAGGGTCTCGCCCGCCCCCCGCTCGAACACCCGCAGGGCGATGTGATCGGGGCGATGTTGCTGGACAAAGCCGACATTCACCCGTCGGGGGAAGGCCGGGTGTGCCTCGAGTGCAGTGCCCACGGCCTCTACCGGGAAGCTCTCGAGATCCTTTACCTGGAGGACCGCGTGCGGGTTGCCCATCGAGACCGCCTCCAGCGTGACTCGGTCGAGACCGCCGGGTTGTCCGCTGAGCATCAGGGTGTAGGGCGATTCGCTTGCTGTGATCGGCGGCTTGAATGGAATGGCCTCAGGGCCGAATCGAGGCCTGCCCATGTCGACCCGGACGCGGTCATCGTCGGTCAGATGCAACACGATCGGCCCGCCGGCGGTTTCGACGCGAATCTCGCGCCGATCGGTCAGCCCACGTTCGGCCACAAAGCGTGCGAAGCAGCGCGCGCCATTGCCGCACTGTTCCACCTCGCCGCCATCGGCGTTGAAGATGCGGTAGCGAAAATCGGCCTTCGTGCCGCTCGGCGGCTCGATCAACAGCAACTGATCGAAGCCGATGCCGAAATGGCGATCGGCCCAGCCTTGAATGCGCGTTGGGGTCAGCCATTCGGCGACCGGCAAGCGGCGACTGACGGCATCGACCACCATGAAGTCGTTGCCCAGTCCGTGCATCTTGGTGAAAGCCAGCCGTTGGGCCATGAAATGCCTCGTCGTGATCAGGGGGGGGATCTTGTCCCAATTCTATCATTCGGCTGCCGCCGAGCGGAGGGTGTGGCCGGGTGACGTCGGCAGGTCTTGCCGACCGGTGGGCACGAAAAAAACCCGCCACTCTCGTGACGGGTTGGTGGGTCGGTCCGACCGTCGTCCCGGCGGGGCGATCAGCTATCGGTGGTCGGCCCGGCCTTGCCGTTACCCAGCTGACGAATTCGCTGGGTGTGGAGGTCGTCGTCATGCTCTTCCATCTTCCACGGCAGGATGGCCGGGGAGGTGTGCAGGAAGTGCATGTACTTCTCGAACTGGTCGAGGATGTCGCTGATGACCGTCTCGCGGTCGTAGCCGTAGATGTTGTAGGAACGGCCACCACGGCGCAGGTAGACCTCGGCGCGGTAGTAGTGGCTGTCGCCGTCGAGCGAGCGGTCCTGTTCCGGGAAGGCGAAGCCCGGCTTGGCGTAGCCGCGCAGGCGCACTTCATAGATGAATGCCATGGTGTCCGTCTTGGTGACGCTCAGGTGGGCACGGCAGCGCTCCTCGTCGAAATCGGTCTCGACCGGCCAACCCTGCCCGTTGAGTTCCTCGCTCACCTGGGCCATTGCCTCGACCACGTCGTTCTGGATGAACGCGGCCACCGGCTCGCGCTTCGGGAAGCTGACCATGTTGGTCACCCGCTTGCGCCAGTTGTCGACCCCGCCGAGGCTGCCGTGGCGACCGGCATTCATGTGGTGCTGCAGGCTCACCTCGCGATGCCCCTCGATCTGCAATGCGCGCCACATGCCCACCGCGGCGATCAGCATGATGATCGCGAACGGCAGGGCGGCGGTGATCGAGGCCGTCTGCAGGGCGCCCAGGCCGCCGGCGAGCAGCAGCACCGAGGCGACCACGCCCTCCAGCACGGCCCAGAAGACCCGCTGGAGTGCCGGGGTCTGGATCGCGCCACCCGAGGCCAGCGAATCAATGACCAGCGAGCCGGAGTCCGAAGAGGTCACGAAGAAGGTGATGATCAGCACGATCGTCAGGAAGGAGATGATCGGTGTGAGCGGCAGCATCTCGAACAATTTGAACAGGGCGATCGCCTTGTCCGTCTGTACCTGGCCGATCAGGGCATCGGCCCCCTCGTGCATGATCGCGTTGAGCGCGGTATCGCCGAACACGGTGAACCAGAAGAAGGTGAAAATCGTCGGCACGAACATCACGCCCAGCACGAACTGGCGGATGGTCCGCCCACGGCTGATCTTCGCGATGAACAGCCCGACGAACGGTGCCCAGGCGATGGTCCAGCCGAAGATGAACAGCGTCCAGTTGCCGATCCAGTCGCTCGACTCGTAGGCCTGCAGGCTAAAAGTGCGCTCGACGATGTTCGAGAGGTAAAAACCGGTGTTCTCGACGAAGGCCTCGAGCAGGAAGACGGTCGGTCCCATCAGGAACACGAACAGCACCAGGGCGATCGCCATGATCATGTTCAACTGCGACAGGCGCTTGATCCCCTTGTCCATGCCGGCGACCACCGAGACGGTAGCCGCGGCGGTAATCACGGCGATCGCGATGATCTGCACGGTGGTGTTCACCGGAATGTTCGGCCACAGGTAGTTCAGGCCGGCGTTGATCTGTGCAACGGACAGGCCCAGCGTGGTGGCGATGCCGAACATGGTGCCGAGGATGGCAAAAACGTCCACCGTGTGGCCGATCGGTCCGTGGATACGCTCACCGATCAGCGGGTAGAGCGCCGAGCGCATCGATAGCGGCAGTCCGTGGCGGAAGGCAAAGTAGGCCAGCACCAGGCCGACCAGGCCGTAGATCGCCCAGATGTGAAAGCCCCAGTGGAAGAACGAGATCTGCAACGCCTGCTTGGCCGCATCGATGGTCTCGGCCGAGCCGTTGGGTGGGCTGGCGAAGTGGAGCACCGGCTCGGCCACGCCGAAGAACAGCAGCGCAATGCCGTAGCCGGCCGAAAACAGCATGGCGAACCACGCCGGGAAGCTGTATTCCGGCTCGGAGTGGTCCGGGCCGAGCTTGATCCGCCCCCAGGGCGAGATGGCCACGGCGATGAAGAAGATCAGGAAGATCGCCACGGCCAGCATGTAGAACCAACCGAAATCGTTGGTGATCCATTCCAGGACCTTGGCAAAGACATCCCCGGCGCGATCGGGGTTGATCACGGTGCCAATGACCAGCAGTGCGATGACGATCACCGCGGGCAGAAAGACCGGCATCAGCAGCGTCGTGCGTTTGCCGATAGTGGGGGTGGTGCTCATGGAGGGCTCCCTGCGTTCTCGTTCGTTCTTATAAATGGTGTCGCGGAATGCCCGAGTTGGGGGACTCGGCGACCAGGACCCCGTAGGTATATCACCTAGAGCGTGTTTTTGCTGATCTTCACGGCCACGCCCCGTTTGTTCGGGCCATGTTGGCGGGGTTGTTGCCGACTTTTGGTTTTCCGCCTCGGTTGGTTTGGCTTTTGTGTTTATACTGCGCGCCTTATTTCAATCCCTTGGACCGTTTTTTGTGATCGCCAATCTCCGTAATATCGCCATTATCGCCCACGTTGACCACGGCAAGACCACCCTGGTCGACCGTTTGCTGCAGCAATCCGGCACCCTCGATGCCCGCACCGACCACGGTGAACGGGTCATGGACTCCAACCAGATCGAGAAGGAGCGGGGCATCACGATCCTGGCCAAGAACACGGCGATCAAGTGGCAGTCTCCCGAGGGTGAGGACTGGCGCATCAACATCGTCGACACGCCGGGACACGCCGACTTTGGCGGCGAGGTCGAGCGGGTCATGTCGATGGTCGACTCCGTGCTGCTGCTGGTCGACGCGGTCGACGGCCCGATGCCGCAGACGCGCTTCGTGACCCAGAAGGCCTTCGAGCACGACCTCAAGCCCATCGTGGTGATCAACAAGATCGATCGCCCGGGCGCACGTCCGGACTGGGTCATCAACGAGGTCTTCGACCTGTTCGATCGTCTGGGTGCCAGCGACGACCAACTCGATTTCCCGATTGTTTACGCCTCGGCGCTCAACGGCTATGCCGGTCTGAACGATGACGTCCGCGAGGGCGACATGACCCCGCTGTTCGAAACGATCACCAAGCGCGTGCCGGCCCCGGACGTCGATCCGGACGGCCCGTTCCAGATGCAGGTCTCCAGCCTCGACTACAACTCCTACGTCGGCGTGATCGGCGTCGGCCGGATCAAGCGTGGCCGGGTCAAGACCAACACCCAGGTCAAGATCGTCGGGCGCGAGGGCGAGGTCCGCAGTGGCCGCATCCTGCAGATCATGGGCTTCCACGGCCTCGACCGTGTCGAGGTCGACACAGCCCAGGCTGGCGACATCATCGCCTTCTCCGGCGTCGACCCGCTCTACATCTCCGACACGCTCTGCGATCCGGAAAACGTCGAGGCACTGCCGGCGCTCACCGTCGACGAGCCGACCGTCTCCATGACCTTCCAGGTCAACACCTCGCCGTTTGCCGGCCGTGAGGGCAAGTTCCTCACCAGTCGTCAGATCCGCGAACGTCTCGAGCGTGAGCTGGTGCACAACGTGGCACTGCGCGTCGAGCAGGGCGACGATCCGGACAAGTTCCGCGTTTCCGGTCGCGGCGAGCTGCACCTGTCGGTGCTGATCGAGAACATGCGCCGCGAGGGCTACGAGCTGGGCGTTTCGCGCCCCGAGGTCATCGTCCGCGAGGTCGACGGCGAGAAGCAGGAACCCTACGAGCAGCTGGTCGTCGACATCGAGGAGCAGCACCAGGGTGGCGTGATGGAAAAGCTCGGCCTACGCCGTGGCGAGATGCGCAACATGGAACCCGATGGCCAGGGCCGCGTGCGTCTGGAGTTCATCATCCCGTCGCGCGGCCTGATCGGGTTCCGTACCGAGTTCCTGACCGCCACGCAGGGCAGCGGCCTGCTGTTCTCGGTCTTTGATCACTACGGCCCCTACCAGTCGGGCATGGTCGGTCAGCGCAACAACGGCGTGCTGATTGCCTCCGATACCGGTAAGGCACTGGCCTATGCCCTGTACAACCTGCAGGATCGCGGTCGCCTGATGATCGGTCACAGTGACGAGGTATACGAAGGCCAGGTCGTGGGGATCCACGCCCGCGACAACGACCTGACCGTCAACGTCCTCAAGGGTAAGAAGCTGACCAACGTCCGTGCCGCCGGTACCGACGAGGCGCTCACCCTGACCCCGCCGATTCGTTACACGCTTGAGCAGGCGCTGGAATTCATCGACGATGACGAACTGGTCGAGGTCACGCCCGAGTCGATCCGGATCCGCAAGAAGTACCTGACCGAGAACGAGCGCAAGCGCGCCAGCCGGGGTTCCTGATCGGGTTGCGGGAGCCGGCCGGCTCCACGGTGCGCCGCATTGAGCCGGAGTGCACCGCAGTGAGAGAGGCAAGCGATGTTTGACAACCTTTCCAAGCGACTCGGTGGGCTGCTCGATGGTCTGAAGGGCCAGGGCCGCCTGACCGAGGACAACATCAAGGATGCCCTGCGCGAGGTGCGCATGGCGCTGCTGGAGGCCGACGTCGCCCTCCCGGTGGTGCGCGAGTTCATCAAGGACGTGCGCGAGCGCGCCGTGGGCGCCGAGGTGGCCAAGAGCCTCCAGCCGGGGCAGGTGTTCGTCAAGATCGTCAACGACGAGCTGACTCGCCTGATGGGCTCGGAGAACGCCGAGCTGGACCTGGCTGCGCGTCCGCCAGCGGTGATCCTGATGGCCGGCCTGCAGGGCGCGGGCAAGACCACCACGGCAGGCAAGCTCGGCCGCTGGCTCAAGAACAACCAGAAGAAAAAGGTGCTGGTCGTCTCCGCGGACGTGTATCGCCCGGCGGCGATCGACCAGCTCGAGACGGTGGCCAAGCAGGTCGGCGTCGATTTCTTCCCGTCCTCGAGTGACCAGGATCCGGTCGAGATCGCGAAGGCCGCCCGCAAGGAGGCCGAGCTCAAGTTCTACGACGTGCTGATCGTCGACACCGCCGGTCGCCTGCACGTCGACGAGGAGATGATGGGCGAGGTCGCCCGTATCCACGGCGCGGTCGATCCGATCGAGACGCTGTTCGTTGTCGACTCGATGACCGGCCAGGACGCGGCCAACACCGCGCAAGCCTTCCACGAGCAGTTGCCGTTGACCGGCGTGATCCTGACAAAGGCCGACGGTGATGCGCGGGGCGGGGCGGCGCTATCGGTGCGTCACGTCACCGGCAAGCCGATCAAGTTCCTTGGCGTGGGCGAGAAGCTCGATGCGCTCGAGCCATTTCACCCGGATCGGATCGCCTCGCGCATCCTCGGCATGGGCGATGTCGTCTCGCTGGTCGAGCAGGCGCAGGAAACCGTCGATGCCGACAAGGCCAAGGCACTTGCCGACAAGGTGCGTTCGGGCAAGGGCTTCACGCTCGAGGACATGCGCGACCAGTTCAACCAGATGCTCAAGATGGGCGGCATGGGTGGGCTGATGGACAAGCTTCCCGGCATGGGTAAGCTCGGCGCCGATGCGCAGAAGCACATCGACGACAAGGACATCAAGCGCATGATCGCGATCATCGACTCGATGACGCCAGGCGAGCGTCAGCGGCCCGACATCATCAAGGGCTCGCGCAAGCGCCGGATCGCGAACGGTTCGGGCATGCAGGTTCAGGACGTCAATCGTCTGCTCAAGCAGTACCGCGACATGCGCGACATGATGAAGAAGCTTTCCGGTGGCGGCATGAAGAAGATGATGCGCTCCATGAAAGGGCGCATGCCGGGCTTGCCGTTCTGACAGCGGGTGCTGGAACCGAGCGGTGCGCTTTGGGCGTGCGTTCGGCTCCGGTATACTGCCCGGCTTTGATCGTCGGAAACTCGGCATTGTTGCCATGGTTTCCTAGCCAGCGAGAGTGGCGGAATTGGTAGACGCACTGGTTTTAGGTACCAGCGCCTGACGGCGTGAGAGTTCGAGTCTCTCCTCTCGCACCAGACCCGATAGGCGTCCTGCCACCCGTGGCGGGACGATCGACATCCAGACATTTGTTTTCTTTTTTTGAGGTATCGCATCCATGCAGGTTGAATTGCAGCCGGCCGAAGGCCTGACCCGTCGCCTGGCGATCGAGGTCCCCGCCAACGAGATCGACGAGCAGGTCGAGAAGCGTCTCAAGGACATGCGCGGCCGCGCCCGCATCGACGGCTTCCGTCCGGGCAAGGCGCCGCTGTCGGTCATCCGGATGCAGTACGCCGGCCGGGTCCGCGACGACGTCATTGGCGACGTCATGGGCCAGAGCTTCCAGAAGGCCGTCGAGGAAAACGACCTGCGCGTTGCCGGGCAGCCGAGCATCGAGTCGATCGAGAACAACAAGGCGGGCGAGCCGCTGAAGTTCACCGCAGCGGTCGAGGTCTACCCTGAGATCGAGCTGGGTGACCTGTCCAAGCTCAAGGTCGAGACCCTGACCAGTGAAGTGGCCGAGGAAGACGTCGACGAGATGATCGACACCCTGCGCAAGCAGAACGCGGACTGGAAGAAGGTCCGTCACAAGGCGCGCAAGGGCGAGAAGGTCACCATCAATTTTGTCGGCAAGATCGACGGTGAGGCCTTCGAGGGCGGCTCGGCCGAAGGCGTCGAGGTGATTCTGGGCGAAGGGCAGATGTTGCCGGACTTCGAGAAGGGCCTGAAGGGGATCAAGCCGGGCGAGCCGGTCACCATCGAGGTGAACTTCCCCGAGGAATACCAGGCCGAGCACTTGGCCGGCAAGACCGCCGAGTTCGAGATCGAGGCCACCCAGGTCGAAGAGCAGGTGCTGCCTGAGGTCGACGACGAGTTCGCCAAGAAGTTCGGTGCCGACTCGGCAGACAAGCTGCGCGAAGACGTGCGCGACAACATGGAGCGTGAACTCAAGCAGACCATCCGTCGTCGCAACAAGGACCGCACCATCGAGGCACTGACCGAGTCGCTTGAGTTCGACGTCCCTTCGACGCTGATTGACGACGAGTCGGTGTCGATGCGCGACCAGTTCGTCCGCAACCAGATGCCGCAGGCGGATGCCTCCAAGCTCGACCCGACGCTCTTCCGCGAGCAGGCTGAAAAGCGCGTTCGCATGGGTCTGGTGATCATGGAAGTGGTCAAGGAAGCTGATCTCAAGCCGGAAGACGAGCGCGTTGACGACTTCATCAACGAGATCGCCGCGGCCTACGACGAGCCGGAGCAGGTGGTGGCCCACTACAAGGGCGATCATCAGATGATGAGCAATGCTCGTACCGTGGTCCTTGAAGAACAGGCGGTCGAGCATATCCTTGGCAAGGCCAAGGTCAGCGAGAAGAAGGTTCCCTTCAAGGAACTGATGAACCCGCAAGGCTGAGTTCCGGCCGAGTCGTTCGAAAGCTGACTGGAATCTGGCCGCCCTCGAGGCGGCCGAACCGTTTATACCGAGGTGATGAATGAAAGAGGCGTTTGAAAGCCACCATGGCGGCCAACCGGAAATGAATGCCCTGGTGCCGATGGTCGTCGAGCAGAGCTCCCGGGGCGAGCGCGCCTACGACATCTACTCGCGCCTGCTCAAGGAACGGGTGATCTTCGTCGTCGGTCCGATCGAGGACCAGATGGCCAACCTGATCGTCGCTCAGCTGCTGTTCCTCGAGTCGGAGAATCCGGACAAGGACATCCACCTCTACATCAACTCGCCCGGTGGCGTGGTGACCGCCGGCATGGCGATCTACGACACCATGCAGTTCATCAAGCCGGACGTCTCGACCCTGTGTATCGGCCAGGCGGCCAGCATGGGTTCGTTCCTGCTCGCCGGCGGGGCGGAAGGCAAGCGCTACGCGCTGCCCAACTCGCGCATCATGATCCACCAGCCGCTGGGCGGCTTCCAGGGTCAGGCCTCGGACATCAAGATCCACGCCGAGGAGATCATCAAGCTGCGTGAGCGCCTGAACGGCATCCTGTCGCACCACACCGGTCAGAGCCTCGAGCAGCTCGAGCGCGATACCGATCGTGACAACTTCATGACGGCTGACCAGGCTTGCGACTACAATCTGGTCGACAAGGTGCTTACCAGCCGTCGGAAGGCCGGCAAGGCGGATTGATCCAGACTAATCAAGGCCGTCTGCGACCGCTTGCCGGCGGCGACCCCATTCAGTCGATCGGCCGAGCCGGGTAACGCTCGGCCGCATCGACCCACGAGGTTCGACGAGAACAGCCATGGCTGAGAAGACGAAAGACACGCAGGATCTGATCTGCTCGTTCTGCGGCAAGAGCCAGGACGAGGTCAAGAAACTGATCGCTGGTCCGAACATCTACATTTGCGACGAGTGCGTTGAGCTCTGCAACGACATTCTGCGCGAAGAAGTGGAAGCCGAGGGCGAGAATGGTCCGGAGCGCCTTCCGACCCCGCACGAGTTGGTCGCCGCACTTGACGAGTACGTGATTGGCCAGATGACCGCCAAACGCGCGTTGGCGGTGGCGGTATACAACCATTACAAGCGCCTGAACCTGTTCGGTGAACGTCGCCGTGAGTCCGAGGATGACGACGTCGAGTTGTCGAAGTCGAACATCCTGTTGATCGGCCCGACCGGCTCGGGCAAGACCCTGCTGGCCCAGACCCTGGCCCGCGTGCTGGATGTGCCGTTCACCATCGCCGATGCGACCACGCTGACCGAGGCGGGCTACGTCGGCGAAGACGTCGAGAACATCCTGCAGAAACTGCTGCAGCGTTGCGACTACGACGTGGAGAAGGCCCAGCACGGCATCATCTACATCGATGAGATCGACAAGATCACCCGCAAGTCGGAAAACCCGTCGATCACCCGCGACGTTTCCGGCGAGGGTGTGCAGCAGGCCTTGCTGAAGATGATCGAGGGCACCACTGCCTCGGTGCCGCCGCAGGGTGGGCGCAAGCACCCACAGCAGGAGTTCGTCCAGATTGACACCAGCAACATGCTGTTCATCGTGGGCGGGGCCTTTGCCGGTCTGGAGAAGATCATTCGCCAGCGCGTCGAGAAGGGCGGCATCGGCTTTTCGGCCGAAGTGAAGTCCGAGCTTGACCAGAAGGCCACCGACGAGCTGATGACGCAGATTGAATCGGAAGACCTGACCCGCTTCGGCCTGATCCCCGAGTTTATCGGCCGTCTGCCCGTGATCGCTACGCTCACGGAGCTCGACGAGGACGCGCTGATCCGCATCCTGACTGAGCCGAAGAACGCGCTGACCAAGCAGTACGAGCGTCTGTTCGAGATGGAGGACGTCGAGCTCGAATTCCGCGAGGACGCACTGCGCGAGATCGCGAAGAAGGCCATCCGGCGGCACACTGGCGCGCGTGGCCTGCGTACGATTATGGAGCACATCCTGCTCGACACGATGTACGAGGTGCCGTCACTGTCCAACGTCGAGAAGGTCGTGGTTGACGGCGCGGTGGTTCGCGCCGAGTCCGAGCCTTACCTCGTCTACGGCAAGACAGGGTCGGGCACCAAGCCCGACGCTGATGCCGACGAGACGGCCCCCGAGCACGACAAGGCCTCCTCGGATCGCTGATCCGATGGTTGTCCTTGTCGCATGTCCTGCACCCCGGCTTGTCCGGGGTGTTTTCGTATGCGCGCGAGATTGTGCTCAGGATGGGGCGGTTTCCTGACAGGGCGCGCTTGAAAAGCTATTCTCCGGTCATACGTTCCGGGGACGTCCCATTGACTTCCGACCGCGTGTTTTGACGCGACCGATCATCCGAATACACCGCCATCACGGCGCTACAGGTATACCCCTATATGAGTCACAGCGAACAATCCTCTGCCGTCATCTCGGGCTCGCCGCGTCAGGTCGACGTGCTGCCACTGCGCGATGTCGTCGTCTACCCGCATATGGTGATCCCGCTGTTCGTTGGGCGGCCGAAATCGGTCGCCGCCCTCGACGAGGCGGTCAAGGGCAGCAAGCAGCTCTTGCTGGTCGCGCAGAAGGACGCCGAGAACGACGATCCAGGTGTCGGTGACCTGCACGGCGTAGGCACGCTCGCCTCGATCCTGCAGTTGCACAAGCTTCCCGACGGCACCATCAAGGTGTTGGTCGAGGGCATCGAACGGGTGGAGCTCGACCGCGTGCATGAACTCGACGGGCATCTGACCGCTGAGGTTCACTCGATTGAGTCCACCTCGGAGACCGATGAGCGCGAGGTCGAGCTCGAGGCCCGCGCGCTGCTCAACCAGTTCGAGAGCTACGTGAAGCTGAACAAGAAAACCCCGCCTGAGGTGCTGACCTCGCTGTCGGGCATCGATGACGTTTCGCGCCTGGCCGATACCATTGCCGCGCACATGGCCTTAGGGTTGGAAGAAAAGCAGGCGATCCTCGAGACCATCGACCTGCATCAGCGCATCGAGCGCCTGATGATGTTGATCGAGTCAGAAATCGACACGCTGCAGGTCGAACGCCGCATCCGTGGCCGCGTCAAGCAGCAGATGGAGAAGAGCCAGCGCGAGTACTACCTCAATGAACAGATGAAGGCGATCCAGAAGGAACTGGGCGATCTGGAGGACGGTGGCAACGAGCTCGACGATCTCGAGAACAAGATCGAGAAGGCCGGCATGACCAAGGAGGCCCGCGAGAAGGCGAAATCCGAGCTCAACAAGCTCAAGATGATGTCGCCGATGTCCGCTGAGGCCTCGGTGGTCCGCAGCTATCTCGATTGGATGGTCGCGGTGCCGTGGAAAAAGCGCACACGCATCAAGCACGATCTCGAGGCGGCCGAGGCCGTGCTCGAGGCCGATCACTTCGGCCTGGAAAAGGTGAAGGAGCGGATCATCGAGTACCTCGCGGTCCAGACCCGCGTGCGCAAGATGGCCGGTCCGATCCTGTGTCTCGTTGGCCCTCCTGGCGTGGGGAAGACGTCGCTGGGCCAGTCGATCGCCAAGGCCACCAACCGCAAGTTCGGTCGCATCGCCCTGGGCGGCGTGCGTGACGACGCCGAGATCCGCGGTCACCGTCGCACCTATGTCGGCGCACTGCCGGGCCGGATCGTGCAGGCGCTCTCGAAGGTCGGCACCAAGAACCCGCTGATCCTGCTCGACGAGATCGACAAGATGGCCTCCGACTTCCGCGGTGACCCGGCCGCGGCCATGCTCGAGGTGCTCGATCCCGAGCAGAACAAGGCATTCGCCGATCACTACATGGACGTCGACATCGACCTGTCCGAGGTGATGTTCGTCTGCACGGCGAACAGCTACAACATTCCGGGACCGTTGCTCGACCGGATGGAGACCATCCGCATCGCCGGCTACACCGAGGACGAGAAGACCGAGATCGCCAAACGCTACCTGCTGCCCAAGCAGATCAAGGCCAACGGCCTGAAGGAAGGCGAGCTCAAGGTCAGCGACAACGCCATCCGCGACATCATCCGCCACTACACCCGCGAGGCGGGCGTGCGGAACCTCGAGCGCGAACTGGCGAAGATCTGCCGCAAGGTGGTGCGCGAGCTGATCACAGCCAAGGACAAGAAGGGGGTCTCGGTCACGCCGAAGAACCTCGACAAGTACCTGGGTGTGCAGCGTTTCGACTTTGGTCGCGCCGAAGAGACCGATCAGGTGGGTCAGGTCACGGGGCTGGCCTGGACCGAGGTGGGCGGCGACCTGCTGACCATCGAGGCGACCACGGTGCCGGGCAAGGGCAACCTCAAGTACACGGGCAAGCTCGGCGAGGTGATGCAGGAGTCCATCCAGGCCGCGCTCACGGTCGTGCGCGCCCGTGCCGATACGCTGGGCATCGACCCGGACTTCAACCAGAAGAGCGACATTCACGTGCACGTGCCGGAAGGCGCGACACCGAAGGATGGCCCGTCGGCGGGCAGTGCGATGTGCACCGCGATCGTCTCGGCCCTGACCGGCATCCCGGTCAAGGCGTCGGTCGGCATGACCGGCGAGATCACTCTGCGCGGCGAGGTCTTGCCCATCGGTGGCCTCAAGGAAAAGCTCCTCGCGGCACAGCGTGGCGGCATCGAGACGGTGTTGATTCCCGAGCAGAATCGCAAGGATCTCGCCGAAATTCCCGACCAGATCAAGAAGAAACTCGACATTCGCCCGGTTCGCTGGATAGACCAGGTGCTCGAGGCGGCGCTCGTGCGAATGCCGATGCCCAACGAGACCACGCCGTCCGGCGACGTGGGCTTGATCGAGAAGAAAAAGCGCGGCGGCAAGGGCAAGAACCTGGCGCACTAAGTCAGGCAACGGCCCGTGCCGGCGCGTCGTCGGTCGGGTTTGCGAACCGGTCCGCGTCCGGGTTAGGCGTCCCGTCGTGCAAGAAAACCACACCGCCCCTCCAAAAACGGAGGGGCGGTTTGTTTGCGGGGCCTTGCGACGTTCGCTGGGTTGCCGGGTGGATTCAGCGGTTTGCCTCGCTACCCGTCGCGCCAGAATGCGCGCTGCGAGGGCAATTTGCGTGTTGACACGCCGAAGGTCGCACTTGTATAACTGTTTTCGCTGTTTCCGTGCGGTGGCCAGCTGCGCCGCGTCCTGACGCTGACGCGCGGTGAGCCGGGACCCGAACAGACATTTTTTTCACCAAGGGATGACAAGGTATGAACAAATCTGAACTGATCGATGCGATGGCCGACAACGCTGGTATTTCCAAGTCAGCGGCCGCGAGTGCCCTGGATGGCTTCATCGATGCCGTTGGTGGCGCGCTGAAGAAAGGCGATCAGGTCACGCTGGTTGGCTTTGGTACTTTCCTGGTTCGCGAACGTGAGGCCCGGACCGGCCGCAACCCGCGCACCGGTGAGACGATCAACATCAAGGCATCCAAGCTGCCGTCTTTCAAGGCAGGCAAGGGCCTCAAGGACGCGGTCAACTGATCGATCCGAACGGGATATATACGGGATGCGGGCCGGAATGACGGCCCGACACCCGACGAGAAGGGGCGGCAACGCCCCTTTCTTTTTGCCTGGCGCATGGGCAGGCACGGACGTGGGATGGAGATCCCGCCCGAAAACCTGGCGGCCGTCGGTCGACCGAACGCCGGGCTTGCCCGAGTCCGATTCCCCTGAGATAAGCGGTGGCATGGGTTGGCGGCGTCGCCCCTGCTATCATGCGGCTCGATTTGCGCCGATCATCGGGCCGTCGGATTGACGGCCGCGCCCCACACCACCAAGACAGACCCGAAGCGGGAGTGACGTAGACATGTTGATGGATATCCGCGAGAAGATTCGCGGCTGGCTGGCTTATGTAATCGTTGGTTTGATCAGCATCCCGTTCGCGTTGTGGGGTGTGGGCGAATACCTGGGTGGCGGCAAGGACACGCTGGTAGCCGAGGTCGAGGGCGAAGAGATTACCGCCCGTCAACTTGACCAGGCCTTCAGCGAGCGCCGGCAGCAGCTGATCGCTCAGAGCGAGCAGAAGGTTACCGCCGAGATGATCGAGCAGATGGGGCTCAAGCGTCAGGTGCTCGACCAGATGATCAACGAGCGCCTGCTGGTCCAGTTCACCCGGGAACAAGGCTACACGGTCCCCGATGGTCTGGTGGCCGCCACGATCCGTGGCATCTCCGCCTTCCAGCGCGACGGGCAGTTCGATCGCGAGGCCTACGAACGTCGCTTGGCCCAGCAGGGCATGTCGGTCGATCAGTTCGAGAACGACGTGCGACGCGACCTACTGTTCAACACCCTCGACAATGCCTTGGTCGGCAGTGCCTTCGTCACCGAACCTGAAGTGCGCCAGCTGGTCGCCCTGCGTGATCAGTCGCGTGAGATCGGACTGGTGCGTATCGATCGGCAGGCAGTTGCCTCCGGCATCGACGATCCCGACGAGTCGACCCTGAAGGCCTACTACGACGAGCGTGTCGAGGCCTTCCAGCGGCCCGAGCAGGTCAAATTGGCCTACGTCGAAATTACGCCGGAGAAGCTTGCCGCCTCCCAGGAGGTCAGTGATGCGGCCCTGCAGTCTGCCTACGAGGACTATCGTGAGCGTCAGGCCGACGAGGCCGTGCGTCGTGCCCGCCATATCCTGATCCAGCTGCCCGGCGATGCCGATGCCGCCACGGTCGACGAGGCGCGTGAGCGCCTGGAGGCGGCTCGCGAGGCAATCGAGTCGGGTGAGACCACCTTCGAGGAAAAGGCCGCCGAGCTGTCGGATGACGGTAGTACCCGCGATAGTGGCGGTGACCTCGGTCGCGTCGGCGAAGGGGAGATTGCCGAATCCTTCGACCGTGCCGTCGCCGAACTGGGCGAGGGCGAGATCAGCGAGCCGGTGCGTACGCGCTTCGGTTGGCACCTGATCCAGGTCTACGAGGTCAGTCAGGCCGAAGTGCCTCCGTTGGAAGAGGCGCGGGGCGAGCTGATCGAGCAGCTCAAGCAGGACGCCGCCGAGCGTGCCTACTACGACGCCGCAGAGCAGCTGGCCAGCGTGAGCTACGAGCAGCCGGACAGTCTGGTGCCGGCCGCCGAGGCCGTCGGTCTGGAGATCGAGACCAGTGACTGGATCAGCCGGGAAGCGGGAGACGGCATCGGCGAGCGTCGTGCCGTGCGCGAGGCCGCCTTCGAGGAGGCGGTGCTCGAGGAGCGCTTCAACAGCCAGCTCGTCGACCTGGACAACAGCCACGCCGTGGTCCTGCGTGTCGAGGAGCATCGTGAGGCCCAGCCGATGCCGTTCGAGGAGGTCCGCGACCAGGTCGTCGCTCAGTGGCGCGCCGAGCAGGTCGAGGCGGCAATCGTCGAGCTGGCCGAGGCGATCGAGTCCGATCTCGTCGCGGGCAAGGATCCGGCCGAGCGTGTGGCCGACATCGATGCGGCCAGCTGGACCCCGGCGCAATGGGTGGGTCGAGGCGATGCCAATGAGGCGATGCCGGCCGACGCCCTGTCGGCGGCCTTTGGCCTGCCCCGGCCTGGCGATCAGGCGGTCAGCACGACCACCACGCAGTTGTCCGACGGCGATGCTGCCGTGGTCGTTCTCAGTGGTGTGCGTGCCGGCGAGCCGTCCGAACTGGACGCCGAGACCCGCAACCAACTGGCCGGCCAGTTGGAAAACAACCAGGCCAATCGTCTGATCGATGCCTTCATGCGCTCGTTGCGCGCCGAGGCAGACGTCCAGATTCGCGAAAACGCCTTCGATTGACGGCAGCCGTCCACGCCCGCCATGAGGGTGGTGGGCGAGAAGGAGTGATTGCATGGCCTTGCACTGGCAGATCCTGACCGCGCTGGCGGCAGCCTTCCTTTTCGGCGCCGTGTTCGGCACCGAGGCGGCCGGCATTCCGTTGCTGGCCATCTACGATTTCGTCGGCGGCTTGTTCCTCGACGCGCTCAAGATGCTGATCGTGCCGTTGATCACCGCGTCGATCATTACCGGCGTCGCGAGTATCGGCAGTGCTGGTGGGGTTGGCATGATGGCCGGGCGCACGGTCATCTACTACCTGTTCTCGACCACCCTGGCCGTCACCACGGCCCTGATGGTGATGAACCTGTTCCAGCCGGGGATTTCCGGCGGCCAACCGTTGTCGGAAACCGTCGCGCTGCCGCCGATCGGTGACGAGGTCAGCGGCCGGCTTGAGGGCAAGGAGCTATCCGAGTTCTTCAACATCCTGCGCGACATGGTGCCGTCCAACATCGTCCAGGCCGGGGCCGAGGCGCAAATGCTGGGCTTGATTTTCTTTTCGGTCCTGTTCGGTATCGCGCTGACCCGTGCGACCTCGCCGGGGATGCAGACGGTCAAGGACTTCTGGGCCGGCGTGCAGGACGTGATGATCCAGATCACCCACTGGGTGATGAAGACCGCGCCGATCGGCGTGTTCGCGCTGGTGGCCGGCGTGATCGCCGAAAGCGGCCTGTCGGTAATCTTGCCGCTGATCGACTTCTTCCTGGCCGTGGTCATGGGGCTGGCGATTCACGCCTTGGTGGTCCTGCCGCTGGTACTGTGGCTGGTTACGAGGCGTTCGCCGATCCGTTTCATGCGCGCGATCTGGCCGGCCTTGCTGGTCGCCTTTTCCACCTCTTCGTCGGCCGGTACCTTGCCGATCACCCTGCAGGCGCTCACGCAGCGGGCCGGCGTGTCACGCGAGACCTCCTCGTTCGTGCTGCCTCTGGGCGCGACCATCAACATGGATGGGACGGCGCTCTACGAGTGTGCCGCGGTGCTGTTCATCGCCCAGGCCTACGGCGTTGACCTGTCGCTGTCGATGCAGGTGTTGATCGTCGTCCTCGCCCTGGTCACGTCGATCGGCGTGGCTGCCGTGCCGTCGGCGAGTCTGGTCGCGATCGCCCTGATCCTCGGTGTCCTCGGCCTGCCGCTGGAGGCCATGGGGCTGTTGCTGGTCGTCGACCGCTTGCTGGACATGCTGCGCACCTCGGTCAACGTCTACAGCGATGCCACCGGCGCGGTGATCGTCGCTCGCCTGCGTGGCGAGGACCGCATCCTGATGGATACGCGTCCTGACGAGGGCGCCGAGTCCGGTGAACTGGCCGGGACCGTCGAGCGCGGCTAAGGTCGGATGAATCCATGCGCAGCAAAAAGCCCGCCGATGGCGGGCTTTTTCGTTGGGGCCAAGCCTCGGCCGGATCAGTTCAGTATTCGAGGCTGTCCAGGTCGATGGTGTCGAAGTTGCGGTCGTCTACCTCGACGTTGTCCTGGATGTTCCATAGGTTGTACTCCGGAATCGCCCAGAGCAGGCCGAGGAAGGCCACCACGAGGATTACCTGCCACCACTTGATCCGCTGGATCGGCTCGAGCTGCTTGATGCGGCAGGCGCCGCCCGGGCAGAGCTGCGCCTGCTTGCCGGTGAGCAGGTTGTAGGCCACGCAGCCCAGACAGATGCCGAAGGCCGACTCGAAGGCCAGGAACAACAGGCAGGCCGAGCAGCCGACCAGGTTCAGCAGGCCGGTATTCGCCTCGACGAACACCACCCAGATCATGAAGGCCGCGATCAGCAGGCCGATCCCCCAGGCCACCCGTTTCTGCGGAGCCCCGACGTATTCGACCTCCTGGTTGCGCGTGATCAGGCGACCCATGATCATGAACGGCGCGTACTGCGGATTGATCAGCACCCGGACGCCGAACTCCACCGTGAAGGCGAGGATCAACAGGCGCTCCCACATGAAATCACCGCTGAGAAACCCCTGGGCGAAGGCAAACCCCGCGAACAGCGCCAGCAGACCGGCGGCCGCTCGCGCCTCGCGCTCGTTGATGACCCGGACCGGGTACTCGTCGACCTGTTCGCCAAAATGAAAGACCTTGCGGATGCCGGTATCCATCGTCCCTGTTTCCTCCAGTATGTCCTGATTCACTGATATTCCTAGTTAACTGATCTTGGTGGTGGGAAATGTTCTTTTCCAATCAAAGTTTTCTCGGCCGTACCTCGTGTTTTTATCGGTCTTGCCAGTGCGTGCGGGCGAGGTAACGAAAAAGGGCGCCCGAAGGCGCCCTGAACTCGCGTCGCTACCGACTGGGCCGGGTCAGTCTTCGCAGCGACCCATGCCGGTGATGAAGTAGCCGGAATCGACGTGCACGTTCTCGCCGGTGATCCCGGAGGCCAGGTCCGAGCAGAGGAAGGCAGCCGTGTTGCCGACCTGCTCGATGGTGACATTGCGACGCAGCGGGGCATTCGTGGAGACGTAGTCGAGGAAGCCCTTGAAGTCGCCGATACCCGAGGCGGCCAGCGTCTTGATGGGGCCGGCCGAGATCGCGTTGACACGGATGCCGCGCTCGCCGAGCTTGGAGGCGGCCAGGTAGCGGACCGTGGCCTCGAGCGAGGCCTTGGCCACGCCCATGACGTTGTAGTTCTTCATGACGCGCTCGGCGCCGAGGTAACTCAGGGTGAGCAGGGCGCCTTCATCACGCATGTACTTCTCACCGGCCTTGGCCAGGGCGGCCAGCGAGTAGGCCGAGACGTCGTGCGCTTGGGCGAAGGCCTCACGGGACATGCCGTCGAGGAAATCACCGTCGAGCGCCTCGCGCGGGGCGAAGGCCATCGCGTGGATCACGATGTCCACGCCTTCGGGCCAGTGCTCGGCCAGCGCCGGGAACAGCGCGTCGACCTGTGCGTCATCGGTGGCGTCCAGCGGCAGGTAGATCGAGGATCCCAGATCCTTGGTGGCCTTCTCGACCTTCGGCTTGAAGCGGTCGTTGAGGTAGGTGAAGGCCAGCTCGGCACCTTCGCGGTGCATGGCCTCGGCGATGCCGTAGGCGATCGAGCGGTTGTTGGCAATGCCGGTAATCAGGGCGCGCTTGCCGGATAGGAATCCCATGGGTCTCTCCTGTTTTCCAAAGGTGGGGGCGGCGGCATCGATGAGGGCGGGTAAAAACGCCCGGTGATGCTTGGCCTGCGTTCGACTTTCACCGTATTGTATTCGCCTGATGAGCAACAAGCATCCCACAGCCGCCAGATTGCGGCCGATCGATTGTATCGAGGCGGCCGATCCCCCCGTTGAGGGGACAAACTGCCTGTTGCCCGACCGGCGTGCGTTCCTGCGCCGGATTGCCGGGCTGGGTGGCCTGGCCGCGATGTCGACCCTGCCGACGCTGACAAGGGCCGCCGGCTTTGCCGAGGGATTGGGCTATTCGCCTGCCTACCCGGTGGAATTCCCGCATTTCGATTACGTCAATCCGGCCGCCCCACGCGAGGGATCCCTGACGTTGTCGGTATTCGGCTCCTTCGATTCGCTCAATCCCTTCCTGCTCAAGGGGTTGGCCGCCGCCGGCACCAACACCTTGCTCTTTGACACGCTGGTGGTGCGGGCCTGGGACGAGCCGTTTTCCGTCTACGGCCTGCTGGCCGATCGGCTCGAGCTGGCCGATGATGGCCTGTCGGCGACGTTTCGCATCAACCGCGAGGCGCGTTTCGTCGATGGACGGCCGGTCACCGCCCGAGACGTGGTGTTCAGTTTCGAGACCTTGGTGGGCGAGGCCGGGCACCCGCGCTATCGTTACTACTGGGCCGACGTGGCGGGGGCCACGGCGGTCGACCCCTTGCACGTGCGGTTCGATTTCCGTCGCGCAAATCCCGAGTTGCACATGATCATTGGCGAACTGCCGGTGTTTTCCCGGGATGCCCTGATCGACGTCGATTTTGCCGAGCATTCGCGCACGCCGTTGCCGGGCAGCGGCCCCTACCAGATCGAGGCGGTCAACTTCGGTCGCAACATCCGCTATCGCCGTCGTGACGACTACTGGGCGCAGGATCTCGGCGTGAACCAGGGCATGCACAACTTCCGCACGCTGGGGTTCAAGTACTACAAGGATGAGACGGTGGCGCTCGAGGCGTTCAAGGCCGGCGAGTTCGACGTCTTCCATGAAACCAATTCCAAGCGCTGGGCACGCGCCTACCACGGCAAGCCGTTTGACCAGGGGCGCATCCGTCGCCGCGAGATCCCGCATCGCAACAACGCCGGCATGCAGGGGTTTGCCATGAACACCCGCCGGTCGCTGTTCCAGGATCGACGCGTTCGCCGTGCACTCAATCTCGCCTTCGATTTTCATTGGTCGAATGTGCACCTGTTCTACGGTCAGTACAGTCGTTGCGAGAGTTACTTCGCGAACAGTGAGCTGGCCGCACGGAACATACCCGAAGGCACCGAGCTCGAGTTGCTGGAACCATTCCGCGAGCAGTTGCCGCCCGAGTTGTTCGAGCAGGCGCACGTGGTGCCGTTCGCGCCGAATCCCGAGATCCAGCGACAGCACCTGGTCGAGGCCCAGCAACTGCTGGCCCAGGCCGGCTGGGGGTTGGAAGACGGCAAGTTGCGCAACGCCGACGGTCAGGCATTTTCCTTCGAGATCATGCTGTCGCAGCGCGGCTTCGAACGCATCGTCGCGCCGTTTGCCTACAACCTGCGTCGGTTGGGCATCGATGTCTCCTACCGAACCATCGACGTAGCCCTCTACCAGCGGCGCATGAACCGCTTCGAGTTTGACATGACCGTCGTGTCCTACGGCCAGTCGCAGTCGCCGGGTAACGAGCTGCGCGAGATGTTCGGCAGCGAATCGGCGCAACGTGAGGGCTCGAGGAACTACAGTGGTATCGACGACCCGGCGGTCGATGCGATGATCGATGCGGTGATTTACGCCGAGGATCGTGGGGCCCTGGTTACCGCCTGCCGCGCGCTCGATCGGGTGCTCATGTGGAACGAGTACCTGGTGCCCAACTGGTACATCGGCGCGCATCGGTTGGCGTGGTGGAACCGCTTTGACTACCACGACGAGCCGCTGCCGCGTTATTTCAGTGGGGCGGAATGGGTGATGCAGACCTGGTGGGAGACACACGCCGAACCCCAGCCGGGGCCGGTGGTCAACGACGTGAGCAGCCTGAATGGAGGGAGCCCGTCATGAAAACAAACGACCGGCCGGTGTCACGCACCGACTCGCCTGATTGGATCGGTGCGGGGCGAATGGCCCCGCTGTTGGCCCTGTTGGCCCTGGCAGCCGTCGTGGTACTGGCTGGCTGCGCCGGTCCGCGCTATGCCACCGAGGTGCGCTACCTGCCACCCACGAGCCAGGCGGGGCTGTCCTGCCTGCAGGGCTGCCAGACCGACATGCAGGCCTGCCAGTCCGATTGCCAGTCGCGTCGGCAGAGCTGCATCGCCGGCATCGGCCCGCAGGTGGATGCCGCCTTCGATCAGGCCCTGCGCCAGTACGACGCCGAGCGGCGCGTCTACATGCGCGAGCGCCAGTACTACCAGCTCGACCGCGCCATGCAGTTCGGGCTGTACCGTGACCCGTTCTACTACGGCTACCCGGCCTCGTTCTGGTTCACCGACCGCTTCCACGACGACCCGCCGATACCGCCCGAGGCGCCCAGTCGCGAAGCGATTCGCGCGGCGGTGATCGACCAGGAATGCAACATCGATTGCGGCTGCCAGGCCGCCTTCGACCAGTGCTACGTCGGCTGCGGCGGGCAGGTCGAACGTCGCGTGGTCTGCGTGGAGAACTGCGATGGCGAGGCGCCGGTCTCACGCATCCCGGCCAGCCCGAACAGCGGACCCAACGACAGGGGCGGAGCAGAGTAGATGGGCGCCTATATTGCCAAGCGCCTCGCCCTGATGATCCCGACCTTGTTCGGGATCCTGCTGATCTCGTTTGCCGTGATTCAGTTTGTCCCCGGCGGGCCGGTCGAGCAGCTGATGATGCAGTTGAAGGGCGGCACGCAGGGCGCGGCGGCCGAGTCCGGCGGGCAGTTCACCGGCGGGCTCTACCGCGGGGAACAAGGCCTGGGCGAGGAGCAGATCGAGCAGTTCCGCGAGTTCTACGGCTTCGACCAGCCGGCCTACCAGCGCTTCGGCGATATGCTCGGTAACTACCTGACCTTCGATCTGGGCGAGTCGTACTTCTACCAGCGGTCCGTCGGCGAGCTGATCGTCGAGAAGCTGCCGGTCTCGATCAGTCTCGGGGTGTGGACCTTCCTGCTCACCTATCTCGTCTCCATCCCCCTCGGGGTGGCCAAGGCGGTGCGCGACGGCAGCAAGTTCGACTCGATCACCTCGACGGTGATCCTGGTCGGCTACGCCATCCCGGGCTTCGTGCTCGGCCTGGTGCTCTTGGTGCTATTCGGCGGCGGCAGCTTCGTGCAGTGGTTCCCGCTGCGTGGGTTGACCTCGGACAACTTCGAGCAGCTGTCGCTGATGGGGAAAATACTGGATTACCTCTGGCACCTGGTGCTGCCGATCACGGCGATGGTGGTGGGCAACTTCGCGGTGATGACCATGCTGACCAAGAACAGCTTCCTCGAAGAAATCCGCAAGCAGTACGTGCTCACCGCGCGCGCCAAGGGCCTGGCCGAGCGCACGGTGCTCTACCGCCACGTCTTTCGCAACGCGCTGATCCCGATCGTCACCGGTTTTCCGGCGGCGTTCATCGGTGCATTCTTCACCGGCAGCCTGCTGATCGAGACCATCTTTTCGCTTGACGGGCTGGGGTTGCTCTCCTACAACGCCGTGCTGCAGCGTGACTATCCCGTGGTGCTGGGTACGCTCTACGTCTTCAGCCTGATCGGGTTGTTCGGCAAGTTGCTCTCCGATCTGGTGTACGTCTGGGTCGACCCGCGGATCCACTTCGAGGCGGTCCGCTGATGAGGGAGGAAGGAGCCTAGATGTCGATCGTCGATGCAGGAGCGGATACCGCCGTCGCCAAGGGCGCAGGCACCGAGGGCCAGGTCTCCACGGCCGCTCGGGCCTGGAAGCGCTTTCGTCGCCATCGTCGTGGCTGGATCAGCCTGTGGGTGTTTCTCGCCCTGTTCGTCCTGAGTCTTGGTGCCGAGCTGATCGCCAATGACCGTCCGCTGCTGGTCCAGTACCAGGGCGAGATGCTGTTCCCGCTGTGGAACGACTACCCCGAGACACGCTTCGGCGGGGATTTCGCGTCGACGGCCGACTACACCGATCCGCACGTCATCGAGCTGATCGAGCGTGAGGGCTGGGTGATTCGCGCTCCGATCCCGTTCTCCTTCGACACCATCGACTACTACAACGAGGAGCCCAATCCGGCCGCTCCCAATAGTCGCCATCTGCTGGGCACCGACGATCGCGGTCGCGACGTCGCCGCACGGCTGATCTACGGGTTTCGCATTTCGGTGCTGTTCGCGCTGGCGTTGACGGTGATCGGCACGGCGATCGGCGTGCTCGCCGGGGCGGTGCAGGGGTATCTCGGCGGCAAGACCGATCTCGTTTTCCAGCGTTTCATCGAGGTCTGGGCGGCGCTGCCGGAGCTTTACCTGCTGATCATCTTCGCCTCGATCTTCGAGCCGTCGATCGGGCTGTTGTTGGCGTTGCTGGCGCTATTCGGCTGGATGGGGCTATCGGATTACGTGCGCGCCGAATTCCTCAAGGGGCGGAACCTCGACTACGTGCGTGCCGCCCGCGCGCTGGGGGTGTCGGGCCCCCGGTTGATGTTCCGCCACTTGATGCCCAATGCCATGACCCCGGTGATTACCTTCCTGCCATTCCGCATCTCCGGGGCCGTGCTGGCGCTGACCAGCCTCGACTTCCTCGGACTGGGCGTGCCGCCGTCTACACCCTCTCTGGGCGAGCTGCTCTCGCAGGGCAAGTCGAACATCGACGCCTGGTGGCTGTCGGTCTCGACCTTCTTCGTCCTGGTGGGCACCCTGGTTCTGTTGATCTTCGTTGGCGAGGCCACCCGCGACGCGCTCGATACCCGTCGCGGCTGATCGGGGCCCGCCGTAGGAGCGGCTTTAGCCGCGAAACCCTCAGGTGCCAAAACCAGACCCTCGCGCCTGAAGGCGCTCCTACGATATTTTTCGGCGAGGTAGCGGGCCGCGTCCGCGGCCGTCCCGGCCAGAATGCGCTCGGGCTCGAATTCATCGGGCTTCCCTTGCCACCCGGTCGGCCCGCTCGGGTATCATGGGGCACAGAAATTCTCCCCCATCCGCCCCGTCACGGATCGATCGCGCATGCCGAAGAAATCCCGCCAGAATCGCCTTCCCGGACAGGCCTATGCCCCGGGCATCCACGCCCGTCTGTGGCTGATCGACGAGGCCGGCGAGCACTACCTGGGGGTGGGCAAGGTGCGGCTGATGGAGGCGATCGACGAGTTGGGTTCGATCAGCCATGCCGCCCGCACCCTGGGCATGAGCTACAAGCGCGCCTGGTCGCTGATCCAGGAGGTCAACCAGCTCGAAGACGAGCCGTATGTCGCCAAGGAAGTCGGTGGCGCCGGCGGTGGTCACGCCACCGTGACCGAGACCGGGCGGGCCGCGATCGCCCGCTATCGCCAACTCGAGGACGACCTGCGCGACTTCTTGAGCCAGCGCGCCCAGAAGCGTGGTGCCAAGCGGGGAGGGCGGGCATGACCGACACGCTCCGCGAGCGCGCCGGCCGGGCCCTGCGCGACAACGATCCGGCGACCAAGGCCGATGCCGTCCGCGCGCTCCATGACGAGGCGATGGCCATGCCGGATGCCCAGGTGCCGCTCCCGCCGGCGTCGGTCGAACCGGTCCCCGACCCGGGCCGCCCGGAGCGCCCAACGCTGGTCGCACCCCGCGACGTGCCCAAGCGCGGCCCGGCCACGCTGGAGGGCCGCGCGTCGATGGCGCATTCCTTCGCGCATATCGAGTTCAACGCCATGAACATCGGCCTGGATGCCTGCTATCGCTTCGATGTGATGCCGGCGGATTTCTACCGTGACTGGCTGTCGGTGGCCCGCGACGAGGCCAAGCACTTCGAGTTGCTCAATGCCTACCTGCGCGAGCGCGGCTACGAGTACGGCTCCTTCCCGGCCCACGCCAGCCTGTGGGAAACCGTTCACGGCACCGAGCACGACGTGCTGGTGCGCATGGCGCTGATCCCGCGCGTGCTCGAGGCCCGCGGGCTGGACGTGACCCCCGGTATCCAGCGCAAGCTTGCCCAGTACGACGACCAGCCGCTGATCGACATCCTCGACGTGATCTACAACGAGGAAATCCAGCACGTCCACATCGGCACGCGCTGGTTCCGCTACGCCTGCGAACAACGTCGCGTCGACCCGCGCACCACCTTCCGTGAGCTGTTGCAGCAGTACATGGCCGGGCGCATCCGCGGGCCTTACGACGAGGTCGGCCGCAAGGCCGCCGGCTTTACCGACGGCGAGATGCAGGATCTCAAGGACATGGAAGCCGAGACGCTGGCCATGCTGGAGGGCAAATGAGCGCTTTTCGCATGACGCGTCACCAAGCCGATCCTGCCGCCTCTGCCCGTAGGAGCGCCTTCAGGCGCGATGGTCTGGCATTGGTACCTGCGGGTATCGCGGCTAAAGCCGCTCCTACGGTAATGGCGATGTTCCGTGCGAGCTTGCCCTGCAAGCGAACCGCGCCGCCGGCGCGGGTCCCGGCTTCCGCATGCCGCCGCAGGTTGGGCGGGCACGGCTCGTTCGCGTCGGGGGAGGTGGCCGCATGAGCTTCGTCCACCTCCACGTACACAGCGAGTACTCGCTGATCGACGGCACCCTGCGCGTCAAGGACGCGGTCAAGCACGCCAAGGAACGCGGCATGCCCGCCATCGCCCTGACCGACCAGGGCAACCTGTTCGCGATGGTGAAGTTTTACAAGGCCGCGCTCGGTGCCGGCATCAAGCCGATCTTCGGCGCGGACTGCCTGCTCTACGAGAACGCGCAGACCCCGCCGTCGCGCGTGGTGCTGCTCGCGCAGAACGACACCGGCTTTTTGCACCTGACCGAGCTGCTCTCGCAGGCCTACTGCGAGGGCCAGCACGACGACAAGCCCTGCCTGAACCGTGACTGGCTCACGCCCGAGAAGAGCGATGGCCTGATCGCCCTGATCGGCGTGGACAGCGATCTGGGCCGCGGTCTGGTCCACGGGCTGGATCACGTCGTCGACGACGCGCTGGCGTTCTGGACCGAGCGTTTCCCCGATCGGCTGTATCTGGAGCTCACGCGCACCAACCGCGTCAACGAGGGCGCGCTCATCGAGTCGGCGGTGAATCTCGCCATCGCCAATGATCTGCCGGTGGTTGCGAGCAACGACGTACGCTTTCTCGACCAGACCGACTTCGATGCCCACGAGGTGCGCGTCTGCATCAACCAGGGCCGCACGCTCGAGGACCCGCGCCGCCCGCGCGACTACTCCGACCGCCAGTACCTGCGCACCGCCAACGAGATGCGCGAGCTGTTCGCCGACATCCCGGAGGCGATCGACAACAGCCTCGCCATTGCCGAGCGCTGCAACGTCACGCTGAAACTCGGCGAGAACTTCCTGCCCAACTTCCCGACGCCCGCGGGGCAGACCGAGTCGGACTACCTGCGCGAGCTCTCCGCGCAGGGGCTGGAGCAACGCCTCGAGCGCGTCTCGGCGGAAGACCACCAGACCTACCGCGAGCGCCTCGAGCGCGAGCTGGACGTCATCATCCAGATGGGCTTCCCCGGCTACTTCCTGATCGTCGCGGACTTTATCCAGTGGGCCAAGCGCCAGGACATCCCCGTCGGGCCGGGGCGGGGTTCGGGTGCCGGTTCGATCGTCGCCTGGGCGCTATTGATCACCGACATCGACCCGATGGCCTACGACCTGCTGTTCGAGCGGTTCCTCAACCCCGAGCGGGTCTCGATGCCCGACTTCGATATCGACTTCTGCATGGAAGGCCGCGACCGGGTGATCGACTACGTCGCCGAACGCTACGGCCGCGACGCGGTCTCGCAGATCGCCACCCACGGCACCATGGCCGCCAAGGCGGTGGTCCGCGACGTCGGCCGGGTGCTGGGCTATCCCTACGGCTTCGTCGACCGGATCGCCAAGCTCATCCCCTTCAAGCCGGGCATGGATGTCTCGCTTGACGATGCCCTCGGACGCACGGAAAAGAGCCAGAAGGAACCCGAGCGCTACTCGGCCGACTTGAAGGATCTCTACGACCGCGACGAGGAGGTCCAGGCCATCATCGACATGGGCGGCGCCCTGCAGGGCCTGCCGCGTTCCGTGGGCAAGCATGCCGGCGGGGTGTTGATCGCGCCCTCCAAGCTCACCGACTTCACGCCGATGTTCTGCGAGGCCAACCACGCCTCGCCGGCCTCCCAGCTCGACAAGGACGACGTCGAGGCCGTGGGCCTGGTCAAGTTCGACTTCCTCGGCCTGCGCAACCTCACCATCATCGACTGGGCGCTCAAGGCCATCAATGCCACCCGCGAGCAGGCCGGCGAGGAGCCGATCGACATCTCGGCGATCCCGATGGACGACCCCAAGAGCTTCGAGCTGTTGAAGCGGTGCGAGACCACCGCGGTATTCCAGCTCGAGTCCAAGGGCATGAAGGGGCTGATCAAGAAGCTCCAGCCGGACAACTTCGAGGAAATCATCGCCCTGGTGGCCCTGTTCCGCCCGGGCCCGCTCGACTCGGGCATGGTCGACGACTTCATCTTGCGCAAGAAGGGCGAGCAGGAGGTCGAGTACCTCCACCCCTGGCTCACGGAGGTCTTGAAGCCCACCTACGGGGTAATCGTCTACCAGGAACAGGTCATGCAGATCGCCCAGATCCTGGCCGGCTACACGCTGGGCGGCGCTGACCTGCTGCGCCGGGCAATGGGCAAGAAGAAGGCCGAAGAAATGGCCAAGCAGCGCCAGATCTTCCTCGATGGCGCATCGGCGAAGGGCGTCGACGTCGACCAGGCCGGCTACATCTTCGACCTGGTGGAAAAATTTGCCGGCTACGGCTTCAACAAGTCGCACTCGGCCGCCTACGCGCTGGTCGCCTACCAGACCGCCTGGCTCAAGGCGCACTACCCGGCGTTCTTCATGGCCGCCGTGCTCTCCGCGGATATGGACAACACCGACAAGGTGGTGGGGCTGATCGAGGAATGCCGGCGCATGGAGCTGGCGGTGGTCCCACCGTCCGTGCAGCGCTGTGCCTATCGCTTTGCCGCCGGCGGCGAGCGCGAGATCGTCTACGGCCTCGGTGCGATCCGCGGGGTGGGCGAGGGCGTCATCCAGCGCATCGTCGAGGAGCGCGCCGAGAACGGCCCGTTCCGCGACATGAACGACTTCTGCCAGCGCGTCGGTGCCGGCACGCTCAACAAGCGGGTGCTGGAAGCCATGGTCTGCGCCGGGGCGCTCGACGAACTCGGGCCCTCACGCGCCGCCCTGCACGCCCACATCCCCGAGGCGATGAAGGCGGCCAGTCAGGTGGCCAACGCCGCCGAGGCCGGCATGAGCGATCTGTTCGGCGGCATGGACGAGCCGGAAACCGCCGTTGCCAGTCCCATCAAGGCGGTGCCGGAATGGTCCGACGACGAGCGCCTGCGCCTCGAGAAGAACATGCTCGGGCTGTACCTCACCGGCCACCCGATCAACCAGTACCTCGATGAACTCGCGTGCTTCATTACCGGGCGTCTCGACGCGCTCACCGACAAGGCCGAGGCCGCCGCGGCCGCCGCCGGTGGTGGCTTCGTGCGCGGCACGCCGGCGGTGGTGGCCGGGCTGTGCGTCGCCGAGCGCACCATGCGCACGCAGAGCGGCGACAAGCAGCTGTTCGTCACCCTGGACGATGGCCACGGTCGCGGCGAGATGCGCCTGGTGGGCGACGACATCGAGACCCTGGCCGACCGCGTTGGCCGCGACCAGCTAGTGATCGTCGAGGGTGACGTCTCCTTTGACTCTTTCAACGGCAACCTGCGGATTCGTCACAAGCGGCTTTACACGCTTGGGGAGGCGCGGGCGCGGTTCGCGCAGTGCGTCACCATCGCGCTCACTCCCGACTGCGGCATCGAGGCGACCGAGCGGTTGCTCGACATTATCGAGCCGTTCCGCGAGGCGGAGGGGCTGCCGGTGATTGTCGAGGTGCAGAGTGAATTGGGGCGGGGGGCGTTTCGTCTTGCCGATGAGTGGCGGGTGGCGCCGGAGGCGACGTTGATGGAGCGGTTGGAGGAGCTGGATACCGTTACCAGGGCGGCGGCTTATTATCCGGGTCGCAGTGGGCATTGATTGTTCCGGATGAGCATTCTCATAGTGCCGTGAGCTGGGCAGTATCTTCGTTCTGCTCTCTACCTCTTTGTTGTCATGCAGTCTTTTATTATTTGCATGGCTAGGCTTTTTGTGTAGTTTTGGTGTTCAAAGTCACTGTGCAGTGAGGCTGGTCTATGAGCACTTATCCGCAGCGAGTCGCCGACAATATCCTGCCACTTTCCTTGGCGGGCACCTTGCCTGAAGCGTTCGGTGAATGGTTTTTTACCGATAATGTGGAAGACCATGAAGACTCCGAGGAGGTTTGCCAGCTATGCGACCAAGAGCAGTTGCGATACCACTTTGAAATAGAGAACCGCAATACCGGTGGCCGTTTGTGGGTTGGCTCAAGTTGCATACTTAAGTTCGATGTTCAGGTGTTTGAAGATGGCGAACTTCTTGATCAAGGTATGGCGAGGAAAAAGCTTGAATCTATAAAAAATAAAATGAGGCTGGATTCGTGCATTAGGGCTCTGGAGCTGGTCTCGCAAAAAGAAAGCAATGGCATCTTGAGTAACGCCCTCAAGTACTACCAAAAAAATAAATACCTCACGCCGAAACAGGCCTTTGTTGTCCTATGGAGGCTCAAGGAGCATTCGATTGATCATAGTGCGTCTTTCTTCAAAGTAAGTTTGAAAAGAAATAAATACAAAGACGACTTGAGGGATATGAGCCTGAGCAAGGTTCATGTTATTTGGCCGGCGCTAACATCAGCTCAGCGAAATCTGGCAACGAGCTTTGGTCATATTCCGCCGAAAGAGGGTATTTGATACCCTAAGAAATATTAACTGGCTTCCAGCTGCAAGTGACTATGGAGGCTTCTATCGCTGTCTCGATTGGGGGCGTAACCATCTTCACGAAAATGTTTAATGTCACATTTATGGAGGTGATTATGAAGAACCCGATCATCGTTGAGATAAGCGTTTGGGTAAGTGTGGCGCTTCTGTGGAGACCTGGCTTGGTTCACGCTCCCAATCGAAAGGCAGGGTAGGGTTGATATATGTCGCTTGCTGGGAGAGTAAGCGTAAGGAAGGTTCGAATCCTTCCCTCCACACCAAATGCGATTTCGCGCGCTCATTGCAACTTCTGGCTTCGTTGGGGCTGAGTGCGTAAGCGCGCGAGCCCCTTTTCTTGCTTGTCCAAGAAAAGGGGCGAAAAGAAGGACACCCCGACGCCTTGGCCCTGCGGGCCTGATCGCTGGCGCGATCAGCCTCGAGAACGGGGAAGCGCGGACGGGTCGGTTCGACGCGACGTCGTGTCGCGGCGAACCTCGGGCTCGCGTCCATGCGAGCCCGACCCTGCGATTCCCCGCTCGCGAGGCAAGGCGTAAGGGGGCTCACCCTTCGATTTGCATAGACCGCGTGTTCACGCGGTGTACTTGCCTTGATGTGTAGGCAGACGGGTCGGTGCCAGCGTGCCGCACGGCGGATAACGGAGGCTTCCCCCTTGACGGCTTGCCTCACGGCCGGCGGTTGGCCGGGGTCGGAGCGACAGGGACGTCGCTCCGAGGCTCAGCGCGACACGACGTCGCGTCGAGCCGGCCCGTAGGGAATCTCTGCACGAATCGATGGTGCCTCTGCGGGACCTCCAAGGGTCCATATGCAAGGCGCGGTGCGCCGTGAATGGCCGTCGCCATTCGCAAGCGCCGCAACGCCGCAGATGGGCCCTTGGCGGCCCGCCCGTGCGGGGCTCGCGGGTTAGCCCGCACTCGTCGTTGCCGTCCCTCGACGGGCAATGAGCCCGCCTTCGGTCCGGCGCCTCGATTGCGAACAAACCCGCGAGCCAGAGGCACCATCGATTCGTGCAGAGATTCCCTGGCCAGCCGTCGGTCGTGAGGCTTCGAGGCCGGACAAAAGTCCGGCCTCGAAGGCCCGAAGGGCCAAGCCGTGGGGTGTCCTTCTTTTCGGGTCTTTTCTTGGACAAGCAAGAAAAGACCCTCGCACGCCGGGCACGGCGGACGATTTGTGCCATCCCCCGCAAACGGCGTGCGAAACGTTCCTCCACGCCATATTGATGAGCGTCGGAATTGTGCAACGATTCTGTAATCGCCCAAGTAGCTAACGCAGGGACGCGTATGCCGACAGTGCTTCGATCGGGACCATATCGATTCTTCTTCTACAGCAACGAGCACGGTGAGCCGCCGCATATTCACGTGCAGAGGGATCGCCTCTTGGCGAAATGCTGGCTTAAGCCGGTTGCGCTCGCCAGTTCGAGCCACTTTCCGTCCCATGAACTCCGGACCATAATGGATATCGTTCGGACGAATCAGGACACTTTTCTGGAGGCCTGGAATGAGCACATTGGCGGTTGAGGCGCAGCCTCGAGCCGAGCGGGTGTTGTTCGGTGAAGACGACATGACGGTCGTGCTGGTGGATGGCCGCAAAATCAGCGTGCCCTTGGCATGGTTCCCCTCGCTGGCGGGCGCTGATCGCAAGCAACTCGAGAGATTCGAGCTTCTTGGAGACGGCGAGGGGATTCACTGGCCCGCGCTTGACGAGGACATCAGCGTCAAGGGGTTGTTGCGGGGCTGATCGCATACGTGGTGGCGTCATGATTGGCAACGGCATGCGCCCGGTCCACCCGGGCGAGATCCTGCGCGAGGACTATCTCGAGCCGATGGAGATGAGCGCCAACGCGCTCGCCAGGGCGCTGAAGGTGCAGCCCAGCCGGATCAACGACATCGTCCTCGAGCGCCGGGGCGTGACGGCGGACACGGCATTGCGCCTGGCGCGCTACTTCGGCACCACGGCGCGCTTTTGGCTGAACCTGCAGATGGAATACGAGTTGCGTCGCGCCGAGATTGAGCGTGGCGACAGCGTCACCCAGGAGATCGATCCGGTCGCCATCTGATTCGATCGGAAGGTGCCGAAACACCAAATCTCTGCATGGCGTGAAGCGAAGGTTTCATCCCCTTTCGGTTTGCCTCACGGCCGGCGGATGGCCGGGGTCGGAGCGACAGGGACGTCGCTCCGAGGCTCGCCGCGACACGACGTCGCGTCGAGCCGGCCCCGAGACAGCCGTCGGTCGTGAGGCTTCGGGGTCGGACTGTGTCCGGCCTCGAAGGCCCGAAGGGCCAAGCCGTGGGGTGTCCTTCTTTTCGGGTCTTTTCTTGGACAAGCAAGAAAAGACCCTCGCACGCCGCGCACGGCGATTAATTCGAGCTGCACCACGCGACCGGCGTGCGAAACCTGCCTCCTGTGCCAGGACGCTGGATCACCACTGAATCTTCGATTGGCTGATAAATGGCCTTGCAACAGGGTTTTGGGCGTTGATGGGGCATAAAACTCTATGCCGTTACCTCGTGTATCGGCACTGATACACTCCGGCCACTATCAGGATGTTAGCCGGAGGAAAACGATGTCCTCGCCCAACCCGACCCACGCCAGTCACTTGGCGGATCACCGCGTCACGCCTGCCCAGGCCGTCAACCTGAGCGGGCTTTTTTTCGAGCGCGTCGAGCGCACGCCGGAGGCGATCGCGTATCGCCAGTACGACCCCGGCTGCCAGGACTGGATCGACACCACCTGGGGCGACATGGCCTATGAAGTGGGGCGCATCCAGGCGGCGATGAGGCGTGACGGTCTGGAGGCCGGTGATCGCATCGCGATGATGCTGAAGAACGCCCGCGAATGGGTGCTGTTCGACCAGGCCGCCCTGGGTCTCGGGCTGGTGACCGTGCCGCTGTACACGGACGACCGGCCACAGAACGTGGCGAAGATCATCAAGGAGACCGGGGCGAAGCTGCTTGTCGTCGATGGCCGGCGCCAGTGGCGCGGGCTGGAGGCCGTCTCCGACGGCTTCGAGACGCTCAAGCACATCATCACGCTCGCGCCGGTCGACGTGGAGGACGGCGCCAAGGACAAGCACCTGGAGTCCTTCGCCGACTGGACCTTCGGCGCGCGCGGCGAGCCGGTGCGCCTGGAGGCCGACGGCCAGACGCTGGCCTCGATCGTCTACACCTCGGGCACGGCCGGGCGGGCCAAGGGCGTGATGCTCACGCACAGCAACATGCTGGAAAACGCGTTTGCCTGCTCGAAGGTCGCCTCAATCACCGGCGACGACCTGTTCCTCTCCTTCCTGCCGCTGTCGCACACCCTCGAGCGCACCGGTGGCTACTACCTGCCGATGATCTGCGGCTCGACCGTCGCCTTCGCCCGCTCGGCGCAGCAGCTGGGTGAGGATCTGGGCATCATCAAGCCGACCCTGCTGATCTCCGTGCCGCGGGTCTACGAGCGCGTCTACGACCGCATCGGCTCGGCCCTGAAGAAGAAGGGCAAGGTCGCGCAGACCCTGTTCGATCGCACCGTGTCGGTGGGCACGGCCCGCTTCGAGCGCGCTCAAGGCCGGGGCGGCAGTGCCGTGAAGGCCGCCTTCTGGCCGCTGTTCGATCGTCTGGTGGCCCACAAGCTCCGCGAACGGCTCGGCGGACGGCTGCGCTACGCCATCTGCGGCGGGGCGCCACTGTCTCCCGAACTGGCGACGGTGTTCACCGGCATTGGCGTGCCGGTGCTGCAGGGCTACGGCCTGACCGAGGCCAGCCCCGTGGTCTCCGTCAACCGCCCCGAGGACAACCGCCCCGAAACCATTGGCACGGTGCTCGAGGGTGTCGAGGTGCGTCTCGGCGAGCACGACGAGCTCCTGGTCAAGGGCGCCGGGGTGATGCAGGGCTACTGGAAGAACGAGGAGGCCACTGCCGTGGCCATCGACGAACAGGGCTGGCTCCATACCGGCGATCAGGCGGCCATCGACGAGGACGGCCACATCCGCATCACCGGCCGGCTCAAGGACATCATCGTGATGGCCAACGGCGAGAAGGTGCCGCCGGCGGCGATGGAGTCGGCTATCGGTCTCGACCCGCTGGTCGACCAGGTGCTGGTGCTGGGGGAAGGTCAGCACCAGCTGGCGGCGCTGGTGGTGGTCGAGCCCGAGGCCTTCGCCGCGCTGATGCGCGAGTTCGACATGGACCCCGAGGACCCGGAGACACTCACCGACCGCTTCGTCGAGCGCCTGGTATTGAAGCGCGTCAATTCGCGCCTGGAGGACTTTCCCGGGTATGCCCAGATCCGCCGCGTGAAGATCCTCACCGAGCCGTGGACGATCGAGGACGGGCTGATGACGCCCACGCAGAAGCTCAAGCGACCGCTGATCGAGAAGGAACACGCCGAGGACATCGCCGAGCTGTTCGCCGGGCGCTAGCGTCATGGTAGGGGCGGCTTTAGCCGCGATTGCTCCGCGACAACCGCGGGGAAAATTCAGCCTATCGCGCCTGAAGGCGCTCCTACGGTGCGCTCGCTAGAAGCGACCTGTCCGTCACAAAAATCTAATAGAAAAAACCAAAGGAAAGAGAGGAGTCACACCGTGAACCGTATCCACAAGACGACGCTCGCGACCGCCGTGTCGCTGTCGATGGCCATGATGGCCGGTCAGGCCCAGGGCGCCGGCTTTGCGCTGATGGAGAAGAACGCCACCGATCTCGGTCAGGCCTACGCGAACCTCGCCACGGGCAATGGTGAGGCGAGCGGGATGATCGGCAACCCGGCGGCGATGACGCAGATCGATGGGACTGCCGTGTCCGGTGGTATCAATTACATCCGTCCGTCGTTTGAACTAAAGGCCGGGGCAAGCTCACAGAGTGCCTTTGGGCCGACCGTTGGTGGTCTGGGGGGCGATGCGGGCGAGTCGGCGGCTATCCCAAATGCGTCGATTGTTCATCAGATGAATGAGCGCACCCGTGTGGGGCTGGCGCTGACGGTGCCGTTTGGCCTCGCCACCGAGTATGACGAGGAGTGGCTCGGCCGGTATCACGGCATTGAAAGCCGGATCGAGGTGATCGATATCAGCCCGTCGATCAGTTTCGACGTCACGCCGGAGTGGACCATCGGTGGGGCGCTGAATATCCAGCGGGCCGAGGCGAAGCTGACTTCCGCCATTAATGGTGGGGCGGCTTGCGTGGGTGGGCGCATCGCTCAAGGGGACACACCGACCAACGCCGGGCAGACTTGTGCCGGAATTGGCCTTATCCCCGGGCAACCCAGCAGTGATGGTCATGTCGAAATCGAGGGTGATGACTGGTCCGTCGGGTACACCATTGGTGCCTTGTGGCAGCCGACCGAGCGCACTCGTGTCGGCCTGAGTTATCACTCCGGCATCGATCATGAGCTCGAGGGCGATGTGGATTACACCGTGCCTGCCGCCCTCGCTGCCAATCCGGCATTTGCCGATAGCCCGGCCGAGGCCGGTTTGGATCTCCCGGCCAGCCTGTCGGCCAGTCTGACTCATCAGTTCAGCGACACGGTGACCGGTTCGCTCGGCTTGCTCTGGACTGGTTGGTCGAGCTTCGACGAATTGCGTGTTGAGCAGAGCGGAGGGCGCGAATCCGTCACGACCGAAAACTGGGATGACACCCTGCGCGTCGCCATGGGCGGTGAATGGGAGTTCGCTCCGCGGTGGACGCTGCGTGCCGGCGCCGCCTATGACCCCACCCCAGTGCCCAGTGCCGAATTTCGCACCGCCCGCCTGCCGGATGCCGACCGTACCTGGGGGTCAATCGGGCTTGGTTACGCGATCAACCGTCATTGGTCGGTGGATGTCGGTTACACCCACATCTGGCTGAACGATAGCTCGATAAACAACACCACGGAATCGAGTATTCCGGACACGTTGCAGGGGCAGTACGAGGCGGAGGTCGACATCCTCGGCCTGCAGGTCAACGCGCGATTCTAAATGCGGCCGGCAGGCGATCTCCGAGCGAACGGCTGGGAGGACGCCTGTCGCATTCAGCGCTATGATCTAGGCTTGTGACGGCCGGGCGTTCCGGCCCGTCTTTTTACCCCGACATAGAGGTGACCGATGCAGGTAGACCATCACGATCTGGCACATGAATTCCCGGAATTTAAAGACCGGATTCACGAGCTCAAGACCAGCGACAATCATTTCCACAAGCAGTTCGAGCGTTACGACGAGCTGACCAAGGAAATCGAGCGGCTGGAGAAGCAGGACGAGCCGGTCACCGACGAACACATGGAAGAGCTCAAGAAGCAGCGCCTGGCGCTCAAGGACGAGCTCTACGGCATGCTCAAGGGTTGATCGAACCGATCGATGGCCATGCCGAAGGGTCCGCCTGGTTCAGGTGGGCCCTTTTCTTTTGACGGCCACAGGGCAGGAAAGCGATGAGGGTACTCAAGGCAGGCACGGTCTATTTCCTGTGGGTGTTCGCCGCCGGATTCGCCCTTGGCGTGTTGCGGGAGCTTTGGCTGGCCCCGTGGCTGGGTACAAGGGCAGCGGAACTGGCGGAGATGCCGGTGATGTGGCTGGTGATCGTGCTGGCTGCCCGCTGGACGGTGCGCCGGTTCGCGCTCTCCGCGACGCTGCCGACACGGTTGGCGACCGGCCTGCTGGCCGTGGGCTGGTTGTTGCTCGCAGAGGTTGCGTTGGTGCTCGGCCTGCGCGGACTGACGCTGGCGGAATACCTGGGCGGACGTGACCCGTTGGCCGGAACGGTCTACGCACTCAGCCTGCTCCTGATGGCGGCGATGCCGTGGTTGGTCGGCCGGGCAGGGCGCTGATGATCCACTGTAGGAGCGGCTTTAGCCGCGAAAAGGGGCATTGGCCGAGCCCTATCGCGGCTAAAGCCGCTCCTACGAGGATTCTTTACCGTCGTTCGCCGGGAACGCGGCCTACGAACTCGGCGGGACGATCAGCGCGCCGGAGGCATCGACCACTGCGGGGCTCTTCTGGGCGGCGGCGCGGTCGAAGTCGATCTTGCCCTTGACCAGCCAGTCGATGGCGAGCGGATAGATGCGGTGCTCGACGCCATGGATGCGCTGCTTGAGGGACTCGACGTCGTCGTTGTCGAGTATCTCGAGGCGCCCCTGCACGATCGGTGGACCGGCATCCACCGTCGGGGTGACGAAGTGGACGGTCGCACCATGTTTCAGGTCGCCGGCCTCCAGCGCCCGGGCATGGGTGTTCATGCCCGGGTATTTCGGCAAGAGCGACGGGTGGATGTTGATCAGCTGTCCGCGGAAACGGTCGACGAAGCCATCGGTGAGGATGCGCATGAAGCCGGCCATGATGACCCAGTCGGGCCGCGCCTCGTCGATGGCCTCGGCCATGGCGGCATCGAAGGCCTCGCGGTCGGCATAGGCCTTGTGGTCGATCAGCCGGCTGGGGATGCCGTGGCTGGCGGCGCGCTCGAGGGCGTAGGCGCCGGGACGGTTGACCACCAGCAGCACGATCTCCGCATCCAGCCGGCCGCTCTCGCAGGCATCGATGATCGCCTGGAAGTTCGAGCCGTTGCCGGAGGCCAGTACCACCAGCCTCGCTTTGTTCGCCGCTGCCATCAGCGGTAGGTGACGGGCTCGCCGTTACCCCGCTCGACGATCTCGCCGATCACCCAGGCGTTCTCGCCGGCCGTCTGCATGGCCGAGACGGCCTTCTCGGCCTGGTCGGCGGCGACGATGACCACCATGCCCACGCCGTTGTTGAAGGTGCGGCGCATCTCCGCGATCTCGACGTTGCCCTGCTCGGCCAGCCAGTCGAATACGGTCGGACGCTGCCAGCTCGACCAGTCGATGGCCGCGGCCAGGTGATCCGGGTAGACGCGCGGCAGGTTCTCGGTCAGTCCGCCGCCGGTGATGTGGCTCATCGCGTGGATGTCGACCTGCTCGCCAAGTGCCTGCACGGCACGTGCGTAGATGCGGGTCGGGGCGAGCAGTTGCTTGATCAGTTGCTTGCCCTCGGCGCTGTTCCAGTCCGGCTGGGCGCGTTCGATGATCTTGCGGATCAGCGAGTAGCCGTTGGCGTGCGGGCCGGAAGCGGGCAGGGCGATCAGCTTGTCGCCGGCGGCGACCTTGCTGCCGTCGATCAACTGGTCCTTCTCCACCGCGCCGACGGCAAAGCCGGCCAGATCGTAGTCGCCTTCCTCGTACATCGAGGGCATCTCGGCGGTCTCGCCGCCGATCAGGGCGCAGCCAGCCTGCTCGCAGCCATTGGCGATGCCCTCGACCACCTGGGCGGCGACGTCGACGTCGAGCCGGCCGGTGGCGTAGTAGTCGAGGAAGAACAGCGGTTCGGCGCCGGTGACCAGGATGTCGTTGACGCACATGGCGACCAGGTCGATGCCGATGGCGTCATGCTTGCCCAGATCGATCGCCAGGCGCAGCTTGGTGCCGACCCCGTCGGTGCCCGAGACCAGTACCGGTTGCTTGAATTTGCTGGTGTCCAGCGCGAACAGGCCGCCGAAGCCGCCCAGGCCACCCATGACCTCGGGGCGCTGGGTGCGCTTGACCGCCGGCTTGATGCGTTCGACCAGGCTGTTGCCGGCATCGATGTCGACGCCCGCATCGCGGTAGGTGAGGGGGGTGTTTTCCGGGGGAGTTTCCTGGGACATGGCGGTAGGCTGGACGCTTGGATTGAGATGGCGCGTAGTCTACATCAATCTCGGCATCCGGCGCCCCCTTCGGCGGGTGTCGAAAGGGTGCGAATCGCATTGAATGGAGCGACAATGAAAACCATCTATCGGGCAGCGGACATCCTCGAGGCACATATCGTCTGCGGCATGCTGAATGCCGAGGGCATCGAGGCCGAGGTGGCCGGTTTCTATCAGCAGGGCGCGGTGGGGCAGTTGGCTCCGCAGGATTTCGCGCGGGTGATGCTGCTCGACGAGCGTGATGAGGACCGTGCCGAGCGCGTGATCGCCGAATACGAACAACGAGAACCCGCCCCGTCAAGTGAGCGGGAGCAGGCGAGCGATGAGGCGATGCACGAACCGGAGGAGTCGTCACGGCTGGCCTGGTGGTTGGTGATTGCCGCCGTGGTGATGCTGGTGGTGAGCTGGGGGATGTCGTGAAGTAAACACGAATGGGCGGGAGAATGAGAACCGTTTTTATATTAACAAGTTAACGTTATCTAAATGGTTTCCCTGCTGGTGGGAAGCGCGCTACAGTCGAGGTGCTGTCAATCCAGCCAAGGGAGAGGAAACATGACGGATAAGCAATCATCGGAGTTTGACGTGCCGATGGATCGATCGCGCCGGCGATTCGTGGGTGGGGCAGTGGCTTCGGCCGTGATCCCGCTGATGGCGATCGCCCCGGCACAGGCGCAGGAGCTCGAGCAGTTGTCCGAGGACGACGCCATGGCCAAGTCGCTGGACTACAAGCATGAGGCCAGCGATGTCGAGCACTCGTCGTACAAGGATGGTCAGACCTGCGCGAATTGCGCACTCTACCGGGCCGATGCGGCGGGCGACGGCTGGGGCGGTTGTTCCATCTTCCGCGACAAGGCGGTCAAGGGCACCGGCTGGTGCAGTTCCTACGTGAAAGGGTGAGTTCGACGGATCAGGTCATCTGATCTGGCCGCGCAACGAGAAAACGGCCCGGGAGTCCCGGGCCGTTTTTTTTGTGTGCTAAACGGGCATCTTCGCTCCTGAGGCACCGATCACGATGCGGTTCGTAGGAGCGGCTTCAGCCGCGAAACCACGCAAATTGCCGCCCGAGCCTTTCGCGCCTGAAGGCGCTCCTTCGGTTCGTCACGTCCGCCCGGCGGCCTTACTTCCCCTGGCCCCAGGAATCGCGCAACGTCACGGCCCGGTTGAATACCGGGCGCTGGCCGGGCGCGTGTTCCTTCTGGTCGGCGACGAAGTAGCCATGACGCTCGAACTGGTAGATTGATTCCGGCTCGGCGTTCGCCGCGCGTGCCTCGAGATAAACCGACAAGGTGTGGATCGAGTCGGGGTTGAGATCGTCGAGGAAGTCGCGCTCGACGTCCGGCTCGTCACCTTCGCGCCGGGCGCCCGGGGCGGGCACGTTGAACAGCCGGTCGTACTGGCGGATTTCCGTCTCGACCGCATCGCGTGCCGATAGCCAGTGGATGTTGCCCTTGACCTTGCGCGCGTCCGCGCCCGGCGTGCCGGACTTGGTGTCCGGGTCGTACTCGGCGTAGACGCAGGTGACGTTGCCGTCGTCGTCCAGGTCGTGGCCGACGTGCTTGATGATGAAACCGTAGCGCAGGCGCACCTCGCCGTCGGGCTTGAGGCGGAAGTACTTCTTCGGCGGGTCGAGGGCGAAGTCACCGTGTTCGATCCACAGCTCGCGGGTGAGCGTGACCTCGCGCTTGCCCCAGTCCGGCTTCTGTGGGTGGTTGGGGGCAAAGCAGGTTTCCTCGTGATCCTCGGGGAAGTTCACCAGCACGAGCTTCAATGGGTCGAGCACGCCGATGCGGCGCTCGGCCGACTCGTTGAGCGTCTCGCGCATGCAGTCCTCGAGCACGCCGAAGTCGATCAGGCTGTCGGACTTGGACACGCCGATGCGATCGGTGAACAGCTTAAAGCCGGACGGGGTAAAGCCGCGACGACGCGCGCCCTTGAGCGTCGGCATGCGCGGGTCGTCCCAGCCGTCGACATGGCCGCCCTCGACCAGCTGGATCAGTTTGCGCTTGGAGAGCGGCATGTAGGTGAGATTGAGGCGCGAGAACTCGATCTGCTGCGGCAGCGGGCGCTCGAAGAAGCCCAGATCGGCGAGCTTGTCGATGAACCAGTCGTACAGCGGGCGGTGGTCCTCGAACTCCAGCGTGCACAGCGAGTGCGTGACCCCCTCGATGGCGTCCGACACGCAGTGGGCGTAGTCGTACATCGGGTAGATCGGCCAGTCGTCGCCAGTGCGGTGGTGATGCGCGTGGCGAATCCGGTAGATCGCCGGGTCGCGCATGTTGAGGTTCGCCGCGGCCATGTCGATCTTCGCCCGCAGGATGTGCTCGCCATCCTTGAACTCGCCCGCGCGCATGCGGGTGAAAAGATCCAGGTTCTCTTCGATCGAGCGATCCCGATAGGGGCTGTTGCTGCCCGGCTCGGTCAGCGTGCCGCGGTTGGCGCGCATCTCGTCGGCCGACTGGGAATCGACGTAGGCCAGCCCGGCTTTTACCAGCGCGACCGCGCCCTGGTAGAGCGTCTCGAAGTAGTCCGAGGCGAAGTGCTCGTGCGCCGGGTCACGAAAGCCCAGCCACTCGATATCTTCGCGGATCGCATCGACGTACGCCTGCTCTTCTTTCACCGGGTTGGTGTCATCGAAGCGCAGGTGGCAGATGCCGTCGTAGTCCCGCGCCAGGCCGAAGTTGAGAAAGATGCTCTTGGCGTGCCCGAAGTGCAGGTAGCCGTTGGGCTCTGGCGGGAAGCGCGTGGTCACCTTGCCGCCGTAGGTGCCCTTCTCCTGGTCGGCGTCGATGCGGTTGCGGATGAAGTGGCTGATCGGCTCGTTGGATTCGGACATGCTTGCTCGATGGCCTCGGCTGGCTCGGGTGGATGTTGAGGAAGCGGGCATTGTACGAAAAATCGGGCCGCCCGCCGCGGTCCCGGGACGAATGCGGGTCGTTCAGCCGTCCCAGCGCTCGATCTCGGCCTTGCGTCGGCGCTTGCCGCGCGTCGGGGCGCCTTCCTTGACCTGGCCGATATTGATCAGCCCGATCAGGCGCTCGTTCTCGGCCAGGCCCAAGGCCCGCATGACGTTTTCGTCGTAGACCCGCAGGCCGGTTAGCCAGATGGCGCCGACCCCCAACGCCTGGGCGGCGAGCAGTACCTGGTGGGTCGCGATGCCGGCAGAGAGCAGTTGCTCGATCTCGGGGATCTTGGCGTGCCCCGGTTCCTCACGGGCGATCGCGGCGATGATCATCGGCGCGCGCTGGGCACGCACCCGCTCACGCTCCAGGGTTTCCTCCTTGGCGTCGGGGTCCTTCTGGCGCATCGCCTCAACGAAGGTTTCGCCGAGACGATCGAGGGCCGGACCGTCGATTACCAGGAAACGCCACGGGTGAAGTCCGCCATGATCCGGAGCGCTTTCGGCGGCCTGCAGGATGCGCTGGAGTGTGTCGTCGTCGGGCGCCGGCCCGGTCAGACAGGTCGGCGGCGTGGAGTGGCGGTGAATCAGGGCGTCCACCAGATCATGCTGTTCGGTCATGGGATTGGGATCTCGATATCCGGTTGGGCGATTTTCGTTCATAATGGCGCCCGGTCGACTTGATTGGCCATCGAACGGGCCACCTGTCTCAACATTCTGAAATAGGGCGTGGCTCGAAAGGGGCGTTTTCTTGGCGCGAGCTCGGTTTTCGTCGATAATCACGCCCCATTTCAACCTGCTAGAGGATTTATGGCAAAAGAAGATTACATCGAGATGCAGGGCGTGGTGATCGACACCCTGCCGAACACCATGTTCCGGGTCGAGCTGGAAAACGGCCACGTGGTGACCGCCCACATCTCCGGGCGCATGCGTAAGAACTACATCCGCATCCTGACCGGCGACAAGGTCACGGTGCAGCTGACTCCCTACGACCTGACCAAGGGTCGCATCTCCTTCCGCTCCCGCTGATCCCGCGACGGCTCTAAAGAGCCGGTCGCCACCGATCCCGACGGCCCAGAGCCACCCGGCCACGCCTTGCGTGAGCCGGGCGAGCGCGGTTGTGCGCTCGAAAAAAATACCCACCAAAAGAAACGGCGCCCACCATGGGGCGCCGTTGGTCGTTAATCAGGCCATTTGCCGACCTCAGGCCGTGGAGGATTCCTCGGTCACGGACTCGGCGGCGGGTGTGGCGATCAGGGCCGGCTCGTCCTCGTCCATGGTGAAGCGTGCCTTGCCGCCATCGGCAAGATCGCCGAAAAGCATCTGCTCGGCCAGCGGCCGCTTGAGCTTGTCCTGGATCAGGCGGGCCATCGGCCGGGCGCCGAGCACCACGTCGTAGCCATGCTCGCCCAACCAGTGGCGTACCTCGTCGTCGACCTGCAGGGTGACGTGGTTCGCCTCGAGCTGCTGCTCGAGCTCCAGCAATAGCTTGTCGACCACGTTGGCGATCTGCCGGGTGCCGAGCGAGCTGAACTGGATGATCGCGTCCAGCCGGTTGCGGAACTCCGGCGTGAAGCCGCGCTTGATCGCTTCCATTCCGGACGAACCGATGTCCTGGGCGACGAAGCCCATGCTGTTCTTGGCCATTTCCTCGGCGCCCATGTTCGAGGTCATGATCAGGATGACGTGGCGGAAGTCGATACTGCGGCCGTTGGTATCGGTCAGCGAGCCGTTGTCCATCACCTGCAGCAACACATTGAATACGTCCGGGTGCGCCTTCTCGATCTCGTCGAGCAGCAGCACGCAGTGCGGGTTCTTGTGAATCTTCTCGGTGAGCAGACCGCCTTCGTCGAAACCGACGTAGCCCGGCGGCGCGCCGATCAGGCGCGAGACGCTGTGACGCTCCATGTACTCGGACATGTCGAAGCGCACCAACTCGATGCCCAGCAGTCTGGCAAGCTGCTTTGAGACCTCGGTCTTGCCCACGCCGGTCGGCCCGGCGAACAGGTACGAGCCGATCGGCTTGTTGTCCGGGCGCAGGCCCGAACGAGCCAGGCGGATCGCGGTGGTGATCTGTGCGATCGCCTCGTCCTGGCCGAAGACCACCATCTTGAGGTTGCGGTCGAGGTGGCGCAGGACCTCGCGATCCGAGGTGGAGACGCTGCGCTCCGGGATGCGCGCCATGCGGGCGACCACGCGCTCGATGTCGCTGGCGGTGATGCGGTTGTCCTCGGGGCGCGGGTGGAGCAGGCGATACTGCGCGCCGACCTCGTCGATGACGTCGATCGCCTTGTCCGGCAGGTGGCGGTCGTTGATGTGGCGCGTCGAGAGTTTGACCGCCGCCTCGATTGCCTCGTCGGTATAGACCACGTGGTGGTGCTTCTCGTAGCCCTCGCGCAGGCCGCGAATGATGTCGACGGTCTCGTCCTCGGTGGGTTCGGGGACGTCGATCTTCTGGAAGCGACGGGTCAGCGCGGCATCCTTCTCGAAGATGCTGCGGTATTCCTGGTGCGTGGTCGAGCCGATGCAGCGCAGTTCACCCGAGGCCAGCGCCGGCTTGATCAGGTTGGAGGCATCCATCGAGCCGCCGGAGGCCGAGCCCGCGCCGATCAGGGTGTGGATCTCGTCGATGAACAGGATCGCGTCGGGCACCGAGCGGACCTTCTTGAGCACGATCTTCAGGCGCTTCTCGAAGTCGCCGCGGTACTTGGTGCCCGCGACCAGCGCGCCGAGGTCGAGCGCGTAGATAGTCGCCTCGGACAACGCCTCGGGCACCTCGCCGTCGACGATCTTGCGTGCCAGGCCCTCGGCGATGGCGGTCTTGCCCACGCCGGCCTCGCCGACCAGCAGCGGGTTGTTCTTGCGCCGACGCGAGAGGACCTGCTGGACGCGTTCGAGCTCGGCGCTGCGGCCGATCAGAGGGTCGATCTTGCCTTCGGCCGACTGCTTGTTGAGGTTGATCGCGAAGTTCTCGAAGGCGTTCTCGTCGGTCGGCTGCTCTTCGACAGCCTCGACGTCGGCCTGGTTGATCTCGGGCTCCTCGTCATCGACACCCTCGTCGTCGGCCTCGGGGCCGTGCGAGATGAAGTTGATCACGTCGAGGCGCGTGACGCCGGCCTTGTGCAGCAGGTGCACGGCATGCGCGTCCTGCTCGCCGAAGATCGCGGCGAGCACATGCGCGCCGGAGACCTCGCTGCGCTGGGCGGCCTGCACCTGCATCACCGCGCGCTGGAGCACGCGCTGGAAGCCCAGTGTCGGCTGGGTCTCGCGCGGGTCGTTTTCCGGGATGCGCGGGGTGGTGCGGCGGATGTGCGCCTCGAGGTCCATGGCGAGCTGGGAGATGTTGGCGTTGCAGCCCTCCAGCACCATGCGCGCGTCGGGATCCTCGAGCAGCGTGTGCAACAGGCTCTCGAGGGTGACAAATTCGTAGTTCTGGCGCCGGGCTCGATCGAACACGCGGCTCAAAGTGGTTTCGAGGGATTTGCTCAGCACCGATCCTCTCCTCCGGTCTGGTGAGGGAACCAGTCAGCGGTTCCCTGGGGTGGCCTGGCATCAGCTAGCAGCCGGGCCGTTGCCCATGTCCCGATGATACGCCGGATTGCGGCGTTGCCAACGGGGTGAGGAATTTCCAGTTTCGTCTCGTTCAATCGGCGCGTTCCATCACGCACATCAACGGGTATTCGTGCTCACGCGCGATCTGGTTCACCTGGCTGACGCGCGTCTCGGCGATCTCGCGGGTGAATTCGCCGCAGACCCCGCGCCCATAGTGGTGCACTTCCAGCATGACGGCGTTGGCCTGATCAAAGGTCATGCCGAACAGTTGCATCAGGATCTGCACCACGAAATCCATGGGGGTGAAGTCGTCGTTCAACAAGAGCACCCGGTACATGGGGGGCTCGTCGCTGACCGCCTGTTCCGAGGCTTCCTCGGTCTCCAGCGGGCGGTAGGTGGTCTGCGGGCCGGCGCTGATGCCGGCAGTAAACGGTACGCGGGTCTGGCGGGTCTGAGTCATGCCCACAGTCTAACCCGAGCGGCGGGCAGGAAGGTCTGCACGAATCCGATGCCACTCTGGCTTGGTGAGTCGTTCGTGATCAAGGCGCGCAGAGCGGTATCGGATTCGTGCAGACCTTCCTGTGTCTCAGGGCAGCATCATCGGTCGCGCCGGCTCGCTCTTGACGCCCGTCAGTGCCGAGCCGAATTCCTCGGCCGTCGCGCCCAGCAGTTTTTCCAGACGATTGCTGCGCGGGGTGAGATCGATCTGGTGCTCGACGCCGATGCGGTCGCGAATCACGCCGCGCACACTGTCGATGCCGTCGATCAAGCCAATTTCCAGGGCGGTCTCGCCGGTGTAGAAGAGCCCGGTGAAGATCGTCTCGTCGTCATCGAGTCGGTCACCACGGCCGGTCTTCACCGCCTCGATGAACTGTTCGTGGATCTCGCCGAGGACACCCTGGAGATACTCGGTCTCCTCGGGATCGCTCGGGCTGAACGGGTCGCCGAGCGCCTTGTTCTCGCCGGCGGTGAGCAGACGGCGCTCGATGCCGAGCTTCTCCATGGCATCGACGAAGCCGAAGCTGTCCATGCGCACCCCGATCGAGCCGACGATCGAGGAGGGGTTGGCGTATATCTCGTCGGCGGCAGCGGCGATGAAGTAGCCGCCCGAGGCTGCCATGTCCTCGGCCACCGCGTAGACCGGCTTGTCCGGGTACTCCTGCTTGAGCTCACGGATGGCATTGAAGATCGCGCTGGACTGGACCGGGCTGCCGCCGGGCGTGTTCAGACGCAGGACAATGCCTTTAACGTTATCTTCCTCGAACGCCTTTTCCAGCTGCGGGATCACACGACGGGCCTCGGTGGTCTCGCCCGCCGCGATCAGGCCGCTGATATCGATCACCGCCGCGGTGGGTTTCGCGAGGCCGGGCGCGCTGCGATCCCCGGCCGTGAACAGCAGGGTGATCAGGGTCAGTGACCAGACCACCAGCGCGACGGAGACAAAGCGGAAGAACACCTTCCACCGCCGTGCCCGACGCTGCTCGACCAGCCCGTGGCGGGCCATGTCGAGCAGGGCGTCGCGCGCCCAGTCCGGCGAGGGCTCGGCCCTTGAGCGCCGCGGCGGTCTTTCCTCGGTCCGCGGCTCACCGGGGTCGAAGTCCGGGCCTCCGGGTGGCTCGATGCGCACGTCGTCTGGCGGTGTGTTCTGGTTCATGCGGGTCTTGCCTGCGTTGTCATCCAAGGTGGTTGCCCGAAGCGATCGCTAGATCGTGGCATCAAACGTACGGGCGCCTCGCCGTTATGGGGAGGTGGGCCGGGTGAGTTGGCAGCCCGACGACCGAATCAGACGGCTGGACGGGCCTCAGGTTCCCCGGCGTTGCCGGTGTCGTCCGTTTTCCCGGGGCGTTGGTCGTCATGGCCTTGCCCTTCGTGCAGTTGGGCCAGCCGGTCGATCAACCAGTCCGGTCGTGCCGCGGCCAGTCGCTCACGTGGGTGCGCGCCGTGGGTAATGCCGATCGCGTGCGTGCCGGCGTTTCGTGCCATCAGCAGATCGAAGTCGGTGTCGCCCACCATCCAGGTCTCGGTCGGACCGCTGCCCGTGTAGTCAAGGATACCCTCGAGCATCTCCGGATGCGGTTTCGAGCGCGTCTCCTCGGCGGTAAGCGTGTGGTGAAAGTAGTCCGCCGTTCCCGTCTGCGCAAGGGCGCGATCAAGACCGCGGCGCGACTTGCCCGTGGCCACGGCCAGCAGGCAGCCGGTCTTGGTCAGGGCCTCGAGCAATGCCTCGGCCTCCGGGTAGAGTGCGACCGGTTCTTCATTGGCGAAGTAGCAGCGGTGATAGGCCTGGGCGAGTGCCTCGCGGAAGCGCAGCTCGGCCTCGGGGAACAGTTCGATAATGGCGTTGGCCAGCGACAGGCCGATGATGCCGCGAATCGATTCGTCGGGCAGGGGCGGGTGGCTCACCGAGGTCAGTGCTTCCTGAAAGGCGGTGACGATCCGGCCGGTGGAGTCGGCTAGCGTGCCGTCCCAGTCGAACACGACCAGTCGGGGCGGGACGGCCAGGTGTTCCGGGCGGGTCAGGAGTTTGCTGATGTCGATCATGGAGGCGGTTATCGGGGCGGCTGGTGGTTTTTCAAGGCTAGTCCGGCGGTGTCCAGCAATGGCTGCCAGGTCTCCGGCGGGTTGCTGGTGATGGTCAGACGGCCGCCGTGGGTCGGGTGGGTGAGGGTGAGGCGGTAGGCGTGCAGCATCAGCTCGGGCCGGCGGCGTGCCAACGGTCGGTCCAGGGCGCGTTCGCCGTATTTGCTGTCACCGACGATGGGATGGCCCGCATGCCGGCAGTGCACACGGAGGGTAAGCGGATTAAATGGTTGATCTTACCTTTGCATGAGAGTGAGACAGACCGG
>NZ_QZMT01000002.1 GCF_003932495.1 Guyparkeria sp. SCN-R1
GACTCAGGCCTTGGTGCCCGCCTAACCAACCGTCCAACTTTTGGGGGTCAGTTCAGTCATTGGCCACGGGGGTTTTTTGGTTCCGCGGGAGCGGATAGGTCAGTCGTTGCCCAGCAGCTGCTCGAGGATGGCCGGGTTCTCCAGGGTGGAGGTATCACCTTCCGGCGGCTCGCCCTTGGCGATCCCGCGCAGCAGCCGCCGCATGATCTTGCCCGAGCGGGTCTTGGGCAGGTTGTCACCAAAGCGAATGTCGTCCGGCTTGGCGATCGGCCCGATCTGCTCGGTGACCCAATCGCGCAGGGTCTTGACCATGGCCTCGGCGGCCTCGCCTTGCGGGCGGTCGCCCTTGACCACGACGAAGGCGACGATCGACTCGCCCTTCACGTCATGCGGACGGCCCACCACGGCGGCCTCGGCCACGTCCGGGTGCGCCACCAGCGCCGACTCCACTTCCATCGTGCCCAGGCGGTGGCCCGAGACGTTGATGACGTCGTCGATGCGACCCATGATCCAGATGTAGCCGTCCTGGTCACGACGCGCGGAGTCACCCGCCAGGTAGTAGCCCGGCAGGTTGTCCGGGAAGTAGGTGCGCTTGAAGCGCTCGTCGTCGCCCCAGATGGTGCGCAACATCGACGGCCACGGCTTCTTGATCACCAGGTTGCCACCGCTCTCGGTCGGCACCTTCTTGCCGTGATCGTCGACCACGTCGGCGATGATGCCCGGCAGCGGCAGGGTGCAGGAGCCCGGCACCAGGTCGATCGCGCCCGGAATCGGCGCGATGGCGTGGGCGCCGGTCTCGGTCTGCCACCAGGTGTCGGTGATCGGGCAACGACCGCCGCCGATGACCTGGTGGTACCAGACCCAGGCCTCGGGGTTGATCGGCTCGCCGACCGTACCCAGCAGGCGCAGGCTCGAGAGGTCGTACTTGTTCGGCACCTCGTCGCCAAGCTTCATCAGCGCGCGGATGGCGGTCGGCGCGGTGTAGAACACGCTCACCTTGTGACGCTCGACCATGTCCCAGAAGCGGCCACCGTCCGGGTAGGTCGGCACGCCCTCGAAGACCACCTGGGTCACGCCCAGCGCCAGCGGGCCGTAGGTGACGTAGGTGTGGCCGGTGATCCAGCCGACGTCTGCCGTGCACCAGTAGACGTCGTCATCGTTGAGATCGAAGACCCAGGAACAGGTCATCGCCGCGTTGACGAGATAACCGCCCGAGGAATGCACGATGCCCTTGGGCTTGCCGGTCGAACCGGAGGTGTAGAGGATGAACAGCGGGTGCTCGGCCTCGACCATGACCGGCTCGCACTCGGCCGGCTGGCCGTCGATGGCCTCGGCCCAGGTCAGCTCCTTCGCGCTGGAGGTGCCGGTGGCCACGCCACCGATGTGCTCGAGCATGATGACGGTCTCGACCGACGGACATCCGTGCGCGAGGGCCTTGTCCACCTGGCCCTTGAGGGTGACCTTCTTGCCGCCGCGCATGTTGCCGTCGGCGGTGATCACCAGCTTGGCCTCGGTGTCGTTGATCCGATCGCGCAGGGCCTCGGCGGAGAAGCCGCCGAAGACCACCGAGTGGATTGCGCCGATCCGGGCGCAAGCCAACATGGCCACGGTCGCGTCGGGGATCATCGGCAGGTAAATGACGACACGATCGCCCTTCTCGATGCCCTGCGCCTTGAGCGCGTTGGCGAACTGCGCGACGCGGTCGTGCAATTCCTGGTAGGAGATGTGGGTGACGGTGCCGTCGTCCGACTCGCCGATGATGGCGGTCTTGTCGGCCTTGGCCGGCAGATGGCGGTCGATGCAGTTGACCGAGACGTTGAGTTTGCCGTCGGCAAACCACTTGAAGAACGGCGCGTTCGAGTCGTCCAGCGTCTGGGTGAATGGCGTATCCCAGGTGACGAACTCGCGCGCTAATCGCGCCCAGAAGCCCTCGAAATCACGCTCGGCCTCGGCGACCAGCGCATCGAAGGCCGCTCGCGACCCGATTCTCGCGCGGTCCGAAAATTCCGGCGCCGGCGAGAAGACACGGTTCTCGCTCAGAATGGACTCGAGGTTATCCATAAAGACTCCATCGGTAATCGTGAATCGGTTTTGTCGCGCCTGTTGAAACAGGCGCTGCCCCGGCTTGATCTCGGGGCAATCGCACCGCGCAAGATTAGCAAAATTCGCCGCGAGGCTGGGAAACACCTTGGGAACCCGCGCCCGACTTAGCAACAACACCCCGAACAGAACCACAGAAACCGTCGCTAACCGGTTGCTGGAAAAGGGATTGCCCCAAGCGGATTTCACTTATGCACAGAAGCTGTGGACAACCTAGTGGAAAACACGCCAACAACCACGTCGGACAAAGCCCGATCAGGCAGTTGCACGGATTGCGCATTTTTTGGCCAGCACAATCGACTCACCGCATGTAAATTCATAACATGTTGTTATGTATAAGACTTAAGATTTAAAATCGCCGCTGACCGGCTATCGGCCCCGCAGGGCTTGGCACCCTCGCGCCGGCTGTGGTAAGTCGGCACAAAAGGCGGCCTGATTGTGGATAAAAGAGTGGACAACCGGTCTGAAAAGGTGGGGAATCCTCGCCGATCCATTGCCAGATCAAGCGTTTCGCTGCCATGGTTCCGATCCGACACGTCATACTGTCTGCCGACGAACACGATCCACCGAGGGCTCGCCTGATGCGGGACGACGAATTGATCACGGCCTTCATCGAGGCCCTTTGGCTGGAGGAAAACCTGGCCGATAACAGTCGTGCGGCCTATCGACGCGACCTGGAGCTGACCGCGCGCCGCCTGTCGGGTACCGCCGCCCTGGACGAAAGCCATGCTCTCGCCGATGCCGACGGCAATGCCCTGAACCGCCTGCTCGGCGAGCGACTGGCCGAGGGAGCGGCCCCGCGCTCCGTGGGCCGCATGCGTTCCGCGCTGCGCCGGTTCTATGCCTGGGCCAATCGCGAAGGCCTGATCCAGCCCAACCCGGCCACCGACCTGCCGGCACCGCGCCGTCCGCGCGCCCTGCCGACCGATCTGAGCGAGGCCGACGTCGAGGGCCTGCTGAATGCCCCCGACACCGGCTCTCCGCTGGGCCTGCGCGACCGCGCGATGCTCGAAACGCTCTACGCCACCGGGCTGCGGGTTTCCGAATTGGTCAACCTGACCCTCAACGAGATCCACCTCGCCCACGGCCTGGCACGCATCACGGGCAAGGGGGGACGCGAACGCCTGGTGCCGATCGGCGACGAGGCGATCGACTGGCTGCGCCGCTACCTCGACGAAGGCCGCCCGGCCATGCTGGGCGAGCGACAGACCGCCGCGGTATTCGTCACCAGCCGGGCCGCTCCCCTGACCCGTCAGGCGTTCTGGTATCGGCTCAAGCATCACGCCCGCCACGCAGGGCTGGCGCGCCTACCCTCGCCCCATACCCTGCGACATGCCTTCGCCACGCACCTGCTCAACCACGGGGCGGATCTGCGCGCCCTGCAGATGCTGCTCGGTCACGCCGATCTGTCGACCACCCAGATCTACACCCACGTCGCCACCGCTCGCCTGCAGGCCCTGCACGCCGAGCACCACCCGCGCGGCTGAGGCCGCCCCGCGGGCACCCCCCCCAGGCATCTCCAAGGGCAACGTTCCGTCAAATCCGCTTGTGCAGGACGCGCCAGGAAAGGTTGGAATTCGCCGGACGACCCACAGATGACACAATGGAACCCCGACGGCGCTCGGTACTCCAACCGAGCCGCCGGTCAAATATCCGGACATAGCCATACAAACCCAGGTTGACTACACGATGCGAAACACACGCTTTCCGCTTGCCTCCCGCCGCGGACTGACCGCCCTGCCGCTGGCCTTCGCCCTAGCCCTGCCGACCACCGCGGTCCTCGCGGATGACAAGGACTCGATTACCGCCAGCATTCAAGAGCACATGCCGGGCGTGCCGATCGACTCGATCGAGGAGACGCCCGCCAAGGGCATCTACGAGCTGACCTCCAACGGGCAGATCGCCTACGTCACGGCCGACGGCAAGTACCTGATCGCCGGTGACCTGATCGACGTCGAGAGCCGACAGAACCTGACCCAGGGCAAGCAGGATTCCCAGCGCCTGACGACCCTTGAGGACATCTCCGATGAGCGCAAGCTGGTCTACCCGGCCGAAGGCGAGACCAAGCACTCGATCACCATTCTGACCGACCCCACCTGCCCATTCTGCGACAAGCTCCACAAGGAACTGCCGAAACTGCGTGAGGCCGGTGTCGAGGTGACCTACATCCTCACGCCGCGGCAAGGGCCGGGCTCGAAAGGCTTCGAGCTCTCCTCGAAGGTAGCGTGTGCGGATGACCCGAAAGAGGCGCTCGATCGCGCCATGAAGGGCGACTCGGTTGATGCCGAGGCATGCCACAACGACATGATCAAAGAGAACATGGCCCTCTCCAACCGTCTCGGCATGAGCGGCACCCCGTACACCATCCTGCCCAACGGTGCGGCCATGCCTGGCTATCGTCCGGCAAACGTCATGCTGCAGGCAATCGAGCAAAGCGGCGGCTAATCAATCGCCCCCTTCGACAACGACACACCCCGCGCCCTGATCCGGCGCGGGTTTTTTTGTTTCGGACGTCAACGAATCCGCAAGCGCTCGTCAAACCATTGACCCTCAACCTGCGCTGGCGACGTTGCTTTCGAAAGAAACCGCGACAGGTCGGCACTGCCCCCTTCGGCACGATTCTGGCTAGCACTACACCCACTCACCGCGACGCGAACAAAAAGTCACCCGCGTCGCTAAAGTCGGGCGCCGGTCGACCGATAGAACCAATAAGACGAGCGAGAGCCCCCTCACCGACGCGCCACTCATAGAACGGCGCGCTGTTGCCAGAGTGACCACAGGGCGACTCGAGCCACTACAGGAGCATTGCCACCACCATGACGATCAAGGCCAAACTCATCCTCCTCGTGGTCCTTGCCGGCGCGGCCACCGTCGGCACCAGCCTTTTCGGCATCTATGCCGAGCTCAAGGGCCATGAACTCGCCGAGAAGAACCACGAGTTGCGCATCATGCCGATCGACCATGTCGGCACGTCAGTGCAATTGCTCAACCAGATGACCACCCAGTCGCTGCTGGCGCTGCAACACGACCCGCAGGGGCGCACTGCCGCCATGCACGCCCACGGCATCGACCAGCACATGGATATCATCCGCGACAACCTCGCCGCGCTGGAAGACGTCAACGCCAAGATCGCCGCCATCAAGCATCGCCAGACCGAATCCAACGAGGCTCAGCAGGCACTGTTCGCCACGCAGGAAGAACTGGTCAACGTCGCCTTCGTGCCGTTGATCGAAAAGCTCGAGGAAGGCAACTTCGTCGGCGCCCAGGCCCTGCTCATCCTCACGCTCACCGAGGTGCTGCCGAGTTTCGAGCAGGCAGCGAGCCATTACGAGGGCATCCTGCGCGGCAACATGGAGGAAGAGCTTGAGCGCACCAGCGAGCGGGTCGAGCAGGACGTGTTGATCTCGATCGGCATCACGCTGCTCAACGTGCTGATCATCATCGCCATCGCCGCCTGGATCATCCATGGTGTCACCCGTGGCCTGAAGGCGGCCGATCGCTTTGCCACCAACTTCGCCGAGGGCAACCTCAACGAGCCGGTGACGCTTGACAGCCGTGACGAGATTGCCGAGATCATCACGCACATGAACACCGCGCGCGAATCCCTGCGCGACACCCTCAAGCGCATCGGCGAAGCCTCCGAGCAACTCGCGTCGGCCGCCGAAGAGACGTCGGCGGTCTCCGAGCAGACCGATCGCGGCGTGGCCCGCCAGATGCAGGAGATCGAGCAGGTTGCCGCGGCCATGAACGAGATGACCGCCACCGTGGAGGACGTCGCCCGCAATGCATCGGACGCCTCCAGCAGCGCCCAGGCGGCCAACGACTCGGCCAAGCACGGCCAGACCATCCTCGGCAATGCCGTGAACGCGGTCGGCATCCTCTCCGACGAGATCCGCCAGTCCTCCGACACCATCGATTCGCTCAAGGCGGAATCCGAGGAGATCGGCAAGGTGCTCGACGTGATCGGCGCGATCGCCGACCAGACCAACCTGCTGGCGCTCAACGCGGCGATCGAGGCCGCCCGTGCCGGCGAGCACGGTCGCGGCTTTGCCGTGGTCGCCGAGGAAGTCCGTGCACTGGCCTCGCGCACCCAGGGATCCACGGAAGAGATACACGGCATGATCGACCGGCTGCAATCACGCTCGAATGCCGCCGTGGCCGCCATGCAGCGCGCCCACAACCAGGTCGATCACAGCACCCAGGCCATGTCGGAAACCGAGGCGGCCCTGGGCGAGATCGCCAACGGTGTAAACGGCATCAACGACCTGAACTTCCAGATCGCCAGCGCCGCCGAACAGCAGAGTGCCGTGGCCGAGGAGGTCAACCGCAACGTACAGACCATTGCGCAGATCAGCGAGGAATCGGCACAGGGAGCCACCCAGACCAAGACGGCCTCGGCCGAACTCGCCCGCCTCGCCGAAGAACTGCAGGCGCGGCTGGCCGGCTTCAAGCTGTAAGCACCGCCAACGCTAGACCCGAAACGCAGAGACCCGCCTCATGGCGGGTCTTTTCATGACGATCTCGAATCACTGGCGTGCCACTCGATCCGTGAGCCACGTGTGCAGGCGCGTGGAGCAACGGCTAGGCTTAACGCCCTCGCCACAACCTCGACGACCCACCGCATGCAATCCGACACTCAACCCAATCGCCACCCCATTGTCCTGATCGGCTACGGCGATATCGCCCAACGGCTCGCCAACCAACTGACGGACCATCATCTCGTCGCCATTGCGCGGCACCAGATCGAGCCACCCGAACGACCCCGGGGGCACCGCGGCCATTGGCGCACCTTTCCGATCGACCTGGACGACGTGACCGTCATCCCGCCCGAGGCCGCGCCTGAAAACGCGATATGGGTCTACCTCGCCCCGCCACCCCGCGAGGGACAGGGCGACCCGCGCCTCGCGCGCTGGCTGACTGGGGCCACGCATCCACCCGCGGGCCTTGTGTATATCAGCACCACCGGCGTCTACGGCGATCATGGAGGCAATTGGGTGAACGAGGCCACACCACCCGTGCCGGCCCATGACCGGGGTCGGCGGCGGCTGGATGCCGAGGCCCAGTGCCAGCGGTACGCGCAGGCTCACCAGATTCCCGCCTGCACGCTGCGCGTGACCGGCATCTACGCCTGCGATCGCCTGCCCGTGGAGAAGGTGCGCCGGGGCACACCCGTGCCCACCGGCCCTGAGGCGCCCTGGTCCAATCGCATCCACGCCGATGACCTGTCCGATATCCTGCGCCTACTGATCGACCGCATCGAGACCGGCCATCCCGTCGCCGGCACCTTCAATGTCTCCGACAACCACCCCACTCCGGTCAACGTCACCTATCGCCAGATCGCGGCGCACTTCGGCCTGCCACAATCGCCGGAGGCCTCACTGGCGACCATCCTCGAGCAGGCGAGCCCCATGGCCCGCGAATTCCTGAGCGAATCCCGCCGCGTCGATGCCAGCGCCATTCAGCGCGCGCTCGAGTGGCAACCCCGCTACCCCACGCTGGCCGCGGCGCTGGCGGATTGCCCGCGCGATCTTTCCTAAAGGGGTCAGAACTATTTTCTGACAGGACGGCCCGGCGGCCGGGGAGACACGTCCCGCCCGACCTTCTGTGCCAGCCGACACTGGAAATCCTCGGTGCCAGCGACGGCTGACTGCTCAGTCGCCCGACGGAGCAGGTTCAAGTCGCCGCCGGGAATGGCAGCGGAGAACAATTCACGATATCTCTCTTGCCGCCTCTCCGGCGTTGGCGCCAGGCTCAGGTAACGGTCGTGCGGCACAATCAGATCATCAAAGTCGCCAAGGGCGTTGCTGGCGTAGCTTGACCATGGGTATTCGCCGGGTGCCACCACCATGTGTGCGCGTACCGGGTTGAGCTCGATATAGCGATAACACGTCAACAGATACCGCTCCGATCCCACCAACCCCGCCCTGAATCTGCCTTCCCACAACGTCCCGCTCCGGCGGTACTTGCGATTGATCCTCAGCACATACTGACGTCCCACGGACTGCATGGTTCGGGATAACGCCTCCACCGAATCCGGCGTGACCAGCAGATGAACGTGGTTGGTCATCAAAACGTAGGCATGAACCGACACACCGAACTCCTCGCCCGCCAGACGAAGGCACTCGAGGTAGAGCTGGAAATCGGACTCATCGAAGAAGGTCTGCTGCCGATTGTTACCGCGCTGAACCACATGCTGTGGCACACCGGGCACGAACAGCCGGGGCTTTCTGGGCATGACGACGTCCTTGTCGTTGCATGAATAAATCGATTGGTCGCTAAAGACTAGCGAACCAGGATGCGGGGAAACAAATCAGAAAAGGGTTCTGACCCCTTTTCCTACTGACGTCCCACGGACTGCATGGTTCGGGATAACGCCTCCACCGAATCCGGCGTGACCAGCAGATGAACGTGGTTGGTCATCAAAACGTAGGCATGAACCGACACACCGAACTCCTCGCCCGCCAGACGAAGGCACTCGAGGTAGAGCTGGAAATCGGACTCATCGAAGAAGGTCTGCTGCCGATTGTTACCGCGCTGAACCACATGCTGTGGCACACCGGGCACGAACAGCCGGGGCTTTCTGGGCATGACGACGTCCTTGTCGTTGCATGAATAAATCGATTGGTCGCTAAAGACTAGCGAACCAGGATGCGGGGAAACAAATCAGAAAAGGGTTCTGACCCCTTTTCCCGCGGGTTCCTCACCCAGACCGCTCCACCATCCCAAAAGCCGATCGCTCCACAGACAGATCACGGAGACGGGAACCACTCATATCCCGATACCCGTGCTTCTTTCGTTGCCACCGAACATCGCGACAGCAACGAAAAAAGGCGCCCGAAGGCGCCTTTGTCGTTCCGATCAATCTCAGGATTGATTAGAACTTGTGGACTACACCCACGGAGAAGGCGCTGCTGTCTTCTACAGCCCCGCGGTCGAAGGCCTGTTCGACCTGAGCTGAGTGAGCAGTCTTGTAACCAAGCAGGTAACCGTTGCCCGTTGTGTCAGCCTCCATGGAAGCGTACACAGCGTAGACGCTGGTCTGCTTGCTCAGCTTGTAGTCGTAACCGACGGCCCACAGGTCTGCACCGGTGTCTTCGTTGCCAGCACCCGATACGTCGTCAGCAGTGTAGTACTGAGCCTTCAGGGTGTGCTTGCCTGCGAAGGTGTAACCGGCACCCAGGCCCCAAACGTCCTGGTCGCCATTTGCCGGGTTAGCCGTGATCACGTCGGCGTTCTGGTACAGCCCAACGAACTTGAAGCCACCGATCTTGTAGCCAGCACCAATACGATAGGCTTCCATGTCGCCGGCATCGCTGTTCTGCTGCTCCCAGGCACCGTCCAGCATGAAGCCGGCAATTTCGTAACCCGCACTGATGCTGTAGGCGTCTTCGTTGTTGTTGACGTCATTGGCCATGTCGGAAATGTAAGCAAGCTTGGCTTGGAAGCCGCCCATATCCGGGGTCATGTAGGCAACGGTACTGTTGGTGCGCGCATCCCAGTCGTTGTCGCCAGACAGGGCCTTGCCGCGGGTGATGGCGCGGGCGTCGGCAACCGTGTCTTTGAACAAATCGTACTTACGACCGACCATCTTCATCGGGGTGTCGTGACGACCTGCGATGAGGGTACCCCAGCTGTCACCGGTGAAGCCGACAAAGGTGTTACGCGGCCCGCCGATGCCTTCGCCGTCGGCGCCCCAGTCGATCTGTTCTTCCCACTGGTAGATCAGGGAGAGGTTGTCGGAGATCTCTTCCTTGCCCTTGACACCAATACGGGAAGAGTTCGATCCGAGGCTGTAATCACGATCGTTGAGGTTATCACCATCAAAGAAATCGTAAGACGCGTGGATTTTGCCGTACAGGGTGGTGTCGGCCATGGCGGCTGCCGGAGCGGCAACTGCAGCAGCGACTGCCATTGCAATGATGTTCTTTTTCATCGGTTCCATCTCCAATGTGGTTGTGAGATTTCCAAATTTCCCCGGCATGAAGCGGTGCGTTTGGCCAGGTACGCCGCCAATACTAGTCAGATGCGCTGCACTGACAACCCCTTGGGGGCCGGTTTGCAACAAACCGGGGCTTTTCTGTTGCATGGGTGCAACAAGGCGCCTTGCGGCGCGGGAGGGGAGAGGTCAGCGTTCAGAGATCAGAGGGCTAGCTGGAAGCTAACAGCTTATAGGCCGGAGCGCGCGCCCTCCGGGCTTTGATCTCTTCCGTCTTGTTTGGGCATCGCGGCTAAAGCCGCTCCTACGCCCTCTTCCAGCTATGAGCTTCCCGCTTTCTTCAACACATCGAACCCGCCCTGGTCCGCGTGGTACGACGACCGCACCATCGGGCCGGCGGCGACGTGGGTAAAACCCAGCGCCTCGGCCTGGCGACCGAGCTCGGCGAAGTGCTCGGGAGAGACAAAGCGCTTGACCGGCAGGTGGTGCACGGACGGCTGCAGGTACTGCCCGAGGGTGAGCATGTCGACGCCGTGGTCGCGCATGTCCTGCAATTCGCTGAGCAACTGCTCGTCGGTCTCGCCCAGGCCGAGCATCAGGCCGGACTTGGTGGGCACGTCGGGGCAGCGACGCTTCATCTCGGCCAGCAGGTCGAGCGAGCCCTGGTAGCTCGCGCCCGGTCGGGCGGCGCGGTAGAGCTCAGGCACGGTCTCGAGATTGTGGTTGAACACGTCCGGCGGCTCGGCGGCCAGAATGTCGATGGCCTTTTCCACCCGGCCACGGAAATCGGGGGTGAGGATCTCGACGATCAGATCGGGGTTGGCATCGCGCAGGGCACGGATGACATCACTGAAGTGTTGCGCGCCGCCGTCACGCAGGTCGTCGCGGTCGACCGAGGTGATCACCACGTACTTCAGACCCATGGCGCGGACGGTCTCGGCCAGGCGAGAGGGCTCCTCGGGATCGACCGGGCGCGGCTTGCCGTGGGCGACGTCGCAGAACGGGCAACGACGGGTGCAGATATCGCCGAGGATCATGAAGGTAGCGGTGCCGTTGTCGAAGCACTCGCCCAGGTTCGGGCAGTTGGCCTCTTCGCAGACGGTATTCAGCCCCTGCTCGCGCACGACGCGCTTGAGGCGCTGGACCTCCGCCCCACCTTGCGGACGGGCTCGGATCCAGCTGGGTTTGCGCATCGGGGCCGACGGTTCGATCTTGACCGGGATACGCGAAACCTTCTCGGAGGAGCGCATCGCGCGCGTCGGGCCGTCGGGGCGGGCGGTGGCATTGTCCGGGGATTGGCTCATGTAATGCGTTTACCTTGATGAACGAGGTCGGGGCGAGGCCTCGGTGCTAGTTCGTGGTTCGGTGGTCGGCACGGCAACCTGCGCACGTGCGCCTGGGTTGATTGCCGAGAGCCTGTTGCGCTGGGTTCCCGCTTTCGCGGGAACGACGCCAGTACTCTTCCCACGCGGCCCAAAAATCGCCGTCATTCCCGCGAAAGCGGGAATCCAGCTCCCGGCCCACTTGAGACCACGTCCACCGGCAACCACGTAACGCGTCAACGAGGCGCCGCGAGGGTTCGCGCCTGAAGGCGCTCCTACGGGGCAAGCACCGCGGCGAGCTCGCGGGCAATGCTCGGCAGCGACGGCGTGTCGCCGAGCAGCCGAGTGGCGTCGGTGACGGCCAACCCCTCGTAGCCGCAGGGATTGATCCGGGCAAACGGCGTCAGGTCCATGTCGATATTGAACGAGAGGCCATGATAACAGCGCCCCTGGCGGATTTTCAGGCCCAGGGCGGCGATCTTGGCGCCGTCGACATAGACACCAGGGGCATCCGGACGACGCTCCGCTGCGACACCCCGCTCGCCCAGCCAGTCGATGACCGCCTGTTCGAGGCGATTCACCCAGTCGCGAGGACCCAGGCCCGCGCGCTTGAGATCGACCAGGGTGTAGAGCATCAACTGACCGGGGCCGTGGTAGGTCACCTGGCCACCACGGTCGGTCGGAATCACCGGGATGTGGCCGGGGTTCAGCAAGTGCTCCGGCCGACCGGCCAGCCCCTGGGTAAACACGGGCGGATGCGTCAACGCCCAGTAGGCATCAGGGGTCTCGCTGGTGCGTCGTGCCGTGTAGCGTCGCATGGCCGCCCAGGTGGCGCGGTAGTCGCGGCGCTCACCGAGCCAGTGAAAGTTGTCGTGTTGCGGCATGGCGTTGCACTGGATGGAAGCTCAACGGGCGGACGCACTGGATTCCCGCTTCCGCGGGAATGACGAGACTAATCGGTGCGACTGGGGCATAGAGCGAACGATGGACTGCGGAGAGATCAGGCATTCAGGATACGGTGGAAGCGGGCCCTGTTCGCGCAAACCAGCTTGGCGGCTGTCCTGATCGCCGCATGGCAGAGAACCACCCGGGGCTCGAGCCCCTACGTCGCGATTCGCGGCTAAAGCCGCTCCTACGCCGTCTTGCACCTGTCAGCTTTGTTCACAAACACATTTTCACGTCCGGATGCGCGGTGATCGCGCGGTAGACGTCGTCGATCTGCTGCCGGGAGGTGGCGGTAAAAGTGACGGTCAGACCAACGAAGTTGCCCTTGCCGCTGGCCCGCTCTTTCCAGGCCGAGTCCGGCAGGCCCGGGATGACACCGTCGACGGCCTGCTTGATGTCGTTGATAAAGGCGTCGGTGGCCGGCCCCATGATCTTGATCGGAAACTCGCTGGGGAAGTCGATCAGGGTCTCGCGCTCGAGCGCCGCCTCGTCCTCGGCCGAGGTGGGCTTGGCGTTGGGATCGCAGGAGGTCAACTGCCCATCGAGTTGCCCTTTGCCTTTCCCGTTCGGGGAAGAATCGTCGGTCATCGCGAGCTCCGTTGCGGATGTTTGAGTGCCTGAAAGTGATGATCGAGCTGCCGGGTGACCGGACCGGCACGGCCGGCGTGCGCGCCCGACCCGACCGGCCGACCATCGATCTCGACCACCGGCCAGAGATCCTTGGTTGAGCTGGTGAGAAACACCTCGTCGGCATCGCGCAGGGCGCTGATGGTAATAAACGACTCGTCGACCTCGATCAGTTGCTCGTCGCGCACCAGGTCGAGCAGCAGCCCGCGGGTGATGCCGGCGAGGATGCGCGCCCCCGTAGGCGCGGTCACCAGCCGACCACCAATCACGGCAAACAGGTTGGTGGCCGCCCCCTCCATGACCAGCCCATCGCGCACCAGCAACGCCTCGTCACAGCTCTGTTCGAGGGCCTGTTGGCGAGCCATGGTGTTGGGCAGGAGGTTGATGCTCTTGATGTCGCAGCGCGCCCAGCGCGCATCGGGCAGCGTGATCACGCGCGCGCCACCGGCAATCGACCCGATGGGCGAAACGGTGGCCATCACGCCCGCGGGCACATCACCCCCCGGCCAGGCGTGGTCGCGCTTTGCCGGCGCGCCGCGGGTGACCTGCAGGTAAATAGCGGCATCGGGAGCGTCGATCCCGGCAAGCAGGCGGTCGAAGATCGGCTGCCACTCGGCTCGCTCCAGCGGCTCGGGGATTCCGATTGCCTCAAGGCTGCGCGACAGGCGGGCCATGTGTTCGTCCACCCCGAACAGCCGACCGGCGAAGGCGGGGATCACCTCGTAGACGCCGTCACCGAACAGGTAGCCGCGATCGAACACCGACACCTGCGCGGTCTCGGTATCGCACCACTCGCCGTTGAGATAAACCGGCCGTGGCTGCTGCGACATCAATCGTCCCACCACAGCCAGAAACTGTCGGTGGCCTGCTTGACCAGACCGCCTTCGGGGTTGTCCGACAGGGCAACCACCGGACGCTCGGCGATGGACTGCTCGCCGAGGCGCACCACCAGCGACCCAACGGCATCGCCCTCGTTCAGCGGGGCGATCAGCTCGCCATCAAGCTTGAGGCTGACGGACAGCTCGTCGCGTTGTTTCTTCGGCACCAGCACGGAAAGATCCTGGCGGAGCCCCACCGGGGTTTCGTCCGTCTCGCCTTTGTAGACTCGCGGACTGGCCAGCGTCTCGCCGCCCGAGCGCACGTCGACGGTCTCGAAATGCCTAAAGCCGTAGTTGAGCAACGCCTCGGCCTGGTTGTTGCGCGCCTCGTCACTGTCGGTACCCAGCACGACCGCGATCAAGCGCATGCCCTCGCGCGCACCGGACGTGGCCAGGCAATACCCCGCCTCCTCGGTGTGACCGGTCTTGCCACCATCGACCCATTCGTTGCGGAACAGCAGCTTCTCGCGGTTGTACTGCTTGATGCCGTTGTAGGTGTAGGACTTCTGGCGGAAGACCTTGTAGAGATCCGGGTACTCGTGGATCAGCTGCGAGAGCAGGGTCGCGATGTCGCGCGCGGACATCAAATGACCCTCGGCCGGCCATCCGGTGGGGTTCTCGAAGTGCGTCTCGGTCATACCCAGACGCTCGGCGGTGGAATTCATCTGCGCGACGAACGATTCCTCGTTACCGCCGATGTGCTCGGCCAGGGCGGTGGCGGCATCGTTGCCCGACTGCACGATCATGCCCTGCAGCAGTTCCTCGACGGACACCTGCTTGCCCACCTCGATGAACATGCGCGAACCGCCCATCCGCCAGGCCTTTTCGCTGATGGTCACCTGGTCATCCATCGCGACATCGCCGCTCTTGATCGCCTCGAAGGCGAGGTAGGCAGTCATCAGCTTGGTGATACTCGCCGGCGGCACCGGCCGGTCGGCATCGCGATCGACAATCACCTGTTCGGTGCCGTAGTCCAGCAACACGTAGGAACGGGCCGACAGGTCGGGCGCCCCCGGCGTGGGCAGGGCGGCATGAGTCGCCGTCGCCAGCAGGGAAAGCAGGGTCGTCGCCAGCAGGCCGGCAAGCCAGCCACGTCGCCATGTCGCGGACAAGGCATTGATCATTTGTTAACCACCATCGTTGTTTCTTGAAAGCCGAGCTCATGTAGCCGCTCGCGCACCGAATCGAACTCGTCGGCCGAGGCCAGCGGCCCGACCTGCACCCGGGTCCAGCCGCCGTCCGACTGACTCACCGTGGACAGGCCAGCACGGCGCAACCGCGCACCGATCTCCTCAGCGTTGTCCGCGTCGCGGAACGCGCCAATCTGGACGAAAACGTTCTCGCCCCAGCGGGCATTGGGCATCGAGCGAGGTCCGAGGTTCCGTGATCGGCCCGGGTTCCGGGCCGACGAGGAGTTCCGGGCGGCGGTACGCGTGTCCTCCGACCCGACCACCTCGATCTCGACCGGCACGGTGCCCTTGCCGGTCATCTCGATCTTGTGCGCCGCGGCATACGACAGGTCGATGATCCGGCCGTCGACGAACGGGCCGCGATCGTTGACCCGCACCACCACGCTTTTGCCGTTGTCGAGATTGGTCACCCGGACGTAGGTCGGCAGCCGCAGTGACTTGTGCGCCGCGGTCATCTTGTACATGTCGTAGGGCTCGCCCGACGAGGTCGGTCGCCCGTGGAATTTCTTTCCGTACCACGACGCCAGCCCGCGCTCACGAAATCCGGAGTTACTCGCCAGGACCGTGTAGCGCTTGCCCAGTACGCTGTAGTCGTCGGGGTTGCCGCGGGTCGAATAAGGCTCGTCGCGTGGCACCGCATCGCGGGTAGCCGCGCGGTCCGCCGAGGGCCCGCTGGCGCAGCCGGCCAGCAGCAGGGCGAACAACAGCACGGCAATCGCCGACCAGGAAAATCCTGTCATCGAGAATTGCTGACCCGACATACGCGCTACCTCACTCGTCGCGATGATCGACCGCCTCTTCGATGGCCCCTTCAATCGCCTGGGCCAACTGCCAGACGGCCGTGGCGTACAGCACACTGTGATTGTACCGAGTGATGACATAGAAGTTGTTCAGCCCCACCTGATAGGCCACGTCATCGCCGTCGGTGAGGGTGAACAGCATCACCTCGAAGTCGTCGGGCACCGGCGCGTCATCCGGCACGGAAACGCCCCGCTCGCGCAGTTCGCCCAGCGTGGTCTTCGGTGCGAGATCCCGCGCCTGATTGAGCAGGTCCTCGACGTCGGCATCGTTGATGTCGACCTCGAACATCACCGGCTCGCCCTGCCCCCAACCATGCTCGACGAAATAGTTGGCCACGCTGGCGAAGACGTCGTGGTGGCTGTCCCACAGGTCGCGGCGGCCATCGCCGTCGCCGTCGACCGCGTAATGCCGGTAACTCGACGGGATGAACTGGGGCAAGCCCATGGCACCGGCGTAGCTGCCCTCGGCCTTGTCCATGGAGAGCCCTTCCTCCCCGGCCAAGCGGATAAAGTCGACCAGCTGGCCGCGGAAGAATTCTCCGCGGCGCGGGTAATCGAAGCCCAGCGTCGCCAGCGCGTCGATCACCCGATAACCGCCGGTGATGCGCCCGTAGTAGGTTTCCACGCCGATAATGGCGGTGATCACGTAGGGTGAGACGCCGTAAGCGCCCGCGACCTCGTCGAGCAGTTCACCGTGCTCCTGCATGAATTCGGCGCCGCGTTCGATGCGCTTGTCGGTGAGGAAGATGGGGCGGTATTCGCCCCAGGTCTTGGATTCGGCCGGGCGGGTGATCGCGTCGATGATCTTCTGCTTGTACTCGGCTGAGCCCAGCCAGGCCTCGACCTGCGCACGCGACACCCCCGTCTCGTCGACCGCCTGATCGACGAAGGCCTGCACATCCTCGCGTTCGAGGTAGTCGCCGGCCTGCGCGCCCCCGACAACAAGGGAACCGGCGACAAGGGAAGCGGCGAGAAGCGCGCCGTGAAAAGACCGTGTCCAAGCGTGTGTCATCAGCGATCGTGCCCCAGGAAACTGCGTTGCGTGCGGATGCTCATCAGCATACCCAAACCCACCATGATGGTCACCAGCGCCGTCCCGCCATAGCTCATCAAAGGCAACGGCGCGCCGACCACCGGCAACAGGCCCAGCACCATGCCGGCATTGACCAGCACGTAAACCATGAAGGTCATGGAAATCGAAGCCGCAAGCAGCCGCCCCTCGACCGACTCGGCGTGTTCGGCGATCCACAGGCCGCGCCAGATGACGGCAAGATACAACAGGAACAGCACCAGCAGCCCGACCAGACCGAACTCCTCGGCATAGACCGCCAGGATGAAGTCCGTGGTGCCTTCGGGCAGGAAATCGAGATGCGACTGCGTGCCCTGCAGCCAGCCCTTGCCCCAGACACCGCCCGACCCGATCGCGATCATCGACTGGATGGTGTGATAGCCGGCGCCCAGCGGGTCACTGGTCGGGTCGAACAAGGTCAGCACACGCTGCTTCTGGTAGGCATGCATGACGAAGAACCACATCACCGGCATCGCGGCGGCCACCAACGCGACGAAACCGCCGATGTACCACCAGGACAGGCCGGCGAAGAACAGCACGAACAGGCCCGACGCCATGATCAGCAGGGACGAGCCCAAATCCGGCTGGCCGGCGATCAGGACGGTGGGAATGCCCACCGCGAGCATCGCCGCCAGCACGTCCAGCGGCCTGGGCGGCAGGGGGCGCCGGGCGAGAAACCAGGCGATCGTCATCGGCATGGCCACCTTCATCAGCTCGGCCGGCTGGAAGCGGATCACGCCGAGATCGAGCCAACGTTTGGCACCACCGCCCATGTCGCCCACCAACCAGACGGCCACCAGCATCAGCACCACGACGGCAAACAGCCATGGCGCGACGACGAAGTACCAGCGCTGCGGGATCTGGGCGATGAGCAGCATCAAGCCGAATCCCAGCCCGAGGCGCACGATACTGCGCTCGACCCAGGCCTCGCTCTGCTCGGCGGCCGAGTAGCCGGCCACCACCCCGATCATGGCGATCAGGGCGACGAAGAACAGCAAGACGGGGTCGAGCTTGAATACCGAGCGCAGCGTTGCGCCGAGTCGGTCGCCCAAACGCATGGGTTGCAGACGATCACTGGCCATGGATCAATCCCCGCGCTCGGAAAATTCGGGCTGAACGTCGGCGTCCGGCTCGACATCGAACCAGAAGTCCATCACCTGTCGGGCGATCGGTGCGGCGGTCCCCGACCCGCTGCCCCCGTGCTCGGCAATCACGGCCACCGACAGCTTGGGGTCGTCATAGGGGGCGAATCCGACGAACAGGGCGTGGTCGTGCAGGCGGCGCTCGAGCTCCTCGGCATCGTACTCGTCGTCCTGGGCCACCGAGAACACCTGGGCCGTGCCTGTTTTGCCCGCGATCGGATAGGGTGCCTCGATCTTGTGCGCCGTGCCGCGCTCGTGGCCGACCACGGAGCGCATCGCCTCGCGCGCCCGCTGCCAGTAATCGTCGCTCGAGAGCTTCAGGCGCGACTGCGGCGAGCGATCGCCGGCGACCAGCCATGGAACGTGGCGCACACCGGACGACGCGAGGGTGGAGGTCATGTTGGCCATCTGCAGCATCGTGGAGAGCATGTAGCCCTGACCGATCCCGGCGATCACCGTCTCACCGGGGAACCACACTTGCTGCTTGGCCCGCTGCTTCCAGTCGCGTGAAGGCATCAGACCGGCCGACTCGCCGGGCAGATCGATACCGGTCTTCTGCCCGATGCCGAACTCGGTCAGGAACGCGTGCATGCGATCGATGCCCATCCGAAACGCCAGGTCGTAGTAGTAGACATCGACCGAGCGAAACACCGATTCCTCGAAGTCGACCCAACCGTGGCCCCACTTGCGCCAGTCCCGGTAGCGATGATCGTTGCCCGGGATCTGGTAATACGGCCCGGCGAAGAAGCGTTCGTCCGGATCGATCAGCCCGTACTCCATGCCCGCCAGCCCCATCACCGGCTTGATAGTTGAACCCGGCGGATAGGTGGCCCGGGTCGCGCGGTTGTAGAGCGGCCGATCCGGGTCCTCGAGCAGCTCGCGATAGGCCTTGTGACTGATGCCGTCGACGAACAGGTTGGGGTCGAACGACGGCCGGGACGCCATGGCGCGGATCGCCCCGTCACGCGGATCTTGGGCGACCACGGCACCGGCGTACTCGCCCAAGGCGGCCGCCGCCACGCCCTGCAGGCCGACATCGATGGTCAGGGCGATGTCCTCGCCCGGCACCGGGCGTTGCGTGTCGAGCACCTTGACCTCGCGGCCGAGCGCGTCGACCTCGACTATCCGGTAACCCGGCTCGCCGTGCAGGCGGTCCTCGTACTGGCGCTCGATGCCGGTCTTGCCGATGTACTGCGTGCCCTGGTAGGCATCCGGATCGAGGCGCTTGACGTCCTCGGCGTTGATCCGCCCGACGTAGCCGACCACGTGCGCCAGCAGTTCGCGGTAGGGGTAGACGCGCTTGAGGCTGGAGACAATCTCGGTGCCCAACAGCCAGGGCTTGAGGCGCGCGATCCGCGCCCGCTCGACTTCGTCGAGACCGGTCTTGACCAGCACCGGGTCGAAGCGACGACTCACCCGGATGCGCTCCTCGAGCGCCTCGACGACGGGTGCATCCAGCCCCAGCACGTCCGCCAGCATGGCCAGCTCGGCACCCACGTCCTGACTATGCTCGGGGGTGATCTGCACCTGGTAGGTGGCGACGTTGTCGGCCACCACCTCGCCCTGGGCATCGAAGATCCGCCCGCGTTCGGGCGGCACCACCACCAGGCGGGTGCGGTTTTTTTCCGCCTTGGCGAGGTAATGATCGTGCTGGGCGATCTGCAGCCAGGCGGCTCGCCCCAGCAAGGTAAGGACGACGACGAGCGAGATCAGGGCCGCGAACAGGATCCGCAGGCGGAATACCCGCCGGGCCCGGCCATGGTCATGGAGACGATCTAGCATCGATTCGCTCGGGGCTCGCCGTTAGACAGGCGCCATCGCATCGGCGCCATCGGGGGAAACAAGCGCGGCCGACGGGTCGTGTTCCCGCCGGCCGCGTCAATCGGTGATGCCGGACACACGGTGTGACCCGACTCGCACCGAATTACTGCTGCTCGTGGCGGGCGATCGAATCCTCGATCTCCTTGCAGGCCGCGGCCTTGTCGGCAAAGCCCTTACACTCGACCCACTTGCCCGGCTCGAGCGCCTTGTACTGCTCGAAGAAGTGCTGGATCTGCTCGAGCAGGAAGCCCGGCAGGTCCTCGACCTTCTTGACGTCGTGGTAGTGCGGGGTGAGCTTGTCGTGCGGCACGGCGATGATCTTGGCATCGATACCCGACTCGTCGGTCATCTCCAGCATGCCCACCGGACGCGCGCGGATCACCGAACCCGGCTGCAGCGGCAGCGGCGCGACCAGCATCACGTCAACCGGATCGCCATCGTCGGAGAGCGTCTGCGGGATGAAACCGTAGTTGGTCGGGTAGTACATCGAAGTCGCCATGAAGCGGTCGACCAGCAGCGCGCCGGAATCCTTGTCCAGCTCGTACTTGACCGGAACGCCCTGTACCGGGATTTCGATGACGACATTGATGTCTTCCGGCGGGTTCTTGCCGGCGGAGATCTTCGACAGGTCCATAAGGATCAGCCTCGATTGTGAAGGGAAGATAAAGCTGTCTCGCCGCAAGTCGCGGCGTTTTCGTTATGATACCGTTTTTCGCCGGTCGACCGGAGCCCCGGTCTCGAATTCGGTCGGCAAAATCCACGGCTATCAAGATCTGGAAAACCATGCGAATCGTACTTTTGGGCGCCCCGGGGTCGGGCAAGGGCACACAGGCAGCACGCCTAGTGGAACACTACAAGGTCCCGCAGATCTCAACCGGCGACCTGCTGCGCGCCGCCGTGGCGGAGGGCACCAAGCTCGGCCTCAAGGCCAAGGCCGCGATGGACGAGGGCCAGCTGGTCAGCGATGACATCGTGCTCGGCATGATCCGCGAGCGCCTCGCCCAGCCGGACACCCAGCGCGGCTTCATCCTCGACGGCTTCCCGCGCAATATCGCCCAGGCCGAGGCACTCGACGAGATGCTCGAAGGCCTCGAGCGTCCGCTGGAACTCGGCATCCTCATCGACGTACCGCTCGACAAGCTGATGAAGCGCCTGACCGGCCGGATGACCTGCAAGGAATGCGGCGCGGTATTCAATCGCTTCACCAATCCGCCGGATTCCGACCACCAGTGCGACCACTGCGAGCACGAACTGGTTCAGCGCAACGACGACAACGAGGACACCGTGCGTCGTCGCCTGGAGGTCTTCCAGGAGCAGACCGCGCCGCTGGTCGAGTACTACGAGCGCGACGGGCGCCTCGCCCGCGTCGACGGCGAGCGGGAAATCGAGCAGATCGCGGCAGACTTCCGCAAGATCCTCGATCCCATCGCCCCGTCGTCCGACAGCTGAGCCCTAGGCATGGAGTCAGGGAAGACGCGCAAACCGTTGGCCATCGCCATCGCCGCCGCCCTCGGGGCCGGCGGGCTGGCCGGCAGCCAAGCGCTGCATTCGGCCGACGTTGCCGACAGGGGTGAATACGGCCTGTGCCCGACCTTCGGCCCGGGGCGCCCCGCCTACCAGCCACTGGCCGAGGGTGAGCCGGGCAAGGCCTCGGCCGACCGGGCCGAGTACGGCACGGACGGAGTCGTCACCCTGATCGGAGATGCGATCGTCGACGAGCCGGGACGGCGTGTGCGCGGCGAACGGCTGATCTATCGGCAGGGCCCCGAGGACCGCGTCTCCGCCGAAGGCAATCTCTGGCTGCAGACCGACGACATGGCCGTGCAGGCCGAACGCGGCGAGCTCAACCTCGACACCGACGCCGGGCGCCTGGAGCGCGCGCACTACTGGCTGGAGAGCCAGCATCTCTCCGGCGTGGCCGAGACCATCGTCCAGGACGATCGGCAGCACTACCGCCTCGGCCAGGCCACCTTCTCGACCTGCCCGACGGAAAAGCGCGACTGGGAATTTCAGGCCCGCGAGATCGACCTCAACCGCGAGACGGGCCGGGGCGAGGCCTGGCACACCACCCTGCGCGCCGGCGGCGTACCGGTGTTCTACACGCCGTATCTCAATTTCCCGATCGACGATCGTCGTCAGTCCGGCTTTCTCTACCCGACCTTCGGCAGCAGTTCCGAGGGCGGATTCGAGTATGCCCAGCCCTACTACTGGAACATCGCACCCAATCTCGACGCGACCTTCACCCCCACCCTGCTGACCAAGCGGGGCCTGGGCCTGGGTGGGCAGGTCCGTTGGCTCCACCAGTTCGGCACCCAGGATCTGGGCCGCGACCAGCTCGATTTCTTCTACCTGCCGGATGATCGCGTCGAAGGCGGCTCGCGCTGGTCGCTGGGACTGGACAGCAACGGGCGGATCAACCCGGACCTCGACTACCGCGTCGACATCAACCGCGTCTCGGACGACCGGTTCTTCCAGGATTTCTCCACCAACCTGGAACAATCGACGGCCAGCCACCTGCGCAGCGACGTGAGGCTTAACGCCCGCCCCGGCGGCGGCTGGAACCTCGGCCTGCAGGCCCAGCGCTTCCAGACGATCAATCCGGATCTGACCGAGTACCAGTATCCGTACCGCATCATGCCGCGGCTGACCGCCGGCAACAGCTTTGGCCTGGGGCAATGGGGTGAGCACGTCGCGCCCAGCCTGAGCGTCCGCGCGGACGTCACCCGCTTTGCCCACCCGTCGAGCGAACGCATCGTCGGTGATCGGGCGCATGCCGCCATCGGCGTCGGCCAGACCTTCGAGGACACCTGGTACCGGCTACGCCCCCAGGTCACACTCGACACCACCAGCTATCACCTGGATGACGCCGACCCCAACACGATTGACGGCAGCCGGGATTTCGACACCAGCGCGACGCGAACCGTGCCTATCTCGAGCATCGACGGCAGCGTGTTCCTCGAGCGGGCCTACGGCGAGACCGGCCGCTACCGCGCCCTGCTCGAACCGCGGCTCTACTACCTCCACGTGCCGTATCGCGACCAGAGCGATATCCCGTTGTTCGACAGCGGGGAGCCCACCCTTAGCTATAGCCAGCTGTTCCGCCCCAACCGCTATTCCGGCGGCGACCGGGTGGCCGACGAGAACGCCCTGACCTACGGCCTGTCTTGGTCGCTGATCGACACGCAGCAGGGCACCGTGCCACTGTCGCTGCGCGTGGCCCAGCGTTATCGCTTCCAGGATTCCGAGACGGTCCTGCCGCCCAATCTCGCTACACCGGAGACCCACCCGACGTACCGTGAAGCCGGTGGGTCGGCCGTGCTCGCCGAGGTCTACAGCGACGTCACCCAGAACTGGAACGGCTCGTTCACCGCCGAGTACGATACCGACCGGGAACTGATTGCCCGCTCGCAGACCCGTCTCGGCTATCGCGGTGAGGACAATCGCGTCCTGAATTTCTCCTGGTTCACCCGCAAGGGCATTGAAGACAGCCCCTATGACAATGATTATCGTCAGGGTGACGTCTCCTTCGCCTGGCCGCTGTCGCGGCGCTGGTCGATGCTCGGCCGCGTCGGTTACGACTTTGAATCCGAGCAGGTGGTCCAGTCCCTGCTCGGCGTGGGGTACGAGTCCTGCTGCTGGTCGGCACGCCTGGCCTTCAAGCGCTATATCGTCCGCCCGGACGTGGGTGACCCGACAGGAGACGATGCGGAATACTCCAACGCCGTGGTCTTCCAGATCGAACTCAAGGGACTGGGCGGCATCGGCGGCAACCAGTTCCGCGATGACATCCTCGGCTTTGATCCCTGAGGAAGGCCTGCACGAGCCGGTGCCCGCGGGAGTCGGGCACCCCATCGGCCCCACCCGGCCGGATGCGTTATGATCGCCCGAGCCCGGGGGCGTCACCCCGGGGCATTACTGAATTTCAACGCCGCAACCGCGAGTAGATCCATGCCTGTTTTGCACGCTCCGACACCCCGCCACGCGCGTCGACCGCTGGCGGTGCTGGCCACCCTGTTGCTGATCGCCACGCCCTTCAGTCAAGTCGCCGCCCAGGCCGCCGGCGCGAACGGCGAGCAGAACCCCGGCATGAGCGGGTTCCAGCCGCTGGATCGCATCGTCGCGGTCGTCGATGACCGGGTCATCACCCAGCAGGAGCTGCAAGCCGAAGTGGCCCAATTGGGCGGCCAGGTCGATCTTGCCAACATGAGCCCGGCCGACGAGCAGCGACTCGGCGAGCGGGTGCTAGACCGCATGATCACCGAAGCGACCATGCTCGAGCGTGCCGACAAGATCGGCATCCAGATCGACGACACCCGCCTCAATCAGGCCCTGAACGGCATCGCTCAGCGCAACGGCATGAACCTCTCCCAACTGCGCGACGCCGTCGTCGGCCAGGGACAGAACTGGGCCGACTTCCGCAACGGCATCCGCGATCAGATGATTCTCGAGGAACTGCAGAAGCGCGAGGTCTACAGCCAGATCAACGTCTCCGATCGCGACATCGACGCCTACATCGAGCAGCGCACCGGCAGTTCGGCCGAGCAGACCGAATACCGCCTCGCCCAGATCCTCGTCTCCGTGCCGGAGAACGCCTCGCCCGAGGCCATTGAACAGGCCGAGGCCCGCGCCCGCGAGATTCGCGACGAACTGGTCGATGGTGCCGATTTCGCCCGCGTGTCGGCCGAACGCTCGGATGCCCTGAACGCCGACGAGGGCGGCGATCTCGGCTGGCGCGAGCCGGCGCGCATCCCGTCATTGTTCCTGCCCGTCGTCCAGGGCATGGAAGCCGGCGAGGTGAGCGATATCATCCGCAGCCCGAACGGCTTTCACATCGTCAAGGTGAACGACACCCGCACCACCACCGGCACCGCGGCCGTGACGCAATATCGCGCCGAGCACGTGCTGCTGCGCCCGCGCGAGGATCGCGACCCGACCGCAACCCGCGAGCTGGCCGAACAGCTACGCGAGCAGGTGGCCAGCGGCGATGCCACGCTCGCCTCGATCGCGCGCGAATTCTCGGACGATCCGGGCTCGGGCCAGCGCGGCGGGGATCTCGGCTGGGTGAATACCGAGGACATGGTGCCGGCCTTCGCCGACGCGCTGGAATCGGTCCAGACCGGGCAATTGAGCCCGGTGTTCGAAAGCCAGTTCGGTTTCCACTTCCTGCGGGTCAACGACCAGCGCCGCCAGGAGGTCTCCGGCGAGGATCTGCGCGAGCAGGCGCGTAACGCCATCGGCGAGCGTCGTGCTGACGAGGAGCTGACCAAGTACATCCGCCGCCTGCGTTCCGAGGCCTACATCGAGAACCGCCTGACCGGCACCGTCAACGACGCCAGTGGCCAGCGTGCGCTTGGTCGTCAGTAGCGGCGAACCGGCCGGCATCGGCCCGGACCTGCTGCTCGCGCTGGCCGCCGACCCGACCTTCGAACCACCCGGCGAACTGGTCGTCCTCGGCGACCGGGACGTGTTCGCGGCCCGCGCCGACGCCCTGGGCCTGCCCTTCGACTGGCCACAAGCCGGCCAGTCGGCATCAGCCAAACCCGGCTTTCGCTTCCATCACCTGCCGACGCCGAACCCGGTCACGCCCGGCCGGCTCGACCCGGGCAATGCCCGCCACGTGCTGGACATGCTCGATCATGCCGCCGACGGTTGCCGTGACGGCCGCTACGCCGCGATGGTCACCGCGCCCCTGCACAAGGGCGTGATCAACGATGCCGGCATCCCCTTTACCGGCCACACCGAATATCTCGCCGAACGTGTCGGCGGCACCCCGGTGATGATGCTGGTGGCCGACACCCTGCGCGTGGCGCTGGCCACCACCCACCTGCCGCTGGCAAAGGTGCCGGAGGCGATCACCGGCGAGGGCCTCACCACGGTGATCGAGACGCTGCACGCCGCGATGGTCGACTGGCTGGGCAAGCCGCAACCGCGCATCCTGGTCGCGGGCTTGAACCCGCACGCCGGCGAATCGGGGCACCTGGGCGACGAGGAAATCCGCGTGATCGGCCCGACACTCGAGGCCATGCGCGAGCGCGGCATCCAGGCGATCGGCCCGCTGCCGGCCGACACCCTGTTCACACCCCGCCACCTCGACGGCGCCGATGCCGTGCTGGCGATGTACCACGATCAGGGCCTGCCGGTGCTCAAGTACGCCGGCTTCGGCCGCGCGGTGAACGTCACCCTCGGCCTGCCGATCGTTCGCACCTCGGTCGACCATGGCACGGCCCTGGACCTGGCCGGCACCGGACGAGCCGAGCACGGCTCGCTGGCCGCGGCGATCGCGCTGGCCGCCGAGATCACCCAGCGGTCAGCGGCCTGATCATGGCGGCACAGGGCAACCAGACCAAGGGCATCCAGGACGGCCACCGGGCACGCAAGCGCTTCGGCCAGAATTTCCTGGTCGACTACGGCGTGATCGACCGCATCCTCGGCGCGATCCCGGGCGACGGCCCCGTGATCGAGATCGGGCCGGGGTTGGGAGCGCTCACCGTCCCACTGGCCCAGCGTGGCAACCGCGTGATCGCGATCGAACTCGACCGCGACGTGATCCGGCATCTGCGCGTCAAGCTCGACGCCGAGCGCGTCGGCCGACAGGTCGAGCTGGTCCCCCAGGATGCCCTGCAACTGGACCTGACCGCACTGGCCGAGGCCCACGGGCTCACCCCACCGCTGACGCTGGTCGGCAACCTGCCCTACAACATCGCCACGGCCCTGATCACCCGCCTGCTGGCCCAGCGCGAACGGATCGGTGAGATGGTGTTCATGGTGCAGCGCGAGGTCGGCAACCGGCTGGCCGCCTCGCCCAACGACTCGGCCTATGGGCGGTTGAGCGTGCTCACCGCCATGCACGCCGAGGTCGAGCACCTGTTCGATGTCCCGCCCGAGGCCTTCAACCCGCCGCCGAAGGTCGACTCCAGCGTCATCCGCATCACGCCTCGCGCCGAGCCGCTGGTGCCGCCCGCGGAGCAGGCCCATTTCGAGCGCTTGGTCACCGCCGCCTTCGCCCAGCGACGCAAGACCCTGCGCAACAACTTGAAACCCCTCATGCCAGCGTCAACAATTGAGGCGTCGGGTATCGACCCGTCGCTACGCGCTCAGGCCCTCGGCATTCCCGCGTTCCTGGCGCTCACCCGGCGGCTCGACCCCAGCAACTGATCGGCCTCCGGTCGACTTGTGGTCAGGGTGGTGCCCGCCAGCACCATCGCCTTCTCCCTTTATCGCAGGAACAACACGGCCATGTCCGCCACCGCCGACATACATGCCTATACCAAGGCCGAAGATGTCTTTGCCGCCTGCGCTGAGTTCCTGGTCGAGCGGCTGGCCGCGGCCGTGCGAGACCGCGGTGTCGCCCGGATCGCGCTGGCCGGCGGGGGCACGCCGCGGCGGCTCTACCAGCTGCTCGCCCACCGCTACCGCGACGCACTCGACTGGCAGGCGGTGGAGTTCTATTTCGGTGACGAGCGCAATGTGCCGCTGGACCACCCCGACAGCAATTTCCGCATGGCGCGACTGTCCCTGTTCGAACCGCTGGGCATCCAGCCGCACCGCACCTTTCCGATGATCTCGGATCAGCAACGCGACCCCGAGCGGGATGCGGATGCCTACGAGGTGGCCCTACGACGCTGGACGGCGGGCAAGGTACCCCGCTTCGACGTCACCCTGCTGGGACTGGGCAGCGACGGTCACTTCGCATCCTTGTTCCCGGACACACCGGCACTGGCCGAACGAGAGCGCCTGGTGGCGGTCAACCCGGTGGCCAAGCTCCACGGTCATCGGCTGACGCTGACCTTCCCGGTATTCGAGGCCGCCCGCGACGTGGTCTTCCTGGTACTGGGCAACGACAAGCGCCCGTCGCTCGCCCGCATCCGCGACGGGCTTGCCGAGCTGCCGGCCGAGCGGCTGGCCGCCAAACGCCCCACCCACTGGTTCGTCGATCGCGCCGCGGCACGTGCCCCATGATGCTGACCACTTCCCCCCTTGCCGAATCGATCCACATCCGCCCGCGCGCCGTGTTCGTGCCGGAGCACAGTGAGACGAGCGCGCAGCGATTCGCCTTCGGCTACGAGATCGTGATCGAGAACGGCAGTGACGAGCCGGTCACCCTGACCGACCGCCACTGGGTCATCGATCATGGCAACGGCTGTCTCAAGGAGGTGCGCGGCGAGGGCGTGATCGGCGAACAGCCCCGCATTCTCCCCGGCGAGACGTTCTCCTACCGCTCCGGCGCGGTGATCGAGTCACCCGCCGGCCGTATGTGGGGCGACTATGGCTTTGTCAGCGACCAGGGCGACGTGCTCCGGGTGACCATCCCGACCTTCGACCTGGTTGCCCCGGCGGCCTTCCGCAGTATCCAGTAGTCTCTCCCCGCGCCGGCGACTCGGCCGACCGGCTCGGCGTACGCCCCGGGTGGCTGCTCGGGTGCTAGCATTCCCCCTTTTCCACTGCACGCGACGGAACCTCCCCGCTTTATGGCCACCTACGCAATCGGCGACCTTCAGGGCTGCCTCGACCCGCTCGAGGCATTGCTCGAACAGATCCGCTTCGACCCGGCGACTGACCGACTCTGGTTCGTCGGCGATCTGGTCAACCGGGGCCCGCAGTCCCTCGAGGCGCTGCGATTCGTCCGCGAGCTGGGGGATCGCGCCGTTACCGTACTGGGCAACCACGACATCCACCTGCTGGGCTGTTATTTCGGCACTCGGGTCGCCCGCGGTCGCGACACGCTCGCACCGATCCTGTCCGCCGAGGACGGCGACGAGCTGATCGACTGGCTACGCCGGCAACCCCTGCTGCATCACGACCCGGACCTCGACTGGACCCTGGTGCATGCCGGCATCCACCCGGCCTGGGACCTGAAGACGGCACAAGCGACCGCCCGGGAAACCGAGACGGCCATGCAGGCCGACGAGCCGCTGACCTTCTTCGGCGAGATCTTCGGCAACCAGAGCGACCACCCGGCAGGTAACACCACGCCGATCGACCGCCAGCGCTTCGCCATCAACGTGTTCACCCGCATGCGCTACTGCCACCCCGACGGCCGACTCGACTTCGCCGAGAAGCGCCCGCCGGCCGATGCCGACCCGGCGCTGACACCCTGGTTCGCCGTGCCCGACCGGGCGATGGCCGACCGACGGATCGTCTTCGGCCACTGGTCGACCCTGGGCCCGGCAAAGGCGCGTGCCAATGCCTGGGGCATCGACCAGGGCTGCCTCTGGGGCCATCAGCTGACCGCCCTGCGCCTGGAGGACGAGGCCTTGTTCGCTATCGACTGCCCGGGTGCGCAGAAGCCCAAGGCCGGCAAATGATCTTGGTCGTCACCGGACAGGCCGCGGAGACGCGCGATGCTTAGCACGGTGTTCTCGGTCCAGTCGCTGCTCGCCGGCATGGGCGTGCTGCTCGCCGGCTCCGGCCTGCTCGCCACCCTGCTAGGCCTGCGCGCCGCCGAGGAAGGGTTCTCCGACGGCACCATCGGCCTGGTCATGTCGGCCTTCTACATCGGCTACGTGCTGGGCACCCTCACCATCCCGGCCATCATTCGCCGGGTGGGTCACATCCGCACCTTCGCCGCCCTGGCCGCTATTTCCTCGGCGGCCGCCATCCTGCACGGCCTGTGGGTCGAGCCCTGGTTCTGGATGCTCCTGCGACTGATCAACGGCGTGACCCTGCTGGGTCTCTACATGGTGATCGAGAGCTGGATCAACGAGAAGGTGACCACGCACCGCGGGCAGGTGTTCGGCATCTACATGATGGTCAGCCTGTTCGCCTACGGCGCCGGCCAGTTCCTGATCGGCATCTACGGCCCGATGGAGGTCTCCACCTTCGCCATCGTCGGGCTGCTGTTCTCGCTGGGGCTGGTGCCGATCGCACTCACGCGGGTGAGCCAACCGCCACCGATGGAAACCACCCGCCTGCCGCTGACCGAACTGTTCCGCCTGGCCCCCACCGGCGTGATCGGCGCAGCGATGTCCGGGGTGATCACCGGCACCGTCTACGGCATGGCCGCGGTCTACGCCAGTCGCATCGGCCTGCCCGACACCCAGGTGGCCACGTTCGTCGCGGCAATCATCGTCGGCGGCGGGCTGCTGCAATGGCCGATCGGGCGATTGTCCGACGGGCGCGACCGACGCTACGTGCTGATCGTGATCTCAGCGATCGGCGGCGCCTTCTCCGTGCTGCTCGCGCTGCAGGACTGGTTCCCGGGCTGGACCCTGTTCGCCCTGGCGCTGGTCTTCGGCGGGTTTTCCTTCTCGCTCTACGCGATCAGCGTCGCGCAGACCAACGACCGTCTGTCGAGCGACCAGGTACTCGAGGGCACGCGCGGGCTGTTGATGGTCAACGGCGCCGGCTCGGCCGTTGGGCCGATGGTCAGTGGTCTCGCCATGGGCTGGTTCGGCGCGGCCGGTTTCCCGCTCTTCGTGCTCGCCGCGCTCGGCACCATGATCCTGCTGGTCTTCTGGCGCATCCTGATCGACGCGCCGGTACCGGACGACGAACGCGGCGATTACGTCTTCACCCATCGCACCTCGGCGGCGGGCCTGGAGCTCGATCCGCGCACCACCGACGAGGAGACCGAGTCGCCGCCGGCCCACGAGCACGTCAGCGACGCTGCCCCGCCGATCTACGAGACCGACCCGGCCTGGGAGGACTACGAGGGCCCGCCCGGGGCGATCGACGAACCCGACCGCGTCAACGACTCGGGTTCGCAGGGGCAGCGAGGCGACGCCTGATCCGGCGCATCAGCCAGCCGAGCACCGGCACCCGCTCGTAGAGCTGGGCGGCCGGGTCCCAGTAGTCGACGTGCTCGACCACCCGCCCGTCGCGCCCCAGCACGAGCTCGGACATGCCCTCGATCGACAGGCCGTGCGCCGAGTCATCGCAGTGCATCCGCCAGCGCAGCAGGGCACGCTCGCCATCCACGGCCCGGGCCTGCACCACGAATCGCATCCCCGGACACTGGGCAAAGCCGTGGGCGAACACCGCCTGGATGGCCTCGATCCCGCGCACGTCGTTGAACGGGTCGACGAAGCGCGACTGTTCGGCGTACACCGTCGCCAGCGTCTCGAGACGATCGGCCTGCAACCCCTCCATCACGGCGACATAACGTTCGAGGGCGGCCGACCGGCTCAGGTCACGCCCGGGCACCGTCACGCCTCCGGCTCCTTGAGCATGCGCCGCGTCACCCGGAAATACAGGGCGTAGGGCAGCAGGCGCAGGCCCTTCATCACCCAGCCAAAGCCGCGCGGTGCCAAGATCTCGAAGCCTCGTCCCTCCAGGCCGCGGGCGATCAGATCGGCGGCATCCCCCGGCTCGATGCGCCCCGGCATGGCGAAATCGTTCTTGTCGGTGAGGCGAGTACGCACGAAGCCGGGGTTGATCACGCGCATCGCCACCCCCGCCCGCTCGAACTCGGGGCGCAACGACTCGGCGAGGTTGATCATCGCCGCCTTGCTCGCGCCGTAGGGTGCGGCGTAGGGCAAGCCGCGGTAACCGGCCACACTCGCGGTGAGCACGATCTCGCCCGCCCCCCGGGCGATGAAATCCTCGCGCACGGTGTCGATGCCGTTGACCGCCCCGAGGAAATTGACCCGGATCAGCCGCTCGAACAACGCCGGATCGAAGCCCGCCAGCCCCATCGGCTCGTAATCACCGGCGTTGAGGATCACCGAGTCCGGCATCCCCCATCGCTCGACCAGTTCCCGGTACGCAGTCGCCATCGACTGCGGATCGGTCACGTCGGCGACCAGCGGCAGGACACGATCGGGGTCGCGCGCGGCACGCTCTTCCAGGCGCTCCTGGTGACGCGCCGAGATCGCGACCCGATACCCCCGTGCCACCAGCCGATCGGTGAGGGCTGCGCCGATGCCGCTGCTCGCGCCCACCAACCAGTAGATCCGCGCCGAACGGGCATTCGCATTCGCTTTCGCTTTCGCTTTTGAGTCAGTCATGCACTTGGGCCTCGCATTGCCTCTGATCGAGCGCCGGACGCCACCCGGCGCCCCGTTAGGATCGTGTCGGAAATCACGACACGAGCGTAGTCGAGGGCTGCTACAATATCGATGCAGAAGTTATACATCACTCGATACGTCGCAGGTGGCGCCTTGTCCACGACCGAATCCAGCCCAGCCGAAACCGAAAGCCAGGCCTTGCTGCCGATCCGATCGGTATCGCAGATCACCGGGGTCAACCCGATCACCCTGCGCGCCTGGGAGCGTCGCTACGACCTGATACGCCCAACGCGCACCCCGGCCGGACACCGGCTCTACAGCCAGACAGACATCCGCACCATCCAGCGCATCCAGGAACTGGCCGAGAGCGGCATGGGTTTCGCCCAGATCGCCTCGTTGCTCGAGCAGGAAGGGCCCGACACCGGGGGCTCGGCGAGCGAGTCGGCCCCGCCTTTAGCGACCCAGCCCCACGTCTCGCCACCCCGCTCGCTGCTCGACCGGGTGATGCGCGCGGCAATCGATCTCGATCCATCCGAATTGCGCACGGCCGAAGCCACCGCCCTGATGTGGCTCACCCCCGAGGACTACCTGCGCGAGGTGCTGATCGAGGCACTCGCCCAACTCGAGGCGCGCACCGCTTGGCCGGACCGGGATCTGGGCTTGGTGTGGCTGGCCGAGTACATCAAGGGGCGCGCGGAATGGGTGGCCGATGCCCCGGGTCGCCCCCCCGGCCCGGTGGTCGTGATCGACAACCTGGTACCGGGCCGACCGTTCTCCGCCGGCGGCCTGCGACTGTTCACCGCCCTGCACGACGACCAGTTCCATGTCCGGCTGCTGCCGACCGGCCTCACCGAGGCCCAACGCACGCAAATGGCGCGTCGTTGGGGGGCACGCGCCTGGATTCGCCTCGACACGACCCGCCCCGAGCATCCGGTCCGGAACGCGGCCGGGGCGCGGGTCTTCTGGTGCGAGCTGCCCCTGCTCGAGCCCGAGAACGGCAACGAGGCGGTCGATTTCATGCAACGCTGGCGCGAGCTAGTGGAAAAGGACATCCAGCATTGTCGCGAACAAGTGGCCGAGGCACTCGGGCGCCCCGAGCCAGCCCCAGTCCGCCTGACCCGTCACTGACCCTACCTGTGGACATCGTTTCGTCTGTGTCACAATGCGTGGCTCAACGCGCAACAGGAGATCCAGGACCTTGATGCTGGATGCGAATCTGCTGAAGAAGGCGGTCAACGCCTCCACGGACGGGATCGTGATTGCCGAGCAGGAAGGCTCGGACAACATCCTGATCTATTCGAACCAGGCCTTCGAGGAGCTAACCGGCTACTCCGAGGAGGAGATCCTCTATCAGGACTGCCGCTTCCTGCAGGCCGGTGATCGTGAACAGAGCCCTCTGGCGGAAATCCGCGAGGCCATCCGTCGCGGCGAAGCCACCCGCGTGGTGCTGCGCAACTACCGCAAGGACGGCAGCCTGTTCTGGAACGAGCTGTCGATCACCCCGGTCTTCAACGACGACGACCACCTGACCTACTTCATCGGCATCCAGCGCGACGTGACCGAACTGGTCCGCATGCGCGAGGAGAACGAGCGCCTGCGCGCCCGGGTCGCCGAGCTCGAATCCCGCCAGGAGTCGGGCGCGGCCGACTGAGCCGAACACCGCAGCGCGTCTAAGGAAACGCTGCACGATTCGATAGTGCCTCTGCGGGACCGCAAAGGGCCCAGTTGCAAGGCGCGGTCCGAAGTGAATGGCGGGGTCCTTCACAAGGACTGCAACGCGGCAAATGGGTCCTTGGCGGCCCGCCCGAATGGGGCTGACAGGTTTGCCCGTACTCGGCGTTTCCGCCCCTCGCCGGGCAGTGAGCCCGCCTTCGGCACGGCGCCTTGATTGCGAACAAACCTGTTAGCCAGCGGCACCATCGAATCGTGCAGAGTTTCCTCAAGGAACCTTGTCAGAAACCGGCCAAGCGGGCATGCTTTGCGCATGCCGCCCCGCTCCCGGGGCAGAGAACACGGACGCGACAACGCACAGGCGGATCGATGAGCGCACCCCCCGTCAATGGACTGCTCAGCGCCCTGGTCAGGGAGGACGCCCTGTCCTCCGACCAGACGAAGGCCCTTCAAACCAAGGCTGACAGCAGCGAGGACTCGCTGCTCAATACCATAATCGCCGAGGGCGTGTCGGCGGCGACCATTGCCGCCGTCGCCTCCAAGCGCTTCGGCCTGCCGCTGGTGGATCTCGATGCCATCGACACCAGCGACCTGCCACTGAAACTCGTCCCCGAGAAGGTCCTGCAGGCCAACATGGCGCTGCCGCTGTTCAAGCGCGGTCGGCGCCTGACGGTGGCCGTGGCCGACCCGTCCGACACCGGTGCCATCGACGGCTTTCGTTTCTCGACCAACATGGCGATCGAGGCGGTGGTCGCCGAGGCGCCGAAGATCGCGCGCCTGCTCGAGGAGGCCCTTAGCGACAGCATGGACGCCCTGGGCGACGAGCTCGACGACGACCTGTCGAACGTCGAGTTCGAACGCGAGGACGACGACGCCCACGACGTCGAGGATGCCTCTATCCAGGACGACGTGGTGGTCAAGTTCGTCACCAAGCTCCTGACCGACGCCATCCGCAAGGGCGCCTCCGACATCCACATCGAGCCCTACGAGAAACAGTTCCGCGTGCGGTTCCGCGTCGACGGCATGCTCACCGAGAGCGCCAAGCCGCCGGCCAACCTGGCCGATCGCATCATCGCTCGCGTCAAGGTGATGAGCCGGATGGACATCTCCGAGCGGCGCATCCCGCAGGACGGGCGCATCAAGCTCAAGCTGTCCAAGAGCCGCTCGATCGACTTCCGTGTGAACACCTGCCCGACCCTGTTCGGCGAGAAGGTCGTGCTGCGTATCCTCGATCCGACCAGCGCGCAACTGGGCATCGATCAGCTCGGCTACGAGCCCGAGCAGAAGGCGCTCTACATGGATGCGCTCGACAAGCCCTACGGCATGATCCTGGTCACCGGCCCCACCGGCTCGGGCAAGACGGTCTCGCTGTATACCGGCCTGAACATCCTCAACACCGGCGATCGCAACATCTCGACCGCCGAGGACCCGGCCGAAATCGTGGTGCCGGGCATCAACCAGGTCAACGTCAACCCCAAGGTGGGGCTGACCTTCGCCAACGCCCTGCGCGCCTTCCTGCGTCAGGATCCGGACGTCATCATGGTGGGCGAGATCCGGGACCTGGAAACGGCCGAGATCGCAATCAAGGCCGCCCAGACCGGCCACCTGGTGCTCTCGACCCTGCACACGAACGATGCACCGCAGACGCTCACCCGGATGGTGAACATGGGGGTGCCGGCCTACAACATCGCCTCGTCGGTGAGCCTGATCATCGCCCAGCGACTGGCGCGGCGCCTGTGCAATAATTGCCGCACCAAGGAGAGCGTCCCCGACGAGGAACTTCGCCGGGAGGGGTTCACCGCCGAGGACCTCGCCGGCTCGCCGAAGATATTCAAGGCCGTCGGCTGCGACCAGTGCACCAACGGCTACAAGGGCCGGGTCGGCATCTACCAGGTGATGCCGGTCTCCGAGGCGATGGGGCGGATCATCATGGAAGGCGGCAACGCGATCGACATCGCCGATCAGGCACACAAGGAAGGCATCCCCGACCTGCGGCGCTCGGGTCTGAAAAAGGTGCTTGCCGGCGTGACCAGCCTCGAGGAAATCAACCGCGTCACCAAGGACTGAAGGCGGCCGGGATCAAGGGAGAGACAAGATGGCCATTGCGGCACGCAAGAACAAGACAACCGAAAAACCCGTCTTCAGCTACGAGGCGCGCACCAAGGAAGGCCGGGTAATCAAGGGCGAGATGGCGGCGTTCAACGACACCGCCGTGCGCGCCGAGATCCGCCGCCTGGGCATGACCCTGATCCGGGTCAAGCGCAAAGCCAAGCCGCTGTTCTCCAGCTCCAAGCCGGTCCAGCCGCGCGACATCGCCACCTTCGCCCGGCAGCTGGCGACCATGATGACCGCCGGTCTGCCGATCGTGCAGGCCCTGGACATCATCGCCCAGAGCGCCGAAAAGAAGACGATGAAGGACCTCATCAACGAGGTGAAGAACGACGTCGAGAGTGGCACCAACCTGGCCGATGCCCTCGACCGGCACCGCAAGTACTTCGACGAGCTGTTCGTCAACTTGGTCCGCGCCGGCGAGCAGTCCGGTGCGCTGGAAGTAGTGCTCGATCGCATCGCGACCTACAAGGAAAAGACCGAGAGCCTCAAGGGCAAAATCAAGAAGGCGCTGTTCTATCCGACCGCGGTTTTGGTGGTCGCTTTCATCGTCACCGCGATCCTGCTGATCTTCGTCATCCCGCAGTTCGAATCACTGTTCCAGGGATTCGGCGCCGACCTGCCTGCCTTCACCCAGTTCGTCATCGGCCTGTCCGACCTGTTCCGAGCCTACTGGCACTTTATCTTCGGCGGCATCGCCGCGGTGATCTTCCTGTTCGTGTTCGTCAAGCGCCGTTCGGACCGGTTCAACCACTTCCTCGACCGGATAGTCCTCAAGCTGCCGATCTTCGGCCCCTTGATGGAAAAGTCCGCGATCGCCCGATTCGCCCGTACGCTCGCCACCATGTTCTCCGCCGGTGTGCCACTGGTCGAGGCCCTGCCGCCGACGGCCGGGGCGACCGGCAATGCCGTGTTCCGCGACGCGGTCATGAGCATGCGCGATCTGGTCTCCGCCGGCTCGCCACTGCGCATCGGCATGCAGCAATCCAACCTGTTCCCGGTGATGGTGATCCAGATGGTCGCCATCGGCGAGGAGACCGGTGCGCTCGACAGCATGCTCGCCAAGGTGGCCGACATGTACGAGGAGGAGGTCGACAACATGGTCGATGCGATGTCGAGCCTGCTCGAGCCGATGATCATGGCCTTCCTCGGCATCGTGGTCGGCGGCCTGGTCATCGCCATGTACCTGCCGATCTTCAAGCTGGGCGCCGTGGTCTGATCACCAGGTTTCCGGCTCGCCCTTCCGACGGCCCGTGTCATTCATCGGGCCGTTTCCATGTCAGGCCCCCGTCCCAGGTCCGAGCAACCCATGTCCGAAATCCAAGCCATCTTCCAGCAACATCCGGCCATCTGGATCACTGTGGCCAGCCTGTTCGGCCTGCTGGTAGGCAGCTTTCTCAATGTCGTCATCAACCGGCTGCCGGTAATAATGGAACGCGAATGGAAGCGCGAATGCCGTGCCCTGTTGGCCGGCGAGGACGCGCCCGCCACGGCCGACGACGAGCCCTTCAACCTGGTCCGCCCGCGCTCGACCTGCCCCCGATGCGGCAGCTCCATTCGCGCCTGGCAGAACATCCCGGTGCTCAGCTGGTTGCTGCTACGCGGGCGCTGCGCCAACTGCGGTCAGCCCATCTCCTGGCAGTACCCGCTGGTGGAACTCGCCAGTGCCGCCCTCGTCGGCCTGGCCGCCTGGCAATTCGGCCCGACCGCGCTCGCCCTGGCCGTGTTCCTGTTGAGCTGGGCCCTGCTCGCCGCATCGGTCATCGACCTCAAGACCCAGCTGCTGCCCGACGTGTTCACCCTGCCGCTGCTGTGGCTGGGCCTGCTCCTGCCGATCCTGCTACCGGACTACCATCTCACGCTCGACGAGGCAGTGCTGGGCGCCGTGTTCGGCTACCTCGCGTTATGGTCGGTGTACTGGTTGTTCCGGCTGCTCACCGGCAAGGAAGGCATGGGCTTCGGCGACTTCAAGTTGCTCGCCGCGCTGGGGGCCTGGCTGGGCTGGCAGATGCTGCCGCTGGTAATCCTGTTCTCGGCCCTGGCCGGCAGCTTGATCGGCATCGCCATGATCCTCTTGCTGCGCCACGACCGGCGCATCCCCATCCCCTTCGGCCCCTATCTGGCGATCGCAGGGCTGGTCGCCCTGTATCTGGGCGAGCCGATCATGACGGCCTATCTGGGCGGTCCGTTCTGATCACGGCATGAGGACTCAGGCCCCAAACCCGTCGGAAAACCCGTCGGAACCGCCCGAGACTTGCGGGCGCATCGTCGGCCTGACCGGCGGCATCGCCAGCGGCAAGAGCCTGGCGACATCGATCTTTGCCGAGCTGGGCATCCCGATCGTAGACACCGATACGATCAGCCGCGAGCTGGTCGAGCCGGGCAGCCCCCGCCTCGATGAAATCCAGGCTCGATTCGGCGACGAGATCCTGCTCGAGGATGGCCGGTTGGATCGCGACCGGCTCCGCCGGCTGATCCTCGATCAGCCGGCGGAGCGCGCCGCGCTGGAGGCGATCCTGCATCCGGCCATCCGGGTAAGGGCCCGCGAACGCGCGACGGCCGCGGCCCATCACGCGCCCTACGTGCTGGTGGTCGTGCCGCTGCTCGCCGAGGCCTCGGTCTGGCCGGCCTACCGCGACTGGCTCGACGCCGTGATCACCCTGACCGCCCCGCCTGCGCTGCGGCGCGAGCGACTGGCCGCCCGCCCGGGGATCGATGCCGGGCAAGCCGAGCAACTGATCGCCGCCCAGGTCGATGACCGCGCCCGCCGGGCGATCGCCGATTTCGAGCTGGTCAACGATCGCTCGCCCGAGGCCCTGCGCGAGCAGATCCTCGAACTGGACGGCCGCCTGCGGCAACCCGACTCGAGCGACTGATCACGGCGACCCCAACGTCAAAAAGCGCTGCAACCGCCACCAGCCGCGCCGCCCCAGCCGCCACGGCGTGAGCCAGAGGGTGAACCGCCCGGCAGCGGAATCATCGAGAGTTACCCCGACCAACAACGGGCCTTGCCACAGCACGCGCGTCTCCCCGCGGATCGACTCCCCGTCGGGCAGCAGCACCTCCGCACGACCGGCCGACCAGGCCAGTCGCCCCTCGATGGCAAAGCCCGGTGGGCGATGACGCAGCCAACGCCACAACCAGCCCGAGACCACCAGCCAGGCCGCCGAACGCCACAGCCATTCCAATGGCGGCGTGTGTGCCCCGACCGGCCGGGGCGCCTGCCAGACGACCAGGCTCGCCGCCAACCAGGCGGCCAGCACCAACCCAACCCAGGCCGCCAGCAACCAGCGGTCGGCGACAAGCGATTCACTCAATCCTTCCGATACCCGTTCCATGGGCGCCCTTCCATCCAAGCCAAGCCGCGGGGGGTAATGCTATCCTTGCCCCCCGATCATTATGACCCCGAACTCGCCAATGTCCGACGCGACCGACACAACCTGGCACGACCTGGTGCAGCCGAGCGACAGCCCGGCCGCCGGTGCGATCCTGCTGACCGACCTGCCCGAACGTCGAGTGATCGAGGTCACCGGCTCGGAGGCACAGGCGTTCCTGCACGCGATACTCACGCAGGACATCAACGCACTGAGCGACGAGGCCGCCTCCTTCTCCGCGTTTTGCAGCGCGAAGGGCCGGGCTCTGGGCTTGATGCGCATCGCCGCGCACGAGGACGGATTCCGTCTGGTCACGCGCGCCGAACTCGCTCCTGGCCTGCTCAAGCGCCTGCAGATGTATGTCCTGCGACGCGACGTGCAGTTGTCGCTGGCCGAGGACCAGACCGCACTCGGGCTGATCTGGCCAGGAGACGCCAAGTCGATGAGTTGCCCGTTCGATGATGCGGCTGCCTGCGAGGCGATCGAAGGCCTGAGCATGGCCCAGCCGGCTCCCGGCCGCTGGCCCGCCGTCGTCGACGCACAGGGCCGGCTGTTCCTGCGCGAAGAGCAGCACGCGAACAACGGCGTGCGCATCGCCGTCCATGGCCCAGCCAGCGACCTGGAAGCCATGGTTCGCTCCGCGACCGACGCCACGGCGATCGTCTCGACCGATCACTGGGAGCGCGCCGAGATCGAGGACCGCCTCCCCGAGGTCACGAGCGAGACGGCCGAGCACTTCGTGCCGCAATGGATCAACCTCGACGAGCTCGAGGCATTCAGCCTCAAGAAGGGCTGTTATCCGGGCCAGGAAGTCATCGCCCGGATGCATTACCTGGGCAAGCCCAATCGGCGCCTGTTTGCCGGCCACGTGCTCGGGCTCGCCCCGCCGGCACCCGGCACGCCGATCCACAACGACAAGGACGAGACCGCCGGCGAAGTGGTGCGCAGCGCCCCGCTGCCGGACGACTCGGGCAGCCTGGTGCTCACCGTGATCAAGCTCAAGCACCTGCACGATCCGCTGACGATCGACGGCCTGGCCTTAAGCCTCGACCCGCACGACACCATCGAGGGCGGCAGCCACCGGGCCGGCGCCCGGCATTGACCGCCCCCCCCCCCTACATCACAAGCAACGAAACCAAGCCCATGACTGACAACCGTCCCGAATCCAGCCTGACGGCCGACCAGCCGCTGATCGTCGGCAGCCGCCGCTTCTCCTCGCGCCTGCTGACCGGCACCGGCAAGTACAAGGACATGACCGAGACCCGCGAGGCCACCGAGGCCGCCGGGGCCGAAGTCGTCACCGTGGCGATCCGTCGCAGCAACATCGGCCAGAATCCGGACGAGCCCAACCTGCTCGACGTCCTGCCGCCGGAGCGCTTCACCATCCTGCCCAACACCGCCGGCTGCTACACCGCCACCGAGGCAGTGCGCACCTGCCGCCTGGCGCGCGAACTCCTCGACGGCCACAACCTGGTCAAGCTCGAGGTGCTCGGCGACGAGAAGACCCTCTACCCGGACATCACCAATACCCTGCTCGCCGCCGAGACCCTGGTCGAGGACGGCTTCGAGGTGATGGTCTACACCTCCGACGACCCGATCGTCGCCAAACGGCTCGAGGAGATCGGCTGCGTGGCGGTCATGCCGCTGGCCGCCCCGATCGGCTCAGGGCTCGGCATCCAGAACAAGTACAACCTGATGACCATCATCGAGAACGCCGAGGTACCGATCATCGTCGATGCCGGCGTCGGCACCGCCTCGGATGCGGCCGTGGCGATGGAGCTCGGCTGCGACGGCGTGCTGATGAACAGCGCCATCGCCCACGCGAAGAACCCGGTGCTGATGGCCTCGGCGATGAAGAAGGCCATCGAGGCCGGCCGCGAGGCATTCCTCGCCGGGCGCATGCCGCGAAAGCGCTTTGCCAGCGCCTCCTCGCCCGTCGACGGCCTGTTCTTCTGATCCCATGAGCGAAGCGACCGAAAAGAGTGACGGCATCCGGCGGCGCATCCGCTCGTTCATCCGCCGCGAGGGCCGACTCACGCCGGGCCAGCAGCGGGCACTCAACGAGCTGGGACCGAAATACCTGATCGACCCGGAAGGCCCGCGGATCGACCCGGCCGAATTGTTCGGCCGACAGGCACCGTTGACCCTGGAGATCGGTTTCGGCAACGGCGACAGCCTGGTCGAGATGGCCGCCAAGGACCCCGACGGCGACTTCATCGGCATCGAGGTCCACCGCCCGGGCGTGGGCCACCTGCTCAACGGCATCGAGCACTTCGGTCTGACCAACCTCAAGGCCGTCTGCGGCGATGCCGTGCCGTTCGTCGAGCAGCGAGTGCCCGAGGAAAGCCTCGACCGGCTGCTGCTCTACTTCCCGGACCCCTGGCACAAGAAGCGCCACCACAAACGCCGCATCGTGCAGACGGCGTTCGCCGACCTGGTCGCCACTCGCCTCAAGCCCGATGGACTGTGGCACCTGGCGACCGACTGGGCCGAATACGCCGAGCACATGCGCGAGGTGCTCGATGCCCACCCGGCGTTCGTGGCCGAACACGAGGGCAGCGGCGAGAATGCCCGGCCCGACTGGCGCCCGCGCACCAAGTTCGAGCGACGCGGCGAGGAACGTGGCCACCAGGTCTTCGACCTGCTCTATCGCCGCCGCTGAACGCGGCAGACACAACCCCTTACCAGGGCTGGAAACCGGCCGGCACGCCGGCGCAGCAGGCCAGCCCCGGTAGCCTGCCAACTTGTTCCCGACCGGCTAAACCCCTATTATCGTGGGCTTTCGTTTGCCGAGTGAGTCGAGTCGCGCGCACCAGAAACGCGCTCCTCCCCGGTCGAAACGACCCGATTCCGCCGCTTTTCCACGTTTCGTTTTTATTGCTTTCCAACAGGAGGGACCATGTCCAAGAAGCATCCCGTTGTCGCGGTTACCGGCTCGTCCGGCGCCGGCACGTCCACCGTCAAGAGTGCCTTCAACCATATCTTCCGCCGCGAGAGCATCTCGCCGGTCGTGATCGAGGGCGACAGCTTTCACGCACTCAACCGCAAGGACATGCGCGAGCGCATGGCCGCCGAGGCCGAGAAGGGCAATAACTTCTTCTCCCACTTCGGCCCGAATGCCAACCACTTCGACAAGCTGGGCGAGCTGTTCAAGAGCTACGGCGAGTCTGGCTCCGGCAAGAAGCGCTACTACCTGCACAGCGACGAGGAAGCCGCCGAGCACAACGCGCGCCTGAACACCAACCTGGGCCCGGGCGAGTTCACCCCGTGGGAAGACATCCCGGCCGGCTCCGACCTGCTGTTCTACGAAGGCCTGCACGGCCTGGTGAAGACCGATGAGGTCGATGTCGCCCAGCACGTCGATCTGGGCGTAGGTGTCGTACCGATCGTCAACCTCGAGTGGATCCAGAAGATCTTCCGCGACAACGCCGAGCGCGGCTACTCCGCCGAGAAGATCGTCGACACCATCCTGCGTCGCATGCCGGACTACGTGAACTACATCACCCCGCAGTTCTCGCAGACCGACGTCAACTTCCAGCGCGTACCGACCGTCGACACCTCCAACCCGTTCATCGCCCGCGACATCCCGACGCCGGACGAGAGCGTGGTCGTCATCCGCTTCCGTGATCCGGACGAGTTCGGTGTCGACTTCCCGTACCTGCTGCAGATGATCCCGAACTCGTTCATGTCCCGCTACAACACCATCGTGGTGCCGGGCGGCAAGATGAGCTACGCGATGGACCTGATCCTGACCCCGCGTATCCATCGCCTGATCCAGGAACGCGACGCGTAAGCGTTCCCGGACAACCGAACGAAAAAAGCCCCCGCCGGCACGCTGCCGCGGGGGCTTTTTCTTGGCCGACCCGGGCTGGACCGGATCGCACCGCGCCGGGGAAAGTCGATCAGGACGGGCGACGATCTCCCTCCCGCGGCGCCACCTCGCCCATCGCCCCGTCGAAGTAGCGGAACGTGTCCCGCCCGGCGGCCTTGGCCTCGTACATGGCCGCATCGGCGTGGTTGACCAACGCCTCGGCGTCCCCACCCAGCTCGGGAAAGACCGCGATCCCGATCGACACCCCGATCGAGACCTCCTCGCCATCGAGGTCGAACGGCTGGGTCAGCACCTCGATCACCTTGGCCGCCACCTGGCCGGCAAACCGTGGCGCGGGCAACCCCTCCAGCAAGATCAGGAACTCGTCCCCTCCCAGGCGCCCCACGGTGTCCTCGTGGCGCAGCAGACGCTGCAGTCGTTCGGATACCTCGCGCAGTAATTGGTCACCGACCGCATGACCCAGACGGTCGTTGACCTCCTTGAAGTAGTCGAGGTCGAGAAACAGCACCGCCAGGCGCGTCTCGTCCTGCCGTGCCCGGGCCACCGCCTCGCCGATCCGGTACTTGAGCGAGGCGCGGTTGGGAAGATCGGTGAGCGAGTCGTGATGGGCCTGGTGACGAATCTGGAGCTCGGCCGCCTTGGTCTCGGTGATGTCGTTGAAGATATGGATGAAATGGCTGACGCGGCCATGCTCGTCGGTGACCTTGCTGATCGTCTGTAACGCGGTCAAGCGCTCGCCCCGGCGGTTGCGATAGTCGAGCTCGCCCTGCCAACCATGCTCGAGATTCAAGCGCTGGCAGATCCGGTCCAACTGCTCGCTTTCCTTTTCATCCAGCTGAAACAGGTCCGACATCGGACGGCCCATCACCTCGTCGGCGGCAAAACCGGTGATGCGGGTGAACGCGGGATTGACGCGCAGGATGCGGTGATTGGGCGAGGTGATCATGATCGCCTCGCCAGTGCCTTCGAACACGCTGGCCGCCAGGCGCAATTCCCCGGCCGAGCGCTCCAACTCCTCGGCCTGATTCGACAAACGCCGCAACACGGGGCGCAACGCCCGCGCCGCCAGCAGGGCGACGATCGGCAACAACAGGAAGACCAGACCCAACGGCCAGAGCAATCGGGTGACTACCGGCTGATAGAAGCTCCAGAAACCCGCGTCGATCAGCAGCAGGCAGCGCCCACCGCCAACCGGCGTGTAGAACAGCACCCGCGTCTCGCCATCGAGTTCAGGCCAGACCACACCGGGACCAGTCGGGTCGATACGCGCCAGGTCCCCGGCGATCGTCTCGCGCGGTTGTTCCATCTCCAGCCCGGTGGCGTCGGCGTTCACGCCCACCAGGCGTTTCTCGCGGTGATCGAGCAGAAAGCCCCGCGCCGAAGGTTCCAGGGTGCGTGCTCGCTCGAGCAACTCGACCAGGCCGCCCACCTCGAAGAACAGCACGTCGGTGCCCAGTCGCTCACCGGCATTTCCGAGGATGGGCGCCGCGGTCCGCCAGATAATGCGATCCTCGAACTGCACCAGCCGGCTCTGCACGCCATCCAGCTCATCGAAAATCGAGTGCCCGGGCACCTCGGCCGTCACGCCCTCGTCGACGATTACCTCGCCGAACGGGCCAAGCCGCTTGATGCCGACCAGCGCCGGCGACGTCCCCAGCGCATCGGCCAGTCGCGGCGCGGTGTAAGCCGTCAGGGACTCGATCGACATCTCCCCCTGGACGTAGGACTCGAGCCGATGGCGGATCTCGGTGCGACTGGTGACCTGGCGGGCAATGCCTTCGTAACGCTGCACCAGGTTGTTGAGTGCCGCACCCTGTGCCTGGATGCCCATCAACGTGCTGCGCTCCAGCCCCTCGCGCGCGGACTGGTAGATGGGCACCGCGGTGACCAGCGCCACGAGAACACCGCTGACGAGGATACCCAGCACCGCAAGCAGCATCGCCTTGCGGCGAATCAGTCGAATGGCGTTGAGCTCGGGCATGGGCCGGGGGGCTCCGGTCGAGATCAAGCCGCTCCGGGAATGGGGCGGCTCGGTTAGGCGGCGGGAAAAGCGCACAAATTATGTCGCGTTCCAACGCGCCATTATCCCAGAAAGCCGATACAAAGGCTACCTAAATCGGGCGTGGCGACGGGCACAAGTCCATGAAAAATGCAGGGATTTTTCGGGGTCGTGGGCGACTGGTGTGACCAGACATCGGTCACCTCGCCGAGCACCTCCGCCATCCCGATGACATCACGTGCCGGATCAGCGTCGTCGAACAGGGCGCTGTCGGTATGGCGCTGATCGCCGAGCACGACCAGCAGGGGACGAGCGGGGAGTCAGTCCTGCAATTTCCTCGCACGGCGATGCCGCCGCCTGCCGCAGACGATCGCGCAAGGCGCTGCGATCACGGCGGGGAACACCCGCATCCGACCCGGGATCGGGGGCAGAACACCGTTCGTGTTGAAACCAGAAAACGAGTCGAAACATGGCGGCGCAAATTTTTATGCAAAACCTGTACAGAGATTATACACTCAACGGGTATTCTGCCGAACCCCGGAGCCGCGAGTGACCCAGACCCTGCCGTTTTCACAGCCAGCCGACCGACCGCTCGAGATCGCCGTGATCGGCTCGGGCATCGCCGGGTTGGGTACTGCCTGGCTGCTGGGCCAGCAGCATCGCGTCACGCTGTTCGAGAAGAACGACTACATCGGCGGGCATACCCACACCCACCTGGTCGACGACGGCCGAGGTGGGGGCATCGCGGTCGACAGCGGCTTCATCGTCTGCAATCGACCCAACTACCCGCACCTGTTCGGGCTGTTCGAGTCACTCGATATCGAAACCCAACCCACCGACATGTCGTTCGGCATGAGCATGGACGGCGGCCGGCTGGAGTACAGCGGCGACAACCTCAATACCCTGTTTGCCCAACGCCGCAACCTGCTGCGACCCAGCTTCCTGCGCATGGTCGCCGAGATCCTGCGCTTCAACCGGCTGGGCAAGGCCGCGCTTGCCGGCAATTCGCTCGGCACGCTCTCCCTGGGCGAGTTCCTCGAGCAGCATCGCTTCTCGCCACGACTGGCCGAGGATTACCTCCTGCCCATGGCCGCGGCAATCTGGTCCTGCCCGACCCGGCAGATGCGTGCGTTCCCGGCACGAAGTTTCCTGCAGTTTTTCGACAACCACGGCCTGATGAACGTGCAGGATCGCCCGCAATGGGAAACGGTCCGGGGCGGCTCGCGACGCTACGTCGACCGGATGCTGGCCGAACGGCGCTTCGAGGCACTGACCTCGCACCCGGTCAATCGCATCGAGCGCGACGAAACCGGCGTCACGCTGCCCGAGTACGATCGACGCTTCGATGCGGTGGTGATGGCAGGCCATGCCGACGAGACGCTCGCCACGCTCGACCGACCGGATGCAGCAGAGGCCGGCGTGCTTGGCGCGTTCCGCTTTCAGGAAAACCGCGCCTTCCTGCATCGCGACACGAGCCTGATGCCCCGCCGACGCCAGGTCTGGTCGAGCTGGAACTACCTGGGCCGACGTGATGCCGACGGTGAACGGGCCGTGGCCGTGACCTACTGGATGAACCACCTGCAGCAACTGGACGCGGCCCACGACTGGCTGGTGACCCTCAACCCCTTCGAGCCGCCCCGCGGGTCACTCGTCGAGCGCGAGATCACCTACCACCACCCGGTCTTCGACGCCCGGGCCGTGGCCGCCCAGGCCGGACTACCTGTCCTGCAGGGCCATCGACGCACCTTCTATGCCGGCGCCTGGACGGGGTATGGGTTTCACGAAGACGGTCTGGCCTCGGCCGTGGCCGTCGCCCGGCAGTTCGGCACGGCGATTCCCTGGGAAAACATTGCCCCCAACGACCTTGGAATGGAGGCGGCGTGACCTCGGCGCTCTACCAGGGTTGGGTGATGCATCAGCGGTTCACGCGGGCCTGCTATCGCTTTCGCTATCGCGTGTTCTCGCTGCTGGTCGATCTCGATGACCTCGAGGCCGGCTTCCCCGATCAGCGCCTGCTGTCGCATAACCGTTTCAACCTGTTCTCGATCCACGACCGCGATCACGGCCCGCGCCGCGACATGCCGCTGCGCGACTGGATCACGGCGACCGCCCGCGCCCAGGGCATCGATATCGAGGGCGGCAAGACCCTGGTCTCGGCCTACCCACGGGTGTTGGGCTACCAGTTCAACCCGCTGACCGTCTGGTATTGCCACGACCGGGCCGGCGAGCTGGTCGCGATCGACTGCGAGGTCAGCAACACCTTCGGCGGGCACCACCACTATTTTCTGCACGATCACGGCCGCCCGCTGGAAAGCCCCTTCCGCGCGCAGGCCGACAAGGTGTTCCACGTCTCGCCGTTCCTGCCCATGAACATGCGCTACCACTTCCGGCTCTCGCGCCCCGGCAAGCGGCTGGGGGTCTCGATCCGCGAGACCGAACTCGACCCGGATGGCGAGGAAACCCTGACGCTGGTCGCCACCCACAACGCGCAACGTCGCGAGCTCACCGATCGTCGACTGATGCTCGAGGCCCTGCGCATCCCGTTTCTCACCGTCAAGGTGATCGGCCTGATCCACTGGCAGGCCCTGAAAATCTGGCTCAAGGGTGGGCGTTTCCACAAGAGCCCACCACCACCGGCATCGGAGGTCAGCTCATGCCCATCGTCCAGACACGAAACCTGAGCCCGGTCTCGGACTCGACCGCCCGCGAGCGGCCGGCCGAACACGCCCTGCCGCTGGGCGCCCGCTGGGTCGGTCACTTCCTCTCCAATATCCGCATCGGCCGACTCCGGGTGACCACCGACGACGGTGGAGTTGCCGAGTGCATCGGTGCCGAGCAGCCCGAGCTGTCGGCAAGCGTGCATCTGCATCACCCCACGCGGCTGCTGTCCCGGATCGCCCGCCTGGGTGACATCGGAATCGCCGAGGGCTTCATCGAGGGGGACTTCACCACTGATGACCTGACCGGCCTGCTCGAGATCGGCGCGCGCAACTTCGAGGCGATCGGCCACGAGCTGCGCCCCGGCTTTTGGGCCCGGCTCGGTCATCGCATCCAGCATGCGCTGCGGGCCAATCATCGCCGCGGCAGCCGGCGCAATATCGCCGCGCACTACGATCTGGGCAACGACTTCTATCGGCTATGGCTCGACGAGTCGATGACCTACTCGGCGGCCCTGTTCGCCGAGCCCGGCGAGTCGCTGGCCACCGCCCAGCAACGCAAGTACGACCGGCTGATCGATCGGCTTGACGCCCGTCCGGGAGACCGGCTGCTGGAGATCGGTTGCGGCTGGGGCGGGCTGGCCGAGACCGCTGCCCATCGTGGGCTGCGCCTCGACGGGCTGACCCTGTCCACCGAACAGCTCGCCTACGGCCGCGACCGGCTCGCCGCCGCCGACCTCGATGACCGCGCCCGCCTGCACCTGACCGATTACCGCGACCAGGGCGGCCAGTTCGATCACATCGTCTCGATCGAGATGTTCGAGGCTGTCGGCGAGCGCTACTGGCCGACGTTCTTCCAGACCGTGCATGACCGGCTCAAGCCCGGCGGCCGCGCCGCCATCCAGGTCATCACCATCGACGAGGACGCGTTCGAGGGCTACCGCCGCGAGCCCGACTTCATCCAGCTCTACATCTTCCCCGGCGGGATGCTGCCCTCGGTCGAGCGCTTCGAGGCCGGGGCGACGGCCGCCGGGCTGACCGTGCGCGAGACTGTCCTGTTTGGTCACGATTACGCCCGCACGCTCGCCCGATGGCGCGAACGCTTCGACGCGGTCGAGGACGAACTGGAAACCCTGGGCTTCGACCACCGTTTCCGCCAGACCTGGCGCTACTATCTCGCCTATTGCGAGGCGGGCTTTCTCGCCGGCCGGATCAACGTCGCCCAGGTCATCCTGGAACGCCCATGAACCCGGCCGCGAGCACAACGCCACGACTGACCCTGTGGCAGGTGCTCGCCTACGGCACGCCCGGCCTGCCGCTGGCGTTGATGGGCATCCCGCTGTACGTCTACCTGCCGCCGTTCTATGCCAACGAACTGGGGCTGGGACTGGCCGCCGTCGGCACGGCGCTGATGCTCACCCGACTGTGGGACGTGATCACCGACCCGGTGGTCGGCTACCTGTCCGACCGCATCCCCGGCCGCCATCGGCGCAAGTGGCTGATGGGCGCCGGGATGCCGCTGCTGATCGCCTCGCTGTGGTTCCTGCTGCGTCCGGACGAGGACGTCGGGCTCTCGTATCTCTACCTGTGGGGCCTGGCGGCGTTTCTCGGCTGGACGATGATCCAGCTGCCCTACACCAGCCTGGGCGCGGAGGCCGACCCGACCCCGCACGGGCGCACCCGCCTGGCGGCCGGCCGCGAGGGCCTGGCCCTGGTGGGCACCGTGCTCGCCGCCGCCCTGCCGATCCTGCTCGGCAGCGAGGCCCCGGCGGACGTGCTCGCCGCCGTGTTCTGGCTGATGGCGATCCTGCTGCCGGCAGGCTTCCTCTTGATGGCGGCGACCACTCCCGAGCCAGCCGTGCATCGCCCGCTGGTCGACTGGCGTCACGGCTGGCCGCTGTTGAAACACAACCGCCGCCTGCGCGGCCTGTTGGGCGGCTATTTCCTCAACAACCTGGCCAACGGCATCCCCGCCGCGCTGTTCCTGATGTTCGTCGCCGACCGCCTCGGTGCCCAGGACTGGCTCGGCTGGCTGCTTTTGCTGTACTTCGGCGCCGGCATCGCCGCGCTACCGGTGTGGACCGCCGTCGCCCGACGGATCGGCAAGCGCCGCGCCTGGGGTGCCTCGATCCTGCTCGCCGCGATCAGCTTCTCGTTCGCCCCGTGGCTGGGCAGCGGGGATGTGGTCTGGTTTGCCCTGATCTGCGCGGTCTCGGGCCTGAGCCTCGGTGCCGACATGGCGCTGCCGGCCTCGATCCAGGCCGACATCGCCGGGATCGACAGCGACGATGGCGGCGGCGATCGCGCCGGGCTGTTCTTCGGCCTGCTGGGGCTGGCCACCAAGCTTGCGCTGGCGGTGGCCGTCGGCGTGGGCTACGGCGTGCTGGCACTAGCCGGCTTCGAGGCCGGCGACAGCGACACCACCGCCCTGGCCGTCACCTACGGCGCGCTGCCGGTCATCTTCAAGCTCGCTGCCGCCTGGCTGGTCTTCCGCCAGCTGACCGACACCGAATCGCATCTGCCGGAAACCACCCTGCGAGGAACCACCCCATGATCCGACGCTTCACCGTGGCGAGCGCGCTCGCCCTCACCCTACTACTCACGGGATGCAGCAGCATGAAACTCGAGCAGTTCCGGGGCACCGAGCCCGCCTTCGACCTGACCGGCTACTTCGAGGGCCAGACCTGGGCCTACGGGGTCTTCGAGAGCCGGGGCGGGGAAATCAAGCGCCAGTTCCGCGTCGAGATCGACGGTTACTGGGAGGACGAGGAATTCGTCCTCGACGAGGACTTTGTCTACGACGACGGCGAGACCGACCAGCGCACCTGGCGCATCACGCCCACCGGCGAGAACACCTACGTCGGGCGGGCCGGCGACATCGTCGGTACCGCCGAGGGCCACGAGGTGGGCCAGGCGCTCAACTGGCGCTACGTGCTGCGCCTGCCCTATGGCGACTCGAGCATCGACGTGACCTTCGACGACTGGATGATCCGGCAGAGCGAGAACGTGGTGATCAACCGGGCGACCGTGAAGAAATTCGGCCTCCGGGTCGGCGAGGTGACCCTGTTCTTCACCAAGACCGATCCGGACGAGGGCACATCGTGAGCCGCCGGACGGCGCTGCTGGGTGCGGGCATGGCCCTGGCGCTAGCCGGCACGACGGCCGGAGCGATGGCCGACGCCTTCGCCCCGCAGAGCGAACTGGCGGGCACCGCGCTGGTGCTGCAGGGAGCAGGCACCGCCAGCTACATGATCTGGGATGTCTACGACGCGGCGCTCTACGCGCCGGCCGAGGCCAACGAGGGGGCCATCGTGAACGCCGAGGTGCCCATGAGCCTGATCCTCGAGTACCACCGTAACGTGGGCGTGGCGGACATCCGCAAGGCAACCTGGGTGGCGCTGGACGAGCAGTACGCGGGCGAGGAACGCGAGCGGCTGCGGCCGAAGATCGACGCGATCCAGAATGCCATGATCGACGTGACCGACGGCGATCGCTACCAGCTCGACTGGGACCCGGAGGCGCAACGCCTGACCCTGAAGCTCAACGACGAGACCCGTTTCGAGTCGGACGATCGCGAGCTGGCGCGGGCCTATTTCGGCATCTGGCTGGCCGAGCCGCCGCTATCGGACAAGCTGCGCGCCGCCCTGCTGTCACGGGTGGACTGACAGCGCGGAGAGGGGAAAGTCGCCCGGGCGACCACAGCGGGGATTGGAGAGGCTCTCAGACGGCGGCCGGCAACGGCTCCTCGAGCATCCGCCGGGCCGGCAGGCATTCCCACCAGGCCACGGCCGGACCATCGGCGTCCATCGGGCGGAGGTAGCGGGCGTGCTCGGCCTCCTTGCCGGCATTGTCGTAGTCCATGCCGTCCTTGCGAAACGAGGCGAGGATGCGCTGGCGCGAGATCTCTTCCTTGCCGTCGATCAGCCCGGGGTGGTTGCGCAGCACGAAATCCGGCTGGAAGAAGAAGTAGGTGTAATCGAAGCCGTAGGGGTTGCGCGGGTGCTCGGCCGGGTAGCAGACGCCGAAGGCGGTCAGGAACATGCTCTCGCCGGCCCACACGAATTTCCAACCGGCCTTGTCATCCACGCGGCGCAGGCAATCCGACCCGGCCGGGTCGATGCGGTTGAGCCCGTCGAGCAATGTCGCGGTGGTCTCGGCCAGTCGCTCGATCGAGCTGCTGAACGAGGCGGGCAGACGGAAGGCCAACCCCTTGAACTTTTCCTTGTGCGCGACCGTCATGAACCGGAACAGGTCCTCGCCGAACTGGCGCACGTTGGCCTCGAAGCCGCGCGCCGAATCGTAGTCACGCGCGCCCCAGTACTTCCCCGACGGGGCGAAGATGCAGCGGGTCTTGTCGACCGCGCCCATGAATTCCAGATGGGTGGGCGAGTAGACCGGCACGTGCGCGGCCTGGCGCGCGAAACCCGCGCGCACCACCTCGGCCACCTCGGCACGCATCGCTTGCGGGTGCACCTCGGCCATGTGCTCGGGGAACTGCGCGGCGATCACCGCGAACAGGGTGTTGGTCAGGCTCTGCAGGCTCGCCAACCCGTTAACCGGCAGTGACTCGGCCAGCACCGGCGCCTCGTTGTAGAAACGCAGCGTGGCGGCGAGGTCGGCCAGGCGCTCGGGGAGCATGGCGGCGGGAAAGAGCGTGCGCCCTTCCTCGGACTGACAGGTCTTGAGCGCCTTGTCGGCCTGGACGTAGTAGCGGTGAGCCGTCTCCAGGACCAGGAAGGAGAGCAGGGACAGGTCGAGGTCGTCGGCGCCCCGCGGGGCCTGCCAGTCACGTTCGGCCAAGGCCTCGGCCAGACGGATGGCAGCCGCATCGTCAAGCGTGACGCCCTGATCCAACGCCCAGCCGCCCACCAGCCGACGACCCAGCACAAACTGCTTCATGATATTCATGGCACGCCCCGTATTCTTGCTCACCTGTCATCCCGCAAGTCACTGTTCTGAAACACCAAACCAGCGACTCCGGACACCCCGCCGCGCCGAGCGGAGCGCGCAATCTACCGGATAATCGACCCGGGCGCAAAACAGGGGCCAGAAACCGACCGCCAATTCGGGGTAAGCCATTGCGGAAACACGGGTTTTACCCGAGAAACCGGGTCGGAAACTCACGGGGCGGGGTAATCGCGACACAACCGCCGGGCTACGGCCTGTCAGGCGGTCAGTTCACGCCATTCGCCCGGGGCGAGACCATCGAGCCGATAAGGACCAATCGCTACCCGGATCAGGCGCAGGGTGGGAAAGCCGACGTGGGCGGTCATGCGCCGCACCTGGCGGTTGCGCCCCTCGCGCAGGGTGATCTGCACCCAGCTCGTCGGCACGCTCTTGCGGTAACGCACCGGCGGATCGCGCGGCCAGAGCCAGTCGGGCTCGGTGACCGGCTCGGCACCCGCCGGGCGGGTGGGGCCGTCCTTGAGGGTCACGCCTGCGCGCAGGGCGATTAATGCCGCCTCGTCGATCTCGCCCTCGACCTGGGCGAGATACTCCTTGGCGAGCTTGTGCCGTGGGTCGGCCAGCCGGTTCTGCAGGCGCCCGTCGTCGGTGAGCAGCAACAGCCCCTCGCTGTCTCGGTCGAGGCGACCGGCCGGATAGACGCCGGGAAAGTCGATCCAGTCGGCGAGGGTCGCCGCCGGGCTGTTGGCCTCGGCCGTGAACTGGGACAGGCAATCGAACGGCTTGTTGAAGGCGAGCAGGGCCATAGCGGTTAGCCTCAGGCGGAACGCACGAGCGGGGCGTCCCAGGCCTCCCAGCGCTCGATCTGGGCGGGGTCGGCGCCGGCCTGCTCGAGAAGGCTGACCAGCGCGGGGCGATCAATGCCCTGCCACGGCGACGGGGTCTCGGCCAACGGCAGGTCGCAGACAATCTCGGTCAGCCGCCGCGAAAGCCGCACCTGCGCCTCGTTCTCCTGGAGCAGCCGCTGGGCGCGCGGTGCACCGCGGAATTTCATGCCGTAGACGGCGGACAGGTTCTCGTAGATACCGTCGATGCAGCCGTGCTTGCGCAGCAGGCGGGCGGCGGTACGCGGCCCGATGCCGGGCACGCCCGGAATGTTGTCGGCCACGTCGCCGGAGAGCGCCAGCCAGTCGGCGATCTGAGCCGGGCGGACGCCGAAGCGCCGTTCCACGTCCCCGTAGGCCATCACCGAACCGCGCATCGGGTTGTACCAGCGATCGTCCGGACCGAGCAGCTGGGCGAGATCCTTGTCGCCGGTGACGATGGTCACGGCCCGCTCGCGGCTGCGCAGCCGGCCGACCAGCGTGCCGATGACGTCGTCGGCCTCGAAGCCGGCGTGGTCGAGCGCGCCGAAACCCGCCGCCTCCGCCAGCTCGCGGCAACGCGGGAATTGCTCCTTGAGATCGACCGGCGTGGGCGGGCGGTGCCCCTTGTAGTCGGGATAGATCGCCTGGCGATGGCCACGACCACAGGGGGCATCGAAAATCGCGGCGATGATCGGCGCCGGCTGGTTGGGCAACCAGGTCGATTCCAGCAGCGCCAGCAGGTAATCGGCAAAACCGAGCACCGCATTGACCGGGCGACCGGCTTGATCGGCGCGTCCCTTGTCGTAGACGTGCCACGCCCGCCAGATCTGGGCGTGGGCATCGATCAACCAGGCTCGGGATTGAGTCATCAGGCCCCCGGCATCGGATGCGGGCGGTAAGGGGTTCGCGCCACGCCGTCGGCCTCGGCGGCCTTGGCAACCGCCGCCGGCAGACGCTCGATCAGGCGCGGGTCGAACGGCTTGGGCAGGATGTACTCCGGCCCGAAGGCCATCATGTCGAGATCGTAGGCCTTGAGCACCGACTCGGGCACGGCCTCGCGGGCGAGTGCCGCCAGCGCCTCGACGCAGGCGATCTTCATGTTGGGCGTGATCCGGCGGGCACGGCAATCGAGCGCACCGCGGAAGATGAACGGGAAGGCCAGCACGTTGTTGACCTGGTTGGGGTAATCGCTGCGCCCCGTGGCCATGATCAGGTCATCGCGCACCTGGTGGGCCAATTCGGGCAGGATCTCCGGGTCGGGGTTGGCCAGCGCGAAGACCACCGGCTTGTCCGCCATGCTGGCGAGCATCTCCTCGCTGAGCAGGTTGGGGGCCGACAGGCCGACGAAGGCATCGGCGCCCACCAGCGCCTCGGCGAGCGTGCGCGCCTCGGTCTTGGCGGCAAAGCGACGGTGATGCTCGGGCAGGTCATCGAGCCCCTCGTGCAGCACGCCGACGCGATCGACTACCAGCAGGTTCTCGCGCTTGAGGCCCATGTCGAGCAGCAGGTTGAGGGTGGCCGTGCCGGCCGCGCCCGCCCCGACCAGCACGAGCTTCGCCTCCTCGAGGCGCTTGCCCTGCAGACGCAGGGCGTTGGTCAGCCCGGCGGCGATGATGATCGCCGTGCCGTGCTGGTCGTCGTGGAAGACCGGGATGTCCATCGTCTCGCTCAGCGCGGCCTCGATCTCGAAGCAGCGCGGCGCGCAGATATCCTCGAGGTTGATGCCACCGAAGGAGGGCTCGAGCCGGCGCACCGTGTCGATTAAGGCCTGAGGGTTCTCTGCCTCGACCTCCAGGTCGACCACGTCGATGTCGGCAAAGCGCTTGAACAGCACGCCCTTGCCCTCCATTACCGGCTTGGAGGCCAGTGGCCCGAGATTGCCCAGCCCCAGGATCGCCGAGCCATCGGAGATCACCGCCACCAGATTGCCGCGGGCGGTGTACTGCCAGGCGGCGTCCGGGTCGGCGGCAATGGCCCGCACCGGCTCGGCCACGCCCGGCGAGTAGGCCAGCGCCAGGTCGCGCGCCGTCTCGGTGGGCTTGGTGATCGCCGTGGCAATCTTCCCCGGCTGCGGCTTGGCGTGGTAATCGAGCGCTTCGGCGCGCCGTTGTTCGGCATCGGGACGTTGGGTCATGGGGGCCTGGGCAGTGTAGATACGGGCCGCATATCTTATCAGCGCCCGCCGGGCGCGTCAGGGCGATCAGTTCTCCTTTCGGCGCTATGATGCGCGCATGCCCACGCCACTGCGCACACTGACCTCTCGCCCGTTTACGACCACCCTGCTGCTGGGTGCGTTGCTGCTGGTCGCGTGGCTGGCATGGGGCAGCCCGTCGTCCGACGACGGCACCCAGCGGGTAATGTGGCTGGGCGGCGAGCGATTCCAAGTCGAACTGGCGACCACCCCGACGAGCCGCCAGCGGGGACTGATGCACCGCCCCCCGCTGGCAGATAACCAGGGCATGCTGTTCATCTACCCCGACGAGGCACCGCGCTCGTTCTGGATGAAGAACGTCTCGTTTGCCATCGACATCCTCTATCTCGATGCCGACTGGCGCCTGGTGCAACGTCACGAGTCCGTGCCGCCCTGCCGCCGCGATCCCTGCCCCGGTTACCCGAGCGACGCAGCGGCGCGTTATGTGCTGGAGCTGTCCGCCGGCACGGCAAGCCGACTGTCACTGGAGCGGGGCACGCAGATCGACCCACCCGTCCCCGTTGATGCGCCCAAGAAAAAGGCCCCGGACTGACCGGGGCCTTCGTCATCGAAATCGGCGGGGCGGGTTACTGCTGCTCTGCAGGGAGGATCAGGATCTCGACCCGACGGTTCTGCGCACGACCCTCAGCGGTGTCGTTGGTCGCGATCGGGCGACTAAAGCCGTAACCGACCGGCTGCAGGCGGCTGGCAGAAACACCGGAGCGAGAGAGGTAGCTCGTCACGCTCTGGGCACGGTTGAGCGACAGGTCCTGGTTGTAGCTCGCCGAACCGGTCGAGTCGGTGTGGCCCTCGACGCGCACCACGGTGTTCGGGTACTGCTGCAGCGAGTTGGCCAGCTGATCGAGCGTGGAGCGGAATTGCGGCTTGATGTCGGCACTGTTGGTGTCGAAGGTGATCGACTCGGGTGCCTGCAGGCGGATGGTGTCACCCTGGCGCTGGACATCGATACCAGTGCCCTCCATCTCCTGGCGCAACTCGCGCTCCTGCTGGTCCATCTGGCGGCCGACCAAGCCACCGACGGTGGCACCCACCGCAGCACCGATCAGGGTGCCGCCGGTCTTGTTGCCCGAGCCGGCAATCACGTTACCGAGAATAGCGCCGGCGCCAGCGCCAACGGTCGCACCCTTGGCCGTCTTGTCCTGCTCACTGGTATAGGGGTTTTGCGCACAGCCGGCAACGAGCAACACGCTCGCGGCAGCGGCGATCAACGTCATGTGTTTCATCTTCATCTCTCCTTGGATGGTCGCCGGAATCGGGCGGCTTTCGAGCCGCTCGCGATCCGGTTGAATTTACCAGACGGCCGGCAACGGCCGATTGGCGGGCTTCAGGCGCCCGCTATGACCTTTACAAACCCGGTTGGTTCCCACCCGACCTCCAGGCAGAAATGCCCTGGTCCGTCACGAGATAGTAGTGCATGCACGCAAGGCCGACAGAAGTTCTTCCAGATCGGCCCGCTCGTGTGCGGCACTCAAGGTGACCCGCAGACGCGAGCCGCCCACCGGGACGGTCGGGGGTCGGATTGCCGGCACCAGCAGCCCCACCGAATCGAGCCGCTCGGCCATGGCCAGCGCCCGGTCCGCCTCACCCACCGTCAGCGGCTGGATCGGGGTGGATGAGGGCATCGGCTCGAGACCAGGGATACCGGCCACGCCCGCGCGAAACCGACGCACCAGCTCGGCCAGGTGATCACGGCGCCAACCCTCGTCGCGCACGATCGCCAGTGCGGCGCGCGAGGCCTCGGCCACGGCCGGTGGTTGCGCCGTGGTGAAGAGGTAAGTGCGTGCCCGCTGCAGCAGCACCGCCAGCGGCTCGGCCGCGCCGGCGACGAAGGCCCCAGCCGTACCGAAGGCCTTGCCCAGGGTGCCGACCCGAAGCACCCGCTCGCCGGGCACCTGCTCCGCCGCCTCGAAACTGCCTCGCCCCTGGGCGCCGAGCACGCCAAAGGCATGCGCCTCGTCGACCACCAGCCAGGCATCGAAACGCTCGGCCAGCTCGACCAGTTCGGCCAGCGGCGCGACGTCACCGTCCATGGAGAACACGCCGTCGGTCAGGATCATGCGCTCGCCACGGGCCCGCTCGAGACGAGCCTCGAGATCGTCGAGATCGTTGTGGCGATAGCGGGACAGGCGGGCACCGGAGAGCTGCACGGCGTCGACCAGCGAGGCGTGATTGAGCCGGTCGGCGATCACGGTGTCGCCACGCCCCATCAGGGCCCCGACCACGCCGAGGTTCGCCATGTATCCGGTGGAAAAGAGCCGTGCGGCATCCACGTCGAGCCAGCTCGCCAGCTCATCCTCGAGCCGCTGATGCGGCTCGAAGTGCCCGTTGATCAGGTGTGCCGAACCGGCACCCACCCCGTAACGGTCGATACCCTCACGCATGGCCTCGGCCAGCCGCGGATCGTTGGCCAATCCGAGGTAGTCGTTGCTGCAGAAGGCCAGATACTCGCGCCCGTCGATCCGCATGCGCGGTCCCTGCGGGGAGCCGGCAACCCTCAACCGGCGGGTGAGCCCCGCCGCGGCGCGCTCGCCCAGCCACTGTGCCCAATCATGCTTTGTGATAGCGTCACCTTCACCGTAATCCATGCGCCGGCCCGCGGGCCGGACGCACCCGAGGCTCACCCGCATGCGTCTGCCGGTCAACATCTTCCTGTGGACCTTTACCGCCACCCTGGTACCGCTCGTGCTCCTGGTATGGGGCGTGACCAGCTACAGCGAACAGCGCTTCCAGAAGGAATTCAGCCGCGAAATCGACGAGAACATCGATTCGCTGATCAGCGAAATGAGCAACCGCATGCGCTATGAGCGCGAGGTGGTCGAGGGCATCGGTCAGTCGCAGGAAATCCAGACGATGCTCAATGCCCTGATGGCTTCGTCCATGGGCATTCGTCACCCCGAGCTGACCTCGATGCGCATCAATGCCAACCGCTTTCTGGCCGGACTGCAGCGCACCGTGCCGGGGCTGGGGAGTATCCGCATTCTCGATGCGGCCGGCAACACGGTAATCAAGGTGACCCTCGGGCGGGTCGCCTCACCCTCCTTCGACAGCCTCGGCCAGGTCAACTACGTCGAGGAGGAATTCGACAACGATCGCTTCCTCCGGCGGCTGGAGTCCCTGTCCTCCGACCAGATCAGTTACATGACCCTGCCGCTGGCCTTCGGCGATGCCCTGCCCGGCCGCGAACCGAGCACCCTGTATGCCGTGCGCCCGCTGCGCAACGTCGACGACCGCACCGCCGGCTACGTGGTAGTCAACACCTTCGGCGAGCAACTCGACCAGATCCTATCGTTTTCGCCCCGCCCCCGGGACGGCAAAGTGATGATCATCGAACACAATCCGGGTGCGCCGGCGCGCGACGGCTTGCTGCTGTTTGACGACCAACGCGACATCAGCTTCATCAGCCCGTTCGAAAACGGCGGCAACGCAGACTACCCCGGTGCCCGACAGATCGACGACGGCAGGTTCTGGGATACGGCGGTGGCGCAATCAAACGGCTCCTACCTCAGCGAGGACGGCGATACCCGCTATTACTACCAGGAGTACCATCCCTACCCGCACAGCCTTGCTTCATGGTTCGTGGCATTCAAGCTGCCGGCCGACATCACCACCGCCCCGTTCCGCGACATCCGGTTGAGCCTGTTCGGCTTCGGCCTGCTGGCCCTGGTGATGAGCCTGCTGTTCGCCGGGCTTGGAGCACGCTTCTTCTCCCGGCCGATCATCCGGCTGTCAGAGAGCCTCAAGCGATTCGCCGACGGCGACCGCGGCGGCCCGATCCCGGTGGACTCGCGCACCACCGAGGTCCACGAGCTGCAGGCCTCGTTCCGCTACCTGACCACCCAACTCGCCGAAGAGGCTCGTCGACGTGACCGTGCGGAGAGAAAGGCCCTGCAACAGGCCAAGCTTGCCTCGATCGGCGAGATGGCCGCCGGCATCGGCCACGAGATCAACAACCCGCTCAACAACATCCTCACGCTCACCCGGCTGGTCGAGCGCCAGCTCCCGCCCGACCAGCCCGGGATCCGCGAGGACATGAGCGATCTGCGCGCCGAGGCGCTTCGCGCCAGCCGGATCGTGCGCGGCGTGATGAACTTCGCCCGCCAGCTGCCCCCCGAACACGAGACCGTCGCGCTGGCAGAGTGGCTCGAAGAAGTGATCGACCGCATGGAGCCGGAGGCCATGGAAGCCGACGTCCACCTGGCCCTGCTGAGTGCCACCGCGCGCTGCGAGGCGGAATTCGATCCGGGCCAGATGGAACAGGTGGTCGCCAACCTGGTGCGCAACGCCATCCACGCCAGCCCCACCGGTGGACATATACTGATCCAGGCCGAATGCCTGGACGAAATCGTCCGGATCGAGATCCGCGACGAGGGCAGCGGCCTGCCGACCGAGGTGATCGAGCAGATCTTCGACCCGTTCTTTACCACCAAGGCGGTCGACCGCGGCACGGGCCTCGGGCTGTCGATCAGCCTGGGCATCGTGCAGTACCACGGCGGCGAACTGACGCTGGAAAACCGGCGTGATTTGGGCGAGGACGCCACCGGCGTACTTGCCCGTGTCGTGCTGCCGCGTCACAAGGCACGGCCACGCGTCATTCGTCCGCCCGAGACATCCACCCCCTCGAAACCCACGCCACCGACACCGACGCCATGACGACAGCCAGGCAAAACGACAACCCGCCGGTCATCGCCTTCGTCGACGACGACGAACGCACCTCGGACCTGTTCACGCGCTACGCGCACACGGAAGGACTGACGGTTCACGGCTTTCAGTCGGTCGAGGCCGCCCAGTCGTGGCTGACCGAAAACCCGGTCGACCTGGTGATCTCGGATCTCAAGATGCCGGGCATGAACGGCCTGGAGTTCCTGGAATGGCTGCGCGGCGAATGGCCGGAACTGCCGGTGATCCTGATCACCGGCTACTCCACCATCGACAACGCGATCCAGGCGCTGCGGCTCGGCGCCAGCGATTTCGTCAAGAAGCCCTATGACCCGGAAGAGTTGATCGACCTGGTGCGCCGGCTGCTCGACGAAGGACCGGCCCAACCACCCTCCGCGGCCGAACCGGGTGAACGCGCGATGCTGGGTCAGTCGAAGGCCATCGAGGCGGTCTATCACATCATCGACAAGATCCGCGACGTACGCATCAACGTGATGATCGAGGGCGAATCCGGCTCGGGCAAGGAGCTGGCCGCGCGCGCCACGCACGAGCGCTCGGACTTCGCCGGCACGCCGTACATCGTGATCGACTGCGGCGCGCTGACCGACACCCTGCTGGAAAACGAACTCTTCGGCCACGAGAAGGGCGCCTTCACCGGCGCGAACACGGCCAAGCCGGGCCTGCTGGAAGTCGCCAGTGGCGGCACGGTCTTTCTCGACGAGATCGGCAACATCTCGGATGCCATGCAGACAAAGCTGCTGCGCGTGGTGCAGGAACAGGAAATCACCCGCGTCGGCGGGGTGCAGACCATTCCCATCGACGTGCGCTTCATCGTCGCGAGCAACCGCAACCTCGCCGACATGGTGCGCGAAGGGACGTTCCGCCACGACCTCTACCACCGATTGAACGTGGTGCGGCTGCTGATGCCGCCGCTGCGCGAACGAAGCGATGACATCCCGGCCCTGGCGCAGCACTTCATCGACGAGTTCGCCGGCCGATTCCGCCGACCGGCCAAGCGCCTGACCGAGCGCGCCGAGCGCGCGATCCTCGATTACCCCTGGCCCGGCAACGTCCGCGAACTCAAGAACGCCATCGAGCGAGCCGTGGCCCTGTCCGACAGCGAGGAGATCGACCTGGAACTGGTCGGCGAAGACACGGCTCCGGCGTCGGCCAATACCGGGGCGAGCAGCATCGACGCCGACCTCCCGACCCTCGAGGAACTCGAGCGTCGCTACATCGAAAAAACGCTGGAGCACACCGAGGGAAACCGCGAAAAAACCGCCAACATCCTCGGCATCAACAAATCGACTCTCTGGCGCAAGCTGCAGAACTACGACAAGAAGTGATCAACACGCCGGATTCGGCCGATCACAGCCGGAATCATTGCAATCCCCGGCGCATCAAAATTGCAGATTGCAACTTGCAACGATCGACCAATATCCACCTTTTTCTTTTCCCATCAACCAGTTACAAAACTGGCACAGGCTATGCTTCACTAGGGGCGTGGACACCCACACATTAACGAGGAGTTAAGATATGCAAACCAAGCGTCGCGTATTTCTGAAGGGCAGCCTCGCTGCCAGTGCTGCTGGTCTGGCCGTTGGTGCCGGCCTGCTTTCCCCGCGTGCCGTACTGGCCGCCGATTGGCCGGAAGCGGCTTTCGATTCCGAGAGCATGGACAACGGCCTGAACGAGCTGTTCGGTTCCTCTGACGTTACCGATTCCGGCGACATCACTGTCAAGGCCCCGGACATCGCCGAGAACGGCGCCGTTGTTCCGGTCACCGTCGAGTCCAGCATCGCCGACTCCGACAAGGTCGCCATCTTCGTATCGAAGAACCCGACCCCGCTGGTCGCTTCTTTCGACCTGTCCGGCGCCAACCCGTTCGTTTCCACCCGTATCCGTATGGGCGAAACCGACGACGTAACCGGCGTAGTTCACGCTGGCGGCAAGCTGTACAAGGCGTCCAAGGAAGTCAAGGTAACCATCGGTGGCTGCGGCGGCTAATCAGCCTCTGAACCCGAAGTCATTGATTAAAGACAGATAACACCCAAGAGGTATAGATTATGTCTACTATCCGCATGCGCATTTCCCCGGCCGGTGACGTCCTGGACGTGAAGGCCCTGATCCGTCACCCAATGGAGTCTGGCCTCCGCGAAGACAAGTCCACCGGCGAGAAGATCCCGGCTGACTACATCCAGAAGCTGGTTGTTGAAGTCAACGGCGAAGAAGTCATGGACGGCAACCTGTCGGAAGCCGTTTCCAAGAACCCCTACCTGAACATCAAGGTTCCGGGTAAGAAGGGTGACGAGGTCAAGATCTCTTGGTCCTCCAACACTGGTGACACCGACGAGGCTACCCAGGCTGCCTAAGGCAGACTGAACAGCCCGAAGGACAAGGCCCGCCACTCGGCGGGCCTTTTTTGTGCCTGACGTTTTTATCTCGGCGGGACACAGCGCCCGCTTCCGGCACGCTCAAGCGGACGGCGGCACTTGTAGCCAGAAGGTCACCGGTCCGTCATTAACCAGCTCCACCTGCATGTCGGCACCAAAACGCCCGGTCGCCACCGCCCCGGGGTGCCGGCGGCTCAGCGAGTCGACGAAGACGCCGAACAGCCCTTCCGCCACATCGGGGGCGGCGGCCGGGGTGAAACTGGGTCGATTGCCGCGACGGGTGTCCGCTGCCAGCGTGAATTGCGGCACGGCCAGCACCCCGCCCCCGGCCTGCTGTACGGATAGGTTCATCCGGCCGGCCTCGTCAGGAAACACGCGGTAGTTGAGCACGCGCTCGGCCAGTCGCTCGGCCTGGGCCGGCCCATCGCCCTGCTCGACCCCCACCAGGCAGACCAGCCCGACCCCGATTTCGCCGACCACCTCGTCATCCACCCGTACGGCACCCCGCCGCGCACGCTGGATCAGGCCGATCATGAACGCGCCTCGTCGGCGAACCGGTCGGTGGCACGCACCAGCGAATCGACGATCCCCGCCTCGCTTGCGGCATGACCGGCGTCATCGATCACCTCGAACGTGGCGTTCGGCCAGCGCTCGTGCAGCGCGAAGGCCTGATCGACGGGACAGACCATGTCGTAGCGCCCGTGGACGATGTGCCCCGGAATATCGGCAAGGCGATCCATGCCATCGAGCAGCGGCGTCTCGAGGAACGAATCGTTCATGAAATAGTGGTTCTCGATCCGGGCGATCGACAGGGCGTGATGGGCATCGGCGAAGTAGTCCACCACCTCGGATTCGGGCCGCAGCGTGGCGCAGCGTCCTTCCCACACCGACCAGGCCTTTGCTGCGTGGTATTGGGCGATCTGGTCATCGCCGTTGAGTCGACGGTGATAGGCAGCGACCAGGTCATCCCGCTCGTCGACGGGGATCGGCTCGAGGTAATCGCGCCAGTAATCGGGGAACACATGCGAGGCTCCATCCTGGTAGAACCAGCGGATGTCCTGCCGGCGACAGAGAAACACGCCCCGCAGGATCAACCCGCTCACCCGCTCGGGGTGGGCCTGGGCATAGGCCAGCGCCAGGGTCGAGCCCCAGGAACCACCGAAGACCAGCCAGCGGTCGATGCCCAGCGTTTCGCGCAGCACTTCCAGATCCGCGATCAGGTGGGCGGTCGTGTTGGCCTCCAGCCCGGCATGCGGCGTCGAGCGGCCCGCACCGCGCTGGTCCGGCAGGATGATGCGGTAGCGGTCCGGGTCGAAGAACCGCCGGTGCATCGGGGTGCAACCCGCCCCCGGCCCGCCATGCAGGAACAGCACCGGCAGGCCGGTCAGTCGGCCGCATTCCTCGACATGCAGGACGTGCCCGTCGCCGACCGGCAAGCTGTGATTGACCAGGGGTTCGATCGGGGGATAGAGCGCACGCATGCAGGCGGACCTCGATTGGCTGCGGTGGACGAACGGGCCAGTTGGCCGGAATCAGTCTAGGGAAACTCTGCACGAATGCCATACCGCTCTGCGTGCCTTGAGCCGGGCAGATGCAACGCCTGATCGAACTCAAGCGCGCCCTGGAAAAGGACATGGGGATCACGGTCGACATGTCTCGCTACGGCGTCGAACAACGCCTGCTGCGCCTCTCCCGGGCGAGCGAGGACCCGGCGGTGCAGGCCCTCGCCGCCTCGCTCGACCAGCCCACGACCGCCGCCGAACCCGGCGATGCCGGCGAAGCCGGCCCTCGCATCCGCGGCTACTACCGCGGCCGCCCCATCTACGACGATTAACCCCGCGCGACCCGACGACGTCGCGGCCAGATCACGACTGGTAAGATGGCCGTCCAACACCAACGACTCCATCGAGCCGTCGCATGCCCGTCACCCTGAAGAACGATCCCGTCGATATCGCCGACACGCCCAAGGCGCGCTGGGCAACGCCCGGCCGCGGCCTGCAGAAACAGGTGGCCCGCGCCGTGATGCACTACCAGATGCTGCATCACGGCGACCGGGTGCTGCTGGGGCTGTCCGGCGGCAAGGACTCGCTCTCGCTGTTGCACATCCTGCGGCATATCCAGCGGCGCGCGCCGATCGATTTCGAGATCGCCGCGATCACCGTCGACCCGATGGTGCCCGGTTTCGACCCCGGCCCGATGGGTGAGTACCTGGCATCACTCGGCATACGCCACTACCGGGTGCAGGAAGACATCGTATCGCTGGCCGACGAGCACATGAGCGGGGATTCCTACTGTTCGTTCTGCTCACGGCTCAAGCGCGGGCTGATCTATCGGCTCGCCCGCGAGGAAGGCTTCAATGTGCTGGCGCTGGCCCAGCACCTCGACGATCTTGCCGAGAGCTTCATGATGAGCGCGTTTCACGGCGGCAAGCTCAACACCATGAAGGCGCACTACCTCAACGACGCCGGCGACGTGCGCATCATCCGCCCGCTGGTGGATGTGCGCGAATCCGCCCTGGTCGACTTCGCCCGCCGCTTCGAGCTGCCGGTGATCAACGACAACTGCCCCGCCTGCTTTGCTATGCCCACCCAGCGCGAGCACTTCAAGCAGCTGCTCGCGACCGAGGAGCGGGACAACGGCCAGCTATTCCACTCGCTCCGGTCGGCCATCGCGCCCTTGGTTGCCGATGGCGCCGATCGGGCCATTGCGCACGCTACCACTCACGCGACACCGGCCGCCCCGATTGCGGACAACCACGCGTGAGCAAGCGACGCGACACCGCCCGGTACCGCTGGCGCGGCCAACTACGATTGGCCGCCGCGCGTACCGTGCTCACCGGCCTGGGTTGGCTATCGCTGCCGGCCGCCCAGCGAATGGGCATCTGGATGGGCAAACTTGCGTGGCTCATGCACGGATCGATGCGGCGAACGGTCGAGAGCAATCTTGCCCTGTGCCTGCCGGAGAAGGACGAGGCGGAACGCGAGGCCCTTGCCAGGCAAACCCTGATCGAAACGGGCAAGGGGCTGTTCGAAACCGGTCCGATCTGGCGCTGGCCACGCGAGCGCGTCGAGGCGATGATGATCGACATGCCCGGCTTCGAGCGGATCGAGCAGGCCTTGTCCGAGGGGCGTGGTGCAATACTGCTGGGGCCTCACCTGGGCAACTGGGAGTTCGGCGGACTGATGACCGCCGCACGGGTGCCGACGACCGTCATGTACCGCCCGCCACGCGAACCCACCATGGAGCGATTACTGGTAGAGGCACGATCCCGCTTCGGCGCTTCGATGGCCCCGGCCAATCTCGGCGGGGTGCGGCAGGCACTGCGTGCGCTCAAGCGCGGCGAACTGGTCGCCATCCTGCCCGATCAGGCGCCACGACATGGTGAGGGGGTGACCGCACCGTTCTTCGGTCAGCCGGCACTGACCATGACGCTGATCCGCACGCTGACACAACGCACCGGCGCACCCGCCTTCACGGGCTGGGCCGAGCGGCTGCCCGATGCCGGCGGATTTCGCATCCACTACACGCCGGTCACCGAGCCCATCGGCCACGAGGACGCCGTCGAGGCCGCCGCGGCCCTCAACCGCGAGGTCGAGCGAGTCGTGCGGATCAAGCCCAGCCAGTACCAGTGGACCTACCGGCGCTTTCGACGCCAGGCCAGCGGCCGGGTCCGGCGCGAGCAGCGCCAGAAAGGCTGACGACAGGCGTCAGGCGCCAGCCGGTCAGTCCCGATATCGATCGTCCTCGCCCGGCGGCGTGGTCTTGAAGTACTTGAGCGACCACATCAGCTGGGCCGGGTCATCGACCACCAACTCCTCGATCACGCGATTGATCGCCGTGGCCGCCTCGCGGTCGTTGCCCGCGGGCAAGTCGACCGGCTCGAGGAATCGCAACCGATACCGCCCCGTGACCTCGTCGAGCTGACCGATCACCGGATAGACCGTCCGGCGGCTGGCCCGCGCCAGCTTGCCCGCAAGCGGCAGGGTCGCCTTTTCCACGCCGAAGAATGGCGCGAAGATGCTGTGCTCGGCGCCCAGATCTTCGTCGGCGATATAGAAGAAACTCCGCCCCGACCTCAGGGCGCGCAGGTGCGGCCCCATGCCGCGCGAACGCGGCAACGCCTCGGTGCCGTGCCGGGTGCGCATCCCGCCGAACCACCAGTCGATCACCGGGTTGTCGGCGAAGGGCTTGTAGATGGTCGAGCCCTCGACCGTCTCGGCCAACATGGCCGCGGCCCACTCCAATCCGACGCTGTGCACGGTCAGGATCAGGCCGGGCTCGGCACGCAGCCGGTCGAGAACCGCCTGTCCCTCCACCTCGGTCTGACGGGTCAGCTCGCCGCGGCGGGCACGACGGATGCGCCCGAGATCCAGCAGCGCAAGCATGTGCCGATCCAGATACTGACGCAGCCATTGTTCGCGGGTCTCAGCCGTCTGATGCGGGAAACACAGCCGCAGGTTGGTGGCGATGATGCCGACCCGGCGCGGGTTGAGACGGCGGTAAAGCCCGGCAAGCACCCATGCCGCGCCACGGCGCAGCGGGTGCCCGCCAACAGCCAGCAGGCGCAGCAGGCCGATCCCCAGCCAGGTGGGCCAATAACGCGGTGCGAGCAGTCGGCGACGAAACACCGGCGGCCCGACGGTGCCACTGCTCGGGCTCATCGCCGCCAGAACATCGGCAACAGGATGGCCAGCACGGTGAAGATCTCGAGGCGCCCGAGGATCATCGCCAGCATGCCCAGCCACAGCACCGTATCCGACTCCGAGGCGAAATTGCTGGCCACCGAGCCGATGCCCGGGCCGAGGTTGGCCAGGGTGGCGAGCACCGCGCCCAGGGCGGACTCGATGTCCATGCCGGTGAACAGCATGGCGAAGAAGAAGAACAGGAAGGTGAACATCCACGCGGCAAAGAAGGCCCAGACCGCGCTGATCACACTGGGGTCGAGTGGACGTCCGCTCAGGCGGATGACGAACACCGCGTGCGGATGGATCAGGCGGCGTATCTCGTGAAAGCCCTGACGGGCCAGCAGCATGACGCGCACCGATTTCATCCCGCCGGTGGTCGAGCCGGCACAGCCACCAATCACGGTGGTCATCACCAGCAGCAGCATCAGGAACGGCCCGTAGGCGGTGTGATCGGTGGCGGTGTAGCCGGTGGTCGTGGCGAAGGAAACCAGGTTGAACAGGTTCAGGCGCACCGTGTCGAGCCAGCTGCCCTCCGGCCAGTTGGCCAGGAAGAACGCCACCACCATCGCCGCGACCGCGGCCATCCAGCCGAGGAAAAAGCGCACCTCGGCACTGCGCCAGTAGGCACGCAGCGAGCCATGCCGAAGCGCGATGAAGTGCAGCGCCATCGGCAGCGCCCCGAGGATCATGAAGACCATGGCCGTGACTTCCATGGTCGGGTTCTGGAAATAGCCGAAACTCGCGTCGTGGGTGGAGAACCCGCCGGTCGCCACGGTGGTAAAGGAGTGACTGACGGCATCGAACCAGCTCATGCCCTCGATCTTGTAGACCAGCGCACAGAGCACCGTGATGCCGGTATAGACCAGCCAGAGCACCTTGGCGGTCTCGGATATGCGGCCCGACAGGCGCGAATCCTTGATCGGACCGGTCATCTCGCCCTTGTACAGCTGCATGCCGCCCACACCCAGCAGCGGCAGAAAGGCCACCACCAGCACGATGATCCCCAACCCGCCAAGCCATTGGAGTTGCTGACGGTAGAACAGTAATGAGCGCGGCAGCTCATCGAGCCCCGTGATCACCGTCGCGCCGGTGGTGGTGATACCCGAGACCGACTCGAACACCGCCTGCGTAAAGCTCAAGCCCAGGTCCGGCTGCAGGTAGATCGGTGTCGAACCGATCAGGCCCAGCACGACCCAGAACGACACCACGATCAGCAGCCCGTCACGCAGCTTCATCTCACGGCGGTAGTTGCGCGTCAGCCCCCAGAGAACGCCACCGAGCGTCACGCTGATGACGAAACTCAGGACAAAGGGCGTGAGGTTGGTATCCCCCATGACCCAGCCCACCAGCCACGGCGGGATGAAGGTCAGGCCGAAGACCATCAGGAGGATCCCGAGAATACGGATGACGATCAGAAATTGCATTGGAGCTCGCTGCCGACCCTAGAAAAAGCCGAAGCCGACCGAGAACAACTGCTCGATTTCGCCGATGCGGCGCTTGTCGGTCAGGAACAGCACCACGTGGTCATCCGACCGGATCACGGTGTCGTGGTGGGCAATCAGGACTTCATCGTCGCGCAGGATTGCCCCGATGGTGGTGCCGCGCGGCAGATTCAGCGCGTCGATGCGCCGGCCGACCACCCGCGAAGTGCTCTCGTCGCCACGGGCGATGATCTCGATCGCCTCGGCCGCGCCACGGCGCAGGGAATACACGCTGACCACGTCACCACGCCGCAGGTGCGTCAACACCTCGCCGATGGTGATCTGGTGAGGCGAGAGGGCAATGTCGATGCTGCCCATCTCGATCAAGTCAACGTACTCGGTGCGGTTGACGATGCACATCGCCCGCCGCGCCCCGAGACGCTTGGCCAGCATGGCGGCGAGGATATTGTCCTCGTCGTCGTTGGTCAGGGCCAGGAAGACGTCCATGTCCTCGATGTTCTCTTCCTCGAGCAGTTCCGTGTCCGAGGCATTGCCCGAGAGCACGATGCTGCGATCGAGGGAAGCCGACAGTTCACGCGCTCGGCGCAGGTTGTGACTGATCAGCTTGACCTGGTAATCGTCCTCGAGCTTGCCGGCCAGCGCCCCGCCGATGTTGCCGCCGCCGGCGATCATGATGCGCTTGTAGGGCTTGTCGAGCGGGCGCATCACGCTCATCACGCGGCGGATGTCGCTCTTCCTGGCCAGGAAGAACACCTCGTCGCCGGCCAGCAGGCGGGTGTCGCCCTCGGGGGGGACCGAGGTCTCGTGTCGGTAGATCGCCGCCACCCGCGCCTCGATGCCCGGCAGCAAATCACGCAAGCGGTGGATGGGCTCGCCCACCATGGGCCCGCCGCGGTCGACCTCCATGCCGATCAGCAACAGCCTGCCGTCGCCGAATTCGCGCACCTGCAGGGCATCTGGGTACTGGATCAGCCGGGCGATGTAGTCCTTGATCAGCCGCTCGGGGCTGATGATGAAGTCGACCGGGATCGCCGCGTTGTCGAACAACGCCGGGTGATCCTGGTAGTCGGTGACCCGGATCCGCGCGACCTTGGTGGGCGTGTGGAACAGCGTCCAGGCGATCTGGCAGGCGAGCATGTTGGTTTCATCCGAATGCGTCACCGCGATCAGGATGTCGGCATCGGCCGCACCCGCCTCCTGGAGCACGCTGGGCTGCGAGCCCAGGCCGGTCACCGTGCGGATATCGAGCCGTTCCTGAAGCCAGTTGAGCGCCTCGACGTCGGTATCGACCACCGTGACCGAGTTGTCGGTTTCGGTCGCCAGCGCGGTCGCCACCGAACTGCCGACCTGGCCGGCTCCCAGCACGATCACCTTCATGCATTCGTCCCCGTGGATCGTTCGCCGCCGGTCTGGATGCCCAGTGATTTGAGCTTGCGATAAAGATTGGTGCGCTCCATGCCGGTGCGCCGCGAGAGCTCGGTCATCGAGCCGTCGACGTTCTTCAACTGGGCGAGCAGGTAACGCCGCTCGAACTCGTCACGTGCCTCGCGCAGGGGCAGGTCGAGGTTGAGCGACACCAGCGCCGGGCTGTTGTCCGCGCCGGCCTCGTCCATCGGCGCAAGCCCCAGCGCCCGCTGGACTTCCTGCTCGTCGATCACCTCGCCGCTGCCCAGGATCAGCAGGCGCTGGACCAGGTTCTTGAGCTCGCGGACGTTGCCCGACCAGTGGTGGTAGCGCAGCAGGTTACGCGCGCCGATGGTCAGCTCGCGTCGCGGCAGGCCCTCGACCTTGTGGGCCGTCTCCAGGTAGTGCGACAGCAGCACCGGGATGTCCTCGGGGTGCTCGCGCAGTGGCTCGATGTGCACCGGCACCACCGACAGGTGGTAGTAGAGGTCCTCGCGGAAGTTGCCGGCGCGCACCTCGGCCTCGAGGTCCTTGCGAGTCGCGGCAATCACGCGCACGTCCACCCGCACCGGCTCGTTGCCGCCGACGCGGAAGAACGACTGGCTCTCGAGCGCCGAGATCAGCTGCATCTGGGTCTGCTCGTCCATGTCGGCCGCTTCGGCGATGAAAAGCGTCCCGCCATTGGCCTGTTCGAGCAGCCCGTAGCGGATGCGCCCGTCCTCCTCGGCACCGAACAGCTCGACCGCGGCGTTCTGCCGCCCGGAGACCGCGCTGCCGCCGGTGTCGACGAAGGGGAAGTGACGACGGGCCGAATGCCGGTGGATGAATCGAGCCAGCGCCTGCTTGCCGGTACCCGGCTCGCCGGAAATCAGCACCCAGGCATCGTGGTCGGCGATCTTCTTCGCCTGATCGCGCAACTCCTGCATGTACTCGGAATCGCCGATCAAATCGAGTGGGTCGACCTCGCCGCGCTTGAGTGCCGCGTTTTCCTGCGCCAGGCGCCGGTTGTCGAGCGCATGCTCGATCAGCAGCAGCAACTTGTCGAGCGAGATGGGTTTCTCGATGAAGTCGAACGCACCCAAGCGGGTGGCCTCGACGGCCGTCTCGACCGTACCGTGGCCCGACATCATGATCACCGGCCAGACCAGCTGGTCGCGCTCGTGCCATTCACGCAAGAGACCGATGCCATCCGTGCCGGGCATCCAGATGTCCAGCAGGATCAGGTCGGGCCGCCGCACCGCGATCGAGCCGCGTGCCTCGACGGCATCGGCCGCGCTGCTGACCGTGAACCCTTCGTCCTCAAGCACGTCGGCCAGCAGGTTGCGGATCTCGCTCTCGTCATCGACGACCAGGATGTGTCCGATACTCATTCGTCAGGAAATTCCCGTTTCTCCGTGGGTGCCACCTTGGCGACCCTTTTCGACGTGGGCGCCACCATGGCGGCCCTTTTCGACTTGGGCGCCCTCGTGGCGACTCTTTTCGACTTCAGCGCCTTCGCGGCGGCGATTGTCCCGTGCCTCGCAGCGCCCCGATTCCAAGGGTAGGCGAATCGTAACGCGAGCACCGTGATTGGCAAGCCGCCGGCCCGCCTCGGTGTCGTCATTCTCCAGCTGCTCGAACGCGTTCCAGGCATGCACGGCCCCGGCGTGCTCCTCGACGATCTTCTTGACGATCGCCAGGCCCAACCCCGATCCCTTGGGCCGGGTGGTCGCGTAGGGCTCGAACAGGCGGTCGAGTATCTCGGCCGGGAAGCCCGGCCCGTTGTCGGCCACCGTCAACTCGGCAAGGCAATGCCCTTCCTCCCCGACCACCCGCAGGTCAAGCAACACGATCGGTTCGCCGGCCACCGCGCCGCGCTCCTCGAGCGCCTGGCTGGCGTTGCGAATCAGGTTGTGCAGCAATTGGCGCACACGGTTGCCATCGCCCTCGACCCATACCGGTTCGTCGAGCTCCGGCAGGTAGCGCACCTTGACGGCCGTGTTGCCGCGGTAGAGCTCGACCGTCTGGCCGGCCAGGGCCTGCAGGTTGAGCCGCTCGAAGCTCACCTGCGGGCTGCGCGCGTACTCGGCGAATTCGTTGACCATCTGCTTCATGGCGTCGACCTGGGCGATGATCGTGGCGGTGGCCCGATCGAGGATCGGCGCATGCTCCTCGTCGAGCTGCGGCAGGATACGCCGGCGCAGCCGCTCGGCCGACAGCCCGATCGGGGTCAGCGGATTCTTGATCTCGTGGGCCAGACGGCGCGCCACCTCCGACCATGCCGCGTCACGCTGGGCCTGGATCAGCGCAGTGACGTCCTCAAGGACCATCACGTAGCCACCGGCGTCACTCTCGCCATCCGGCGGCAGAGCCGCAAGCCGGGCCAGCAATACCTTCCGGCCGCTGCCGTTCATGATGCGCACCTGGGCCTCGACCGTCTCGCCGGGAGGCGGCCCCGCCGCCCCCAACCGGTCGAGGAACGCCTCGCATAGCGGCAACAGGCTGGCATGCTCGCGACAGACCGCCTGCAGTGTTCCCTCGAACAACTCCTCCGACGCCACCCCAAGGATCTGCTGCGCGGCGGAGTTGCCGCTGATGATGCGCCCGTCGAAGGACAGCGTCAGCACGCCGGAGGACAGGTGCTGGATCACCGTGTCCAGATAATCGCGTTCCTTGTCCGCGAGCTCCTGGAGCTCGCGCATCACCTCGTGGGCCCGGCGCACCCGGGCGGTCATGGTGTTGAACGACTGGACCAGCTGACCGAGGTCGTCACGCCGGTCGACCGGCAGGCGCAGGCTGTAGTCGCCCTCGGCGACCGCCTGGGTGCCGGCGGCCAGCTCGCGTATCGGGCTCAGCAACCGACGCGCGGCCAGGAAGGCCAGCCAGACGGCCGTCAGCAGGGACAGCAGCAGCGCCAGGGTCAGCGCCAGGGTGAAGGTCTGCTTGAGCGAGCTGTGCAGGTAGACCAGTTCGCGGTAGTCGTTGAAGGCATCCTGCACGCTCTTGGAAAGCTCGTTGGCGTCGTCGGGCACGTCAAACAGGGCCTGCAGGACCCGCTTGCCACCCTCGCTGGTCAGCCCGGCCTCCATCGGCACGACCACGCGGATCTGCAGATTGCCGTCGCCGCCGGGATCAAGACCGATGAAATCCCGGCCGGAGCGGGCATGCGCCAGCGCGGTATCGTCGGCCCGCGCCGGGACGATGCTAGTGGAATCTTCAGAGGACGAGGCGACGATCAAGTTGCGCTGGCCGAGAATGGTCATCTCCTCGGCACCGGTAGTGCGCCGCACCTGCGAGAGCTTCAGTGCAATCAATTCCGACCCGCCATCCTGCAGGTCACTGGCCGCACGACGGGTCTCCTCCAGGGCCTGGCGCATGCGCCCGTCGAAAGACATCTGCGAGAGCGAGAGCGCGTCGGTCATCGCCTGCTCGACCTGGACGTCGAACCAGGAATCGATGCCGCGCTGCACGAAGGTGAGCGAGAAGTAGAAAACGATCGCCACCGGCACCACCGACAACGCGACGAAGGTCACCACCAGGCGGGCGGTCAGCCGGGCACCGGGCGTGCCGCGGCGATAATCGCGGATCAGCCGAACGATGTGCCACAGCACCACCATGGCGAGGAACAACAGCCCCACCGCACTGATACCCAGGAGCGCCAGGAACAGCCCCTCGGGTTGCTCGACGGCGCGCAGCGAGTCGGAGACCAGGTACAGCAGCACCAGCAGCAGCACGATGACCGTCGCGCTGATCGGCGGGATGGCACGCCTGACCCAGCGTTGCATGCGGCGGCCCAGACGCGTCATCGCCGCACCTCCGAGAGCCCCCACAGGAACCAGTCGCTGTCGAGATCCCAGGCGTCCTTGAACAATGCCGGAACGCGCAGCGGCAGCGGCAGCTTGTTGACGTCCAGCGTCACGCGCAGCTTGCCCAGCAGGCGCGGCTTGTCGGCCAGCGGCGCCCAGGGACCCAGCCGCCAGGCGCGCACGCGCGAGAGCGACTCGACCGCGCCGACCAGCTCGGAGAAGGTGTGCGTCTCGCGGGCGTGATAGTCGGTGACCACCCAGGTACGGGAAAGCGCGTGGTATTCCAAGCGCAGCCGCCGCCGATCAGACAGCAGGCGCCGATCCCAGAGCCATTCGCGCGGTTCGGCAATCTCCGCCTCGACGATCAGGTTCACGGCGATCGAGTTGCGCAGCGCCTCGATCACCTCGCTGCCCAGCGACAGCTCGAGGTTGGCATCCAGGAACACCGACTCCTCGCGCACCTCGGCATGCACGTCGATCACCCGGGCATCCGCGTGCAGCCCGGCCGAGCCGCCGAGCCCGATCACGAGCATCAGGAGCAACCAACCCGGACGTGACACGCGGCCCCACCTCATCCGTCGGCCACCGCTTTTTCCAGCACCGCGTAATAAAAGCCGTCGTGGCCGTCGGCCTGCGGGAACAGCTGCCGACCGACCACCTGCGGCTCGCCCCAGTCGACATCCAGCGGCACCGCCACCGCGTCCGGGTGATCGCGCAGGAAGGACTCGACCTGCTTGGCGTTCTCGCGCTTGAGGATCGAGCAGGTTGCGTAGACCAGGCGCCCGCCCGGGCGCAGCAAGGCCCAGAGCCGCTCCAGGATCTCGCGCTGCCGGCGCACCAGGGTATCCAGGTCTTCGGGGCGGCGCAGGCGCTTGATATCCGGGTGGCGCCGGATCACGCCGGTGGCCGAACAGGGTACGTCGGCCAGGATGCGGTCGAAGCTCGCCGGCGGCTCGATCGACTGCGACGTCAGGTCGGCGCAGACCAGCTCGGCGTAACGCCCGGAGCGTTCGAGATTGTCCTGCACGCGCGCCAGGCGCGTGACGTCGATATCCACCGCCGTCATCTGCACGGCTGGCTCGGAATCGAGCATCGCCAGCGTCTTGCCACCGGGGGCGCAGCAGGCATCCAGCACGCGCAGCCCCGGCGACAGGTCCATCAGGTCGACCACCAGCTGGGCCGCCTCGTCCTGCACCGACACCTCGCCCTGGTGAAAACCCGGCAGCCGCTCGACATCCAGCGGCGTGGCAAGCGCCACCCCGTGGGGGGCGTGGCGCGTGGCGCTGGCCTCAACCGACTGCTCGGCAAGGCGCTCGATATAGGCCGACACGCTCTGTTCGGCGGCATTCACCCGCAGGGTCATGGGCGGGTGGGTAGCCAGCTGCTCGCCCAGCTCGATGGTGCGTTCCTCGCCCCAGTCGTTCGCCAGCATGCCGAACAGCCAGTCCGGGAGACGGGCACGTACCGCGGGCGGGGCGTTGTCGAACGGCGTTTCGCCGGCCTCGATCTGACGCACCGCACGCCGCAGCACGGCGTTGACCAGCCCGGTCGCCCAGTTGTGATTGAGCTCGCGGGCGGCATGCACCGCGGCATTGACCACGCGCGAGGGTTCGCGCTTGGAGCCGGTCAGGCGCTCGAGGCCGACCAGCAGCAGCATGCCGACCTCGGCGGCGCGCGGATTGAGCGGACGGTCGAGCAGCTGGTCGCGCCACCAGGCCAGCGGCTCGTAGTGACGCAACACCTCGTAGCTCATCGCCTGAACCACGCTGCGGTGGGCGGTCTGCGCGCGCGCGGTCAGCTCGGGCAGCACGCTATCGAGGGAACGGCCGTGATCGACGACCTGCAGCAACCCCTCGGCGACCAGGGCCTCGGGCGAGCGCGGCGCCCCGCCGTGATCGGCGCCACCGGGACGGCGACGCGGGCGCCCCCGTTGGCCGTCGGGGCGGCGCCTGGACTGGCGATCGGCCTGTGGGTTATCCGCCAAGCCGCACCCCCAGCAGATCTCGGCCGCGGGCGAAGTCGGCGGCCGCTATCGGCCGGCCGCCGGCGCGCTGCACGCGGGTCAATTCCAGACCACCACTCCCCGTGTGCACCACGAGGCCATCAGTGCTCAGCTCGATCACCTCGCCGGGTGTCGCCCCCGCGCGGCCATCGACGACGCGCGCGCCCCACAGGCGCAACGGCTCGCCGTCCAGCGTGGTCTGCGCGACGGGCCAGGGGTTGAAGGCGCGCACGCGGCGCTCGATCAGCTCCGCCGGCTCGCGCCAGTCGACCTTTGCCTCGGGCTTGGCGAGCTTGGCGGCATAGCAGGCCTGCGCATCGTCCTGCAGTTCGGGCGCACCCTCGCCCCGAATGATGGCCGGCAGCGCCTCGATCAGCGCCTGCGCACCGAGTGGCGCGAGCCGATCGTGGAGAGTGGCAGCGGTATCATCGGGATGGATCGGCTCGATCCGCTTGAACCACATCGGCCCGGTGTCCAACCCGGCCTCCATCTGCATGATGGTGATGCCGGTTTCGGTATCGCCCGCCTCGATGGCGCGATTGATCGGCGCCGCCCCGCGCCAGCGCGGCAACAGGGAGGCGTGGATATTGATCGCGCCGAGACGTGGCATCTCGAGCACGGCCGGCGGCAGGATCAGTCCGTAGGCGGCGACGACCAGCAGGTCGGGCCGATACTCGGCCAGCCGCGCCTGGGCGGCCTCGTCGCGCAGCGAGAGCGGCTGTTCGACCGGCAAACCCAGCTCGAGCGCGGCCTGCTTGACCGGCGAGGCGGTGAGTTTCTTGCCCCGCCCGGCCGGGCGGTCGGGCTGGGTGTAGGCAGCGACCAGTTCGACCTTCTCGCCGCCGATCTCGTTGAGGCGCGCCAGCGCCTCGAGTGCCCGCACGGCGAAATCGGGCGTGCCGCAGTAGACCATGCGCAGGGTCATACACGCTCCCGGCGCGCGGCCTTTTCCATCTTCTTGCGGATGCGCTGCTGCTTGAGTGGCGAGAGGTAGTCGATGAACAGGCGACCGTCGAGGTGGTCGAGTTCGTGCTGGACGCAGATGGCGAGCAGCCCGTCGAGATCCTGCTCGATGGCCTTGCCCTTCTCGTCGTGGGCACGCACGCGAATGCGTTCGGCGCGCGGGATGGTCTCGTTGATCCCCGGGATCGACAGGCAACCCTCTTCGGATTCGACTTCCCCGGCGCGGGCCACGATCTCGGGATTGACGAACGCCATCGCCCCGCTGCGATCCTCGCTGACGTCGGCCACGAACAGCCGCCGATGCTCGTCGATCTGGGTGGCGGCCAGCCCGATACCGCGCTCCTGGTACATGGTCTCGAACATGTCGGCCACCAGTTCGGCCAGCGCGGGCTCGAAGGAATCAACCGGGCGGGCAATCTCGCGCAGGCGGTCGTCGGGATAGATGAGGATGTCTCGCAGGCTCATACGTCGGTCACTGGTTTCAATTATTCGCCACGGTGGGGTCACTGGCACGGCGATTCATTCGCCCGCTGACCGACTGGACGGTAAGGGCGAAATCTTTTACAACAAGCCGTATTTGGGGATACATTGTACGCCAGCACTCGGCAGAACCCAGATGAATGTCGACAATCACGGGGGAACAGTTCGCACGCGGGCTGCTCTCGGCCGGACACCAAGGACGTTGTAACGATGAGATCGACCAAAGGACTCCCCCTGGCACTCGCCCCGGCACTCGCGCTCGTGGGCCTGATGCCGCTGACCGCCAGCCTCACCGGCTGCGCACTGACCGAAGACGACGTGGTCAACCCACGCGAACCGATGTCCGCCGATGCCCTGCCGCTGGGCGCCGAGCGTGGCCCGGTCAAGCGGACCCTCTCCGCCGAGGAAACCCGCGACCAGTTCCGTGACCTGTCCGCCGAGGACTACGTGGTCAAGAAGGGCGACACCCTCTGGTCGATCGCCAACCACTTCCTCAAGGATCCCTATTACTGGCCCGAGATCTGGTACGCCAACTCGGAAATCGCCAACCCGCACCGCATCTATCCGGGCGACCGAATACAGATCGTCTTCGTCGGCGATCGCCCGCGGCTGTCCGTCGGTCTGCGCCCGCACATCCGCTACGAATCGCTGCCGCCGGCGGTCACCGCCGTGCCGCTCGACCTGGTGCGCCCGTTCCTGACCCACGACCAGGTGATGAACGAGGACGAGTTTGAGGCCGCCCCCTACATCCTCGCCAACCGCGAAGGCTCGATTCACGCCAGCAGCGGCGACACCGCCTACGTCCGCCCGCCGCTCGACGGCTCGCAGCAGCGCTTTGCCGTCGTCGAACAAGGCGAGGCCCTGGTCGACGGCCGCACCGACGAGCACCTCGGCTACCGCGCCATCTTCAAGGGCGAGGCCAACGTGGTCGAAACCGGCGACCCGACCACCGTCAAGCTCGAAGACACCGTGCGCGAGGTCAATGAAGGCGACCGCCTGGTCGAGATGACCGAAGAGGCCTTCGATCGCGACGTCACGCCGCAGATCCCGGCCTTCCCGATCGACGCGACCATCATCCTGCTGCCGGATGCCATCACCCAGGTGGGCAGCCAGCAGGTGGTCGTGATCGACCGGGGCAGCGAATCGGGCGTCACCGCCGGCGACCTGCTGCAGATCAGCAAGCGCGGCCGCGTGGTCGAGGACCGCTTCGCCGAGCGCGACACCGGCGAGGATGGCCGCGAGGCCACCCACGGTCCGGCCGTGCTGCTCCCGGATCACCCGATCGGCACCGCCATGGTCTTCCGTGCCTACGACCGCGTCAGCTACGCGCTGGTGATCAAGGCCACCCAGCCGGTCCACGAGGGCGATCTCGCCCAGACCCCGGTTCAGGGAAGTCGCCTCTAAGCGGTGCCTCCCGCACCGACCTCCTCGCCGAACGCCCGGGCGATCGCCCCGGGTAACGGCGACGAAACCACCGCACTGATCGAGTTGCTTGCGACCCACGGCATGGGTCCCAAGCGGCTCGGTCTGTTGCTGGCGCATTTCGGCACGCCCAAGGCTGCCCTCGACAGCCCACGCGGCGAATGGCGCCACGCCGGGCTTCCCGAGGGCGTTATCCAGGCCCGCCCGGATGCCGAGAAGGTCAGGGCAATCGCCGACTGGCTGGCCGCCGACGAGACCCACCACCTGATCGCCCGCGGCGACCCGCACTTCCCCGCCGCCCTCGAGGATCTCCCCGACGCCCCGGCTGCGCTCTTTGCCCGCGGTCGCATCGCCGCGCTCAGCGAGCCGCAGGTCGCGATGGTCGGCTCGCGCACGCCCACCACCGGCGGACGCCAGAACGCCCGCGCCTTCGCCCGCCATCTGGCCGCCCAGGGGCTGGTGATCACCAGCGGGCTGGCCCTGGGCGTGGACGGCGAGGCCCATCGGGGCACGCTGGATGCCGACGGGATCACCATCGCCGTGCTCGGCTCGGGCCTCGACCACATCTATCCGCCCGAACACTCCTCGCTGGCCGACGAGATCGTTGCCGGCGGCGGGGTGATCCTGTCCGAATGGCTGCCGGGCACCGAACCGCGCCGCGGACACTTCCCGCGTCGCAACCGGCTGATCAGCGGGCTGGCCAGCGGCGTGCTGGTGGTCGAGGCCTCGGTCAAGAGCGGCTCGCTGATCACCGCCCGCCTGGCCGGCGAGCAGGGTCGTGATGTCTTCGCCATTCCCGGCTCGATCCACAACCCGCTGGCCCGCGGTTGCCACCGACTGATCCGCGAGGGGGCAAAACTGGTCGAGACCGGTCAGGACGTGCTCGAGGAACTCGCCCCCACCCTGCGCCGTCAACTGGAAGCGACCGCCGCCGCACTGAGCCGGGCCGCCGATACCGCGACCGATTCGGCGACCGAGGGGCCCGCCCCGGTGCGCGATCCGGACCAGCAGCGCATCCTCGACCTGCTCGGCCATGACCCGCAACCGGCCGACACCCTGATCGAGGCGAGCGGATTGACCGCCGGTGAGGTTTCCTCCATCCTCCTCATGCTTGAACTGGCGGGAGAAGTGTCCACCCTGCCCGGTGGACTGTACGTCCGCACGAGCTAGAGCAACCTGCCGACCGCGCCTGCCGCCGCTCCCATGATATTCCCGCCCGCGCGCGCAGACTCAAGCCATCTTGTCCCGGTGAGCCGATGAAAGAGACCGTTCTCGACCTGTTGATGTTCCTCTTCGAGAATTACATGGAAGACGAAGACCGCTTCCCCCCGCAAAACGAGCGTGCCGGCCTGCAGATGAAGCTGCTGGAAGCAGGCTTCGACCACGACGAGATCGAACATGCCTTCGCCTGGCTCGAAGGCGTGCTGGAACAGGGCAGCGAGTCCGGCCCCGAACGCGACCAGGCCTTCAGGGTCTACAGTGACGACGAGCAGATGATGCTCGACGTCGATGCCCGCGGCTTTCTGATGCAACTCGAACAGATCGGCGTGCTCTCCCCATCCGCCCGCGAGACGGTGATCGAGCGCGCCATGGCCCTCGGCGAGGACGAAATCGACGTCGAGCGTCTCAAGTGGATCGTCCTGCTGGTCCTGTTCGCCAAACCCGGCGAGGAACAGGCCTTTGCCTGGATGGAAGACCTCGTCTTCGAAGACGCCGCCATACTGCACTGACGTCACAAGCGAAAGACATTCTATGAGCGAAAACCTGGTCATCGTCGAGTCGCCTGCCAAGGCCAAGACGATCAAGAAATACCTCGGCCCCGGCTACGAAGTGCTGGCTTCCTACGGCCACGTGCGGGATCTCGTGCCCAAGAACGGCGCGGTCGACCCCGACAACGACTTCGCGATGAACTACACGGTCATCGACAAGAACAAGAAGCACGTCGATGCCATCAAGAAGGCGCTCAAGAAGGCCGACACCCTGCTGCTGGCCACTGACCCCGACCGCGAAGGCGAGGCCATCTCCTGGCACCTCCACGAGCTGCTCAAGGAGGCCGGCCTGCTCGAAGGACGCGAGGCCAAGCGCGTGGTGTTCTACGAGATCACCAAGCGCGCCGTGCAGGAGGCCATCGCCCACCCGCGCGGGCTGTCCGAGGACCTGATCGACGCCCAGCAGGCGCGCCGGGCGCTCGACTACCTGGTGGGCTTCAACCTCTCGCCGCTGCTGTGGAAGAAGATCAACCCGGGCCTGTCGGCCGGCCGCGTGCAGAGCCCGGCCCTGCGGATGATCGTCGAGCGCGAGCAGGAGATCGAGGCGTTCAACCCGCGTGAATACTGGTCGATCGCCGCCGACTGCCGCACCGACGACCAGCCGTTCAGCGCCCGCCTCTACCAGCTCGACGGCAAGAAGGTCGCGCAGTTCACCCTCGAGGACGAGACCAGCGCCACCGCGGCACGGGAACGCTTGGAGGCGGCCGCCGCCGGCAAGCTCACCGTCGCCAAGGTCGACCGCCGCGAGCGCAAGCGCCACGCCGCCCCGCCGTTCACCACCTCCACCATGCAGCAGGAGGGGGTGCGCAAGCTCGGGCTGACCGCCTCGCGCGCCATGCGCACCGCCCAGGAGCTCTACGAGGGCGTCGACATCGGCCAGGGCACCGTGGGTCTGATCACCTACATGCGTACCGACTCGGTCAACCTGTCGAACGACGCGATCGGCGAGATCCGCCACCACATCGGCCAGAGCTACGGCGCCGACTACGTGCCGGAAACCCCCAACCAGTACCGCACCAAGTCGAAGAACGCGCAGGAGGCCCACGAGGCGATCCGCCCGACCTCGATCGCCAACACGCCGGACAAGGTGCGCGCCTTCCTCAACCGCGACCAGTTCCGCCTCTACGAGATGATCTTCAAGCGGACGCTGGCCTCGCAGATGAACCCGGCGATCTTCGACCAGGTCTCCGTGGATCTCGCCGCCGGTGACGAGCACAGCTTCCGCGCGACCGGCTCGACCCTGAAGTTCCCCGGTTTTATCGCGGCCTACCGCGAGGACGAGGACGACCAGGCATCGGACAAGGACGACGATCGTCGCCTGCCGCCGCTGGAGGAAGGCCAGCAGATCGAGTTGGCCGCGATCAACGCCACCCAGCATTTCACCGAGCCACCGCCGCGCTTCACCGAGGCGAGCCTGGTCAAGACGCTCGAGCAATACGGCATCGGCCGCCCGTCGACCTACGCCAGCATCATCTCCACGCTGCGCTCACGTGAATACGTCGAGCTCGAGCAGCGCCGCTTCAAGCCCACCGACATGGGCCGCGTGGTCAACGGCTTTTTGACCGAATACTTTCGCGACGTGGTCGACTACGAGTTCACCGCCAAGCTCGAGGACGAGCTCGATGCCGTCTCTCGCGGCGAGATGGACTGGGTGCCGCTGCTGCGCGAATTCTGGGAGCCGTTTTCCAAGCGCATCGAGCACACCCAGCAGAACGTCTCCCGCCAGGAGGCCGCCCAGGGTCGCGAGCTCGGCGTCGATCCCAAGAGCGGCAAGCCGGTAGTCGCCCGCCTGGGCCGCTTCGGGCCGTTCGTGCAGATCGGCACCAAGGACGACGAGGAAAAGCCCAAGTTCGCCTCGCTGCGCCCGCACCAGAGCATCGCGACGATCACGCTCGACGAGGCCATGGAGCTGTTCAAGCTGCCGCGCAAGCTCGGCGAGACGCCCGAGGGCGAGCCGGTCGAGGCCAACATCGGCCGCTTCGGCCCCTACGTGAAGTTCGGCAACAAGTTCGCCTCGCTGGGCAAGGACGACGATCCCTACACCGTCGAACTGCCGCGCGCGCTGGAGATCATCGAGGTCAAGAAGCTCGCCGAGAAGAACCGCATCATCAACGAGTTCGACGACGGCATCCAGGTGCTCAACGGTCGCTACGGCCCCTACGTGACCGACGGCAAAAAGAACGCCAAGATCCCCAAGGACGACGACCCCAAGGCGATCACCCACGAGCAGGCAATCGAGATGATCGCCAAGGCCCCGGAACGCAAGGGCCGTGGTCGCAAGGCCGCCGCCAAGAAGGCGACGACCACCAAGACCGCAGCCAAGGCCACCACGAAGGCGACGGCCAAGAAGACGGCGAGCAAGACCACAACCAAGAAGGCCCCGGCGAAAAAGACCGCCGCCAAGAAGAGCACGCCGAAAAGCGCCTCCGGGGACAAGGCCGAATGAGCATCCCGTCGCCGTTCCACCTGCGCGAGATCGCCCGCCACCTCGATGACGGCGGGCTGATCGCCTACCCGACCGAGGCGGTCTTCGGCTTGGGCTGCGCGCCGCTCGACCCGTTCGCGGTCATGCGCCTGCTCGCCCTCAAGCAGCGCGAGGTCGGCAAGGGGCTGATCCTGATCGCCGACACGCCGGAGATGCTCCAGCCCTTCGCCGCGGTGACTGCCGAGGAGTGGGACCGCATCGCGGCCGACTGGCCGGCGGCGCGCACCGTGATCGTGCCGGCGGCGGACGGCGTGCCGCCCTGGCTGACCGGCGGGCGCAAGGAGATCGCCCTGCGGGTCCCGGCGCACGAGACCGCGCGCGCGATCAGTCGCGCCTTCGGTGGGCCGATCGTCTCCACCAGCGCGAACGTCAGCGGCCGGCCGGCGGCCCGTGACGCGCTGACGGCACGGCGCCTGTTCGCCCGCGCCGCCGTCCAGATCATCCCGGGCAGCGTCGACCGGCGCGCCCGCCCCTCCCAGATCATCCACTGGCCCACCGGGCGGACCATCAGGAGCTGACATGGCGGATAACCAGGCCGAAACACAGGCCGACCTCCAGGCCATTCGTGACTACCTCATCGACCTGCAAGACCGGATCGTCGCCGGCCTCGAAGGCCAGGAAGACGGCACGCGCTTTCTGCACGACGACTGGAAACGTCCGCCGGGCGATCACCTCAACGGCGAGGGCCGTGGCCGCATCCTCGAGGACGGCTCCACCTTCGAGCGTGCCGGGATCAACTTCTCGCATGTGACCGGCAACAAGCTGCCGCCCTCGGCCACGGCCCACCGACCGGATCTGGCCGGCGGCTCGTTCGAGGCGATGGGCGTCTCGCTGGTCATCCATCCCCGTAATCCCTACGTGCCCACCTCGCACGCCAACGTGCGCTTTTTCCAGGCACAGAAGGAAGGGGTCGAGCCGGTGTGGTGGTTCGGCGGTGGGTTTGATCTCACGCCCTACTACGGCTTCACCGAGGATGCGGTGCACTGGCACGAACAGGCCGAGGCAGCCTGCCGGCCCTTCGGTGACGACCACTACCCGCGCTTCAAGCAGTGGTGCGACGAGTACTTCTGGCTCAAGCATAGAGCCGAGCCGCGCGGCGTTGGCGGCCTGTTCTTCGACGACTACGGCGCCGACGGCCAGATCGACTTCGACACCGCCTTCGGCTTCATGCGCTCGGTGGGCGATCACTACCTGCCGGCCTACCTGCCGGTCGTGGAAAAGCGCAAGGACACGCCCTATGGCGAGCGCGAGCGCGCATTCCAGGCCTACCGCCGCGGGCGCTACGTGGAATTCAACCTGGTCTATGACCGCGGCACGCTGTTCGGGCTGCAGTCGGGTGGGCGCACCGAGTCGATCCTGATGTCGATGCCGCCGCGCGCCGACTGGCGCTACGACTACCACCCGGAGCCCGGCAGCGAGGAGGCACGTCTCTACGACGAGTTCCTGCGCCCGCGCGACTGGCTGGCCGAGCGCTGAGCCGATTGCCGCACTCCGACGAAAAAGGGCGAACCCGGTTAGGTTCGCCCTTTTTTCCTTCCGCTTGCCCGCTCGTCAGTCGAGACGTTCGAGCGCGTGCAATGAGTCCACCGGGATGAACCAGTCCTGGTAGCGGTTGCTGTGATGCACGATCCAGCCGCGCGCCCGCAGCTCCTCGCCTTCCAGTGCCTCGAAATCCCAGCCGGGGAAACGCTCGAGATCCGCCTTGTCGATGCGCACGGCCACCCGGCCCTCCAGGTTGAGCCAGATATTGCGCCGGCTTTCACCCACCGACTCCACGCGGCCACGGACGATCGCCGCACCCTGCACGTGCTCGGGAATGCCCCGGGCCGACGGCAGGCCCGGCTCGTAGGCGGGCAGCGACCAGATGCCGCGCTCGTCCTGCCGCGCGCGTTGCTCGCGGGCCACGAGGCAGTCGGCCAGTTCCAGGTTCGGGGCGACGAACACCGCCATCGCCATGCCCTGTTCGAGCAACCGCGCCTGCACCGAGCGCCCGTCCGGCAGGTAGAGGTAGGACAGCCGACGGCCGTAGCGGTCCTCGCCCTCGGTGGCATCGACCACGGTCACGCGATTGCGCGACTCGGCCAGCAGCGCGCGCAGCGCCTGCTGCGCCTCGCGGGCCATCGGTTCGTCGTCCGCGCCGTCACGCCCCAGCTCGGGGGTATCGATGCCGACCAGGCGCACCCGGTCGCCGTTGGCAAGACGGACGGTATCGCCGTCGTTGACGTAGCTGACCGTGGCCGACTCGATCGACAGGTCGGGCGGCGGGGCACAGTCACCCGTGGGCGGCTGCGGCGGCTCCTCGGCCACGCAGCCGCTGGAGACGACCAGCGCGGCGAGCAGCCAGGTCAGCCCCATCGAGCGCGCACGAAAAAGGGCACCGGGAAAGCCCGCGGTGCCCTTTTGCTGCGTCCGGCCGGTTGGCGGGAGCGCGACCATGGTTGGTCTTACTTCTTCTTGCCGTAGCGGTTGCGGAACTTGTCCACCTGCTTGGCCATGCTGCCCTCGGAGCGCTTGCCCGTGAAGAACGGGTGGCTCGCGGAGGATACGTCGATCTTGACCAGCGGGTACTCGTTACCGTCTTCCCACTTGATGGTCTCCTTCGACTTCATGGTCGAACGGGTCAGGATGGCGAAATCCGCCGCGACGTCCTGGAATACCACCGCCTGGTAGTTCGGGTGAATGCCTTCTTTCATCTCGATTCTGCCCCTGGTAAAGGTTCGAAAGTTGGGTCGGATGCCGCCGGGGCCGCATCTCAGGTTGATCGTCTTCGGGTTCGCCCCTGGCGGGGCCGCCATCCCGACGCTCGCCCCGGGGTTAGCAACCACCACGGGCGTACGCGGCCGGGACGGCCAAGGCGCGAGATTCTACCCAAACTCCCGGCACGGCACAAGCCACATCTGCGCGTGCTTGGGGCAGGAGTCTGGTCGGCTTCTGCCGCCCAGACTCCTAGGGCGTGCGCGCCAGCGCCCAGACGGACACGGCACTCGCGCCACCGCGCTGCAAGGCCGCGGCCAGCGCCTCGGCACTCGCGCCGGTGGTCAACACGTCATCGACGATCGCGACCCGTTCGGGGATCGGCCCGTCGGCGACAAAGGCCCCACGCAGGGCGCCACGACGGGCACGGGCCGAAAGCTCGGTCAACGAGCCAGTATCCCGCACCCGCCGCACCCCGCGACGCAGCAACGGCACGCCGGTCGCGCGGGCCAGCCCGTCGGCCAGCAGCCAGGCCTGGTTGAAACCGCGTCGACGGCGCTGCCTCGGGTGCAGGGGCATGGGCACCAGCGCATCGATTCTCGCCGCCTCCTCCTGCCCGGCGACGGCCTCGATCAGCGTGGCTTGCAACAGCGGCACGACGCTGAAATCCTGACGATACTTGAGCCGGTGGATCAGCGCGCGCACCGCCGGATCGAGATCGACCGCCGCGACCACGCGTTCGAACGGCGATCGCCGACCGACACAGACCGCGCAGGCCTCGTCCCCCGCCCCGGCGGCCAGGTCGCCAGCAAGGATCAACCCGCAGGTTCGGCAACGCGCTTGGCCCAGCGCGGCGCGCCATTCGCGGCGGCAGTCCGGGCACAGGCCATCGGCATCGACGGTATCGAGGCGGCAGAGATGACAGGGCGCGTCGAACCAGCGCCGCCGTCGCGAGGGCATCCATTCCATGCTAATCTGCATCCCATACGCATATTTAGAGGTCGTTTCATCATGAACCACGATGCATCCGCCGAAACGTTCGACACAAACGACGAGCACACCCCGACTCGCATCTCCGGCAAGTCGGCCCGGCGGGCCGCCACCTGGTTCAACTGGGGCAACATCGTCGCGATGATCGTGCCGCTGCCGCTGGCGATCTTCTGGACCGGTCTGTCCATGCTGGTCTACGCCCTGAACAAGCACCACCCCAACCCCAAGGTGGGCTACTACACCCAATGGGCCGCCTATCGCTTCTACGGCGTGGCCGGCACCGCGATGGTGGTCGCCGTGTTCGCCCCGCCGAGCCTGACCTTCTACCTGGTCCTCTGGGTGATCGCCGCGGTGATCCTGATCCCCTGGTCGCTTTACGACCTCTACCGGATCAAGCAAGATACCTGGGAAGATTCCTTCACCGAACCGCCCGAATCGTTCGAGGATAACTGATTCCCATGACCCGCCCGCGCTGGAGCAAACAACAAGCGCTCGACCTGTTCGCCAAGCCCTTCAACGACCTGCTTTTCCAGGCCCAGACGGTGCATCGCGAGCACTTCGACCCCAACGCGGTCCAGGTCAGCACCCTGCTGTCGATCAAGACCGGCGCCTGCCCGGAAGACTGCAAGTACTGCTCGCAGAGCGCCCGCTACGACACCGGTCTCGAGCGCGAGCGTCTGCTGCCGCTCGACGAGGTGCGCACCGCCGCCCGCCGGGCGCGCGAGAAGGGCGCGTCACGATTCTGCATGGGGGCGGCCTGGCGCAACCCCACCGATACCCAGCTCGAGCGGGTCATCGACATGGTGCGCGTGGTCAAGGAGACCGGCATGGAGGCTTGCGTCACGCTCGGCATGCTCAAGCCCGAGCAGGCCGGCCGCCTCAAGGAAGCCGGGCTCGACTACTACAACCACAACATCGACACCTCGGCCGAGTTCTACGACCAGGTGATCACCACCCGCTCGATCGACGACCGCCTCGAGACGCTCGACCACGTCCGCGAAGCGGGCATCAACGTCTGTTCCGGCGGCATCCTCGGCATGGGCGAATCGCGCGAGGATCGCGCCTCGTTTTTGACCACGCTGGCCAACCTCGAGCGCGCGCCGGAATCCGTGCCGCTGAACATGCTGGTGCGCATCCCCGGCACGCCGATGGCCGACGTCCCGGCGCTCGACCCGATCGAGTTCATCCGCACCATCGCCGTGGCCCGCATCCTGATGCCGAGCTCGCACGTGCGCCTGTCCGCCGGCCGCGAAGGCCTGAGCGAGGCAATCCAGGCCTGGTGCTTCTTCGCCGGTGCGAACAGCATCTTCTACGGCGAGAAACTGCTGACCACCGAGAACGCCGACGCGGCGGCCGACGAGGCCATGTTCGAGAAGCTCGGCCTGACCCCGCTGATCCCCGACGGCTGCCAGCTCGACGAGCCGGCCGACAGCCAGCAGGCCTCCGTCTCGGCCTGATCGGCAACGACACCACGGCCATCACGGGCCGCGACTGACCACCCGGTCGCTCGCGGCCTGTTTCGTTTGGCGCGCCGAGCAATAGAATCTCCCACAGGTCGCGGCGGGCGCCGTAGGACCGGCTTTAGCCGCGATGAGCCGGGGAAGACGTTCTCCCATCGCGCCTGAAGGCGCTCTTACTGTACGAGCGGGCGGGGGCCTACGGCTACCCTCGCGCGCTATTCACCGCACTACTCGACCTCGACCTCCACCTCGTCCGGCGCGAGGCACACCTCGTCATCGCAGGCCTGCAGATCGAGGCGCAGGCGCGTCGGCATCTCGCCGGTCACGGGCACCCGCAGCTCGAGCACCCCCTCAAAGACATCGATCGCCGAGCGGGCGAACTCGGCGCGAAATGGCTTGCCCGGCGGGTAGTCGATCGGCCCGATCTCGCCATCCAGGGCAGTGACCCGGGTCGGCACCAGGAAGTCCTCGCTGGCCGGGTTGGCATTGATGTGAAAGCCCTCGTCGATGGCGAGGCGCACCACGATGGCCGCACCGCCCTCGATCAGGCGCGCCTCGACCTCGACGTGATCGCGCGTCTCGCCCGGCCCGCCGGTGGTCTCGGTCGCCTCGGCCAGTCGCGCCGCCTCGCGCGTCACCACCTCGGCACGTGACGGCCGGGCCAACGCCCCGACCAGGAAACCCCAGTCGGCCGGCGCGGCATCGACCTCGGCCGCGAACCCCGCCAGCGCGCGCACGGCCCGCTCCTGGCGCGCCGCATCCTCGAGCACGGTCCCCAGATCCAGCAGGAACACCACCGCCTGCGAATGCCCCGATGGTGCGGCGTCGTCACCCACCAGCGGCGGGCTAAGCGGCAACCCGCCGCCCGATTCCGGCGGGCGCTCATGCAGCCGCCCCGACTCGTCGAGGTAATCGCGTTCGATCGTCGCGGCGATTCGCTGGGCGCGGAACAGCCAACGGATATCGTGGCTCGATCCGTACAGCGCCAGCATCAGGCGACCGGCAGCCGCGTGATCGGAAAGAAATGCCTCGCCGGAGACATCGCCTTCGTAGACCTGTCGGTACAGGTGCTGCTCATCGGCATCCCAGAGCCTCGCCCAGAGCCAGTCACCCACCGCCTGCGCCCGCTCTTGCCAGTCACCTCGGTCGAGCGGCTGCGCCGCCGCCAGCAGCCCCAGCCCGGTCAGGGCGTTGAACTCGGCGACCTGCTTGCGGTCGCGCTTGGGCAGACCGCGCTCCTGGCGAGCCTCGAGCAGGGCCGCGTACTCCGCCTCGAATCCGGCGATCGACTCGGCCAGCTTCCCCTGCTCGAAGGCATCGTACGCCCGGCCCACCGCCAGGTTCACCGCCCCGCCGTCGGGCAGTTCGTGATCGATCCGGCTTTCCGGCAGGTCGGCCAGCTGGTGCCAGTCGAGGAAGGCCTCGGCATCCTCGCCCAGCACCGCGCGGATCTCCTCGGCGGTAAAGACGTAGCTCTTGCCCTCGATGCCGTCGAGCTCGGCGTTTTCCGCGGTGAAATAGCCACCCTCGTCCGCCCACAGCCGACGGTCGAGATAATCGACGCTGCGCGCGGCGACGTCATCGAACCAGCCCTCGTCCAGCCGCTGCCCGGCCCGCGCGTAGTGACCGACCAGCTGGGCGTTGTCGACCAGCATCTTCTCGAAGTGCGGAATCGCCCACTCGGGGTCGACGGTGTAGCGGTGGAACCCGCCGCCGACGTGATCGAACAGCGCGCCGATGCTCATCGCTGCCAGGGTCTGGCGCAGCATCGGCTCCGCCCTTGCGGCCTGCTCGTCGTCATCGACCGCCGAGAGCAGCAACGCCAGCCGCGGTGACTGCGGAAAGCGGCTCGACTGCCCCGGCGGGGCGAAGCCGCCCACCAGCGAATCGAACTGCCCTTCCAGCGCCTCGATGGCCCGCGCCTGCCAGTCGGCCGGGTCGATGCGCTCGGGCGCCAGACTGGCATCCGCACCCTCCCGCAGCGCCTCGGCCGTCGTTTCGGCCCGCTCGAGCAGCGGCTCGCGGTTCGACTGCCACTGGCCGGAAAGACGCTCCAGGATCTGCGGGAAGCTCTCGCGACCGGGCAACGGCTCGGGCGGGAAATAGCTGCCGGCGAAGAACGGCTCGAGCTCTGGGGTGAGAAAGACGTTGTTGGGCCAGCCACCGCCCTCGCCCAGCGCCCGCGTGGCCGCCATCAGCACGCGATCGAGATCGGGGCGCTGCTCGCGGTCGACCTTGATGTTGATGAAGCCCTCGTTCATCGCCGCGGCGATCTCGGGGTCCTCATAGAGCTCGCGCTTGGCGACGTGGCACCAGTAGCAGGTGGAATAGCCCACCGAGACAAAGATCGGCTTGTCCTGCTCGCGGGCCAGCGAGAGGGCCTCTTCACCCCAGGGATACCAGTCGACCGGATTATCGGCGTGATCGCGCAGGTAATCCGAGGCGGTATCCGCCAGGCGGTTCTCGGCGGTCGCGACACCGCCGGCCATCCACCCCAGCAGGGCCAGCGACAGCAAGAGCGGGGGCAATCGACTCATGGGAGCAGCTCGTTCCAGAGTAGAGTTCGAGAATGGCACAGCCAGGCGGGTAATGCGGGGTCGGGCAGGCGACGGCCACAATGCTAGGCTTGCCTCTCTTCCTCCTCATGCTGGACACCACATGTTCGAAGCCGCCGAACTGGGCCGCCGCCTCTCCAAGGCCGATTTCAAGGACGCCGTGCCGTCCTTGCGCCTGCAGCTGCTCGATGCCCAGCGACGGGCGCGGGCCGCCAACCTGCCGGTGCTGCTGCTGATCAACGGCGTGGCCGGTGCCGGCAAGGGCGAGCTGGTCAATCACCTGCTCGAATGGCTGGATTCGCGCGGCGTGCAGACACACGTGTTCTGGGACGAGACCGACGAGGAGAAGCAGCGCCCGCGCTGGTGGCGTTATTGGCGGACGATGCCGGCGCGCGGCGAGATCGGCGTACTGTTTGGCGGCTGGTATCAGCGCCTGATCGAGGATGCCCGCCACGGCCGCCTGGAGGAAGACGGTGTCAGCGGCGAGCTCGAACGCATCCGCGAGACCGAGCACATGCTGATCAACGGCGGCGCGCTGCTGGTCAAGTTCTGGTTCCACCTGCCAGCGCGTGAACAGGCCCGCCGGGTCAAGGAACGCCGCAAGGACCCCACCAGCCACTGGCACATGGCCCCGGAAACGGCCAAGGAGGCCAATCACTACGACCAGTTCATCGAGATCGCCACCCGCGTGGTGCGCGAGACGGATACCGGCGAGGCACCGTGGTTCTTGATCGAGGCCACCGATCCGCACTTCCGCGACCTGACCGCCGGCAAGACCCTGCTGCGCGCCATCGAAACCCGCCTGGCAAACGGAGCCCACGAGAGCTCCGTCAAGGTCTCGCACTCGCCGGCCCTGCCCGAGGCCGACAGCGCCCGGCGCACCATCGTCGACCACGTTCCCGACGATCTCGTGCTGGACAAGGCCGACTACAAGCATCGAAAGCGGTCGCTCGACGCCCAGCTCAACCGCCTCGGCTGGCAGGGCTTCGAGGCGCGCCGGCCGGTCGTCGCCCTGTTCGAGGGCTGGGATGCCGCCGGCAAGGGCGGGGCCATCCGTCGGCTCACCGAGGCGCTCGACGCCCGGCTCTACCGCGTGATCCCCATCGCCGCGCCCACCGACGAGGAGGCCGACCACCACTACCTGTGGCGCTTCTGGCGACACGTGCCGCGCGACGGCTACTGGACCATCTTCGACCGCTCCTGGTACGGCCGGGTCCTGGTCGAACGGGTCGAGGACTACGCCGCCCAGCCCGACTGGGCGCGCGCCTACCACGAGATCAACACCTTCGAGGAGCAGCTCGCCGAGCACGGCATCACCCTGCTCAAGTTCTGGCTCAACATCACGCCCGAGGAGCAGCTCAAGCGCTTCGAGGCCCGCCAGCAGACGCCCTACAAGCAGCACAAGATCACGCCCGAGGACTGGCGCAATCGCGACAAGTGGGACGACTACAAGGCCGCGGTCAACGAGATGGTGATCCGCACCTCCACCGAGTACGCGCCGTGGCACATCATCCCGGCGAACGACAAGCGCTACGCCCGGATCGAGGTGATGCGCATCGCCGCTGAGGCGGTGGAGCAACCCTCAAAAAGAAAGCAGGGGAATAAGTAACCCCACCGCAAGGCCACGAGGCAGGCAATGCGTTCGCTCACTTCATCGCCTCTTCGATCTTGCGCTCCATTTCGGGCGTCACCTCGGTGGAACGAGGTGGAAGGCTGGCACCGCCCCGCTCCCCGTTTTCATCGATATCGTCCAAGAGCCGCTTCATCAACTCGATCTCGCGGACCTGCGCGGCGATGATCTCGTCGGCCAGTTCGCGTACGCGTGGATCGCTGATATCTGCCTTGCGCGCGTTGTTTATCGCGATCGAGTGATGGGGAATCATCGACTTCATGAAGTCGTCATCGTCGATCAGCATCTGCCCCCTGTTCACGGCCAGCAACAACACGCCCACCAGGGCCGCCACGACGACGACCGAGATCTTGGTCTTCAGCCCCTTGTACATCGGCCACATGAAACCGAGCATCACCACGGCCATCACGCACCCCATCAGCAGGGAGGCCGTCAGGCGGTTCAGGCTGAACGTAGCGTGGTCCATCGAGAAGACCAGCTGGTACATCAAGAAGAACATGATGAAGGTCGACGTCGCGATCATCGCCGCAAAGCGCCCCCAACTCATGCCGGACATCTGCGTTTTCTGACTCATTACGGGTCCTCCCTCGCATATGACATGTGTCTTGGCTCTAGACAGCGACAAGCACTCAAAGTGCCGAGAACCACACAGACATGGCGCGCGCCATGCACCATCACCCAGAGCGTAGACCGCGCCTTTCGCATCGACCGAGATGGGTGGGCGTTTGGGTGCGGGGCACCAGGATTCGTGTCGGGGAAGTCGGTGGGCGCGGGTCTTGTTCGCGAAGGCCGAGTTTGTGGCTTGGGGAACACGTGTTTGTGCCGCTGGCTGATATTTCGCGCGCCGGTTGCGCGAGTAGGTATGAAATAGGCGCCGTGCCCGGCGCACGAGGGTATTTTCTTGCTTGTCCAAGAAAACACCCGAAAAGAAGGACACCCCGGCGCCTTGGCCCTTCGGGCCTGATCGCCGCGGATGAGATCCGCGTCGATCAGCCTCGCAAACGAGCGATTGCGGACGGGTCGGTTCGACGCGACGTCGTGTCGCGGCGAACCTCGGGCTCGCGTCCATGCGAGCCCGACCCTGCAATCCCTCGTTCGCGAGGCAAGGCACAAGGGGGACCAGCGCTTCGTTTCACCTCACGACAATTGTCGAAAATGACACACTCTTTGCAGAAGAGTGCACGAGATCACGAGTGCCAGGCAATCGACAAAAGAACGACAAAACGGCGGAAAGAGGGTTAATAACGAGATAAAATGTTAAGCACCCTCCTGCCCCATTAAGCAAATGTTTTCGCAACAAAAAGCCACGGAAGAGCTTCCACTATGCACCTCAGATTACTCACCGCTTACATCACCGTCGCGCTCGTAACCGTAATCAACAATCCAGCCCTGGCGACAGAGGCTATGGATACGCGAAATGCAATTAAGGCCTGCAAACAACTCGAGAAGTTCGCATCCCGCACGGCGAACGACCGATTCGTAAAGGAAATCCCACTATCGGATGCTTTGCTCGAAGTAGCGGGCGATCCGACGCGCGAGGCAATCGTGCTTGAGGCGTACACGAAAGGCCCCAGGGAAATCGGCAATGGGGGACGAGGCTTTGGCGAACATGTATTCCGTCGATGCTACGCCGGCGCCAACTCACCAGACGACGGTCGAACAACACAGGAGATCCTTGCTGAAAACAAGAAGATGAAACACCAAGCCCTTTCCCACTGGGCCATGGCCGTGCAGAAAAAACTACGCGACAACTGGAAACGTCCCGATGACGCCTCCGTCGGCTGGACATGCACTGCGACGATATGGATGAAGGAGTCCGGTGAAGTCAAAACAATCAAGATCGAACGGTGCGATGGAACGAGCTCCTTCAAGGATTCAGTCCGTTCCGCTATCGAGTCCTCGTCTCCACTCCCCCGCCCTGCAATTAGCTCCATCTGGCAGGAAAAGATCCGCCTCAACTTTAAACCGGAATAGGTGGCAAGCCAGCCATACGGTGTCCCACTTGAATTGAGAGCGACAGCACTTCGTACTTGCCGGGAGACGTATCGGAGAAACCCCATTGCATCCTGTCTCGGGGCCGGTGGATGGCTCAGGGCCGGGGCGACATGGACGGCGCTCCGAGGCGCGCCTGGCATGGCGTCACCCCGCAAACCACCGAGCGACAACGGCGTGCGAAACCAAAAACCACGCCTGACGAGAGACGACTACGACACTCGTCGTAAATAAGCCGTCACCTCATCCCGATCGTGATACAGCTGCCGGATATCCAACTCGAACGGCACCTCGGCTGCAACCAACCGATCCTCGATTAACTCCCGACACTCCATCACCGCCTGCTGGCGCTTCTTCATCGGCAGCTTGAGATTGAAGATCGCCCGGCGGCAATCGCCCCGCGCCATCCACTCGGCTATCAGCGCCGCCACGCGGATCGGTTTTTCCACCATGTCGCAGACCAGCCACTCCACCGGCCGCTCGGGGCGGAAGGTGAAGCCGTCCTCGCGACGGTGCTCGACCTGGTGGGAGGCGGCCAGCTCTTCCGCCATCGGGCCGTTGTCGACGGCCGTGACCATCAGCCCGTCGCGCACCAGCTGCCAGGTCCAGCCACCGGGCGCGGCACCCAGATCGACCGCCTCAAGGCCAGATCGCAACAACTCTTGGCGCTCGTCGGGCGAGAGGAAGGTGATCAGCGCCTCCTCGAGCTTGAGCGCCGAACGACTGGGCGCGTGTTTGGGGAGCTTGAGGCGCGGGATGCCCATCGGTCGCGGTGCCGCCTGCCCCGGGTGCGACCAGCCGGGGATCACCGTGGTGGTGTCAGTAAAAGTGAGATGCAGTCGCGGCAGCTCCCGGTTGCCCGGTTCAAGCAGCCCGCGCTTGCGCATCGACTGCTCCAGCGGCTTGGTGAACTGGCGGGCCAGTCGCATCAACGGCCGGGTCGCCTCGGCGTCCGGCGTCTCGACGTATGTGCCACCGAACGCCTGCCCGTCGAGCGCGGCCAGGGTCGGACCGAGCCGATTGTCCGGCGGCAGATCGGCCAGCGACTCGCCGGCCAGACACATCTGCCGGGCGAAGATCAGGTCATTGAGGGAAAGCGTCTCGAACCAGTCGGCCAACGCCTCGGCGTCGTGGGCGATGAAGGTGAGGTAACCGGTGTCGGCCTTGGCCTTGCAGAAGCCGTGCACGCCGGCCTCGGCGGCGACGGTCTGCACCTGGGCGGCGCAGTCGCCCTCGTAGCCGGCGCGGGTGAGAAGGAGCAATTGGGTTTCGTCTGACATGACGCGAAGCATGCCAGAGCCCGGCGGGGATTCCAGCCCATGCGGACCGGACACACCGATCGGCTCAGTGAGCCGCCTCGTCGAACGTCAGCGGCTCGATACCGGCCAGGTCAATCTGCGACCGGGCGACGGCCAGATCGTGCATGTCCTGCATGGCAAGCCAGCTCTCCGGCGAACGCCCCAGCGCGCGCGAAAGCCGCAACGCCATCTCCGGACTGACAGCGCTCTGTCCACGCAGCAACCGCGCCACCGTCGACGGCGCAACCTGCATGCGAGCCGCCAGATGGCGTGCACTCATCCCGAACGGCTCGAGATAGACGTCGCGGATGAACTCGCCTGGGTGAGGGGGGTTGTGCATGGTCATCAGTGATAATCCTCGTAGTCGAGAACGTGCGCATCGCCGTCGCGGAATTCAAACGTCAGCCGCCAGTTGCCACTGACCCGGATCGACCAGCGATTGGCCTGTTCCCCGCGCAATGCATGCAGACGAAAGCCCGGCACGTCCATGTCGTCGATCGTCGTGGCGGTCTCCAGTGCGGCAAGCTGCATCCTCAAGCGCCCGGCATGCGCCGGTTGAATCCCGGCGACACTGCCCGACGTGTGGAACCGCCGGAGTCCCTTGTGGCGGAATGATCGAATCATCGGACGATCGTAGCGTGTTGCGCATCACGCATCAATAGGCTCGAGGCCGAACGCCTCCAACAGCACCAACACCCCCGAACAGCAGGCGCGACTTATGCGCTCAATCGACTACGCTTGGCTTGGTCCCGTTTCGACTTGCTCTCGTCATCGCGCGTGGCGCACCACCCGGATCAGAAAAGGAGTCACCCGTGAGTCAGCCCCCTTCCAGCACCCCGTCCGCGCACTGGCTGGCGGATATCGACTCGCTTGATCGCGAAGACTTGATCGAGCGCCTGCGCTCCATGGCCGCCCAACTCGACCGGGCGGAGGGGCGCGAACGCGCACGGGTCGGGCAGCAGGTACTGATCGACGAGCTGACCGGCCTGGGCAACCGCCGCGACTTCGTGCGCCAACTGGACACCCTGTTCAGCCAGCATCGGCGCAACGACCTGCCGGTGAGCCTGATCCTGCTCGACATCGTCCAGTACCTGAACCACCACGGCCCGTCGGCCGAGGATCGTGTCCTGCGTGCCTTCGGCGATTGCCTGCGCGAGACGCTGCGCGGCATGGACATGTCGTTTCGCATCGCCGACCACGAGTTCGCCGTCATCCTGCCCGACACCCCGGTGGCCGGCGCCTCGGCGGTCGCGGACAAGCTGCGCCTGGCGGCGGCCTACTTCCTGGTCGAAGATGTCGAGGCCACGACGACATACGACGTCAGCGTGGGCGTAGATGCCTTCCGGGTCGAGGATGAGAGTGCCGATGCCGTGGTCCAGCGCGCGTACGAGGCGCTCGACGAGAGTCGGGCGGCGCAGGCGGATTGGGGAGAAACGGCGCCCGAGAAATAGACCGCCCCCGCCCTCCTGTAGGTCGGACTTCAGTCCGACGTCGGCCACCGGCCGACTACTCCGAACAATCGAATCCACGCTGGAGGATCGTTTCGCACGCCTGTTTGCGCGGGGCGGCCATTAATTAACGCCCTGCCTGGCGCGCGAGCCCCTTTTCTTGCTTGTCCAAGAAAAGGGGCGAAAAGAAGGACACCCCACGGCTCGGCCCTTCGGGCCTTCGAGGCCGGACGTTTGTCCGACCTCGAAGCCTCACGACCACCGGCTGTCTCGGGGCCGGCTCGACGCGACGTCGTGTCGCGGCGAGCCTCGGAGCGACATCCATGTCGCTCCGACCCCGGCCACCCGCCGGCCGTGAGACAAGCCGTCAGGGGGGGGGGCGACTTTCGTTAAGCGCCGTGCCGGTTGCAGAGCGTTCATCCCACCGGAAACCGAAGGCATGTCCGCCGCTGAAGTCCGTGAATTATGTGGATCGAAGGGTGAAGCCCCTTACGCCTTGCCTCGCGAGCGGGGAATCGCAGGGTCGGGCTTGCATGGACGCAAGCCCGAGGTTCGCCGCGACACGACGTCGCGTCGAACCGACCCGCCCGCGATTGCCCGTTCGCGAGGCTGATCGCGCAGCGATCAGGCCCGCAGGGCCAAGGCGTCGGGGTGTCCTTCTTTTCGTCGGTTTTCTTGGACAAGCAAGAAAACCGACTCGCGCGCCGGGCACGGCAGCATGATCGTGCAAGCTCGCTCAACCGGCGCGTGAAACCGTTCCACCGCGGCCCAAGCACAGATAAATCCGGATAAGGGATGGGATCTGCCCGAATTCGCCTGACACAAAAAAGTCGCAGAAACCTCCCGGTCCAACTGCGACTTGTTCTTGCGACTAGGGCGAACCGATGACTGCTATTTGTGACAGGGCCATAAAGCCCTTCCCCCATAACTCGCGGCTCCCCCAGGATTCGCTATCAGACTGGAACTAAGAGGGTTCACCCTCCACTTCCTGAAACTACTATTTAATGGCAGTGATAAGGCTTAGAGCCGCCATGACAACCATTTGCGTCAGTCCCGCCAGAATGAGCATGAGCCACGCCAGCAATCATCATCGAAGCAAACAGGAAAGCAACTAGCTTTTTCATAAAACACCCTTTTTATTGGTTACAACTCATCCGTGATGCATTCCTTTGCAACGAAGCACCCACAAACCTTGTGAGTGTCAAAGCATGTGGCTACTCGACCACGCCCTCAACGTATCACGCCCGCCAGATATAGACAAAGAGCGCGATTTTTATTTGTCCGAACGAAAACCCTACTCTTCTTCGCGTCCGGGGAATTACAGGGTCTGGCTCGCATGGAGGCGAACCGACCCGTTCGCGAGGCTGACTTCGCAGCGATCAGGCCCGCAGGGTCAACAGGCAGTCGGGAGTCCTTCTTCCCGTCGGGCACGGCGGCGAGTCGGTAGCCGCTCCCGCAACTGGCGCGTGAAACAAATCGGTGCCCTTCAGGACGGGGCACGTGCTCTTTATGCGGAAAACTTTTAACAGCTCAAGAGCCTGTCACACCGCAAGAACTGGCAAGCTTTAACGCTCCGCCAGATAAGACTCACACAGAGAACTTATTCGCCCAGCCTGGGCCTGAATGTCTCCCACGGGGTCAAAATGATGCTTGTGGGCCTTTAACTGCTGGGCAATGTCATCACGACTCTGCTTAAAAAGATCTCGGGCAAAATCGGGGACAAAGGAGTTGCTCATGCAACTTTCAATATAGTTCATCTTGTCTACATGACTCTGAGTTGGGATGTTCTGACCCAACTCCACAGCGATCTTATCGATTTCCACCATAAAATCCGTCGAAAACTCCAAACACAAAGTAAGGACGTCATCCTTAGGAGCTTCAATAGAAATGAGTCGCCCACGGTTATCAAATCTCTCCACATCACTTGCAACAAAGTATCGGCCGTCTGCCCAACCATCGATGATTTGCATGCCGTCATGGGTGACCGCATTTCGGCATTCCTTAAAAAAATGGAAGTGCCTAACATCGGCAAAGCGTGACCAAACGAGGGGCTCACCAGTTGCCGTTGCCAGAGAGTCTTTCAGAGATTGAAATGTATTAACGAGAGCATTGAATATGAAATTAACATCTTCCTGTCCACTGTTTGCTGGGCAAACCCCAGACAGAAAATTCTTGTGCGTCAAGGTGCATATATCCGCAACCTTCTGCAGAAAATACTCATACTCCTGCAACTTATTCTTAATAAAGCTGCCGACAACCATTTTATGGTGGGTCTTCTGCTCATCCATGAAGCAGGCTCCTTCCAATAAGTCAGACTACGCCGAGGGAACACTGGGCACGAGCCTCCAGAGAAGGCATCAAGAAAGTCACTCGCCGTCCAACCCCCGACTCGCCATATTCGCCGCCCGAAACAACGCCCGCCGCTTGTTCAACGTCTCTTCCCACTCGGTCGCAGGAATCGAGTCGGCCACAATCCCGCCCCCAGCCTGCACATGCAACTGCCCGTCCTTGATCACCCCGGTACGGATGGCAATCGCCGTATCCATATTGCCGTTCCACGCCCAGTAACCCACCGCCCCGGCGTAAACGCCACGCTTTACGGGCTCGAGCTCCTGGATGATCTCCAGCGCGCGGATCTTCGGTGCACCCGAGACGGTGCCGGCGGGGAAGGTCGCGCGCAGGACGTCCATGGCGTTGAGATCGTCGTCGAGCTGGCCGGTGACCTGCGAGACGATATGCATGACGTGCGAGTAGCGCTCGATGATCATGCGCTCCTCGAGCTTGACGCTGCCCACCCGGGCCACGCGGCCGGTGTCGTTGCGTCCCAGGTCGATCAGCATGACGTGCTCGGCGATCTCCTTGGGATCGCTCAACAGATCCTGCTCGAGGGCCTTGTCCTCGGCCTCGGTGGCCCCGCGCGGACGGGTGCCGGCGATGGGGCGGACGGTGACGGTGCCGTCCTCGAGGCGCGCGAGGATTTCGGGACTCGAACCCACCACGGTGAACTCGCCGGCATCGATGAAGTACATGTACGGCGAGGGGTTGATGCTGCGCAGCGCGCGGTAGAGGTCAATCGGCGCGGCGCCGAACTCGATGCTCATCCGCTGGCTGGGCACCACCTGCATGACATCCCCCGCCGCGATGTACTCGCGGATGGTGCGCACGGCGCTCTCGTAGCCTTCGCGGGTGAAGGTGGCGGTGAAGTCGTTCTCGTCGATCGGCTTGCCCGGGGCGGAGGAGCCGTAGTTGGCCACCGGCTCGCGCAGGCGGGCGGCCAGCCGGTCGAGGCGCACGTTGGCCAGATCGATCGCGCCGGCCTCGGCCGGGTCGATCAGGGTGACCAGCAGCAGTTCGCTGGAGAGGTTGTCGACCACGACCACCTCTTCGCTGGCCATCAGCAGGATGTCGGGCACGCCCAGCGGGTCGTCGGCGTCGAAATTGGCCAGGCGCGGCTCGATGTAGCCGATGGTCTCGAAGCCGAAGTAGCCCACCAGGCCGCCGTGAAAGCGCGGCATATCGAGGGGCTCGAAGACGCGGTAGCGGGCCTTGAAGGTCTCGATCCAGGCGAGCGGATCGTCGACGGTTTCGTCCTCGACGATCTCGCCATTTTGTTTGACCACCACGCGGTGGCCGTGGACGGTCAGGACGGTGGAGGACGGCAGGCCGATGATCGAGTAGCGACCCCAGCGCTCGCCGCCGGTGACCGACTCGAACAGGTAGCCGAACGGCCCCTCGACCAGCTTGCGGTAGACGGACAATGGCGTGTCGTAGTCGCCCAGCACGCGGCGGGTGACGGGGACGCGGTTGTATCCCTGGCCGGCGAGTCGTTCGAGGTCGTGGCGGGTGGGCTGGTAGGGCTGGAAACGGTTGGGCATGACGGGCTCCGGAAGGGAAAACGAGGGTCGGGGACGAGTGCGCGTTCAGCTACGCCATCGTCTCCGCCATCGCGTCGTTCCCGTAGTCATCGTCGCCGCAGCCATCTTCCCTGGGCCCGTCATGGTGCCTACCTGCCGACGAGACCGGCGAGCTCGGTCATGGAATCAATCACGGCATCCGGGTCGAAATCCCGGATGTCCTTGCCGTGGTTGTAGCCGTAGCTCATGCAGACGATCGAGAAGCCCGCGGCACGCGCGGCCTTCACGTCGGAGATCGAGTCGCCGATCATCAGCGCCTCGGAGGGGTGAACGTGGAACCAGCCCGCCGAGTAGATCAGCGGGGCCGGGTCCGGTTTCTTCAGCGGCAGGGTGTCGCCGCTGATGACCACCTCGAAGTGATCGCGCAGGCCGGTCTGCTCGAGCAGCGGCAGGGTGAACGCCTCGGCCTTGTTGGTCACGCAACCCATCGGCAGGCCCAGCGACTTGACGAACTCCAGCCCCTGCAGCACGCCGTCGAAGACCTGCGAGTGCTGGCCGTTGTTCTCGGCGTAGTGACGCTTGAACACCGGCAGGGCCTGGTCGAGCTCGGCCGGATCGGGCGTGCCGTCGAGGTCGTTGGTCAGCGCGCGCTCGACCAGTCGCTCGACGCCATTGCCCACCCAGTTGCGGACGTCCTCTTCGGCGCGCTCGGGGTTGCCCAGCTCACGCTGCATGGCGTTGACCGAGACCAGCAGGTCGGGCACCGAGTCGACCAGGGTGCCGTCCAGGTCGAACAGCACCATGCGTGGCGTGAAGCGTGGCATCACTTGACCTTGGCCAGCTCGGCGCGCATCTCCTTGATGACGCTGTCGTAGCCGTTGGGGTCGGAATCCTGGCCCTTGCCGAACAGCGCGGAGCCGGAGACGAAGGTATCCACGCCGGCGGCGGCAATCTCGGCGATGTTGGCGCTGGAAACGCCACCGTCGATCTCGAGGCGGATATCACGGCCGGAGCGGTCGATGATCTCGCGCGCCTGGCGGGCCTTCTCGAGGGTCGCCGGGATGAACTTCTGGCCGCCGAAGCCCGGGTTGACGGACATCAGCAGGACGATGTCGACCTTGTCGATCACCCATTCCAGCACGTCCAGCGGGGTGCCCGGGTTGAACACCAGGCCGGACTGGCAGCCCTCGTCACGGACCAGCTGCAGGCTGCGGTCGACGTGCTCGGTGGCCTCCGGGTGGAAGGTGATCGAGGTGGCACCGGCCTTGGCGAAGTCCGGGATGATGCGATCGACCGGCTTGACCATCAGGTGGACGTCGATCGGCGCGGTGACGCCGTGCTTGCGCAGCGCGTCGCAGACCAGCGGGCCGATGGTCAGGTTCGGCACGTAGTGGTTGTCCATCACGTCGAAGTGCACCCAGTCGGCGCCGGACTTCAGGACGTTGTCCACTTCCTCGCCCAGGCGGGCAAAGTCGGCCGACAGGATACTGGGGGCAATGATGTAGTCGCTCATCTCGCGGTCCTCGGATACTTGCAAAATGCGGGGGAAATTCGGGCGCGCGGCCCTGGGCCCGGCCATCGAAACGGAGTCGGGCAATTGAACGCACGCGCGGAAACTGGCGGTCAATGTACCGGATTTGGCGCGATTTTTTAAGAACGGCATCGGTGGACCACCGACCGGGAACCGCGTTACGACCCTCCGGCATACGCCGCGCTCGGTATCGCCTTCCGTGCCCTGGCAGCGGCGGTTACGCAAATCGGCTAGACTCCCCCGACATTTTCCAGCCGAACCACGATTCAACACCACTATGTTCCAGACCGAACTGCTGCTGCGCGAATTCGTCACCCATGACGTACAGCGATACATCCTGGCCAAGCCGGATGGCTACACCTTCACGCCGGGCCAGGCGCTCGAGCTGGCCATCGACGAGCCCCAGTGGCGCGACCAGGGCCGCCCGTTCACGCTGACCAACCGGGTCGGTGATCGCGTGCTGGAACTGATGATCAAGAGCTACGGCAGCCACGACGGCGTCACCCAGCATCTGGCCCAGGCCCAGCCCGGTCAGAAGCTGCTGATCTCCGAGCCCTTCGACAGCTTCAACTACGAGGGGCCGGGCTGGTTCATCGCCGCGGGCGCCGGCATCACGCCGTTTCTCGCCATCATTCGCGACCTCGCCGACCGCGGCCAGCTCGACGGGCAGAAGCTGATCTATTCGAACAAGACCGCCGGCGACATCATCCAGCAGCGCGAACTGGAGGCCGCCTTCGGCGAGAACGCGCATTTCGTCTGCACCCGCGAGCACTCGCCGCTGTGCACCCACAGCGGCCACGTCGACGACGGCTTTATCCGCGAGCACGTGCGCGACCTGTCCGACGAGTTCTACGTCTGCGGCCCACCGGCCTTCACCGAGCAGGTCAAAAAGACCCTCGGCGACCTAGGCGGCAACACCCAGAGCATGGAATTCGGCTAAGCCGAGCCGATCACCGGACGAAGAAAAGCCGCGCCACGGATCATTCCGGGCGCGGCTTTTTCATGTTCGCCTCTTACACGGGGATGCCGGCCGTAGGAGCGGCTTTAGCCGCGAAGAAAACCGAAGGCACCTGATCCTTTCGCGGCTAAAGCCGCTCCTACACAAGGCCGGGCCGTTCGGTATCAACAGGCGTCGATATCGAACCACTCGGTGACGCGCACCCGGGCGAGGAGGATGCGGTAGACGGTCTCGCGGCTGATCCGGCCACCCTGGAGACTGACGCGGAAACTCAGCCGGCGACAGAGCGGTTGCCGGGCGAGCACTTCCATCAGCGGGGTGTCGGCCAGGCCGGTGATCGCACGATGCAGACGCGGGGTGAGCGGGCCGACCACCTCGGTCAAGGCATCGACCCGGGCATCGCCGCTCTCCAGCCGGACGCGACGCTCCCAGACGCGCGTGACCCTTGGGGTCGGCCAGCGACCGGCGACGTGCCCGCGCCACCCCTCGGCAAGGCGCCTGACCACCACCGGTCGACCGGTGTGCCGCCGCAAGGCCTGCGTGAACGAGCCGGTCGTGATCGCCAGGCGACGCTGCGCGGCCGGCACGCTGAAGAGCGTCTCGTCACCCGCCGGCCGGGCCGTGGTGCGGAAGCAACCCAGGGCAAACCGGCTCATGGCGCCTCCGCGGCGAACACCACCGCCTCGCCCTCGCCGCGCGGGTCGCTGGCCGCCTCGAGCCGGCCGTCGTCACGCCACCAGGCGACCGCCTGCATGTTGCCAAAGCCATCATTGACCTCGATGCGATGCCCCATCAGCTCGAGTTCGGCGCGCTGCTCGTCGGTGAGCAAGTCTGGCTCGACCTCGATGCGATCCGGCAGGTACTGGTGATGGATGCGCGGGCCGGTCACCCAGTCGTCGACCGGCTCGCCGCGGGTCGCCGCCAGCACACCGCCGAGCACCATGGTGATGATGCGTGATCCGCCGGGCGTGCCGAGCACGCCGACCAGGTCCTCGCTGCGCACGAAGGTGGGCGACATCGAGGACAGCGGCCGCTTGCCCGGAGCGATGGCATTGGCCTCGGCACCGACCAGCCCGTAGACATTGGGCACGCCCGGTTTTTGCGAGAAGTCGTCCATCTCGTCGTTCAGGAGCACGCCGGTTCCCGGCACGGTCACCGCGGCGCCGAACGGGTAGTTGATCGAGAGGGTCGCAGCGACGTAGTTGCCTTCGCCGTCCATCACGGAAAAGTGCGTGGTGTGCGGGCCTTCCGGCTCGGTGACCACCGGGGCGAGCGCGGACGAGGGCGTGGCGTCGGTCGGCGAGATGCCCACCGCCAGCCCGGCGGCATAGTCGTCGCCGGTGAGCCGTTCGATCGGCATGTCGACGTAGTCCGGGTCGCCCAGGTACTCGGCACGGTCGCGGTAGGCGCGGCGCATCGCCTCGACCCGGTAGTGCAGGCCCAGCACGGACAGGTCGTCCAGCTCGCCCGCACGACGCTCGAGTGCGCCATAGGTGTTCAGTACCTGCGCGATCGCCACGCCGCCGGAGGACGGCGGGGCCGCGGAGACCACCTCGAAGCCCCGGAAGTGGCTGACCACCGGCTCGCGTTCGACCACGCGGTAGCCGGCCAGGTCCGAGCGACACCAGATGCCGCCGGCCTTGCGCACCCCGTCGACCAGTCGCCCGGCCAGTTCGCCCTGGTAGAAGCCGTCGCGGCCCTCGACGGCGATACGCTCGAGCGTCTCGGCAAGGTCCGGTTGGCGAATGACATGCCCCAGCGCCGGCAGCTTGCCGTGGTCGAGGAAGATCGACCGGCTGCCCGGATCGTTCGCCAGCAGTTCCTCGCGGAAACCCGCCAGCCGACGATACATCTCGGTGACCGCAAAGCCGTCACGGGCGGCGTGGATGGCCGGATCGAGCGTCGTGCTGAGAGGCAGTGCGCCGTAATCGGCGGCCAGGTGATCGAGGGCGGCAGGGATGCCGGGGATGCCGGCGGCCAACGGCCCGTCGACGGACAGATCGGGTTGGGGGTTGCCCTCGTCGTCGAGATACATGTCGCGGCTGGCCTGGCCCGGGGCACGCTCGCGGGCATCGAGCATCACGTCGCGCCCGCTTGCCGCGTCATGGAGCAGATAGAAGCCACCGCCACCCAGCCCGGAGCTGTAGGGCTCGACCACCGCGAGTGCGGCCGTGATCGCCACCGCGGCATCGAAGGCATTGCCGCCGGCCTCCAGCACCTCACGCCCGGCGGCCGTGGCCATCGGGTGGGCGGTGGCAATCGCGGCCTGGCCCGGCGAAGCCGAGGCCGACAGCCAGCCCAGCGATAGTGCGAGCGCAAGCGCCAGCCGAGGCAGTAGCCCGGTCATGCTCAGCCCCCGCCGATCGCCTGGACGATCTCGACCCGATCGCTGTCGGCGACCACGGCGCTGGCGTGCTCGGCACGCGGGCAGATCTCGCCGTTGACCTCGACCGCGTAACGCTTGCCGCTCGTCCCGGCCAGCGTGACCAGCGCCTCGATCGTGGTGCCCTCGGGCACGTCGCGCGGCTCGCCGTTGAGCTCGATGCAGACGGTGGATTCGGCCATCGTGTGTCTCCTGTGCCATCGGCCCGCCGGACCGAGTGGAAAGTTGCTACTGGTAGAATGGCGCACTGGCCGCCTGGGGGAAACTCTAGCGGCCAGTCCACCCATTTGTTCAGGCCGCCTCCATGAGCGACACGCCCGCCCATCCAGCCCTGCCGTGGCAGGACATCGACACCGTGCTGCTCGACATGGACGGCACGCTGCTCGATCTCGACTTCGACGCCCGCTTCTGGAAGGAACACTTCCCGCAGCGCTACGTCGAGCTGAGCGGGCTTGCCGAGCCCGAGGCGATGGCGCGGCTCAACGCCCGTTTCGAGGGCCTGCGCGGCCAGCTGGCCTGGTACTGCCTCGATGACTGGCACCGTGCGCTGGCGCCAGACTGCCGCAACGAGCTCGACCTGATCGCCCTCAAGCGCGAGCTGGCCCACCACATCCGCTACCGCCACGGCGTGCCCGAATTCCTCGAGCGCCTGGGCGGGGCGGGCAAGCAGCGCGTGCTGGTGACCAATGCCCACCCGGCCAGCGTCGATCTCAAGTTCGAACGGGTCGACCTCTACACGCGGCTCGACCGCCTGTTCAACGCCCACGAAATCGGCGCGGCCAAGGAGTCGCCCCGCTTCTGGGATCGGCTGGCCGAGCAATTGCACTTCGACCCCGACCGAACCCTGCTGGTCGACGACAACCTGGTCGCCCTGGCGGCCGCCGAGGACTTCGGCATCCGACACCTGCGGGCGATCACCCTGCCCAACAGCCGCGGCGAGCCCATGGATACCGCGCCCTTCGAGCCGCTGGATGATTTCCTGGCCGCCACGGCGGTTCTGGCGACCCGGTAGCGACGGCCAAAGCCACGCCCCAAGGTTACGTAGGAGCGGCTTTAGCCGCGAAAGGCCGCGGCAGACACCCGGCATTCGCGGCTAAAGCCGCTCCTACAAGGGGCGTCGCGCGCTCCTCTTACTCGCCCTCGCTCGGCGGGACGTAGCCTTCCGGCTTGTCCTCGTTGCCCTCAAACAGGAATTTCTCCATCTCGCGGACCAGGAATTCGCGCGCCTTGGGATCGATCGGCGTCAGGCGATACTCGTTGATCAGCATGGTCTGGTGCGCCAGCCATTGCTGCCAGGCGGCCTTGGAGATGTTGTTGTAGATGCGCTCACCCATCTCGCCCGGATAGGGCGGCTTGGGCAGGGCCTCGGCCTCGCACTGTAGGCGCTGGCAGAAAACGGTGCGGTCAGTCATGAAAACCTCGTTCGCGACTCGATGCGGAATGTGTCCGGAATGATAACAGTGCCGGCAGGGACCACCGGCCAGTCAGTGCGCGGGATTCACCCTCACCGGATCGCCTTGGCGGCAAAATCGCCGGACCGACGCCCTACCGAAATGCCGTGATGCTCGAGAGACGGCCGGGATTCACGATTGACCCAGTGCCGCCCCGCCGCGTTCGCGGATCAGCCGCTGGATCGGGGCGGGCAGCCCCACCGGCGGCTCGTGGACCAGCTGGTCGACCGCATGCCATTCGCCATGGCGCTCGGCCACGGCAGCGGGCGCGACCTGCATGCCCCACACCTCGGCGGCCAGCTCGAAGTGACTGAAGACATGCCGCAGTTGCCCCAGCGCCTGCCAGTCATCGGCCGGCTTGAAACCAAGCTCGGCCAGCCGTTGATCGACCGCCTCGGGCGTCTCGCTCACCGGCAGGCAGGCCAGACCTCCCCAGATGCCGCTCGGCGGGCGTTTTTCCAGGAAAACATGGCCGTCACCATCCTCCAGCCACAGCAACACCCGCTCGCGCACCGGCTTGGGCTTGCGCCGCCGGCGGACGGGCAACTCCTGCTCGCGTCCCTGCCGGCGTGCCCGACAGTCATCACGGACCGGGCAGACATCACAGCGGGGCGTGCCCCGCCGACAGACGGTCGCGCCCAGGTCCATGATTGCCTGGGTGTAGTCGGCCGCACGATCACCCGGGGTACGCTCATCGGCCAGCGCCCAGAGAACGCGCTGGGTCGCCGCCGCTTCCTGCGGGGTGTCGACGGCGGCATGACGGGCGAGCACGCGCTTGACGTTGCCATCCAGGATCACCGCTCGGCAGTCGAAGGCCTGGGCGACGATCGCTGCGGCGGTGGACGGCCCCACACCCGGCAGGTCGCCCCAGCCCTCGACCGTTTCCGGCACGCCCGTTTGCGCCATTGTTCGAGCGGCGGCATGCAGGTTGCGGGCACGGGCGTAGTAACCGAGCCCCGACCAAAGCGAGAGCACGTAGTCCGCCTCGGCGGCCGCGAGCGCATCGATATTGGGGAATCGCGCCATGAATCGCTCGAAATACGGGACGACCGTGGCAACCTGGGTCTGCTGGAGCATGATCTCCGAGACCCACACCCGGTAGGGCGAACGCGGGTGCTGCCACGGCAGGTCATGCCGACCGTGGTCGTCAAACCAGGCCAGCAGCCGTTCGGCGAACGGCGCCGTCACGGCCCGCGACGGGGGCGATCGGCTGATCGCATGACGGCTGCACCGGACCGACTCACAGGCCGAAACCCTTGAGCAACTCCTTGACCGCGTCGCCGCCCTTCTCGTCCAGACGCTTGTCGATCTCTTCCTCGACGCGCGTTTTCACCTCGCCCTTCGCCGCTTCCCTGGCCAGCGATTCGAGGTCGAGCGAGATCGACGGGTCGCTGAATGCGCCCTTGATGCGGATCGGCACCGGCACCTGCTTGAGGCGCTCGAGATCCTTGCCGCCCTGGCCGGTGGCGGTATTCACCACGGTGACGGTCAGGCCGTAGTCGATCTGCTCTCGCGGCAGGTCGACCTCGCCCTTGCCGGCGACCCGTAGCAGCGGGGAGGAGCCGGCAAGATCGTCATTGCGCACCACGCCGTTGCGGATGACGGCCGTGCCGGTGATGGCCGTGAAGTCGGTGGACAGCTCTTCGGGCTCCGGCTCGGTCTTGCCCTCGAGGCGCGCCTGGGCTCGGCGCAGCAGGTAGCCGATGTCGAAGCCCCTGATCTTGCCATCGCGCAAGGAGAAATCGGCATTGCCGTCGAGCCCCGACTTGAGCTGATCGACCCGTTTGCCTTGGGTGGTGACGTCGAAGGAGATGTCACCCTTGCCGAGCAGCCGATCCTCGTCCATTACCGCGATGAGCAACGGTTGCAGCGAGACGCCCTGCACGTGCCCCTTGCCGGCGTAGCTCGGCACCTCGCCACGCACGTCCAGCGCACCGCTGGCGTCGATCGCCCCGTCGAAGGCATTGGCGGTCAACTCAGCCAGTTGCAGCTGGCCACCGGCCGCCGTCAGGTGCACCACCGGGCTGCTCAGGCGGTAGTCCTCGTAGCGAAGGCTTTCCAGCTGCAGCCGGGCATCGAGGTTGAGCCCGCGCAGGGTCTCGACCGGCAAGTCGATCTCGGCGTTCTTGGTGGCGGCCTTGCTCTGCGCACTGCCGCCATTGCCCGAACCGGACGATTCGCTGGCGTCCTTGTCGCCTTCGGTCTTGGGCGCGAGGTACGGGTTGGCGTCGAAATCACCGCCCTGCAGCCGGGCCAGAAGGCGCCCGGATTCGAGGTTGTCGATACCGGCACGGCCGGTCAGCTCCTGACCGTCGAGCGTGACGCGCAGATCGTTGAGCATCGCCCGCGACGGGGTCACGTCGATCTGCCCCGTCATCGCGAATTGGCGCAGCGCATCGTCCGAGCGCATCTCGGGCACGATCATGCCCAGCCGATCGGCCAGCTCGCGCGGATCGAAGGCGGCAATCTCGATCGGACCGGAGGAGACCAGCTCGCCCGTGTTCAGACCGCTGACATCGATCTGCCCCGAGCCCCTGACCGGATCGGAGGCGAACACAAGATCGCTGATCGAAGCGGTACCGGCGGCCAGATCGGCGTCAACTACCGCGCTGGCAGAAACGCTCACCGTGCCGTCAACCTCGGGAAGCCCCTTGAGATCGGCGCTCAGGGAGAGGCGCGGCAGCTGGTAGCGCCCGGCGGCCCAGTCGGCCTCCAGCACCGTCTCCAGCCGACTCTCGAGGTAGGTCAATGGGCCGACGCCCTTGCCGTTCAGGTCGAGCACCACGCCATCGAGCCGCGCCTGTGACTTGCCGGCACGCACGTCGGCCTTCTCGACCTGCAGCATCGCCTCGATGCGCTCGGGCAGGCCGGCCTCGGCTCCGTCGTCGTGGCTGGCCACCAGGTTGAGCTCGAGATCCTCGAACAGCATGTCCTGACGGTCTAGCCACAACTGGGCCTTCGTGGTCAGATCGACGCTGCCGTTCAGGACTGGCATGTCGGGCATCGCCAGGCGAAAGCCCGAGACCAGTTCGATGTCGGTCGGCGTGCCGTCGGCCAGTTCGCCGGTCGTGAGAGCCAGCCCGTCGATGGTCAACTGCTGATCGGCCTGCTCGTCCCGCCAGTGCAGGGTGGCATTGCGGATGTCGACACCGCCGACAGTGAGCACGAGCGACGGCCCGCCGCCATCCTGCGGCTCGACCCTCTCCGGCTCGGAACCTGATGCCTCGGCCGACTCGGCGGAGCGCTCGAGCAAGTCGTCCCAATTGTTGCGCCCGTCCTCGAGGCGGGTCAGGTGAATCTGCGCGTCTTCGAGCAGTAGGGTGCCGATCTCGAACTCGCCACGCAGCAGCGGCAGGAGCGCGGCCTGTGCCTCGAGCCGCTTGACCTCGATCATCGACTCGGGCTCGAAGCCCTCGGCATTGGCCAGCACCACGTCCTCGGTGGCCGCCCCCAGCCAGGGGAAGATCGTTACCGACAGGTCACCGTTGAACTGGATGCTGCGCCCGGTTTCTTTTTCGACCTGGGCGGCGATCTGCGGCTTGTAGTCGTTGGGATCGAAGGTCAGGGCGAAGGCGACGATCGCCAGGATGGCGACCAACACGATCGCGACGAAAAGCAGGCCAATGCGCTTGATCCATTTCATGCAGGGTCGTCCTCGAATGTCGATGGCCGGGCAAGTGTGCCCGGTTGGTCCGATCGGCCCGGTCGATTCGCGTGGTTCGGGCGCAATCCGGACTAGGATTGGTTCAGACTTTAGCAGACAATAGGCGTTGCCAGACCGGGCGTTCGCAGGTGTCGAAACGTCCGGCAACGCGTACATACACTGTCAGCGAAACGACCGACCATGAGCATCACCGTCCGCCTGTTTGCCAGCCTGCGCGAGCGCATTGGCTTCGACGAGACCCGGCTCGACCAGACCCCCGCCACCGTGGCCGAGGCTTGGCAGCGGGTCACCGACATCGAGCGCCCCAGCAACACCCTGGCGGCCGTCAATCACGAATATGTCGACCTGGACCATCCGCTCTCGGATGGCGACGAGGTCGCGTTCTTCCCACCGGTGACCGGAGGCTGAGCCATGGCCAAGAAGCTGCCCGCCAACGAAATGCACCGGGAGATGCGCCAGATCATTTCCCGCCGACGCCGGCTGATTCGCATCTGGCCGGCGATCGCCTTGCTGCTGGGTGCGGTGACCATCGGCTTCTACGTCTGGGCCTTCTTCCAGCGTCCCATCCTGGTCAATCCGCTGCACGTGCTCGAACTGATGCAGACCGGCAACCTCGACTCGGCCACCCAGGCCCTGCTGGCCGTGACCGCGCCGATGCTGTTCCTGGCCGTGGGGTTGCTGGTGCTCCTGCTGCTGGCCTTCGTCACCGCCGGGCTGGTCAGCGAGGGCCGGCTGATGCGCGTGCTCGAGAAGAACCTGTCGCGCTGACCCCGACCGTCTCCGAGCCAAGCACCCTCCGCGTCACACAAGCGTCAAGATCGTCGCGTAAACAATCACTTGACTGGATTGCCCGTTCGCCCGACATTGCTTAGGCAATGTAAGGCGACCGACGCCCGGTCGGCTTTGTGTGTCAATGGAGGGAAGGCCATGTCGATCACGAAAAAACCGCTCAAGGTACGTCCCGAGTGTCGCGTCACCTTCAGTTACCGCCCGAACGACGGCGAGAAACATCGCGTCGAAGTGCGCGGCGATTTTAACGGCTGGGGTGATGAAACGTTACCGCTCAAACGCCAGCGCGACGGCAGCTACCGGACCTCGGTCAGCCTGCCACAGGGCAGCGAGTACGCCTTCCGCTACCTGATCGACGAGGAACGGTGGGACAACGACGAGGCGGCCGACGACTACGTGCCCAACCCGTACGGCACCGGCGACAACGGCGTGCTGCGCACCTGAGCGCCGTCCTGCCGAGACGCGGGGGCGACCGGGAAATTTTTCGGGACCAATTCGAGGGTGTCCCGCCCGGGAACCTCAGCCGCGCGTCAGGCGCAGGCGTTGCAGGCGCATGACCTCGCGGTCGATCAGCTGGCTGTCGCGCGGGGGAAGCGCGGCGAATTCCAGGCCGTAGACCACGCTCTTGCCCACGCCCGGGCGGCGGTTGCGGACAATGAACTCCAGGCGCACGTCGATGCCCTCGCCGACCTTCAGGCGCGCGGCGCTGACCTCGTCGCCGGGCTTGAGCCCCGGGTCCTTGTCTCCGACCACGCTCACGGCACAACCGGTGGCCGAAAGGTTGACCACGTCGCCGGACGTGACGCCTCGCGGCGGCGACGGGCAGAAGGCCAGCGTGCCGGGCACATCCGGGGGAAGGTCGATGCGAAAGGCCGCCCGGCGCTGGAGACGCTGCATCACCTCGGGATAGCCGACACTCAGGTAGCAATCGCCACCCTCTTCACGGGTCGCGAGATCGGCGGAATAGAACCAGTTCAGCAGACCGTCGACGACCGCCTGCAAACGCACCCGCCCGGCGTTGAGCACGTGACGCAGCACCACGGGGTCCGGGCAGTCGAGCACCAGCCGCCGGGCCTCGGATTCGTTGCCCACCACCTGTACCTGGCCCTGGAAATCCGGGTCGTCATCGGGGATCAGCCAGACATGTCCGCGGGCCTCGTACAGTCGCTCGAGCGAGCGCTCGATGGCGCGAGGAGAGCGGACGGTTTTGATGTCCTGATCGTCCAAGACCGATGACTCCGGATCCGTGGGTTCGGCCGGGCGGCGGACGCCGCCCAAGCATGAGCGTCGACAAGCATACCCATTTTGGCCTTACCCTGCAGCCGCCCGGAAACCGCATGCCAGCGCCGCTCGTCGGCCGTGGTTCGGTTGCTGCCGGCGATCGGTTACTATAGGCGCCGATTTTTGTAGCAGGGCGGCTCTGAATGCTCGGGACGTTCTTCCTAACCATTCAAAGACTTCCTGTCTCCAAGATCCGTTTAACCATTCGACTGACACAGAGGACTTTTCCATGTCTGAAGCCAAGCGACTTTCGCAGTACCTGGCCGAGCACCAGCGCCAGGGCCGCGTCGACGCCGATTTCGTCGGCCTGATCAGCGACGTGGCTGCCGGCTGCAAGCTGATCGCCGACCAGGTCGGCCGCGGCAACCTCATCGGCCTGCTGGGCTCCGCCGAGACCGAGAACGTCCAGGGCGAGACCCAGAAGAAGCTCGATATCATCTCCAATGACGAGTTCACCGACATCCTCACCGAGGGTGGCCACGTCGCGGGTCTCGCCTCCGAGGAAATGGACGAGGTCTACGACCTGCCGGCGGGCAAGCACCGCGGCCCGTACCTGTGCACCTACGACCCGCTGGACGGCTCGTCGAACATCGACGTCAACGTCACCGTCGGCACCATCTTCTCCGTGCTCAAGGCCCCCACCGGCAAGGAGAACCCGACCGAGGAAGACTTCATGCAGCCGGGCACCGAGCAGGTCGCCGCCGGCTACGTGACCTACGGCCCGTCCACCATCCTGGTCCTGACCATCGGTGACGGCGTCGACGGCTTCACGCTCGACCGTTCGGTCGGCGAGTTCAAGCTGACGCACCCGAACATGACCATCCCGGAAGACACCGCCGAGTTCGCCATCAACATGTCGAACCAGCGTTTCTGGGATGCGCCGGTCAAGCGCTACGTCGACGAGTGCCTCGCCGGCACCGAAGGCGAGCGTGACAAGGACTTCAACATGCGCTGGGTCGCCTCGATGGTCGCCGAAGTGCACCGCATCCTGGTGCGTGGCGGCGTGTTCATGTACCCGATCGACAGCAAGCACCGCGAGCGCGGCGGCAAGCTGCGCCTGATGTACGAGGCGAACCCGATGTCCATGATCGTCGAGCAGGCCGGCGGCCTGTCGATCACCGGCCCGGACCGGATCATGACCATCGAGCCGGAAAAGCTGCACCAGCGCGTGCCGGTCATCCTGGGCTCCAAGAACGAAGTCCAGCGCCTCTGGGATTACCACAAGGAAGGCTAAGGCCTTCCGGACAACCCGGATGCAAGAAAGCCCCGCGGGTCATCGACTCGCGGGGCTTTTTCTTTTCAGGGCTGGATGCTGAAAGCGTGAAGCTTAGCCGTACCGCCCGGTGATGTAGTCCTCGGTCTGCTGCTTTTCCGGGGTGGAGAACATGGTCGCGGTGTCGTTGTACTCGATCACCTTGCCCAGGTGAAAGAACGCGGTGTAATCGGCGACCCGTGCGGCCTGCTGCATGTTGTGGGTGACGACGACAATGGTGAAGTCACGCTTGAGCTCGTGCATCAACTCCTCGATCGTGGCCGTGGAGATCGGATCGAGCGCGGAGGTGGGCTCGTCCATCAGGATCACGCTCGGCTGCACGGCGATCGTCCGGGCGATGCACAAGCGCTGCTGCTGGCCACCGGAGAGCGACGTCCCCGGCTTGTCCAGCTGATCCTTGACCTCGTCCCACAGGCCGGCGGCGCGCAGCGACTGCTCGACCAGCTCGTCCTGCTCACTGCCCTTGCTGACGATGTCGTGCATGCGCGGCGCGTAGGCGATGTTCTCGTAGATGCTTTTGGGGAACGGGTTGGGCTTCTGGAACACCATGCCCACCTTCTTGCGCAGGGCGACCTCGTCGACCTGCTTGGAGAGCACGTTCCGGCCTTCCATCACGACCTCGCCCTCGGCACGCACCGACGGGATCAGGTCGTTCATGCGGTTCAGGCAGCGCAGGAAGGTGGACTTACCGCAACCCGACGGCCCGATCAGCGCGGTGATGTTGTTCTGGTAGATATCCAGATCGATGCCGTGAAGCGCCTGCTTGTCCCCGTACCAGAGCTTGAGATCGCGCACGGTCAGCTCGAGGTCGTGGGTGGTCTCCTGGTTGAAGGTGACCGGGGCACCGGGGGATGCGAGTTTGGTTGTCATGCTCGCCGTACCTGTCGTTGGTTGACGTGTGGGAAAAAGTGGTTAGGCCGCTGGAGCCTCTGTGCGAGTCCGATGACGTTCTGCGCGCCCTGAGCCGGGCAGCTGCAAGGCGACCGCCCGCCGCGGAAGGGTTGTTCCCTTTCCAAGGGCGGCAACGCAGCAGATGCTCGGCTCAGGGTGTGCCCGCAGGGGGCTGGCCGCCGGCTCGCCTGATAACCGTTTCGCCAGCCCAGAGCGACATCGGACTTGTGCAGAGGCTCCATTACCAGCGGTGTTCGAACTTCTTGCGCAGATAGACCGCGGTGGCATTGAGCGTGATCAGCACCGACAGCAATACCAGGATGCCCGCGGCGGTCCGCTCGACGTAGGCCGACTCCGGCATGCCCGCCCAGGTGAAGATCTGCGCCGGCAGTACGGTGGCCGCCTGGGTAAAGCTGCCCGGTGCATCCGGGATGTAGGCGATCATGCCGATGATGATCAGCGGCGCGGTCTCGCCCAGCGCCTGGGCCAGGCCGATGATCGAGCCGGTAAGAATCCCGGGCATCGATAGCGGCAAGACGTGGTCACGCACGGTCTGCCAGCGGGTCGCACCGACGCCGTAGGCCGCCTGACGGATCGAGTCGGGCACGGCGCGCAACGCGGCGCGCGAGGTAATGATGATGATCGGCAGGGTCATCAGGCCCAGCGTCAGACCGCCGGCCAGCGCCGAGGAACGCGGCGCGCCGAAGAAGTTGATGAAGATCGCCAGCCCCAGCAGACCGAACAGGATCGAGGGGATCGCGGCGAGGTTGTTGATGTTGATCTCGAGAAAGCGCGTGAAGCGGTTGTCCGGCGCGAATTCCTCGAGATAGACCGCCGTCATCACCCCCACCGGGAAGGCAAACGCCAGGGTCACGATCAGTACCAGCACCGAGCCGATCGCCGCCGAGGCGAGACCCGCCATCTCGGGCAACTTGGAATCACCGTTGGTGAAAAACCCGGTGTTGAAACGCAACTCGGCGCGCCCTTCCTCGACCATCCGCTCGACCACCGCGACCTGCTTGTCCTTGAGCCGGGACTTCCTGCCCTTGAGGTGCTGGTCGACCGCGTCGTCGGCAAGCACCCATTCGGTCTGCTTGGTGCCCATCAGCGAGTCGTCCTCGGCCATGCGTCCGGGGATCAGTCGAAGGTACCCGCGGCTGACCAGTTCCCGGTAGTCCGCTTCGACGGCGGCCAGCGGCAGTTCGGCGGCCCGTTCGCTGTAGTCGATCTCGATCTCGATGTAGGCCTGCTGGAACGCCGGCAGCCCCTTGATCAGCATATCGGCAAGGAAGAACAGCAGGAACGCGCCGGCCGCGATCAGCGCCGACATCGACAACCACTTCATCCGGGCGGACTTGCGGTGGCGCTTTTTCAGCTGGCGGGAGATGTCGTCGAGGGACTGTGCCATGACGGGAGCTTTCCGGTTGATCGATTACAGGTTGTTGACCGCGTACTTCTCGCGGAAGCGGCGGATCATCACCACCGAGACGAAGTTCAGCGCCAGCGTGACCACGAACAGCATCAGGCCGAGGGCGAAGGCCGACAGGGTCGCGGCCGACTCGAACTCGTTGTCGCCGGTCAGTGCCGAGACAATGCTCACCGTCACGGTGGTCATGTCCTCGAGCGGATTGGCGGTGAGGTTCGGGCGCATGCCCGCGGCCATCACCACGATCATGGTCTCGCCCAGCGCCCGCGAGACGCCCAGCAACGTCGCCGAGACGATGCCCGGCAAGGCGGCGGGCAGCACCACGTGGCGAATGGTCTCGTTGCGGGTGGTGCCCAGCGCCAGCGACCCCTGCCGCATGGCCGTGGGCACCGAGCTGATGACGTCGTCGGACAGCGAGGAGATGAACGGGATGATCATGATGCCCATGACGATCCCGGGCGCCAGCGCGTTGTTGAACGAGGCCTCCAGGCCGACCGAATCGGCGGCCGAGACGATCAGCGGGGCGACGGTGATCGCGGCGAAAAAGCCGTAGACGACGGTCGGGATGCCGGCGAGCACCTCGAGCACCGGCTTGGCCACGTCACGCACCTTGGGTGGTGCGTACTCGGCCATGTAGATCGCCGCCGAGACGCCGATGGGCACGGCCACTAGCATGGCGATGGCGGTGATCATGAAGGTGCCGGCGAACAGCGGTAGGGCACCGAAGTTGCCGCTGGATCCTTCACCGGCCTCGGCGCGCCCGGCCGACTCGAGGAAGGAATCTCCCGGGGCCCAGTTGGTGCCGGTGATGAAGTACCAGAAGCTCTCCATCTGGAAGAAGCGGATCGCCTCGAACAGGATGGAGAACAGGATGCCGAAGGTCGCGAAGATCGAAATCGAGGCCGCGCCGATCAACACCCACTTGACCGCCCGTTCGAGCGAGTCGCGGGCACGCAGCTCCGGCCGAACGCGCCTCAGGCCGACGAACAAGCCGAACGCCCCGAGCCCCAGCGCGCCGGCCACTGCCAGCCAGCCGGGGAAGGCCGTTTCGGACAGGCCCAGCACGATGGCCGCGATCATGGCGACGACCACCGCCGGGCCGGCGGCACTCAGGACGGTGAACCAGGCGTACTGATCCGGCTGGGAATGCATGTGCGCCCCACCAGCACGGACCCGTGCAGCCTTGGAGCGGCCGAGGAAGAACCCCAGCACCCCGAGGAGCAGCACCCCGGCAAAGAACGTCATCAGTATCTGGTCGGTCTGCATTTCAGCGCTTTCCGTCTCGTTTCGTGCATCGCCACGGCATTGCCGAGCGAGTCCGGGTTGGGTAATCCAAAGCGGCCATTATTGAGAAGCTGGCTCCTGTTGCAAGCATTCGGTGATCGAGACACCAAACACTTGCGACAAGAGAAAGCCGGCGGATGACCCACCGGCTTTCCCCGTCCCTGGGAGGGCGTCCGTCCCCATCGCTGGGGAAACGGCCCCTGCGCTTACTTGAGGTCGGACAGCTGGAGCGTCTTGCGCTCGGCGACTGCCGATTGCAGCTCCTCGAGTTCCGCCTGCGGCAACGGGATCATGCCGATGCCCTTGAGGTAGCCCAAATCGCTGATCATCTTGTCGCTCATGAACAGGTCGACGTAGTCGTTCATGGCCGGGACGTCATCCGCGTGGCTGTTCTTGATGTAGAAGAACAGGGAACGGGAGACCGGGTACTCGCCCGAACCGATCGCGTCCGGCTCCGGCGCCACGCCGTCAATGTTCGAGCCGATCAGCTTGTTGCTGTTCTCCTCGAGGAAGCTGTAACCGAAGATGCCGAAGGCGTCGGTGTCGTTCTCGAGCTTCTGCACGATCAGGTTATCGTTCTCGCCGGCGTCGATGTAGGCACCATCCTTGCGCAGGTTGGCGTAGCCTTCGTTGCCGTAGGCTTCCATCTCCTCGGTCACGGCCTCGAGCACCAGCTCCTCGAAGGCGTCACGGGTGCCGGAGGTGGACGGCGGGCCGTAGACGCGGATCTCGCGATCCGGCAGCGAGGAGTCGATGTCGCTCCACTTCTTGTACGGGTTGTCGACCAGCTCACCATCGACCGGCACCTGCTCGAGCAGCGCCATGGCAATCTGCTCGCGGGTGAACTCGGCGCTGTCGTTCTTGTTGCTCTGGGCGAAGGCGATGCCGTCGTAGCCGATCATGGCCTCGGTGATGTCGGTGACACCGTTTTCCTGGCAGCGCTCGAACTCGGAGGGCTTCATCCGACGCGAGGCGTTGGTGATGTCCGGGGTATTCAGGCCGTTGCCTTCGCAGAACAGCTTCATGCCGCCGCCGGAACCGGTCGACTCGATGACCGGGGTCGGCCACTTGGTGGTCGCGCCCAGTTCTTCGGCCACGTAGCTGGCGAACGGGAACACGGTCGAGGAGCCAACGATGCGGATCTGGTCCCGGGCGTGGGCCGTGCTGATGGAGGCGGCCATGACGACGGCCAGGCCAATGCTGGTTACGGCAAACGGTTTCATACAGGTGATACCTCAGGTGAAATGCAACACAACGCTAGTACAGGAGTGGAGTCTGAGGATCGTTTGTGACAGCAAGATGAATGTGTGACAACGGTTCGGTGACAAGCGAAGAAACAAGAGACCAGAAGTGAGAAGACAGCAAGCCAAGGCGGCCACTTCTGATATCTGAACACCGATCTCTGACCCCGCCGCCGCAGACGGACCTTATGCCGTCTGCGGCGGCCTGACCCGGAACCACACCGCGTACATCGCGGGCAGGAACACGATGGTCAACACCGTGCCGACGGCGATCCCGCCAATCAGGGTGACCGCCAGCGGCCCCCAGAAGGTGCTGGCCGTCAGCGGCACGAAGGCGAGCACCGCCGCCAGCGCCGTGAGCACCACCGGCCGGGCTCGACGGATGGTCGCCTCGATCACCGCCGTGTGACGGTCGTCGCCGGCGCGGCGGTTCTCGTCGATCTGCCCCACCAGGATCAGGGTGTTGCGCATGAGTATCCCCGCCAGCCCGATGAGTCCCAGCAACGCGACGAAACCGAACGGCTGGTTGAACAGCGCCAGGGCACCGGCCGCGCCGATCAGGCCCAAGGGCGCGGTCAACAGCACCATGAACAGCCCCGGGAACGAGCGCATGTTGAGCATCAACAGGGTGAGCATCAGCACCACCATCAGCGGCATCACCACCTTGATCGAATCCTGCGCCCGGCCCGATTGCTCGACGGTGCCGCCGATCTCGATCCGGTAACCGGCCGGCAGCTCGGCGCGCAACTCGGCCAGGTCGTCCCAGCTGGCGAAGGTGGCATCCGGCGGCTGCGCGCCGCGGATCTCGGCATTCACGTTGAGATACGGGGTCTGGTTGCGTCGCTTGAACACCGGCAGCTCGGTCTCCACACGGATCTCGCCGAGCTGGGCGAGCGGCACGCTGCTGCCGTCGGCCAGGCGAATGGGTAGGGTCTCGAGCCGGGCGGGGTCGCGCGCCACGGCCGGGTCACCGCGCACCAGCACCTCGATACCACGGATGCCCTCGCGCAACTCGGTGGCAACCTGGCCATTGATCAGGCCGGCGGTCTGGCGCTGCACCTCGACCGGTGTCAGGCCGAAGGCCGCCAACCGCACCGGATCGAGCGACAGCGACAGCGCTGGCACCTGCCGCCCCCACTCCAGATGCGGGTCGACCAGATGCGGATTCTCGGCCATGACGCGACGCACCCGCTCACCGATCGCGACCAGCTGGTCGATCTCCGGGCCCATCACCCGGAACTGCACCGGCCAGACCACCGGCGGGCCGTAGAGCAGCGGGTGCGGACGCACGCGAGCCTCGGGGAAGGCACCATCGGCGATCATGGCCTCCAGGCGTTCACGCAGGGCCTCGCGCGCCTCGGCATCGTGGGTGACGGCGATAATCTTGGCGAAGGCGGGGTCGGGCAGCTCGGGGTTGAGCGCGAGGAAGAAGCGCGGCGCGCCACGGCCGATGTAGGTCGACAGCGATTCCAGCGCCGGGTCGTCCTCGATCGCCGCGGCCAGCCGTTCGGCCACCTCGCGCGTGGCCGTTGTCGAGCTGCCCTCGGGCAGCTGGATGTCGATCAGCAACTCGGGCCGGTCGGAGCTGGGGAAGAACTGCTGGGCCACGCCCTTGCCCATCAGCACCGCCGAGGCGACAAATAAAATCAACGTGCCGCCGAGCACCCACCAGCGATGCGCGACGCAAGCGGTAATCAGCCAGCGCAGCGCCCGGTAGACCCGCCCGCTATACATCTCGCCTGGCGACGGCTCGATGCGCGGCAACAGCTTGACGCCGAGATACGGCGTGAACACCACCGCGACGAACCACGAGGCGATCAGGGAGATGCCCAGAATCCAGAAGATATTGCCGGCGTACTCGCCGACGTTCGACTGGGCAAAACCGATCGGCACGAAGCCGACCACGGTGACTAGGGTACCCACCAGCATCGGCATGGCAGTGACCGTCCAGGCATGACCCGCCGCCGCGATGCGATCGGCGCCCTCCTCGAGCTTCACCAGCATCATCTCGATGGCGATGATGGCATCGTCCACCAACAGGCCGAGCGAGAGGATCAGCGCCCCGAGGGTGATGCGATCGAGGTTCTTGCCGGTGATCTGCATCACCACGAAGGTCACGGCCAGCGTCAGCGGCACGGCCATCGCCACCACCAACCCGGCGCGCAACCCCAGGGCAAGGAACCCCACCAGCATCACCACACCCAGGGCGAGCAGGAACTTGATCTGGAAGGTGTCGACCGCCAGCCGGATCGCATCGGCCTGGTTGGTGACCTTTTCCAGTTGCACCCCGGCAGGCAAACCGGTAGCGACACGCTCCTCGAAGGCCGCCAACCGCTTGCCGAGCCTCAGGCCGTTGACGTTTTCCTCCATGATCACGCCCACCATCAGGGCGCGCTCGCCGTTGTTCTCCACCACGAAGGCCGGCGGGTCGGCCAGTCGGCGCGAGACCTCGGCCACGTCCGAGACCCGCAGCACCCGCCCGTCGATGGTCAGCGGGGTGGCCGCGATGCGCTCGATGGTCTCGGGGCCCTCGGCATCGAGCCCCGGCCCGACCCGAAGATACAACCGTGGCCCGTCAGTCTCGATCAGGCCGCGGCCGGTCAGGCGGTTCTGGCCGTCGATGGCCTCGGCGACCGCCTCGACCGACAGGCCCATCGACTGGATGCGCGCCGGATCGAGACGGATCTCGACCCGGTCGTCCTGCTCGCCGATCAGGTGGGCCTTGCCCACGCCCTCGACCCGCAGCGCCTCACGCCGCAGCGTCTCGGCGGCATCCACCAGCGTGCGCTGATCCACCCCCGGCGCGGTCAGGGCGTAGAGCGTGAAATAGACATCCGAGAAGTCGTCGTTGAAGAACGGCCCGGCGACCCCCGGCGGCAGCTGTGGGCCGGCATCGGAGAGGTGCTTGCGCACCTGGTAAAAGATGTCATTGACCGCCTCGGGCGGCGTCGATTCCTCGAAGTTGATGCGCAGATACACCGAGCCGGGCCGGGCGATGGTCTCGACGAAGTCGAAATACGGTACGTTGTCGAGCGCGCGCTCCAGCGGCTCGCCCACCTGCTCCTGCATCTCGCGCGCACTTGCGCCGTCCCAGTGCGCCTCGGCAAGCATCACCTTGAGGGTGAAGGCCGGGTCCTCGGCACGCCCCAGCGAGACGAAGGCATACAGCCCGGCGAAGGCGACCAGCAAGATCAGATAGAGGGTGATCGACCGCTCGCGGACGGCCAGCGCGGAGAGATTGAAACGGCTGACCACCGACTGGCTCAAGGCGAGGTCTCCTCGACCTCGTCCCCCGCACCGGCCGCGACCTCGTCGCCGCGGCGCGGCGTGACCGCCTGACCGTCGTGGAGGCGATTGACCCCGGCAATCACCACCAGCGCACCGGCCGGCAGGTCGGACTCGATCACGGCATGGCCGGCCTCGAGGCGCAGCACGCGTACGGGGACCGCCTCGACCCGCCCATCGACCACCCGGAAGACCCGTGGATCATCGTCACGGGCGAAGACGGCACCGATTGGCACGCGCTGATGCGGTGTCGGCTGGTTGAACTCCAGCATGGCAGTCTGGCCCAGCGACCAGGGTCGCCCGTCGGCCGCGGGGAGGCGATACCGGGCGGCAAACGTCCGGCTGACCGGATCGGCCGCGCCGCTCACCGAATCGAGCGTGGCTTCGAGCTCGGCGTCATCGCTTTCCAGGCGCGCCATACCCGTTTCGGGCAGACCGGACACGCGCCGCTCGGGCACGTCCACCTCGATCAGCCGGCCGTCATCGGCCGCCAGCCGCACCACCGGCTGGCCGGCGGCCACCACGTCGCCGACATCGGCGACCAGCTCGATCACCACGCCCGCGAAGGGCGCCGCCAGCGTGGCGTAGTCGAGCGCATTGCGCGCCTCGGCCAGCCGCGCGCGGATGCTGGCCACGCGGGCGCGGGTCGCCTGTTCGCGCGAGATCGCCTGGTCGAGGGCCTGCTGGCTGGCCACCTGCCGCTGGCGCAGCTCGCGGGCACGTGCAAGCTCCTGCCCGGCCAGCCGCGCCTCGGACTCGGCCTGAGCGAGCTCGGCCTCGACCGAGTCGACCCGTGCGGTGAGATCACGGCTATCGAGGTGGGCCAGGGGTTCACCGGCGGTGACGCGCTGGCCCCGCCGCACCGGGCGCTCGTCGATGCGCCCGGCGGCCTGAAAGCCGACCGATGCGGTGGTCTCGGCGGTCACCTCGCCGACCAGCGGCGCCTGTTCCACCACGCCGGTCGCTACCGGGGCGACCAGCACCACGGGGGCCTCAGAGTCGGCCGACTCGGACTCGGCCAATGCCTCACCGATGGGCAGGCCCTGCGTCAGCATCAGACCGCCGAGCAGGCCCAGCAGGGGCAGAAAAAAACCAGGGCGCTTTGCCATACTCACCGGCCATTCCTCCCTGCAGCCATTAGCCAACCGTCCATGTCCACATCGTCCACCCTCGTCTGGTTCCGCCAGGATCTGCGCCTTGCCGACAATCCGGCGCTCGACGCCGCACTGGCATCCGAGCACATCATACCTGTCTACATCGTACCCCCGGAGACCTCAGACGAGGGGCAAGACGGCTTTCTCCGGGGCGGTGCCAGCCGCTGGTGGCTGCATCACAGCCTGACGGCGCTCGACCGCGACCTGCGGGCACGGGGCAGCCGATTGATCATCCGCCGCGGCGAGCCGGGCGAGGTGCTGGCCCGACTCGCCACCGAGAACGGCGCGACGGCCGTGCACTGGAACCGTCGACTGGAACCGGCCGGCATCGCCAGCGACCGGGCGGTCAAGCAGTCGCTGCGCGAGCAGGGGCTGACCGCGCAATCGTTTGCCGGCAACTACCTGCACGAGCCCTGGAACGTACTCAACAAACAGGGCGCGCCCTACAAGGTGTTCACCCCGTACTGGAAGGCACTGCTCGCCGAGGGCATCGACCTGCCGCTCCTGCCCGCGCCCGAGCGCCTACCCCCCGTGGAGGAGGCTATCGCCGGCGAGACGATCGACTCGCTCGGGCTCCTGCCTCAACTCGGCTGGGCCGACGGCTTTGCCGACTGGTGGGTACCGGGCGAGGCGGGTGCCTGGGATCGGTTCGAGTCATTCCTCGACGACATTTCCCACTACCACGAGACCCGCAACCGGCTCGACCTGGATGGCACCTCGCGGCTCTCGCCGCACCTGCACTTCGGCGAGATCTCCCCGCGCCAGGTCGTCGCTCGAGTGCGCAGCGAATACCCGGACGCCCTCGACGACAAGGGGCCGGAGCACTTCCTACGTGAGGTCGGCTGGCGCGAGTTCGGCGCCAATCTGCTCTACCACTTCCCGCAGACCGAAACCGACAACCTCGACGCGCGCTTCGACCACCTGCCCTGGCGCAACGCCCCCGATCACATCGCCGCCTGGCAACGTGGCCAGACCGGCATCCCGGTGGTCGACGCGGCCATGCGCGCCCTGTGGGCGACCGGCTGGATGCACAACCGGGCGCGGATGATCGTCGCCTCGTTTCTGACCAAGAACTGCCTGGTCGATTGGCGCATCGGCGCGGACTGGTTCATGGACACACTGGTCGACGCCGATCTGCCCAGCAACACCGCCGGCTGGCAGTGGGTGGCCGGCACCGGTGCGGACGCCGCCCCCTACTTCCGCATCTTCAATCCTGTGCTGCAGGGCGGGAAGTTCGACCCGGAGGGTGCGTTCATCCGCCGCTGGGTGCCGGAACTGGCCGCGCTGCCCGACAAGGCGCTGTTCGCCCCCTGGGAGGCCGACCCCGGCACCCTGAACCGCGCCGGCGTGACGCTCGGCGAGACCTACCCCTACCCGATCATCGATCTCAAGACCTCCCGCGAGACGGCCCTGGAGGCGTTCGCGCAGATCAAGGATTACGAGAGGTGACGATCGATGCGGGTAAGATCGGCCACCTGTTTACCCCGTTGTTCCGCACCCCATGTCGATATATAGTGAAAAACATAACGCGATGTTCACCGGCTCGCTCGGCCTAAAACTGGGCGCAGGCGAGGTATCCGATCGCCGCCTGCGGCTGCTGGCCGCCCTCGAACGGACCGGCTCGATCAGCGGTGCGGCGCGGGCGATCGGCATGACCTACAAGGCGGCCTGGGACGCAGTCGACGCGATCAACAACCTCGCCGACAAGCCGCTGGTCACCACCCGTCACGGCGGGACGAAGGGCGGCGGAGCGTTGCTTACCGAGGAAGGGCGGCGCCTGCTGGCCGCGTGGAAGCGGCTCAACGGCATGCAGCAGGAACTGCTGGCCCTGTTCGAACGCAACGAGCTGACCGACGACCTCGATCTGCTTCGGAGGATTCACATGAAGACCAGCGCGAGGAACGCCCTGGCCGGCCGGGTGAAGGCGATCACCCACGGCCCGGTCAGTAGCGAGGTGGTCGTCGCACTGGCCGGTGGCGACGAGTTGGTCGCCGTGATCACGCGCCGCAGCGCCGAGGACATGGCGCTGGCCGAGGGGCGTGCCGTGCACGCCCTGATCAAGGCAAGCTTCGTGATCCTGAGTGATGCCGGCTCGCGCACCTCGGCACGCAACCAGCTCTGCGGCACGGTCGAGCGCCTCGAGACCGGCGCGGTCAACAGCGAAGTGGTGGTCGCCCTGCCCGGCGGCGCGCGCCTGACGGCGGTGGTGACCAACACCAGCATCGACACGCTGGGCCTTGCCGAGGGGGCGGCGACCTGCGCGCTGGTCAAGGCCAGCCACGTGATCCTGGGCGTGGACGAGTAGCCGCGCGGGCGTTCACTCGGCGTCTCGCCTTGCACATCGATATATACCCGACAACCAATCGAAAGACGAAACAGGGAGTCCGAGATGTGGAAAAAGACCCTGATGGCCGCCCTGCTTGCCAGCGGTTGGCTGACCGCGGCGGCCGCCCAGGCCGAGACCATCACCGTGGCGGTGGCCGCAAACTTCACCAAGGCGGCCGAGGAGATCGGCGCGGCCTGGGAAGAGTCCTCCGGCCACGAGGTGCGATTCTCCTTCGGCCCATCGGGCAAGCTCCTGGCCCAGATCCGTAACGGCGCGCCCTTCGATGCCTATTTCTCCGCCGACACCGGCCGACCGGAACAGCTGGCCGAGTCCGGCGAGGCGAGGGACGTTTTCGTTTACGCCCGGGGAAAGCTGGCCCTGTTCAGCCTTGATCTGCCCGTTGACGAGCGCGCCGAGGAGATCCTGGCCGATGGCGATTTCCGCTACCTTGCCGCGGCCAACCCGAAGGCCGCTCCCTACGGACTGGCCGCGCAGCAGGTGCTGGAAAAGCGCGATCTCTACCAGCGCTATCGCGCGGAGGGGAAGATCGCCACCGGCGAGAGCATCACGCAAACCTTCCAGTTCGTCACCACCGGCAACGCCCAACTGGGTTTCGTCGCCCTGTCGCAACTGCGTGACCCGCAAAGCCCGGTAACGGACCAGGGGTACATCTGGACGCCGCCGGCCGAGGACTACGATCCCATCGAGCAGGGCGCCGCCGCTCTGACCCGCAGCCAGCACCCCGAGGTGGTCGACGACTTCCTGGCCTTCGTGCGCAGCGACCAGGGTGCAGCGATCATCCAGAAGTACGGTTACGACACGCCCTGAGGGTCGGTTTCCCGAGGATTTTCCATGACGCTTTTCGGCATCCCGCTCGACACCCACCCGATCTGGCTGACCCTGCAGGTGGCGGCGGTGACCACCATCCTGCTGCTGCTCATCGGTGTGCCCATCGCCTGGGGGCTTTCCCGCATGCGGTCGCGCTGGCGGGTGGTCTTCGAGGCGCTGGTCTCCCTGCCGCTGGTGCTGCCGCCGACGGTGCTGGGCTTCTACCTGATCATCGCGATGAATCCCAACGGCGCGCTGACCGAACTCCTGGGACTGTTCGGCTTCGACGGCCAACTGACCTTCAACTTCACCGGGCTGGTGATCGGCTCGGTGCTGTTCTCGTTGCCATTCATGGTCCAGCCGATGATGTCCGCCTTCCAGGGGCTCTCCGAGGAGGTGCTGGATGCCGCCCGGCTGATGCGCGCCGGCTTTGTCGACCGGTTCTTCACCGTGATCCTGCCGCTTTCACGCCAGGGGCTGCTGGTGGGCTCGGTGCTCACCTTCGCCCACACCGTGGGCGAGTTCGGCGTGGTGCTGATGGTCGGCGGCAATATCGAGGGCCAGACGCGCATGGTCTCGATCGCGATCTTCGATCACGTCGAGTCGTTCGAGTACGCCCAGGCCCACCTGCTCTCGGCAGTGATGGTGATCTTCTCCTTCGCCACGCTGGTGGGTGTGTACCTGATCAATCGCCGGTTCTCGGCAAGGCTGGGCTAGGACCATGTTCGAAGGAAACCTGACACTGACCGTCGGCGACTTCCGGATGGACTCCGGCGACTTCCGCTTCGACTCGGACGGGGTGACCGCGCTGTTCGGTCGCTCGGGGTCGGGCAAGAGCACGCTGCTGCGTGCCATGGCGGGTCTGGATCGGCACACCCGCGGCCAGCTGCGCTTTCACGACGAGGTCTGGCAGGACGGACGACGCGGCCTGCCGGCCGAGCAGCGCGATATCGGCATGGTCTTCCAGCATGCCGCCCTGCTCGCCCATCGCACGGTGCGTGGCAACCTCGACTTCGCGGCACAGCGTGCGCCGACCGATCGCGGCGCGGCCATCAACCGCGACCAGATTATCGAGCGCACCGGCATCGGCCCACTGCTCGACCGGGCGGTGGGCAACCTCTCCGGCGGTGAACGCCAACGCATCGCCATCGCCCGGGCGCTGATCGGCCGACCCCGCGTGCTGATGATGGACGAGCCACTGGCCGCGCTGGACTGGCGGGCCAAGGCCGAACTCCTGGACCTGTTCGAGACGGTGATCCGCGATTTCGGCATTCCCACGGTGATGATCACCCACGCCCCGGCGGAGGTGGAGCGCCTCGCCGACCGGGTGGTGTTCATGAACGAGGGGCGCGTCGAGCGGGTCGAGACATTGAAGGAAGCGCTCGGGCGGGTCGACTCGCCGCTGTTCACCGAGGAAGGCCCGGTCGCTTCGCTCGACGGCCACGTGGAGCACGTCGATGGCGACCCGCATCGGCTGCGCTTCGTCACCACGCCCCAAACGGGCACCGGCCAGCCGGTCACCTTCCACCTGGGCGCGGACGGCTCGACGACCGAGCACGGCCCGCGTCGCCTGCGCGTGCGCGCCGACGACGTGGCACTGGCCCGGGAGCGACTCGACAACATCTCGATGCAGAACCAGCTCCCGGCCCGGATCGAACGGATCGACACCAGCGCCCCGGGCCGCCGGGCCGTGTTCCTCACCCTGGACGACGGTCAGCGGCTGGTCAGCGAGGTCACCGACCGCGCCGTGGCCGACATGGGGCTGGATGCCGGCCAGGCCGTGATCGCCCTGGTCAAGAGCGCGGCATTGGCGAGGTAATCCGGGCCGGGCGGCACGACCGCGGGCCCGCGTGGCCCGATCAGGCGGAAACCGAGCCCTTCCCTGGCCACGATGCCCCGACGGCGCTGTCGTCACTGACCCGCCCCTCCCGACACAACTGGCCCATCCGCAGCAATTGCCGATCGACCTGCGGCCCCCAGCCGTAGTGACGCACGGCCCGTCGGCGCGCGGCGGCGCCGGCGGTCAGCCAATCGCGGTCGAACAGGCGCGTCACCCCCCGCGCGAGTGCCGCGGCCCGCGCCTTCGGGACCAACTCGCCCACCCCCTCGTCAACCAGTTCCGGCGTGGCCCCGGCATCCACGCCGACCACTGGCAGGCCGCAGGCCATCGCCTCGAGGATCACCAGCCCGAAGGTCTCGGCATCGCCGGCATGCAGCAAGGCGTCCGCCGAGGCGAGGTAGGCGGCCAGCGTGTGCTCGTCGGCGACGTAATCGACCACGCGCAGACGGGGATGACTGCCGACCGGCATGCCGGCGCCGATCAGCAACAGGTAGTAACGATCGTCGAGTTCGTCGAGCGACGCAACCAGCTGGTTGACGTGCTTCTCACGCGTGTTGCGCCCGGCAAACACCAGCAAGCGGGCATCGCGCGGAATGCCGAGCCCGTCACGCAGTCCGGGCTGGGCCGCGGAGGGACGAAAGACCGAGGTATCGACGCCGAGGCGCTGCACGCTGACATGGCGCACGCCCAGATCGACCAGCTGGCTGGCCATGACGTCACTCGGGGCGAACATCCAGTCGAATCGGCGGTACAGCCGGCCCAGGTAGTGCCCCGACAGTGGCCGAACCCAATCGCCACAGCGCAGGGCGAGCAGTCGCGAGAGATCCGAATGGAAGAAGCCGACGGCCGGGACGCCCAGTTGTTTCGCCGCGGCCTGGGCGGCGTGGGCCGTGACGTAGGGATCGCCGGCCTCGATCGCATCGGGCGCCAGCTCGATCAACGCCTCGCGCCAGGGACCGGGGCGCAGGGGAAACCGGTAGCCATCGCCGGCGGGCAGGCGCCAGGCCGGCAACTGGCGCAGCCACTGATTGGCATCGGCCGACCACGCCGGATGCGGGCCGGGCACCAGCAGGCTGTGCTGGCAATCCGCGCAACCGGCGATGTGATGGCGCTTGGCCTCGAGGTAACGCCTGACGCCGCCCGAGGCCGGCCCCCAGAACATGGTGACGTCGGCGAGATGCAGCGCCGGGGAAGCAAGTATCTTTTCCATTTGCGCCACGCTACCCCGCGCGCATGACGGTTTGTTGTCAGCCGGAGCGGTCCTCGGCCCCTGGCCACTCGACCGGCAAGACCCGCTCCGGGTACTGGCCGGCCAGATGGGCGAGGTTGCGGCAATCGGGGCGGTGGAGCTTGTAGCCCTGTGAGCGGCTGAGGAAGGCCATTACCCGCTCTCCCGGTTGCGGGTTGCAGCATTTGGCCGGGATGACCTTGAGCCCGTCGATCGACTGGTTCTCGATGACAAGACTGCGCCCGCCCGGCGGCTCGGGCAACGGCTCGCCCGCGGGTGTCTCCTCGCGCGGCGGGCGCGCGGAGCGGTCGGCTGCCGCGCCCAACTGACCACGGGCGGCAGCCTGCAGCGTCTCCGGGGCGATCCGGTGGTGCCCCACGGCCAGGAACAGCTGGTCTTCGCTGTTCACACCCAGCGCCTCGAGCAGCTGCCGGCGGGCGGGGGCATCCATGGAAAAGCGTCGGTACAGCCGCTCGCAGATCAGGCGTCCCCGCTCGCGGGCATCCTCACGATCGAACTGCGCGAACCAGTTGCGCACCTTGGCCCGGGAGCTCGCCGAGCGCAGAAAGCCGCTCTTGGCGTGCGCCCATTCGCGGCTGGGTGCCGGCTCCTTGTTGGTCAGCACCTCGACCGTGTCGCCATTGGCCACCTCGGTCTTCAGCGGCGTGATCTGGCCGTTGATCTTCGCCCCGCGGCAACGGTGCCCCAGGTGGGTGTGAATGCGATAGGCGAAATCGAGCACCGTCGCCCCGGCCGGCAGCTCGACCAGCTCGCCATTTGGTGTGAAGGCATACACCATCGGCGCGGCCAGCGGCCGGATCTCGCCGCGCGACAGGCCACGCCGCAGCGATTCGACCTGCATGTCGAAGGGGTTCGCCGACCCGCCGCCGGCCTTGTAGCGCCAGTGGGCGGCGACGCCGTACTCGGCGAAGGCGTGCATGCGCTCGGTGCGGATCTGGATCTCGACCACCTTGTCCTCGTCGGCGTGCACCGCAGTATGCAGCGACTGGTAGCCATTGGGCTTGGGGCGGGCGATGTAGTCGTCGTACTCGCTGGGGATCGGACGGAACAGCTCGTGGACCACCGAGAGCGCGGCGTAGCAGTCGGTGACCGAGTCGACCTGCACCCGCAGCGCGCGCACGTCGAACAGCCCCTCGAAGGAGAGCTGCTTGCGGCGCATCTTTCCCCAGATGCTGTAGATGTGCTTGGGCCGGCCGTAGACCTCGGCCCGGATGCCCGCCTGGATCAGGGCGTGATTCAGTTTCTGCTCGATGTGGGCCAGATACGACTCGCGGCTGGTGCGACGCTCGTCGAGCAGCCGGGCGATCTCGACGTAGGTATTCGGTTCGAGATGGCGGAAGGCCAGGTCCTCGAGCTCCCACTTGATCTGACCCAGGCCGAGCCGATGAGCGATCGGCGCATGGACGGCCAGCGTCATGCCGGCAAACCGTCGACGCCTCGCCTCATCGGGCTCGTCGCCAAGCGCCCGCATCCCCTCCAGCCGGTAGGCCAGATCGATCAGCACCGCGCGGGCATCACGCGCGCCAGCGAGCAGCAGGCGACGCCAATACTCGCGCTGCCCCTCGGCCCGCGGCTCGGGGTAACGCGCCTCCCAGCCCCGCAGACGCTCGATCGCCTCGATCAGGCGCTGCACGTCCCGCTTGCCGTCTTGGCCCAGCATCGTTGGTGCCGGCGAGGAGACACCGGATTCGCTCAGGGCCGGGTCCGCCAGCAAGGCGGCAACCAGGGTAGGCAGGTCGGCCTGGATGTCCGCCAGCGCCACGGCGACACGCGGGCCGGCCGCCGAGGCCGATTCCCGCGCGGCCGACAGGCACAGCCGCTCGACGGCCAGCGCCACGTCGGGCGCGACCTCGCCGTCCATGCCATCCAGCACCTGTTGCAGGCGTTGGCAGAGATGATCGGAGCTGATGTCGAGCGGATGCTGCATGATGTTAGGTCGATGGCCTTGCCGGCCGACCCGCGGCCTCGTGTTGGGTTACGGCGGATTACCGTGGCAATATCCCGTTGAAACGCGTCCCTGCCGGTCCGACCGGCGGGGTGTCACCAGATTATCACCCGGCCCGCCAGCCGGGGATGCCCTTGGACGAAGGCGCCTCATGGAAAAGAAGATCGATATTCACGCCGAGCATCACCGCATCAATCGGAATTCATGGCTCAGGGCGTCCGTGATGGGGGCCAACGACGGCATCGTGTCGGTCTCCAGTCTGATGCTGGGCTTCATCGCGGCAGGCACCCCGCGTGCGGCCATCGTGCTGGCGGGCACCGCCGGACTGGTCTCCGGGGCGCTCTCGATGGCGGCCGGCGAGTACGTCTCGGTGCAGTCGCAGAAGGACACCGAAAAAGCGGATCTCGCCATGGAGGCGCGTGAGCTGGAGATCAACTTCGACCACGAGCTGGCCGAGTTGCGCGAGATCTACATCGACCGTGGCCTGAAACCGGAAACGGCCCAGGATGTCGCCCAGCAGCTCATGGCACACGATGCGCTCGGTGCGCATGCACGCGACGAGATGGGACTGCACGAGATCACCCGGGCTCAACCCTTTCTCGCCGCCTGGTCGTCGGCCGCCTCCTTCTCCGTCGGGGCGGGCCTTCCCCTGCTGACCGCGCTGTTCGTTCCCGACTCGACCATGATGGTCGCCGTGGTGGTAATGACCCTGATCTCGCTCGGCCTGCTCGGTGGCCTGGCGGCCCGCGCCGGCGGCGCCTCCATGCTCCGCGGTGCCGCGCGGGTGCTGTTCTGGGGCGTGGCCGCCATGGGTGCAACCGCCTTCATCGGCAACCTGATCGGCTATCACGTCTGACAGCGACCCGATGACGCCCTCCTCCGACCGCAGGCAGGTGGTACTGATCCACGGGCTGTGGATGGGACGCTGGGCCATGTGGCCACTGGCACGTCGCCTGAAACAGTCCGGATTTGATCCCCTCCTGTTCGGCTACCCCACCCGCGCCACCCCGGCGGCCAACGCCGAGCGACTCGCGCGCTGGCTGAACGAGCAACGCAGCCCACCCGGCCACTTCCTCGCCCACAGTCTGGGCGGCGTGGTCCTCGCCCACCTGTTCGCCCGCCACCCCGATAGCCGGCCGCCCGATGCACGCCTCGTGTTGCTTGGCTCACCCCTGGGGGGCAGCGCCGTCGCCCGTGGCCTGGCCCAATGGCGGCTCGGGCGCTGGCTGCTCGGCGGCAGCCTGGAGGCCGGGCTCGACGGCGACGTTCCGGCATGGAACGCCCCCAACACCCTGATGCTGGCCGGCACCCGACCGGTCGGGCCAGGTCGTCTCGTCCCCGACGCGCTCGACTCGCCCAACGACGGCACGGTGGCCGTCGCCGAAACTGTGGCCTCCGAAATGGCCGGTCACCGCTGCCTGCCCGTGAATCACTTCGCACTGCTCTGGTCGGGGCGCGTGGCGAAGGTGGTGATCGACCACCTCTCGTCAGGTGACCGGTGACGGCCCCGGCGATCCCACACCGTCCCACAGCCAACCGATAACCGCGAGAACACGAAAAAGGCCGACCCCAGTGGAGTCGGCCCATTTATGTGGCCACTTCGGGCGCCCCTGCGCCGACCGGCTTGGGCCGGCGGGGCCCGTCCTTACTCGCCGGTATTCGGCGTGTGGTAGGCGGCGAAGTAGTTCTGTTCGCCCATGCGATCGAGCAGCTCGAGCTGGGTCTGCAGCCAGTCGGCATGCCCTTCCTCGTCGATGAGGATTTCCTCGAACAACTGGCGGGTGCCCACGTCCCCATCATTGGCGGCCTCACCGGCAGCCTTGCCGTAGAACTCGATCGAGGCGAGTTCTTCCTTCAGGTCGGCCTTGAACATCTCGGTCAGCGACGTGGAACGCTTGGTTGGCTTGGCCTCCGAGACCACCGGATCGCCATTGAGGAACAACATGCGATCGATGAACTTGCTGGCATGCCCCAGCTCTTCCTGGACCTCGCCGTTCATCTTGGTGGCCAGGCGATCCAACCCCCAGTCCTCGAGCACGTGGGCGTGCAGCAGGTACTGGTGGGTGGCGGTCAATTCCATCGACAGCGCCTGCTGCAGGTTCTTGAGTGTCTTTTCGCCTTTCTTCGCCTTGGCTGCGCACATGAGTGGTAGCCCTCCATGATTTGGATGAAAACCCTCTCCGGCAGTCGTTCCCGCCGGACCTGTGCAAGACCTTAGACGTCTGCAGCGATTTTGCCAGCCGAAAGGTCAGCGACGCGCGCCCGCGGGTCCTGGCCGTAGAAGCGTGAGAGATGCCCGTATAGCGCGGCATCGAAGTGCCACAACGCCTCGGGCAGCCGGAAAAAGTATTCGGAGAGCACGGCAAAGAACTCGGCCGGGTTGGTGGCCGCGTACGGGTCGATCGCCGGCTCATGCCCGGCGTCGATCTCCCGGTTGAGCCAGTCGAAGGCCGTCTGGAAGTCATGCGTCCAGCGGGCGCGGTCATGCCCCTTGCCCAGTGGCGGGAAGCCGTTTTCCGCGCCGTTGGCCCCGTCGATGAAATGGGCCACCTCGTGGATCACCACACTGGTCGCGTAATCCGGGTCGAGGCCGGCCTCGATATCCGCCCAGGAGAGCACCAGCGTGCCATGCGACCAGGCCTCGCCGGCGCGCAGGTCGCGCACGTGATGCACCACCCCGTCCTCGTCGACCTCCTCGTGATCGACCTCGAAGGCATCCGCGTAGACCACGACCGACCGAATCCCCGCCAGCCAGTCCATCCCGAGTGAGAGCGCCGGCAGGCTCGCCAGCGCCGCGATCCGCAGCTGCATGGCGTCGGTGAGCTCGATCGCCCCGCCGGCGTAGAATGGCCGCCCGACGAGAAACCGCCCGGCCAGCGACCGCAGACGTTCGCACTCCTCGACCGACAGCACGGAGAGCTCCGGCTGCCCCCGGCAGACGCGTGTCCAGGCCGGGGCCGGTATCTCGATCGCTTGATGGGAGTGCCGGCCGAACAGGCCGAGAAGCCAGCGCCAGACCGTCAACTCGCCCCCCCGCTGGAATCCACCGCCAGCGTCATGTACTCACGGGTCTCTGGCAGGTAGTGCACCAACCCCTCGAGCACGCCGGCGGCGTAATTGCCGTTCATGCCGAACAGCCCGCCCTGGGCGAGGTAGAGCGTGCCCTCCAGCGCGCCGGCACGCACCAGTTCGCGGGCACGCGCCTTGACCGCCGGTTCGGCGTTGGCGACCAGCGTCCCGTTGATGTGGCTGCCGAGGGCGTGGAGGTCGTTGCCCGAATCGCCAGCGAACATCGCCCGGCATTCGTCGAAGGCCAGATGCTGGATGAGAAATTCGATCGCGTGCAGCTTGCTCGCTCCGGTGGGCAACACGTCGAGCAGCAGCACGTCGGCCGCCTCGTCGAGCGACCAGACCAGTCGTGCGTCGACCCCGTTTCGCCATAGCCGGCCGTGCAGTTCGGCATCGAGCACCTCCTGGTTCGCCTGCCGGTCGACGTAATAGCTCGCCTTGAACGCCCCCTGCTTGGCCGGCTCCTGGGGACGGATGGCGGAAATGTCGGCGAACATGTCGGTGACATCGTCGTGGGTCAGTCCGTTCCAGTCCGGCGCGATCTGATCGGTCCAGGCTGGCCAGCGAATCCAGTCGCCATCTTCATGCCCCGTCTGCGAGCGCGGCGCGTAGATGGTAGTGCCGACGTCACCGATGATGTAGTCCGGCTGCGGCAGCGACCACTCGTCGATGCCCTCGAGCACCAGTTGGAGATCCCGCCCGGACACGAACACCAACTGGACCGCCGGATGGGCACAGAAGCGGGCCAGGCGCGGCCGGGCCTCGGCCGATTCCTCGGCCCGACCGTTGGGGATCAGCGTGCGGTCGAGATCACAACACAGCAGGATCGGCGCCAGCTTGCTCATGACGCCTCTCCATCGGCAACCCGCCGCTCCTCGGGCAAGGCACAGGCACCGAAGAAGTCGTAGTGATCGATGGCCTCGAGCACGCCCGTGGGTCCATGTCCCCGGGTGAAGATCACGCGATCGAGGTCCGTCAGGCCCGGCAGTTCGCCCACGCCGTCGGGCGTGACCACCGCGCCGAGTGGATTGCCTCGCAGCATGTCCTCGTCGGTCGCCACGCCACCGGCCACCAGCAGGTGGTCGAGCGCAATGCCCCACTGCGTGGCGAAATAGCGCAGCGCGAAGCCCTTGGAGGCGCGCACCGGCATGGCCAGCAGTTCGTTGCGCGACAGGCGCACCAGGTTGGCGTGGATGTCGAGTTGATGCAGCTCGTTTTCCAGCGCCTCGAAGCCCGGGAAGGCATCGGTGTCCGCAATGAAGGCATGCACGGCATGCACCCCCTGCACCGCCCGGGAACGCAGTTCCACGCCGGGCGTCCGGGCTAACAGGTTATAGACGCGGTCCGGTTGCCAGGCATAGCCGATATGGCGACTCCAGCCCTCGTCGCGCGACTGGCGCGGACCGTAGTGGATCTGCGTGCCGCCCCGGGTGATCAGCACGTCTGGTGTGGGCACGCCCAACTCCTTGAGCGCGCTGAGCACCTCGCGGCGCGGTCGGTCGGAGACCACCGCAAAGCCGGCCTGCCGGCGATGGGCGCGCAATGTCTCGACCAGCCTCCGGCGCGTGCCGGCATCAGTGGAATCGCCCAGCGCCGCCAACTCGACCACCAGCGCCCGGTCGACCTGGGTGAGCACATGATCCGGCAGGCTGGGACGCACCGCGCGACGCTCGCCCTCGAACAGGCTGGCCACGCGGGCGAGGTAGCTCTCGACGTGGGCATCCCAGGCGTAGCATTCACGCACGCGCCGGATGCCGTTCTGCGAGTAGCGCCGCCAACGTTCGCGATCCTCGAGCAGGGCGGTGATCCGCTCCCCGATGCCGTCGGCATCCAGCGGGTCGATCAGCTCGCCGTTCTCGCAGGCGGCGATGATGTCGCGCGGCCCGCCGTCCTCGGTGGCCAGGATCGGCGCGCCGGCGGCGGCCGCCTCGATCAGGGTCAGGCCGAACGGCTCGGTCAGCGCCGGGTTGATGAACACACCGCCGCTGCGGGTGACCAGCCGGTAGAGATCGGGCACGTCGTCGGACTGATGGTGACGCGGATAGGCGGCCACCCCGTAGAGGTCGTGGTAGTCGATCAGCAACAGGATATCGGTGAGCACCTTGCGCGGCCCGGCGTCCATGTCGCGGATGTCGTCGCGGTTGCCGGCAATGATCACCAGGTTAGCCTGCTCGCGCAGCGTGGGATGCGCGCCGAACGCCTCGATCAGGGTGGCAATGTTCTTGCGCTCGTCGGGACGCGACAGCGCCAACACCATCGGTCGCTCGGGCTCGCGCAGGAAGCGACGCAGCTCGGCGCAGATCGCTGGTGCGAACTGCTCCGGCGGCGGGGAAAAGCGCTCGAGGTTCACGCCCGGCGGGATCACCGTCATCTTCTCGGGATCGGTCCAGTCGTAAAGCCCGTACTGCTCCTCGATCTCCTGCCCGGTGCTGACCACCACCATGTCCGCGGCGAGCAGCACCTCCTCCTCGGCACGGATGCGGGTGGACATGGCGTAGGTCGACTCGATCGTCTCGCTGCTCTCGCCTCGCGCCAGCAGGCGGCGGCGCTTGACGCGGCCCAAGGAATGGCCGGTGTGGGCCAACGGCACACCCAGGTGATGGGCCAGCCGCACGCCGACGTAACCGGCATCGGCGTAGTGGCTGTGGATCAATGTCGGCGTCCAGCCGAGCCGATCGATATGCGCCAGCGCGCCGTCGACAAAGCAGTTGAGGTAGTCCCAGAGCCGCTCCTTGGGCAGGTACTCCTCGGGACCGGCATCGATACGGATGATGTGGGCGTTGTCACCGAGCTCTTCCTCGGGCTGGGCATAGTCGGCATCCACGCGCGGGTCGATCACCCGCCGGGTGAACAGGTCGACGCGGGCCACCTCGGGACGGCGCGCCAGCGCGCGGGCCAGTTCGACTACGTAGAGGGTCTGCCCGCCAGTATCGGCATCTCGACCTAATTCCAGGTTGTACCCACGAATCAGCCCATGCACGCTGATCAAACAGATGTACAGCCCGTCGCGACCTCCCACCATAGCCATGGCATCGCTCCCCTCCCTCATCTGACCCTATTTAACCGCCGCGCCCGTCGCCGGGGGCACTGTTTTCATCCTCGGACAGCCCCAGCTCGACCAAGTTCTCGGGGTTGGCCAGCAGGTGACGGGCCAACAGCAGCCCGGTCGCGCTCCAGACCTGGTGCAGATTGGCCCGACGACCGATCAGGCGGCCGTGCCGACCGTCGTAATATTCAGGCCAGCTGTCGGCCATCAGGCGCCGCTCGGCGACGCGGAAGGCCCGCTCGCCCAGGTCCTGGCGATCGACGGCCAGTGCCGCGGCCACCATCGGCCAGATCAGCACCGGCCAGTTGCCGCCGTTGTGATACGACCAGGGCACGTTCTTCGGGTCCGACCCGGTCATCAGGCGCCACTCGGCCCCGCGCGCCGGGGGATAGACCAGCTTGACCGGCATCTGCCCGACCAGGTCGTCCCAGCGCTCGGTGACGGTGTGCATCAGCAGACCGCCCTGCTCCGCGGTCGCCAGTCCGGTGGTCGTGGCGAGGAAATTGCCCTGAGAGAAAAAGCGGAAATCGATCCGCCCCGGGCCGAGATTGCCGACGAAGTAACCGCCGTCGTCCGGCAGCCAGTCGGCCACCCACTCGGGAATCGACTCGGGATAGATATTGAAGACGTTGTCGACATCAACGCCGAACTTCTCGGTGGAAAAGCGGTGCACCTCGTTGAGCACGTCCAGATCCAGCCAGTAGTAGCGGCGCACGTAATCGCGCAGCACGTCGCGACGGCGACGGGCCAGGTCGATCAGCCAGTGGCTGCCCTCGTCGACGGTCAGCAGGTCGGCGGCCCGCAGGGTCATGTCGAACAGCGCCTGGATCTCGAGCGGGTGGCCATTGACGCCCATGCGGCGATCGACCATAAACGAGCCGTCCGGCACCAGCAGGGTCGGGAATACCTCGAAGCGGCTCTGCAGGCAGAGGCTCAAGATCATGCGCAGGCCGCGCTGGACCTCCGGGGTGTGGGCAAACGCCGTGTCGCCGGTGTAGCGCACGTAGGCACGCAGCAGCACCGCCCACCACATCATCGAGTCGACCGGGGCGACCCGACCGATGGCGCGATCACCGAAGTCGGCCGAAAGCTGCTCGCTGCCGTCGTCGAGGGTGATGACGCGGAACGAGGCCGGCAGCACGCCCGGCGCGACCTGCTGCCCTTCAAGCTCCTCCTGCTGGCCACGCATGCGCAGGATCAGGGCGAGAAACTCGCGCACCACGTCCGAGCGTCCTTCCAGCAGCATCAGGAACGCCGCCGAGACAAAATCCCGCACGAAGCAGTCACGGTAATTCTCGGCCGGGGCACGCGGGTCGAGGCTCGCCATCGTGCCGACCGGATGACCCTGGTAGCGGATCACCGCGTCATCGAGCAGGCGATAGGCATCGGCAAGCACGGCCGACTCGTCGGCGAACCGCGGTTGGGCGAAGCAATGACGCGAGGCGTGCAGCGGTTCGGTGGCACGACTCGTGGACGGACGCTCGTTCATCCGGGGTCCTTCGCTGGTGTCGAAGTGGCAGGGGCGGCGGGCTCGACATGTCGCCGAGTGCCGACCGGGGTCACTTAAAACTTAGCACAGCCAATCGAGGCGGTAACTCGCACCGGCGGCGGTGCCGGTCGAATCAGGGGGCAGGCAGGATATCGAGATCGACCGGGCGGTCGACATCGCGCACCACGCCGGCGTGCTCCCACTCGATCGACCGCCCCGCCGCGGCCGGGAACCCCGACTCGCCCAGTTCGGCCAGCCACCGGGCCGGGCAAGCGACCGGGTGCCCGGGATCGCCGCGATAGACCGGACGAACGGGCAACCCGGTCTCGAGCATCGCCGCCCCCAGGCGACGGGCATCGACGGGGCGGATGGCCGGCATGTCGCCGAGGAAGACCAGCACGCCACGCAGGGCGGAATCGTCCTTCAGGGCATCGAGCCCGCAACGCCGGCTGAATGCCAGACCCCGGTGCGCCTCTGGACAGATCACCGGCTCGGCCGGTAGTCGCTCCAGCAATTCGTCCAGCGCGGGATCGAGCCGCTCGACGACCACCAGCACGCGCTCGCAGGCCGCCCGCGCCGTGCGCAGCACGTGGGCGAGCAGCGGCTCGCCCTGCCAGGACGCCCAGCGCTTGTCGGCACCAAAGCGTTGCGCCCGCCCGGCGGCGAGCACCACGCCCGCCACCCCGGGAAGCGGTGGCTGGTCAGCCGGCATCGAGTGCGTGACGTGCGGCAGGCTGCCTCGCGGCGGCCCGCTGGCGCTCGAGATGACGCGCCGCGACCAGCTCGGCGGCCATCGACACGGCGATCTCCGCCGGGGTATGCGAGCCGATATCGAGCCCCGCCGGCGCCCGCAGCCGCCCGGTATCGATGCCAAGGGCCGCCAGCCGGTCGCGACGCGCACGACTGGTGGATGCACCGCCCATGGCGGCGACGTGGAAGGCCGGCGACTCGAGCGCATCCATCAGCGCGAGATCATCCAGCCGCGGGTCGTGCGCCACGGCCACCACTGCCGTGCGCGCATCCAGCCCGGTCGCAGCAAAGAACCGCTCGGGTGCCTCGCGGTGCAGCGTCACCCCGGGTATGGACCAATGGGCATGTGGTCGCGGGTCGCAGACATCCACCTCGAAGCCCAGCGAGAGGGCCTGGGGCGCGAGGGCCTCGGCCACCGGCCCGGTGCCGATGATCGCCAACCGCCACGCCGGGCCGAAGGGCACGGCCAGGGCGCGCTCGCCACGACTGGGCGATTCCGGCACCACACCATCGATCGGGTGAAAGTCCACCCGGCCGGTGGCCAGATCGACCTCACGCCAGACCGCCTCGCGACGGGAAACAGCCGCCAGTGCCGGACGCAGATCGGCGGATCGGCGCGGCCACTCGACCAGCACCGACAGGGTGCCGCCACACGGCAGACCCGGGTGAGTGGTGCCATCGAAATGCCGCTCGACCGGCCTGCCACAACGCGCCTGATCTGGGTGAGCGGCGAGCCAGTCGAGCAGGTCGTCCTCGACGCAGCCGCCGGAGACCGATCCGGCCTGCCTTGGGATCCCCTCGGGCTGCGGGCCGGCCGGGTCGACGATCACCCACAGCGAGCCGGGGCGACGAGGTGCCGACCCGTAGGTCTCGAGCACCGTGATCAATGCTACCTCGCGGCCGGCGTCGAGCGCCTCGACCGCCAGGGTCAGTGCCGCCTGGCGATCGTTTGCCGCGGCCGGGGACGGGGTCACGCCTCGTCGCCCAGCTCGATCGGCAACCGGCGGATCGGCTTGCCGGTCAGGCTTGCCAGCGCGTTGACCACGGCCGGCGCCAGCGGCGGCAACCCCGGCTCGCCCACGCCACCCGGTGGCTGGCCCGAATCGACGATGCCCACCTCGACCTCGGGCATCTGGTCGATGCTCACGGCCTGGTAGTCGTTGAAGTTCTGCTCCTGGACCCGGCCGTTCTTGATGGTGACCTTGCCGAACAGGGCGGCGGTCAGACCGTAGGCAATCGAGGAGTGCACCTGGCGCTCGACCCCGGCCGGGTTGACCGCGATGCCGCAGTCCAGCGCGCACCAGACCTTGTGCACCCGTGGCTTGCCGTCCTCGATCGAGACCTCGGCGACCTGAGCGCAATAACTGCCGAACGACTTGGCTAGCGCCACGCCGCGGGCACGACCCTCGGGCACCTCGCCGCCCCAGTCGGCCATCTCGGCGGCACGCCTGAGCACGCCGACGTGCCGCGAGTCGTCCTCGAGCAATTTCAGCCGATACTCCACCGGATCGGCATCGGCCCGGCGGGCGAGCTCGTCGAGAAACGACTCGACGATGTAGGCGTTGTGCGAGTGACCCACCGAGCGCCAGAACCCGACCGGGATACCCGGGTCGACATTCGCATAGGACACGGCGATGTTTTCGATCTGATAGGGGTGATCCGTCGCGCCTTCGACGGCAGCCGGATCGATGCCGTCCTTGACCATGCCGGGCGCGACACGCGACCAAATCGACGGACCGGCGATGCGATGCACCCAGGTCACGGGCAGACCGTCATCGCCAAGGGTGGCCGACAGCTCGTTGTAGGCCGCCGGCCGGTAGAAGTCGTGGCGCACGTCGTCCGGACGCGAGTAGATCACCTTGACCGGGCGACCGGCGCGCTTGGACAGCTCGACCGCCTCGCGGACGAAGTCGGTCTCGAAGCGACGGCCGAAACCGCCGCCGAGGAAGGTGGTATGCACCGTGACCTTGTCCTTGTCGACGCCGGCGACCTCGGCGGCCACCTTCTGTACCGAGCCCGGTGCCTGGGTCGGCACCCACAGGGTCACGCCATCCTCGGTGACCGAGGCGGTAGCGTTCATCGGCTCCATGGTCGTGTGGGCCAGATACGGCACGCGATAGGTCGCGCTATGGGTGTTCTCGTCATTGCCCAGCGCATCGGCACCACGACCCTCGCTACGCGCGGAGCGGGCATCCTCCTTGATCCGCTCCTGGAATTGCGCGTCGATCGCCTCGTCGTCGAGGTCGGCCAGATCACCCTCGTCCCACTCGATCGAGAGCTTGCCGCGCGCCTGGTCGGCACTCCACCAGTCACGCGCCAGCACCGCCACGCCGTGATCGAGCTCGATCACGTCCTCGACCCCATCGGCCTTGCGGGCCTCGTCGGCGTCCACCGACTTGAGCTTGCCGCCGAATACAGGGCAACGCTCGATGCTGGCCTGCAGCAGGCCATCCGGGCGGGCATCGATGCCGAAATCCGCCTGGCCGGTGACTTTCTGCGGCGAATCGAGGCGCTTGGTCGGCTTGCCGATGATGCGAAAGTCCTTGCGGTCCTTGGTGAAGACCTCTTCCGGTGGCTCGAGCTGGGCGGCATCGGCGACCAGGTCCTTGTATTCGACCTGCCGACCACTGGCGGTGTGCACCACGACACCCGGCTCGGTACGCAACTCGTCGAACGGCACATCCCAGCGGTTTGCCGCGGCCTGCACCAGCATTTCGCGGGTCGCCGCGCCCACCTCGCGCAGCTTGGTGTAGAAACCGCGCACGGTGGCACTGCCGCCGGTGACCTGGCTGCCAAGCGCCGGGTTGGCGTAGGCCTCGTCGGCGGGGGCGAACCGCGTGTCGAACTCGCCCCAGGGCAGGTCGAGCTCTTCTGCGATCATCATCGGGATCACCGTCATCGCGCCCTGGCCCATCTCGGAACCCGAGATGGTGAGCATCGTGCGACCGTCGGGGTGCATCTCGATCCAGGCGTTGGGTTCGAACACGCCCGCCGACCCCGACGCGCCTGACGTACCGTCGGCGGCCATGGCCGACTCGGGGGCGCCGAAACGAAAGCCGACCAGCAAGCCGCCGCCCACGGCGGCGGATACCTTGAGAAACTGCCTGCGCGTGGTCATGCCGACACCTCCTGGTTGTCACTCTGGACATCAGAACCGGCCATCTTGGCCCGGGCCGCGTGCTTGATCGCCGCGCGAATCTGGTTGTAGGTACCGCAACGGCAAAGATTGCCCTTCATCGCCCGGTCGATGTCCTCGTCGGAGGGGTCCGGGTTGTCGGCCAACAGCGCGGCGGCCTGCATGATCTGGCCGGACTGGCAATAGCCACACTGCGGGGCGTCCTCGGCCACCCAGGCCAGTTGCACCGGGTGATCACCGGCCGAGGAAAGCCCTTCGATGGTGGTGATTTCCTTGCCGTCCGCGGAGGCGACCGGCGTGACGCATGAGCGCGTCGCCTCGCCATCGACGTGGACCGTGCAGGCACCGCACAGCCCGGCGCCACAGCCGAACTTGGTGCCGGTCAGGCCGATATAGTCACGAATGGCCCACAGCAGGGGCATGTCATCGGCGACCTCGAGGGTCACGGATCGCCCATTGATGGTGAGTGTTGCCACGGCGGTTCTCCCTGAGTTGAATGCAGAGTCACGAACGCCCCGGTTGCCGGGGCGATCAGGACAGTGCCAAGGAGACTAGACCGTCATTGCCGGGTCGCAATATGTTTTGAGAAACAGATCGGTGCCGGCGGGACGCTGCGCGGGGGAGTCGCGCCTCAGGCCCGGTCGGTGATCAGGCCGTCGGCGATGTGCAGGGTGCGATCCATCCGGGCGGCCAGCTCGAGATCGTGGGTGACCAGCACGATGGCGCTGCCCATCGCCTGATTGAGCTCGAGCATCGCCTGAAAGATCGCCTCGGTGCTGCGGGTATCGAGGTTGCCGGTGGGCTCGTCGGCCAGCACCACCGCCGGCCGGGTGACCAGCGCCCGGGCAATGGCGACGCGCTGGCGCTCACCGCCCGAGAGTTCACCGGGACGGTGATCGAGCCGATGCCCCAGCCCGACGCGCTCGAGCAGGGCGCGCGCCTGCGATTCGGCCTGCTCGCGCGGTTCGCGGCGGATGATCAGGGGCATGGCGACGTTGGTCAGCGCCGAGAATTCCGGCAACAGGTGATGGGCCTGATAGACGAAACCCAGATGCTGGTTGCGGAGCAACCCCCGACGGCGCTCGCCCATGGCCGAGAAACGCTGGCCTGCCAGCCACACCTCGCCCTCGGTGGGCTGGTCGAGTCCCGCCAGCAGCGAGAGCAGGCTGGACTTGCCCGCCCCGGAGGCACCGACGATCGCCATTCGCTCACCGGCGTGAATGGCCAGGTCGATGCCGCGCAGCACCTCGACATTGAGACTGCCCTCGCGGAAGGTGCGGGTGAGTCCCTTGGCCTCGAGTACCAAACGAGGGGTATCGGGGAGATCATTCATAACGCAGGGCCTCGTTATTCATAGCGGAGCGCTTGGGCCGGCTGGACACGGGAGGCGCGCCACGCGGGATACAGCGTGGCCAGGAACGAGAGCGCGAAGGCCATCAGGCCTATCAGGCCGACGTCGCCCCAGTCGAGCCGTGAGGGCACTTCGCTGATGTAATAGACGTCCGCAGGCATGAACTGGGTGCCGACCAAATCTTCGATCCAGGGCACGATCACGCCGATGTTCTCGGCAATCAGCACGCCCACGCCCACCCCGACCAGCGTGCCGATCAGACCGATCACCACCCCGGTGATGATGAAGATCATCATGATCGAACCCGGGCTGGCGCCGAGCGTGCGCAATATGGCGATGTCGCCCTGCTTGTCGGTGACCAGCATCACGAGCGTCGAGACGATATTGAACGCGGCCACCGCCACGATCAGCGACAGGATGATGAACATCACCGTGCGCTCGATCTGGATGGCGCGGAAGAAATTGGCGTTCGACTGGGTCCAGTCCTGCGCCACGTACGGGTAGCCCAGCCGCTGGTTGAGATCCCGCGCCACGGCCGGCGCACCGAAGATGTCGTCGAGTTTGAGACGCAGCCCCGAGACGCCTTCGCCGGTGCGGAACAGCGCCTGGGCATCGGCCATGTGGATCATCGCCGTGCCGCGGTCGTACTCGTACATGCCGACCTCGAACAGCCCCACCACGGTAAAGCGCCGCTGGCGCAGCATGCCGCCGACCGGGGTGACTGCGACGTCCGCGCTGATAAGCATCAATCGGTCCCCCAGCTCCACGCCCAGCGAGCGCGCCAGCGCCGAGCCCAGCACGATGCCGAACTCGCCCGGTTCGAGGGCGTCAAGCGCCCCCTCCTTCATGTGCGCTCCGATGTCGGTGACCGGCGATTCCCGCTCCGGCTCAATGCCGCGGATAATCGCCCCCGAGACCTCCGAGGAGGCCGACAGCATGGCCTCGGCCTGCACGTAGGGCGCGACCGCCTGCACCGACGGCTCCTCGCCGACCCGCTCGGCGACCGTCTGCCAGTCACCCAGTGAGCCGCCCCGCTCGCTGACAGTGACGTGCGCGGTCATTCCGAGGATGCGCTCGCGCAGCTCGTCCTGGAAGCCGTTCATCACCGAGATCACCACGATCAGGGCGGTCACGCCGAGGGTGATGCCAATGATCGAGGTGGCCGAAATGAACGACACAAACCGGTTGCGTCGTTTGGCGCGCGTGTAGCGCAACCCGATCATCCATTCGAATGTCCGCCGCATGCAGACCCCTGCTGTGCTGTAGGTGAATATCGTGAGAGAGCCGACATGAATCGACTCGTCGTGGGCCTTTTCGACCGTGAAACCGCCGATTCGTGCCCACGTATCGGGACGAGAGTCTAACCCGCGCCGCCGGTCATCCCGCTTGCAGCCAACGGCGGCGTGACGCAGACTAGCGACAATCGCGCCGAACACCCCGCCGCGCCGGCCGCCGGGCCGCCCCCAGCGGGGCATCGGCACCGCCCGGCCACCGGGGCGCGACAGACGATCATTCAGGGAACGAGTCATCAATGCAAGACAAGGAGCCGATCATGACCCCGCTGACGCATCTCGCCCGGCCGCTGGCCGTCGCCCTGCTGGCACTCGCCGGCATCCTGGCCGCCAGCCCGACACTCGCCCAGGGCGGCGACCGCTCGGCCGCGGTCCACGGCCTGACCCAGGAGCAGGTCATCGCCCGTTTCGGCGAGCCGGAGCGTCGCCACGCCCCCGTGCCCGCCACGGGCAAACACCCCACGCCGCCGATCACGCGCTGGGATTACGCCGACTTCAGCATCTTCTTCGAGAAGCGCATCGCGCTACACCGCGTCGAGCACGGGAAATTCCCGCCCGAGTGACTACACTCCGGGCATGGACTTTTTAACCCGCTCAACCGGAGGATGCTGAGATGACTGCCAACGTGGGAATGATCGACAAGTGGTTGCGCATCGTGGTCGGCGTCTTGCTGATCGCCTTGGCGCTGTTTGGCGTGATCGGCTGGTGGGGTTACATCGGCATCATTCCTCTCGCCACCGGCGTGATCAACTTCTGCCCGGTCTACAAGCTGATCGGTTTCGACACGCGTGGCGCGGGGGTCGACAAGTCCGGAGACGGCCCGGCCTGACCGCCACGGCGGCAGTGCCCGGGGAACCTCGCCCCTTTGCGAGAATCCCACTTGAACCGATCCGGCTAACGGCCGATCCAGAAACACGCCCCGCCCCACCGGGATGCCCTAGGGAAGCTCTGCACGAATACGCAATGCCTCTGGCTTACCGGCTTGTTCGCCATCAAGGCGCCGATTGGAAGGTGGGCTCATTGCCCGGCGAGAATCGGCAACACCGATGGCGGGCAAGCCGGCAAGCCCCGCAGGGCGGGCCGCCAAGCGCCCATCTGCGGTGTTGCAGCGCTTGCCAATGACCATCGCCATTGGTCGGCGCACTGCGCCTTGCATCTGGACGCCTGGCGACCCGCAGAGGCGTTGCGTATTCGTGCAGAGCTTCCCTAGTGGGGCGAGGCGTTCCCATGTCTGCTCACCCTGTCGCTGATCATGGCCCTCATCGAACGTGACCCACACCGCTGGCCAACCGGGCTGCTGCTCCTACTGCTTGGAGCCGCCAGCATTCCCCTGTGGGCCGCACCACCCGCCCCGGCGGAGCGCGAGTTGCCGAGCGCCATCGACGAGGCATCCGGGCTGACACAGTCCGGCCAGCATGCCGGGCTGCTCTGGACGCACAACGACAACATCAACGACCCCGGCTCCATGCAGCGCGTCACCCCGCTCGTGCATGGCATCGACCACGAAGGGCGACGCCTGCTGAGCCTCGAACTGGACGGGGTGACCCAACGCGACTGGGAGGCGATCGACAGCTTCCGAATCGATGGCTCGCACAGCCTGGTGGTCGCCGACACCGGCGACAATCGCGACAGCTGGCCGGATTACGCGCTGTGGTTCATCGACGAGCCGACCGAACTGCCACGATCGGTCACGACACACACCACCACGCCGACCCATCTGCTGCGCTTTCGCTATCCTGACGGGCCGGCCGATACCGAGGCCATGGTTGTCGACCCGCATGACGACCAGATCCTGGTGCTCACCAAGCGTGAGGACCCGCCGCGCCTGTTCGCCCTGCCACTGTCGGCACGCCAGCCGTTCCCCGACGAGGGCAGCCCGCGTGAGCGCCTGGCCAGTGCCGAGGTGCACGAAGCACGCCTGCTGGGCCCGATGGGCGGCCTGGCACCCACCGACCCGATCAACTGGCTGCTCTCGCCGCTGACCGGCCGCCAGACCAGCCTGCCCACCGGCATGGCGCTATCGCCCGACGGCCGCCTGCTGGCGGTACTGACCTACTCGTCGTTGTATTTCTTCCGCCGCGATGTGGGTGAACGCTGGAGCGAGGCCATTCGCCAACCGGTCGCATCGCGCTCGCTGCCCCGCATCGAGCAGTGGGAAGGCATCGCCTTCGACCACGACGCCAGCCAGTTGCACATCGTGCGCGAGGGCACGGGACCGGGCACCCTGCTTCACTTGGAGGTCCCCGAGGCGGCTCGCGTGAAGCACGACTCGCAGACGGCCGAGGCGCAGGAGCCCGACTGAATCCAGATCCGAGGGAGATGACCATGGCAGACATCACCCGGCGACACGTGCATGTCAGCGGACGCGTGCAGGGCGTGTTCTTCCGCGACTTCACCCGGCAGCAGGCGCAGGCGCTGGGACTGGCCGGCTGGGTCCGCAACCTCGACGACGGCCGGGTGGAGGCGGTATTCGAAGGCGACACGGCTGCGGTGTCGACGATGCTGGAAAAACTGCGTGACGGGCCGCCACGGGCACGGGTCGAGGATCTCGCGGTGCGCGAGGAGCCGCCCGAGGGGCTGGACGACTTTGTGATAGCCGGCTAAGGCCGCAGACCGGGATTGGGGGCGCGCGGAGCGTAACCGTTCAGCCGGACAGGCGCGCGCCGGCCACCAGCAGCTGGTAGACGCCGAAGGCGATCACCATGCCGCCGGCGACCCGGCGCACCCAGGGCCGGCGCACGAACGCCGACAACTGCCCGGCGAACGCGCCCATCGCGAGCAGGTTGGGCAACGTGCCCAGGCCAAAGCCGAGCATCAGCAGCGCGCCCTGCAACGGGCCGCCCGCCGACAGCGCCCAGATGAGCACGCTGTAGACCAGCCCGCAGGGCAGCCAGCCCCACACCAGCCCCAGTCCGAATGCCTGCGTGGGCGTGCTCACCGGCATCAGGCGACGCCCCACCGGCTCGATAAAGCGCCACAGCCGCGAGCCGAAGCGCTCGATCCGCGTCAGCCCGAACCACCAGCCGCCGACGTACAGCCCCATCATCACCATGAACAGCCCGGCGATGCCCAGCAGCACCAACTGGGCCTGCTGCATCGGCACCAGCGACAGCCCCAGCAGACCGATCGTCCCGGCAATCGCCCCGGCGACGGTGTAGGAGGTGATCCGGGCGAGGTTGTAGGCAAGCAGGTAGGGGAACAGCCGCGAGGCGCGCTCGCGCGTCTCGGCGGGCAGGCCGAAGGTCAGCGCACCGACGATCCCGCCGCACATGCCGACGCAGTGCACACCGCCGAAAAACCCGACGGCCAGGGCGGCGAAGAAACTGACGTTTTCCGGCATGGGGCAACCTCTGCGTGAGTGCGTGTTCGGCCCGGGCCATCGGGCGACTAACCATCCGTGTCCAGTATGTGGCGATCCAACCCATGCCATCTCGTACAATGGGTCGGATGAGTCATCCCGTCGACACCGCCGATCCGGCGAGCATTCTCGCGTATATCAACGCCAATCGCGATCACCTGGCCCTGCGTCATCTGCCACAGGTCGACCGGCAGTTGCGCCGGCTCGAGGAAGGCACGCCCGACGAGCAGGCCCTGCACCGATTGCTCGACCGCGTGACGGCCGCCGCTGACGAGGTGGCCGCGCGCGAAGCGCTGGCGATCGACATCGACTACCCCGAGAGCCTGCCGGTTTCCGGCGCGCGCGAGGAGATCCTCGAGGCCATCCAGTCCCACCCGGTCACCATCATTGCCGGCGAGACCGGCTCGGGCAAGACGACCCAGATCCCCAAGATGCTGCTCGAGCTGGGCTACGGCCGCCGCGGGCTGATCGGTCATACCCAGCCGCGGCGGATCGCGGCACGCAACGTCGCCCGCCGGCTGGCCGAAGAACTCGACGAGGGCGTACGTGAAGAGGATGGGGGCGGCGACGGGCGCACCGCGGTCGGCTACAAGGTGCGCTTCTCCGACCAGACCCGCCCGAACTCGCGCGTGGCGGTGATGACCGACGGCCTGCTGCTCGCCGAGCTGCAGCACGACCGCGACCTGCTGCGCTACGACGCGCTGATCATCGACGAGGCACACGAGCGCAGCCTCAATATCGATTTCCTGTTGGGGGTGATGAAGCGCCTGCTCAAGCGCCGGCCGGACTTCCGGCTGATCATCACCTCGGCGACCATCGACCCGGAGCGCTTCGCCGAGCACTTTGCCGACGAGCGCGACGGCCGTCCGCCGATCATCTCGGTCAGCGGCCGGGGCTACCCGGTCGAGGTGCGTTATCGTCCACCGGAATCCGACCGCGACGAGGAGCTGGGCTCGGTCGTCGCCCGCGGCGTGATGCACGCGGTCGACGAGCTGGTCCACGAGGGCCCCGGCGACATCCTGGTGTTCCTGCCCGGTGAGCGCGAGATCCGCGAGACCGAGCGTCAGCTCTCGCGCCACGGTCTGCGGAACACCGAGATCCTGCCGCTGTACGCGCGCCTGTCGGCATCCGACCAGCAGCGCGTGTTCGCCCCGCACGCCGGCCGACGGATCGTGCTGTCGACCAACGTCGCCGAGACCTCGCTGACGGTGCCGGGCATTCACTACGTGATTGACTCGGGCGTGGCACGGATCAGCCGCTACCATCCGCGTGCCCGACTGCAGAAACTCGGCATCGAGCCGATCTCGCAGGCCTCGGCGAACCAGCGTGCCGGGCGCTGCGGGCGGATCGCCCCAGGCGTCTGCATCCGGCTCTACGAGGAAGAGGACTTCGACGGACGGCCGGCCTTCACCGACCCGGAGATCCTGCGCTCCAACCTTGCCTCGGTGCTGCTGCAACTCGACTCGCTCAAGCTCGGGAGGGCCGAGGAGTTCCCCTTCATCGAGCCGCCGGAACCCCGCCAGTTGGCCTCGGCCCGCAAGCACCTGTTCGAACTGCGCGCCCTCGACGAGACCGGCCGACTGACCGAGATCGGCCGCCGACTCTCGCGCCTGCCGATCGACCCGACCCTGGGCCGGATGATCGTCGCGGCCCGCGAGCACGGCGACCGGGCCACCGAGGACATGCTGGTGGTCGCCGCCTTCCTCGCCCTGCAGGACCCGCGCGAACGCCCGACCGAGGCACGCGGTGCGGCCGATGCCGCCCATCGCGACTTCGCCCTGGCCGATTCGGACTTCGCCAGTGCGCTCGCGCTCTGGTCGGCCTGGCACGAGGTACGCCGCCACAAGAGCCGCCGCCAGGCCCGCCAGTGGGCGATCAAGCGCTACCTCAACGCCAACCGCCTGACCGAGTGGCACGACCTGGTCGGTCAGCTGCGCCAGTCGGTCGACGAGATGTTCCGCATCCGCCTGCCGGAGTTCGAGCCAATCGTGATGCCGGACAAGCCCGAGGAAGGCGAAAAGCAGAAACTCCCCGGCGCGCTGGCCGCTCGCATCGAGCAATTGCACCAGGCGGCGCTCGCCGGGTTACTCGACCACGTCGGGATGCGTGACCCCGCTCCCCCGAAGAGCTACCAGCAGGCCGCCGGCGATCATCGCGGCAAGAAGCGCCGCGCGCCAACGGTCTATCTCGGCGCACACAACCGCCGCTTCTACCTGTTCCCCGGCTCGGTGACCGTCAAGGCCCAACCCAAGTGGATGGTGGCCGCCGAGATCGTCGAGACCTCCAAGGTGTTCGCGCGCATGAACGCGCCCATCAATCCGCGCTGGCTCGAACCGATGGCCGGCCACCTGGTGACCCACGAGCACAACGAGCCCAACTGGGACCCGAAATCCGGCCGGGTGACGGCCTTCGAGACCGTGCGCCTGTTCGGCCTGCCGATCGTCACCAAGCGTCGGGTCGATTTCGGCGCGATCGATCCGGTCGCCGCCCGCGACGTCTTCATTCGCCGGGCCCTGGTCGAGGGGGATTTCGAGTCGGCCCAGCCGTTCTGGCAACACAACCAGGCACTGATCGAGGAGATCCGCACGCTCGAGGCCAAGCTGCGCCGACCGGCCTTCCTGGTCGACGATCAGGCGCTCTACGACTTCTACCAGGCCCGCATCCCGGCCGATGTCACCGACGCGCGCAAGCTCAATCACTGGATCAAGAAGGACCGCGCCGCGGCCGCACACCTGGAACTGACCCGCGACGACCTGCTGGCCACCGAGCCCGACGACCGCCGGCTGTCCGAACTGCCCGATCACTGGCAGGCGGGCCGCTATCGACTGAAGCTCTCGTACCACTTTGCCCCCGGCGAGCCGGACGACGGCGTGAGCCTGCACGTGCCGCTCGGTCTGCTCAACCGCATCGACATCCCGCCGACGACGCACCTGGTGCCGGGCCTGCGCCGGGAGAAGATCGAGGCGATGATCCGGGCGCTTCCCAAGGCCGAGCGACGCCATTTCGTCCCGGCCCCGAGCTTTGCCGAGGCGGTCGAGGACCGCATCACCGACACCGACATCTCGCTCTCGCAGGCCGTGGCCGACGAACTGCGCCGCATGACCGGCCACGAGGTCGACCCGGCCCTGTTCGACGAGCAGAAGCTGCCCGAGCACCTGCGCATGCGCTTCGTGGCCGTCGACGAGGACGGCGAGCCGATCGATGCCGACCGCGACATCAACGCCCTGCGCGGCCGGCAGGCCCAACGCGCGCAGGAGGCGTTCAACCAGCGCAGCAAGCACCGCCTCGAGGATCACCTGGCGACCGAATGGGACTTCGACGAGCTGCCGGAAAAGCTCACGGTCGAAAGCGCGGGCGCGCAGGTCGAAGCACACCCGGCACTGGTGGACCAGGGTGATCACGTCGCGATCGAACTGATCGACGATCCCGGGCGCGCGCGCCGGGTCCACGAGACCGGCGTCGTCCGGTTGATGTTGCTGGCCCGCGCCCAGATGGTCCGCCAGGCCGAGTCCGACCTGCGCGGCGACCGTTCGCTGGACACCGTCCGTCTGCACTACAGCCGGTTGAAATCCCCACGCCCGGTCCCCAGTGAGGGCATGCAGGCATCCCGGCGGGCCGACCGCGCCTTCGACCAGGAGCTGATCTTCCGCGCGGCCTGGGAACTGGCCGTCGCCGGCGAGCCACCGATTCGCGACCCCGATACCTTCCGTCAGCGTCTTGCCCGTCTCGATGGCGAGCTGCCGCGCCGGGCCATGGCGCTCGCGCAGCGGATCAAGGCTATCCTCGAGCACCAGCATCGCCTGCGCCGCCAGCTGAGCGGGCGGCTGCCGTTGTCGGTGATCGAGGCGGCCAAGGAGATCGGCGACCAGATCGACCTGCTGGTCCACCCCGGCCTGATCTGGCTGGCGAGCGAGGAACGGCTTGCCGCCTTGCCGCGTTACCTCGAGGGCGCCGAGAAGCGCCTGGAGAAGACGGAGCGCCAGCCGGAGCGCGATCGCATGCTGCGGGTGACCTTCGCCCCGCTCGCCGAGCAGGTGCGCAACCGGCTGATGAAGGGCAGGCCGGACCTGGTCGAGTGGCAACGACGCGAGGCCCTGCTCGACCTGCTCGAGGGCCACCGGCTGGACGTCTTTGCCCAGGAGCTGGCCGGCAAGGGTGCGCCCAAGGCCAAGGACATCGAAGCGGCCCTCTCGGATCAATGACTCGACCGGACGAGGGCGAAACCGGACCGCGACAAACTGGTCTATACCCGTTAGGGATAACGAGCTTGAAGACAACCACGCGGGGCGCGAGCAGGATGATCCGGTTGCATACCTCATTACGACTGCCGGCCGCCATTGGCATGGCCGCCCTGGCCCTGACCCTGACCCTGGAGGCGACCGGCGCGGCCAGTGCGCAGGAATCCGAAACCGTCTACAAGTGCATCCACTCGGATGGGCGCATCGTCTACTCCGATGAGCCCTGCAACGGCAAGATGGAGATACAGACCATCACGGCGCCGGAGGCGGGCAGCGGGGGCGAAGCGGCTCGCGAGGGCATCAAGCGGATTGCCGAGGAATACGACGAGCGTGTCGAGGCCGAGCAGCGTGCACGCGAAGAGGCCGAGCGGCGCGCCCTCGAGCAACGCCTGTCCAACCCGGAGGTAGTCGTGGTCGCCCCGTGGCGCGACGAGCCCCGTTACACCCCCTACTACCCGCGGGGTGAGCACTTGCCACCCTACGATCGCTACCGCGATCCCGCGCATGGCGGCATGCGCCTGGACGACGACGGCTTCTCGCTCTGGTTCGACAGCGGCCAACCCTTCCCGAACCACAGACCACCGCCCTACCATCGCCCGCGCGATGGCGATCGCCCGCCACGCGATCCGTATTCCAGCGACGGCCAGCCGATCAAGGAGCCCGGCTACTCCGGCCGCTACCCCGGAGGGTTCCCGGGCTACCGATAGTCAAGGCGAGGGCAGGAGGATGCGGAATCTGCGACAATCGCCCACCCATCCATCGGTGAATTAGGCAGGTCAGGCCCGTCATGCAGGCGCATATCTTCAAGAGTCGCAAGAACCCCGACATGTATCTGTTCGTGCGCGAGGGACAGGACATGGACGAACTCGATCAAATGGTGCGCGAGCGCCTGGGTGAACTCGAGTTCGTGATGGCGCTGGACCTATCGGCAGACCGGCAGCTCGCGCGCACCGATAGCACCACCGTGCGCGACCATATCGAAAAGCTGGGCTTTCATCTGCAGATGCCGCCGAGCGCCGAGAACTGGGCCCACTGGGACAACCTCAAGGCCGGCATCCGCGCCGGCAAGCCCGAGCCCGAGTAACAGCCAGCTCCCGCTGCAGGCGGGGGCTGGTCCCCACCGGCGAGCGCTTCAAAGCGCGGCGATCTCGTGCAACCGATCGAAATCCAGATTTAGTCCGTTGTGGGCCACGAACATCGGGTTGAGCAGCGATTCGCGGGTGTTGTAGCGCAGCGGGCGGCCCGAGAGGTCGGTCAGCTGGCCGCCGGCGGCCTCCAATACGCACTGCGAGGCAGCGGTATCCCATTCCGAGGTGGGCCCCAGGCGGGGGTAGAGATCCGCCTTGCCTTCGGCCACCAGGCAGGTCTTTAGCGAACTGCCACAGCGCACCACGCTGGCTTCGGCTCCCGGTCGGGAGAAGGTGTCGATCAGCTGCATTTCACGCCGGCTGGCGTGCGAACGGGACAGCGCCAGGGTGGGCGGATCGGCCGGAGCGCGCACCTGAATGGGGCCGGGCTCGTCATGATAGCGCCAGGCACCCTGACCGCGAATCGCCGCGTACTCGAGATCGATCGCCGGGGCGAGCACGACACCCAGCACCGGCACGCCGCCATCGATCAACGCGATATTGACGGAGAATTCACCATTGCGCTTGACGAACTCGCGCGTGCCGTCGAGCGGATCGACCAGCCAGTAGCGCGGCCAGGAGCAGCGCTCACGCCAAGCCGGGGCACGCCCCTCTTCGGTGATGATCGGCCAGCCGTCACCCAGGGTGGCCAGACGATCGGCAATCAGCTGATTGGCCACCAGATCGGCCTCGGTGACCGGCGAGGCATCCGCCTTGCGTTCGACCACGAAGTCCTGCCGGTAGACCGCCATGATTGCCCGCCCGGCCGCCGCGGCAATCGCCCGCACCTCGGCGAGCAGTGCGGCATCGACACCAGGGATCTCGCCAGCCGCTGAATCCCCCATCGGGGCTACACGATCCGTCATGCGCTCCCTTCCCTTTCCCGTAGCTGCCGGTGCGCCCGCACCAGGAACATGGCGGCCAGTGATCTTGCCTCGGAACAATCGCCCGAGGCGGCAAAGTCATCGAGATCGGCCATTGGCAGGAAACTGACCTCCAGTGGCTCGGGCTCGTCGCCCGGCAGACGGGCCGGGTAAAGCGATTCGGCCAGCACCAGCTGCGTGCGCTGGCCGGAATAGGTGGGCGCCATGGTCATTTCGTTGAGCCGGGTCAGGCGGCGGGCGGCGAAGCCTGCCTCTTCCCTCAGTTCACGATTGGCGGCCTCCACCGGCGTTTCGCCGGCATCGATCCGGCCCTTGGGCAGGCCCAGCTCGTAGCGCTCAGTGCCGCAGGCGTATTCGCGAATCAGGACGAACTCGTCACGTTCGGTCACCGCCGCGACGATCACCGCGCCGTTGGCGCTGCCCTTGAGACGTTCGAATTGCACCTCGGTGCCATTGGCAAAGCACAGATCCACGCCCTCCACGCGAAACAGGCGGGTTTCGGCCAATGTACGGGTCGCCTGGATGGTGGGAGGGGCATTCGAGGGCATGTCACGGCCTGATCCGGTGAAAAAGGTTTCGCGCTTCTTCGTCATTGTAGCCGACAAGCTCGCTTCGCCCGACCGGCTCACCGCCCGACAGGGGATTCATCTCGGCCATGAGAATGGCTCACGCTAGCCCCTTGCCTTTGCGCAACGGATTGCAAACAATGCGCCCCGACGTCAGAGGTGGTGCCCCCGCGGAACGCGGCGGGCACTGAAACAGGGAAGCAGGTCCAATGCCTGCGCTGCCCCCGCAACGGTAGGTGGTGACGCCGACATCATTACGCCACTGTCCCGGGTGCCCCGGGCCGGGAAGGCGATGTCGGCCGGGATGGCTTCAACCGCCCCTAGACCACGAGCCCGGAGACCGGCCTCTGATCGGCATTCCCGACCTGCGGTGGGCTGGTCGGTCACGTGAAATCAAATCCATGACGCATGCTTTCCCACGGCGACGGTCGTCGCTCACCGCCGGGCTCACCGGCCTGACCTGTCTTTTTACCCTCGCCCCATCACAGGCCGATGACCGGCTGGGCCCGATCAACATCACGGCCACCCGCGAGGCGCCAGCCATCGCACCCGCGATGCCCGAGACCGTCATCACGCGCGAGGAGATCGAGCGCAGCCAGGCACGGTCGCTCGAAGAGCTGCTGGCAGGCCGTCCCGGGCTGAACGTGACCAATCTGGGCGGGCCGGGCAAACAGTCGAACGTCTCGATCTGGGGGCAGAGCGCCAGCCGGACGGCCGTCTTCGTTGACGGGATTCGAATCGGCCTGCCGTCAGCCGGACAGAGTTACCTCGAACACATTCCGCTGGCGCAGATCGAACGCATCGAGATCGTGCGCGGCCCGCGTTCCGGGCAATGGGGCGCGGACGCGGGCGGCGGGGTGATCCAGATCTTCACCCGCAAGGGCACTGCGGATGGCACGCATCTATCCGGCGGTATGGGCGCCGGCTCGCGTGGAAACCGCGAGGCCGACGCGCACCTTGGTGGCCGGCAGGGGGCGTTCGACTATTCGTTCGGCCTGTCCCACCGTGAAACCGACGGGTTCGACAGTTTCGAGGGCAGCGACCCCGACGACGATGGCTATCGGAATCAATCTGCCCAAGGGCAGGTGGGCTACCGATTTGGCGATGGTGGGCATATACGTGGCCACTTCCTGGGCTCGGAAGCGGAAACCGAGTTCGACAGCACCTTCGGTCCGTTCGGGGCCAACGAAGTCGAGGAAAGCTCGCGTGCCTTCGGTGTTTCCGCCAGCACCGGCCAGATCGGCTTCTGGCAACTGAGGGCACGCGCCGGGCGCTCGAGTGCCGATCGGGATTTCTATGAAAACCGCGCCACTCTGTCAGCACGACAACCCGCGTATGCCTACGACGATCAACGTGACACCGTGTTCGTCGCCAACGACTTCCAGGTCAATGAGCAGCACACGATCACGGTGGGCGGCGACTGGAGCCGGGATTCCGCCGAGACGTCGCCGGATTACCTGATCAACGACCGCATCAATCGCGCCCTGTTCCTGCAGGTCAATTCCCGTTTGGGCGAACGGCTGGATCTGCAGGCCGCCGTTCGTCGTGATTTCAACGAACAGTTCGGCACGGCCAACACCGGCTCACTGGATCTGGCCTACGCCCTGACCAGCCAGTGGACACTCACCGCCGGTCACGGCACCGCGTTTACTGCCCCCTCATTCGATCTGCTTTACGCGCCGTTCGCCGGATTCAGCAACCCGGATCTCGACGCGGAAAGGACACGCACCAGTCGCGCTGGCCTCCAGTGGCAAAAGGGTTCCTGGCAAGCCGAATTCACGGCATTTCGTACCAACGGCCGTGACCTGATCCGGACCGGTTTCGAACCGGTCAATATCGACCGCGCGCGAATCCACGGTGCCGAGGCCCTCGCTGCTTACACCGATGCGAACTGGTCCGCCAGCGCCAGCCTGACCTACCTGACCACCGAAGACCGTGAGACAGGGGAACGACTGGTCCGTCAGCCGCGCTGGAACGGTCGCGTGGACGTCGATCGACGGCTCGGGCGCTTCGACGTCGGGGCGACCCTCAGGGGTCAAAGCAATTCGGAAAGCACCGGCATGCAGGAGAACGCCGGCTTCGTCACCGCCGACCTGCGCGGCGCCTACCGGATCAATGCCGACTGGCGCGTGGAGGCACGCATCGACAATCTCTTCGACCACGACTACCAGATCGAGCATGGATACAATCAAGCCCCACGAGGCGTGTTTGTGAGCCTGCGCTACGGCCGGTAACATAAGCGCTTCCCACCCGGTTTTCAGGACGTCATCCGACCATGCCCCATCCGCTCCAGGAACGACTTTTCCCGTCCAGCCGAGTTGTCGCCATTGCGGCGCTTGTTGTCATGGCGATCTCGATGCTCGCCACGCGCTATCACCACTTCAGCTCGGCGCTGCACCTGGCGGATACCTCCTGGGCGGTCTTCTTCCTGGCCGGGCTGTGGTTCCGTCAGCTGCGGGTGCTGGGCGGTCTGCTGATGCTTGCCGTCGCGATCGATCTGGGCAGCGTCTGGCTCGATGGCGCGGCAATGGCCAGCTGTTTTTCACCGGCCTATCCCGGTGTGCTGGCCGCCTATGCCGCCCTCTGGGGCGCGGGGCGACTCGCGGGCACGCGACTGACGAATGGCTCGGGAAACACCTTCGCGGGGCTGGCGTGGATTGCCGGGGCCTTGCTCGCGGGCAGCGTGATCGCGTTCGGCATCTCGAACCTCACCTTCTACGCCTTCTCCGGTCAGTTCGGAGCCATGGCGGCATTCGAATACGCCCAGCGCACAGCGCCGTATCTGGGTGGCTATGTGACCAGTGCGGCGATCTACAGCGTGATCGCACTGGCCGGCATGGCCGCAACGAATGTCGTTCGCCACGGAGTCCGGGCACAGCGACACGGCTAGCCAGCCCGCGCACCTCGCCCCGGGAATTGGCGGGGCACAACAAAAAACCCGGCACACGTCAGTGGCCGGGTTTTTTCGTCGGTGCCTGAGCACCACTCGCGGCAGGGACTACTCGATGGCGGGGGATTCTCGCGACTCTTCCTCGCCAAGGCGCATCTGTTCGATCCGCTCCTCGAGCACGCGGATGTCAGGGATGGCCGTAAGGCGCCCATCCAGACGAACGACGGCATGCCAGAGCGGGTTGTCCTGCGGGCCCGCCGTCTCGATCTGGCGGCGCTCGACCTGCTCGGAACGCGGCACGCCGGACAGGAGCAAGGCGTAGTAGGGCAAGGCCCGCTCGGGATCGGTTCCATAGAGTATGGCGCACCGCACACGCCGGCCGATGGTGGGCACGGTCTCGCCGTTCATCGCCTCGAGGCTGACCAATGGCACGCGCTGACCGCGCCAGTTGACGATAGTGGCCTCGTTTCGCCCCAGACGAATGCTGCCCTCGGGCAAGGAGACATCGGTGATCTCGGCGATCAGCGCATAGGGGATCAGCAGCTCGAGGTCGGTCAGCTGCGTGGGGAGTCGCACGGCGCGGATCGGGGTCTCGCCGGCTTGCGGTTGCTCTTGCTGTGCCATGGCTGCTTGCTGTCCTTCAGTCGGCATGCTCGTCACCCGCACCCTCGTCGGCACCGGCCACCGCGGCTACCGGCAGCAGGCGCGTGATGGTGTCGATCAGATCGAGTTCCGTGTAAGGCTTGCCCAGGTAGGCGGAAACGCCCAACGCCTCGGCACGCGCGCGGTGCTTCTGGCCGGTGCGTGAGGAGATCATGATCACCGGCGTGTCGGCCGCCGATCGATCATTGCGGATCGCACCCAGCAGCTCGAAGCCGTCCATGCGGGGCATTTCGATATCGGTGAGCACGAGATCCGGCAGGCTGTCCTGCAGGAGGCCCAGCGCCTCGACCCCGTCACGTGCCAGGACGACGTCGTAGTTGTTGCGCTCCAGCGTGCGGGCGGTGACCTTGCGCACGGTAAGCGAATCGTCCACCACGAGCACCGACGGACGGGCGCGAGCGGGCTTGAGGCCTGCCTGCGTACCCAGACGACGCTGATAATCGCGCCGCTGGAACTGCTGGACCAGCTCGAACAATTCCAGCACCAGGATCACGTCGCCATCGTCGGCGATCGTGGCCCCGGACATGCCCGGAATACGCCCAAGCTGCGGCCCCATCGACTTGACGAACAGCTGGATGCCACCGAGCTGATGGTCGACATGCAGCGCGAAACGGCGCTCGCCCAGCTTAAACAGCATGATCGGACGGATCGCCGCCACGTCCTGCGCCGTCTCGGCGGGCGGCTGCCCCCAAAGGAGCTCGCCCAGGTAATACAGCGGGTAGTGCTCGCCGTCATGCTCGATCTGCGGCTTTTCCTCACGATAGTGCTCGGCTAGCGCCACGCCGGTCATGCGGGTAACCGCGACTACCCCCTTGTAGGGGATGGCGTAACGATCGTCGCCGCTGGCAATCAGGATCCCGCGGGTCATCGCCTGGGTCAGCGGAAGATTGAGCCGGATTTCGGTGTAGCGCCCTTGCTCGGAACCCACGTCGACGAAACCGCCGAGCTCACGCGTGGCGCTGGCGACCACGTCCATCCCCACCCCGCGCCCGGCCACCTGGGAGAGGTTCCCGGCGGTGGAGAAGCCCGGCAGGAAAATCAGCGACCGCGCCTCCTCGTCACTGATGTCGATGTCGGCCGGCATCAGGCTGCGCTCGACCGCCTTGCGACGAATGGCATCCAGATCGAGCCCGCGGCCATCATCACGCAAGCTGACGGTAATATTGCCGCCCCCGCTGTCAATGTTGACCAACAGGCGACCCACCGGCGGCTTGTGGGCGGCGCGTCGCTCCTCGGGGGACTCGATGCCGTGGGCAATGGAGTTGCGCAGCATGTGTTCCAGCGACGGCAGCATGGCCATCAGGGTGACCCGGTCGATCTCGGCATCGCCATTTTCGATCACCAGTTCGGCCTGACGCCCCATCTCGTCACCGACCTGGCGCACGATGCGGCGCAGGCGACCGGCGACGTCATTGAAGCGAACCAGACGCATGGCAAGCACGCCGTCCTGCATCTTCCGCCCGAGACGGGACTGCTGCAGCAACAGGAGTTGCGACTGCTCGGTGAGCGAACTGAGGCTCTCCTCGATATTGGCGACGTCCCCGAGCGACTCCATGATGCCGCGAGAAAGCTCCTGGACCTGGGTGAAACGGTCGAATTCGAGCGGATCGAACTGTTCCTCACTGATCCCGGCCTCTTCCATCAGGTCGGCCTTGATCTGCGTCTCGGTTTCGATCTCCAGTCGGCGCAGCTGGCTGCGCAGGCGGGTGACGGTCTGCTGAAGCTCGAACAGCTGACGCTCGAAGCCGTTGACCTGCCGATCGATGCGCGACTGGAGCAACACCGACTCGCCGATCTGGTTGACCATGGCATCGATGCTGCCCGCGGCAACCCGCACCTGATCGTCTCGGCGCTCGGCGCCGGCCTCCTGCCCGAACCCGCCGCTGGCTTCGGTTGATTCGACGGTCGGCGGCGCCGGCCCGGCAGCGGCTGGCGATGGCGTGCCTTGACCACCGGCTTCGTCCGAACGGGCAACATCTCCGCCCTGGTTGCGTTCGGCAAACCGGCGGGCACCTTCCGGATCGCGAATCCGACCTATCAACTCGCGCTGTTGCGGAATCGGCTGCTGGTTGCGCACCCGGTCGAGCAGGCCGGCAATCACGTCGTAACTGTGCTGGACCAGCGCCACCAGGGGCTCTTTATCCGCGGATTCGTCGCGCCGGGCCAGGTCCAGGCGTCCCTCGAGGTGGTGCGCCACGTCCCCCAGATTGAGCAGGCCGGCCATGCGGGCACCGCCCTTGAGGGTGTGCAGGTTGCGGTGCAGCAGACGGATCGATTCGAGGTCGTGCGGGTGGACCCGCCAGTGGGCCAGGTAGGCATCGGCCTGCTCGAGCAGCTCGTCGGCCTCGTCGAGGAAGATCTGCAGGATGTCTTCGTCCTGCTCGGACGGATCATCGTCCGGGCGATGCTCGATGTCGGCATACTCGTCGTCCACCTCGTCATCGCCGACCGACGCGCCAGCCGAATGGTCCGCTTCGGTTCCTGACGCCTCGACGTCACCTAACTCGACCTGATCTGTCTCGACTTCATCCGGTTCGGCATCGTCCACGGCCGTTTCATCGACCGTCTGCTCGTCTTCCCGGAGCTCGACGCCCGATGGCTCATCTGCCGAGGCGTCGGACGCCTCGTCCTCTTCTGCCACGTCGTCGGACTCGGCGCCGGAATCTTCGGCGGTCAGCGAGGGTTCGGGGTCTTCTGCCTGACGCGAATCGCGCGCCTCGGCGCTTTCCGCCACCTCGCCATACTCGGCCAGCACTTGCTGCAACTGGATATCCAGGCGCTGTTCCAGATCGGTCGTGTCGGGCTGCTCGAGACTCGGATCAACCGCCCAGCGGCGCAATGCCTCGATGGCATCGGCCCCCTCGGAGAACAGGGCCAGTTCCTCACCGCCCAGACGCTCCTGATGCTCGGCAAGGGCGCGGGTCCAGTCCTCCAAATAGCGAGCCAGCGAGGCGATGATGTCCACGCCGGCGGTGCGCGCCGAGCCGAGCGTGGTATGCAGCAGACGCACCAGGTCGTTGTCACAGGCGAGACCGACGCCATGCTCGCGCGCGGACTCGATCTCGCGATGCAATTCGTCGATATAGCCGCCGATCTCCTGATCGAAGATCTCTCGCAGCACCGGATCGTCGATGACCGGCGTCACCGCTTCGGCATCGACCGACATCTCGTCCGATGACGCCGCGTCGGTTTCGATTGCCCCTTCTGGAGCGGCAAGTGCGGTGGTCTCGGTCTCCGCCGGGGATTCGGCCGTGGCCTCGTCGGGCGAGGCCTCCACCTCAACGGGCTCGCCGGATTCGAGACGCTCGGCCAGCCGGCGCGATTCGGCCCAGTGAGACTCGGGCGTCGCCTGCCCCGCCTCGAGATCGGGCAGTGCCGCCTGCATCAGGGCAACGGCCTCGAGCGCGCCCTGACGAGTCGCCTTTTCGCCGTCGATCTTGCCGTCGATCACCTGATTGAGCAGTCGTTCCCAGGCCCAGGCCCACTCACCGATGGTCTCCAGACCGACCATTCGGCCACTGCCCTTGATGGTGTGGAAACCGCGGCGCAGGGTCACCAGCGCCTCGGCATCCTCTCGACTGCGCCAGGCCTCGGCGGCCTCACCCATGTCGGGCACGGTCTCGGCCATCTCCTCGGCAAAGACCTCGCGCATCTCCGCCATCATCGGGTCGTCTTCCGGCTCGGTGACGGCCTCGGTGTCCGGCGTCTCCTCGAACTCGTCCGCGGAGGTGGCGACAGCCTCCGCCTCGGGCAGCTCCGGGGCCTGGGCGGACTGATCGGGCAGGTCGACCGCCATCTCGTCATCGGCGGCTTCCGCCGGCGCGGCCCGCAGTTCATCCTGGTCGTCGGCAAGCCCGAAATCGAGCGCGGACTCCAGTTCCGGTGACGACTGGTCTTCCGCCTCGCCGAAGGACGGGGCAGCCGGCTCTTCGGCCGCAGACTCCGTATCGCTGCCCGAGGCGTCGGTCGTCAGCGGCTCGCCCTGGCCGCCTGCGGTCTCGGTCTCGGACTCGGTCTCGGTCTCGGTCTCGGTCTCGGTCTCGGTCTCGGTCTCGGTCTCGGTCTCCGCGAGCGTGTGGTCCTGCTCGTCTGCTGACAAGCCCGCTTCTTCGGGTGCGGCCACCGGCTGATCGGGAAGGTCGACGGTCAGCCCATCATCGGGCGACTCGGGCCGTTCCGATTGCGCCTGGTCAAAACGCACGTCGTCCTGATCGGCGGCCAAGCCGAAATCGAGAGCCGGCTCGAGGGCCTCCGAGCTTTCCTCCGATGTGTCGGAGAACGTCAACGCTTGCGCATCGACGTCCGGCTGATCCGCGACTTGCGTCGCCTCGATCTCCTCCCGTACGACGCTCGTGCCCTCGTCCGACTCGAGCGGTGACACGGCTTGCGTTTCGGTAGTGGCCGACGCCTCGTCCCGAGGCAGAGAGTCCAGCGCCGTCTCCTCGGATTCGCCCTCGGACGTCTCCGATTGGGACTCCTCGGTCGGCTCGTCTGCCGGCAGGCTCAGGGCATCGAGATCGGCCGGGGTTTCCGAGGCTTGCGGTGTTGCCGCAACCTCGTCGGGCAAGTCGGGCAGGTCGTCCGACGCCGGGGCAACACGCTGTTCTTCCTCGCCCTCGTCCAGTGCGAAGTCGAGCGCCGCCTCCAATTCCTCGCCAGTCGCCTGGTCACGGGTTTCGGCCTCGACCGGCTCGACGTCTTCGGCAGGCTCGGCGCGATCGGCGCGATCGGCTTCGTGGGCATCCGGGGCGAGCTCCTCTTCCTCGACCTGCCAGAATTCGATCAACTCGTCCGGGGTGGCGAGACTGTCGTCGACCGGTGCGGCTGGCACCTCCTCGGCAGTCGACTGGGACTCGTCTGGCGCAGTGTGGGACGCCGCCGATTCGGTCGTGTGGTCCTCGACCGACGCCATGACCTCCTCCACGTCGCCGGCGTCACCCAAGAGATCGTCGATCCGCCGCTTGGGCGCTTCAAGGAAACGGGCGATTTCCTTGCTGAAATCGCGCAGGTTCTCGAGATAGAACTCGAGCGCAGCGAATATCTCGCTCAAGGCCGACAGGGTATGTTCGTCGCCGACCGGCTCACCGAAGGTCTGTGCGCGACTCCAGCGGGCCAGCGCCATGACCAGCGGGGTCGCGGCATCGCGGCCAGACAGACGGAGGACCTCGCCGATGCCGGTCAGCCGATCGGCCGCCTGGGCAAACGGGTCGTCGGACGGCGCTTCGCCGTCACCCTGCCCGGCGAGGCCGGTGTTGATCTTCTCGCGAGCCTCGCTCAGGGATTCGAACGCCGCGCTGGCGATCGCACCAATCGAACTCGCAACCGTCTGGTCGTGCAGGGCCTCGGCCCGGTCGCCGTCGGCCATGCTGCGCGGGATGCCGTCGATGACCTGCTCGACCAACATGACCGTGCCGGCCAGATCCATGAGCATCTCGTCATCGAGGAGCTCGGCGCCTCGAGTCACCGCCTGCAGCCGCTCGCGACCGTCTGCCAGCGCCTCGGCCGCCGCCGTGTAGCCAAGCGTGTACAGCACCCCGCTCATCTGTTCGAACTTGTTCAGGATCCGGCCGAGGGGTTCGAGGTCATCGCGCTTGCCACGGACGAACAGGTCGAGCACGTCCTGGGTGGCGAGCAGTTCTTCCTCAAGCGCCTGCTGGACCGCCTCGAGTGCCTGGGCATCAAGACCGACGAAACGCGCCGGCACATCGGCGCGATCCAGTTGCTCGAGCCAATCGCCGGCACGGTCGCGACAGATCGGCTCGTCATCGTCGACCCGCTCCAGCAGTGAGAGCAGCACGGAAGCGCCCAAGTCCAGGCCGGCATGGTTGATCACTGACTCGCTGCGCCCCTGAAGCTGCAGGCGGAAGAGCTGCAGGACCCGCCCGACCGCTCGTTTGAGCATCGGCGCGTAACGATCGGGATCGGACTCGGTCAGCCGTAACAACTCGCCGACCACCCGGATGGCGATGATCGCGCTGCGACTGGGTTCGTGAGCGATGATCTGCATCGACAGATCCCGCAACCCCGGCAGGACGGACCAGTCGTCGCGCATGACGGCGAGCACTTCCCGCTCCATCCGGCGCAACAGCGGACGCAACTCGGCCTCCTCGTCCACCCCCTTTTCGCGGTGCGGGCGCTTGCCCAGCTCGTGTTCGGCCTGCAACAGGAAGGCGCGCGCGGCCAGCTCGCGGGCCTCGAGCGGCGGCTGCTTGATGGTTCCTCGCAGGCGGTTGACCATCGGCAGCAGGCTTGCCGGCGCGATCTCCGCGCCGGCCGCCATACGATCCAGCAGGGCCTGCAGCAGGGCCGCCGACTCGATCTGCGCGGAAATGGCCGTCGGGTCGTCGGACGGCTCTTCGAGCGGCTCGAGGGCGGCCATCTGGGTGCGCACCAGCACGCGCACCAGCTGGATGTCGACCATGGAGAAGACACGGTCGATGGTCTGCAACGCCTGGGTGGCGTCGAAGACATGCTCGGTGACGTTTTCGCCCTCGGAAAGCTGTTCCAGCGCCCTCAAGAGCTCGGCGAGCCGCTCCTCCAGCCCCTCACGGAGCCAGTCGAATACGATCGCGTCGACTTTCCTTTCTGTCCGCATGTCTCAATTCACCGCCTTTCGGCATCCCGCCTGCTGGAAGATCCGTGCCCTGGTCACGACGATTGCCTCGCCGGCCGACCGGGCCGCCTGCTGTCCTGCCGGACTCAGCCCGCTGCCTGAGCGTCGTCCCGCTCGGGCATTGTGAAGCCGGCCACGGAGCGGTTGAGCTCCTGCGAGAGCGAGCCCAGCTCGCCGATCTCGTCGGCGGCCTGGGTCGCGTTTTCTGCCGTCTGTTGCGTGTCCTGGCGAATCCGGTTGACCGCCTCGCGCAGCTCGGTCGCCACGGAGGCCTCCTTCTGGGCCACCGAGGTGATGTCGTTGATCTGCTGGGACAGTTGCAACGAGACGCTCTCGATCTCGGACAGCGCCTTGCCGGCGTTCTCGGCGAGCGTGGCGCCGTCGACGACGTTCGAGGTGGTCTGTTCCATGGCGAGCATGGCCTCGGAGGTATCGGTCTGGATCGTGTTTACCAGCAACTCGATCTGGCGGGTCGCGTCACTGACGCGCTCGGCCAGTCGCTGGACCTCGTCGGCAACCACCGCAAAGCCGCGACCGGCCTCACCCGCCATGGCGGCCTGAATGGCGGCGTTGAGTGCCAGGATATTGGTCTGGTCGGCGATGTCGGTGATCAGGCCGACGATGTCGCCGATCTCCTGCGAGGACTCACCCAGGCGCTTGAGGCGCTTGGAAGTTTCCTGGATCTGCTCGCGGGTCTGGTTCATGCCCTTGATGGTCTGGCGCACCGCATCGCCCCCGCGGTGGGCCACGTCGACCGAGGATTCCGCGATCTGGGCCGATTCCTGCGCGCTGACCGAGACCCGCTCGATCTCGTCGGACATCTGCGCGATGGCATCGGAAATCTCGGTGATGCGTTGGGCCTGGCCGCGCGACTTGTCGGCGAGTGCCCGCGAGCTGTCCTGCGAGGCGCGCACCGCCGCGGCAACCCGCACCGAGGTGTCGTTGATGGTGCCGACCAGGTCGCGCAGGGCGTCGATGGTGTAGTTGACCGAGTCGGCGATCGCGCCGGTGATGTCTTCGGTCACGGTGGTGTGCGCGGTCAGGTCACCGTCGGCGAGCGTCATCATCTCGTCGAGCAGACGCAGGATGGCCGCCTGGTTACGCTGGTTGGCCGCTTCGGTCTCATTCAGGGCCCGGCGGGATTCCTGCACCAGCGTCACGCCCAGCCAGACGAGCAGCAACAGGCCGATCGCGCCACTGGCATAACCAAGGTAAAGGAACTGCGATGCCTTGTTCTGATCGGCGGCCAGCGTGCGCGCCAGTTCGGAGGTCGCGCTGGTGAAGTCGCCCGACATGCGGTCGATTTCACGCGCCGCCTGGTTGGCCGCCAGCAATTGCGGCGCCTGTTCGAGTACGGCCGATACAAGCTGGTTGACGGTGGCGAACAGCACACCCACCTCGCGCAGCCCGTCGCGGACTTCAGCGTTGTTGACGCGCGGTGCCATGCGGTTGCCGTTGAGCAGGCCATTGAGTACGCCGCCGAACAGGGCCACGTCACGGCCGAAACGCTCGGAGGCGTTCACGGCCTGCTCGCCACCGCCGGTGATCTCGTCGAGCGTGGTGCCGATGCGTTCGATGAACATCAACTGCCGGGTGCCCAGGTAGATGAGATGGCTGGGCGCTTCATTGGCGACCAGCGTCTGGACCACCTCGTCCGAGGCCGCGGTCAGGTCCGGCAGGATCTCCTCGATCTGCGCGGACTGCTCGCCGACGCTGAGGATGGCCTCGCGGCCTTCGAGCACCTTGCTCAACGAGTCGTTGTACGTCCCCCACTGACTGTCGACGGTGCCGAGCAAGTCCTGACGGTTATTGGGCACGGCCAGCTGTGGACGCTCGGGGTCGTCGCCCTGCAGGGCGGTGAGGCTGTCGGTGAATTCGGCGCGGACCGACTGGACCCGGTCGAATGCCCCCGGGTTGCCGCGGATGGCACGCAACACCTCGATGGTGATTTCCTGCGAAGAACGCTCCAACTCGGCGCCGGCAAGACGGCGGTCGAGGAACTCCTGCTCGCGTTGGGCCGCGAAAATGAACACGACAACGGTCGCGACCAGGGCCAGAACCGCGAGAACCACGAGGATCAGTATCTTACGGCTGATGCCGCCCATCCGTGCGCCAAGACTCATAGTTGCCACTTACTCCTGAATGGAATTCATCGTCATTGTTTAGTTATATCCGGGCAGCTGCCCGGAGCCGACGTCATGCGACGGCATTGAGAAACTGGTCGTGGTCGAGTAGAGACCGGAACTCGAGCACCGGTAGCCACTCCTCGTTGAGCCGCACCTCCTGGTGGAAGCCCGGCAGGGACGCAAGCTCGCGGTGGTGATCGGAATCGCTCAGGGGGCGCTCGTCGCCGTAGGCAACCTGGCGGATTCCGTAGGAACGCTCTACCAGAAAGGCGGACGAGGCCTGGGCGTGCTTGGCGAGGAAGACCACGCTGTGGCGGGATTCCGGCGTGGTGACATCGAACCAGAAGCGGGCCAGATCGAACACACCGGTCAGTTCGCCACGCAGGTTGGCCAGACCCGATACCCAGGGGCGCGCCCCGGGTAGCGTCACCATGCGCGGCGGGGCGACGATTGCCCGCACCTCGTCCAGGGCGACGATCATGCGCCGACCGTCGACGGCAAACAGGATGCCCTGCCAGGTCCTGACATGGTCGTCGCTGCTCGGCAGACCGACGGCATGCTCATCGACCTGGCGATTGATCCAGCCGAGATAGTCGAACACGTCCTCTGTGCGCTGCATGACGTCAGCCGAGCACGCTCTTGAGCACGTCGATCAGGTCGGCCTCCTTGACCGGCTTGACCAAATACTCCTTGGCACCCTGGCGCATGCCCCAGATGCGATCGGTTTGCTGGTCCTTGGTGGTGACGATAATCACCGGAATCCCGCTCGTCTCGCTGTCCTTGTTGAGGGTGCGGGTGGCCTGAAAGCCGTTCATGCCCGGCATCACCACGTCCATGAGCACCGCGTCGGGGCGAACCTGGCGCACCAGCTCGATGCCCTCTTCGCCACTGTTGGCGACGGAAACCTGGTGACCGTGACGCTCGAGAATCTGCTGGAGCACGTACACCTCGGTCGGCGAGTCATCAATGACAACGATGTGAGCCACTACCCTGTTCCTCTAGAAAAATCCGGTTCAATACGATCCTGCCGGCGTCCGCGATCGGACCCCGGTCGCCACGCCCTTCTCAGTCCGCCATCGCGCCTTCGTCGGCGACGGGGCGTCCTTCGGCGAAACGCTCGACCGCGGCGAGAATCTCGTCGCTGTTGAAAGGCTTGGTGAGGTAATCGGAGGCACCGACAATGCGGCCGCGCGCCTTGTCAGAAGATGCTGTCCTTGCTGGACAGCAGGATGATGGGCGTCTCGGCGAAGCGATCGTTGTTCTTGATCAGCGCCGTGGTCTGGTAGCCGTCGAGACGCGGCATGAGGATGTCGATGATGACCACGTCCGGGTCGAACGCGCCAATGCGGGCCAGGGCGTCGAATCCGTCGATCGCGCTTTCCACTTCGCAGCCCGCCTTGCTGAGGATGCTGTCTGCTGTCCGTCGGATGGTCTTGCTGTCGTCGACCACCATGACCCTCAGCCCGTCGAGGCCGGCGTGATTCTCTGTCGCTTCCATGTCTTCGTCCTTGCTGCTGGCCAATTCTTGCCTTGCGTCGGCCGAATGTAACCAACGCGCCGGCCTTTGGCAAACGCCTTGACGGCTACCCGCGTGAAGGAACAAGCGAGCCGGCCATCGTTTGGTAGCGTCCCGGGAAGTGGTGTAAATCTGGCGGGGTGAGGAGGCCACCGTGGCC
>NZ_QZMT01000003.1 GCF_003932495.1 Guyparkeria sp. SCN-R1
GTCGGCTCGTCGCCGAGAAGAGCGCGTATCTTACGCCCCTCGTGTCGCCTGTCAACCCCTCGTAGAGGTCTTTTTGGCGACCCTCTCAGCGGCGTTTCCGTCGAGAGGAGCGAGGATTTTACGCTCGCTGCAGCGCCCGTCAAGTGTTTTTTCAATCATCTTTTCGGGGCTGTCTTACGGGGCGTTGGCATGGCCTGTGCCCCGTAAGGAGGAGCGCATCTTACGCGCTTTGCCGGGGGCGTCAACCCCCTCCGACGATGATTTTTGCCAGACGCCGTTTGCCCACCTGAATAATCGACTCACCCGCGGGCAGAACCAGCGCCCGATCCGTCACCGGCTCGCCGCCAAGCTTCACCGCACCGGCCTTGATGTGACGAAAGCCCTCGGAGTTGGACTGGATCAACCCGGCACGGTTGAGCGCCTCGACGATCGCCACCCCTTCATCGAGGCGCACCTCGGGCATGTCGTCCGGCAGCTGCTTTTTCTGAAAACGGGCAATGAACGCCTCGCGAGCCTTTTCGCCGGCGCCCTTGCCGTGGAAGCGATCCACGAGCTCGACGGCAAGCTCGAACTTGATGTCGCGCGGATTGCGCCCGCCATCGATCTCCTCGCGCAGGCGCGCGATATCTTCAAGGGGGCGGAACGAGAGGAGCTCGAAGTAGCGCCACATCAGGTCGTCGGAAATCGACATCAGCTTGCCGAACTGCTCGTCGGCGGGCTCCTCGATACCGATATAGTTGTTGAGCGACTTCGACATCTTGTTAACGCCGTCGAGCCCCTCGAGGATCGGCACGGTCATGACCACCTGGGGCTTCTGGCCGTACTGCTTCTGCAACTCGCGCCCAACCAGCAGGTTGAACTTCTGATCGGTGCCACCCAACTCGACATCCGCCTGCAGCTCCACGGAGTCATAGCCCTGAACCAGCGGATACAGGAACTCATGGACGGCAATCGAACGGTTCTCACGGTAGCGCTTGGAGAAATCGTCGCGCTCCAGCATGCGCGCCACCGTGTAGCGACTGGCCAGCTGGATCAGGTCGGCGGCGCTCTTCTGCCCCATCCACTCCGAATTGAAGACGATACGAGTCTTTTCCGGATCGAGGATGCGGAAGATCTGGCGCTCGTAGGTGCGGGCGTTCTCGCGCACCGCCTCCGGCGTCAGGGTCGGGCGGGTGGCGTTCTTGCCGGTCGGGTCACCGATCATGCCGGTGAAATCCCCGATCAGGAAGATGACCTCGTGCCCACGCTCCTGGAACTGGCGTAGCTTGTTGATCAACACCGTGTGTCCGAGGTGAAGATCCGGCGCGGTCGGATCGAAGCCCGCCTTGATCCGCAGCGGTCGCCCTTCGGCCAGCCGATCCACCAGTTCCTCGCGGACCAGCACCTCGTCGGCCCCCCGACACAACTCCGCCAGCATCTGCGCTTGCTCCTGAGACACGGTTCACCCTTCCAAGAATTACGTTGAATGGCTGCAGAAAGGCGGTTATGTTACCGGTTTTACACCATATATTTCTGCCAGGTTTTTATATCGATGCAACAGCGCCCTCTATTCAAGCCCAAACGCAGGCCATCTCGACTGATACGGCGCACCCTCCTGGTTGGTCTCGGCGTGTTCGCGCTCGGCAGCGTCGTCTGGCAGTTTTTGCCCGGCGAAGGCGCACAAGACGGCGCAGCCACTGCCTCGAAGCCAAGTGACGGCAACGAAATCCCACTGACGCTGGAAGCCATCGAGTCCCCGAATGAAACGGCACGCGAGGCAGGATCGGAATCCGTCTCGATCGACACGCCCACTTCGGGCAAGCAGTCAACGGCCTTTGCCCGATCCGTCAGCCTGGGTAGCCGCCCCAACTTCCATATCCCCGGCCAGGAAGAGGCCCTGAAGGCCATCGAGGCGCCTGAGGCCAATCGGGCTGCGGTCGGCAGCGCGGAGGATCTTGACCCGGTGGAAGGCGAGACGGAGAGCGCGTCACCCTCGCTAGAGGAAACCACCATCACGGTGGATTCGGGGGACACCCTGTCGACGATCTTCGAAAAAGCCGGCCTCGGCTACAGCGACGTGCTAAAGGTGCTCGATCTGGGCGATGAGGCCCGTCGCCTGGAGCGCATTCGACCGGGCGACAAGCTCGTACTGATGACGGACGACGCCGAACAGTTCGCCGGACTCAAATACGACTTCAGCAGCGAGAGCGAGCTTTCCATCTTCCGCAGTGACGGCGACCAGCTGGTGGCCGAAATTACCGACCTGCCCAGCGAGACCCGGCTGGTCTCGGCCGGCGGGACGATCAAGGGCTCGCTCTACCAGTCCGCGATCGCCACGGGCGTCCCCCCGATGCAGATCATGCAACTGGCCGAGGTCTTCGGGTGGAAGGTGGATTTCCTTCGCGACGTGCGGGATGGCGACCAGTTCCGGCTGATCTACGAGGTGCGCGAGCGCGACGGTGAGCGTCTCGGGACCGGTCATATCGTGGCCGCCGAGTTCGTCAATCGTGGCGAGCGGGTACAGGCCGTGCGTTACACCTCACCCAACGGCACGAGCGGATACTACGAGCCCGATGGCAGCAGCCTCGAGCGCGGTTTCCTGCGCTACCCGGTGGAGTTCTCCCGCATCAGCTCGAACTTCAACCCCAAGCGGCTGCACCCGATTCACAACACCGTCCGCCCGCACAACGGCGTCGACCTCGCCGCCCCGACCGGCACGCCGGTCAAGTCGGCCGCCTCCGGCCGTGTGACCTTCGTCGGCTGGAAGCATGGTTACGGCAAGGTGGTCCAGGTGCGGCACGACGCCAAGCACGAGACCCTCTACGCGCACCTGTCCGGCTTCAAGGGCAACCTCAAGCGCGGCGCGAGCATCGACAAGGGCACCACCATCGGCTTTGTGGGCATGACCGGCGCCGCCACTGGCCCGCACCTGCACTACGAATTCAAGGTCCACGGCAAGGCGCTCGATCCGCTCAAGGTCGATCTGCCGGAAGCGAACCCGATCGCCTCAGAGGACCGCAAGGATTTCATCGCCCGGACACGCGGTTCGCTCGAGGAACTGGCCCGCATCGAGGTCGACGTTGAAGGCGAGCAGCCGGTTCACCTCGCCAGCAACGAGCGTGTCTCCCGCGAATCACGTGAGGACTGACCCGAACCGCAAACGCCCCGAAGACAACTCCGAACTCTTCATTGGGGCGATGACGGGCACCAGCATCGACGCGCTCGACCTGTGCCTCTGCGATTTCTCCGGCTCGCAACCCCGCCTGATTGCCCACCACCAGGAGCCGCTGGACGCGACTCTGACCGCCCAGTTGACGCGACTGGCCCGCGGCATCGATGGCGAGGCAATCCATACCCCACCTGTCCCGGCAATCGACGCCATCGACCTGTTCGGCATGGCCGATCGCCGGCTTGCCGAGACCACTGCCGCGGGCGTCGCCCAGCTCCTGAAGCAGGCAGGGCTGCCGGCCAGTGCCGTGCGGGCAATCGGCTCGCATGGCCAGACCGTGCGTCATCGCCCGGACTGGCGGGAAGCGGCATTCACCCTGCAACTGGGTGACCCGAGCCGCATCGCCGAGCTGACCGGGATTACCGTGGCTGCCGACTTCCGTCGCCGCGACATGGCCGCCGGCGGTCAGGGCGCCCCGCTGGCACCCCCGGCCCATGCCGCCCTGTTCCCGCCCGGTCCCGAGGGGCGGATCGTGATCAACCTCGGCGGAATCGCCAATGCCTCGATCCTGCGCCCCGGCCGGGAACCCATCGGCCTGGACACCGGCCCGGCCAACACCCTGATGGATGCATGGCACAGCCGCCATCGGCAGGCTCCATTCGACCGGGACGGCCAATGGGCGGCTAGCGGGACGGCACACCCCGCGCTGCTCGAGCGCCTGCTGAGCGAATCGTTCTTTGCCGCCCCCGCCCCCAAATCCACCGGACCGGAACACTTCAACCTCGACTGGCTGGAACGATTGGGCGGAAAGTGGATCGTTACGCTCCCGGCCGAGGACGTCCAGGCCACCCTGCTTGAACTGACGGTCGAGAGCATTGCCCGGGCCCTGTCGCCTTGGCAGGTCGAACAAGCGGGCATGCCGATCACGCTGTGCGGCGGCGGGGCCTACAACGGGCGGCTGGTCGAGCGCCTAGGCGAACGGCTGGCCGCGCCGGTGGAAAGTAGCGCGGCTCTTGGCCTGGCGCCGGAATGCGTCGAAGGGGCTGCGTTTGCGTGGTTGGCCCGCCAACTGCTCAGCGGACAACCCGGCAACGCCCCCAGCGTGACGGGCGCGGCCGGGCCTCGCCTGCTGGGAGGCATCTACCCGGCCTGAGTCGGCCGGACCCTCAAAAGAGATCGATCAGCGGGCGCCGATCGGGCGATAGTCGCGCGGGCTTTCGCCGACGTATACCTGGGTGGGGCGATAGATGCGGTTGTTCGCGATCTGCTCCTTCCAGTGCGCCAGCCAACCGGCCGTGCGCGAGATGGCGAAGATCGGCGTGAACTGGTCACGCGGGATGCCGAGCTCGGCGTAGAGCAGCCCGGAATAGAAATCGACGTTCGGGTAGACGCCCTTGCCGGCCAGGTGCTCGGCCGCCTGGGTCTCGAGCTCGCGGGCGATCTCGTAGAGTGGAGAAAGCTGGCCACCACGATGCTCGCGCAACTGCTCGAGCAGCCCCTGCAGGATGTCGGCGCGCGGGTCCTTGACCTTGTACTCGCGGTGACCGAAGCCCCAGATCACCTCCTTGTTGGCCAGCTTCTGCTCCAGCCAGGGCGTGACGTTCTCCACCGAGCCGATCTCGTCGAGCATCGCCAGTACGCGCTGGTTGGCGCCGCCATGCAGCGGGCCGGCCAGCGTGCCGATGGCCGAGGCGACCACCAGATTCGGCGGCGCGAGCGTCGAGCCACAGACCAGCGAGGCGAAGGTCGAGGCATTGAGCGTGTGCTCGGCATGCAGGATCAGGCAGGCGTCCATGATGCGTGCCTCGATCGGGTCGGGCTCGCGCTCGGTCATCATGTACAGGAAGTTCTCCGCGTAGGAGAGATCGGCGCGCGGCGCGACCGGGTCGTCGCCCTTGCGGATGTGCTCCCACATGGCCACCAGCGTGGACATGCTCGAGAGGATCTTGACGATCATCTGCTCGACAAATTCGCTGTCGGCGTTCACGCCGTTGGCGGTCATGCGCTCCTGCCCCGGGTAGAACATGCCGAGACTGGCCACGCACGTCTGCAGCGCCTCCATGGGATGCCCGTCGATGGGCAGGAACTTCATGATGTCGCGCACGTTGTATTTCACGCGGCGATTGCGACGCAGGTCGGCATCGAACTCCGCGAGCTCGAGCGCCGTGGGCAGATCCCCGTGGATCAGCACCCACGCGGTTTCCTCGAACGTGCTCTGGCGGGCCAGATCCACGATGCGATAACCACGGTAGGTCAGGAGCCCGGCCTGACCATCCAGATACGAAATGGCAGACTGCGCCGCCGGCACACCCTGCAAACCCGGTACGAAATCCATCGACAACGCCTTGTAATAACCCTGACAAACGCGAGACGCGGGCATTGCCCGCGTCATGACCCATTACTAACCAGTCAGATCGAGAACGAGGAACCGCAGCCGCAGGTGGTCGCGGCATTGGGGTTGCGGATCACGAACTGCGCGCCGGAGACATCTTCCTTGTAATCGATCTCGGCGCCCTCGAGGTACTGGATGCTCATCGGATCGACCAAAAGGGTCACTCCCGAGCGCTCCACCGCCGTGTCGTCCGGCTGGACCTCTTCCTCGAACATGAAGCCGTACTGGAAGCCGGAGCAACCACCACCCGTGATGAACACGCGCAGCTTGAGCTCCGGGTTACCCTCTTCCTCGATCAGTGACTGGACCTTGTTCGCCGCATTCTCGGTAAAGACCAGCGGCGTGGTCTCGGTAGCCGGCTCGGCCACCATGGTGTCGGTTGCGTCAACCATCGCGTTCACCTCAATCGATTGCGCGTCCGCTCGGCGGAAAATCTCTTTGCCGAGCGGCAAACTCACAGTCTATCAGACCATTGGCGAATGCACGCGAGCTGGCACTGGGGAATCTCTGCACGATTCGATAGTGCCTCTGCGGGACCGCCAAGGGCCCAGTTGCAAGGCGTAGTCCGCGGTGAATGGCGAGGTCCTTCACAAGGACTGAACCGGATCGGCACGACGCCGATCCGGCCGGCGCAAGCCGGCCCGAAGGGCGAGGTCCAGGGACGGACTTCGCGACGCCGCAAATGGGTCCTTGGCGGCCCGCCCGAATGGGGGCTGGCAGGTTTGCCCGCACTCGGCGTTGACGCCCCTCGCCGGGCAATGAGCCCGCCTTCGGCATGGCGCCTTGATTGGGAACAAACCCGCCAGCCAGAGCTCCATCGAATCGTGCAGAGGTTCCCTAGGGCGAAAGCGCGACCAGCTCGAGGCCCGCCGACTCGTCACATCCCAGCATCAGGTTCATGTTCTGCACCGCCTGCCCGGCCGCGCCCTTGACCAGGTTGTCGATCACGCTGGAGACAACCAGCATCGGCCCATCGAGCGGCCGGTGCACGGCCATGCGGCAGATGTTGTTGCCGCGCACACTGCGGGTTTCCGGGTGGCTGTTCGGCGGCATGACGTCGACGAACGGCTCCTCGGCGTAGTAGCGCTCGTAGAGCCGCTGCACGTTCTCGACCGGTTCGCCGGCGAGCGGCAGGTAGACGGTCGACTCGATCCCCCGGACCATCGGCACCAGGTGCGGCACGAAGGTCAGGCCGATCTCGCGCTCGGCGATGGTGGTCAAGGTCTGGCGAATCTCCGGCTGGTGGCGGTGGCCGGCCGCCGCGTAGGTGCGCACGCTCTCGCCGGCCTCGGCCATCAGGGTGTGGACGGCGGCCGAACGACCGGCACCGCTGGCGCCCGACTTGGTGTCCGCCACGATCTGGCCGTGGTCGATCCAATCCAGCCCCATCAGCGGCAGCACGGCCAGCGTGGTCGCGGTGACATGGCAACCGGGGTTCGCGACCAGCTGCGCGCCGCGGATCTCGTCCCGGTAGAGCTCGGGGAGGCCATAGACGGCCTGATCGACCCATTGCGGCGAGGCATGCGTCATGCCATACCACTGCGACCAGACATCGAGATCCTTGATGCGGTAATCGGCGGCCAGATCGACCACCCGGACGCCCTGCTCGAGCAACGCCGGCGCCTCCTGCATCGCGATGCCGTTGGGCGTTGCAAAGAACACGAGATCACAGCCCGCCAGATCAGCCTCCCCCGGCTCGCTGAAAACCAGGTCGGTATGCCCGCGCAGGCTGGGATACAGGTCGTCCACGCGCCGACCGGCCTCGCCGCGGGACGTCATCGCCACCACCTCGACCTCCGGGTGGTGGGCCAGCAGGCGCATCAGCTCGACACCGGTATACCCGGTGCCTCCGACGATTCCGATCTTCTTCATGTCTTCGCTCGACTCCTCGTGCTTGGCTACGTCCGATCCTGCCCCCGCCTGTCGGGCAACGGGCGTTCGAATCGGGTCGGCAATCGTGGCATATTAGCAGCCACCACGCGGCGGACCATCCGTTCGTCCGACCGACCACCGACCTCATCTTCCCCCGGGAGGCCCGGCCCGTGACCGCTTTGCTCGCCCGCATCCAGGACTGGTTCGGCCGCCCGCTGAACCGGTTCATCGAGCGTCTGCGGCTGCGCCTGGCACAGCCGGATGCCCTGCTGCAGGTCACGCTGCTCGGCCTGATCGCCGGGCTGCTCGCCGCCCTGCTCGTGGTCGCCTTCCGGCTGGCGCTCGAGGGACTGCAGGTCTACGGCCTGGGACTGCCGGGCGCGGAACGCTACGAATCCCTGCCCGCCGAATGGCGTCTGTTGCTGCCGATACTGGGCGCCTTGGTCCTCGGGCTTGCCTTCCACCTGCTGCCGTTCGGCATGCGCAACGTCGGCGTCGGCCACGTCATCATCCGGTTTCACCGCTTCGGCGCCGACATGCCCTGGCAGAACGCCGTGGTGCAGTTCGTTGCCGGCGTGTGGGGTCTGCTGATCGGACTGACCGGCGGGCGGGAAGGCCCCGGCATCCACCTGGGCGCTTTCTCGGGCAGCCTGTTGGGTCATAGCCTTGGCCTGCCAAACAACAGCGTGCGCACCCTGTCCGGCTGCGGGGTGGCCGCGGCGATCTCCGCGGCCTTCAACACGCCATTGGCCGGCGTGATCTTCGCCCTCGAGGTGGTGATCAAGCAGTACACGCTGGCGAGCTTCCTGCCGGTCATCCTCGCCTCCTCGATGGGTGCGCTGCTGGCCACGACCGTCTTCGGGCCGGAAACCCTGTTCACCATCGAGATCCACCATCAGATGTCGTTCTGGGAGGTGCCTACGCTGCTGGCGCTGGGGCTGATCATCGGCGCGATGGCCGCCGGCTACATCCAGATCGTCGAGGGCACCATCGCCCGCAGCTGGAACTGGCCGGTCTGGGGGCGCTTTACCGCCGCTGGGGTGGCAACCGGCATCATCGGTTTCTGGGTGCCGGAAATCCTCGGCATCGGCCACGACACCACGGACCTGGTCGCCGCCGCCGAACTGACCCTGGGCGCCCTGCTGATCATCGCCGTGGCCAAGTGGCTGTTGGCCAGCGTCACCGTGGGCCTCGGTCTGCCGATCGGCACCATCGCGCCGGTGCTGATGATCGGCGCGGTGGTCGGCGGTACGCTCGGCAGCCTGCTCTACCGCCTCGACCAGATCCCGCTCAACGACGTCGCCTTCTACACGGTGCTGGGCATGGGCGCCATGATGGGCGCCACACTCCAGGCGCCACTGGCCGCCCTGGCCGCGGTGCTGGAGCTGACCAGTGACACCGGCGCAATCCTGCCCGCCATGATCACCATCGTCGTCTCGGGACTGGTCAGCCGCATGGTATTCGGCAAGTCCGGTCTCTACGACGCGATCCTGCGCGCCAACGACCAGCAGATGCCGGGACCGTCGCTGTGGTTCAACGGCGACAACATCGGCGTGTCAAGCATCATCGAGCGCCGTGTCGCCGAGGTAAACTGCCCCTGCAATCTCGCCCGCTTCGAACAGGCGCTCGAGGAGAAACCGGCGTGGCTGGTCATCCGCGACGAGAATCGCCAGGCAATGGGCGTGATCCGCTATGCCCCGGCCCGGGCGGCCTTCGACCAGGTCTTCAACCAGGCGCTGTTCGATGCCCAGGCTCGCGCGGAGCAGGCTGCACGAGAGGCCGACGCCGAGACGCAAGCCAGCCAGACATCGACGGAAAGCCAGCACGTCGGGGCAGACGAGACCACCCACACCCCCGCGAGCACGGGCGAAGGCGGCGCTGGGGGCGAGAGCTCCGATACACCGGAGGCAGGCGACGACGCGGGCACAGGCATCGACATGGACGCGCTGGCCAACCAGGTGCGCGAGGACGTCCTCCTCGACCCGGCGGAGATCAGCGGCTTTTACCAGGCCGCCGACGTCGAGGTCGGCTACACCCTGACCCAGGCTCAACGGGTGATGCGCGAGGAAGACGTCGGCGTGCTGGTCGCGCGACGCATGCTCGGCTCGCCGCAGGCCCGGACCCTGGGCGTGATGACCGCCGCCATGCTGGAACAGGCGATCGTCGAACGTTGACGCCGGCGGGTGTCAGGCGGAAACTTTGCCGTCTGCCGCCGGTCCATTTTGCTTGCCACGCACCGGTCGCTTTTGCCCAAGGACGCGTTGATCCAACAGGAATGCCGTTCCGGCTTGCCGGACCGCATTCCTATTCGACCTGAGCTTCCCAATGAGGGTTCGACATGACGCGACGTAACGATATTTCCCGCCGGACGAATACCGCCGCGGATCCGCACCACGACAGCTCACGCCGCCGCTTGCTGCTGGGCGGCGCGGGGGCGCTGCTCACCCTGGGGCTGGGCGGCTGCCTGTCCGACAGCGGCCTGCCGCTGGAGGGCGTGACCGTGCAGGATCGCGACGGCAAGCCGGTGGAGCTGGCGGCGATCAAGGGCAAGCCCACCTTGATCACCTTCTGGGCGACCACCTGCCCCGGCTGCGTCAAGGAAATCCCGCACATCCAGGAACTGCACGACAAGTACGCCGACCGCGGCGTGAACGTGGTGGGGCTGGCAATGAGCTACGACCCGCTCGATCAGATCAACAAGATGGTCGAGGAGCGCGACATGACCTACACCATCTGGCAGGACAAGGACGGCCGCGGCGCCGAAGTATTCGGGCCGGTGCGCGTCACGCCGACGACCTTCATTCTCGATGCCCAGGCTCGCATCGAGTTCCAGAAGATCGGCGTGTTCGACGTCGACCGGGTCGAACGCACCCTCGACCGGCTGCTCGAGTCGGCTTGAGGGTCATCGACCCGCGCGCCCCGACGCCCCGCGAGCCGGGGCGTTTTTCGTTACACTGACGGTCTTTGCGCGCGTCTCGCGTCGTGGCAGACACAATCAGGGGAGCCCGTTTCCAGGTCATGAACATCTCCATCAAGACTCCCGAGGAAATCGAGAATATCCGCATCGCCAGCCAGCTGGCCGCCGAGATACTGGTGCTCCTGCGCGAGCACGTGAAGGCTGGCGTGACCACCGGCGAGCTCAACGAGATCGCCCACCGTCACATCACCGAGGTTCAGGGCGGCACGCCGGCGACGCTCGGCTACCACGGTTTCCCCGCCTCGATCTGCACCTCGCTCAATCACCAGGTCTGCCACGGCATTCCCGGCGACAAGACCCTGCGCGACGGCGACATCCTCAATATCGACGTCACCGTGATCAAGGACGGCTGGTACGGCGACACCTCGGCGATGTACACCGTCGGCAAGCCCTCGGTGCGTGCCCAGCGGCTGATCGATGTCACCCATGAGGCGATGATGAAGGGCATCGAGACGGTCCGTCCCGACGCCACCCTCGGCGACATCGGCCATGCCATCCAGACCCATGCCGAGGCGAGCGGGTTTTCCGTGGTGCGCGAGTACTGCGGCCACGGCATCGGGCGAAACTTCCACGAAGACCCGCAGGTGGTCCACTACGGCAATCCGGGCGAGGGCGTACGCCTCAAGGAAGGCATGGTCTTCACCATCGAGCCGATGATCAACGCCGGCAAGAAGGAGATCAAGCTGCTGGGCGACGGCTGGACGGTGGTCACGAAAGACCACTCGCTGTCGGCGCAGTGGGAGCACACGGTCGCCGTGACCAAGGACGGGTTCGACATCCTCAGCCTGCCGCCCGCCTAACTCCATGCAATCAACAGGGCAACCGGCCCCCAACGGTCGATTCGGCGACCAGAGCACCTTCCCGGCCGACCGGCCGCTGGCGCGCCAGCTCGAGACACTGAACGACCACTGGGCCGAGGCGCTGACCGACGAGGCCAGCGCCCGCGGCTTCATCCAGGAGGTTACCGCGCGCGTCGACAGCGCCCTGCGGGCCCTGTGGCAGGACAAGCTTGCCGACACGCCCTGCGCCCTGGTCGCGGTCGGCGGCTACGGCCGCGGCGAGATGTTCGTCCACTCGGACATCGACATCATGGTGCTCACCGCCGATCACGCCCATGACGAGGCGGTGCAGGCGTTCCTCTACACCCTCTGGGACACCGGCCTGTCGATCGGCTACGCCGTGCGCAGCGTCGAGGAATGCCTCGAGGCGGCCACCGACCCCACGGTCTACACCAGCCTGATCGAGATGCGGCTGATCGCCGGCGACGAAGAGCTGCTCACGCGCCTGGATGCCGCCATTCGCGACGATGCGGCCTTCGATCCGGCCTGGTTCTTCGCCGCCAAGATCGACGAGCAACAGGCGCGCTACGAGTCGCACGACAATGTCGGCACCAAGATCGAGCCACACATCAAGGAAGGCCCGGGCGGCCTGCGCGACCTGCACACCATCCGCTGGCTGGCCAATCGCATCGACGGCGCCCCCAGTCTCGCGGCGATGCACCGGGCCGAACTGCTGCGCGATGACGAATACCGGGCGCTGCTACATGCCGAATCGCTGCTGTTTCGCATCCGCATCGGCCTGCACGGCCTGGCCGAACGGGCCGAAGAGCGCCTGTTGCTGATGCACCAGAAAACGCTGGCCGGCGCGTTCGGCTACGAGGGGCTCCAGGACGGCAACCTCGCGGTCGAGCGCTTCATGCAGCACTTCTTTCGCGCCACCATCGAGGTCGAACGCCTCAACCAGCTACTGATCCAGCGCTGGCGTGAACGCCTGCACCCGGAAATCCTCGAGCCGATCCAGCGGCTCAACCCGCGCTTCGTCCGTCGCGGCCGGTTGATCGAGACCCGTGACGCGCAGGTCTTCATGCGCTCGCCCACCGCCATCCTCGAGCTGTTCCTGCTGCTCGCCGAGCATCCCGAGCTCGAGGGCATGACGGCCGCCACCGCCCGACAGCTGCGCGCCAACCTGTCGGTGATCGACGCCGGTTTTCGCGCCAACCGACACGCGAAACAGCTGTTCATGCGCCTGTTGCGCGCCGAGCGCGGCGTCTACCTCGCGCTGCGCAACATGAACCTCACCGGCGTGCTCGCCGCCTACATCCCCAACTTCGGCCCGATCGTCGGGCTGATGCAGTTCGACCTGTTCCACGCCTACACGGTCGACACCCACACCTTGCTGGTGATCCGCAACCTGCGCCGTCCCGCACTGCCCAAGTACCGCGACGAGAACCCAATCGCCTCGGACGCCTTCAAGCGTATTCCCCGTCCGGAAGTCCTGTACCTGGCCGGGCTGTTCCATGACATCGCCAAGGGCCGCGGTGGCGATCACGCCGAGCTGGGCGCGTTCGATGCCCGGGATTTCGCCCGGGCGCATGGCCTGGCGCGCGAGGATATCGATCTGGTCGGCTGGCTGGTCGAGCAGCACCTGCTGCTCTCGTTCACCGCCCAGCGCCAGGACATCGAGGACCCGGAGGTCATCCGGCGCTTCGCCGAACAGGTCGGCAGCGCCGAACAACTCGACTACCTCTACCTGCTGACGGTGGCCGACATCCGCGCCACCAACCCGCAGTTGTGGAACTCCTGGCGCGACACCCTGCTGCGGCGCCTGTTCGAGCTCACCCACCAGCACTTTGCCGAGGGGGTGCGCTCGTCGGCACAGATCGTGCGCGAGACACGCCGCGACGCCAATCGCCAGGGTTCGAGCGAAGGCATGGATGCCGCCAAGCTGGCCGCCTGGCTGTCGGGCATGCCGGAGGAGTACTTCCTCAGAAACGAGATCGACAACATCCTGCGCCACTCGCGGGTGGCGGTCGATGCCGACCTGCCCGCCCTGACCATCAACGACGACCCGCAGCACCAGGCAACCCAGATCCTGATCCTGGCCCAGAACCACCCGGCACTGTTCGCCCACGTGGTTGCCGGCATCGACCGGGAGGGCCTGAACGTCCAGTCGGCCAACATCACCGTGATCCCGCGCCCGCTGGTGGTCGAAAGCGGGCTCAACGCCGTGGACGACGAAGGCAACCGCGAACCCTTGCCCGAGTCGGAGCTGATTCTGCTGGAATTTTTCGTGCTCGATCGCCAGGGGCACGCCGTCAGCGATCCCGGCGCGATCGAGGCACTGCACGAGCGGCTGGAAGGCGTGATCCACCGCCCGGAGCGCGCCCTGTCGATCACCCGCCGGCGCACCCCGGCCCAGCTCTCCAGCCTGGACGTGGACACCGAGGTGGAATTCATTGCCGACGTCGCCCGGGCACGCACCATGATCCAGGTCCTCACCAAGGACCGGCCGGGCCTGCTGGCCGATCTCTCCGACACCCTGTGGCGCATGGGCGCCATCCTGCTGCACGCGCGCATCGCCACCCTGGGCGAACGCGCCGAGGATGCCTTCTTCGTGGTCGACCAGTATGGCCACCCGATCAACGACCGCGAGCACCAGCAGGCAATTGCCGACGCCCTGATCCACGCCGCCAAGGGCAGCGCCGCCGAGAAAGGCACATGAGCCCGATCGACCACAACCTGCCCGCCAACCAGCCGCCAGGGGACTGGGCGCTGATCGACGAGCGCCGCGATTTCCTGGTGGTGGCCAAGCCCGAGCGGATGCTGTCGGTCCCCGGCATCGGCCCGGACAAGCAGGATTGCCTGATCACGCGGGTGCAGACCGAGTTTCCCGAGGCGCGTATCGTCCACCGGCTCGACTGGGACACCTCGGGCCTGCTGGTGCTGGCACGCAATGCCCGCGCCCACTCCTTCCTCTCCAAGGCCTTCGCCGCGCGCGACGTGGACAAGACCTACGAGGCATTGATCGACGCCCCGCTGGAGCCGGTCGAGGGCCTGATCGACCTGCCGATCGGCAAGGACCACGAGCGCCGGCCGCGCTACCGCATCGACCCGCAGAGCGGGCGGCCGTCACAGACCCGCTACCGCTTGGCCGAACCGGTGGAAGACGGCATTCGGATCATTCTCGAGCCGATCACCGGACGCTCGCACCAGCTGCGCGTGCACCTGCTGGCCCAGGGGCGCCCCATCCAGGGCGACTCGCTCTATCACCCCGAGGCCAACCGCCACGCGCGGCTGATGCTGCACGCCGCCCGGCTGGTCTTCCCCGACCCGGAACACCCCGACGCCCCCAAGGTCGGCTACCACTGCGAACCGCCGTTCTAGCCCGGGTATTTCCTGAAACTTCCGGGCTAGGGCATCCGGCGATCAAGCGCCTATAGTAGCCAGTAGGCCAACGCACACGGACAAGGAAAGGCAAACCGCGCCATGCCGCCCAGGGATCCGAACACTGATCAAAAACGCCCGGTCTTTCTCGACCTGCGCCGGATACGTTTCCCTCCGCAGGCGATCGCCTCGATCGCCCACCGGCTGACCGGCGTGCTGATGATCCTCGCGATCCTCCCGGCCACCTGGCTGTTTGCCATCAGCCTGTCGGGCCCGGCGGGATTCGCCCGGGCCGGCGAGGTGCTGACGGGGATCCCGGCGCGACTGGCGGGCCTGCTGCTCGCCCTCGCACTAGCCCACCACCTGTTCGCCGGCATCCGCTACCTGCTGCTGGATATCGACATCGGCATCAACCGCGTGACCGCCCGCCGCAGCGCGCTGCTGGTCATGGGGTTGGCCGTGATCGCCGGTCTGGGCCTCTGGTGGGGACTATGGGCATGAGCGGGCTGTCCGCCTGGCTGATCCAGCGTCTGTCCGCGCTCTATCTCGCCGGATTCACCGTCTACGCACTGGTCCGCCTGGCGATGGCCGAGTCCTTTTCGCATGCGGCGTGGAGCGACTGGCTGGCCGCGCCGCTCAATGCCGTGACGCTCTGGCTGGCCGCGCTGGCGCTGCTGCTGCACGCCTGGGTGGGCGGACGCGACGTGCTGCTCGACTATGTCCATCCGCTCGGCCTGCGCGTCGTCATGCTGACCATACTGGCCGGCTGGCTGCTCGGGTCGGGAATCTGGTTCGGCGCGATACTGCTGGAGGTGATGTGAAGCGACAGGTCGATGCACTGGTGATCGGGGCCGGGGGCGGTGGACTGCGCGCGGCGCTGCAACTGGCCCGGGGCGAGGCGAGCGTGGCGGTGGTCTCCAAGGTCTTCCCCACCCGGTCACACACCGTCGCCGCACAGGGCGGCGTCAACGCCTCGCTGGCCAACGCCCTGCCGGACAACTGGCACTGGCACATGTTCGACACGGTCAAGGGCAGCGACTACCTCGGCGACCAGGACGCGATCGAGTACATGTGTCGCGCCGCGCCCAAGGCGGTCCGCGAGCTGGAACACTTCGGCGTGCCGTTCTCGCGCCTGCCCGACGGGCGGATCTACCAACGCGCCTTCGGCGGGCAAAGCCAGGACTTCGGCGGCGAACAGGCCGCACGCACCTGCGCCGCCGCCGACCGCACCGGGCACGCGATCCTGCATTCGCTCTACCAGCAGAATCTCGCCGCTGGCACGCACTTCTTCGACGAGCATTTCGCGCTCGACCTGCTCGTTGATGACGCCGGCGCGGTCCTTGGGGCACAAGTCCTCGACATTGCCAGCGGCGAGACGACCACCATCGAGGCGCGCACCACCCTGCTCGCCACCGGCGGGGCGGCCCAGATTTACCGCACCAACACCAACGCGCTGATCAACACCGGTGACGGCATGGCCATGGCACTGCGCGCCGGCATCCCGCTCCAAGACATGGAATTCGTCCAGTTCCACCCCACTGGCATCGCCGGCAAGGGCATGCTGATCACCGAGGGCGTGCGCGGCGAGGGTGGCTACCTGGTCAATGCCGAGGGGGAGCGCTTCATGGAACGCTACGCCCCCCACGCGAAGGATCTGGCCAGCCGCGACGTGGTCAGCCGCGCGATCGTCACCGAGATCCGCGAGGGGCGCGGCTGCGGCCCGAACGGCGACCACGTCCTGCTCAAGCTCGATCATCTCGGCGAGGCCGTCATCAGCGAACGCCTGCCGGCGATCCGCGAAACCGCCAAGACCTTCGTCAACATCGATCCGGTCGACGACCCCATCCCGGTGTTCCCCACCGCGCACTACACCATGGGCGGCATCCCCACCAACCGCCACGGGCAGGTGGTCCGCCCGGGCGAGGATGGCAAGGACCAGCCCGTCGAGGGCCTGTATGCCGCGGGCGAATGCGCCTGCGTCTCCGTGCACGGCGCCAACCGGCTGGGCGGCAACTCCCTGCTCGACATCGTGGTCTTCGGCCGGGCGGCGGCCCGGCACATGCTCGAGCACCTCGCCGCGCACCGCTATCACCGCCCCCTGCCGGAACAGGCCCCCGCCCGCGCACAAGCCCTGGCCGATGCCATCGAGACGCGGGAGACCGGCGAGGCGGTCGCCGCCCTGCGCCGCGAGCTCCAGCAGACCATGGAAGACTATGCCGGCGTATTCCGCCGCCAGGACCAGCTGGACGAGGGGCTCGAGCGCATCCGCCAGCTGCATGCCCGCAGCCGACGGCTGGCGATCGGCGACCACGGGCGCGTGTTCAACACCGCGAGGATCGAGGCGCTGGAACTGGTCAATCTCGCCGACGTGGCGCTGGCAGCGATCACCGCGGCGGCCGCCCGAACCGAAAGCCGCGGCGCGCATTCCCGCATCGACCACCCCGAGCGCGACGACGAGCACTGGCTGGTGCACAGCCTGTTCTCGCTCGAGACCGGCATGCGTTACAAGCCCGTGCGGACCACCCCGCTGACGGTGGATGCATTCCCGCCCAAACCGAGGGTCTACTGATGAGCGAATGGCTGCCGGTCCGCTTCATGCGACCTCCCGGCCCGCGCGACGGGCGGATGCGCTTTTCCATCTACCGCTACGATCCGGAAAGCGACGAGGCACCCCGCCAGCAGGAATACGTCCTCGACGACCTGTCTCCCGACGACATGCTGCTCGACGCGCTGTTAAGCCTGCGCGAGATCGACGAGACGCTCGGTTTCCGTCGTTCCTGTGGCGAGGGCGTCTGCGGGTCGGATGCGATGAACATCAACGGGCGCAACGGGCTGGCCTGCATCACCCGACTGGGCACGCTGACCGACCCGGTGGAGATCCGCCCGCTGCCAGGGATGCCGGTGATCCGCGACCTGATCGTCGACATGGACAACTTCCACCACCAGTACCAGCGGGTCGAACCCTGGCTGCAACCGGACGCCCCGCCGCCGGACCGAGAGCAGGCCCAGACGCCCGAAGAGCGCGAGCGTCTCGATGGCCTGACCGAATGCATCCTCTGCGGCTGTTGCTCGGCCGCTTGTCCGTCCTACTGGTGGAATCCGGAGCGTTTTCTCGGCCCGGCCGCACTACTGCAGGCCGCCCGATTCATCGAGGACAGCCGCGACACCGCCACCGAGGCACGCCTCGAACAGCTCGACGATGCCTACAAGCTGTTCCGCTGCCACACCATCATGAACTGCAGCGATGTCTGCCCGAAGGGGCTGAACCCCACCGAGGCGATCGGACGCATCCGTCGACGCATGCTGGGTCGACATGTTTGAAGACGAACGGCGCGCCCGCCTGCGCTGGCGCTGCCGGCGGGGCCTGCGAGAGCTCGACCTGCTGCTCGGCCCGTTCGCCGAGCGGCAATTGCCCGTACTGGCGCCAGACGAGCTCGACACCCTCGACCGCCTGCTGACGGCGGCCGACCAGGACCTGCAATCCTGGTTTCTCGGCCGGGAGCGCCCGAGCGACGACTCCCTGGCCGATCTGGTGGAACGGATACGGCAACAGGCGCGTTCATCCGAGTAAACCCCGGGTGAACACGACGGAAAAGGCGCGTTACGCGAAGCCTTTCGTCCCGACCAACTCCACCGCATTGCCGTCCGGATCACGGAAGAACAGCGCGTCCCGACCGGATCGCGAGCGCGTGAAGGCAAGCCCCTTGGCCTCCAAACGCCCGGCGAAAGGTGCAGTCGCCTCGACTCGCAACGCGAAATGTCGGTCGCGCCCGCCGTGTTCCGGTCGACCGTCGACCCCGTCGGGGTTGGGCAACTCGAGCAGGTGCAAGGCCTGTCCGCCGCCCAGCGACAGCCACGCGCCCGGGAAACCGAGATCGGGACGCGGCAACTCCGCCAACCCCAGCACCTCCACGTAGAAATCGCGCGCCCGTCGAGCATTGCTCACCAGCAGGCTCACGTGGTCGACTCCATGGGCCTCGGGCGACGGATCGAGTCGGTTGTCGGCATCAGGCATGACTGGCTCCCGGTTCGGTTCTCGCCGCAACTCGCAGCGACTGGATCGGGCACCTATAATGCCCGGTCGCATCCCGCCCCGTCACCACCCAACCGAACGGCTCCCGGCATGAATCCCAATCTCGACCGACTGCATCCCTACCCCTTCGAGAAGCTCGCCGAACTCAAGGCTGGCGCCGAGCCGCCAGCCGACCGGAAGCACATCCCTCTGTCGATCGGCGAACCGCGCCATGCCCCGCCGGCGATCGTGCTCGATACCCTGCGTGAGGCCCTGCCGGAAATCGCCCGTTACCCGGCGACCAAGGGCGAGCTGTCCTTGCGCGAGGCGATGGCCGACTGGCTGACACGACGCTTTGCGCTCACACCGGGGCAACTGGACCCAGAGGCGAACGTGCTGCCGGTCGCCGGCACCCGCGAGGCCCTGTTCGCCATCGCCCAGGCGGTGGTCGACCGCGACAGCGGCAACCAGCCGCCGGTGGTGCTGATGCCCAATCCCTTCTACCAGATCTACGAGGGGGCGGCCCTGTTGGCCGGGGCCGAGCCCTACTACTACCCGACGCTGGAAGAAAACGGCTTTCTGCCCGACTTCGATGCCATCCCCGAGGCCATCTGGGAACGCGCGCAACTGCTCTACGTCTGCTCGCCGGGCAACCCCAGCGGCGCGGTGATCGATGCCGAGCGCTACCGCAACCTGCTCGCCAAGGCCCGTCAGCACGAGGTGGTCATCGCGGCCGACGAGTGCTATTCCGAGATCTATTTCGACGAGGCGCGGCCACCGACCGGACTGCTGGAAGTCGCCAACGAGGTCGGTGGCGAGTCACCGTTCGAGAACGTGATCGTCTTCCACAGCCTTTCCAAGCGCTCCAACCTGCCGGGCCTGCGCTCGGGGCTGGTCGCCGGCGACGGCACCCTCTTGAAGCGCTTTCTGCGCTATCGCACCTACCAGGGCTGCGCCCTGCCGCTACCGACCCAACTGGCATCAATCACCGCCTGGAACGACGAGGAGCACGTGCGCGCCAATCGCGGCTTCTACCGCGAGAAGTTCGATGCGGTGCTGGAGATCCTCGAGCCGGTGGCCGGCATCGACGTGCGCCGGCCGGATGCCGGGTTCTACCTCTGGGCCGGGGTGGAAGGCGACGAACGCGACTTCGCGCGTCGGCTGTTTTCCGAGCAGAACATCACCGTGCTGCCGGGCCGTTTCCTCTCGCGTGAGGCGAACGGCGTGAATCCCGGGGCGGGATTCGTGCGGATGGCGTTGGTCGCCGAGCTGGACGACTGCGTCGAGGCGGCGGAGCGGATTCGGGCGATGCTTTCCTGAGACGCGAAACTCGCGTGACTGTGAGGCGGCGACTAACCGCCACTGGGTTTTCGCACGCCGGCTAGCCCACGCGGCACGGATGCACTGCCGTGCATGGCGTGCGAGTCGATTTTCTTGCTTGTCCAAGAAAATCGACGAAAAGAAGACACCCCAATGCCTTGGCCCTTCGGGCCTGATCGCCGCGGATTGCATCCGCGACGATCAGCCTCGCGAACGCGGGATTGCGGACGGGTCGGTTCGACGCGACGTCGTGTCGCGGCGAACCTCTGGCCGGCGTCCATGCCGGCCAGACCCTGCAATCCCGCGTTCGCGAGGCAAGGCATAAGGGGAACCGCCCCCTTCGATTAAGCCGAGGGCGCGACCTCGGGGCAGCGTCTCTCTTGGAGATTTCAGTGACACCACCTGATGGTCGGGGACAAGGTCCCCTTGCGTCCTGCCTCGCGGCTGGTGGATGGCTCGGGGTCGGAGCGACAGGGACGTCGCTCCGAGGCTCGCCGTGACAGGAAGTCACGTCGAGCCGGCCCCGAAGGCAGCCGCCGGTCGCGAGGCTTCGAGCGCGGACGAAGTCCGTGCTCGAAGGCCCGCAGGGCCAGGACGCCGGGGTGCCCTTCTTTTCGCCCCTTTTCTTGGGCAAGCAAGAAAAGGGGCTCGCGCGCCAGGCAGGGCGGTCGGTCGTGGCCACGGCGCGAGAGAGGCGTGCGAAACGATCCTCCAGGTTCTGGTCGAGAAAACTGTGAATTCCTCGACCGATGGCCGAAGTCGGACTGAAATCCGACCTACAGGGGCTGGTGGTCAAGCGGTCTTTGACAAGCAAGAAGATCAACTCGCGCGCCCGGCGGGTTCATCAAGGCCCCCTCCCGCAAAACCGGCGCGCGAAAACCCTGACGGGCTTCGACGGACAACCCGCACCCCGCGAGACAAACGCCATCAACGATCTGTTGTTACAATAACCACCAATTGATTACCCCGTTTCCCGGCCGACCCAGAGAGGTCGGCCGCTCGTTTTTCCAAATCATTTCAGGAGCATCCGATGGACATCTCTTCCATTCGCGACACGATCGAATCGGCCTTCGAGCGCCGCGCCGAGATCAACCCGGGCAATGCCCCGGCCGACGTGGTGGAGGCAGTCGAAACCGCGCTCGCCGGTCTCGACGATGGCTCGCTGCGCGTCGCCGAGCGCCGTGGCGTCGGTGACTGGCAGGTCAACGAATGGCTGAAAAAGGCCGTACTGCTGTCGTTCCGCCTGCGCAACAACGAGGTGGTTTCCGGCGGCGACGTGAACTACTTCGACAAGGTACCGACCAAGTTCGCCGGCTGGGACCAGGCACGCTTCGAGGCCGCCGGCATGCGCGTCGTGCCGAACGCCGTGGCCCGCCGAGGCAGCTTCATCGCCAAGAACACCGTGCTGATGCCCTCCTACACCAACATCGGCGCCTACGTCGACGAGGGCACCATGGTCGACACCTGGGCGACGGTCGGCTCCTGCGCCCAGATCGGCAAGAACGTGCATCTTTCCGGTGGTGTCGGTATCGGCGGCGTGCTCGAGCCGCTGCAGGCGGCCCCGACCATCATCGAGGACAACTGCTTCATCGGCGCGCGTTCCGAGGTGGTCGAGGGCGTGATCGTCGAGGAAGGCTCGGTGATCTCGATGGGCGTCTACATCGGCCAGTCGACCAAGATCTACGACCGCGAGACCGGCGAGATCCACTTCGGCCGTGTGCCGGCCGGCTCGGTGGTCGTCTCCGGAAACCTGCCGTCCAAGGACGGCAAGTACAGCCTGTACTGCGCGGTGATCGTCAAGAAGGTCGACGAGAAGACCCGTTCCAAGGTCGGCATCAACGAGTTGCTGCGCGACGTCTAAGCATGCCGTGCCGTTGGACGCGTCCAACGGCACTACGACACACACGAAAAGGCCCGCAGGGAGAGAAAGAATCCCTGCGGGCCTTTTGACGTCTGGAGATCAGCCTTGGCGTCGTCCCACGCCGTGGGTGACGAACCCGGGCCCCTGGTGCCCCGGTCCCTCGTCGAGCAGGGCCTTGCCCTCGGCGAGAATAAGCCACTCCAGTCCGGGCAGATCCTGCGAGAGATCACTGGCCCGCACCAGCATGTCGGCCCGCTTGGGCCCGCCGCTCTGATAGGCCAGCTGGCGCGGGTGGAACAACTCGATGATCAGCAGGCCACCGGGGCGCAGGGCGGCCGCGGCGCGGCGGTAGACCTCGCGCCGCGACGGCGGCTCGAAATGAAGGTAGATCAGCACGACGGCATCGAAGCCATCTTCCTCCCAGTCCCACTCGGTCAGATCGCCACAGTGAACCGCCACGCTGACATCGCGCTCGTCGGCCAGCTGCCGGGCCTTCTCGCAGCCCACGGCGGAGTAGTCGATGCTGGTGACGTCGAAGCCCTGTTCGGCGAGCCAGACGCCGTTGCGTCCCTCGCCATCACCCAGGACCAGCACGCGGCCGCCCGGCGGCAGACGCCAGGACTGGCTCAGCAGGAACTCGTTGGGGTGGGTCCCGTAGAGGAAATCGACCTGGCCGTACTTTTCGTTCCAGAATTCGGACATCGGCTGGCTCGCGGCCCCTTGTGGCAAGTCGGGTCAGTCTAACCCATGTTTGCGGGGCTGGACGGCCAGGCGGCCGGGGCCGGAAAGATCACGCGAAAGCAGCTGCCCTCGCCCGGCGTGCTGTCGATCTCGAGCCGCGCCCCGTGGCGCAGAGCCACGTGCTTGACGATCGCCAGCCCCAGACCGGTGCCACCCCGCGACCGCGACCGGCCCACGTCGATGCGATAGAACCGCTCGGTCAGGCGGGGGATGTGGCGCGCCTCGATGCCGATGCCCGAGTCGCAGACTGAGAACACGGCCCGGCCCTGATCGTCACGCGCCCAGCGCACCTCGACACGCCCGCCGGCCGGGGTGTACTTGACCGCGTTGAAGACCAGGTTGGAAAACGCCGACTGCAACTCGCGTGGCACGCCCCACACAGTCAAGGCAGGGTCGAGGTCGGCGCGGATGTCGTGACCTTCCTCGCCGGAGACCAGTCGCGCGTCGTTGAGGATCGGCCCGACCAGGCGGGCCACGTGGATTGTCTCGAACCAATCGGCATCGGGCTGCGAGGTCTCGAGCCGGGACAGCAGCAACAAGTCCTCGACGATGCGCCGCATCCGATCGGCCTGCTGGTGCATATTCGACAGGATGCGGTGCATCTGCGGATCGTGCCCTTCCTCGGTGTCGAGCAGGGTCTCGACATAGCCGGCCAGAACGGTCAGCGGGGTGCGCAGCTCGTGCGAGACATTGGCCACGAAGTCCTGACGCACCCCCTGCAGCCGGTGCAACGCGGTCACGTCACGACCGATCAAGAGATAGCGATCCGGGCCATAGGGCTCGATCCGCAGGCTCAGGGTGCGGGTCTCGTCCGACGGCGCGACGATCTCCAGCGCTGGTCGATCATCCCCCTGTTTCAGCCAGGCGATGAAGGCCGGGGTACGCCAGAGGTCGTCCAGACGCAACCCGATATCCGAGCGGTTGAGCCCGAGCATGTCGATGGCGGCGTGGTTGATCCACTCGATTTCGCGCTCGGCGGTGAGCACCACCATGGCGTCCGGCACCGTCATCGCCGAATGATGATATCGCTTGAGCAATGCCACCAGGCGGCGCTGGCGGCGGGACCAGCGCCGGCTCAGTCGCCGCTGGCGCACCTGGATCAAGCCGGGCAATCCCCAGACCCGGCGCGGCTGGGAGGTGACGGGCAAGGCACGCGCCAGGTAGATCACGCGCCACAGCAGCGCGACGGTATAGATCAGCAGCCCGCTGACGGGCGCCAGGGCCCAGGCGGCCTCCCAGCCAATCGCCGCTCCGCCCCAGGCGACCATCGACGCCAGTGCCAAGACGGCCAGGACAAGCACGCCTTCCTCGCGCCATGCACGCTGGCGCGCCTCGGCCAATCGCAGTTGTCGCAGTTGGGCGCGGCGCTCGAGCCGCGTCGGCGAGGGAAGGTCATCAGGAAAGGGAGGTCGCGAATCGGTCATCAACGAAATCAGCAGTTCATCAGCCAGCCCAAAGCACGATCCATAACCGTCATTGGGCCGAAAGCCGGTAGCCCACACCGCGTACGGTCTGGATCAGGCCATCATAACCGCTCGGTGCGAGCACCTTGCGCAGACGCAGGATATGCACGTCGACCGTCCGCTCCTCGACGTAGGCGTTCTGCCCCCAAACCCGATCGAGCAACTGCGCGCGGGTGAACACGCGATCCGGATGCTTCATGAAGAAGGCGAGCAGGCGGAACTCGGTCGGGCCGATATCGACCGGTTCGGCGGCGGCGGTCACCCGGTAGCTCTCCTGGTCGAGCTTCAGCCCGGCGACGTCGAGAACGGGGTTGTCGGTGTCCGGCGACACCCGACGCAGCACTGCCTTGATCCGCGCCATCAGTTCGCGCGGCGAGAACGGCTTGGTCACGTAGTCGTCGGCGCCGGCCTCCAGCCCGCTGACCTTGTCCTCCTCCTCGCCGCGCGCGGTGAGCATGACGATCGGCACATCCTTGGTCAGCTCGTCGCGCTTGATGCGTCGAGCAAACTCGATGCCGCTGGCACCCGGCAGCATCCAGTCAAGCAGGATCAGGTCGGGCTGCTTTTCCGCCAGACGCTCGAACGCCTCCTGTACATCGGCTGCCTCGATCAGGTTGTAGCCAGCGCGCCCCAAGGCGAAGGCGACCATCTCGCGGATCGGCTTCTCGTCCTCGACGATCAGTATGGTCTTTTGCATTCGATCATCCCGGCCAGCGCCGGTCCTCGCAACAATCGGTGTGAGCGGGAAGCCGGGGGACCGGGTGGAACCGGGTAAAACCCCGAGCATCTGCCGGCATTAAACGCCGCGGCGATGACAGCAGCATGACAAGATGACAGCGTGACGGGAAGCACCAAGAGGCCCAGGCCACCACACAACCGCGCAGGGCCGGCCGGCTGCGTGTCAATTCGCCCTCGAGAACTTGCTAGACTTCCGTCCCCGACTATCCGACACACGGTGCCTCAATGAGCAAAGCCGACCCTGACATCGTCGCCCTGGACGTGGCGCGCGCCCTGGCCGAGGACATCGGCAGCGGCGACGTCTCGGCGCAGCTGATCCCGGCCGACGAGACCGCACATGCCCGCATCATCAGCCGCGAGCCGGCAATCCTCTCCGGTGTCGACTGGGCGGATGCCGCCTTCCGGCGCGTCTCGCCGGCGGTGCGGATCGAGTGGGCCGCCGCCGACGGCGACAGCCTGTTCCCGGAACAGAGCCTGTGCCTGCTCAGCGGCCCGGCGCGCGCCCTGCTCACGGCCGAACGGGTGGCGCTGAACTTCCTGCAGACGCTCAGCGCAACGGCCACGGTCACCCGCCGATTCGTCGAGACGGTCGAAGGCACCGGCACGCAGATCCTCGACACCCGCAAGACCCTGCCCGGCCTGCGTTACGCGCAGAAGAAGGCGGTTACCGACGGCGGCGGCGCCAACCACCGCATGGGTCTCTACGACATGGTGATGATCAAGGAGAACCACATTCGGGCGGCGGGATCGATCACCGAGGCCGTTCGGGCCGCCGGGGTGGTGGCACGCGACCTGCCGCTGGAAGTCGAGGTGGAGAATCTCGAGCAACTCGAGGAGGCGCTGGGCGCCGGGGTCAAGCGCGTGCTGCTGGACAACTTTGCCCTGGATCAGCTGCGCGAGGCCGTCCGGCTCACCGCCGGCCGGGCCAAGCTGGAATCCTCGGGCAATGTATCGCTCGAGACGGTGCGCGACGTGGCCGAGGCCGGCGTCGACTACATTTCCATCGGCGCACTGACAAAACACGTCGAGGCGATCGACCTGTCGATGCGGTTCATCGACTGATCACGCCCCGAGCGCGTCGATCAGGTCACTCGAAGTCGTAGTATTCCTGATTCAACCAAGCGGTAACCGCCTCGACCTCTTCGTCGAACCACGGCAGACCGAAGTTGTTGGCACAGCCCTGGACCTGGGTGCGCAGGCTGTCGTAGCTACCCATATTGCCGGCGTCCGCGCGTGCCTTGAACCAGTCGTCGTCGTGCGGAACCATGTGGCACTCGGAACAGTTCTCGGCAAAGAGCTCCCCGCCCCAGCTGATATCCGGCTCGGCGGCCGCGGGCACGGCGAGCATCAGGCCGGCGAGAAGGCCCAGCATTCGAGTCGGGCTTGCGTGCATCGTCATCTTCCTGGTTCGCATGGCATTGCCACTCCTTTTCTGCTGCAATTCTTAATGCGCGGGCCATCTTCAGGGCCGCATGGAGTTCGAGTGTAGGACGCCGACACTGATAGGAAAATCAATTTTTCCTATCCGGAACAACAATTTTCACTTGATAGGACTATCGATGATCACCGTCTACGGGATCCCCAACTGCGACACCGTGAGAAAGGCCCGCGCCTGGCTGGCCGAGCAGGGGCTGGATTATCGCTTTCACGACTTCAAGAAGGCGGGCGTCCCGGAGGCCCAGCTGGATGACTGGCTGGAGCGATTCGGCTGGGAGACGGTGATCAACCGCCGGGGCATGAGCTGGCGCCGCCTGCCGGCCGAGGAGCGCGAGGCGATGGACAGCGCGCACGCCCGCGAGGCGGCGCTTGCCAATCCGAGCCTGATCAAGCGCCCGGTGGTGGAACACAACGGCAACACCCTGGTCGGCTTTTCCGCCGACGACTGGCAGGAGGCCCTGGCATGAGTGAGGCAACCATCGATCTCGCGCGCGAACTGATTCGTCGCCCCTCGGTCACGCCGGACGACCAGGGGTGCCAGGCGCTGATCGCCGGGCGCATCGCCCCGCTGGGCTTTGCGATCGAGTCGTTGCGCTTCGAGGAGGTCGACAACCTCTGGGCAGTACACGGGGGCCGGGGCGACGCCGCTCCCTTGTTCGTGTTCGCCGGGCACACCGACGTGGTGCCGACCGGCGAGGCCTCGCGCTGGACCTACCCGCCGTTCGGCGCCGAAATCCACGGCGGGCGCCTGTACGGACGAGGCGCAGCCGACATGAAGGGGTCGGTGGCGGCCTTCGTCACCGCCACTGAGCGCTTCCTCGCCCGGCAACCCGAACCGGCCTTCCGGCTGGGCTACCTGATCACCAGCGACGAGGAGGGTCCCGCGCAGCACGGCACCAAGCGCGTGGTGCAGTGGCTGCGCGAGAAGGGGATTTCGATCGACTGGTGCCTGGTGGGCGAGCCGTCGAGCCGCAACCGGCTGGGCGACGAGTTCAAGATCGGGCGGCGCGGATCGATCACCGGCAACCTCGTCATCGAGGGCCGTCAGGGGCACGTCGCCTACCCGCACCTGGCGGACAACCCGGTGCACCGCGCAACGCCGTTCCTGGCCGAGCTGGTCGAGATCGAGTGGGACCAGGGCAATGCGCACTTCCCGCCCTCGACGCTGCAGATCGCGAACATCCACGCGGGCACCGGGGCGAACAATGTCATCCCCGGCGAGCTCGCCGTGCAGTTCAATCTGCGCTTCAACACCGAAACCTCGGTCGAGGCAATCAAGAGTCGGGTCGAGGAGTTGCTCAAACGCCACGGCCTGAGCTATCAACTCGACTGGCATCTCTCGGGCGTGCCGTTCCTCACCCGCGACGACGGGCCGATGGTGGGCGCGGTCGAGCGGGCCGTGGAAGGCGTGCTGGGAACGGCGCCGACGCCCTCTACCGCGGGCGGGACATCGGACGGGCGCTTCATTGCGCCGACCGGCGCCCAGGTGATCGAGCTCGGCCCGCTCAACGCCACCATCCATCAGATCGACGAGCATGTCGCTGTCGAGGATCTGAAAGTCCTGTCCGCTATCTACGAGCGCCTGCTCGACGAACTGGATACCGAGGCGCGACGCCTCCGGGGCTGACCGTCGGTCGCTGTCGCGACCTCAAAGGAGCACCAGGTTGTCCCGGTGCACCAGTTCGTTTTCCTCGCGATAACCGATCGCCTCGGCGATCGCCTGGCTCGAGCAACGGACCAGCCGCGCGGCGTCGCTGCTGGGGTAGTTGACCAGCCCGCGCGCGAATTCATGGCCGTCGGCGTCGACGATCGAGACCAGCTCACCGCGGGCGAACTGCCCCGAGACGCCCGTCACGCCGACCGGCAGCAGCGAACGTCCCTGCTCGGCCACCGCCCGGGCGGCACCGGCATCGACCCGCAGCTGGCCCCGCACCCGCAGCTGCCCGGCCAGCCATTGCTTGCGCGCGGCGAGCCGGTTGGTCGCGGGGCGAAAATGCGTTCCCAGCGGCTCACCGGCGGCGAGTCGGCAGAGCACGTCCGCCTCGCTACCCGCCGCGACGATCGTCGCGGCGCCGGAACGGGCGGCGCGCTTGGCGGCCAGCACCTTGGTGTACATGCCGCCGCGACCGAGACGCCCGCCTTCGGGGGAGGCCATAGTTTCGAGGGTCGGGTCGCCGGCGGTCACCTCGGCCAGTAGCTTCGCGTCCGGCTGCTTGCGCGGGTCGGCCTCGAACAGGCCCGGCTGGTCGGTAAGGATCACCAGCATGTCGGCCTCGACCAGGTTGGCGACCAGCGCGGCGAGTGTGTCGTTGTCGCCGAAGCGGATCTCGTCGGTGGCGACCGTATCGTTCTCGTTTACCACCGGCACCACGCCCAGGTCGAGCAGCGTGCGCAACGTACTGCGGGCGTTGAGGTAACGCTCGCGGTCGACCAGGTCGTCGTGGGTCAGGAGGATCTGCGCCGAATGGGTATCGAACCGCGCCAGCCCCTCGGCGTACGCCTCAACCAGGCCCATCTGGCCGACGGCCGCGGCCGCCTGCAGCTTGGGCAGCGACTCGGGACGTTCATCCCAACCCAGACGCGCCATGCCCTCGGCGACCGCGCCGGAGGTGACGATGAGGATCTCGCGCCCCTCGCGGCGGAGCTCGGCCAACTGGCGCGCCCAGGCAGCGATTGCCTCACGGTCCAGGCCGCGCCCGTCCCCGGTAACCATCGCCGAGCCGATCTTGACCACCCAGCGCTGATAGCCCCTGACCTCGTCACGCATCCTCAGTCCTCCGTCGACGATCCCGGGCGATCGGTCGCCGCCTCACGCTCACGCGCCCACTCGGCCTCGAGGTATTCGAGGATCGCCCAGACCAGTGGCTGCGTGCCGGTCTTGTCCAGGGCGCTGATCGCGAACACCGGCCCGGTCAGCCCGATCTCGGTCGCGTAGCGCTGTTTCAATGCCTCGATATTGGCCTCGCGCTCCTCGTCCGCCCAGACATCGATCTTGTTGAGCACCAGCCAGCGGGGCCGCTCGGCAAGCGACTCATCGTATTTCTCCAGTTCCGCCTCGATGGCCGCGACGCTCTCGACCGGGTCGACTTCGTCGTAGGGGGCGACATCGACGACGTGCAGCAGCAGGTTGGTGCGCGCCAGGTGCTTGAGGAACCGGATACCCAGTCCCGCTCCCTCGGCCGCGCCTTCGATCAAGCCGGGAATGTCGGCGACCACGAAACTGCGGTGCGGCTGGGGCGCGACCACACCCAGGTTGGGATACAGGGTGGTGAACGGGTAGTTGGCGACCTTGGGCCGGGCGTGCGAGATGGCGCGGATCAGGGTCGACTTGCCGGCGTTGGGCTGGCCAAGCAGGCCGACATCGGCCAGCACCTTGAGCTCCAGGCGCAGCCGGCGCTCGTCGCCCGGCGTGCCGTCGGTCTTCTGTCGCGGGGCACGATTGATCGAGCTCTTGAACCGGGTGTTGCCCAGCCCGTGCCAGCCCCCCTTGGCCACCAGCAGCTCGGCATCGGCCTCGACCACCTCGCCGATCCCCTCGCCGGTGTCCTCGTCGTGGACTACCGTGCCCAGCGGCACGTGGACGTACAGGTCGCCGCCCTTTCGGCCGGTCATGTTGCGGCCCGCGCCGTTCTTGCCCCGCTCGGCCTCGTAGTGGCGCTGGAAGCGGAAGTCGGCCAGGGTGTTGAGGTTGACGTCGCCGACCAGGTACACCGACCCACCGTCACCGCCATCGCCGCCGTTCGGTCCGCCGAATGGCACGTACTTCTCGCGGCGAAAGCTCACCACGCCATTGCCGCCATCACCGGCCTTGACCTTGATGGTCGCTTCATCGACAAATTTCACGACACGATCCCCACAATTCCCTGTCCGATTGCGGACAGACCACAAACACGAAAGCCCCGCTCGCGGGCGGGGCTCAGACGACGGTCACCGGCCAGCCGGGCTGACCGCCAACTTACATCGTGCCGGTTCAGGCCGACTCGATGCTGACGAAACGGCGGCTCTTCGGACCCTTGGTCTCGAACTTCACCTGGCCGTCGGTCAGGGCGAACAGGGTGTAGTCGCGGCCGACGCCCACGTTGCTGCCGGCGTGGAACTTGGTGCCACGCTGACGAACGATGATGCTGCCAGCGGAGACGGCTTCACCGCCGAAACGCTTCACGCCGAGGCGCTTGCTTTCACTGTCGCGCCCGTTCCGGGTAGAGCCTGCTGCTTTCTTATGTGCCATGGTTCAAGTCTCCTGGTCTGGTCACCGGGCGCTTAGGCGCTGATGCCGGTGATCTTGAGTTCAGTGTAGGCCTGGCGGTGGCCCTGACGCTTCATGTGGTGCTTGCGGCGGCGGAACTTGATGATCTCCACCTTCTTGCCACGACCCTGGCCGACGATCTCGGCGGTGACGCTCGCGCCATCGACGTTGGGCGTGCCCACCTTGATGTCAGAGCCGTCGCCGACCATCAAAACCTGATCCAGCGTCACGGTGCTGCCGGCTTCGCCAGAGAGCTTCTCGACGCGCACCTTGCTGCCTTGCTCGACGCGGTACTGCTTACCGCCGGTAACGACCACTGCGTACATGCTGTAAAACCCGAATGTTTATGCGTAAAGAGGTCGGCGACACATTGCTGCCACCGACCGGCGTTGTTTGAAGGCGCGCAATCTTAGCGACCCGCGCCCCGTCCGTCAAGGGAGATCTGCAGACTTCCCAAGGGCTTATGCCTCGACTTCCGCGGCATCGATCACCTTGAGGCCGCTTTCCTCCTGCATCGCCGCGTACTCGTCCTCGAAGAAGAACGTCTCCTCGCGGAAGGCCGGCGTCAGCTCATTGAGCCAGGTGGCTTGCTCGTCGTACTTGGCGAAGAACGGCCGCTGGACCCAATCCGGGTTGCGACCCTGGACGAAGCGCAGGACGAACACCTTCTCGCCCTGGATCTCGGCCACGCCCTGGATCTCGACCTTGCCCGGTCCAGCGGACATGGACGGGCCACGGGCGGTACGCGCCAGGCCCGAAACCCGCTTCATCGCGTCGCGATAGATCCGGTGCGCCTCGGCCAGCGGCACCTCGAAGCGGTACTTCGCCCCGGTGTCGCGCTCGACGAACATGTAATAGGGAATCATGCCCAGACGTACCTGCTCGCGCCACATGCGCGCCCAGACCTCGCCCGAATCGTTGATGTGCTTGATCAACGGGCTCTGGGTGCGGATCTCGGCGCCGGTGGCGCGGATGCGCTTGACCGCCTCGCGGAAGATGGGGTTCTCCATCTCCTGGTAGTGGTTGATGTGCGCCATCACCGCGACGTGCTTGCCGGACTCGACCAGCCGCTCGAACAGCCCCAGGAGCTCGTCGGCGTCCGCATCGGTGACGAAGCGATACGGCCAGAACGACAGCGCCTTGGTGCCGATGCGCACGGTCTGCACGTGCTCGAGGCGTTCGTCGAGCAGGCCCTCGAGATACGGCGCCAGGTGCTTGGTCTTCATCACCATCGGGTCGCCGCCGGTCATCAGCAGATCGGTCAGGTTGGGACGCTCAGCCAAGTAGTCGAGCAGCTGGCCGGCCTCCTTGGAGGCAATCTTGAGGTCTTTGTCACCGACGAACTGCGCCCAGCGGAAGCAGAAGGTGCAGTAGCTGTGACAGGTCTGCCCCTGACTGGGGAAGAACAGCGCGGTCTCGCGGTACTTGTGCTGCACGCCCTCGACCGTCTCGCCGTTGACCTCGGGGAGGTTCATCTCCATCTGGCCGGCCGGGTGCGGGTTGAGCTTGTGCCGCAGCTTCCAGGCCAGCGCGGTGATCTCCTCCTTGGGCGCCTCGCGGCGATGCAGCTCGGCCATCTGCTCGTACATCTCGGGGTCGAGCATGTCACGCTGCGGGAAGGTCAGGGCGAAGATCGGGTCGTCGGGGGCACGGTCCCAGTCAATCAGGTTCTCGATGACGTAGTTGTTGACGCGAAACGGCAGCACGCTCGCGACGACCTTCATCTCGAACAGCGCCTCCTCGCCGAGTCGCTTGAGCGGCTCGATCTTGTCGAGGTGGCGATCGGTGAAGACCTGCAGCTTGGGCGCCTGCCCATCCTGCGTACCCGCCGCTGTCGCGTGGCGGGTTCCGGGAATGCTTCGCTTGGCAACAGTCGTCATAAAACCTCGTCTGGTGCGCATGGGATAGGCCGTGCCGACCACGAGGGAAAGGCGGAACGGCGCGGCTCGCGCGCCGTTCGGTATTCCCCCAAGGCCGGCGAATTCTAGTGCATTCCCCGATAAAAACAACCGCTTATACGCATGAATGCCCTCCGTGTCGGCCAAAATCGATGACCACGTCCTCGCTAGCCGCCCCCTCGGCGACAATGCCCTTTTCCAATGACCAGGGCCCCACGCCGGAACGAACAAAAGTGTCAGAACACCCCATGACCGATCTTCGCCACTGGGGCCTCGCCCTGGCTCTCTCCGTGACCACGGGCCTGGCCGCGCTGTTCACCGGACACGCCGAGCCACCAGGCCTGGCAGTGCTACTGCCATTGCTGGGATTGGGGCTGATCACCGCCACCCGCGGGACGATCGGCCCAATCACCGCGACCATCGTCATCGGCCTGGGCGTGATCCTCAGCCTTCATCTCTGGCCCGGCTTTGACAACCCGCGGATCTGGCAGGACCGACACTTCTGCCGCGACTGCCTGCCCCACAGCCTCTACCTGTCGGTCGACCAGGCCCTGCTGGTGGCCGCCTGGCTGCCGCTGCTGCTCGGGCGTTGGCGGGCAACCCGTCCGTTATCCCTGCTAACAGCCGGGCTCGCGACCATCGCCGCGGCGATCGCGTTCGGCATCGCCACCGGCCTGTTCCGCTGGCAGCCGGGCTGGCCCGGCGTATCGCTACTGACCCTGTTTGCCGCAGTGAACCTGGTCACGGTCGCCGCCGAGGAAGTGCTGTTCCGCGGCCTGATCCAGCGGCAGCTGTTGGCCCGGCTGGGCGCGGTGCATGCCTGGTGGCTCACCGCGCTGATCTTCGGGCTGGCGCATCTGCCGTTTGGCGTCGAGTTCGCTGCCGCGGCCACCGTCGCCGGGCTGGGCTACGGCTGGGTCGCCTGGAAAAGCGGTTCGCTCTGGCCGGCCATCGCGCTGCACTGGCTGGTCAACGTGCTGCACTTCTCGCTGCTCAGCTACCCGATGCTGGCCTGAGAACCTCGACCGACTCGTCTAATCTCGAACCCCACATGACCGGAACACTCGCCGCGAGGAACCACCATGTTTCGTGCACGACTTGCCCTGCTCATTCTCCTGCCGCTGGTGCCACTATTCGCCGTCCAGCCGGCGTTGGCCGAGCCGGCCGTCGAGACGATCACCGACGAGCTGCATCACCCCTGGGCCCTGACCTTTCTAGCCGATGGCGAGTTGCTGGTTACCGAGCGGCGCGGCCGACTCTGGCGCATCGACCCGGCGACCGGTGAGCGCCAGGCGATCGAGGGTGTGCCCGAGGTCGACCACCGCAACCAGGGTGGGCTGCTCGACGTGCTCGCCCATCCGGCGCATGCCGACGGCCAATGGATCTACCTGACCTGGGCCGGGCGCTGCGACGGCGGCAACGCCACCCACCTGGGCCGCGGGCGACTGGAGGACAACCGGCTGGTCGACTTCAAGACACTGCATGTCGCCACGCCCTGTGTCGATTCCGGCATTCATTTCGGTTCGCGGCTGGCCTTCGATCGCGACGGGCTCCTGTTCATGACCGTCGGCGACCGCGGCGAACGCAATCGCGCCCAGGATCTCGCCGATCACAACGGCTCGGTCCTGCGATTCCACGACGACGGCCGCATTCCGGCCGACAACCCGTTCGTCGACCGGCCCGATGCCGAAGACGCGATCTTCAGCTATGGCCACCGCAACCCGCAGGGGGCAGCCACTCATCCGCAAACCGGCCGCGTCTGGATCCATGAACACGGCCCGCGCGGCGGAGACGAGATCAACATCCCGGCCGCCGGGGAGAACTTCGGCTGGCCGATCCAGACCTACGGCCGCGAGTATGCCGGCCCGGAAATCGCCCCGGACGAGGTCGAGGGCGTGACCGGACCGCTCCATCACTGGACGCCATCGATCGCCCCCTCCGGCATGACCTTTTACGATCACGCCGCCGCGCCTGACTGGCAGGGCAACCTGTTCGTCGGCGCACTGGTCAAGCGCCACCTCGCCCGTCTGCAACTGGATGGCGAACGCGTGGTCAGCGAGGAACGCTGGCTGGAGGAACGCGAGTGGCGTATCCGCGATGTCGAGGTCGGGCCAGACGGTGCGCTCTGGGTGATCACCGACCATGCCGATGGTCGACTGCTGCGGTTGACACCCGACTGACCGCCAATCCGCGATAGGCCTTGCGCCCGCCAAAAGAGGCACCTATAGTCCCGGCACCATGAAATTCATGCACCTGGTCACCCTGCTGCTCGCCTTCTGGGCACCGCTGAACGCGGTGACCGCCGGCGTGGCCATGCTCGATTGTCCGATCGACGAGACAATCGAGCACTCGGCCGATTGCCCGAGCACGAGCGGCACGACCGAGCAGCCAACTGCCTCGGCGGGCTGTGACCACTGCGGCAACTGCGTGCTGCTGGGCGGCTTCTCGCTGCCGGCCCAGGCCACACCCGCCGCCATCCACCTGCCCAACGGCACCCTCGACGCGCCGCTGGCCGACTCGATGGCCGCCGGCGTTCCGAACACCCCGTTCCGCCCTCCCCTCTCGGCCTGACACAGCCGAGAACCCCGGGGCATCACGCCTCGCACACCTCGGCTGACCCAGCTTCCCGCTGACCGTCTTTAACCGAGGAAACCTCCATGAACCAATCCATTCTCTCGCGGGCCGCCGTGGCCTGGCTGGCGATCGTCGCGCCGATCACGCCAAGCCTGGCCGACTCGTCGGCAGATGCCGGGCCACGCCTGACACTGGAAGCAGCCGAACAGGCCGCAACCCAGAGCGACGAGGGCCTGCAGGCTGCCGATCGACGGCGCGCCGGTCTGGCCGCGACCGCCGAGGCCGCCGACGAACTGCCCGACCCGCGGCTGTCCGTCGCCCTGCAGAACGTGCCCACCGACAACTACAGCCTGAGCGATTCACCCATGACCCAGACGGTGGTGACGCTCTCGCAGAGCCTGCCGCCGGGTGACACGCTCGCCTTCCGCGGCGAGCAGGCCGAAGCCCGCGTCGCCGGCTCGGCAGCCGCCCTGGCCACCGCCGACCGCCAGCTCAAGCGCGAGGTGCGCCGACTGTGGCTGGCCGTCTACCGCGAAGAGGCCCTTGGCCGCCTGCTCGAGACCGAGCGCGCGCTGTACCGGGAGTTGCTGGAAAGTGCGCGCACCGCCTACCAGGTCAACGAGGCCAGCGGTAGCGATCTGGTCGCCCTGCAGGCGCGGCTGTCGCGGATCGGGGATGCCCTCGACCGTCGCCGGGGCGAGGCCGAGGCCGCCCGGGCCCGGCTGGCACGCTGGGTAGGTGATGCCGCCCAGCGCCCCTTGCCGGACTCCCTGCCCACCAGCCTGAGCGACGAGCCGAGCGGCGAGCTCGACCAGCAGCCCGAGCTCGACCGCCTGCGCGCCGAACTCGAAGCCGCTCGCGCCCAGGTGGGCGAGGCCGAAGAGCAATTCGCCCCGGAAATCGGTCTGCAGGTCGGCTATGGCCTGCGCGCCGGCAGCGAGCCCAACACGCTGTCCGCCGGCGTGAGCGTGAGCCTGCCGATCTTCAGCGAACGCCGCCAGTCCCCCCGGCTACGCGGGGCGCAACAGTCCGCCCAGGCCGCCCAGCTCGAGCTGACCAAGCGCGCGCGTGATCTCGCCGCCCAGGCCGACGGCATCCGCGCCCGCCTGACCGCCCTGGACCGGCGCGTCACGCGCTACGAGACCGACATCATTCCCGAACTACAACAGGTCGCCGAGATGATCCGCGGCGAGATCGGCTCCGGGCGGGGCGAATTCGACGCCCTGATCGAGGCCGAACGCGCCGTCGTCGAGGCCCGCCAGGAACTGCTCACCCTGCGCCTCGACCGTGCCGACCAACTCATCGACCTGCGCTACCTGCTGGAGCCGACCGCATGAAGACCCACACGCATCGCCATCCGACTGTCCGCATCAAGCGACTCACCCGCGTCACGCTGCTGGGCTCGGCCCTGGTCACCCCGGCCCTGCTGATGGGCGTCAACCCGGCGATCACCTCGGTGATGGCGGCCGACAATGGCAACCAGAACGACCACGACGGTCACGATCACGCCCAGTCCGCGAGCGACGGCGGCGACACCGTGACCCGCTGGACCTGCCCCATGCACCCGCAAATCGTCGAGGAAGAACCCGGCAGCTGCCCGATCTGCGGCATGGACCTGGTCGAGAAGGAATTCCCCGCCGAGGAGGCCGAGCAGGCAGCGAACGAAGACGCGGAGCCCACCTCGAACGATGAGGGCAATGATCAAGCCGAATCGTCCGATGACGGCGGCGACACCGTGACCCGCTGGACCTGCCCGATGCACCCGCAGATCGTCGAGGAAGAACCCGGCAGCTGTCCGATCTGTGGCATGGACCTAGTCGAGAAGGAATTCCCCGCCGAGGAGGCCGAGCAGACCACCGAATCCTCCGCCAACGAGGACGCGGACGAAGGCCACGATCACGCCCAATCCGCGAGTGACGGCGGCGATACGGTCACCCGCTGGACCTGCCCGATGCACCCGCAGATCGTCGAGGAGGAACCCGGCAGCTGCCCCATCTGCGGCATGGATCTGGTCGAGAAGGAATACCCGGCCAGCGAGGTGGGCGGCGGCAAGTCGGACTCCGGTCAGGAGGTGCCCAGCTACCCGGGCGTGTCGGTCGACCCGATCACCGTGCGCCACATGAACGTGGTCATCAGCGAGGCCGCCGAGCGACAGCTCGCCGGCGAGATCCGCACGGTGGGCACCGTCGGCTACGACGAGGACCGGCTCGCCCACGTCCACCCGCGCGCCGAGGGCTGGGTGGAAACGCTCAAGGTCGCCTCCATCGGGGCCAGCGTGAAGCAGGGCGACGTGCTGCTCGAGGTCTACTCCCCCGACATCGTCTCCGCCCAGCAGGACTACCTGGTGGCCCTGCGGCGCGGCATGGACGACCTGATCGAATCCAGTCGCGCGCGCCTGGAACTGCTGAATGTGCCCGAGTCGACCATCGAGCGCATCCGCCGCGAGCGTAAGGTGCAACGTCGCATCCCGTTGCTCGCCCCGCAGGACGGCTATGTCGCCGAGATCGACCTGCGCGAGGGCATGTACATCCGCCCGGACATGGAGCTCTACACCATCGCCCGCCGCGACCAGGTGTGGGTCAACGTCGACGTACTCGAACGGCGCATGCAGTCAGTCGGCGAGGGCCAGACCGCCCGCATGCACGTGGACGGCGTCCCCGGCCGCGAATTCGAGGGCACGGTGGACTTCGTCTATCCGGAACTCGACCCGCAGTCACGCACGCTGCGAGTGCGGCTGGTCTTCGACAACGAGGACGGCCTGCTGCGCCCCAACCAGTTCGCCGAGGTCACCTTGAGCCCGGCAAACGCCCCCGAGGTGCTGACCGTGCCGTCGACCGCCATCATCCCCGCACCCGGCGGCGCCCGCGTGGTGGTACGCACCGGCGAGGGTCGCTTCCGGCCGATGGTGGTGGAGACCGGCGTCGAGGCCGGCGGCTACACCGAGATCGTCTCGGGGCTGGAGGCCGGCGATCAGGTGGTCGCCTCCGGGCAGTTCCTGATCGACTCGGAGTCGAACGTCCAGGCCGCCTTCTCGCGCCTGTCCGGCTCCAGTGGCTCGGAGACGTCGAAGGAAAAGGACTCGTCCGGCAACGGCCAGTCCGGTCACCAGCACTAAGGGGAGGCAGACATGATCGAGCGACTCATCCATGCCTGCATCCGCCTGCGGGTGCTGGTCGTCCTGCTGGCCGCCCTGCTGGCCGTGGCCGGCTGGGCGAGCTGGAAGGCCACCCCGCTGGACGCGATACCGGATCTCTCCGACACGCAGGTGATCGTCAAGACCAGCTATCCGGGCCAGTCGCCGCAGGTGGTTCAGGACCAGGTCACCTACCCGCTGACCACCCGCCTGCTGGCCGTGCCCGGCTCGACGGCTGTGCGCGGCTACTCGTTCTTCGGCGACTCCTACACCTACGTCACCTTCGAGGAAGGCACCGACCTCTACTGGGCCCGCTCGCGGGTACTCGAATACCTCAACCAGGCCAGCGAGGACCTGCCCGAGGGTGTCACCCCCAGTCTGGGTCCGGATGCCACCGGCGTGGGCTGGGTGTTCCAGTACGCGCTGAACGATCCCACCGGCCAGCATGATCTTTCCGAGCTGACGACACTGCAGAACTGGTTCTTGAAGTTCCAGCTCGAGTCGGTCGAGGGGGTCTCGGAAGTGGCCACGGTCGGCGGCATGGTGCGCGAGTACCAGATCGTGGTCGACCCGCAGCGCCTGCGGGTGTTCGGCATCTCGATCACCGAGCTGCGCGAGGCGATCGCCGAGGCCAACCGCGAGGTCGGCGGCGGCGTGATGGAACGCGGCGGCGCCGAGTACATGATCACCAGCCGCGGCTACCTGCAGTCGGTCGACGACATCGCGCAGATCCCGGTGGGCGTCTCGGATTCGGGCACGCCGATCACGGTCCGCGATCTCGGCCGGGTCGAGGTCGGGCCGGCCGAACGGCGCGGCATCGCGGAGCTCGACGGCAAGGGCGAGGTCGTCGGCGGCATCGTGGTGATGCGCCACGGCGAGAACGCCCGCGAGGTGATCGCCGCGGTCAAGGAGAAGCTCGAGGACGTCAAGTCCGGCCTGCCCGAGGGCGTGGAGGTACTGACCACCTACGATCGCAGCGGCGTGATCGAGCGGGCAGTGGCCTTCCTCGAGAAGAAGTTGGTCCAGGAGCTGATCGTGGTGGCACTGGTCAGCCTGATCTTCCTGTTCCACCTGCGCTCGGCGTTCGTCGCCATCGTCAGCCTGCCGCTGGGCATTCTCGCCGCGTTCATTGTCATGCACTGGCAGGGCATCAACGCCAACATCATGTCGCTGGGCGGGATCGCGATCGCCATCGGCGCGATGGTCGATGCCGCGATCGTGATGATCGAGAACGCCCACAAGCACCTGGCCCGCTACCGCGAGCAATACGGACAGGCCCCGAAAGGCGAGAAGCACTGGCACCTGATCGGCCGCGCGGCCAGCGAGGTCGGTCCGGCCCTGTTCTTCTCCCTGCTGATCATCACCCTGTCGTTCCTGCCGGTATTCGCCCTTGAGGCGCAGGAAGGCCGCCTGTTCGCCCCGCTGGCCTACACCAAGACCTACGCCATGGCGGCCGCCGCCGGCCTGGCCGTGACGCTGGTGCCGGTGCTGATGGGTTATTTCATCCGCGGGCGGATCCCCAAGGAGGAAAGCAACCCGCTCAACCGCTTCCTGATCTGGGGCTATCGGCCGCTCTTGTCCGGCGCCCTGCGCTTCCCGAAGACCGTGCTGGTCGGCGCCCTGCTGCTCCTGCTCTCGGCCGTGCTGCCGTTTGCCGGCGTTTCCGGCTTTCTCTCGCCGCTCAAGTGGGGCGGGGACACGGACTGGCAGGCGCAGGTCACCGACTGGCAATCAGGCCTCGAGCGCCAGTGGCAGGGGTGGTTCGACGGCTCACCGCGGCTCGCCGGGCTGGGCTCGGGGCTGGGCTCGGAGTTCATGCCGCAACTCGACGAGGGCGATCTGCTGTACATGCCCACCACCCTGCCGGGCCTGTCGGTGGGCGAGGCGCGCCTGCTGATGCAGCAGGTCGACGGCCTGATCGCCCAGGAGCCGGAAGTCGAGCGCGTGTTCGGCAAGATCGGCCGGGCCAACACGGCCACCGACCCCGCCCCGCTGACCATGATCGAGACCAGCATCACGCTCAAACCGCGTGACGAGTGGGACGAGGGCGTGACGCTCGACGACCTGATCGAACGGCTCGATGACAAGGTCGACTTCCCCAGCCTCAACAACGCCTGGGTAATGCCGATCAAGACCCGCATCGACATGCAGACCACCGGCATCCAGACGCCCATCGGCATCAAGATCACCGGCTCGGATCTGGAGCAGATCGAGGCGATCGGCCAGGAGGTGGAGACCGCGCTCAAGGGCCTGCCCGGCACGCGCAGCGCGTTCGCCGACCGCACCTCCGACGGGCGTTACGTGGTGATCACCCCCGACCGCGCCAAGGCCGCACGCGTGGGGCTGAACATCGGCGAGATCCAGCGGGTGATCAGCCTGGCCGTTGGCGGGGTCAAGGTGACCGATACCGTCGAGGGACTGGAACGCTTCCCGGTCAGCCTGCGCTACCCGCAGGCCGACCGCGATTCGGTCGAGGCACTGCGCGATCTGCCGATCGTCACACCCACGGGGTCGACCGTGGCGCTGGGACAGGTCGCCAGCGTCGAGATCGAGTCCGGCCCACCGGTGATCAAGTCGGAGAACAGTCGACCGGCCGGCTTCGTCTTCGTCACCACCCGCGGCGTGGACCTGGGCGGCTACGTCGAACGGGCCAAGCAGGTGCTGCGCGACGAGGTCGACCTGCCGCCGGGCTACGCGATCGAGTGGGCCGGCCAGTACCGCTACATGGAGCGTGCTGCCGAGCGCCTCAAGCAGGTAGTGCCGCTGACGCTGGCGATCATCTTCCTGCTGCTGTACCTGGCCTTCCGCCACGGCGGCAAGGCGGTCATGATCATGGGCACCCTGCCCTTCGCGCTGATCGGCAGCTTCTGGCTGCTGTGGGCGCTGGGCTACAACCTCTCGATCGCGGTGGCGGTGGGACTGATCGCCCTGGCTGGGGTGGCCGCCGAGTTCGGCGTGGTGATGCTGATCTACCTCGACCAGGCGATCAAGCGCCGCCAGGAGGAAGGCCAGTTCAACACGCGCGCCGACCTCAGGGACGCCCTGATGGAAGGGGCGGTGCTGCGGGTACGGCCCAAGGCGATGACCGTCGCCGTGATCCTCGCCGGCCTGATGCCGATCATGATCGGCGTGGGGACCGGCTCGGAGGTGATGTCGCGCATCGCCGCGCCGATGGTCGGCGGCATGATCACCGCACCGATCCTGTCGATGATCGTCCTGCCGGTGATCTACTGGCTGTGGCAGAGACGCAAACTCCCCACGACCACCTGAGAATGCGCGACGACCTAGAGTAAAAATGGCCGGGGACTTCCCCGGCCTTTCTTTTGCCCAGAGGCACGCGGCGCGCGTTTGGCCTTGCCCCTGCCAAACGAGGGATAGCGACTCACCGTCAGTCGCGCGCCACCGGCTGGCGTGAGTCCCGAATCTCCGTCAGGCAGGCCTCGGGCAGAAAGCTGTCCGCTCTCGCCTCGCGCAATTCCAGGGCATAGCGCTCGGGCGGGTCGTCGAGAAAGCTGCCCTTGCGCACGTAGGGAAAGATCTCGTCATAACGTCGGATCGAATCCGGACTGATCCGACGGTAGAGGTGGGTGCGGTTGAGCGCCTCGGGGTGGCGCAACCCGGCGGACGACAGCAGGTCCGACGTCGCCGCCAACGTGCCTTGGTGGAAATGGCAAACCCGTGAGCCCTTATCGGACACGACCAGCCCCCGATAGAGATTGGGGTTCTGTGTTGCCACGCCCGTGGGACAGCGATTGCTGTTGCACGTCAACGACTGGACGCAACCCAGCGCCAGCATCATGCCGCGCGCGCTGTTGCAGAGGTCCGCCCCCAGGGCGAGATTCTTGACCAAATGAAACCCGGTGAAGATCTTGCCCGAGGCGATCACCCGGATGTGCTGGCGAATGCCGAAACCCGTCAGGCTGTCGTCGACGAAGGCCAGGGCCTCGCGCAGGGGCATGCCCACGGAGTTGGTGTACTCGATCGGCGCCGCACCAGTCCCCCCTTCACCACCATCGACGGTGATGAAGTCCGGGTAGATCCCGCGTTCGACCATCGCCTTGCCGATCGCGAGGAATTCACTCTTGCGACCAATCGCGAGCTTGATCCCCACCGGCTTGCCGTCGCTGAGATCGCGCAGCCGCTCGACGAAGTCGATCAGGCCCAGCGGCGAATCGAAGGCGCTGTGAACCGGCGGGGAATTGATGCGCGTGCCCGGCGGCACGTCACGAATCGCCGCGATCTCGGCGGTATTCTTCTCGGCCGGCAGGATCCCGCCATGGCCAGGCTTGGCCCCCTGCGAGATCTTGAGCTCGATCATCTTGACCGTCGGCAGACAGGCGCGCTCACGGAAGGTCTCGGCGCAGAACCGCCCCTGGTCATCCCGACAACCGAAATACCCCGTCCCGATCTGCCAAACCAGATCGCCACCGTGTTCGAGGTGATAGGGGCTCAGCCCACCCTCGCCGGTGTTATGCGAGAAGCCGCCGAGCCGCGCGCCGCGGTTCAACGCCATAATGGCGGTAGGGCTGAGTGACCCATAGCTCATGGCGGAGATGTTGAGCACACTGGCGGAGTACGGCTGCCTGCATTGCGGACCACCCACCGTCACGCGCAGGTCGGGGTCGATCTCCTCGACGTCGATGGCCGCCATCGACTGGGCCAGCCACTCGTATCCCAACCGATACGTATCGACGCGCGTGCCATAGGGCACCGTCTCGCTCTGTTGCTTGGCGCGCTGGTAGACCACCGAGCGGAACATGCGGCTGATCGGCCTGCCATCGGTGTCCGATTCCAGCAGGTACTGGCGGATGAATGGCCGCATCCGCTCCATTAGCCACCGCCCTCGCGCGACCAGGGGAAAGTTGCGACGCAATGAATGCCGCGGCTGTGCCATGTCGTACAGCCCGATGGCAATCAGGGGGAGCACCACCAGGAAAGCCCACCACATGGGTGACCAAAGAAACCCAATCGCGCCGATCAGGGCGATCGATAGAACGGCAAAGAAGAGAAAACGCCAATGCATGTGAGCGCCCTACGAGTTCGAAGTATCCGGTCCGCCAGCTAGCGGTGTCGACGTGGCAGCACGAGGACAGTCCTAACCATGCCCCATCCCCGTTGGTGCGAAACCATCGCGTGGTTCCACGAAGGTCCCCTGGAACTGTGCTCGCAGCGCCGGGTTGTCTGCAACTCGAACGCCAACGAATGCCTCGCATTGAGAAAACCCCTGTCGGTCGGGTTGGTACCCACCGGACAGGGGTCAGTTCAATTTGCGGACCGTTCTTCAATGTCTCGCCTGGCTGGCAATCCAGCGCCGCGCGCGGGGGCACTTCGCGCGTCATTCAGCGCCAGTGGCGGCCCGCGCAAACCCATCGAGTGCCTGGCCGACCTTCTCCTGCACCGGCGCGGCACAATCGCCGATCCCGTGTCGTTCGACGAGGTAGTCGGCCGTGTTGTAGGCCACCTTGACGATATCCCCGTCTTCCCAGATCAGCATCTTCATCGGCAAGTCGATCGCCACCGTCGGAGCACACTTCATCAACTGGGTGCCTGCCGCTGGGTTGCCGAAGATCACCAGCCGCGTCGCAGGCATCTCCATGTCAACCGTCTTGGCGTTGGCCTGGTGATCGACCTGTGCCATGACCGTCAGGCCCTTGCCTTCGACCGCCTCGACCAGCCGCTCTTCGGTCTCGGCCACGCTGTACTGGCTTTCCAGCGTCGTCAGGCCATTACCGGCCAGGGCCGTGGCCGGCAGCGCAAAGGCCGGCCCAGCCAATAGCGTGCCCAACAATGCGGCTCGCATTTTCGAAAACATCGTGTTGCGGTTCATCACTTCACTCCATTTGTTGTCTCGGGGAACAGGAACAGGGTTAGTTCACGCCGACGGCGGTGTCCAGGCATTGCCCTGCATTGGTTCATCCACCGGTGTATCCGCCAGGTGGTTGGTGTAATTGCTCAAGGTCTTCTGCGCGATGCCCACCAGCACGTCGAACAGCTGCGACGGCTCGTAGCCGGCATCGAAGAAGCGCTGCTGAGTCGCCTCGCTCGGCCACCCTCGACGATCGACCATTTCGTGGGTCAACTGGCGCAGGGCCTCCAGCCTGGGGTCATCAATCGGCTGGTCGTTGCGGATCGCCTCGACCACCGGGTCATCCACTCCCATCATCCCCGCGGTGGTCGTGTGCGCGGCCATGCAGTAGTGGCACTCGTGGTAGCGGCTGACGGTCAGCAGCACGACATGCTGCTCGGCGGCATCGAGGCCGGTTTTCGACTGGAAGATGTCGGAAAGCGACAGGTACGCCTCGGCCAGCGCCGGGGACTCGGCCATGATGCCGATCAGGTTGGGCAGGAAACCGAATGCCGCGGTGGCCTGTTCGATCGAGGCGGCAGCCTTGTCTGGCGCGGTTTCGGCGGTATGGACGGGATAACGGTCGGACATTGCCACGACTCCTCGACGGGTTATAATTGAACAAACGTTCAACGCACAAGGAACGTATACCAACACGAACGATCGTTCAAATAAGTGCGAGCAACGCACCAGCGACCAGGATTGATGACCACCATGGCAAGAACGGCGGCATTCGAACGCGACCAGGTACTGACCGAGGCGATGAAGCTCTTCTGGTCACGGGGTTACAACCGCACCTCGATGCGCGACCTCACCCAGGCCACACGCCTCAACCCGGGCAGTCTCTACGCGGCCTTTCGCAACAAGCAGGGCATGTTCCTGGAGTCGGTCGACCTGTACACCCGGGCATTGCGCCGGGAAACCGAGGCCACGCTGGGCGGGGAAGGAAATGCCGCCGCACGGATTCGACGATTCTTCGACAACCTGCTGGACGGCTCGGCGCACGACGCGGAGAACAAGGGGTGCCTGCTGATCAACACACTGATCGAGGCACCGGCCGACGAGCCGGAACTGCGTCGGCGGGCCGGCGAGGCACTGAAATACGTGGAGGGTCGTTTTGCCGAGGTGCTCGACGAGGGACAGGGCGACGGGTCGATTCGGACGGTGACGTCCCCGGAGCGCCAGGCGCGCCTGCTGATGACGGGCATCTTCGGCTTGCGCGTCTACGCCCGGATGCCGGAGGGGCGGGAACACGCCGTCGAGATCGTCGACACCCTGCTACAGGGTGTTATTCAGGCGGGGTAATCCATTGATCACCAACTATGGGCATGCCCGCCTCGCGATTGAGAACTGATCCAGCGACTCCACATCGACACGCCTTGCTCCCGCGCCAGTCACCCTCCATTCCTGCAGGCAACTACTCTTTCGACGCCGCCTGACCTTCGGAGGAATCGGACAACGCCTCGGTCAGCTCGGCGGCCGTCAACGGGCGCGGCTCCTGGGTCACCGGATCGAGCGAGGCGATGTCCTTCTCGGCGGAGACGGTCTTGAGATCGCGGAACTTGCGCGCGCTGGGCAGCACGCGGGACTCGAGCGTACCCACGGAGCTGTTGTAGGCATCCACGGCCTGATTGAGCCGATTGCCCACCTTGTTCCAGTGATCCGCCAGCGTGCCGATGCGCTCATAGAGCTCCTTGCCCAGCGCGGCCACCTCGGCGGCATTCTGCGCCATGGCCTCCTGCCGCCAGCCGTAGGAGACGGCCTTCAACAGCGCGATCAGGGTGGTGGGGCTCGCCGGGATGACGCGGTTCTCGGCGCCGTACTCGATCAGCCCCGGGTCCTCGGCCAGCGCCGCGGAGAAGAAGGCCTCGCCCGGAACGAACAGCACCACGAACTCCGGTGACGGGTCGAACTGGTCGAAGTAGCTCTTCTTCGCCAACTGGCCGACGTGATTGCGTACCTGGCGGGCATGGTGGACCAGTGCGGCCTTGCGGGCGGTCTCGTCGTGCGCCTCGACGGCCTGCAGGTAGGCGTCCACTGGTGCCTTGGCATCGACCACCACCTGTCGACCACCGGGCAGGTGGACGATCATGTCGGGGCGCAGGCGGCCGGCCTCGGTGGACTGGCTGACCTGCTCCTCGAAGTCGCAGTGTTCGAGCATGCCGGCCATTTCGACCACGCGCTTGAGTTGCAGCTCGCCCCAGCGCCCGCGCGCCTGCGGCTGGCGCAAGGCCTTGACCAGGTCCGCGGTCTCGCGGTGCAGCCGCGGCAGGTGGGTCTGCAGCAGGTCGTTGACCTGCTGGCTCAAGGCCGAATAGGCGCCGGTACGCGCCTGCTCGAGCCCGTCGAGCTTGGTATCGAATTTCTCCAGGCGCTCGCGGATGGGTGCGGTGAGTTGCTCGATCGCCTTGTGGCGCGCCGAGAGGTCGTCCTTGGCCTGGTGCTGGAAGCGCTCGAGATTCTCGCGCGCGAGCTTGAGAAAGGATTCGTTGTTGCGCGACAGCGCATCGGCCGACAGCCCCTTGAAGGCGTCCGAGAGCTTCTCCCGCGCCTCGTCGAGAAGCTTCAATTTCTCCTCGGCCGCCTCGCGCTCGCGTTCGAGCCGTTCGGTCAGCTCGGCCTTTTCCGCCTTGAGCGCGGCGCTGGCCTCCCGCTCGGCATCCAGCGCCGCCTGCGCCTCGCGCCGCCGGGTCTCGAGCGCATCACGCATCTCGACCAGGTGCTGGCGCTCGGTTTCATGGCGGGCGGCCATGGTGCGTGCCTCGGCCAACTCCTCGCGGGCGGCGCTGAGCGACTCGGTCTCCGCCTCGAGCAGGGACTCGAGGCGCTCTTGTTCGGTGACCAGGCGGTCGCGCTCGCGCGTCTCGGCCCGCAGTCGGGCCACCAGCCAGGCGGTCGCCACCAGCATGACCAGCGCGACCGCTGCCAGCCCCCAGGCAATCGGGTTGTCGATCAGCACGTCGATGGACGTCATGCGGTCTCTCCTTCATCCACCGGCCAGGGCGTCCCCGCCCGGCGATGCGTGTCTATCAATCGGCGCGCTTCGGCCACGTCCGCCCCGATCTGTTCGACCAGGGCATCCAGCGATTCGAAACGCCGCTCGTCGCGGATATCGGCCAGAAACTCCACCGTCGCCAACTGGCCGTAGAGATCGCCGTCGAAGTCGAGCACAAACACCTCCAGACGCGCCTCGCCACCATCGACGGTCGGACGGGTGCCGATATTGGCCACGCCGAAGCGCGGCCCGCCGTCGATGCCGCTCATCCGCACCAGAAAGACTCCGCGCAACGGCGACAGCCGGCGTCGCAACGCGATGTTCGCGGTGGGAAAACCCAGCTGGCGGCCGCGCTTGTCGCCGTGCATCACGCGCCCGCAGAGAAAGAACGGATGGCCCAGCAGGCGCGCGGCGGCGACCACGTCGCGGGCCTCGAGCGCCGCGCGCACCCGCGTCGAGGAGACCCGCTCGCCGTCGAGGGTGACGGTCACCGCCCGCTCGACGCCGAAGCCAATATCCGGCCCCATCGATTCCAGCAGGGCGAAATCGCCGGCGCGTTTGGCGCCGAAACGAAAATCGTCGCCGATCACCACGTGGCGCGCACCCAGTGCCTCGACCAGCAACTCGTTGACGAAGTCTCGTGCCGACATGCCGGCCAGCCGCGCATTGAAGGGCATCAGCACCAGCCGGTCGACCACGCCCAGCGCCTCGAAGGCCTGGAAGCGCTCGCGCAGGCGGGTGAGCCGCGCCACTGGCGGAACACCATGGCGCTCGGCGAAAAACTCCCGCGGCAGCGGCTCGAAGATCACCACCGTCAGCGGCAGCCCCAGCTCGTCGGCACGCGCGGCGGCCTGCCGGATCACCGCGCGATGCCCACGATGCACGCCATCGAAATTGCCGATGGTGACCACCGCGCCGGCGCGTGGGGCGGCTTCGGTGGGCTGTGTCCCGGGAGACAGGCGGACGAGTTCCATTCGGGCTTCCTTCATTGACGTTCCGTCATTGCCATTCCGTCATTGGTGTTCGGGCGACACGTGACGGTCGAAGGCGACTACTGACCACAGCCGGCGCGGCGTCTGCCCGAACATGGCGGCGGCCGCAACGAACGTCACCACCCCCAGCGTGATCAGTCCGAGCACCGCGCCGACTCGTTCGAACCAGACCCAGCCGCTCCAGACCTCGGCGACCGGGCTCACCCAGAGAAGCAAACCGGCCATGGCCAGGGCAGCGAGCGTAACGTGGCCGATGAACCGGCGCGTGCCCGCCTCCACCCGCCAGGCGCCGCGCTGGCGCAGTGTCCACCCCAGCAACAGGGCATTGACCCAGGCGGCCATCACGGTGGTCAGCGCCAGGCCCACGTGGGCGAGATTGCCGCCCAACCAGATGATCCACGGCAGCACCAGCAGGGCCTTGAAGACCAGGTTGGCGACCACCGAGATCACGGCGATGCGCACCGGGGTCACCGTGTCCTGCCGGGCGAAAAAGCCCGGCGCGAAGATCTTGATCAGCAGGAAAGCCGGCAGGCCGAGGGCATAGGCGACCATCGCCATCGACACCATCTGGGTATCCGTGGGGGTGAACGCGCCATACTCGAACAGCGTGGCCAGGATCGGCACCGACAGGCCGATCAGCCCGGCCATCGCCGGCACGCCGATCAGCAGGGTCAGGCGCAGCGCGCCGTTGACGGTGCGATTGTAATCCTCGTCGCTGCCCCGGGCGAACGCGCGCGACAGGGCGGGCAGGATCACCGTGCCGATCGCCACGCCGAACACACCCAACGGCAGCTCGACCAGGCGGTCGGAGTAGTACAGCCAGCTCACCGAGCCGGCCACCAGCAGGGAGGCGAGGATGGTGTCGATCAGCAGGTTGATCTGCGTGACCGAGGCACCGAACATCGCCGGCAGCATCAGCCGCAGCGTCTTTCTTACCCCGGGGTGATGACCGAACCTCGGGCGCGGCAGCAAACCAAGCCGGGCGAGGAACGGCAACAGGAAAAACAGCTGCAGGATCCCGGCGACGAACACGCCCCAAGCAAGCGCCATCACCGGCTCGTCGAACAAGGGCGCGGCGATCAGTGTCGCGGCGATCAGGCTCAAGTTGAGCCAGATGGGCGCAAGCGCCGGCATGGCGAAGCGGCCAAAGGCGTTCAGGCTGCTGGCGACGAAGGCGGTCAGCGAGATGAACAGCAGGTAGGGAAAGGTAATCGCGAGCATCGTCTCGGCGAGCTCGAGCTGGGCCGGGTCGTCGGTGAAACCGGGGGCGAACAGCATCACCAGCAGTGGCGCGCCGGCGATTCCCAGCGCGACGACCACCGCGACGATCGCCGCCAGCGTGCCGAACATGTAGTCGACGTAGCGCTTGAGCTCCTCGCGCGTCGAGGTCTCGCGGTACTCGGACAGCACCGGCACGAACGCCTGCTGGAAGGCGCCCTCGGCGAACAGCCGGCGCAGGAAATTCGGAATCTTGAAGACGACGAAGAAGGCGTCCATCGACGCACTGGCGCCGAACACCCGCGCGAGCAGCATGTCGCGCACGAAGCCCAGCACCCGCGAGATCATCGTCATGCCGCCGAAGGCCGCGCTGCTCTTCCAGATGCTCATCCGTAACGCCTTGAATAAGCGACCGTTTGGTGCGCCAGCGAAGAACGGTCGGCTTGATTCATTGGTTAACTTGCAGCATTTTGAACTAGAGCGTAAATAGACTCGCCACGTTTGATTCTGCTACTCCTATCGTTACTCGCCTGCAACGCTGCGCTGTAATATTCCTGAGCCTCCCTATCATCCCCAGAATCTCCGGACGGAACTCGATCCACACGTGCATAAAAGTCATCTAGAAGCCCTCTCAATGCACACGCGTCAACTGCAAGGCAATTCTTGATCAATGCCCTATGAAGCTCCACAAAAAGTGTAAAGAAATCAGCCTTTTTAAAGGCTCTAGAATTGCTATTAAAATTTAATCTGTCGATAAACAAAAAAACCTCGGATATCTCTTTATATAATTTATCCCGCCCGGGAAAATCTTCGTTGTACTTCTCTAAGTAATTTTCTAGCTCTTTATCCCTATTAAAATACGTACTAATAATAGTTATTATAAGACCCAGACAGTATCTTACATCGTTCATTCGTTTTATATCAGTGGATGTGAACACCCGGTTATCTTCAAAGATTTTACTTTGAGAAATCTCTTCGGCAAATTTCTTGAACTCACCAGCGTAACGCGAATTATGCAACTCCATTGCATTGAGGCCATAGCTTGTCGAGTTAATTCGCTTAAAAACCTCTTTAATATCGCTCATGGGCATATTTCCCATGTCTCTAACCACTACTTTATACTCCAAGAAACCTATCTGTTTACCTTCATCAAGGTCTTTATACGCGGGTAAATTTTTACCCAGCTTTAAGTCAGGAGAGCCTTTAAAGTACTGGTACAAAGTAGTGACTCTTTGCTGGCCATCGACTAGAACTTCGGCGCCGTCTCCGGTTTTTGGATCCACTTTTCCCGCAGCAATGTATATTTCTGGAAACGGATAACCTTCAAGCACCGTTTTTATGAATTCAATCTTGTCCTTATTGGTCCAAACCAAGCGTCTCTGAAAATCCGGCTGCGGGATGAGCGTCTTGTTCCCAATAGCCGTTAACAGCACTCGAAGGCGCCTATTTGATGCTGAAGTGTCCATTAAAAAGCCTCCTGAATGCATTGATCAATACAGATGGTTTGGTACTCTTGCAAGAAAAAATGAGAATGATAGAGGCCGCCTCGTATCTTATAAGGGCCAAATCGATTACTACTGGTTAAATCATTGAAAAAGCTCCACCATTCATCAGTAAAACCAAAGTAACTACTTGGCGGGAGTTTATCCGGCCTTACCCAACCATCAGCAAGATATTTGAAAAATCTTCCTGATGACGGCCAATCTGCACCACTCTTTTTGTAAAGGTAAGCTTCTTGCCATACACGCTCAAACAATGAGGTTGAGACAATCGCGATATCAATGTCAGAGTCATCATTGAAAAGCCCATATCTTCTTGAAGGCTTTATACTAAATCCTAATTTTCCTGAACCAACCATCAGCACATCATTAAACTCTATTCGAAAATGCTCACAGATCACCTCTCGCAACTCAAATAAACTATGATTGTCTAGCAAATGACATCCGCCACCAAGAACGTACTTTCTATAGACTTGGAGGCTATTTAAATTTTTCAGATCAGCTTTAAACTCTTCGATCATTATAAGCCATCCGTCTCCTCTCAAAATCTCAAAGCTAACCAAAAATGGACACTTCCAAGTGTCGCACAACATCCCGCCATCAACGCAGGCCCGACCTGGTTATTGATACAATTCAACCCCTTAAGCACACCATCAAGATACCTTGCAGGTGCGTTATCAGGCGCGTCCGCGGTTTAATGCTTTAACGGCGCTGGCAGGGCACAAATGTGTGCTCCGTGAAGCGCGCTCACTCGGGTGTTTCCGCATCATCCAACTCCCACAACGGCGCCACCACGTCCCAGACGTTTTCCAGCACCCGCTTCTGTCCCTCGGCATTCGGGTGGATGCCGTCGTCGAGCATCAGGGCGCGGTCGTCAGCTGCCCCTTTCAGGAGAAAGGGCAGGCCGGGGAGGTCGTTTTTCTCGGCCAGGCGGGCGTACATGTCGCGAAAGGGGTCGGCGTAGGCAGGGCCGTAGTTGGTCGGAAGCATGATGCCCAGCAGCACCACCTGCGCTCCGCTTTCCTCGGCGCGGTCGATGAGTTTCTGCAGGTTGGCCTCGATGGTGCTCAGCGGAAGGCCGCGCAGGCCGTCGTTGGCGCCCAGTTCAAGCAGCACCCAGTCGTAGTCGCCGGTCTCGAGCACCTCGGGCAGGCGGGTGAGCCCGCCGGAGGTGGTCTCGCCACTGGCCGAGGCATTGGTGATCTCGAACGAGCCTGGAACGCGCTTGTCCAGGCGTTCACGCAGCCGCGCGACCCAGCCGTCCTCGGCCGGCAGCTTGTAGGCCGCCGAGAGCGAATCGCCGAACACCAGCACTTGCGTCGCCCCCTGCGTCGGCGCAGACGGGCTGTCGTCACCTATACTCGCGCCGACTCCGAAACACAGCAGCAACAGCCCGGCGATAGCAGCCGACCAACGACTTCCGAGCATTCCCCATGTCCTCATCCGATACCCCCCGAGACGACAGCCAGCCAATCCTGACCGTCGAGGGCGTCACGCAGACCGTGCGCACGCCCGAACCGCTGACCATTGTGCATGAGGCCACCCTGCAAATCTTCCCCGGCGAGGCCGTCGCGCTGGTCGGTCCGTCAGGGGCCGGCAAGTCGACGCTGCTGGCGCTGATGGCCGGGCTGGACACGCCCACCGCCGGGCGGATCACACTGGCCGGCCAGTCGTTGGAGGACCTGGACGAAGACGGCCGAGCGGCGGTGCGCGCCGGGCATGTGGGCTTCGTGTTCCAGTCCTTCCAGCTGATCGACGGGCTCAATGCGCTGGAGAACGTCGCCCTGCCGCTGGAACTGGCGGGCGAACGCGGTGCGGAGGCGCGGGCACGCGAGGCACTGGTGGAGGTCGGCCTGGGTGAGCGGCTTGCCCACATGCCTCGCCAACTCTCCGGCGGCGAGCAGCAGCGTGTCGCGCTGGCCCGCGCCTTCGTCATCGAACCGGACATCCTGTTCGCCGACGAACCCACGGGCTCGCTGGACACGGCCACCGGCGAGCACGTCATCGAACTGCTTTTCCGCCTGCGCGAACGCCACCAGACCACGCTGGTGCTGGTGACCCACGACCCGGCCCTGGCCGCCCGCTGCGACCGGGGCTTCGAGGTGAATGCCGGCCGGGTCACGGACTGGCAGCCCGATCCGGATGCGCTGCGGGGTCCGAAATAATGGCCGGGGTCATGCACAACGCCCGACTGGCCTGGCAAGGGCTGGTACGCGAGGTACAAAACGGACTGCTCACGCCCATGCTGCTCGCCCTGCTGGTGGCCGTGTCGGCGGTGACGGCGGTGGGTTTCTTCGTCGACCGCGTCGACGGGGCGATGCGTGCACAGGCCGCCCAGTTCCTCGCCGCCGACGCCCGGGTGGAATCGCCCGATCCACTCGACGAGGTCGTCGGGATCGCCCGGGAACTGGAACTGATCACTAGCCAGCACGTCACCTTTCCCACCGTGGCACTCGCCGGGGAGCAGAGCCAGCTGGTGGGCGTCAAGGCGGTCGACGGCGCCTACCCGCTGCGCGGCGACCTGCGCATCGACGACGGCGAGACGGTGAGCACGGTCGAGCACGGCCCGCCCGCCGATCAGGTCTGGATCGCCCGACGCGCCCTGCTCTCGCTGGACACCGCGATCGGCGATTCGATCGCGGTGGGGCAGTCAGAGCTGACGATCGGCGCGGTGCTCGAGCGCGAGCCCGACGTGGGTAACGTCTTTGCCCAGGCCGCGCCCAGATTGATGATCCACCTTGACGATCTGGCCGCCACCGGGCTGGTGAGCGACACCAGCCGCGTCGAACACGCCCTGCTGCTGGCCAGCGATGCCAACGATCGCGACGCCCGACTCGAGCGACTCGCCGAGCGCCTGCCCGACCGCTTGCAGCTGGAACGCCCGGAATCCAGCCAACCGGCGTTCGAGACCGCCTTCGACCGCGCCGCGCGCTTTCTGGGTCTCGCCTCGGTGGTCGCCGTGCTGCTCGCCGGCGCGGCACTGGTAATCGCGGCACGACACTACAACCGCGTGCAGCAGGGGGCGGCCGCGCTGATGCGCGCACTGGGCGCGTCCTCCAAGCAGATCGGGGCGATCTACCGCTGGCGCCTGCTGATGCTGGCGCTGCTGGCGGCCATCCCGGGCATCATGATCGGCGCGGTCACGCAGTTGCTGCTCGCCGACCTGATGGCGCAGGTCCTGGAGGTCGACCTGCCGCCGCCCGGCTTCACACCGGTGGCGCTGGGACTGGCGGTCGCGCTGGTCGCGCTATTCGGCTTCGCCCTGCCCAGCCTGGTGCAGCTCAAGCACACCCCGCCGCTGCGGGTGCTGGTCGAGCACGCGGTCGCACCCAGCCCCGCGGCGACGCTGCTGTTCGGCGCGGGCATCGCGGCGATCACACTGCTGGTCTGGTTCCAGGCCCGCGATGCCGCACTGACGTTGTGGGTACTGGTCGGGCTGGGGGCGAGCCTGCTGGTCTTTCTCGCCGTCGCCTGGCTGCTGGTGACGCTGCTGCGCCGCTGGCCGGCCCGGGGCGTGGCCCGCTTCGGGCTGGCGCGCATGGCGCGCGCCCGCTGGATGTCTGCCACCCAGATCGCCGCGCTCGCGCTGGGCGTGACCGCGGTGCTGCTGCTGTCGGTGGTCCGTTCGGACCTGATCGATGCCTGGGAGCGCCAGATCCCGGCCGATGCGCCCAACATCTTTGCCATCAACATCCAGCCCGAACAGGTCGAAGGCATGCGTGCCTTCCTGCAGGATGCCGGCATCGAGAACGCCAGCTTCTACCCCATGATGCGTGCCCGCTGGACCGAACTGGACAACGAGCCGGTGGACAAGGCGCGCTACGAGGGGCGCGCGCATCGACTGGCCACGCGGGAATTCAACCTCTCCGTGGGCGAGGAAGCCGCCGCGCACAACCGCGTCACCGCCGGCGATCTGGGCACGGAAGGCTTTTCGGTGGAAGAGGGCATCGCCGAGACGCTCGGCTGGTCGCTGGGCGACCGGCTGACCTTCACCGTGGACGGCCGGGAGGTGACCGCCCCGATCACCTCGCTGCGTGAAGTCGACTGGGACTCGATGCGACCAAACTTCTTCGTCATCGCCAGCTCATCGCTGATGGACGGCGTGGCCACGCAGTACATCACCAGCTTTCACTTCCCCGACGGCGCGCCGGAGACGCAGGTGGCCCTGTTGCGCGAATTTCCCACGGTGACGCTGTTCGACGTCTCGCGGATCCTCGACGAGGTACGCACGCTGATCGACCGGGCGAGCCAGGCGGTGGAGTACGTGTTCGCCTTCACGCTGGCCGCCGGCCTGGTGGTGCTGCTGGCCGCCTTCGGTGCAAGCGAGCGCCAGCGCATCCACGACGCCGCCGTGTTGCGGGTAATGGGCGCGAGTCGCCGCAAGGTGGTCGCCGCGCTGTGGATCGAGTTCCTCACCCTTGGACTGCTGGTGGGAATGCTCGCGGCCGTTGCCGCCATGGCCGTCGGCGCCACGCTCTCGGCCCGGGTATTCGGTCTGCCGCTGGCGTTCAACCCCGGCTTGCTCCTTTGGGGGCTGGGCGCCGGCCTTCTGCTCGCGGCGCTGGTCACGCCATTGCTGGCCCGCCGAATGACGAGTATCGCCCCGGCCCGCGCATTGCGGGGCTGATTGCAGCCGGATGCGTGGAACCGAGCCTATGGGGCTTGTTTACCGGCCTTCTCCTCATTTCGCCGCGCATCGCGAACAAAAACACCGCTTTTCCGCCGATCAAGATCGAACAGCCCAATCGTCTCGAACAGCGAACTGAGCTTCGTGTGGCCGTAATTGCGCGGATCGAAGTCATTGGCTGTCTTGCTCATGTAGCTGCCGACCGGGCTCAGATTGGCCCAACCATTCTCGTCCGACGTCGCCTCGACAGCTGCACGCGCGAGCCGCACCAGCGCCGTGTCACTCCGCAGCTCCTTGCCACCACGGGGCTTGTGCACGGGCATGACGTCCTCTTCCTCGGGCGCGGTGAACACTTCGGTGTAGATGAAACGGTCACAGGCTGAGACGAAGGCCTTCGGTGTCTTCTTTTCGCCAATGCCAAAGACACTCAGTCCCGATTCGCGGAGCCGTGCGGCCAGGCGAGTGAAATCACTGTCGCTGGATACGATGCAGAATCCCTCGAAGCGATTCGTGTAAAGCAGGTCCATGGCATCGATGATCATTGCGCTGTCGGTGGCGTTCTTGCCGCTGGTGTAACCGAACTGTTGCATGGGCTGAATGGAATGATCCAGCAACACCGCCTTCCACTTACCCAGTCGCGGGGTGGTCCAATCGCCGTAAATCCGCTTTACGTGGGCGACGCCGATCTTGGCCACTTCGGCCATCAAGCCATCCACTATGCCCGGCTGGGCGTTGTCAGCGTCAATCAGAACAGCGAGTGAGAGGTTCGAGCCATGTCCGTTGGCCATGATGAATTCCTTTCTTTATCGGCCCTTTGAAGGCCCTTGCGGCATGTATGACGTGCATTCCTGCAATCATCAGGCAAAGAGATCGTCGATCTCGTCCCAGAGGGCGCGGTAGGCCTGATTGGCCGGGTGGCGTGGCTCGCGGTAGACGCTGGGCTGCTGGTCCTCGCCCATCTGTTCGACAATCGAGGCGTAGGGGATCTCGCTTGAGAGCAGTTCGGGGATGTCGTGGCGATGGCGCTCGGCGAACTCGCGGTGCATGCGCCGGCGCCGATCGACCAGGGAGAGGAAGGCGCGTAGGCGTTCGGGGTGGATATGGCGCTCGTCGAGGTGGCGCTTGAGCTGGAACCAGGTGCGTTCGGACAGGTGGGTGGGCACCATCGGCACCAGCACCATGTCGGCGGCGCGCAGCACGTTGTCCGCCAGCAGCGACAGCCCCGGCGGCGCGTCGATCCAGATTTCCTCGAACTGCTCGGCCAGCGGATCGATCAGCTTGGCCAGCCGATAGCCGGCGTCCTTCTTGTCGGCGAGATGATGCTCGATCGCCTGCTGGCCGGGCAGGGCCGGCAGCACCCAGAGGTGGTTGTGGATCGTGGGGCGCACCGAGGCGGCCAGCCCCTTGGGCTTGAGAAGCTTCTTGACCGACCGCTCCGCGCCCGCCTCCGATTGCAGGTACCACGACGCGGCGCTTTGCGGGTCGAGGTCCCAGACCAGCACACGCCGGCCGGCCGCCGCCGACAACGCCGCCAGGTTGACCGCCGCGGCGGTCTTGCCCACCCCGCCCTTGACCGAATACAGCGCCACCGTCTGGGCCATGCCTTTCCTGCTCCTGCCTCGATTGAACGTCAGGCCGAGCATAGCATCGGGCGGGGGCGGATCTTGTGACAGTCGCCGCCGACGAGCATGACCGGAACGCTTGTTTCTCTTCAGTGCTCGCCCAGTTCCTTGAGCTTGCGGGTGACGGTGTTGCGTCCCCAGCCGATCAATGCGGCGGCCTTCTGCTTGTGCCCACCGGTGAAGGCCAGCGCGGCCTGCAGGAGGGTGCGCTCGAAGGCGGGGCCCGCGGTGGCGAGCAGGTCCTGATCACCGGCCTTGAGCCGTGCCTCGGCCCAGCGCGACAGGTCGCTGGTCCAGCGCGAGAGCAACTGGTCGTCGCCCGCGGCGCCATGCTCGCCGCCCAGTCCTTCGGTGATGGTATCGGGCAGATCGTCGATGCTGATCTCGTTGCCCGGCGCCATCACGGTCAGCCAGCGGGCGATGTTCTCCAGCTCGCGGACGTTGCCCGGCCAGGGGTAATCGCACAGGCGGGCCTCGGCGGCGCGGGTGAGGGTCTTGACCGGCACGCCCAGTTCCTCGGCGGCGCGGACCAGGAAAAAACGCATCAGCTGCGGGATGTCCTCGACCCGTTCGCGCAGCGACGGCAGCTTGAGGCGAATGACATTCAGCCGGTGATAAAGATCTTCACGGAAACGCCCCTCCTTGACCAGCTCCTCGAGCCGCTGGTGGGTCGCGGCGATCACGCGCACGTCGCTCTGGATCAGCGAGGTGCCACCGACGCGGTAGAAGTGGCCGTCGGAGAGTACCCGCAGCAGGCGAGTCTGCAATTCCAGGGGCATGTCGCCGATCTCGTCGAGAAACAGCGTGCCCCCCTGGGCCTGCTCGAAGCGTCCGCGCCGCTGGGTGGCCGCGCCGGTGAACGCGCCCTTCTCGTGGCCGAACAGCTCGGATTCCAGCAGGTCCTTGGGGATGGCGGCGGTGTTCAGCGCGACGAACGGCCCCTCGCGACGCTGGCTGTGCCGGTGCAGGGCCCGGGCGACCAGTTCCTTGCCGGTGCCGGACTCGCCGTTGATCAGCACGGTGACCGACGAGCGCGCCAGCCGACCGATGGCGCGGAAGATCTCCTGCATGGCCGGGGCATTGCCGATCAGCTCCGAGCCGGACTCGGCCTCCTCCGGCACGGCGGCGTGCTGCGCACGTTCCCGCGAAGCGTCATAGGCCCGCTCGGCCAGGCGCACCGCCTCGTCGATATCGAACGGCTTGGCAAGATAATCGAACGCGCCTTTCTCGAAGGCGCCCACCGCGCTCTCGAGGTCCGAGTGCGCGGTCATGATCACCACCGGGATGGCCGCGTGCTCGACGGCCAGCCGGGTAAGGAAGCTCAGGCCGTCCTCGCCGGGCATGCGGATATCCGAGAAAATCACGTCCGGCAGATCGCCGCGATCGAGTCGCGCCTGGGCGCTCGCCACCTCGTCGAAGGACTCCACGGCGAAGTCGGTGGTGGCCAGCGCCCGCTCGAGCACCCAGCGGATGGCCTGATCGTCGTCGATCACCCACAGGCGGGGGATGGGACGTCCATTGTTCGGCTTGTCGGCGGCTTGCATGGTCGGCTCACTCAGTCGGAGAAAGAGATGTTTTCCGCCCCGGGGCGTGGTCGCCGTCGGGGTGGATGGGCAGGATCAGGGAAAACCGGGTCAGGCCGCGCTTGGGCACGAACTCGATCATGCCCTGGTGGCGCTCGGCGATGGTCTGCGCCAGCGACAGACCCAACCCGCTGCCACCGGCCCGGCCGCTGACCATCGGCAGGAACAGGGTCTCGACCAGGTCCTCGGGCACGCCGGGGCCGTTGTCCTCCACGTCGATGCGCACGGCCAGACGGTGGCGCTTGCCGTGGATGGTGAACTGGCGCAACACGCGGGTGCGGAAGGTCAGCCGCGGTTCGGGCGTGTTGCCCTCGCGCATGGCCTGGACGGCGTTGCGGGCGAGATTGAGCAGCACCTGAACCAACTGGTCGCGGTCGGCCCAGACGTCCGGGATCGACGGGTCGTAATCCAGCTGCCAGTCGAGTGGCTTGTCGCCCGCCTCGATCCTCAGCAGCTGGCGGACCTGCTCGAGCGGCTCGTGGACGTTCACCCAATGGCAGTCCGGCCGGTCAATCGGCCCGAGCATGCGGTCGATCAGCCCGCGCAGGCGATCGGTCTCCTGCAGGATGATGCGGGTGTATTCGGTCAGGCGCTCGTCGGGCAGCTCGCGTTCCAGCAGCTGCGCTGCCCCGCGCAGGCCGCCCAGCGGATTCTTTAGCTCATGGGCCAGTCCGCGCATCATCTGCCGGGTGGTCATCTGCAGCGAGTTGATGCGCGCGTCACGTGAGATGCGCAGGTGGCGTTCGATGTCGTTGAATTCCAGCATCACCCGGGCACGGGGGTAGTCCGGTCGCGGCGTGATCGCGCAGTCGGCCACGCGCGTGGACTCGTGGGCCAGCACCAGCTCGATCTCGCGCAGGGTCATGACCTGCTGCGAGACCAGCGCCTCGCGGATGGTCTCGGCGAGCAGGGGATTGGCGGCGAACACCGTGTCGAAGCCCGATTTGAGCGCGGCGCTGTAGCTGGTGCCGAGAAACTGCTCGGCCGCCGAGTTGAGATAGATCGGCCGATTGCGCTCGTCGAGCACCACGATCGCGGTGTTCAGGGTGTCGGCAAGCCGGGGCTCGGATCTCGGGTTCATGCACTGCTCCACCAGGCGCGAAACGGTCGACAGGACAAGCCTGCCGGGCGGCTGACGATTTTGGTGCAAGTAGCGTGCCCGACCGAGAACCGGTGGACGGACCATGGCGGATCGCATGGTGACGGGGTTTGCCCTGATTGCCAGCCCGAGCCGGGACGTTCGGCCAGCAAACGATTGCACCAGGTCAGTGCATGAGAATAGACGATCGCACCGTTATTGGGAGGGCGTCATCAATTGAAAGCGCACCGGCGCACTCTCCTTGACCACCTCCCCGTCGCGGTGGATCTGCGCCACCAGCACGTGCTCGCCGGGTGCAAGCCCGTTGATCAGGTGACGACGACCGGAGGAGTCACGCACGCGCGGCTCGCCATCGACGAGGATGCGTATTCGATCGCCGCCCTGCAGGTTCGGCTGCATCACCAGCGCGACGGTGATACTGCCCTGCAGCCGGCTGGCCACCTCGCCATCGGCCGGCTCGACGATGGCCAGGTGCTGGTAGCCCGCGGGTTCGTCGCCTGCCTCGCGCGATGCGGCATCCTTGCCAGCCTCCGCGCCCGTCGTCTCGCCCGATCCTGCCGGGGCGTCGCGGGGTACATCGGCAGACGGCTCGGGACGGTCCGTCGGGGTGGACTCGCCCTGGCGGGGCTCGGGCACGTCCACCGGCGTCATGGGAATTACCGGGGCATCCTCGACCTCGTGGACGGCCGCGCCCTCGACCGGCTCATCGGTGAATACCGTCTCACCGGCGCTGTTGGTGTACTGGTAGATCTTGGCGGCCGACAGGGGCTGGGCCAGCACCAGCAGCAGGGGCCAGAGCAGGTGGACGCGACGCGGCGATCTTCCAGTGACGACTCGCATGGATGCTCCCTCGATGATTAGCGGCGGGTTACGCCTCGGGCGGCTGGATCACGGCGCGCAGGCGATCCAGCCGGGACTCGAGCGCGGTACGATCCGGCGCGGTGACCGTGACATGACCGAGCTTGCGCCCCGGACGGGGCGTCTTGCCGTAGTCGTGCCACTGGGTGCCCGGCACGGCCAGCACCACTGCCGGGTCGGGCAAGCTGCCGACCAGGTTGAGCATGGCGACCTCGCCAATCGGGTCGGTCTCGCCCAGCGGCCAGCCGATCACCGCGCGGATGTGGTTCTCGAACTGCGAGGTGCGCGCCCCGCCCAGGCTCCAGTGACCGCTGTTGTGCACGCGCGGTGCCATTTCGTTGATCACCAGCCGACCATCCACGACAAAGAACTCGATCGCCAGCACACCGACGTAATCGAGCTTTTCCATCACCAGCCGAGCCGCGCGTTCGGCATCCGCCTGCAGCGGGTCGCTGGTGTGGGCGGTGGTCTGCCAGAGGATGCCGTGGCGATGTTCGTTGGTCACCAACGGGTAGACCCGCGCCTCGCCGTTGCGGCCGCGCACGGCGACGATCGATACCTCGCGCTCGAAGTGCTGCATCTTCTCCAGCACCGCCGAGGCACCCGCCAGCGCCTCCCAGGCGGAGGCCGCCTCGCCGGGGTTGCCCGGCCCGCCCTCATGGGCGGCATGGGCGGGATCGGCCAGGCGCACCTGCCCCTTGCCGTCGTAACCGAAGCGTCGCGTCTTGAGGATCGAGGCACCACCGAGGTGCGCCACGCCCTGGACGATGTCACGGACCGAGTCGACTTGCACCCATGGCGCGACCGACAACCCCAGCCCCTCGAAGAACTGCTTTTCCTCGACGCGATCCTGCGCCACGGCCAGCGCCTGCGGATTGGGCATCAGGCAATTGCGCGCGGCGACCAACTCGGCGGAAGCCTGCGGCACGTTCTCGAACTCGAGCGTGACCAGATCACACTCGACGGCCAAGCGCTCGAGGGCCTCGGCGTCATCGAACTCGGCGCGCAGGTGGCGGCCGACCGAGGCGGCCGGCGGCTCCATGGCCGGATCGAGGAAGGTAAAGCGATGCCCCATCGCCACCCCGGCAAGGCCCAGCATTTGGCCGAGCTGGCCACCACCGATCACGCCGATGTGCAGCCCGGCCGGCTCGCCGGTGCGCCCCTCGACACGCGGCACCTCGCACTGATCCTGAACGCCGCCCATCGGCTCAGCCCTCGCCCGGCTCGGGCTTGTCGAGCACCATTTGCGTCTGGCGCTCGCGCCAGGCATCGAGTCGCTCGGCCAGCGCCTCGTCGTGGGTCGCCAAGGTAGCGGCGGCCAGCAACGCGGCGTTGATGGCGCCGGAACGGCCGATCGCCAGCGTGCCCACCGGCACGCCGGCCGGCATCTGCACGATCGACAGCAGCGAGTCCATCCCCGAGAGGGCCTTGGACTGCACCGGCACGCCGAATACCGGCAGCCGCGTCTTGGACGCGACCATGCCCGGCAGGTGGGCCGCGCCACCGGCCCCGGCGATGATCACCTTAAGCCCCCGGCCGACGGCCGTATCGGCGTAGTCGAACAGCTTGTCGGGGGTGCGGTGCGCGGAGACCACCTCCTTCTCGAAGGGGATGCCCAGCGCCTCGAGCGTTTCGCAGGCATGGCTCATGGTCTCCCAGTCCGACAGCGAGCCCATGATCACGCCAACCAGCGGTTGCGCACTCATACGCCCGTCACCATGGCCGGCAGAACGTCCTGCAATTGCGGGTGCGTGTTCGCCACGCCCACGGCGGCGACGTACAGGAAGACCAGGATGGCCAGCACCCAGGCGCTGGCGCGCAGACCGCGGGTCTTGCCGAAGCGCATCGCCACCAGGCCCAGGCCGATGTAGACGATCAGCCCGACGATCTTGACGGTCAGGAAGTCGGGGTGGACGCCATTACCCCAGAACAGCAGCCAGGCGGCGACCAGGGCGCTGACCAGCAGCACGGTGTCGACCACGTGCGGGGTGATCTTCACCCATTTCCTGCTCAACATCGGCGAGCCGGAGAACATCCAGATGCCGCGCACGACGAAGCCGATCAGCGAGAGCACGGCCGCCAGGCCGTGCAGGTGAATCCAGAGGGAGGCGTTGGCCATGGGGTATCTTCCCGATTGATGTGTCCGTGTGACCGCGGGGGAAATTTCCCCGGATGCGGAAAAGGCCAAAGCATAAATCATCGGCGCCCACCCCCCAAGGTCGCTACACTGGCCTGCCTCGAACGCCTTGAGGTGACGCCATGCAGCTACCCAACCACCTGGTCTCCCTGCCGATTGGCGGGATCGGCTGGCTGATCGCGCTGACGAGTCTCGCCTGGGCGGTGCGCATTGCACCCTGGCCGGCCCTGCGCGCCGAGCCGATGCGGATTCACCTGGTCCTCCTGGCCGTCGTCTTTCTGACCGGCATGTGGACGCTCTCGGCCACGCTGATGCCGGGACTGACCCTGCATTTTCTCGGCGTAGCGACGGTCACGCTGGTCATCGGGCTGGAACTGACCCTGATTGCCGGCCTGATCGCGGCCATTCTCTCGGCATTGCTATTCGGCCATGGCCTGGCCATCACCGGCTGGACGTTTCTGCTGAGCGCCGCCCTGCCCGCCGCGATCACCTACGGCATCACGCGCGCCTCGCAACGCTTTCTGCCGCCGAACTTCTTCATTTACCTGTTCATCGGCGTGTTCCTCTCCGCGGTACTGGGCGTGCTGGCCCACGGTGGCGGCACCGCGTTGCTGGTGATGGCGCTGGGGTTGTACGACGGCGACATCGTCTGGAACAACTACTTGCGGATCCTGCCGCTGCTGGCGTTCTCGGAAGGGGTGATCAACGGCATGCTGATGACGGCCCTGGCACTGGTCAGCCCGCAGTTGGTGATCTCCTTCGACGACCACCATTACATCGACGGCCGGTGAACCGAACGATCCGGGTGGCCCAGGCCGGCGGTGCTGACGGATTGCGTCCTGATGTCTCGCATTTGCAAGATGCAACTCCCGCCGCTGTCATCAGTCGAACCGGACTGGGGTAAGCGTTTGTTTATGAACAGACGCCGACCCGCGCGCGGGTGGCATGGAACCTGCTTTACCAAGCCCTAGCCGAGCAGGAGTGAGCTCGGGTAACTAAATGACACGAGATATCAGGAGTTCCTCATGAAAAAACTGACCGCGATCGCATTCGCCTCCGGTCTGGCCGTTGCCTCCGGGCAGGCCATGGCCGCCGACGTGGACGCTGGCAAGAAGCTCTACGAGCAAAGCTGCGCCTCCTGCCACGGCCAGAAGGCCCAGGGCCAGGGCATGTTCCCGGCGCTGGCCGGCAAGGGCGCTGACCACATCGTCACCGCGCTGGGCCACTACAAGGACGGCAACCAGGACGCCCTCAAGGAAATGGGTGATCTGGGCGGCTCGAACTTCGCCATCATGGCCCCGAACGCTGCCGGCCTGTCCGACGGCGACATGGAGAACCTGGGCGCCTACATCGAGAGCCTCTAAGCTCCCGCGCCCGACACCCGGGGACACCCCGGGGCAAACGAAAACCCGGACCGCATGGTCCGGGTTTTTTTGTGGTCGACGCCGGCGACAAAAGGCCGGATGCAAGATCGGGCTCGGTCGCCTGACCACGCCCACGACGCTTCGCGGCGTAGGCGACCGGGTGGTTTCAGCGCCCGCTGCGCAGGCGGTCGAGCCGCAGGCGGTCACGCGCGTCGAACAGGCGCCGTGCGCCCAACTGCACGGCCACCAGCGAGCCGAAGCCCGTCGCCGCGGTGATCAGGAACATGATCAGGATCTGGTACTTGACCGCCTCGATCGGCGGCGAGCCGGCCAGGATCTGGCCGGTCATCATCCCCGGCAGACTAATCACGCCGGCGGCGGCCAGCATGTTGAGCGTCGGGATCAGGCCGGCGCGCATCGAATCCGATCGCAGCTCGGAGGTGGCATCACGCACCGTGTGACCCAGCACCAGCCGCGCCTCGATCTCGACGCGGGTCTGCCAGGCCGTCTGCGTCAGGTTGTTCAGTGCCAGCCCGATGCCCGTCATGGTGTTGCCGAGGATCATCCCCAGCAGCGGGATGGCGTATTGCGGCTCGTACCAGGGATCGGTCTCGATCATCAGCGTCAGGGCCAGCACGGTAACGATCAGTGCGGTCACGCTCATCGACGCCAGGCCAATGCCGTAGCCATGCCAGCCACGGATGGCCCGCTTCTGCCGCGCGACCACCTCGTAACCGGCCAGCCCCATCATCACCAGCGCGATCAGCACGATCCACGGCAGCGTGGCCGCGTCGAACACCGCCTTGAGGATCACGCCCACCAGCAGCAGCTGCAGCACCATGCGCACGCTGTTCAGGGCCAGGGTGCGGAACAGGCCCAAGCCGAGCAGTATCTGCACCACCCCGAGGGCCAGCACCAGACTGGCCGCCACGACCAGGTCGACCGGCGTCAGGCTATACAGATCCATGCAGCACCCCTCCCTCGGACGTCATTTCCAGCCAGCGATCGCCGTGGGCGTCGATCTCGCGCGGATCGTGACTGATCCACACGGCGGCTGCGCCCTGATCGCGCAGGTAGTCGAGCAGCAGGCCCGCCATCGCCTCGGCGTTGTCACGGTCGAGGTTCGCGGTCGGCTCGTCGAGCAACAGCACGCGCGGCTCGAGCGCAAGGGCCCGCAATACCGCCAGCCGCTGACGCTCACCGGAGGACAGCCTCTCGACGGGCGAGTCCCACAAGGCCGCCCGCAGGCGCAAGCGTTCCCACCAGGCCTCGGACGGCCGGGCCGGGAAGTGCTCGGCGACCGTGTCGGCCCACCAGCCGGACTCCGCCGGCACCAGGGCCACCTGGCGGCGCCAGTCGGTCGCCGGCATGGATTGCTGCTCGACGCCCTCCAGGCTGATTTCGCCCTCGTGCGGAGACAGATCGGCCAAGGCGCGCAGCATCTGGCTCTTGCCCACGCCCGACTCGCCGCGCACCGGCAGCACCTCGCCGGCGGCAAGCGCGAACGAGACCGGCGGCACATTGGGCCCGCACAGCCCCCTCACCTCGAACAACATGCAGTTCCCCTGTCGAAAAACGCGCCACACAAACAAAACGCCGGCCCTCGGGCCGGCGTCGTTGCTGCTAGCGGGCCGGCGAAACGGCCCGTCTTGCGACCTTACTGGGCCGCGGCACCTGCCGGTGCCTCACCGCCGGACTCGGCCGGGAGTTCTTCCTCGTCCATGACCGCGATGTAGGCACCCAGGGCCTCGATGTCATCATCGGTCAGACCCTTGGCCTGCGGGATCATCGCGTAGGAGTTCGGGCCCATCTCCTGCCCCTTGCGGTAGATCTTCAGCAGGTTGATGGTCTGGTCCATCTTGGTACCGGCCAGCTTGGGCGCGTTGAACAGCTCTTGGCCCTCACCCTCGGCGCCGTGGCAGATGGCGCAGGAGGAGTACAGCGCGCGACCGCGGTTGATCACCGACTCGCTGACGATACGCGGCTCGGCCGGCTTCTCTTCCTTCTTGGCCTCGTCACCCTCGGACTTGGCCTCGTCACCACCTTCGCTGGCGCCGGCATCGCCGCCACCGCCATTGGTGCCACCGAACTCGTCGGCGATGTAGACCGACAGGTTGGCGATCTGCTCGTCGGAGAGGCTGGAGGCGTTCGGTGCCATGGTGCCGAAGCGGTCACCCAGACCCTGCTCCTTGAGGTAGTCCTGATCGCCTTCACGGTAGGCGACCAGCTTCTTCTGCACGTCGGCTGCGTCCATCTCGGTGAGAACCGGGAAGGCGCCACCCTGACCGCTGCCGTCGGCACCGTGGCAGGCCGCGCAGGAGGCGTAGGCTTCCTTGCCGGCTGCAACGTCACCATCAACGGCACCACCGTTGCCCCCGTCAGAGCCGCCGTCACTCTCGCTGTCGCCAGCGTCGGCCGAACCACCGGCACCACCACCGAATTCGTCACCGATGTAGGCAGCCAGGTCAGCGATGTCCTCGTCGGACAGCCCGGAAGCGTTCGGCGCCATGGTGCCGTAACGGTCGCCCAGGCCCTGCTCCTTGAGGTAATCCTGATCGCCATCGCGGTAGGCAGCCAGCTTCTTCTCGGCCTCGTCAGCCGGGATGCCGGTCAGCACCGGGAAAGCGCCGCCCTGACCCTTGCCGTCCGCGCCGTGACAGGCGGCACAGGAAGCGTACTTTTCCTTGCCGGCCGCGATGTCACCACCGGAGCCGCCAGCAGAGGACTTCTCGTCGCCGCCCGACTTCTCGTCAGCCGAGGCGGTCTTGGTTTCCTCTTCCTTGGTTTCCGGCTTCTCGACCACCTGCCCCTCGAGCGAGTTCTCGCCCGCGGTGTTGAAGAGCGCGTTCACGAGATAGAACACGGCAACCAGCAGGACCAGCGCCGAGACGAAGCCAACCAGCTTCGACATCGGATCGACCTTGGGGGTATGTTGAGCCACGAGAGTCCTCCAGAATCTTTATCGTTTTAGCATGCGCAACGGCGCGTAGTATATCGGCAAAAATCCTCGTTTGACAGAACCGGCGCCCGCATGTCTCGCCCCGTATCCAGAAAAAACCACACATCCGGCAAGAGTACTACCTCGGGGCGCGCCAGAAAGCCGCCTCCGGGACTCTCATCGCCCGTGGCGGACCTACCGGGCGTCGGCCCGAAGGTAGCTGAAAAGCTCGCGCGCCTGCACATCGAGGCCGTCGAGGACCTGCTCTGGCATCAGCCATTGCGCTACGAGGACCGCGGCACCAAGCAACCGCTCTCACCGGAACACATCCACGAAGCGGCCCTGTTCGAGGTGCGCATCACCGAGGTGCGTCCGCTGTTTCGCGGCAAGGCTCGCCTGGTCTGCCAAGCCGTTGGGGAGGGGCCGTCGGGCCCGATACCCCTGACCGTCTGGTTCTTCGGCCGTTTCGGCCCCACCCCCCAGGCCGGACGGACCTACCTGCTGTTCGGCGAATTGCAGCATGGACCGCACGGGCTAGAGATGGCCCAGCCCGAACTCGTGGCACCCAACCAGATTGGCCAGATTCGCCCGGTGTACCCGGCCACCGAAGGTGTCGCCCAGCCCAAGCTGCGCCAGTTGGTCGAGGCGGCACTGGAAGTGGCCGTGCGCGACCTGCGCGACCCGTTGCCCGTCACGATTCGCGAGGCGCGTGACTGGCCGCCGCTGATGCGCGCCCTGCAACGCATCCACCTGCCCAAACGCAACGACGGTGTGCCCGATCGGACCGAGCCGGCACTGCAACGCCTGATCACCGAGGAACTGGCGACCCACATCCTCGCCCTGCGCCAGCGCCGCGCGGTCACCCGCCAGGTTGCCGCGCCGGCCATCCCGCCGCAGGAACACCTGTTCGAACAACTGCTCGGGCATCTGGGCTTCACGCCCACCGGCGCGCAAAAGCGAGTGATCGGCGAGATCAAGACGGACCTAGCACAGCGCCTGCCGATGCTGCGTCTGGTGCAGGGCGACGTCGGCTCGGGCAAGACCCTGGTCGCCGCGGCCGCGGCACTGGACGTGATCGACGCGGGCTACCAGGTCGCGCTGATGGCGCCCACCGCCCTGCTCGCCGAGCAGCATGCGCGCAACTTCGCGCAGTGGTTCGAACCGCTGGGGCTGTCGGTGCTGCTGCTCTCCGGCCAGCAGTCGGCGGCAAGCCGACGCGAGGGACTGGCGCAACTGGCCGACGGGCGCGCCCAGATCGTCATCGGCACCCACGCCCTGTTCCAGGAATCGGTGGCCTTCGATCAACTGGGGCTGGTGATCGTCGACGAGCAGCACCGCTTCGGCGTGCACCAGCGCCTGGCGCTGACCGACAAGGGCGCAAGTCAGGACGGTGGTGCGCGCCGACCACACCAGCTGATCATGACCGCCACCCCCATTCCGCGCACGCTCGCCATGACACAGTTCGCGGACCTCGACGTGTCGATCATCGACGAGTTACCGCCGGGGCGCACGCCGGTGACCACGGTGGTGGTACGCGCCGACCGCCGCGGCGAGGTGATCGAGCGCATCAGCCAGGTGTGCGCCGAAGGTCGGCAGGCCTACTGGGTCTGCCCGCTGATCGAGGAAGGCCAGATCGAGGCGCAGGCGGCCGAGTCCACCTTCGCCATGCTGGGCGAGGAGTTGCCGCACTTGAACATCGGCATGGTCCACGGCCGGATGTCTGCGGCGGAAAAGCAGCGCGAGATGGCCCGCTTCAAGGCCGGTGACTATCACCTGTTGGTGGCGACCACCGTGATCGAGGTGGGCGTGGACGTGCCGAATGCCTCGCTGATGATCATCGAGAACGCCGAGCGCATGGGACTGGCGCAACTGCACCAGCTGCGTGGGCGGGTCGGGCGTGGCGCGACGGCCAGCCACTGCGTGCTGCTGTTCGACGAGCCGCTCTCCGATCGCGCCCGGGCGCGGCTGGGCCTGATGCGCGAGACCGAGGACGGTTTCCGCCTGGCCGAGGCCGACCTCGAACAGCGCGGTCCCGGCGAGGTGCTGGGCACCCGCCAGGCCGGCATCGCCAAGCTCAAGATCGCCAACCTGCTGGAAGACCAGGGCAGGCTCGAAGAAGCGGGGCAACTGGCGGACGAGTTGCTGGATCGCTTCCCCGAGTCGGTCAACCCGCTGATCGCCCGATGGGTCGGAGCGGCCGGCCAGTACGGGCAGGTGTAGCGCCGCCCGGAGCAACCCTTGCTCGTATCCGGCCGCTGACATACAGTTTTCCTTATACCCCGATTCGGGCGACATCGACCCGGCACCCCGAACGGACCACAAGGACGACCACGCCACCCGACCGCGACGGTCGGAACGACCCCGCCCCAGGCACTGACGGAACCACGCGCCGGCCATGAAGCGACTCTGCCTTTCTTTACTCGGGACCTGGTTCCTGCTGATCGCCCCCGTGATTGCTCAAGGCGCCATTGCCGAGGGCGCATCGGCCGCGCCCCTCAGCGCTGAAGAAAAGGCATTCCTCGAAGAACACCGGACCGTCAGCATCGCCATGATGGTCGAGCACCCACCGTTCACCATCCTCGGCGATGGCTCGGGCAACGGCTTCGAACACGACATCCTGCACCTGATCGCCAGCAAGACCGGGCTCAGGTTCGAGAAGAGCTTCGGCACCTGGGTGGACTCGTACCGTCGCTTCCGCGAGGGCGAGGTCGACGTGATCTCCAGCATCTCCTACCACGAGGATCGCACCGCCTTCACGCTGTTCACCGAGCCGTACTACGAGTTGCCGATCTTCGTCTTCGTCCGCGACGATTTCGGCGACTACTCGGGCATCGCGGACCTGGCCGGGCACAAGGTCGGGGTGATCGAGGAGATCTTCTACGTCAACGACCTCGAGGCCGCCGACGGCATGGACCTGCGGCGCTACGGCACCTACCAGGAAATGACCCGCGCGCTGGTGCTGGGCGAGATCGATGCGCTGGTGCAGAACCTCACCAACATCAACGAGGTCATCAAGCGCCGCGCCTACACCAACATCCGCATCGCCGGCGAGCTGGCGCTACCCGGCGTGGACGAGGAAGACCTGCGCTTCGGCATCACGCCGGACAAGCCCGAGCTGCGCTCGATCATGCAGAAGGGCCTGGACGCCATCACCCCGGCCGAGTGGGGCACCCTGACCGGACGCTGGCTGGGCGTGCGCGGCGAGGGGGCGCGTCAGGGCCGAGCAGCGGCCATTCCACTGACGGACGCCGAACGCACCTACCTCGACGACGCGGGCCATATCGACATCTGTATCGACCCGAACTGGATGCCCTTCGAGCGCTTCGACGAAAACGGCCAACACGATGGCATCAGCGCCGATTACTTCGCCCTGTTCGAACAGGCCCTTGGGGTCGATTTCCGCCCCCTGCCGGTCGAGACCTGGTCCGAGTCGGTCGAACACCTCAAGGCGGGCGACTGCGACCTGCTCAGCCTGGCCATGCGCACCCCGGAACGCGAGACCTACGCCGAGTTCACCGACAGCTACATCCAGACCCCACTGGTCATCGCCACCAAGGCCGACGTCGCCTTCATCAATGACCTGGGTGACCTCAGCGGACGACCGATCGCGATCCCGGTGCTGTACGCCTTCGCCGAATTGCTCCGCGAGGGCTACCCCGATCTGGACCTGGTCGAAGTGACCGACATCGACGCCGGCCTGGCGATGGTGAGAAGCGGCGAGGTCTTCGGCTACATCGGCACGCTCGCCACCATCGGCTACAAACTGCAAACCGAATACGGCGGCGAGCTGCGCATCACCGGCGATACCGGCAAGTCCTGGGACATGGGCGTGGCCGTGCGCGAGGACCGGCCGGTGCTGCACGGCATCATGGAAAAGGCGGTCGCCAGCATCACCGAGGAGCAGCGACGGGACATCAACAACAAGTGGATCTCCATTCGCTACGACCAGCGGGTCGACTACACCCTGCTCTGGCAGGTCAGCGCGGTCTTCGTCCTGCTGCTGGTCGCCGGCGGGTTCGTCTACCTAAAGCAGGTCAACCTCAAGCGCCAGCTCGAAGCCGCCTACCGACAGACCGAACGGCTGGCCGTGACCGACAAGCTCACCGGGGTGTACAACCGCCACCGGCTCGACCAGGTCCTCGGGGAAGAGACGCGCCAGGCCGATCGCTACGGCGATGCCTTCGGCGTGATCATCCTGGACATCGACCACTTCAAGGCCATCAACGACCGATTCGGCCACCGCGCCGGCGACGCCGTCCTGCGCGAGTTCGTCGACGTGCTGCGCCGCAACTGCCGCCAGACCGACATCCTCGGACGCTGGGGCGGCGAGGAATTCCTCATCATCGCCCCACATGCCGACAAGGCGACCCTCCTCACACTGGCCGAAAAGCTGCGCACCGCCATCGAGGCAACGACCTTCCGTGACGTCGAACGAGTCACCACCAGCATCGGCGCGAGCGTCTACCAGCGCGGCGACAACCCCGACACCCTGATAAAGCGGGCCGACGACGCGCTCTACGACGCCAAGCGGCAGGGGCGCAATACCGTGGCGTTTCGCTAGGACGACAATCGCGTCGTTGACCGGCCGCTCCACTTTGCCGCAGATTTACACTATCTTTTGAATTGGCAATCTTTGCCATACGATGGCTTCACTTTCCGCGAGGTGCCCCGCCATGGCGACCATGAACGTTTCCCTTCCCGATGGAATGAAGACATGGGTCGAGCAACAAACTCGATCCGACCGCTACAGCAATGCCAGCGATTACGTGCGCGACTTGATCCGACAGGATCAGCAACGGGCGCTGAGAATCGCCCATATGCAGAAACTGGTCACCGAAGGCATCGAAAGTGGTGCAGGTGACCGGTCAATGGACCAGTTGCTCGACGCCGCCCGCCAGCAAACACCCGCCGGCTGACGCATGGCTTACCGACTAAGCCGCAAAGTAGAAGAGGACATCATCGGGATCTTCGTCAGCGGCACGTTGGAGTTCGGCCCGGCACAAGCGGAGCGGTATCACAAAGAACTCGAACGGACCTTCCGCTTCCTCGACGACAACCCGCTCGCGGCTCGTCTGCGAGAAGAAATCTCCCCGCCCGTCCGGGTTCACCCCGTCGGCTCACACCTGATCGTCTACACACAAGAACCGGACGGGCATATCTTCATCGTCCGGGTACGGCACAGCCACGAGGATTGGCAGAGTCATACGGGCAGATGAATCCCCTTCGTTCCTCTGTCAAACGGCCCCACCTCACAACTCGTGCCAGCTACGAGGCCCTGGCTTGTTCCGTGTCGGGTTCCAGTGGATTGCCATCCGCGTCGAGAAGCTGGCTATCGTAGGCTGCTTGGAGGCCGGTTTCGCGCTCGCCCTCCTCGGACTCTTCGCCGATGGTGCGCGGGTACAGGGGAGAGAGGATGGCGACCACCACCCCGATCGCGGCGAATATCGCAAACGCCTCGGCGTAGCCGAATGCCTTTATCAGCGTGCCGACAACGGGCGAACCGACCGCCTGCCCAAGCGAGACCGCGACAAACGGCAGCACCGGCCCCATCGACAGGCGCCCCGGCAACAGGCGGATGCCGGTCATCAGGTAGAGCCCCGTCAGACTCATGTAGGCCAGGCCGAACACCAGCGCTGAAAAGGCCGCCAGAAACAGGTTCTCGGGGCTGGCGGCGAGCAATGCCAGGCTAGTCGACAGCATCATCAGCATCAGCGCCTGGGTGATGGGCGGGTTGTTGCGATCGGCCAGATCAGCCACCACCGCCCCACCGAGGCCGGCAATGCCCACCGCCAACCACAGCCAACCCGTGGCCCCGGGCGGCAGTTCACCCAGGGTGACCACCAGGTCGGGCGCGAAGATCCAGTAGGCGGCGGAGACGAAGCCCATCAGGAAAGCGAACACCGAGAGCCGACCAAGACGCCACCACTGCAGGGAGCTGATCGGCGCCGGGGGTGCGGCGTCCGATGGCGTGACCCGCGACACCGACGGAATCAAGCGCCACGTGGCGACCACACCGATGACGGCCAGCACGGCAAAGGAGCCGTAGGCCAAACGCCAGGCGTCAGCCAGGAACAGCACCGCCGGCACAGCAACGGCCACGCCCACGCTGGTGCCCGCGTTCATGATCGAGCTCACCCGGCCGTGCATCGAGCGCTCGACTACCGCCTGCATCGCGCCCGAGAGCGCCGGCATCATCAGGCCGGTGGAGACGCCGCAGGCGAACACCCCCACGCCCAGCGACATCGCATCCGGGGACTGGCTGATCACCAGCAGCCCACTGGCCGCGAGCGTGCCCGAGAGCATCGCGGTATAGCGGGCACCCATCCGCTTGGCGAGAACCGGCGCGGCGAAGGAGGCGAGGATGAAGCTGATCAGCGGCAGCGCGCCGATCACACCGACCACGTCCGGAGACAGCCCCAGATCGGCACGGATCGGCGGCACGAACAGGCCGAAGGCGAAGCGCGCGAGACCGTAGGTGATGGCGATCAGCCCGGCACCGAACAGCGCGAACCTCATGCTCGAAGGGAATTGCATACCACCCCGCCAGACTCGCATCGAGAAGTGTGGCCCTCGGCGGCATGTGCACGCCGGAGGCCGAACCATCAGAGCCTAGGATTCTCCCCCGCCAGGTTCAAGCAAGCTTTCTGCTGCCCCCTTTCCCCACGGCCCGGAAGGATCGGCAATCGCGGCATTAGCCGATGCCGGCCACTTGCAAGCTCGTCAGCCGGTTTACGATCGGCGCCCTTTCACCCGGTACATTTCGTCATCCGCATGGCTCAGCAGGGTATCGGCATCCGCACCGTCCGCCGGATAACAGGCGACACCGATACTGCAGGACACGGCCTTCAGCCCACCGAACTCGGCGCCCAGCGGCTCGGCCAGGACCGCGACAATCTCGTCGACCTTCATGGAAACGGCATCCGCCGACTGGATGTCCGTCAACAAGACAGTGAATTCATCACCGCCCATCCGGGCCACCGTATCCGTCTCGCGTACGCAGCTTTCCAGCCGTCGTGCAATCGTGCACAGCATGCGATCACCCATCGCATGGCCATGGGTGTCATTGATGGATTTGAAGTCATTGACGTCCACGAACAGCAAGGCCAGCTTGCTCCGGTGACGATGGGCCGCGCGCAAGGCTGAGTCCAGGCGGTCGTTGAACAGCGACCGATTGGTCAGCCCGGTCAGCGGATCGTGATGCGCGAGGAAGCGCAACTTGTCCTCGGCCAGCCTAAGTGCCGTCACGTCCCGCGCCACACCGATGCGCACACCGTCCTCCTCGGACCAGCGGGCCGACCACAGGATGTCGACGATCGAGCCATCCTTGCGGACATAGCGGTTGTGGAAATCACTGTGCGACTGACCGCTCATGACCCGGACAATCGAGTCACGTGTCGCCTCCAGATCGTCGGGATGCATGTAGTCGGTGATCGGCGTGCCAATCAACTCCTCGGCGCGGTACCCAAGGAGTGCCTCGCAGGCATCGCTCACGAAGACGATCTGGTTGTCCGCGTCGACCACGAAGACCGCGTCCATCATCAGGTGGATCAGCTTCGGGTACAGCGCTTTGATATCCACGGGCATGGTTTAGGGCTTCGGCTGGTTCATATGGCGGTCAGTGTAGCCCCAGGGGGCAGAGCCCTTCGCCCCGTGTGTTTGGCTGTTGGTGTGAGCGCGGGGCGCCCTGTCGTGGAGGTGGTACGGTTTCGGGCGTTTGTCTCGCGTGGCGGTTTCGATCGCGGCGCGCTGCCAACGCCCGAGGCACTTTCTATTGCTTGTCCAATAGAAAGTCCCCAAAGACAAAGACACCCCGGCGCCTTGGCCCTTCGGGCTCCCCTCGTCACCGCCGGGTTGCGGCCGGGTCGGTTCGACGCGACTTCCTGTCGCGCAGAACCTCGGAGCGACCTTCCTGTCGCGCAGAACCTCGGAGCGACTTCCCTGTCGCTCCGACCCTGCAACCCGGCGGCAACGATGCAAGGCGCAGGGGCCCCGTGCGCGCCAGCCGTAAAGCTCCTTCTTCGATAACTACCCTTGGCAAACCGACAGCAGGACAGCCGCACCGCGGCTTTCGCGGCCAAGGGCCGCTACCACACATCCACCAGATCCCCCGTGGGAGCGAGCCCCGCTCGCGAAACGCGCCACCGGCAGCGTGCCCCACCAGCAACCCCACAACCAAATCAATCGCGCCTAAAGACGCTCCTACAACATTCTCCACCCCGTAGGAGCGCCTTCAGGCGCGAAGGTCCATCCAGGGCAACGCATCATCAGCCGGCCAGTTCCCCTTCGCCCTTGCCGAGCGGGCGAAAACCCAGTTGATCGAAAAGGGTTCTGACCCCTTTTCCGGTGTCAGCGCCGAGCTGGCCGACGGGTCGAATTGACGCAGGAAACCGATCAGGTTGGCAAACGGGACTCTCGTCTATTCGGCCACGTCTTCGATGCGTCGGGAGAGGTCTTCCGGAACGATAAAAACCCACGCACGACCACGCTTGGTCTTGTCCAGCAGACCGGCGTCAGCGAGTTTGAGCAGATCAGAGCGCGCCGTTGCGTAGGACACGTCATGAGACCGTTGGTGGCCCTCGATCAGGTAGTCGTATCCCGGATGTTTCAGGGCATGAGACAGCAGGGCTAGTTGTCGGTGATTCAGCTGCCCCCGGAAAGCCCGGGAGCCGCGTAGCCGCTTCTCCGTATCCTGCTGCTCCTTGCTCTTCCGGGCCAGATAATGATGAAGCGAGTCGATCGCCTCCCGGATGACCCTCAGCTGATGCAGGATGAAATAGGTGGTGTCGTTGCGATCCGTCTCGCAGTAAAGAAAAGCGCGCGCATACTTGGACGGAGCCCGCTTGATGATATGAGAGATGGACAGGTATTCCATTAGCCAGTAACCCTGTCGCGCCATACTCCAGTAGAACAGAGCCCTGGCCGCCCGGCCATTGCCATCCACAAACGGGTGGTCATACCCAATCATGAAGTGCAGCAGAATCGCCCGAAGCACCGGCGGCACGAATGGCTCATCCTCCTCGGAGCCATTGGCAAAGGCACAGAGCCACTCCACCCTCTCTGGCAATTCGGAGGCGAGCGGCGGCTGATGCAAAACTATCTGATCTCGATGATCGACGACACGGACATCATCTCTCTTCCTCAGCCGTCCGGCATCTTCAGGTGTTTCGAGTGTCCCCTCGGTCACGATTCGGTGAAGATCGAGCAACAGCTCGGGAGTGAGCGGCTTATTTTTGTGTTCCCTCACCCACTCCATCGCCCGGTAATTATTGAAGATCATGAGCTCGCCGCGGTCTTCGGGATCGCGCCCCTCGCGCAACATCTCCTCCGCCACCACCCGGGTAGTGCAAGCCCCTTCCAATTGGCTGGACGTGATGGCCTCTTCGATCAAGGAGTTGACGATGTACCGATCACGATCACTGCTGTTGGCCACCTGCTCGGGAAACAGGATCTCGCCCGCCGCCCCCTTATCGATGGGGCTCAAATGTCGCAAAACGGGTTCCGGCATGGAAAACCGAATCGGGGAACCATGCGTGTCGACCAGCGGCAATGATCTCAACTGAGCCTGACGCGCCGTGCGCACCATCGCCCACCACGTTTCATGATCCAATCCTTCCGGCGGACCACGATGACGCAGTTCATCCCAATGAAGGTAGCGCCCCTCTACCAGGGGCCCCTCCTGAGCCTGCATGGCATGAATGATCTCGTCAGCCGAAAGACGACTCAGGACTTGCGAGATATCGGGGGGCGAGAGAGGCTTTTTCATGACGAACTATCAACTCATGACAATTTGATACTTGAGTGATAGTTCCACAGCGCAATGGCACGAGTCAACAAACTATCAATTTGATATACACTAATAGTTAACTGATATCAACTCGTGGCTTGACTCCCCGACCGCTCGAGAAGCCTGAGGGAAGCTCCCAAGCGGATTGACTTGCTACTGCTACCAGGTCACTCGTCCACCAAAAGGGGCAGACCCGTTTTCGGCGCCCCTCAGTCCTCACTCTTAGCATCTGCACCCGCAAACAACTCCTCAACCAACGGCTCAATCTTGCTCCGCGTCGGCCCAAACTTGTCCATGCGCCCACCACCATTCCGCGCATCGTAGGTCGCACGCCCTTCGAGCCCATCCTGATCAAACACCTTGAGATCCGCATAAGACAGGTACATCGCCATGTCCCAGCGCCAGTTGGCGGTGTACTCGAGGTAGTGGGAGCAACCGACCGGCCGCTCGCCCTGGTACACCTCGGTATACAGCCCCTGCTCCTCGATCAATTCGCAGACGGCCGGCTCGAAGCCGTCCATCAGCACATCGGGGTTGTGCTCGACGCAGATACGCTCGATATCGTTGTCGGCGACCGGCTGGACGTTCTGGGTGATGGAGCAGCCGCTCAGCCCGAGCAGCAGGCCGAGGCCGGCAATGAGTTTCGCTTGTGGTGACATGAGACCTCCTTGGTCATTGTTATTCCCTGCGGGGCGTTGCACCCCGAATTCGCATGGTCGCATGTTTACGTGACGTCGTGCGCACCCGGCTTGATCGAGCACACAAACAAAAGGCCAGCGACCGGCGGGGGCATCCCCACTCGGCGCGCTGGCCTTGCTTCGAGCTTGCCGTTGTCAGCTTTAGGCTAGCCTGTCTTCGGCCCCACCCACACCTGCTGGGCGTTGACGAACATCTTGATCCCATGCGGACCGAGTTCGCGGCCGTAGCCGGAGCGCTTGACGCCGCCGCTGGGCAGGCGCGGGTCGGTCTTGACGATGCCGTTGATCGATACCTGGCCGGCCTCGAGATCGCGGGCCATGTGGATGGCGCGGGCGGTGTCCGCCGTCCAGACGGCGGCGCCCAGGCCGTACTGGGTGCTGTTGGCGATCTCGAGGGCGTGGTCGGCATCGCGCGCGGACATGGCCACCGCGATGGGACCGAAGGTCTCCTCGCAGAAGGCGACCATCGAGTCGTCGACATCGGCGAGCAGGGTGACCGGGTAGAAGAAGCCATCGCCCTCGGGCATCTCGCCGCCCATCAGGCAGTGCGCGCCGGCCTCCACCGAAGCCTGCACCTGCCGATGCAGCCCCTCGCGCAGATCCGCGCGGGCGATGGGGCCGACGTCGGTGGATTCCTCGTGCGGGTCGCCCATCGTCAGTTTCTCGAGACGGGTTTTCATCATGTCGAGGAAGCGCTCGTAGATCGACTCCTCGATGATGATGCGCTTGGCCGCGATGCAGGACTGCCCGGCGTTGATGATCCGCGAGAGCACCACGGTGTCGGCGGCGGCCTCGAGATCGGCGTCCGCCAGCACGATCACCGGGTCGGAACCGCCCAGCTCCAGCACGGCGGGCTTGATCTGCCGGGCGGCGGTGGCCGCGACGATCGCGCCGGCACGGTCGGAGCCGGTGAACGAGACGGCGCGCACGCACTCGGTCTCGATCGCGCCCTGGATGTCGTCGGTCTCCAGCGGCAGGTTCTGGAACACGCCCTGCGGGAAGCCCGCCTTCTCGAAGGACTCGGCGATGCCCGCCGCGCAGGCCGGCACGTGCGCATCATGTTTCATCACGCAGGTGTTGCCGGCCATCAGCGCCGGCGCGGCGAAGCGGAAGGCGAGCCAGAACGGCGCGTTCCACGGCAGGATGCCCAGCACCGTGCCGATCGGCAGGTACTGCACGTAGCTGACCGTGGCGTCCGAACCGAGCATCTCGCTGGCGAGATATTCCTCGGCGTGATCGGCGTAGTGCTCGGCGCACCAGGCAGCCTTGTCGACCTCGCCGCGCGCCTCGCGGATGGGCTTGCCCATCTCGTCGGTCATCAGCAGCGCCAGCCGCTCGCGGTCCTCGCGCATCACCTGTGCCACGCGCCGCAGCAGGCCGGCGCGCTCGGCAAAGCTGGTCTTGCGCCACTCGCGGTAGGCGACGTCGGAACGCTCGAGCACCGCGTCGCGCTGGGACGGGTCCATCACCGGGAAGTCGTGCAGGGTCTTGCCCGTGGTCGGGTTGATGACGGTCTGGCTCATGAGGCGCGCGACTCCTTGGGGTTCTTCTGGGAATGCTTCTGAGATTTCTTGTGTTCCTGCTTGTGGTGGGACTTGGAGTCCGCCTTGTCACTCTCGCGCGAGGCGAGCAGCTCGATCACCGGCTGCTGCTCCTGGATCTCGCGCTTGGCCTCCTCGCGCTTGACGGTGAAGTCTTGGTCGAGGGTGAAGAATGACTCGCAGCCATCCTTGGTGATGTAGATGGTGTCGGAGATGCCGCAGGTCTTGTCACCGTCAACGCCCCAGGCCCAGGGGATGATGTGGAAGGTCATGCCCTCGCGCAGTACGGTCTTGTCGCCGTGCATCAGGCTCAGGATGTAGCCCTCGTCCCAGCTGGGCGGGAAGGCGATGCCGATGGAATAGCCCGAGCGGGTGATCAGCTTCCCGTGGGCATCGTCGACGGTCATGATCGAGCGGACCAGGTTGTCGGCATCGGAGACGGTCACGCCCGGGCGGATCAGTGCCTTGACGCGTTCGAGTGCCTCTTTCATGCGCTCCTGCGCCTTCCACATCAGCTCGGTGGGCTCGCCCAGCACGGCGGTGCGCATCATCGCGGTGTGGTAACGGCGATAGCAGCCCCCTACCTCGATGAAGACGTGCTCACCGGGTTTGACCACGCGGCCCTCCCAGGTGGCATGGCCGATCATGGTGCGCGGACCGGAGGTGACGTAGGGCATCACCGCGGGCGGCTCGCCACCGGCGCGGAACATGCCGGCGCTGATCTCGGCACCGATCTCGTTCTCGGTCACGCCAGCCATGCAGGCCTCCAGACCCGCCTTCATGCCCGCCTCGGTAGCGATGGCGGCGCGGCGCATGATCTCGATCTCGTGCTTGGATTTAGTGCGTCGACCGCACTCAACGATGCCGAAGCAGTCAAGCAACTTCGCTCCGGTCAGCGTGGTGTGCAGTGCATCCTGCTGGTAGGCGGGGAAGAAGTAGCTGTTGCGCTCGTAGCCGATGTACTTGTTCGCCAGCCCGAATTCCTTCAACGAGGAAACTAGCATCTGGATGGCATCACCGGTGTCCGGGTAGGGCCGGGTGATCTCCACCCAGGTCCGTGCGTGGACGTTGGATTCCTCCATCGTCCGCGTGATCATGAACGGCTTGTCGTCGAGCGGCACCACCAGCGCCTGGAAGAACGAGTACCCCGTGGTCTGGTAGTCGGTGAGGTACATCAGGTTCTCGGGGTCGGTGATGATCACCGCGTCGAGCAGCCGCTCGGCCATGCGCATGCGCAGTTCGCCGAGCCGGCGCTCGTACTCTTCCATCGGGAAGGTCATGTCGTCGCGTTGGCGCATGGTTCAGCCCTCCACCTGTGCATCGACGGCCTGCTCGAAGAGATTCAGCCCTTCCTCGAGGTCGTCGTCGGGAATGGTCAGTGGCGGGATCAGCTTGATCACCTGCCCCTTCGAGCCGCAGACCGCCGCCAGCAGGCCGCGATCGAAGCACTCGCGCGCCACGCGCTTGGAGAGATCGCCGTCGATGAAATCCAGCGCCTGCATCATGCCGCGACCACGCACGGCAAAGCGCGGGTACTTTTCCGCGATCTTTTCCAGGCGCTTTCTGATCACCTCGCCCTTGCGGCGGGTCTCCTGCATGAAGGCCGGGTCGTCGAAGTAGCCCAGCGCCACGGTGCCGGCGATGAACGACAGGTCCTGGCCGCGGAAGGTGCCGGTGTGCTCGCCCGGCGCCCAGTGCTTGTCGTGCTCGGGTTTGTTGAGGTTCATGGCGATGGGCGTGCCGAAACCGCCAAGCCCCTTGGCCAGGGTGATGATGTCCGGGTCGAGTTCCATGTCGTCGAAGCTGAAGTACGAGCCGGTGCGCCCGGAACCCATCTGGATGTCATCGACGATGAACAACGCGCCGGTCTCGCGGGCCAGGTCCTGGATGCCCTTGAGCCATTCCTCGGAGGCAACACGCACGCCACCCTCGGCCTGGACGGTTTCCACCAGGAACGCCGCCGGCGGGGCATAGCCGGAAGACGGGTCGGCATAGATGTCGCGCAGGCGCTCGAGCGAGGGCATGCCGCAACCCAGCGTGCAGTTGGGGCACTGGGTCTCGCAGCCGAACGCCTGGTGGACGACGTTATCCAGTGGGACACCGGCGGCGTTGCGGAAGTGCGCATTGGTGGTCGCGGCCAGCGCGCCCAGCGTCATGCCGTGGAAGGCGTGGTGGAAGGAGACCACCTGCTGCCGGCCGGTGACACGACGGGCCAGCTTGAGCGCCGCCTCGACGGCGTTGGTGCCGGTCGGGCCGACGAACTGCAGCCGGTAGTCCATGTCGCGCGGCTTTAGGATCGTCTCGACGAACTTGGTGATGAAGGCGCGCTTGGCGGTGGTGTACATGTCCAGGCTGTGGGCGACACCGTCGTTCTGGATGTAGTCGATCAGCGCGTCCTTCATCTTCGGGTCGTTGTGCCCGAAGTTCAGCACCCCCGCGCCCGCATAGAAATCGAGATAACTTCGGCCCTGCTCGTCGGTCTGGCGGGCGTTGCTCGCCGAATGAAAGACGGTGGGTGCGGCACGGCAGTACGCGCGGATCTCGGATTCCCACTGCTCGAACACCTGCATGTGCATTGACGCTATCTCCCCTGGTTGCGGGTGTAATCGGGCCCACCGCCGGGCGACGGGCCTTTGTGCCGGTTCGTCCGGCACGTATGTCGGTCGACAGGCCAGGCCTGTCGTCGTTCAGTCCGCCGCGGTCTCGACCGGGGCGCCGACCAGGTCGGCGAAGATGCGCCCCACCGGGTCGATCAGCCGGTCGTTGAAGTCGTAGCGCGGGCTGTGACAGGGCTCGTGATGCCCCTGCCCGTCATCGGCGCCGATCAGGGCGAAGGCGCCGGGGACTTCCCGAAGGTAGTAGCTGAAATCCTCCGACGCCATGATCGGCACCGGCAGGGTGGTATCACGCCAGTCCACGCCCAGGGCTCGCGCCAGCGCGCCGCGGTAGTGCGCCGCCGCCTCCGGGTGGTTGACGGTGGCGTGGTAACGGGGAGTGAAGGTGAAGCGTGCCTCGACGCCGTAGGCCGCCGCGGTATCGCGGGCGATCTGGTCGAGATGCTCGGCCACCGCGTCGCGCTGGTCGGTACGCTCGACACGCACGGAACCGGCCAGGCGGGCGGTGTCGGGGATCGCGGTGATCGCCCCGCCGGCCTCGAAGGTGGTGACGCTGACCACCGCGGCGGTCTGCGGCGCCAGCCGGCGCGAGACGATCTGCTGGATGGATTGGACCAGCGCGGAGCCGGCGAGCACCGGGTCGCGGCAGGCCTCGGGCTGGCTGGCGTGACCGCCGCTGCCGGTCAGCCGGATCTCGAAGGTGCCGTTCGCCCCCATCACCGGGCCGTCGGGGCAAACGGCCTGGCCGAAGGGAATCGCCGGCCAGTTGTGCCAGCCGAATACCCAGTCCACGCCCTCGAGCGCACCGTCTCGGATCATCTCGCGCGCGCCGTGCCCGCCTTCCTCGGCCGGCTGGAACAGCAGGGTGACCGGGCCGGGCAGGTGGTCCTCGCAGGTCTTGAGCCAGCGGGCGACCGCCAGCAGCGTGGCGGTGTGCCCGTCGTGACCGCAGGCATGCATGATGCCCGGCGTGCCCGAGGCCCACTCGGCGCCGGTAATCTCGTCGATGGGCAGGGCATCGATGTCGGCGCGCAGGGCGATATGCCGGCCGCGCGCCTCGGGGGCTAGTCGCCCCACCGTGCCGGTGCCGGCACAGGCGCGCCAGGGGATGCCAAGGTGATCGAGCTCCGTGCGGATCGCCCCGGCGGTAGCGTGCTCCTGCCAGGTCAGCTCCGGGGCCTGGTGCAGGCGACGGCGAAAGTCGGTGGCCTGGGTGGCAATGTCGGTCCAGATCGAGGGCACCGGGGCCTCCTATCGGCGACCGGCACGAGCCGGGCGCGGGTGGTTCAAGCGGATAACGGGGCGCATCCACCAGTGGGAAACGGGCGACCCGATGGCTTCGAGCTAAGCACAGGTGTTGGCCCGGACGCAACAAGCCGCTTACCCCACTGTGGCGCCAGCGCCACGCCAGCCGGATACACGCCCGGCGAGGCCACGCCGATTGGCAAAAATGTCGGGCGGGGGGTTGAGAAACTCTTGCCCCATCCCTAGGTCCGAACGTCAGTCAACAGAATATCTGATAGATTCCCAAGCCACGCTTATTCACTTTCATTCCTGGGGAGTATCCATGCTGTTCGAAGCGTTCGAAGAGACTGGCCTGTCACAACTGAGCTATGCCGTCGGCTGCCAGCAGAGCAAGGAGCTGGCGATCGTCGACCCGCGCCGCGACATCGACATCTACCTCGATTTCGCCGAGGAAGAGGGGTACGTGATCCGGCACGTCATGGACACCCACATCCACGCGGACTACGCCTCCGGCGCGCGCGAACTGGCCGAGGTGACCGGCGCGAAGCTGCACCTGTCGGCCTACGACGACAACGAGGTCTTCGAGGTGGGCTTCGACCACCTGCCGATGCAGGAAGGCGACTCGGTGCAGATGGGCAACGTCCGCATCGAGGCGCTGCACACACCGGGCCACACCCCGGAGCACATCTCGTTCCTGGTCTACGATGGCGCCCGCTCGCCGGACGTCCCGGCCGTCGCCCTGACCGGCGATTTCCTGTTCGTCGGCAGCCTCGGCCGCCCCGACCTGCTGGGCGAAGAGGCCACCCGCGGGCTGGCCAAGCAGGCGTTCCACAGCGTGCGCGAGAAGCTCCACGGCCTGCCCGACGGCCTGGAGATCCGCCCGGGGCACGGCGCGGGCTCGGCCTGTGGTGCCGGCATGTCGGGGCGCACCGTCTCGACGCTGGGCTATGAGCGCGCCGCCAACCCGCTGCTCGACCCGTCACTGACGGAAGACGAGTTCATCGACACGCTGCTCGGCAACCTGCCGCCGGCGCCGGATTTCTATCCGCGCAACAAGGTCACCAACTCCGAGGGCCCCAAGCCGGTGCAGGGCATGGTCGACCTGCTGGCCGAGGAGATTGAGGTGTTCGACATCGACGATCTCAAGGCCCAGATCGACGCCGGCGCGGTGGTCATCGACATCCGCGACCGACTGGCCTTCAACGCCGCGCACATCAAGGGCTCGCTGGGCATCGAGTACGGCGACAATCTCAGCACCTGGGCCGGCTGGGTCGCTCCGCCGGACAAGCCGCTGATCCTGGTCGACCACGACGGTGACGACGAGCTGATCAGCGAGGCGATCCGCGCACTGGTACGCGTCGGGCAGGACAACGTGGCCGGCTTTCTCGACGGCGGCTTCGATGCCTGGCTCAAGGCCGGTGAGGCGTTCGAGAACATCCCGCTGGTCGACGCCGAAACCGCCAAGACCGACCTCGACCACGACCGCCGCGCGCTGTGGGACGTGCGCGAGACCAGCGAATGGGACGAAGGCCACGCGCTGGGCGCGCGGCACACCCCGGCCCACGACGCCCGCGACGGGCTCGACGGCATCAGCAAGGACGAGCCGGTCACGCTGGTCTGCGGCTCGGGCATGCGCTCGACCGTCGCCGCCAGCCTGCTGCGACGCGCCGGCTACACCAACGTCGCCAACCTCATGGGCGGCATGGACGCCTGGGAAGAGGCCGGCCTGCCGGTGGTCGCGAAGGATTAACTTCAGCAAGGCCGAAACGAAAAAGCCCCGCTCGTCGACGAGCGGGGCTTTTTATTGAGTAAGGGCCAGAAACAGCAAACCCCGTCCGAAGACGGGGTCTGCCTAATTCGATCGAGGCCAGCAATTCCTCAGAACGGAATGTCGTCTTCACCAAAGCCATCGTCGATCGACTTGGCCGGACGCTGGTCCTGGCTCGGCGGCGGGGGCGGTGCGCCGTAGTCGGACTGGCCACCGCCGTAACCCGCGCCGGCACCACCAGCCGCGGCACCACCGCCGTAACCGCCGCCATAGCCACCTTGACCACCCTGGCTGGCCTGACCACCGCCGTAGCCGCCGCCCTGGCCGCCACCAGCACCCGGACGGCCGCCGAGCATCTGCATCTCGTTGGCGACGATCTCGGTGGTGTAGCGGTCCTGGCCATCCTGGCCCTGCCACTTGCGGGTCTGCAGGCGGCCTTCGATGTAGACCTGGCTGCCCTTCTTCAGGTATTCGCCGGCGATCTCGGCAAGCTTGCCGAAGAAGACGATGCGGTGCCACTCGGTGTTCTCGCGGTTCTCACCGGTGGTCTTGTCGCGCCACTGCTCGGAGGTGGCCACGCGGATATTGGTGACCTGGCCGCCGGACGGCAGGTAGCGCACGTCCGGGTCGACCCCGAGGTTGCCGATGATGATTGCCTTGTTCACACCGCGGCTCGCCATATTCACACTCCTTCTGGTTCCTGCCGGACCGGTCGAGTCGCCGGCCAAACCAACACTATAAAGCATCGGGGAAGAGGGGCACCACTCGCCTTGGTGATCCGCTTAACCGCTTGGCAGGTCAATGAGATCTCCCCCCTTTCGACTACAATGACCGGTTCCGCTCGCGGCGGGGAGCAAGCCTCTTCGCCGCGAGCGACGTCCATTCAATCGAGCGACAATCGCACACCATGGCCGATCCATTTATCCGCATTCGCGGTGCCCGCACGCACAACCTCAAGAATATCGATGTCGACCTGCCGCGCGAGAAGCTGATCGTATTCACCGGGCTGTCGGGCTCGGGCAAGTCGTCGCTCGCCTTCGACACGATCTTCGCCGAGGGCCAGCGGCGCTACGTCGAGTCGCTGTCGGCCTACGCGCGCCAGTTCCTGTCGATGATGGACAAGCCCGACGTCGACACCATCGAGGGGCTGTCGCCGGCGATCTCGATCGAGCAGAAGACCACCTCGCACAACCCGCGCTCGACGGTGGGCACGGTCACCGAGATCTACGACTACCTGCGCCTCTTATACGCCCGCGCCGGCATCCCGCGCTGCCCGGATCACGACATCGACCTGACCGCGCAGACGGTCTCGCAGATGGTCGACCACGTGATGGACCTGCCCGAGGGCTCGAAATGGCTGCTGCTCGCGCCGGTGATCGAGAACCGCAAGGGCGAGCACCACAAGCTGTTCCAGGAATGGCAGTCGCAGGGCTTTCTGCGGGTGCGCATCAACGGCACCGTCTACGAGATCGACGAGATCCCGACCCTCGATCCCAAGACCAAGAACACCATCGAGGTGGTGGTCGACCGCTTCAAGGTGCGAGACGACCTACAACTGCGGCTGGCCGAATCCTTCGAGACCGCGCTGCGGCTGGCCGACGGTCAGGCGATGGTCGTCTCGATGGATTCCGACGAGGAGCATGTCTTCTCCTCGAAGCACGCCTGCCCCAAGTGCGGCTACTCGCTGGGCGAGCTCGAGCCGCGGCTGTTCTCCTTCAACAACCCGGTCGGCGCCTGCCCAAGCTGTGACGGGCTGGGGGTGAAGCAGTTCTTCGACCCGCAGAAGGTGATCATCAACCCCGAGCTGTCGCTGGCCGCCGGCGCGGTGCGCGGTTGGGACCGGCGCAATGCCTACTATCACGCACTGCTCTCCTCGCTGGCGCGGCACTACGACTTCGACCTCGAGACCCCGTGGGAGGAGCTGACCGACGAGTTGCGCGAGGTGATCCTGCACGGCTCGGGCAAGGAGAAGATCGCGTTCACCTACATCGGCCCGCGCGGCCGGGCGAAGGAGCGCACGCATCCCTGGGAGGGCGTGCTGCCCAACATGTCGCGGCGCTACCGCGAGACCGAGTCGCAGGCGGTGCGCGAGGAACTGGCGCGCTACATCTCCGAGCAGGCCTGCCCGAGCTGTCACGGCACCCGCCTGAACCGCGCCGCGCGGCACGTGTTCATCGAGGGGCACAACCTGCCGACGATCACCCGCTGGTCGATCGGCCACTCGGCCGCCTTCTTCGCCGAGCTGGAACTGGAAGGGGCGCGCGGCGAGATCGCCACGCCGATCGTGCGCGAGATCCGCTCGCGGCTGAAGTTCCTCAACGACGTCGGCCTGAACTACCTGTCGCTCGACCGCAGCGCCGAGACCCTCTCGGGTGGCGAGGCCCAACGCATCCGCCTGGCGAGCCAGATCGGCTCGGGGCTGGTGGGCGTGTCCTACATCCTCGACGAGCCGTCGATCGGCCTGCACCAGCGCGACAACGACCGCCTGCTGGGAACGCTCACCCACCTGCGCGACCTCGGCAACACGGTGATCGTGGTCGAGCACGACGAGGACGCCATCCGCGCCGCGGATTTCGTGCTCGACATCGGGCCCGGGGCCGGTGCGCACGGCGGCCAGGTGGTCGCGCAGGGCACGCCCAAGCAGATCGAGGCCAACAAGGACTCGCTCACCGGCCAGTACTTATCCGGCAAGCGGGAGATCGAGGTGCCAACGCGCAATCGCGCGGATGCCGAGAAGATGCTCACACTCGAGGGGGCGACCGGGCACAACCTGCAGGGTGATCCGTTGCACATCCCGCTGGGGTTGTTCACCTGCATCACCGGCGTGTCCGGCTCGGGCAAGTCGACGCTGATCAACGACACCCTGTTCAAGATCAGCGCCCACCAGCTCAATCGCGCCAGCGCGACCGCCGCGCCGCACAAGAACATCCACGGGCTCGACCAGCTCGATAAGGTCATCGACATCGACCAGTCACCGATCGGGCGCACGCCACGCTCGAACCCGGCGACCTACACCGGACTGTTCACCACCATCCGCGAGTTGTTCGCCGGCACGCAGGAGGCCCGCTCGCGCGGCTACACGCCGGGGCGGTTCTCCTTCAACGTCAAGGGGGGGCGCTGCGAGGCCTGCCAGGGCGACGGGGTGATCAAGGTCGAGATGCACTTCCTACCGGACGTCTACGTGCCCTGTGATGTCTGCGGCGGGTCGCGCTACAACCGCGAGACGCTCGACATCCACTACAAGGGCAAGACCATCACGGACGTGCTGGAGATGACCATCGAGGAGGCCGCCGAATTCTTCGAGGCGGTGCCCAGCCTGCACCGCAAGCTGACCACCCTGATGGACGTCGGCCTGGGCTACGTGAAGCTGGGGCAGAACGCCACCACGCTCTCCGGCGGCGAGGCCCAGCGGGTCAAGCTCTCCCGCGAGCTCGCCAAGCGCGATACCGGCCACACGCTCTACATCCTCGACGAGCCGACCACCGGCCTGCACTTCGAGGACGTCGCGCAACTGCTCAAGGTGCTCTACCGCCTGCGCGATCACGGCAACACCGTGATCGTGATCGAGCACAACCTCGACGTGATCAAGACGGCCGACTGGATCGTCGACCTGGGTCCGGAGGGCGGCTCCGGCGGCGGACGCATTATCGCCTCGGGCACGCCCGAGCAGGTCGCCGAGGTCGAGGGTTCGTACACCGGGTATTACCTCAAGCGGATGCTGACACCGACCAAGGCGTAGGGGCGCCCCATCGGCGCGCGGCCGGGCCTCAGATTGTAGGAGCGCCTTCAGGCGCGATTCGCTAATCCGGACTCCGTGCGGCGCCAAACCGTTTCGCGGCTAAAGCCGCTCCTACCGTAGCGATCTACTCCAGGGTGCGCTGCAGGCTCTCGAGCACGTCGCGGGTCTTTTCCTTGGTCTTGTCGATGACGTTGGAGGTGGTGTCCTTGGTCGCCTGCCAGGCGCTCGATGCGCCAGATTTGGTGCTTGACCAGATGTCGGCAGCGGCTTCCTTGGTCTGGGCCCACCAGTCGTTGTCGACGCGCGGATAGTCGCGCACCTGGTCGAGGTCGTCGTTGAGGAACACCGCGTAGGAAACGCGATCAAGTCGGTCGCCGGAGCGGGTCGCCACCGAGAACTGCTGCACCTCGACGAATCGGTAATCGTCGCCAGTCACGCCATCGATGGCATCGTCGAGCTCGATTACCAGGCCGTGGACCTTCATGTTCTCGGCCACCAGGACGTCCTCGACCTCACCCACCTCGCGATTGCGATCGGCGGCCAGAAAGACGTCCGCCCCGATCAGGGCATCCATCGAATACAGCCCTTCCGGCGCGTTTTCCGCCAACACGGACTGGGACAGCGTTACGGCAATGGCTCCAGCCAACAGGGTGTTCATGCGCTTCATAGGATCTCTCCTGATTGGTTGTTATTCACTCTCGGCGCACTCGACGCAGCGCGTCACGCTGGGATCGTTTTGGAGTCGACGGACGGGAATGGGTTCCCCGCAGACGAAGCAGTCGCCATACTCCTCGTTTTCCATCCGCCGCAGGGCGCCGTCGACGCGGCCGAGTTCGCGTTTCCAACGGGCGCGGAGCGCCCGAGCCATTTCCCGAACCTGCGCTGAATCGATGCGCGACAGCTGACTCTCCTTGCTCTGGCACGCGCTGTCGATTTCCACCCGCTCGGTGGATTCGTCACTGCCGCTCAGCAGCTCTCGCAGCGATTCGCGCCTCTCGAGCAACTGGACGCGGAGTGCCTCGCGCAGCGCGTCATCCACGGGCGGTCAGTCGATCTTGATCTTGGCGTAGCCCCGCTGGGCGTAGGCCGCGGCAGTGACGAATGTGTTGCCCACCTCGACCAACGGCTCGACCAGGTCGGCCTGGGTGATACCCGAGCGGCGACTGGCGATCGAGCAGACCTCCATGCGCTCGACACCCGCCAGGGCGTGCAGCTCGGCGAGCTTCGAGTGGATCTGCAGAATCGTCTGGGCGTGCTCGATGTTCCGGTCCGGGGCATCACGGGTCAGCAATCGAACCGATCCGCCACGAAAACCGAACACCATGCGCGGCGTCACGCCCTGGCGTTCGAGATCCCGGTAGGTCTGTTCGATCACGCCCAGCCGCGCGAGCAGGGCACCCGGGTCGGATGCCGTCACGTCCCAGAGGATGCGCGCCTCCTCGAGCCCCTGCAGGGCACGCGAGTCGTCCGGCCGCGGCACGTCATTGGCGACCGCCAGTCCCGGCAGCAACATGAACATCAGACCCAGCATCACTCGGCGCATGGCCCCTTCCTCCTTGTGCTCAATGGCGACACGTCCAACCAGTAAAGCCGATCGGGGCGGCAATGCAAGCAATTGATTTTCGGTCGGCGCGGGCCTGTCGGTGGAGAGTCACGCGATCCGATTCGACCAACCCCCACAGGCGGGCACAAAAAAACCGCCCGCGGATTGCTCCGGGGCGGCCTGACGGAACGGTGACTCGTCAGTCGATCAGAACTCGAATTCCATCTTCTGGAAGACGCGCCCGGCGTTCTGGCCGGCGAGTTCGTCGTAAGTGTGCCAGTGCGAGAACTGGCTCTGGTCAAGCTCGTAGGCATCCTGCAGGCTGCCGCCCTCGTCGATGATCTTGCCGATCTCGGTGCGCAGGAACGTAAGGTAGTCAGCGGTGTAGTGCTGGACCGTTTCCATGTCGGTCGGCCCACCGTGGCCCGGGATGATGGTCTTGCCCTCGGCGACCTCGACGAACTTCGGCCATGTCTCCAACCAGGCGGCCGTGTCGGTGTACTCGAAGATCGGCAGCATGCGGATGTTGAAGGCCATGTCGCCGGCGATCACCACGTCACGCTCGGGGATGACCACCGAGATATCGCCCGGGGAATGGGCCTCGCCGAAGTAGATCACCTCGGCGGTCATGCCGCCGAGGTCGAGTTCAATGCGGTCCTCGAAGGTGCGGCTGACGGAGACCGCCTCGTCGGTGCCTTCGGCCTTTTCCTCGGCGATGCGCTTGAGCGTGTCGAGGTAGTCGGCCTTGTGGCTGTCGTAGTACTCGGCGGCATCGACGTGGGCGATGACCTCCGCACCCTGGTCAATCCAGTAGCCGGTCGCCAGGGACGAGTGCAGCTGACCGTTCTCGTTCACCACGTACTTGACCGGCACGTCGGTGCGCTTCTTGATTTCCTCGTGCAGGGCCTCGGCGAGCTGGTAGGAGGCGCCGGCATTCATGACCAGCACCGCGTCCTCGCCGATCACGAACGAGAGGTTGTTGTTATGCAACGAGTTCTCGTAGGTGTAGGGCTGGGTCGCACCGATCGCCGACCAGACGTCATCGGTGACCTTCTGCGGCATGTCGTAGAGCATCGAATCCGGCGCCTTATCGGGCGGATTGTCATCTTCGGCCATCGCCGGACCGGCGACCAGGCCGGTGGTCGCCATCGCCAAAAGCGCACTACCGGCCAGGTTGCGCGTGCCTCTCATCCATTCGGTCAACATACGGTTCCACTCCTTGCCTTGGGCAATACCCACAAGCATTTTGGGTTTAACTATTAGCGAGCTAACCATCTCGCCGTTCACGCGAGAAAACAACCCCACGAACCATTCGGGTTTTTGATTCGAAAGAACATACGTTAATCAGCATTCAATCAACCAGTTGATCGATTCAGGCTGAAATGTCTGGGGGCTAGTTCCAGTCTAGTCCGCCGCGCGTCGCCCAGTACGACTCGGGACGCTCGGCAAGCGCAGCCAACGCCTCTCGGTCCGCCGGCGCGAGGGTGACGTCCAGCGCCCGTAGGTTGGACGCCAGCTGTGCCTCGTTACCGGCCCCGGACAGCACCATGTCCACGCACGCCTGATCCAGCAGCCAGCCGATCGCCATTGCGTCACGCCCAACCCCGTGCCGCCCGGCCACGGCATCCAGCGCCTCCATCGCGCCCGCGTCCTCCGGCCGGTCGTTGCGCGCGGTCAATCGGCCGTTGGCGACTGCCTCCTTGATGATCACGGCCATGCCGGCCTGGGAGGCCTGTTCGAGCTGGCCCAGCACCGACGGTTCGAGCAGGTTGACGGTCGCCTGCACGGCGTCGAACAGGGGCCGACCGTCGATCTCGACCTCCATCGCCCGGGCCAGGGTCTCGGCCTGCGCCGGGCCGCTGGTGGTCAGGCCGATGGCCACACCCTGGTCGCGCAGTTCGCCCAAACGCTCGAGCACCGACCCGTTCTCCAGCACACCGGAGTCGAGCGTGGCCGAGTGAATCTGGTAGAGCGCGGGCGCAAAGCCGAGCGCCCCCACGGTTTCGCCCCACTGGCGGTCGAGCACCTCGAGGCTGTGCTCCTTGACCTCGTGGACGTCGGCATCCACCTGCCAGCCGGCGGTGTAGGTGTAGCCCCATTTCGAGCCCACCGTGGGGCGCTCGTCGGCCGACCGATGGGCCAACCAGTCACCCAGGAACGCCTCGGCCCGGCCGTAGGAGCGCGCGGCATCGACGTAGCGGAGGCCATGCCGCCAGGCGCTCTCGAGCATGGCGTGGCAGTGCGCGCGCATGGCCTCGACATCGCGACCGTCGGGCATGTCCTCGCCGTGGCCGAGGTTGATGTAGCCGGGGCGGCCGAGGGCGGCCAGCCCCAGGCCGACGCGGGGTCGGGGAAGGGTCAATCGCTTCTCCGGCATGGTGAACGATCTCTCGTGGCTGAATGGTCAAGAAGGGATATACAGTAGGCAAAAGACAACGACGGGCCAACACGACGGCCCGGCATCAAATGGAGAGGCTAGCATGCAGCAATTTCGTCTGGGTCCACCGGTACACCGCGTCGTTCGTGGCCTGGAACTCGTCGGCCTAGTGGTGATCCTGATCGCCACCTTCATCGCTGCCGGGCAGGACATCGCCGAGATGATCGAGGCGCGGCGCGTCACGCTCGCCGACTTGCTGCTCCTGTTCCTCTACCTCGAGGTGCTGGCGATGATCGGCGCCTACCTGCAGACCGGCCGGCTGCCGATCCGGTTCCCGATCTACATCGGTATCATCGCGCTGGCGCGATTCCTGGTACTGGAAGTGAAGGATCTGGAGGCCTGGAAGATGCTGGCCGTCGGCGCGACCATGCTGATCCTGGCCGGCACGGTGCTGCTGTTGCGCTACGGGCACCTCAAGCTGCCCTACCCGGAGAACGAGGCCGAGACCATTACCGGCGACGTCGACGACTCAAGGCGACGAGGTGTGGAGCACGACGGCAGCTGAACGCAAAACGGGCCGGCATGATGCCGGCCCGTCTCGTTCCCGCCCGTCGCGCGGGCTGGCGCGCTTTTGAATCTACGTGCTAGATCTGCGTGCGTTCCTTGTCGTCACCGCGGCTCTGCCGGCAGACGCCCACGCCGCGCTGCTGGAAGATGACGTATTCGGCGATGTTGGCGCAGTGATCGCCGATGCGCTCGATCGCGCGCATGCAGTAGAGCATCCGCAGGCTGAGATCGACGTTCTGCGGGTTGTTCGCCATGTAATCGAGCAGTACCTCGTGGACGGCGTTGTACTCGTGGTTGACGTGCGTGTCGCGGCGAATGATCTCCTCGGCGGCGACGCAATCCTGGCGAACGAAGGCGTCGAGCGCGTCGTGGAGCATGCCCTTGACGATCCGGCCCATCACGCGGAAGTGGGTGGAAAACGCCGTCTGTTGCAGCGTCGGCCCGACTTCCTCGGCAATGCGCGCGAGCTTCTCGGACTTGTCGCCGATGCGCTCGAGATCGGTGATCGCCTTGACGATCGCCATGATGGCGCGCAGGTCGCTGGCGGTGGGCGCGTAGCGGGCGATGATGTGGATCGCCAGCTCGTCGATGGAGGTCTCGAGTCGGTCGATCTCGTAGTCCTGTTCCATGGCCACGCGGCCACGCTCGGCGTCCCCGTCGAGCAAGTAGGCCAGCGCGTCGTCGAAATGCTGTTCGGCCACGCCGCCCATGTTCATCAGCAGCGAACGCAGCGCGCCGAGATCATCGTCGTAACGGGTCAGGGTGTGCGGCGTGAGGTTGGGCGTGTCTTTGTCGCTCATTTGTTCGGGATCTCCTTAAGGCGGCTTGTCTCGACCCGGTTGCTAGGGTTTACTCGTGGCATGAGGGCTTAACATGCCTGTCATGCCCGGCGGGCAGACTGGACGACCCGCATGACACCGGGGCTGGCCGCCCAAATACGCGTACTCTAACCGACTTTACGTTGCGAAATAATGACAAGCACCGACGAGAAATCCCTGCCGTTCATCAACCGCGAGCTGAGCCTGCTCGGTTTCAACCGCCGCGTGCTCGAACTGGCACAGGACCGCAACGTCCCGCTGCTCGAACGGCTCAAGTTCCTCTGCATATCCTCCGCCAACCTCGACGAATTCTTCGAGGTGCGCGTCGGCACACTTACCCAGCAGATTCGGGCCGGCATCTCCCGCCCGGACGACGCCGGGCTTTCCCCGCAGACACAGCTGGATCTCGTGCTCGAGCAGGCGCATGCCCTGGTCCACGACCAGTACGAGACGCTCAACCGCGAGGTCATCCCCGCGCTGGCCAAGGAGAATATCCACTTCCTGCGCCGTACGCATTGGACCGAGGCGCAGGCGCTGTGGGTCAAGCAGTACTTCCGCCGCGAGCTGCTGCCGCTGCTGACGCCGCTGGGCTTGGACCCGTCGCATCCCTTCCCGCGGATTCTCAACAAGTCGCTCAACTTCATCGTCTCGCTGGAAGGCAACGACGACTTTGGCCGCGAGGCGTGGCTGGCGATCGTGCAGGCACCACGCGCCCTGCCGCGCATCATCCAGATGGCCGAGGAAGCCGCCGAGGGCCCGGCCGCCTTCGTCTTCCTCAGTTCGATCATCCACGCCCACGTCCATGAACTGTTTCCCGGGATGACCGTCACCGGCTGCTACCAGTTCCGCGTGACGCGCAACAGCGACCTGTCCGTGGACGTCGACGACGATGACGACCTGCTGCAGACCCTGCAGGGCGGCCTGTTCGAGCGCAACTACGGCGACGCCCTGCGCCTCGAGGTGGCCGACAACTGCCCGGCGGACATGATCGACTTTCTCTGCGAGCGCTTCGCCCTCGACGACCGCCAGGTGTTCCAGGTCCACGGCCCGGTCAACCTGCACCGCCTGATGGCGCTGCCCGGCCTGATCGACCGCCCCGAGCTCAAGGATCCGCCGTTCACGCCGCGCCTCGAGGCGGACTTCGACCCGGACCGCAACATCTTCGAGACCATCGAGCAGCAGGGCAGTGTGTTGCTGCACCACCCCTACCAGTCATTCATGCCGGTGGTGGAATTCATCCGCCAGGCGGCCACCGACCCGCGGGTGGTGGCGATCAAGATGACGCTCTACCGCACCGGCAAGGACTCCGCCATCGTCGACGCCCTCGAGGCGGCCGCGCGCACCGGCAAGGAGGTCACCGCGGTGGTCGAGCTGCGGGCGCGCTTCGACGAGGAAGCGAACATCAACATCACGACGAGGCTGCAGAAGGCCGGCGCCTACGTCGCCTACGGCATCGTCGGCTACAAGACCCACGCCAAGATGGCGCTGGTGGTCCGTCGCGACGGCAACCGCCTCAAGCGCTTCGTGCACCTGGGCACCGGCAACTATCACCCGGGCACCGCGCGGCTGTACACCGATTTCGGCCTGATGACCGACGACCGCTTCGTCGGCGAGGACGTCAACAAGCTGTTCATGCAGCTGACCGGCCTGGGCCGCGGCATCCGGCTCAAGCGCCTGCTGCAGTCGCCGTTCACCCTGCACGACGGCATGCTCGAGCGCATCCGCCGTGAAACGGCGCACGCCCGCAACGGCCGGCCGGCGCGCATCCGCGCCAAGATGAACGCCCTGATCGAGAAACGCGTGATCGAGGCGCTCTACGAGGCCTCCCAGGCCGGGGTAACCATCGAGCTGGTGATCCGCGGGGTCTGCTGCCTCAAGCCGGGTATCCCGGGCGTGTCCGAGAACATCCATGTCCGCTCGGTGATGGGACGGTTCCTCGAGCATCCCCGCGTCTTCTATTTCCACAACGACGGCGAGGAGGAACTGTTCCTCTCGAGTGCCGACTGGATGCCGCGCAACTTCTTTGCCCGAGTGGAGACCGCCTTCCCGGTCGAGACGCCGGAAATCCGCGCCCGGGTGATCGACGAGGCGTTCGACCGGTATCTCGCCGACAACACCGGCGCCTGGGAACTCACCGCGGCCGGCGAGTACCGCCGCATCACGCCGGCCAAGGGCGAGAAACCGTTCAATGCCCAGCAATCGCTGATCACCGATCTGGGCAAGGCCTGACCGGCTCGTCGGATCGCGACCCGGCCCGCCTGCGGGCTGGAGGACGGTCCGACGTGCGATACTCTCGACCGTCGTCATCCCGATCACGGTAACCACCCGCCCATGCTCAAGCTGCTGTTCTGGCTCATCGTCGCCCTGGTCATCGGGCTGTTCTTCGCCATCCGCCAGGCCAATCGCCTGCGTGCGGAACAACAGGACGATTCGCCCCAGACCCGCTCGCTGGAGTCCGTGCGCTGCGCCCACTGCGGGGTGTTCGTGCCCGAGGACAAGGCGGTGCGGCGCGACGGGCAGGACTTCTGCAGCTGGGAGCATGCCGAGGCGTGGCACCGGGAGCAGGGATGATCCAGCCGGCCGGCACGGAGAACTGGCGCGGGCTGCGGCTCGCCAACGCCTATCGCCTGCTGCTGGCCCTCGCCCTGACCGCCGCGGCACTGACCGATCGCGGCCCGGCGGTCTTCGGCCAAGCCAATGCCTCGCTGTTCATGGTCACCGCCTGGGCCTACCTGTTCCTGGCCATGGCCTTCGAATGGCTGCTGGAACTGCGCATCCTGCCGTTCCGCCCGCAGGCCCACCTGCACACCGCGGGCGATCTCGCCTGCCTGATGCTGATTGCACACGCCTCGGGCGGGCCGGAAGGCCCGATCGCGCTAGCGCTGGTGATCGCCATCGGCATCGCGGCGGTGTTGCATGGCGGACGGGCGGCGATCGGCTACGCCGCGATCGGCGTGCTGCTGGTCCTCGGTGAGGCGATCTACGCCTCGTGGACACAGACGGATGCCAACCACCTGACCAACTCCGGTTTTCTCGGCGCCGCCCTGCTGTTGATCACCGTGCTGGTGATCGCCTTCGAGCGCCGCGCGGCTATCTGGGAACACCAGAGCCACGCGCGCGAGCGCGAGGTACGCTACCTCTCGGAACTCGCCCTGCGGGTCATCGAGCAGACCGACAACGGCATTGTCGTTTCCGACCCTGAGGGGAGGATCGAGTACATCAACGCCGCCGCGCGCCAGATGCTCGGCGAGCGCGGCGCGGCCGACCTGGCGGACGACCACCGCCTGCCGGACCTGCACCCCGGGGTCTGCGATGCCCTGCGGGCCTGGCACGCCGGCAACGGCGGCCAACAGCAGGACTTCGACCAACCACGCCGACTGCGCGCGCAGTTCCACCGCATCGAGACCGCGCTGGGTCCACGTGCCCTGATCGTGCTGCTGGACCTGTCGGCCGAGGACGAACGGGTACGGCGCGACAAGCTCGCCGCGCTGGGCCGTCTGATCGCCTCGATCGCCCACGAGGTGAGAAACCCGCTGTCTTCGATCCGCCAGGCCGCCGAACTGCTGCCGGAATCCGATACCCCGGAAGAGCGCGAGCAGCTGACCCAGATCATCACGCGCCACAGCGACCGCATCAATCGACTGGTCGAGGACGTGCTCGGCGCGGCCCGCTCACCGGCAGTCAACGCCCAGAACGTCGAGCTGGGAGACTGGCTGGAGCGATTCGCCGAGACCCGTCGCCAGGCCTGGAAAACGGCCGGCAAGCCGTACGTGATGGCGCTCACCGCCCCGATCGAACCGGCATTTGCCCGGGTAGACACGACCCACCTCTGGCAGGTCATCGACAATCTCTGTGACAATGCCGAACGCCATGCTCGGCCCGACGACGGGCGACTCAGGCTCCGCCTGCGCCTCGAAGCAGCAACGCGCGGCGGCTGGCAGATCCGGGTATGCGACAACGGCCCACGCATTGCGGCCGAGGACCGTAGCGCCCTGTTCGAACCGTTCTTCACCACGCATTCGCAGGGAACGGGGCTAGGACTGTTCGTTTCGCGCGAGCTGGCACTGGCCAATCGCGGCGAACTGGTTCTCGAGGAACCCGACGCGTCCCGGGAGACGGGCAACTGCTTCCGCCTGTGCCTGCCGGCGGCGGACGAGGCGATCGAGACGGCAACGACACAAGCAAGGGAATGAAGTCATGGCGTACTGCCTGATCGTGGACGACGAGCCGGACATCCGCACGCTGGTCGCCCTGTTCATGAAGCGCGAAGGAGTCACCACCCTCGAGGCCGCCGACCTAGCCGAGGCGCGTGAGCGGCTGGCGGCAAACGAGGAGATCGACCTGTGTCTGGCCGACATGCGCCTGCCCGACGGCAACGGGCTGGACCTGGTCGACGAGATCCGCCAACAGCGTCCCGATCTGCCGGTGGCGGTGATCACTGCCCACGGCCAGGTCGAGGCCGCCGTCCGGGCGCTCAAGGCCGGGGCCTTCGACTTCATCAACAAGCCGATCGAGCAGGACACCCTACGCCGCCTGCTGCGCGACGCGCGCAACCTGCAGCCCGGCCGGCCGACGACAAATGCCCCCGCCGAGACGGATGGCGGTGACTCGCCCCTGATCGGCCAGTCGCGCGCCATGCGCCAGTTGCGCGAGATGATCGGCCGGCTGGCGCGCTCGCAGGCGCCGATCTTCATCCAGGGCGAGTCCGGCACCGGCAAGGAGCTGGTCGCCCGCGAGATACACAACCACAGCAGCCGCGCGGGCGGCCCGTTCGTGCCGGTCAACTGCGGCGCGATCCCCGGCGAGCTGATCGAGTCCGAACTGTTCGGCCACCACAAGGGATCGTTCACCGGCGCGACCCGCGACAAGCCCGGCCTGTTCCGGGCGGCCGAGGGCGGCACCCTGTTTCTCGACGAGATCGCCGAACTGCCGCTGCCCCTGCAGGTCAGCCTGCTGCGGGTGCTGCAGGAGCGTCGCGTACGGCCGGTGGGTGGCACCGAGGAGGTGCCCATCGACGTGCGGATCGTCTCGGCCTCGCACCAGGATCTCAACCAGGCGGTGACCGATGGCCGATTCCGCCAGGACCTGTTCTTCCGCCTGAACGTGATCGGCCTGCGCGTACCGCCGCTGCGCGAACGCCTCGACGACCTGCCGGCGCTCGCCTCGGCGATCGTCGCCCGGCTGGCCGCACGCGACCAGCGCCCGGTGCCCGGCATCGATCCCGCCGTGCTGCAGACCCTGGCCAGCCAGCCCTTCCCGGGCAACGTGCGGGAACTGGAAAACCTGCTCGAACGCGCCATGGCCCTGACCGACGGCGAGCGGATCACCGACCAGGCCGTCGCGCCGCACCCGATGATGACCGGCGAGGAGGAGCCCGGCTCGGCCCTGGGTGCCTGTCCCGGCTTCATCCCGGAGACCGACGAACAGCACGACGTGCTTGCCGCCCTGCAGCAGACCCGCTGGAATCGCAGCGAGGCCGCCCGCCGACTGGGCATGACCCTGCGCCAGTTGCGTTATCGGTTGCAGAAGTGGGGAGTCGAATAAAAGGCGGCAGAAATCAGAACGCAGATTTCGGAAAGACAGTGCCTAACCGCTGACCTCTTCGATCAATCCGCCAACGCGCGCAACACGGCCGGCGGCAGGGCCCAGACCAGCTTGCCATTGCCGTAACCGACGGCGTTGTCGAAACGAATCAGGATCATGCCGCCCTTTTTCATCGGCATGTTGCCGGACGGCCGCCCGGCGAGCAGGCATTTGGCCAGTTGCCCGAGGCTCGGTTCGTGCCCGACCACGGCCATGCCCTCCACGCGGGGCTGCTTGCGCAACCACTCCACCGCCGCCCCGATGGGAGCCTCGGGGGCGAACACCCCCTCCTGCTCGACCCGGCGTTGCTCGACAGCCGGCGCGACGATCTCGGCGGTCTGCACGGCGCGCACGGCCGGGCTGGTCACCAGGCGTTCGATCGGCAAGGCCATGGTGGTCAGGCCGCGGGCCGCCATCTGCATGCGCTCGATACCGCGCTTGGTCAGCGGGCGCTCGGCATCGGGACGCCCCTCGCGGGCAAAGGCCTCGCGGTCCTGAGCGGCGGCGTGTCGGATGATCAACAGGTCCATGATGGGTCTCGCGGGTTTCGATAGCGGCATCCTGACGCCGCCAAGCTACCGGATTGTGACAATGTGACTGACCGGAGGTGGACCGTGATCCGGCGGGTTGGTTCACGGGCCGGGCACCTCTGGTAACCGCGGCGCTCTGGGCTATGATGATGGGCCCAGCTACCGTCACATCGCGAGGAGACGACATGGAAGGCCGCGACGCGCAGGATGCCCGCTCCACCCCCCATACCCATCACCGCCCGAGCCGCTCGGCCGGCCCGCAGGGCACCATGCTCTTCCAGGCCGACGAGATGCGCCGACAGGCCGAGGCCGCCGAACCGCAGGGCAACGAGCGCGCCTCGGTCGCCGAGCCGATCCTCGAAGGGGTCAGCGGCGGCATCGAGGGGCGACGATTCACCCTGCGGGCCGGTCGGCAGACCATCGGTCGTCGCGAGGACAACGACATCGTCCTCGACGAACCCAGCGTCTCCTCCTCGCACGCGTGGATCCTCAACCAGCAGGGCCACCACGTGGTCATGAACATGCTGTCCACCAACGGCACCTTCGTCAACGACCAGCGGGTGCACGAGGCCACCCTCAAGCACGGCGATCGCGTGCGGCTCGGCCAGGCAGAGTTCGTGTTTCTCACCCGCGAGGCCGGCGACGGCAAGGTCGGGCCGCGTCACTGGCTGGTGGGAGCGCTGCTGCTCGCGGCCATGGGGCTGGCCTTCTACCTGATCTGGAACTGAGCCGGTCGTGACAGTCCGCGAGACGCCGAAGACGATTGGCCGCTACCGCATCGAGGGGGTTCTCGGCGAGGGGGCGATGTCGATCATTTATGCCGGCTTCGACCCCAGCATCAACCGCCACCTGGCGATCAAGTGCCTGCGAGACGAGGTGGCCCGCGACGATGCCTACCGGCGCCGCTTTCTCACCGAGGCCCGCGCCGCCGGCACGCTAAACCACCCCAACATCGTCACCATCTACGACGTCGGCGAGGCCGACGGCCAGCCCTACATCGCGATGGAACGGCTGCACGGCGAGACCCTGGCCGATCGCGTCGCCCGCGAGGGTTTTCCCCCGATACCGGTCGTCATCGACCTGGTCGGACAGATCGCCGCCGCCCTGGAATTCGCCCACCGTCATGGCGTGATCCACCAGGACATCAAGCCCGACAACATCATCCTGGTGGAAGGCTGGACCCACGCCAAGGTCAACGATTTCGGCGTGGCGCGCCTGCCCGAGGGCGACGAGCACCATGACGGCATGGTCGCCGGCACCCCCGCCTACATGTCACCCGAACAATTGCGTGGCGCGGCGACCGACGGGCGCAGCGACCTGTTTTCACTGGGCGTGCTGCTGTTCTGGCTGCTGACCGGGAACAAGCCGTGGCAGGAGTCGGAGATCGACCGACTGATGGCCGAACGCCACGACAACCCCCAGCCGTCCCTGCTCCCGCGCGAGCCGGCCACGCCCGAGGTGCTGTTGGAGATTACCCGCAGCCTGCTGCAGTCCGACGCCAACCAGCGCTACCAGCACGCCCACGAGGTGATCGATGACCTGCGGCACGCCCGGCGCGAGCTCGAGCGCCTGCGGGCCGACCCGATCGCCACCCGGATCCTGCCGATGCGGGTGCGCTGGGCGGCGATCCTCGGCACCATCCTCACCGTCACCCTGCTGACCGGCCTGGCCTCGGTCTACGTCAAACAGGATCAGGCGCTGACCGGCCTGGCCCTGGACTTCGGCGCGTCCTTGGGACGCACCATCGCGCATGAAACCGCCGAAGACCTGCTGCTCAACGACGATGTCGCCGTGCGCGCCCTGGTCGAGGACATGCGGCGCAATGACCAGATCCGCTACCTGGCCGTCGCCAACCGCGAGCGCCAGGTAATCGCCAGTGCCCGCGACGACGAAGTCGGCGCGCTGCTGCCGGCCCTGCCCGACACCCGCCGACGCGACCTCGACGACGGCATCGTCAGCCATCACGGCACACTGCCGGCGACGGACACGGACGAGACCCTGCTGCTGTTCGACGTACCCATTCGCTACCAGTCGCATCCGATCGGCACATTGCGGCTCGGGGTCGAGAGCGAGCCGTTGGCCGCGGCGAACCGCACGACGCTGATGGCAATGATCACGGCGCTGCTGGCGACACTCGTGGTGGTGCTGGGCGCGGCCTGGTGGCTGTTCCGTCGCCTACTCGCCCCACTCGACGTTCTGCGCGACGCGCTGATGCGTGTTGCCCGCGGCGAGACCAGTCATCGCATCCGACTGGTGCGGCGCGACGAATTCGCACGCCTGTTCACGGCCTTCAACCTGATGAGCGAATCACTCTCGCGGCGCGAGGCCACCCCATCGACCAACCAGCCGAACCCGGCCACCGACACCGAGCCGACGCGCGTGATCGAACCGGGTGATGCCTCAGGCGACGAGCCGACCGAGCCACCGCGATAGCTCAGCGGCCCACCGTCACCCGCTTGGGTCACAACTGGTCGACGCGACGCTGCAGTTCGCGGGCACGCGCCCGGTAGGTGCGGGCAGGCTCGAAGGTCGGATCGATCGCCAGCAGGCGATCCCACAGGGCAATCGCCTCGTCCAGATCCTGGTTGCGATAGCGCAGGATCGCCCGCTCGTGGTACTCGTCCACCAGCCGTTCGCGCAACGCGGGCGCCCGAGTGGCTGCCGGCTCGATACCCTCGTCCTCGGCCAGCGCGGCCTCGAACCGCTTGAGCGCCGCCCCAGGCCGGTCGTCGGCCAGCAGGGACATCGCCTCCTTCTGCAGCTGTTCGGCGCGTGTTCCAGTCTCGTTCGACGATGATCCCGACGACGCAGCATCGCGATCGGCGGCAGCGGACTGGAACGACGGCAGCGGCGCGTCCGGCAAGGCCAGTGCCGCGGCCGTCTGCCGCGAGGGAATGGGGGCACGCTCGAGCTGCCGACGCGCCGGCTGCCCCTCGTCCGCCAGTGCGGTCGGCCCGGCATCGCTTGAGCGCGGCGGCCCCGGCAGGCGCAGGCTCTCGCCGACACGCAGGTCGGAGGGGTTTTCGGAGTCGTTGTAGCGGGCGAGGATCAGGAACAACCCGGCATCGCCGAGGTGACGGGCGGCCAGCGCGCTGTAGGAATCGCCCGGGCGCACCGTGTACTCGTGCGACTGGCGACCGAGCACCTCCTCGGGATCGGCGGTCAGCTGACGCATGACGGCCCGGGCCACCATGTCGCCCGGGTGTCGTTCCAGGTACCGGGCGAGATCCCGGCGACCCGGCGCGTAGCCACCGCGCTGGAGATCATCGAGGATCGCATCCAGCGAGCGGCGGTCGGCCGGCGGGGCAACGGCCGATTCCTCCACCGGAGTGGCTTCGGCCTGCTTGCCATCACCGCCGGCCAGCCCCTGCAGTCGGGCGTCGAGCTCGCCGAGCTGGGCACAGCCGGCCAGGACGGTCGAGCCCACCAGCAGGGCGACGACCGGGGCGAGTCGGATTGGGGAGTCGGAACGTCCACCGAAATTCATCATGGTTCGGTTGCCGTGATTCAAGAAAATGGATTCAGGTGATCGACAGTCGCCCCGCCAGCCGGCCCAGCCACGAGGCGGGGCGATCGGAGCGCGCGAGGATCAGACCGAGGTTGTCACCCGTCGCGCCACCGCGCTCGGCCCCGAGGGCGAGTCCTTCGTGCAGGGCGTCGAACAGGTCGGGCGCACGCAGCAGGCCGGCCAGTTCCGCGCGACTCAGGGTCTCCCAGATGCCGTCACTGCACAGCGCGAAGCCGTCACCGGGTCGCACGACGGCATAGCCATGCTCGACCTCGGGCGGTTCGCTGCCACCCAGCCCCCGTAGCAGCACGTGCTGGTCGGGGTCATGGGCCAGGTCGGCCTCGCGGATCTCGCCGCGATCGAGCTTGAGCCGGGCCAGGCTGTGGTCCCGGGTAACGCTCAGGCAGCGCCGGCCCCGGAAATGGTAGAGACGGCTGTCGCCGACATGGGCCCAGTAGGCCTGCCCGTCACGCAGCAAGAGCGCGACGATGGTGGAATGCGGCTCGGCGGCCACCCAGGCGTTGCGCCGGCGGATCTCGTCATGCGCCGCCTGGCAAAGGGTTTCGAGGAACAGCGCGCCGGGCTGGTCGCGCCAGGCCCGCTCGTCCCACAACTCGCGGGCGGCGTGGATGACACCACCCGAGGCGAGCTCGCCGGCGCCGTCACCGCCCATGCCGTCGGCCAGCACCATCAGCGAGGTCGACTCGCGCGCGTCGTGCAGGCAGATCAGGTCATCCTGCTGCGAGGGCCGGCCGCCCGGCGCGCGGCCCCCGACCATGCCCGGGGCCTCGCGAATGTCGAACTCACCGTCCCTGTCCATGCCTGCGAGCGCTCCTGGTTCGCCTGTCCCGTGTGCCAGCCGGCAGTCCGCCACCGGCCGCGATCGACATCACCTCGATCGGTCGGGGCAGTATAGACCCGCCACCAACGACCCGGAAACGGATTCAGACCTCTTCCTTGGCTATCTCCCCGAGCCCGCTTCCTGGGCCTCGAGCCATGTGGTTTCTGCTACCTCGAGCCGAGCGCCGATCTCGCCGCGCTCGGCCTGCAGGCGCGTGATTTCTGCCTCCTTCTGGCCGTCGTACAACGCCGGATCGGCCAGCGCCGCGTCGATCTCGGCCAGCTGCTTGCCGAGGCGCTCGACCTCGGCCTCGAGGCGATCGAGGCGTTTTTTCTGCTCCTTGGCCTTCGCCCGCGAGGCCTTGTCGCGCGGTTTGCCCCAGCTGGACGGGTCGGCCGGCGCCTTCTTGTTGGCCTTCCCCTTCGGCTTGTCGGCCGCCTGCTCTCGATTGTGGGCGCGTCGCCGCTCGGTGACCGCCTCGCGGTAGTCGTCCAGGTCGCCATCGAACGGCAGGGCGGCACCGTCACGCACCCACCAGAACCGGTCGCAGACCAGTTCGATCAGGCTCTTGTCGTGCGAGACCACCAGGATCGCCCCCTCGAAGGTCTGCAATGCCTCGGCCAGCGCCTCGCGCATGGCGAGATCCAGGTGGTTGGTCGGCTCGTCGAGGATCAGCAGGTTGGGCGCCTTCCAGACCAGCAGGGCCAGCGCCAGGCGCGCCTTCTCGCCACCCGAGAACGGCTCGATCGGCTCGAAGATGCGATCGCCGACGAAACCGAACCGGCCGAGAAAATCGCGCAGCTTCTGGGTGGAGCCCGTCTTGCCGGCGACCCGCTCGAGTGCGATCAGCGGCGTGTCGCGCGGGTCGAGCTGATCGAGCTGGTGCTGGGTGTAGTAGCCCACCTGCACGCCCGGGGCGACGAAACGGTCACCCGACAGCCAGGTCTCACCGCCGTCGGCGATCACGCGGATCAGGGTGGTCTTGCCCGCGCCGTTCGCGCCCAGCACGCCGATGCGATCGCCGGCACGGATCTGCAGCGAGACGTCCTCGATCAGCGGCGTGCCGTCGTAGCCGATGGAGACGTCCTCGAGGGTGACCATCGGGTCCGGCGCGCGCTTGGGCGTCGGGAAGTAGAAGGAGAAATCGTCGCGGTCGGCGTGACTCGCGGCGATGGTCGGCAGGCGCTCGAGGGCCTTGACCCGGCTCTGCGCGGCGCGCGCCTTGGTCGCCTTGGCGCGGAAACGATCGATGAAGCCCTGCAGGCGCTCGCGCTCCTTGGCGATCTTGTCGGCCAACGCGGCGTTCTGCGCCAGGCGCTCGGCTCGCATCGCCTCGAAGTCGCTGTAGTGCCCGGTGTAGAGATTGAGCTTCTGGTTCTCGATATGCGCGATGTGCGTGCAGACGTGATCGAGAAAGTCGCGGTCGTGCGAGACCACGATGAGGGTGCCGGGGTAGTTGACCAGCCAGTCGGCCAGCCAGAACACCGCGTCGAGATCGAGGTGGTTGGTCGGCTCGTCGAGCAGCAGGATGTCGGAGGGCGCGATCAGGGCACGCGCCAGATTCAGCCGCATGCGCCAGCCGCCCGAGAAACTCGAGACCGGGTTGTCGATCGACGCGGGCGCGAAGCCCAGTCCGTCGAGCAGGCGGGCGGCGCGCGCCCGGGCGGTGAACCCGCCGATCGCCTCGAACTCGGGGTAGATCTCCGCCATCCGCATGCCGTCGTTCTCGGCCTCGGCCTCGAGCAGCGCGGCATTCAGCCGGGCGTAGTCACGATCGCCATCGAGGACGTAGTCGACCGCCGAGGCCTCCAGCGCCGGGGTTTCCTGCTCCACGGTGGCCATGCGCTGACCACCGGCCCACTCGATGTCCCCCGAATCCGGGGCGATCTCGCCCTCGAACATCGCCAGCAGGCTGGACTTGCCGGTGCCGTTCTTGCCCACCAGGCCCATGCGCTGCCCCGGCAGCAGGGTGAGATCGGCATCCTCGAGCAGCAACTGCGTGCCGCGACGAAGGGAGACAGACTTCAACTGGATCATGTGGTCTCCAATCGGAATCGACGCCGTAAAGATTGGCGGCGCCGCAAATGAGCGTGGCAAGGGGCGCCGAGAGATCGAAACCCCTCAAAGCGCCCCGGCATGACAACGGAGGGCGGATTACCCCTTGTGCCTTGCCTCGCGAGCGAGGGGTTGCAGGGTCTGGCCGGCATGGACGCCGGCCAGAGGTTCGTCGCGACAGGATGTCGCGACGAACCGACCCGTCCGCAATCCCTCGTTCGCGAGGCTGATCGTCGCGGATGGAATCCGCGGCGATCAGGCCCGCAGGGCCAAGGCACCGGGGTGTCTTCTTTTCGTCGGTTTTCTTGGACAAGCAAGAAAATCGACTCGCGCGCTACCAACGCGGTCACGCTCAAAGCACCCATCTAACAAGGCGCGCGAAACCTGGCTAACCGCCTATTCGACGCCGCAACCTCACGATCAGGTCAACGCGGGTCGTTTTCGCACGCCTGGCAGGGCTTGCCAACTGACTCACCACCCGGTGCCGGGCGTGCGAGCCCCTTTTCTTGCTTGCCCAAGAAAAGGGGCGAAAAGAAGGGCACCCTGTGTCTTGGTCCTGCGGACCCGGGAGCCTCACAAGGAGGCTCCCGGCCTCGCAAGCGCCGAGCGGCTATCCGGGTCCGGTTCGACGCGACTTCCTGTCGCGGCGAACCTCGAAGCGACGTCCCTGTCGCTTCGCCCCGGCCGCCCGACGCTCGCGAGGCAAGACACCAAGGGGAACATCCCTCCGATTCGCCTCGGTAGATCAAGTCATCGACCCGACCAACAAAACTTCGTGCCCAAAACCAAAAAGGCCGGGACCCCAAACGGGGCCCCGGCCGGGGAATTTGGTCGGAGTGGCAGGATTCGAACCTACGACCCCTACGTCCCGAACGTAGTGCTCTACCAGGCTGAGCTACACTCCGAAAGACCGTCGACGCCTGAGACGTCAGTGGTCGCGCTGAACGCTGATGTCCGCCAGGGCGGCCATCGCTCGGGAATAGTCACTGTCGGGCAGAACCCCCAGTGCCTGCTTGGCCGCATCGGCCTCGCGTTCAGCGAGCGCCGAAGTATACGAGAGTGCGTCGGTCCGTTCAACTACTTCGAGCACCTCGTCGATCCGATCGGCCGACTGCGACTCGATCGCCTCGCGCACCAACTCGGCGCTGGCCGCGTCCGCCCGCGCCATGGCGATGATCAGGGGCAGGGTGGGCTTGCCCTCGGCGAGGTCGTCACCGACGTGTTTGCCGGTCTGCGCCTCGTCGCCGCGGTAGTCGAGTACGTCGTCGATCAGCTGGAAGGCCACACCCAGTCGATAGCCGTAGTCGCCCAGCGCCCGCTCGGTGACCTCGTCGCGGTCGTCGAGCACGGCGGCGAGACGGCAAGCGGCCTCGAACAGGGTGGCCGTCTTGCGCCCGATCACGTCCATGTACAGCGCCTCGGAGACCGTCGCGTCGCCGATGTTCATCAGCTGCATCACCTCGCCCTCGGCGATGCGGTTGGTGGCATCGGCAAGAATGCTCATCACGCGCGGTCGCTCGACCTCGACCATCATCTGGAAGGCGCGCGAGTAGAGGAAATCGCCGGTGAGCACCGAGGCGGCGTTGCCGAAGCGGGCATTGGCGGTATCGCGGCCACGCCGCAGCGTCGACTCGTCGACCACGTCGTCGTGCAGCAGGGTCGCGGTGTGAATGAACTCCACCACGGCCGCCATCTGCGCCGAACCCGGCAGGTCCGCCCCCTCGCCGCGCAATGCCCGACTGGCGAGCATGTGCAGCAACGGGCGGAAGCGCTTGCCGCCGGAGTGGACGATGTAGCTGCCCAGCTGGTTGATCAGGGCGACGTCCGAGCCGAGCCGATGCATGATCACGCGGTCGACGGCCTGCATGTCGTCGGCCATCAATGCGCGGATCTCGTTCAACTGCATGCTCATCGTCTCGCTGTTCGCTCGGTAGTTGGGGATGCCCGACGGGCCGCCGCCAACCTTACACCAAGGCCCGGTAGGCGACTACCGGAACCACCCAGCCGGCAGGGATCGGGCCAGGGTCTCGCGCGACGCCCGGAATGCCTCCTCGTCGGCTTCGTCACCGGCAAAGCGCAGGCGCTCAAGGGTCGAACGCGCCTCCAGCCACTCCGTTGGTGCCCCGCGCGCCAGCAACGCCGAGCGCACCGAGCTCACCATCGGCTGAGGCAAGGCGGCCAGCACGCGACCCAACCGCTCACGCAGGGCCTGCGGATCCGCGGCCGAGCGCAATTCCTGCTGGGCGCGGCGCCAGTCGCGGCGGGCACTCCACCAACGCCATCCCGCCCGAGCGATCAGCCCCAGCAGCACCAGGCCGACCAGACCGGCGAGCACCCAGGGCAAGGCGGCACGGATGGCATCGAGCCGCTGCTCGGCCGGCTCGGCCTGCCAACGGACCGTTTGGGCCTCGCTGCGAGCGAAACCGATCGTCGTTCCCGGCTTGTCGGCCGCCGGGTCGATGTAGGGCAGCTCGACTGCCGGCAAGCGGGCCTTGCGGGCGCCATCGCCGCCGCCCGTCACCGCCGGCAGGATCGAGAACCGCACCTCCCAGGCATCGGCCAACGGCCCCATCGATTCCGCCCGCGCCTGGTCGGGGGCCGGACGAATCGCCGGCTCGTCGATGCGCAGGCCCGTCGGGGCAATCAGCTGCGCCCGCAGCAGTTGCTCGAGCGCCTTCTCGGAGAGGCCCTCGCCGAACACCACGAAACGCCATTCACCCGGTTCGCCGGCAACCAGCTCACCGACCTGCATCTCCCGCAGTTCCAACGCCGGCGTAACCGGCAGGTATTCGGGCAGGTGGGCAGGCAACGGCTCGACCGCTAGGCGCCGGGCGACCGGCACCCAGGCAAATTCACTCTGGGCCGTGCCGACCACATCGAAATCGATACGCTGGAATTCGAGCGTCACCTCGCCGCCACGCAGCGCCTGCACGGCCCAGCGGTAGTGACGCCGGACCACGCGCCGCCCGTCGATCTCGACGGTGTCCTGCGTCGCAGCCAGCACCTGCGTGTCGATACCCTGACCCTCCGGGCGATGCACCTCCACGCCACGCAACTGCCGGGCCGGGTCGAGGATGGTCTGCGTGACCAGGAAAGTCTGGCGCTGCACCGGATCGATCGCGGCCACCTCGGTCTCGACGATCACCCCGCGCGGCGCACGCCCCGCGCCGTCCTGGCTGACCCGCTCGGTTATCGCCGGGAGCGGGTCGATCGGCCCCAGTTCCGCCTGTTCGGCAAAGCCGTCACGGTCCCGATCGCGATCCGGTCGCGGGATGTCCGCGATAGCCGGTAGCGTTCCGCCCACGGCGAGCAGGGCCGCCAGCAATGGCGCCGAGAACCGGCGTGCGATTCGCATTGCGCTCATTGCCCTGCCTCCGTCTCGTCACCGGCCAGTCCCTGACGGACCACCGACTTGTAGGGCTGCTGGCGGAGCAGGCCGTCGATCGGCGGGACAGGGCGATCCTCGATGCGCTCGAGCTTTTTGCGCGCGCCACCGAGCAGGCCCTCGTCGAGCGCGAAGGCCTCGCCCTCATCCGGTGCCTGATCGGCCACCGCACCGCCCTGGCCGCTGCCCTCGGCCTCGAGCATCTCCTCGGCCATTTCCGCACCGTCGTCCTCGACGATCTCGCGGCGCAGCTGCGATTCGTAACCCTGGAATTCCGGCGTTGGCTCGAGGGACTCCTCCTGGGCCCCGCCGCGCAACGCCTCGACCAGATCCCGGTTGGTACGGGCATCGTCATGCTCCGGATCAATCCTCAGCGCGGCATCGAAGGCATCCACCGCCCCGCCATAACGACGGGCGAGCGTCAGGGCATTGCCCAGATTGAACAGCGCCAGCAACCGTTGCTGATCGGTGTCGGCCAACCAGGACGCCGCCTGCAGGCGCTCGACGGCGTGCGGGTAGTCGGCGCGACGAAACGCCGCCATCCCGCTGCCCAGACGGGCGTTGAATCCCGCCACGCGATCGAACTCGCTCTGCGCACGAGCAAACTCGCCGGCCTCGAATGCCTGCCAAGCCTGTTCGAGATGGGTCTCGCGCTCCGACTCGTCGATCAGCGGGGAGGCCCCGGCGATCGTGAACACCACCGGGGTGAACACGGCGAACAGCACTACCAGCCCAAACCGCCAGCCACGCCCCCGCCCGGGCGTCGCGCCCCACTCGAGCACCAGGTGGATGATCAACGCGACCATCGCCACCCACAGGGCCAGCACCGCCACCGAGCGATAGCCGTCGACGGTCTCGGCCGAACGGGCAGGCGCGGGCAGGGCGTCGATACGTTCGCGCAGGAAGGCGACGTCGTCCTGCAACACGCCGGTCCGCCGCGCCTCGCCGCCGGCAAGCTCGGCCAGTTCGGTGACGCGCTCGAAGGCAGGCTCGGAAACGATCACCTCGTTGTCGTCATTGCGCCGCGGCTGGCCATCCTTGAACAAGGGCGTGCGCTCGCGCGCCATGCTCAGGGCGAACAGCGGAATGCCACGCTCGGCCAGGTCCTCGGCGCCCGCCAGAACGCGGCTGCCGAGCTCGCCGCCGAACTGTCGGCCGTCGGCCGAGGTCAGCCAGATCACCGCCCCGCCCTCCAGTGCCTGCATCTCGGCGGCCAGGGAGAAGGCTCGATCCGGGCGCGCGACCAGGCGATCATCCACCAGGCCGGGCAGATGACCGGCGTAGAACTCAAGCAGGTTGGCATCCGGTCCCGGCGGCAGCATCACGCCGGCGGTATCCACCGAGCGCAACAGGCCCATGGGCCGCCCCGACTGCGACTCGGCCAGCAACTCGATCAGCAGCACCGCGCGCTCGATGCGGTTGGGTTCGACATCCCGGCCGGTCATGGCGGCGGTGCCGTCGACCACGAACAGCAGCGGGGCCCGGACCTCTTCCTGCGATTCGCGATCCTGCGCCACGCGCGGGTCGGCCAGTGCCAGGACGGCAAACAGCCAGAACAGCACCCACAACAGACGGGCGGCCAAGGCACCCCCCTTGCGACGACGCCCGCCACTGGTCGTGCCGGCAAAGGCCCAGTCGTGCAGTTCCGGGTCGGCGTAGGCATCCAGCCGAGCGCGCCGCTGTTGACGCCACAACGCCAACGCGAGCGGCAAGACGAGCAACCATAGCGCCTCCGGCCGGGCCAGCACGGGCCAGGTCTCGGCACCGAGCAACAGCTGCCAGAGGTCGATCAGGCTGTAGCGGGAACCGTCCATTCGCACCTCAGGCCGTCAACCGGACTTTCAGGAACTGGGCGACGAGCAGCACGGCAAGCCCCAGTGCCAGGAACCAGCCCAGCAGGGAATGACGCTCCCGGCGGGTGTCCTGGGCCTCCGCCTTCGGCTCGTGCCGCTCGATGACGTCGGTAACCGACAGCAGGGCCTCGCGATCACCGGCGGCAATCGCCTCGCCACCGGACAGTCGTGCCAGATCCTCAAGGGTCGGGTCACCGCTTGCCGGGCCGGCACCGCCGGGGGCGAGATTGATGGTGAACAGCTCGATGTTCTCGGCGCGCGCCAGGGTCAGGGCCTCGGCCGGGCTCATCTCGCCGCCGGTATTGACCCCATCAGTCCAGACCAGCAACTGCGGTGGCGCCTCGCCACGCTCGCGGCGCTCGGCGATCGATTCCATCGCCACGGCCAGGCCGTCGCCCAGCGCGGTGGCGCTGCCGTCGAGACCCGGTTCGAGCTGCTCGATCCAGAAACGCAGCGCGCCGTGATCGTCGGTCTCGGGCACCAGCGTGCCGGCCGAGTCGGTTACCACCATCAGGGAAAAGCGATCCTGCGGGTGGGCGGCGATGAATGCGTCCAGTGCCTCGCGCATCACGCCCATGCGCGAGACCGGCTGCCCCTCGGCGTCGCGGAAATCGCGGGTCGACATGCTGGGACTGGCGTCCACCAGCAGCACGATCGACCGGGCCGGCTCGTCGACCTGCAGCGACTCGCCCACCCAGACCGGGCGGGCCAGCGCCACGACCAGGCTGGCCAACGCGAGCAACAGCAGGGCCAGCAACCAGCGCTGCCCGCCACGGGGGCCACCCTCGGCCGGATCGCGCCCAAGCGCCGGATGGCGCAACAGGCGCGAGGGTGCGCGATCACGCACCCGGCGCGCCCAGGCCGGGTAAATCAGCGGCAGGGCGACCAGCAGCAACAAGACCCAGGGCGAATCGAAGCCGATCATGCCGTCGGCCTCCGCCACAGCGCGCGGCGCATCGCGCGCAGTCGTTCGACGACCGCCGTCCGCCAGGAGTCGGGGGCCGGCCTCGAATGTACCGACTGCCGACCGAAGCGGGCGTGATCGATCTCACGCACCCAGGCGGACCACGGCTCGGCCAGCCGCTCGCGCCACGGGGCCCGGCCGCCGTGCTGCCAACGGCCAATCGCCCGGATCACCTCATCCTGCAGCGCGCGCTCTCCGGCCGCATCGATGACGCGCGCCGACTGGCGCTCCAGCTGCCACAGGGCCCACCACAAACGCAGATCACCCCGATGGCGCCAGAGCCACCAGCCGGCCAGCAACAGTAGCGCGATGGCCACAACCATCAGCCACGCCAACGAGCCCTCGTCGGCAGGCGCCGATGCATCGCCGGCACGTTGCACCAGCCAGGGAGCGGTGTAGATATCGACCAATCCCTCGGGCGCCTGCTCGGGCAGGCCGCCGCTGGGGTGCGCCCAATCGCGGTAGCCTTCACTCATGCCGCAGACCCCGCTGCACGCGCCAGGGCCACCGGGGCTTCGGCAAGCCACTCGGCCGGTTCGGCCTCGGCGGGCAACGCCAGGAAGGCCGCACCCAGTGCCTCGGCCGATTGTCGCCAGGCCTCCAGGCGTTCGTGCTGCCGGCTGGCGAATGCCTCGCGCCAGCGGCGATTGCCGGTATCCAGCCAGCGAGCCCGATTGCCCGCTTCGAACGCGACCAGTCCCAGGTCGGGCATATTGAGCTCGACCCGGTCGGCCACCGAGACGAAAATCAGGTGATGGGCGGCGGCCAGCGGTGCCCAGTCGATGACCCGACCGGGACCGCTATCGGACAGGCAATCGGAGAAGACCATGACCACCGAGCCGGCGGGGAGACGCTGCAAGAGGCGTTGGCGCAGACCCGGCCAGTCGACCGGTTGGGCCTCCTCGCAGGTCTCGCCGGCCGCCTCGGCCAGCTCGGCGAGGCGCTGCAGGATCGCCCCCTGACCGGTCACCGGCCCGGCGGCATGGTGACCGGGGCAAAGCTGCTCGCCGATGCCGTGGATCTCGACGGCCAGGTTCTGCCGTAGCGCACCGGCGGCGAAGGCATGGGCGGCGAGCAGTGCCTGGGTGAGCTTGAGCCGCCGACGGGTACCGAAGCGCATCGCGGCACCGCAGTCGACCACCAGGTGGGCCTGGCGCTGGGCCGGCTCGCGGTGCACCCGCACCACCGGCTCGTTGGCCCGTGCCGAGATGCGCCAGTCGATGCGGGCAGCCGGCTCGCCCGGCTGGTAGGCACGCAGTTGTTCGAAATCCAGCCCCTCGCCCAACCGGCGCGCGAGCTGGTCACCGGACAGACGGGTGGCCGTGGGGAAGCTTTCCTGCACCAAGGCGGGCAGGCGCTCTCCGTCCGCCCAGGCAACAGCGATCTCCTCGGTCGACGGGGCGACGCCAACCCGCGGGCCGGGCGCCTGATCGCGGGCCTGCCGACGGCCGATCGCGCCCCGCAGGGCGGCCGCCGCCCGGCCGATCAGTCCCTGAATCACGGTGTGGGTCACGGCGCCGGGATCAGCTCGAGCAGGCGATCGATTACCGCGTCGCGGGTCAGGCCGCTGACCATGGCGCGCGGGCCGAGGATGATGCGGTGACGCAGGGCGTCGGCCGCCAGCTTGATCAGGTCGTCGGGGACGATGTAGTCACGCCCCTCCAGGTAGGCGGCGGCGCGGGCGGCCTGCACCCAGGCCAGCGCGCCACGCGGCGAGGCGCCGACCAACACCTGGTCGGCGAGATCCGGATCGAGCTCGCCGACCTTTCGGGTGCCCGCGACCACGTCGACCACCCAGTGCTGCAGGGCCTCGTCGCAACGCACCTGGCGCACCGAATCGCGCGCGGCCAGCACCTGATCGACGGTGATGTTCTTCGCCTCGCCCACCGGGTTGCTCCCGAGCGTGCCGTCGAGGGTGCGCTTGAGGATGTCATATTCGTCCTCGCGCTCGGGGTAGTCGAGCGACACGTGCAACATGAAGCGATCCATCTGCGCCTCGGGCAGCGGATAGGTGCCCGACTGCTCGAGCGGGTTCTGCGTGGCCATGACCAGGAACAGCTCGGGCAGATCACGGCTGTGACCGGCGACGGTGACCTGGCGCTCGGCCATCGCTTCGAGCAGCGCCGACTGCACCTTGGCCGGGGCGCGGTTGATCTCGTCGGCCAGCACGATCTCGTTGAACAGCGGGCCCGGCTCGAAGGTGAACTCGCGCGTCTCGGGGTGGTAGACCTCGTTGCCCAGCAGGTCCGCGGGCAGCAGGTCGGGGGTGAACTGGATGCGCTTGAAATTGGCGTGCACGCCCTCGGCCAGCGCCTTGATCGCGGTGGTCTTGGCCAGGCCCGGCAGGCCCTCGACCAGCAGGTGACCGCCGGTGAGCAGACCGATCAGGAGCCGGTCGACCAGCTCGGTCTGGCCGACGATGTAGTGCCCGAGGTGGGCGCGCAGGTTCTGGATGGGCATCTGTTCGGTCATGGCTCGACTCGGCTTGTCCGCGGTTCGGTTTCGGTGTCGTCAATGCTGGTGGGCAGGCCGGCGAGCTTCCACTCCGGAAAGCCCGATTCCAGCCTCCGGGTTTGGAATCCCGCCTCGCGCAGGCGGGCGACCGCCTCGAAGGAAAAGGTGCAGTAAGGGCCGCGGCAGTAGGCGATCACCTCGCGCTCGGGGTCGAGCTCGGCCATGCGCCGCTCGAGGTCCCTGACCGAGACGTTGATCGCCCCGGGGATGTGGCCCGCCTCGTATTCCTCTTCCGGGCGCACGTCGATCAGCGTGACCAGCCCCTTGCGACAGCGCTCGATCAGCTCCTCGGCGGAAACCGGCTCGAGCGCGTCCTTCTGGTGCAGGTGGGCGTCGACCATCTGGCGCACCTCGGCCAGGTGCCGCTCGCCGACGCGGCGGAACACGTCCAGCAGTTCGACCACGTCATCGGCGGCAATGGAATAGATCACCTGCTTGCCCTCGCGGCGGGCGGTCACCAGCCCCGCCTGCTGCATGCGCTGCAGGTGCTGGGAGGTGTTGGCCACGGAGAGCCCGGCGACCCGCGCCAGCCCATCGACCGAGCGCTCGCCCTGCGCCAGGTGCTCGAGCAACTCCAGCCGACGGCCGTTGGAGAGCACCTTGCCCAGCCGGGCGAACTGGTCGTTGAGATCCTGCTTGAATCGTTGTGTCGTCACCTGGTCCTCTCTCGGGATGATCACCCGGCGCAGCCGGCATCGGCGCGGCGGCGCTGGATACGAAGCGTAATCCAAGCGCCCAGCATGATCGCTGCGATCGACAGCATCGAGCCCAGCGCCAGGGTGGACAGGCCGGTCAGGCCGTGACCGACCGTGCAGCCCATCGCCAGCACGGCGCCGACCCCGACCATCGCCGCGCCGATCACCGTGCGCAGCCATTCCCCGATCGCCCGCGGCGCCGAGAACTGCACATCGCGCCGCAGCAGGGCGCTGACGAGGCTGCCAAGGAACACGCCGACCACCGCCACCACGCCGAAGGTGATCGTGGAGCTGTTGTCGACATTCTGCAGGAAATACACCACGTCACCCAGCGGCGCACTGAAGGTGAACGACTGCGTGCCCAGGCCCTCCTGCGGCATCGTTTGCATCATCGAGGCCATGTCCGCGGCCTGGCCGGGCGCACCACCGGTGACCCAGAACCCCAGCCCGACCGCCGTGCCGAGCAGCAGCACGCCGAACCAGGCCAGGCCGTTGCCGCCCAGCGGCAGCCAGCGCCAGCTCACCGCCAGCAACAGCGCCGCCAGCGCAGCGGCAATCAGACCGTAGACGATGGCGCCTCCACCGACCAAGGCGGCCAGGTCCTGGTGCGGGATGCCGATGGCCGTGAGATCGACGCTCAACGCCCCCACCCAGGGCAGGAAGGCGGTCTGGAACAGGCTGGTGCGCGTCATGGCGTAGGCCGCCACCGCCATCACCACGATGGCGACCAGCGCCTGCAGGCTGCCCTGCGAGGTCCGCACCAGGCTGCGCACCGGGCAGCCCCTGGCGAGCACCATGCCCGCACCGAACAGCAAGCCGCCGATCAGGTAGCGCCCCCAGGCGAAGTCGGCGGTGCGATAGGGCGGCCGGGTCTGGTCGAGATCGACGGCGGCGAACCACTGCACCAGCGTGGTCACCACGATGGCCACGCCGATCGCACCCAGGTAGACCGCCATGCGTCCGCCATCGCGCTCGCCCATGTAGGCGCTCATGCCGCCAAGCAGGCAGAAGCGTGTGAATTGTGCCGCGGCCCCGAACACCACGGAAAGCACCAGGACGTACAGCAGGTACTGGGAAATCGCCGGATCCATACCCGAGCCCTCTTCTTTGTTGACACGCCGAGCCGAGCCACGCCGACCGACCATTCATCCATTGCCATCCCGCGTCGCGTGACGCGCACCGCCCACTCGACCCCGGGCACCGCAAGCCGGCAAGACAGATGGCGATGATTCAATCAGTCAATTGATTCTTCTGTCAAGCGGCACGAACCCGCTTGACTTTAATTCAATTGAGTAATTGAATGATGCCCGTACACACCAGTGGAGGGCAACCCATGTTCCTGATCCAGCACCCCTGCGAATTCAGCTCACTCGCCTATCTGTTCGGCTGCACCGGCAAGGGCCGGGCCATGGCCGTCGACGTGCATCTCGACGACGTCGACCGCTTCGTCGAGATGGCGGAAGAGAAGGGCGTGGAGATCAACTTCGTGGTCGACACCCACGTCCACGCGGATCACAAGACGGGCGGCCCGGAACTGGCCAAACGCACCGGCGCGGAATACGTGCTGCATGAATCCGCGCCGGTGAAGCACCCGTTCCGCGGCGTGGCGCATGGCGAGCGTCTGGAACTGGGCAACGTCAGCGCCCAGGTGCTGCACACCCCCGGGCATACCGACGACAGCATCTGCCTCTTGGTGACCGACCACTCGCGCACCGACGAGCCGTGGTTCCTGATCACCGGGCACACGCTCTTCCCCGGCGGCGTCGGCCGCCCCGACCTGCACGGTCGCGAACGCGAGATGGCGGAAAAGCTCTACGACTCGCTTTATGGCCCGATCCTCAGCCTGCCGGATCACATCGAGATCCTCGCCGGCGCGCAGGCCGGCAGCGTCTGCGGTGGCGGCATTAGCGGCAAGCCGATGTCCACGCTGGGCTTCGAGAAGCGCCACAACAACGGGCTGATCCGCGAGCGCGGCAATTTCGTCGAGACCATCGCCTCGATCGAGCTGCCGCCGGTCGAGGAAATCAAGGCCTTCTACGCCTTCAACACCGGCAACTAAAGCCACACCGGGACAGCGACACACCATGAAAATCACACCGACACTCAAATCAGGCCTGGTCGCCAGCGCGATGATCTCCAGCCTGACCCTCGGCGCCACGTCGCCGGTCATGGCGGAAAATGAGGAACTCATCGATGCCATGGAGGGCTATGTGATGTTCCAGGAATACCACGGCGCCACCATCCGTCCGGAGCAGATCCCGGCGGATCAGTGGGAGAACATCACCATCGTCGATACCCGCGATGCCGGTCAGTACGCCGAGGACCACATCCCCGGCGCGATCAACATCGAGTGGCGCCAGATCCTCGAGCGCCGCGACGAGCTGCCGACCGACGAGATGGTACTGGTGTACTGCAATACCGGCTCGCTGTCGGCGCAGGCCGGTCTGATGCTGCGCCTGGCGGGGATGGACAACGTCCGCATCCTCCAGGACGGCTTCACCGGCTTCCAAAAGGCCGGTGGCTTCGAGGCGAACGCCCGGGCCCAGGAAGAGGCCGAGGAAGCGGGCGAGTAACTCGTCCCACCACGCCCCGCCATGGCGCGGGGCGTCTTGCCCGATTCGGCCCATACGAGCGGATCGCATCCGGCAAGACGTATAACAAACACGATACGAAACCCAGTCACCCGCAAGGGACAAGAGGAAACCCATGGATATCACCCACCGGGATCTCACTCACGGCATTGCCGCCAACCGCGGCCAGTTCGTCCAGTTTCTGCTGCAGGTCTTCTTCGTCGGCGCGCTGGTGGGCATGACCCGCACCGTGCTGCCGGTGCTCTCGGAGTCGGACTTCGGCCTGGCCGCGGGGGCATTCACCACGTTGGCAAGCTTCGTGGTGATCTTCGGCGTGATCAAGGCCACCCTCAACCTGCTGGCCGGGCGCTTTTCTGACCGGTACGGGCGCAAGCGCGTGCTGGTGGCCGGTTGGCTGTTCGCGATCCCCGTGCCGTTCCTGCTGCTGATCGCCGATTCCTGGGGCTGGGTGCTGCTGGCCACGGTGTTCCTGGGCATCAACCAGGGCCTGGCGTGGTCGATGGCGCTCAACAGCAAGCTGGACCTAACCCACGCCCACCAGCGCGGGCTGGTCAACGGCGCCAACGAGTTCGCCGGCTACGGCGGCGTGGCGGTGGCGGGCTATCTCGCCGCGATTGCCGCCGAGCATCTCGGCGCGCGTGAGGGCCTGTTCTGGTTCGGCCTGGCTGTGATCATCCTGGCCCTGGCCCTGGCCATCTGGATGGCGCGCGACACCCTGCCCTGGGCGCACGCCCAGCAGAAGTCCAGCGGCAACGGCACCGCCCCGGCACGCCGCTCCGGGCTGAGCTTCTTCCTGCATGCCACCTGGGGCAATCGCAGCCTGCTGGCCATCAACCAGGCCGGCCTGGTCGAGAAGTTCACCGACACCATCATCTGGCTGTTCGTGCCCATCCTCTTGGTCACACGCGGCGCGGATCTGGTGACCACCGGTTTCCTCGTGGGCATCTACGGCGTGGTCTGGGGCGCCGGCCAGCTGATCACAGGGCCGACCTCGGACAAGCTCGGTCGGCGCGGCCTGATCACCTGGGGCATGTGGCTCTGCGGGGCGGGGATCATCGCGATCGTCCTGACCCACTCGGCCTGGGCCTGGGGACTGGCGCTGGCGGTGACCGGCGTGGGCATGGCGATGCTCTACCCGACCTTGGGGGCGGCGGTGGCCGATCACTGCGAGCCGGTCGAACGAGCCGGCATCCTCGGCGTATATCGATTCTGGCGCGACTTCGGCTATGCCGTGGGCGCGCTGGCGCTGGGGCTGGTGGCGACGCTCACCGGCGGCATCGAGGCGGGCTTCTGGTTCGTCGGGCTGAGCATGGCGCTGTCCGGGCTGTGGGTGGCGCTGGGGCTCGCGCCGCGCGGTCAGGATTGACGCCCGGATCGGCCAACCCCTCTAGCCTGGCCCACCACTCTGGCCAACTGGCATCGTGCTTGCACACGTGTCCAAGTGAACGCGCCATCTCTGTCGGGAGTCCCTACGGGGAGGGCGCATTGTCACTTTCTGACCCTGCGACCAGGCCGGTCGTAGCCATCTTGGACACAAGGAGATCAGCATGCAGGTCCGCCATCGCGCCATTCTGGCCGGTCTCGCGCTCACCCTGCTTTCGGGCCTTGCCTTGCAGGCGGTCCAGGCCGCCGACGTCACCTATCGCTGGGTGAACGGCGACGGCAATCTGCAGTTGAGCGACACCCTGCCCTCCGGCGCCGCCGCCAACGGTTACCAGGTGATCGATCCGCATACCGGTGCGGTCGTCCGCGAGGTCGCGCCGCGCAAGACGGCCGAGGAAAAGGCGCGCGAGGCCGCCGAACAGCGGGCCGCCGAGAAGGCCGCCGGCGAGGCGCGGGCACAGGCCGAGCGAGACCGCATCCTGCTGTCGCTCTACAGCAACGAGGCGGACCTGAAGCAGGCGCGCGACCAGCGCCTCGACCGGATGGACAGCCGCATTGCGCAAATGGAAGGCTCGATCGAGCGGATGCAGGCGAACATCGACGACGGGCACGACGACCCGGCATATGCGCGTGATCTCGAACGGATGAAGCAGGCGGTGGTCGAGGTGCGCGCCGAGCGCGACGCGGTGGCCGAGCAGTTCGAGGCCGATCTCAAGCGCCTGCGCGAGCTCAGGTCGAACGGCTAGCCCCGACCGCCCGCACGGACTGGCCGCGACTCACGCGGGAATCAACCCCGAATCAGCGTGCCGACCCCCTGGTCGGTGAGCAGCTCGAGCAGCACCGCGTGCGGCACGCGCCCGTCGATGATCTGCACCGTCTTGACCCCGCCACGCACGGCATCGAGCGCGAAATTGATCTTGGGCAGCATGCCACCGTAGATGGTGCCGTCCTCGATCAGGGCCTCGACATCGCCCGCGGTCAGGCCGGTCAGGAGCTTGCCCTGCTGGTCCAGCACCCCGGCGATATTGGTCAGCAGAAGCAGCTTCTCCGCCTCCAGCACCTGGGCGACCTTGCTCGCCACCACGTCGGCGTTGATGTTGTACGCCTCGCCGTCCTCGCCCACGCCGATCGGCGCGATCACCGGGATGACGTCCGAGGCATCCAGCGTGCGCAGGATGCCCGCGTCGATGGAGGCCACCTCGCCGACGTGACCCAGGTCGATGATCTCCGGCTCGTCGAACTCGGGGTTCTTGCGCGTCACCTTGAGCTTGCGCGCACGGACCAGCCCGGCATCGCGGCCGGTCAGGCCCACGGCCCGCCCGCCGTGGCGATTGATCAGGGCAACGATGTCCTTGTTGACCAGCCCGCCGAGCACCATCTGGACCACGTCCATGGTCTCGCGATCGGTCACGCGCATCCCCTCGATGAACTCGCCCTGCTTGCCGAGTTTCTGCAGCACCTCGTTGATCTGCGGTCCGCCGCCGTGGACGATCACCGGGTTCACGCCCACCTGCTTCAAGAGCACGATGTTGCGGGCGAAGGCGTCCTTGAGCTCCTCGTCGACCATGGCGTTGCCGCCAAACTTGATCACCACGGTCTTGTCGAACAGGCGCTGGATGTAGGGCAGCGCCTCCATCAGCACGTCGGCCGTCAGGGCGGGGTCGAATCGGGGCATTGGTAGGATTCCTGGGGTTGAAAGATGGATGTCGGGATCCTCTGCGCGGAGATCAATGCCGCTCTGCGCGGCTTGGGCCGGGCAGATGCAAGGCATCCGTTCGCCGCGGCAGGGTGATTCCCTTTCCAAGAACGGTAACGCCGCAGATGCTCGGCTCAAGCCGTGCCCTTGGGGCCCTGCGAGTTACACGTCTCGGCATTGCAAACTGTTCGCTTAAAGCCACCACACGATACGAAGCCTCATGTGCGCAATGAGAAACTCGCAGGGACAGAGCGGCGCCGATCTCCGTGCAGAGGGTCCCTAGCCTCGGCCGGTGTGGCCGAAGCCGCCGGTGCCGCGCTCGGTCTCGCCGAACTCGTCGACCGCTTCGAAGGCCACCTGCACCACGGGCACGACCACCAGCTGAGCGATACGCTCGCCGATCTCGACGGTGAACGCACTGTTGCCGCGGTTCCACATCGAGACGAACAGCTGGCCCTGGTAGTCCGAGTCGATCAGCCCCACCAGGTTGCCCAGCACGATGCCGTGCTTGTGGCCCAGTCCCGAGCGCGGCAGGATCATGGCGGCCAGCTCCGGATCACCCAGGTGGATCGCCATGCCGGTGGGCACCAGCTCGGTCTGGCCGGGCGCGAGCGTCAGTGGCTCGTCCAGGCAGGCACGCAGGTCGAGACCTGCCGAGCCGTCGGTGGCGTAATCCGGGCGCGGAATCTCGTTGCCCAGTCGGGGGTCGAGCCATTTGACCTCAACGCGATGCATCGTCTCAATCCTGTTTGATCTGGTGATAGGTGTCGAATATCCCGCCGGCGAGATGGCGTTTGTCGGCCTGCGCCAGTGCGCGCTCGCCGCCCTCCCACAGGAGCAGCAGGGTGTTGTCCGTTCGATCGAAGCCCTTGTCCGCGCCGACCTCGTTGGCACAGATCAGGTCCATGCCTTTGGCCGCGCGCTTGGCGGCCGCGTACTCGCGCACATGCTCCGTCTCGGCGGCGAACCCGATGACGAACGGCCGATCGGCGCGCGATGCGACGCCGCGGATGATGTCCGGGTTGGGCACCAGCTCCAGGCTCAGGGGCTCGCCGCTCTTCTTGAGCTTGTGGTCGGCGGGTGCCGCCACGCGGTAGTCGGCCACGGCCGCGGCACCGACGAAGATATCCATCGACTCGATCGACTCGACCGCCGCCTGCATCTCGGCCGCGGTTTCCACGTCGATCCGGTTCACGCCCGACGGCGTGGCCAGGGCCGAGGGTCCGGCCACCAGCGTCACGGCAGCACCTCGGCAGGCCGCCTCGGCGGCGATGGCGAATCCCATGCGACCGGAGGAACGGTTGGCAATGAAGCGTACCGGATCGATCGGCTCGCGGGTGCCGCCCGCCGTGACCACGACATGCCGTCCGGCCAGATCCTGCCGAGTGTTGGTCAGCAGGGCATCGGCCAGTGCCTCGACGATGGCTTCCGGCTCGAGCATGCGGCCTTCGCCGATCTCACCGCAGGCCTGGGCGCCGGCCGCTGGCCCCAGCAGGGTCACGCCGCGCGCCAGCAGGGTGTCGCGATTGGCCTGCGTGGCCGGATGGGCCCACATCTGCCGGTTCATGGCCGGGGCGAGGTGAACCGGGGCGTCTGTGGCGAGACAAAGGGTGGTCAGGAGATCGTCGGCCATGCCGGCGGCCAGCCGCGCCATCAGGTCGGCGCTGGCCGGGGCGATCACCACGGCATCGGCCCAGCGGGCCAACGCGATATGATCCATGCCCGACTCGGCCTCGGCATCCAGCAGGGTGGTGCGCACCGAGTGACCGCTGACCGCCTGGAAGGATAGCGGCGTGACAAAGCGGGTCGCCGCCTCGGTCATCACCACGCGCACCTCGCAGCCGGCCTCGACCAGCCGGCGCACCAGCACCACGGCCTTGTAGGCCGCGATGCCGCCGGACACGCCGACGAGGATGCGCTGGTTGGATAATGGGGCATTCATGGGCGCAGTTTATCAGGGAAGATCGGCGCGCAGCCGATGCCGCTGTCCGGGCGCGTCACGACTCGGCGTGCCGGCGCAGGCATCCGCAACCTTTCACCGACTATCTTCGAGACAGACACATGCCAGACGACCCGAACAACAAGGGCAATGAACCGGGCCACAACACGGGCAATGGCCCCGGTGACACCCCGCCGTCAAAGCCGAAACGTCGCCTGCCGCGCTGGGCACGATGGACCCTCGAGGGCCTGGTGTTCATCGCTGCATTGCTGGCCGTTCAGGCGTGGATGGGGCCGGATCTGCCGGAGGGCGAGATCCCCGGCATGGCGGCAGAAACCATCGATGGCAAGCAACTGACCCTCGGCGGGCCGGCGGGCGAGCCCACCGTGGTGGTGTTCTGGGCCACTTGGTGTGGTTACTGCGACCTGGAGATGCCCTGGCTGGTCGACCTGGTCGACGACCATCGCGTGATCACCGTGGCCATGCAGTCGGGCGATGCGAACACGGTGCGCGCCCACATGCGGGAAAACGATCTCGAGAAGCTGCCGGTGATCAACGACCCCGACGGGCAGATCGCGGCCAGCCTGGGCGTGAACGTCACGCCCACCTTCCTGTTCTTCGACCAGACCGGCCGGGTGGCCCATTCGACCACCGGCCTGACCAGTCCCTGGGGCGTGCGCCTGCGGATGTGGTGGATGAACCGCGCCGCCGACTAATTTGGGGTACGTCAGGCCTGATCGATAGCGGCGAGCAAGTCGTCGAAGGCGGCCTGGAACTGCTCCAACCCCTCGTCAAGCAACTGGTCGCGTACCGCGCCGTCCATGTCGACACCCACCTCGGCCAGTTCGGCCCAGACCTCGCGATCCTCGTCGAGACGCGGCTTCAACAGGGAGGCAATCCGGCCGTGGTCGGCAAAGGCCTCGAGGGTCGCATCCGGCAGCGTGTTGATGGTGCGCGGGGCGATCAGGTTCTCGACGTACAGCAGGTCCGAGTAGGCCGGGTTCTTGGTGCCGGTGCTCGCCCAGAGCAGGTACTGCGGCCAGGCGCCTTCCTGCTCGAAGCGGTCGAACGACTCGTCCTCGAACACCTCGCGGAAATGCGCGTAGGCCATGCCGGCCAGTGCCAGGGCCGCTCGGCCCTTGAGGGCCTGGGCGCGCCCGCCGCCGATGGCATCGAGCTGCTTGTCGACCAGCGTGTCCACCCGGCTCATGAACAGGCTGGCCACCGCGCGCACCTCGGCGGGCTTGCCACCGTTTTTCTCCAGTTGCTCGATGCCGCGTCGATAGGCCGCGAATACCCACCGTACCTGATCGAGCGAGAACAGCAGGGTGACGTTGACGCTCACGCCCTCGCCGATCAGGCGCTCGAAGGCCTCGATGCCCTCGACCGTGCCGGGTACCTTGATCAGCACATTGGCCCGATCGACCAGTTCTCGCAGCCGATGGGCGGCGCGCACCGAGGCATGGGCGTCATGGGCGATCCCGGGCGATTCCTCCCAGGATACCCAGCCGTCCTCGCCGTGCGACTGGTCCCAGACCGGTCGCAACAGGTCGCAGGCGCGCTGGATGTCCGTGACGACCAGATGCTCGTAGACCGACTCGACGTCCGAATACTGGCGCTTGCCCGCGGCGATGTCCTCGGTGTAGAGGTCGCTCCCGACGATTGCCTTCTTGAAGATCGACGGATTGGAGGTCACCCCGCGGATACCGTAGTCGCGGATCAGCCGCGGCAGGCCCTCGTCCGTCAACAGGGCGCGGGAAAGGTTGTCCAGCCAGAGACTCTGGCCCTGCGATTCGTGGAGTTGGCTCAAGGCATGCGCGGTCATCGACGACTCCTCCCGGTTGCTTGCGCGTGACAAGGACGAGGCACCACGTTGGCACCTCTACCGGAAGCTTAGACGCTCATGAGCCGTCCACGTGGCCCAAGTGCTGTTATCGGGGATCGAAGGGCATCGAGGTGCGCATTTCCTCGTAGAACTCGCGCGCCTCGTCGGTCTTGGCCGGCGGGGTGTGGATCATCAGGACCAGCATCAGGTCACCGCCGGCGAAGCCACGCTTGGGGATGCGCAGCTTGCGCCCGGATTGCGACCCGGCGGGCACGCTCATGTTGATGCGCTTGCCGTCGGGCAGGGTGACCGGCACCTTGGCGCCCAGGGCCGCCTCCCAGGGCGTGATCGGCAGTTCCTGGACGATGTTGTTGCCGTCGACCCGGTCGCGGTCCTCCTCGCGCAGAGTCAGCACCAGGTAGAGATCCCCCGGCGAGCCGCCCATCGGGCTCGGCTGGCCCTGGCCGGTAAGCCGGATGCGACGCCCCGGCGTCGACCCGGCCGGCACGTTGACCTTCAGCGAGCGAGCGCCGCCGCGTCCATCGGAGACCCGGATGGTGTGTGCCCCACCCGTGACCAGCAGCGACAACGGCACCGGCGCCTCGGCCTCGACGTCCTGGCCGCGCACGCTGCGGCCCTGACCGGCCCCGGCCGGGCCACCGGGGCCACCGAAACCGCCGCCGAAGAACTGCGAGAAGAAATCGGAAAAGCCGCCGGCCGCGAAATCGTCCCCGCCGAAGCCGCCACCAAATCCACCGGGACCGCCCGGACCACCGGGCCCAGCGCCGAACTCGTCGCCATGATGGTAGCCCGAACCGAGCGCGTCGTAGCGTGCGCGCTTCTGGGCATCGCCGAGCACCTCGTAGGCCTCGTTGATTTCCTTGAACTTGTCCTCGGCACCCTCGCCCTTGTTGCGATCCGGGTGGTATTTCTGCGCAAGCTTGCGGTAGGCGCGCTTGATCTCGTCCTGCGAGGCATTGCGCGCCACGCCCAGGGTTGCGTAGTAGTCGTGATATTTCACGCCTGCACTCCTCCGAGTGATGTTCTGTGTGCCGTGTAACCGGCGTCTCGAAAACCCGCCCGTCGGACAGGCTTTCGGCACGCCGGTGAGCCGAGATGGCCCAATGAGGAAAAGCCCGGGGCGGCCGGGCTTTTCGCGTGCTTCCGCGGCCGGCGGCCGAACCGGATCAACTCACCTCGATGCGCCGCGGCTTCGACGTCTCCGCCTTGGGGATGGTCACCGTGAGCACGCCGTGCTCGGAACTCGCCTTGATACCATCTGCATCCACCTGCTCGGGCAGGGTGAAGCGACGGTAGAAGCGTCCGTAATGGCGCTCGATCCGCGCGTAGCCGTCCTGCGACTTCTTGAGCTCCGAGTTGCGCTCGCCCTTGATCTCGAGCACGCCGTTGTCGGCGGTCACCTCGACGCTCTTCGGGTCGATACCCGGCAGGTCGACGTGCAGCTCGTAGGCGTTCTCGTTTTCCTTGATGTCGACCGCCGGCGCCCAGTCCGCGACCTCGAGCTTGCCCTCGTCACGCGCTCCATTGAGGCTCGGCTCGAACAGCGAGTTCATCTCGCGATAGAGCTGATCCAGCATACCCCACGGTTGATTGCGGGTCTGACCTTCCGGCTTGTAACGCACAACAGCCATATTCAACACCTCCCTTCGATGCTCAATGACGGGCCAATGCCGTGTTCATGCCTTTGATGTAGGTCGACCGCGGGGATTTTCAAGGCCCGGACACGACAAGGCCCCGCCGAGGCGGGGCCTTGTGTCACGCGTCAATCCGGCAGGCGACTTAGCGCTGACGGGCCTTGAAGCGCGGGTTGGTCTTGTTGATGACGTAAACCTTGCCGCGACGACGAACGACTTGGCAGTCCTTGTGTCGCTTCTTGGCTGACTTGAGAGAAGACAGAATTTTCATGGACGCCCCTTTCGCTAATCCGCTCGGTTCCACACAAAGCGCGGCAATATAGCGGATCCGGAGCACAATGGCAACCCACCCGTTCGCCCTGGGCCTTCTGGACACTGCAGGGTCGACCGGTTGTAGGTATCCTCGCTGCCTGCACCAACCAACCGGGACGCCTGAATGACAGACATCGTGATCGCCACCAACAACGACGGCAAGATGGCCGAGTTCGAGGAAATGCGCCGGGTGCTGGCGGCCAGCCATCCGACCCTGGACCGACTGCGCTTCGTCTCGCAGCGCGGTTGGAACGTCTCGTCACCGGTCGAGGATGCCGACAGCTTCCGCGGCAATGCCCTGATCAAGGCACGACACACCGCCGCGCTCACCGGTCACCCGGCCATCGGTGACGATTCCGGGCTGGTGGTCGATGCCCTCGATGGCCAACCGGGCATCTTCTCCTCGCGCTTTGCCGGCGAGGAGGCAAGCGATGCCGAGAACAACCAGAAACTGGTCGACGAACTGGCGCGTCGCCCGGATGCCCCGCGCAGCGCGCGTTTCGTCTGTGCCCTGGCCTTCGTCCGCCATGCCGAGGACGATGCCCCGATCATCGTCGAGGGCACCTGGGAGGGCGAGGTGCTCGATGCCCCGCGCGGTGCGCGCGGTTTCGGCTACGACCCGCTGTTCTTCTCCCCGGAACACGGCATGAGCGTCGGCGAGATGGACCCGGACGACAAGCACCGGGCCAGTCATCGGGCGCGCGCCTTGAAGCAGCTGATCGAGCAGCTGGCCTCCCTCGACATCAACCCCGCGTGAGCCACTCATGAGCCTGTTGCAGTTCACCGACAACCCACCGCTCTCGCTCTACGTCCACCTGCCGTGGTGCGTAGAGAAATGCCCCTACTGCGACTTCAATTCGCATGGGCTCAAGGGCCGCGACCTGCCCGAGGACGAATACGTCGACGCGCTGCTGCGTGACCTCGAACCCGAGCTACCGCTAATCTGGGGACGGCCGATCGAGACGATCTTCCTCGGCGGCGGCACGCCCAGCCTGTTCTCCCCGGAGGCGCTCGATCGGCTGATGTCGGGCCTGCGCGCGCTGCTCGACCTGCGTTTCACCCGCGAGGTGACCCTCGAGGTCAACCCGGGCACCGACATGGCCTCGCGGCTGGCCGAGTACCGCGCCATGGGTTTCAATCGGGTCTCGATCGGCGTGCAGAGCTTCAACGACGACTCGCTCAAGCGCCTGGGCCGCATCCACGACCGGCGAGCCGCCTGGCGCACCATCGAAGCGGCACACGACGCAGGGCTCGACAGCTTCAATATCGACCTGATGCACGGCCTGCCCGGGCAAACGGAAGACGATGGCCTAGTGGATATCGACACCGCGATCTCACTCGAACCGCCGCACCTGTCCTGGTACCAACTGACCATCGAACCCAACACGGCGTTCGCGTTCAGCCCACCGGCGCTACCACCGGAGGCGACCCTCGACCGGATCGGCGAGGCAGGCGCCCAACGTCTGCTCGATGCCGGTTACGGACACTACGAGATTTCGGCGTTCGCCCAGCCGGACCACTCCTGCCAGCACAACCTTAACTACTGGCAGTTTGGCGATTACCTCGGCATCGGTGCCGGCGCACACGGCAAGCTGACGATCCCGGCGGAAAACCGCATCGAACGACGCCTGCGCAGCCCCCACCCCAATCGGTATCTCGAGCTCGCGGGTCAACCGGCGAACATCGATGCCCACGACATCAAGCGCCAGGAGATCCCGTTCGAGTTCATGCTCAATGCCCTACGGCTGACCAAGGGCTTCCCGGTGGGCCTGTTCCAGGAACGCACGGGCATGCCCATCGCCGTGGTCTCCAAGACACTGCGTGGGCTGGAGGAAGACGGTCTGATCGAATGGGACATCCAGACCATCCGGCCGACCGACCGCGGCCTGCGCTTTCTCAACGACGTGCTGGGCCGGTTCCTGCCAGACGAGTCGCCCGCCGGTTAATCGCCCTTCTTGCGCGGGCGCTGCCAACCGTCGATCACGGACTGGCGGGCGCGCGCCACGGCGAGTTGCCCCTGACCCACGTTGCGGGTAATGGTCGACCCGGCCCCGATGGTCGCATCATCGCCCACGCTGACCGGGGCCACCAGCTGCGTCGCCGAGCCGACGAACACCCGATCACCGATCTCGGTGTGGTGCTTGTTCGCGCCGTCGTAGTTGCAGGTGATGGTGCCCGCGCCGAGGTTGCTGTCATCGCCGACCCGGGCATCGCCCACGTACGAGAGGTGGTTGACCTTGGAGCGCTCGCCGATGCGGGCCGCCTTGATCTCGACGAAGTTGCCGATCTTGGCCGACGAATCGAGGGCCGCACCCGGACGTAACCGGGCATAGGGGCCGATGGCGTTGTCGCCCGCGGTGACCACCCCGTCGATGTGACTGAACGCCTCCACCGTCGACCCGGGGCCGATCTCGCAGTCACACAGGACGCAGTGCGGACCGATCTGGACGTTGTCGCCGAGACGCACGCTGCCCTCGAAGACGCAGTCCACGTCGATCGACACATCCTGGCCGCAGTCGAGCGAACCACGGATGTCGATGCGCGCCGTGTCGGCCACGGTCGTGCCGGCCAGTGCCAGCGCCTCGGCCTGACGCTGCTGGTAGACCCGCTCGAGGCGAGACAGCGCGAGGCGATCGTTGACCCCGGTCACCGCCCAGGCATCCGCGGCGATAACCGCCTCGACGGCCTTGTCCTCGGCGGCGGCCATCTCGATGATGTCGGTGAGATAGAGCTCGCCCTGCGCGTTGCCGGATTCGAGCCGATCGAGCCATGTCACCAGATCGCCATAGCGCGCCATCAGGATGCCGGTGTTGACCTCACGGACCTCGCGCTCCGCCTCGCTGGCATCCTTCTGCTCGACGATGCGCCGCACACGTCCCGTGTCATCACGCAAGATGCGGCCGTAGCCGGTCGGGTCGTCCATGTGCACCGTCAACAGCGAGACGACCGCGTTCGACCCGGTCAGACGCCCGAGCAGCTCGGCACCGAGCAGCGGCACATCCGCGTACAGCACCAGCACCCGGTCCTCGGGCCCTGCCTGCAGCCCCTCGATCCCGAGCTGGACTGCGTGGCCGGTGCCGTTCTGTTCGTTTTGCCAGACCCAGTCCACGTCACGGTGGGCCTGCGATTCGCGCACCGCCTCGCCCTGGTGGCCGATCACCACGTGAGTCGTGGCCGGATCGAGCGCCGCCGCCGTGTCCAGGCAATGGGCGAGCATCGAGCGCCCGGCGATCTCGTGCAGCACCTTGGGCTTGCTCGAACGCATGCGCGTTCCCTTGCCGGCGGCCAGCACCACGACGTGGAGTTCCGAGCGTGACTGCCTGTTCATTGTCTTGTCCTCAACGTCTCTCTCCCGGCCGGCGCCACCAACGCCGGCCACAAACAAGAAAGGAGCCCGAAGGCCCCTTTTCCATCATCGATTTGCGGATACCGCTCAGTGACGGCCCTTCTGGGCACGCATGGACTTGATCCACTTAAGGCGCTCTTCCGCCTCGACCATGATCATCTCGGCCGAGGTGAAGTCGAGCTGCCCGCGCTGCTCGTACTCCTGAACGTAATCCTCCTCTTCACCCATGCGGGCTTCGAGTTCGTTCGGATCCAGGTCTTTCGCGTCCTCTTCCGTCAGCGCCCAGTCAGCGATGATGCTGACCACGTGGGGCTGGACTTCGACCACCCCGAAACCGACGAAATAGCGCACGATCGAGCCGTCGTCCTGATGCACCCGGACTTCGCCCGGACGCAGTACCGACAACGTCTGCGTGTGGCGGGCAGTAACGCCCATTTCGCCGGCTTCGGTCGGGATGGTGACGAAGGTCGCCTTCCCGGTGAAGATCGGCTTTTCCATGCTGACGATGTCGACTCGGGTAGTCATAGCCATTGTCGACCTCCGTTATCAGGCCTTCTCAGCCATCTTGTTGGCCTTCTCGACGGCTTCGTCGATGGTGCCAACCATGTAGAACGCCTGCTCCGGCAGGTGGTCGTATTCGCCGGCCACGATGCCCTTGAACGCGCGGATCGTTTCCTTCAGCGGCACGTAACGGCCCGGAGCGCCGGTGAAGACCTCGGCGACGAAGAACGGCTGCGACATGAAGCGCTGGATCTTACGAGCACGGGAAACCACGGCCTTGTCGTCGTCGGACAGCTCGTCCATCCCGAGGATGGCGATGATGTCCTTCAACTCCTTGTAGCGCTGCAGGGTGTTCTGCACGCCGCGGGCCGTGTTGTAGTGCTCTTCGCCAACGACCTGCGGGTCGAGCTGACGACTGGTGGAATCCAGCGGGTCGATCGCCGGGTAGATACCCATGGCGGCGATGTCACGTGCCAGTACGACGGTCGCGTCTAGGTGGGCGAAGGTGGTCGCCGGTGCCGGGTCGGTCAGGTCGTCCGCCGGTACGTAGACCGCCTGGACGGAGGTGATCGAACCCGTCTTGGTCGAGGTGATGCGCTCCTGGAGAACGCCCATTTCCTCGGCCAGCGTCGGCTGGTAGCCCACCGCGGCCGGCATACGGCCCAGCAGTGCGGAAACCTCGGTGCCCGCGAGGGTGTAACGGTAGATGTTGTCGATGAACATCAGCACGTCACGGCCTTCGTCACGGAAGAACTCGGCCATGGTCAGGCCGGTCAGCGCGACGCGCAGACGGTTGCCCGGCGGCTCGTTCATCTGGCCGTAGACCAGGGCCACCTTGTCGAGGACGTTGGAGTCCTTCATCTCGTGGTAGAAGTCGTTCCCTTCACGGGTACGCTCGCCCACGCCGGCAAATACCGAGTAACCGCTGTGCTCGACGGCGATGTTGCGGATCAGCTCCATCATGTTGACGGTCTTGCCCACGCCGGCGCCGCCGAACAGGCCGACCTTGCCGCCCTTGGCGAACGGGCAGAGCAGGTCGATGACCTTGACGCCGGTCTCCAGCAGTTCCGTACCGGCAGCCTGCTCGTCGAAGGTCGGTGCCTTGCGGTGAATCGACCACTTCTCGTCGGTTTCGACCGCGCCGGCCTCGTCGATCGGCTCGCCCAGGACGTCCATGATGCGACCCAGGGTGCCCTTGCCAACCGGAACCGAGATCGGCTTGCCGGTGTTGGACACGGCCAGACCGCGCTTGAGACCGTCGGAGGTGCCCATGGCGATGCCACGAACGATGCCGTCACCGATCTGCTGTTGAACCTCGATCACCAGACCGTTCTCGTCGACACGCAGCGCGTCGTAGACGGAAGGCACCTGGTCATGCGGAAATTCGACGTCGATCACCGCCCCGATGATCTCGACAATTTTTCCAGAACTCATGTGTGTTCCTCTTTCAATTCGAAAAATGGGTTGGTGCCGTCGTCACACGGCGGCCGCGCCGGACACGATCTCGGAGATCTCCTGGGTGATCGCCGCCTGACGCGCCTTGTTGTACTGCTGCTTGAGGTCCGTGATCATGTCGTTGGCGTTATCGGATGCGTTCTTCATCGCGATCCGACGGGCCGCCATTTCGCAAGCCACGTTCTCAATGGTGGCCGACACGATCTGACCCGCCAAGTACCGCTTGAGCACCGCGTCCAGGACGATCTGCGAGTCGGGCTCGTAGATGTAGTCCCAGTGATGCTTGAGGCTTTCGTCCTCCTGGTACTGCAAGGGGGCGATCTGCTCGACGGACGGATCCTGGGTCATCGAATTCACGAACCCGTTGTGCGCCAGATCGATCCGATCGACGTCGCCGTTCTCGAACGCGGCAAGCGCCGCATTGATCGCCTTGCGCATCGAAGCGTAATTCGGCTTGTCTCCCAGACCGGTGACGGAGGTCAGGATGTTGCCCCCGTACCGGCGGAAGAAAGCCCGCCCCTTGCTGCCGACGGGAATGACGTCGACCTCGACACCATTCTTCTCGTATTCCCGAATCTTGTCGGCCGTGCGCTTGAGCAGGTTGACGTTCAGCCCGCCGCACAGGCCACGATCCGTGGTCACCACGATCATCAGAACGCGCTTGACTTCACGCTCGACCATCAGCGGATGGCGGTACTCAGGATGCGCGTTGGTGATGTGACCCACTACCTCGAGAAACTTCTCGGCGTAGGGGCGCGTCGCCTCCATCGCTTCCTGGGCGCGCCGCATCTTGGATGCGGCCACCATTTCCATCGCCTTGGTGATCTTGCGCGTGTTCTGGACGCTCTTGATCTTGGTGCGAATCTCTTTGCCTACGGCCATGATCTCGCCCCCCGGTTAATAGACGCCTTTGGACTTGAAGTCCTCGACGACCTTCTTCAGCTCGGCGGCGATCTCGTCGCTGTAGTTGCCTTCGTCACCGATCTTCTTCGCCAGCTCGCCGGCGTTGTCGGCCGCGTAAGCGTGCAGTGCGGCCTCGAAGTCGTTGACCTTCTCGACCGGCACGTCATCGAGGAAGCCCTCGTTGGCGGCGGTGAGCGACAGGGCCATTTCGGTGACCGACAGAGGCTTGTACTGCGGCTGCTTCATCAGCTCGGTGACGCGCTTGCCGCGCTCCAGCTGCTTGCGGGTCGCCTCGTCCAGGTCGGAAGCGAACTGCGAGAACGCCGCCAGCTCACGGTATTGGGCGAGGTCGGTACGGATACCGCCAGCCAGCTTCTTGACCGCCTTGGTCTGGGCCGAGCCGCCAACACGCGATACCGAGATACCCGGGTTGATTGCCGGGCGGATACCGGAGTTGAACAGGTCGGTCTCGAGGAAGATCTGACCATCGGTGATCGAGATCACGTTGGTCGGAACGAACGCGGAGACGTCGCCACCCTGGGTCTCGATGATCGGCAGCGCGGTCAGCGAGCCGGTCTTGCCCTTGACTTCACCGTTGGTGAACTTCTCGACGTAGTCCTCGTTGACCCGCGAGGCACGCTCCAGCAGACGCGAGTGCAGGTAGAAGATGTCACCCGGGTAGGCTTCGCGGCCCGGCGGACGACGCAGCAGCAGGGAGATCTGGCGGTAGGCCCAGGCCTGCTTGGTCAGGTCGTCGTACACGATCAGGGAGTCCATGCCGCGATCGCGGAAGTACTCGCCCATGGTGCAGCCGGCGTAGGCGGCCAGGTACTGCATGGCGGCCGGGTCGGAAGCGCCGGCGGATACGACGATGGTGTACTCCATCGCGCCGTGCTTCTCGAGCTCGCGGACCACGTTGGCGACGGTCGAGGCCTTCTGGCCCATCGCGACGTAAACGCAGTAAACGCCCTTGCCCTTCTGGTTGATGATCGTGTCGATCGCGACAGCCGTCTTACCGGTCTGACGGTCGCCGATGATCAGCTCACGCTGACCACGACCGATCGGCACCATCGAGTCGATGGCCTTGATACCGGTTAGGATCGGCTCGTCGACGCTCTGGCGCTCGATGACGCCCGGCGCGATCTTTTCGATCGGCGCGGTGGTCTCGGCATTGAGCTCGCCACGGCCGTCGATCGGCTGACCGAGGGTGTTCACGACGCGGCCCAGCAGTTCCTTGCCGATCGGCACTTCCAGGATGCGCTGGGTGCACTTGACCTGGTCGCCCTCGGTGAGGTGCTCGTAGGCACCCAGGACAACGGCGCCGACGGAGTCACGCTCCAGGTTCATGGCTACGGCGAACGAGCCGCCCGGCAGCTCGAGCATCTCGCCGAGCATGGCTTCGCTCAGGCCGTGGATTTTGATGATGCCGTCGCCCACCGAGACGATGGTGCCGACGGTTTGCGCTTCCGCGCCGGCATCGAAGTTTTCGATGCGCTCTTTAATCAGACTGCTGATTTCAGACGGGTTGATCATGGAAGATCTCCTTAGCGACTCATTTGTACGGCAAGATGCTCGAGCTCTCCGCGCATCGATCCGTCGATGACCAGGTCACCGGCGCGGACGATCGCGCCGCCGATGAGGTCTTCGTCGACGGTAGTTTCGAGCTCTACGGTGCGATCGAGTCGCTTGCCGAGCGCTGTTTTGATTTGGTTCGACTGCTCGTCGGTCAGAGGCTTGGCCGAGACGACGGAGGCCACGATGCGGCGCTCCCCTTCGGCACGCAGCTTCTCGAACTCCGCGGCCACTTCCGGCAGCAGATCAAGGCGGTCGCGTTCGCCGAGCAGACGCACGAGATTGAGCGCCTTCTCGTCGACCGCGCCCTCGACCACCTTGATGAAGCCGGCGAGCCGATCGGCACGGGAACGAGCCTCGTCGCCCAGAAACGCGACCATGTCGGCGTTCTGCGCGACGGCAGACAACCCGGTAAGCGTCTCGGACCAGTGCTTGGCCTGCGCCGCATCGGCACAGAGGTCATGCACTGCCTTCGCGTACGAGATGGCGACTGTGGTGTTCTCAGACATAGGGCCTCCGCTTGTCTTAGATCCGAGCGATCAGATCTGAGATCGCGGATTCGTGGTCCTTGTCCGTCACCTCACGCTTGAGGATGCGCTCGGCACCGGTGGCAGCCACGTCGGCAACCTGGGCGCGGAGCTCTTCCTTGGCGCGATTGACCTCGCGGTCGATCTCGGCGTTGGCCTGGGCGACGATGCGCTCGGCCTCTGTCTTGGCGTTGTTACGCGCCTCTTCCAGGATCTGGTTCGAACGAGAATTCGCCTGAGCGATGATGTCGTTCGCCTTGTCCTTGGCCTCGCGCAGCAGCTCGGTCGAGCGCTCCTGGGCCAGTTTCAGCTCGTGCTTGCCACGCTCGGAAGCGGACAGGCCGTCAGCAATCTTCTTGCGACGCGCTTCCATCAGGGCAGAAAGCGGCGCCCACAGATATTTGTTGACCAGCCAGATCATCAGCACGAAGGCGATCAGCTGAGCAAGCAGTGTGATCGAAATACTCACAATGTCCCCTCGCGTAAATACGGATTGGGTTTCCGGTCAGCATGAAGCGGCGGGTCGAACCGCCGCCCATGCCGAATCGATGTCACGAAGGACGCGATTTAGAGAGCGCCAATCGCGGCGGTCAGGGCACCGACGAACGGGTTGGCGAACAGGAACCACATCGCGAACGCGAGGATGATGAACGGGAAGGACTCCATCAGACCGGCGAAGATGAACATGTTGGTCATCAGCTGCGGACGCATTTCCGGCTGACGCGCGATGCCCTCGAGGGTCTTGGAACAGATCAGGCCCCAGCCGATGGCCGAGCCGAGGCCGGCGGCAGCGAGGATCACACCAACGCCAACTGCGGTGTAGGCATAGATGGTAGCGAGCATATCGGGGGTCATAGCTTCTTCTCCTAATCAGAAAAACAAAGGGTCAAAGGAAACTCGGGTCGGTACTCAGTGATCGTCCAGGGTATGTGCCATACCGATGTAGACGATGGTGAGCACCATGAAGATGAATGCCTGCAGCGTGATCACCAGGATGTGGAAGGCAATCCACGCCATGTCCAGCACGACCTGCAGCGGGAACCAGATGAGCAGGCTGGCACTGATGGTCGCACCCAGGGTCAGCAGGGCGATCAGCAGGAAGACCAGCTCACCGGCAAACATGTTGCCGAACAGACGCAGCGCGAGGCTGATCGGCTTGGCAAGCTCGTCGATCGCGGTCATCACAATGTTGATCGGAATCAGGAACTTGCCGAAGGGGTGGAACAGGAACATCTTGATGTACCCACCCAGGCCCTTCACCTTGATGCTGTAGTAGATAGTCAGGATGAACACGAACAGCGCCATGGCGAGCGTGGTGTTCAGGTCGGTGGTCGGGACCACCTTGAGGTATTCGACACCCAGACCGGAAGCGATGGCCGGCAGCAGGTCGACGGGGATCAGGTCCATGAAGTTCATGAGCCAGACCCACAGCAGGATGGTCAGCGCCAGCGGGGCGATGATCTTCGGCGCCCGACTGCCGAAGGAGTCGCGGATCTGCTCGTCGACGAACTCCAGTATGCCTTCGGCGGCATTCTGCAGGCCGTTGGGCGTCTCCGCGCGCAGGCCGCGGCCGATACGCATGGCGACGAACACGATCAGCGCACCCAGCAGGATGCTGAAGAACAGCGTGTCGATGTTCAGCGTCCAGAAGCCCTCGCCAACAGAGAGGTTGGTCAGGTGATGCTGGATATATTCAACCGGGCCACCGCCCGCATTCTCCGTAGCCACTGTCTCTAACTCCTCAAGCTTGAAATCAATCTGTTGTCTGGTCGGTCGGACGTCCGGAATCCTGACCGCGGGCCGCGAGGACGCCGGCGATCATGGCGACCACGAAGGCCCCGACCATGAATCGCGCGTCCAGCTTCAGCAGCCCGAGCCCGACCGCCATCAGGGCAAGCAGTGCGACAAACCGCACCGCCGCCCCGAGGTACATCGTGTTCATGCTCTGCTGCGGCGACTCCACCGCCAGCTCGGTCGCCCGCGCCATCGTCCGGCGGAGCATCCAGGCCAGCAGCATCGCGACCGCCACCCCACCGGCGGCGGACAACGCCGCGTGCGGCGAATGCAGCAAAGCCGCGCCGACGGCCAGCGCCAGGACGGTCAACTGGACCGTCACTACGCGCCGCCCGCGGCGGGTGATCGCTTCGGCCATGCGACTCACGGGCGCTCCGAATCCTTCTTGTCCGACTCGTCGCGACCGGTGGCCAGCAAAGTCTTCTTCGCATTGCGCATGCCGGCGACGAAACCGAAGGCCCCGAGGATCAGCATGAAGATCGGCGCCGTCTCCAGCCAGCTGTCCAGCAAGAAGCCGAGAAAAAATCCGGCGATGATGCTGGAGGCGAACATGTTTCCCGCGCCGACCTGGAGCAGGCCTTTGAAGCGCGCACTCCAGTAGCCACCCTGGCCTTTCTGGCCAGCATCGGCGGGCGTCTTGTCGCGATCGTTCATGTTCGGGGCCCAAAAATTGGCGGCCAGTGTAGCGATTCGCTCATCGATCGACAAGCAATGATGCCTTGGCTGGCTATGAGTCGGACGCCTGCCGATAGGTCGCTGGCATCGCGGTGGTTGCGCTTGCCGTTTGAACGCGGGCGCGTGCGCTTGAACAGGTGTCGGGTCGTCAGTCCACCTCGGGGCGCCCGGCCTCGCTGCGACCCACAAGGCGCTCGATCAGGCCGTCAAGCTGATCGAGGCTGTCGAAACCGAGCACCACACGCCCCTTGCCGCGGCGATTGGCCTGGATGGTGACGGCCGTGCCGAGCGCCTCGCCCAGGCGTCGCTCGAGGGCGCGGGTATCCGGGTCATCACCACCCTCGGGGGCGGGGCTGGCCGCCTTGAGGTAACGGCCGACCATGGACTCGACCTGACGCACGGTCAGCGTGCGCGAGACCACCTTCTCGGCAATGCCGGCCTGCTCCTTTTTCGGCAGGACGGCGAGGCTGCGGGCGTGGCCGGCCTCGATCTTGCGCTCGCGCAACAGCTTCTGTACCGGGACGGCCAGGTCCAGCAGCCGCAGGGCATTACTGACCGCCGGACGCGAGACACCCAGCACATCGGCGACCTGCTGATGGGTAAGTTCGAATTCCTTGACCAGACGCTGCATCGCCTGGGCCTGCTCGATGGCGTCGAGATCCTCGCGCTGAAGGTTCTCGATCAGCGCCATGGCGGCCGCCTGGTTGTCGTCGATCTCGCGCACCACCGCCGGGATGTGATCGAGACCGGCCTTCTGCGCGGCCCGCCAGCGACGTTCGCCCGCAATCAGCTCGTATTCGCCGGAACGGCGGCGCACCACCACCGGCTGGATCACGCCCTGGGCCCGAATGGAATCGGCCAGCTCGGTCAGGGCGGCCTCGTCGAACCGGGTGCGCGGCTGGAACGGGTTGGGACGGATGAGGTCCACCGCCAGCTCGCGCAGTTGCGCGCCGGCCTGCTCGGCGGGCCGTTCCGCGGTGCCCAGCAGGGCATCCAGACCGCGCCCCAATCCCTTGCGTTTCGTGCTCATGGAAAGGCCTCTGTGTGTCCCGTTCGTCAGTCGCGACCCGCCGCCCCGGCGCGACCCTGGCGCAGGGCGGCCGGCTTGCCGAGCTTGCCGCGCTTGCGAGCCCGCTTGACCAGCTCGCGGGCCACGTCGGCATGTGCCTCGGCGCCGCTGGAGCTCTTGTCGTAGAACATGGCCGGCAGGCCGTGACTGGGCGCCTCGGCGAGCCGCACGTTGCGCGGCACCAGTGCCTCGAAGACACGGTCGCCGAAGTGCTGGCGCAACTGCCCGCTCACATCCTGCGCAAGGCGGTTGCGCGCATCATACAGCGTGCGCAGCACCCCGGCGATGCCGAGGTCCGGGTTCAGCGCAACCCGCACCTGCTCGATCGTATCCAGCAGGGCGGAGAGCCCCTCCAGGGCGAAGTATTCGCACTGCACCGGGATCAGCACGTCATCGGCCGCGGCCAGGCTGTTGATCGTGAGGGTGTTCAAGGCCGGCGGACAGTCAATCAGGATGAAGTCGTAGTCGTCGACCAACGGTGCGAGCGCCTGGCGCAGCTTGGTCTCGCGACCGATGCGCGTGACCAACTGGAACTCGGTCCCGGCCAGGTCGATGGTCGCGGGCAGCAGGTCGAAGCCGCCCGGGTCGGTGGGCAGCAGCGCCTCGGCGACATCGATTTCCTCGAGCAGCACCTGGCCGACGTGACGCTCGACCGAATGCTTGTCGAAGCCCGAGCTGACGGTGGCATTGCCCTGCGGGTCCATGTCGACCAGCAGCACGCGGCGACCGAATGCCTGCAACGCGGCGGCGAGATTCACCGCCGTGGTGGTCTTGCCGACGCCACCCTTCTGGTTGGTGATCGCGAGCACCCAGCTCATGCGGTGCCCGCCCGTTCGACGACCAGCAGGTGGCGTTCGGCATCGAGATCGGGGATATCCAGCACATGCCGGGCGGTGACGGCGAACCCGTCGGGCAGGGCGTCGAGCTCCTGCGGATCGAGCCGCCCCTTCATGGCATACAGGTGCCCGCCGTCGGCGAGCAGCGGGCCACCGAGGCGGACGAAATCGGCCAGCGCGGCAAACGCCCGCGAGATCACGCAGTCGAACCGATCGGCCGGATCGAGCTGCTCGACACGTTCGCGTCGCACGGTGACGTTGCCCAGCCCTAGCTCGCGCTGGGCGGCCATGGCAAAACGCGTCATCTTGAGATTGGAGTCGACCAAGGTGACCTCACTGTCGGGGCGACAAACCGCCAAGATCATACCCGGTATGCCGGGACCACTGCCAATGTCGAGCAGACGTGGACAGGCCGGCAGGTGGGGGAGCACCGCCAACGAGTCGAGCAGGTGGCGCGTGACCATCGACTCGGGATCACGTACCGCGGTGAGGTTGTAGGCGCGATTCCAGCGGGCAAGCAGCTCGAGGTAGTCGATCAGTCGCTGCCCGACGGCCGGCGCGAGCGAGAGCCCGAGGCGCTGCGCGCCATCGAACAGCTGGTGCTCAAGTCGATTCCGTTGCTCGTCGGATAGCGCCGCGGGCATGCGATCAGGCCGAGCGGGCCAGCTGGCCGCGGCGCTTGAGGTGCACCAGCAACAGGGACACGGCCGCCGGGGTCACGCCGGGAATGCGCGCGGCCTGGCCAACCGTGGCCGGGCGCTGTTGGCTAAGCTTGTCGCGCACCTCATTGGACAACCCCGGGATCTCGGCGTAGTCGATATCCGCCGGGATCGCCTCCTGCTCCTGCTTGACCGAGCGGGCGACCTCGTCGCGCTGCCGATCGATGTAGCCGGCGTACTTCGCCTCGATCTCGAGCTGCTCGATCACCGCCGGGGCGGGCATGGCGGCAGGCGCCAGTTCGTCGACTGCCGTAATCGCCGCATAGTCGAGCTCGGGGCGACGCAGCAGATCGAGCGCGGTGACGTTGCGCGAGATCGACCCGTCGAGCTTGTCGGCCGCCGGGTGACCCGGGTGGACCCAGATGTCACCCAAACGGGCCCGCTCGGACTCGATCGCCCCCATCTTCTCGTTGAAGGCCCGCCAACGGCGCTCGTCGACCAGGCCCAGCTCGCGGCCGATCGCGGTGAGCCGCTGATCGGCGTTGTCCTCGCGCAGCATCAGGCGGTATTCCGCCCGGCTGGTGAACATGCGGTAGGGCTCGAGCGTGCCCTGCGTAGTGAGATCGTCGACCAGCACGCCCAGGTAAGCCTGGTCGCGGCGCAGGGTGAGCGGATCGCGATCGAGCACGCGCGCCGCGGCGTTCGCACCAGCCATCAGCCCCTGCGCGGCGGCCTCCTCGTAGCCGGTAGTGCCGTTGATCTGCCCGGCGAAGAACAGGCCGTCGATCGCCCGGGTCTCGAGCGTGGGCTTGAGACCGCGCGGGTCGAAGAAGTCGTACTCGATCGCGTAGCCCGGACGCGTGATGTGCGCGTTCTCGAAGCCACGGATCGAGCGCACCAGCTCGAGCTGCACGTCGAACGGCAGGCTGGTGGAAATGCCGTTGGGATAGACCTCGTGGGTATCAAGCCCCTCGGGCTCGACGAATATCTGGTGCGAATTCTTGTCGGCGAAGCGGTGGATCTTGTCCTCGATCGACGGGCAGTAGCGCGGGCCGATGCCCTCGATGTTGCCGGTGAACATCGGCGAGCGATCCAGCCCGCCGCGGATGATCTCGTGGGTGCACTCGTTGGTATGCGTGATGAAGCAGTCAACCTGACGCGGGTGCTCCTCGGGCGAGCCGAGGAAGGAGAACACCGGCGTGGGCGTATCGCCCGGCTGGGCCTGCATCACCGAATAATCGAGGCTGCGGCCGTCGAGGCGCGGCGGCGTGCCGGTCTTCAGCCGCGCCACGCCCAGGTCGAGCGAGCGCAGGGTGTCGGCGAGCTTCTTGGCCGGCGGGTCACCGGCTCGGCCGCCCTCGGAGCGCTCCAGCCCGACGTGGATCTGCCCGGCGAGAAAGGTGCCGGCGGTCAGCACCACCGACTCGCCATAGAACTCGATGCCGCCGGCGGTGCGTACGCCCACGACCCGCTCGCCGCCGAGGATCAGATCGTCGACGGCCTGCTGGAACAGGGTCAGGTGCGGCTGGTTCTCCAGCATGTGGCGCACGGCGGCCTTGTAACGCACCCGGTCGGCCTGGGCGCGGGTGGCACGCACCGCCGGCCCCTTGCGGGCGTTGAGGATGCGGAACTGGATGCCGCCGAGATCGGCGGCGTGCGCCATCGCCCCACCCAGCGCATCGATCTCCTTGACCAGGTGCCCCTTGCCGATCCCGCCAATCGCAGGGTTGCAGCTCATCTGGCCGAGGGTCTCGATGTTGTGGGTGACCAGCAAGGTCTCCACGCCCATGCGCGCGGACGCCAGCGCCGCCTCGGTGCCGGCATGACCGCCGCCGATGACGATCACGGGAAATCGATCTGGATAACGCATGGAAACCTCCTGCCGCCAAAACGGCTAATCACCCCCGGCACGAAATGGGGCCGTGGGAAGGTGTGCACGAATCGGATGCCGCTCTGCGCGTTTTGACCGGGGTAGATGCAAGGCGTCCGTCCGCCGCGGAAGAGTCATTCTCTTTCCAAGGGCGGCAACGCAGCAGATGCCCCGGTCAAGGCGCGCCCTGCGGGGCCCGGCCAGAGTGGCGTTCGATTCGTGCACACCTTCCCCTGAGGGCGCGGCAGTATAACGGAAACCGCTGTCAAATCCAGCAGTTATCGCCCGCCATCACGCCGCGCCGACCACCGCCGGGTCGCCGCGTTCGAAGGCTCGGCGCAGGCGGCTCACGCCACCACGAAACGCGTGGGCATCGAAGCCGGCGCGCTGCATCCGCTCGGCGAGCAGGGGCGCGTTCGCCCCGCGCAGGCAGTAGAGCAGGTAGCAGCGATCCTTCGACAACGACTCGAATTGGCGCGCAAGCTCGTCCGGCGGGTAATTGACCGCGCCCGGCAGGTGCCAGTCGCGAAAACGCCGCGGCGGCTGACAATCAATGACCTGCGCATCGGCGGGAATCACGTCGGCAAGGACATCGGGCTCGGCGAGGGCCTCCTCCGTCAACGCGGCGAGATCAATCTCGCGCGCCTCGGCCACCGCACGGTCCAGCAGGGCGTGGTCGAGTTGCGCCTCCTCGCGATCGATCCGCCCGCGCCGGGACGAGACCAGCGGCTTGCTGTTCGACAACGCGCAGAACTCCGGCACACCCTCGGAAAGCTCGTAGGTGCCGATCCGGCGGGCGAGCGTCATGATCTCGGTCTTGTCGAAACCGATCAGCGGACGCAGCACCGGCAACCCGCTGGCCGGATCGATGCTGTTGAGGTTCGACAGGGTCTGCGAGGAGACCTGCGAGAGCGCCTCGCCGGTGACCAGCGCCTGCGCGCCGGTGCGCCGGGCAATGGCTTCGCCGGCTCGATACATCAATCGCTTGAGTACCACCTGCCAGACCTCGCCGGCCAATCGCTCGCGCATGTCGGCGACCACCGGCAGGAAATCGACCACAAACAGCCGCGGCCGGTCGCCGATGGCCCAGTCGCGGGCCAAGCGGTGGGCGATGCGCGTCACCATGTTCTCGTGGGTCGCCCCGCCGAGGTTGCAGAAGACGTAGTCGTTGCCCACCCCGCGGCGCATCGTGTACCAGGCGGCCACCGGCGAGTCGAAGCCGCCGGACATCAGTGTGACCGCCCGGTCCTGCACCCCCAGCGGCACGCCGCCCGGCCCCGGTTGGCGCCGGGTGAAGACCCAGGCGCCCGCCTCGACCAGATCGATCTCGACCCGCACGTCGGGCCGATCGAGATTGACCGTACCGAAGGGGTTGAGCGCCGCGCCTACCTGGCGTTCGACCTCGCGGGTCGAAAGCTGGGCGCCGCCGTGGCGCTTGCAGCGCACCGCGTAGGTCCGTCCGCGCACGGCCTCGGCGAAGCGTGTCCGCGCCGCCTCGACCAGCGCCGCCACGGTCGGCTCGACCACCGCCTCCACCGGCGAGTAGGACGCCACGCCGAAGACGCGCTCCAGCCGCTCTGCGGCGACCTCGCGCTCCCGGGTGAACAACAGCAGTCGTCCCTGGTCGACGCGCAGCTCGTGCGCCACCCCGTCGAGGGCCACGCGCAGGTTGTTCATCAGGATATTGCGAAAGCGGCGGCGCGTCGGAGACGACTTCAACTGCATTTCCGGGGCGGGCCGGACGATGATCCGTTCGGGCCAGTCGTGTTGGGTCATAGCGGGTGATGAGATCGGAACGAATGAAACCAGTGGCCACCCCGCGACCTCATGTGCGGGCGCGGGGTGCGGCCAGTGGACAGGACAAGGAGGGCGAAGTTGCCCGGGGCAGGCGCCGCGACGATCAGACGTCGCCGAGCGCCTCCTGCATGAAGGGCGGGATGGCCAGCAACCCGCGGTGCAACTCGGTGCGGTAAAAGCGGGTGGCGACATCGTCGGCCAGCGGGCGAATCTCGTCGAGCGGCCCCGTCTTGCGCGCCAGGGTGCCGGTGATCGAGCCACCCGGGTAGACCGGCTGCGGGAACAGCAGCGAGCGGCGCTCGGCAAAGCCGGCCGCCTTCATCGCACGGTGGTAATCGAGCATCAGCGGCATGTGATAGAACGGCGATTCGCTCTGACCGACCATGATGCCGTCCTCGCGCAGCACGCGATGGCAATCGGCGAGGAAATCGGGGCCGAACAGGCCGGTGCCGGGGCCGATCGGGTCGGTCGAATCGACGATGATTACGTCGACGCTCGCGGGCGGCGCGTTGCGCATCCAGGCCACACCGTCCTCGAAGCGCAGCGACACGCGCGGGTCATCGTTGTGGGCAGTCAGTTCCGGAAAGAAACGCTCGGCGGCGCGGGTGACCGCCTCGTCGATGTCGATCTGCACCACCGACTCGACTTCGCGGTGCTTGAGCACCTCGGTCAGCGTGCCGCAGTCGCCGCCACCGATGATCACCACGTTGCGCGGGTTCGCGTGCGTCTGCAGCGCCGGATGCGACATCATCTCGTGGTAGAGGAAGTTCTCCAGCGACGAGAGCATCATGACCCCGTCGAGGAGCATCAGGTTGCCCCAGTGTTCGGTGCGCCAGACCTCGAGGTGCTGGTAGGGCGTCTGCTCGTCGAGCAGTTTTTCGGTCACGCGGATGCCGAACCGCGCGCCCATCTCCTCGACCGTCTCGTAGACCCACTCGTCGTGCTTGCCGGACATGACCTCCCTCCCGTGATTCGCCTCGCCCCGACCCGATTCGGGGCCTCAGGCAAGCTGCAAATGTGACAGAATACCAGCCGCGAGCCCCCGCGTGACGGATGATGCCCGGCCTATATCCCGCCGGAACGATTTCACGCCGGGCCGCCATTTCGAATAACAACACACAACCAACACGGAACCTATCCCACCCATGAAAACCTGGCAGGACTCTCGACTTACCGCCTTTATCGTCACCCTCGGACTCGCCGTCATCGGCGCGTTGGCCATCGGCCAGATCTACGACTACATCGACCAGCGGCTGCTGCAGTTTCTCGCCTCGGCGGCCGTCATCCTGATCATCTCCCTGTTGGCCGGCTGGCTCGCACCCCGTTCCGCCAAGCCCGGCCTGCGCCCCAAGGAAGTCGCGGTGGAACACGAACCGGTTCGCGAGACCGGCAAGGTCAAGTGGTTCAACGTCGACAAGGGCTTCGGCTTCATCATTCGCGACAACGGTGAAGACCTGTTCGTCCACTTCCGCGCCATCAACGATGGCGGCGCCTCGCGCCTCAACGAAGGTCAGCAGGTCGAATACCAGATCGGCCAGGGTCGCAAGGGCCCGCAAGCCGAAGAAGTCGTCATTCTCGACTGATCGCACTGCCCTCGGCCGGGCCGCCCAGCGGCTCGCAACAGGCCGGCAGGGTTTCCCGAATCGACTGTGCCAGCACCTGGACCGCCTGCGGCCGCGAAAAGCGCCGGCGGCTGGCCAGCGCGATGTCGCGGGTGGGCGTGTCGCTGGCAAACGGCAGGTAGCGCACCAGCGCCTGCGTGCCCTCGTCCTGCGCCCAGGTCGAGGCGCAGGGCAGCACGGTGATCCCCGCGCCGCTGGCGACCATCATGCGCATGGTTTCCAGCGAGCCGCCCTCCAGCGTGCGCTGCAGGCGTCCGAACGCCCGGCCGTCGTTGCAGCGCGGGCAGACGCCCAGCACCTGGTCCCGAAAGCAGTGCCCCTGACCGAGCAGCAGCAAATCGTGCTCGGCCAGCTGGTCGGGCTCGATCGCATCCTGCTCGGCCAGGGGATGGCCGACCGGCACCGCCACCGTGAACGGCTCCCGGTAGACCGGCTCGACCACCACGCCCGGCGCCTCGAACGGCAGGGACAGCACGACCACATCCACTTCGCCGTGCTCGAGCTGTTCGGCCAGGTCGGCCGTCAGCCCCTCGGTGATCTCGATCGGCATCCGGGGCGCCAACTGGTGCAGCCGGCCGATCAGGCGGGGCAGGAGATAGGGGCCGACCGTGTGGATCAGCCCGACGCGCAAGGGGGCGGCCAGTGGATCGCGCCGGGTGTGGGCCAGTTCCTCGAGGCGCTCCATCTCGGCAAGCACCCGCTCGGCCTGTTCGATGATCGCGCGGCCCTCCGGGGTGACCTGCACCTCGGAGCGACTGGCGCGTTCGAAGATCTGCACCCCGAGCGCGGATTCCAGCCGCTTGACCCCGACGCTCAGGGTGGGCTGGCTGACGAAACAGCGCGCGGCGGCACGGCCGAAATGCCGCTCGCGGGCCACGGCGACCACGTAGCGGAGCTCGGTCAAAGAAGCCATGAAAGGCAGGTTCCTTTTGCGTGATCGATAAGGCCGGGCCATACTCCGGGTGTTCGGCACGCCCGACCGGGCTGTCGGGCAGCAGAATAGCACCACGAGGTGCGGTCGCTTGAAAAGCGGCGTCAAGGGATGAACAATTGCCCGACAGGCATTAACAGTCACTGATATTTAGGAGTCATGCCGTGAGCGACAACATCGTCTACGTATCCGACGCGGATTTCGAAGCCCAGGTCATCAACAGCGACACGCCCGTGCTGGTCGACTTCTGGGCCGAATGGTGCGGACCCTGCAAGATGATCTCGCCGATTCTCGACGAGGTCGCCGACGACTACGCCGGCAAGCTCAAGATCGCCAAGGTCAACATCGACGAGAACCCGGAAACCCCGCGCCAGAACGGCATCCGCGGCATCCCGACCCTGATGCTGTTCAAGGGCGGCAAGGTCGAGGGCACCAAGGTCGGCGCGGTATCCAAGTCGCAACTGACCGACTTCATCGACTCGGCCCTGTAACCGCCGGGGACACGGGAACCGACCTCAATCTTCGCCGACCGGGCCCGACCTGATTTGGCAAGTGGTCGGTTCTGTGCCAGAATCCCCGCCAATCAAGGGACTGCTGAACGCCACCCATCCCGCTCTGCCCGCCCTGAAGCTTTACCGGCCCATCGGCTGCGAGCCACTTGGATGCGTTCAGCGACTCCCTGAGACGACACACCCCTTCTGTCGTCCGGCCACACCTCGGTGGCCTACCGATCTCAGCATTTGATTTCTCCTTTCGACATCCCGTTGATTTTCCATCTGTGGCCCGCCGCGGTCCCCACGACGAATCCTTCCGAATGAATCTAACCGAACTCAAGAGCAAGCCCGTTCCGGAACTCATGGATCTGGCCCAGTCGATGGGGCTGGAAAACATCGCCCGGACCCGCAAGCAGGACGTCATCTTCGCCCTGCTCAAGGCCCACGCGAAAACCGGCGAGTCGATCCACGGCGACGGCGTGCTGGAAATCCTCTCGGACGGGTTCGGTTTCCTGCGCAGCTCCGACGGCTCCTATCTCGCCGGGCCGGCCGACATCTACGTCTCGCCCTCGCAGATACGCCGCTTCAACCTGCAGACCGGTGATTCCATCAGCGGCTCGATCCGACCGCCCAAGGACAACGAGCGCTACTTCGCGCTCTTGAAGATCGAGAAAATCAACTTCGAGAAGCCCGAGGCCTCCAAGACCAAGATCCTGTTCGGGGATCTCACGCCGCTGCACGCCGAGCAGCGCATGCGGATGGAACGCGGCAACGGCTCGACCGAGGACCTGACCGCGCGGATCATCGACATCGTCTCGCCGGTCGGCAAGGGCCAGCGCGGCCTGATCGTCGCTCCGCCGAAGGCCGGCAAGACCATGCTGCTGCAGAACATCGCGCAGAGCATTGCCCACAACCACCCCGAGTGCGACCTGATCGTGCTGCTGATCGACGAGCGGCCCGAGGAAGTCACCGAGATGCAGCGCACCGTACGCGGCGAGGTGGTCGCCTCGACGTTCGACGAGCCGGCCCCCCGCCACGTGCAGGTCGCCGAGATGGTAATCGAGAAGGCCAAGCGCCTGGTCGAGCACAAGCGTGACGTGGTGATCCTGCTCGACTCGATCACCCGCCTGGCTCGCGCCTACAACACCGTGGTGCCGTCCTCGGGCAAGGTGCTGACCGGTGGGGTGGATGCCAACGCCCTGCACCGTCCCAAGCGCTTCTTCGGTGCCGCGCGCAATGTCGAGGAGGGCGGCAGCCTGACCATCCTCGCCACCGCGCTGGTCGACACCGGCTCGAAGATGGACGAGGTGATCTACGAGGAATTCAAGGGCACCGGCAACATGGAGCTCCACCTCGACCGGCGCATCGCGGAAAAGCGCGTCTACCCGGCGATCAACATCAACCGTTCCGGCACGCGCAGGGAAGAGCTGCTCACGGATGCCGAGGAACTGCAGAAGATGTGGATCCTGCGCAAGTTCCTCCACCCGATGGGCGAGCTCGAGGCGGTGGAATTCCTGCTCGACAAGCTGCAGCAGACCAAGACCAACAACGAGTTCTACGACTCGATGCGCCGCGGCTGACACGCCGCCACCCCGAAACGAGAAACCCCGGCCAATTGAACTGACCCCCAAAAGTTGGACGGTTGGTTAGGCGGGCACCAAGGCCTGAGTCCTGTATTCCACGGGGCTCAGGCCTTTTAGTTTCTCTTTGATCCGATCGTGATTGTAATAGCGGATGTAGCGCTTGATCTCGAGGATGAAGTCCTCGACGGTTTTGAACGTCCGACCATGAAAGCACTCGCTCTTCAGGATGCCGAAGAAGTTCTCCATCACGGCGTTGTCGTGGCAATTACCCTTTCGGGACATGCTCGGCTCGATGCAGTGCTGGTTCAGAGTCTGACGGTATAGCGGCATCCGGTATTGCCATCCTTGGTCCGAGTGCAGCATCGGCCTCTCACCCGGCGCCAGGCGCTTGGTGGCTTGCTTGAGCATCGTCATCACCAGTGGCAGCCGTGAATTACGAGCGATCTCGTAGGAGATGATCTCCTGGTTGTAGAGATCCAGAATCGGCGACAGGTAAAGGCGCTCGCCTCGAACCTTGAACTCGGTCACGTCCGTCACCCACTTTTGGTTGGGACGATCCGTCTCGAACTGCCGTTGCAGTCGATTAGGCGCCGTCTTCCCCTCTTCACCACGATAGGAACGGTAGCGCTTGGGTCGAAGCCGGCAGGCGAGGCCCAGACGGGTCATCAGGCGTTGCACCGTCTTGTGGTTCAGAGGGTGGCCCTGACGACGTAGCATCCAGGTGATGCGGCGGTAGCCGTAGCGGCCCCGGTGCTGATGGAAGATGGCGGCGATCCGCTGCTTTTCATCGGCATACCGATCCGGCCGGGCCGATGCCCGGCACCAGTAGTAGTACACGCTACGGGCCATCCTGGCCGCCTTGAGCAGCCACTTGAGGGCGTGCCTTGGCCTCAGTTCAGTGATCAGCCGCGCTTTTTCTTCTCGGCGGATCGCTTCTCCTGGGCCAAGGCCTTCAACTTTTTTAAGTAAGCATTCTCCGCTTCCAAATACGCCAAGCGTTCGTGCAACTCGTCCGTCGTCATGTTCTTCGGCGCCTTGGGCCGCTGGTGAAGTGGCGGCGTATGGGATGTGTGCTTGGCCATCTTAGGTGGTCTCCCGCGGCGTTTGGGTTCCAGCGCCGCCATGCCACCTTCGGCAAACGCTCGTTGCCATTGCAGAAGCGTAGCAGGCGTCGCGATATTGAAAGCGGCACTCGCTTGGCGAATAGACCAGCTCTCCTTGGCCATCCGACGCAAGACCTCCACTTTGAAAGCCGACGAATAGTGTTGGCGGCGCGTTTCCAGCCCGTCCTTTCCGTGCGTGCCGTAAAGGGCACACCACTGCCGGACCAAGCTGTGGTCAATCTCAAAATGCTTGGCTGTCGCCTTGCTTCCGGCATCGTGCTGTTCCCGATACCGGATCACATGCAGCTTAAACGCCGATGAATATTTCGCCATAAGAAAACCCCTGTCAGTTGGATGGGTGTCCAACTTTCAGGGGTCACTTCA
>NZ_QZMT01000004.1 GCF_003932495.1 Guyparkeria sp. SCN-R1
TGGTATCAGATTGATGGGGTGAAGGTGCCCCATCAACCATTAAATCCGTATACCCGAAGAAAGTAACTCTCCATATGGGGTTGTGGAAAACCGGTACGACTTTCTTGCAGAAGGCGGTTTTCCGCGAGACGGGGGTGTGCGCCGGGATGCACATCACCCCGCACAAGCAAGAGCGCGAGTTTCAAAGTCACTTCATGCATAGCTCGCCCCTGTTTTGGGATACCAAAGGCGGGCGAGAGATTCTCAAGCAGCTTTTCGTTGGCAAAAGCCTTTACACGGCCGAGAACCTGTATCGAGCGAAGATCTTCAAGAACAACGTGGATCGAGGCGTGGCTGGGGTCGAGCCGGATGCCTTTCTTCGCCATCTCGACGCCATCGGCGACGTGCTGGCGGAATTCGGCATGGACCTTCAGGTGCTGTTCTTCTTCCGACGACAGCCTGAGTGGCTTGCGTCGATGTACAGCGAAATGAGCAGGCCGTTGAACGCCGCAAGTCAAAAGGACTTCGACGAGCGCATCGAGCAGATGGTCAACAACCCGTATCAGCACGGTGACCACGTGATCAAGTATGACCTGCTCTATAAAAGGCTTTGCCAGAGTGTCGGGCGCCGCCGAGTGCTGGCACTCCCCTACGAGGAGTTCATGACGCCTGACAACCTCAACCGGATGCGAGAGTTCACCGGGATTCTGGAGTTGGGTGAGGGGGTCGATCCGAATAAGCGGGTAAACAAGAAGTCATCCGGGGAACGGTCCTGGGGTCTGTGGGTCAAGGAAAAAGAGGAATTTGTCCCCGGGAAACTGACGCTTTCTCCCAAGACGGAAAAGCTGATCCAGGATCACTACCGTCGTTCCAATCAGAATTTCTCCAAGATGCTCGACCTGGATCTGGGTCAGTGGGGCTACTTTTGAGTAATTCGATGTCGTATTCAACCTACCGAACGTTGGTGTTCGACTGCGATGGCGTCGTGTTGAACTCCAATCGCTGCAAGACCGACGCGTTTTATCAGGCAACGTTGCCCTACGGCGAGGCGGCTGCCAAGGCGATGGTCGACTACCACCGGGCCAATGGCGGGATATCTCGCTACACGAAGTTTGCCTACTTCCTCGAGGAGATCGCCCCGCGACACGCGGCCCACTCTGCCGGCCCCGATCTGGATGGCCTGCTGGAAAACTACGCCAGCGAAGTTCGCCAGGAACTGATGCGTTGCGAGGTTGCGCCTGGTCTGCGTGCGCTGCGCGAAAAGACCCCCGACGCCCGCTGGCTGATCGTGTCCGGTGGTGATCAGAACGAGCTGCGTGACGTATTTGCCGATCGCGGCTTGTCAGAGCTGTTCGATGGCGGGATTTTCGGCAGCCCGGACACCAAGGACGAGATTCTCGCGCGCGAACTCGACACGCAGGTGATTCGGCAGCCGGCGCTGTTCCTGGGTGACAGTAAATATGACCACGAAGCGGCCAGCGCCGCTGGTTTCGACTTCGTTTTCCTGAGCGGCTGGACCGAAGTGTCTGGATGGGAAGAGTGGGTTGCGTCCAAACAGATCACCACGCACGAGAACCTGGCCGAATTCGGCCGCGGGTAGCCGTTTGCGGAGGGTGACGGGACGTCACTTGTCGATTCAGGTCGCTGTTATTTATTAAAACTATCGTTATCTGGGAGTTGTATTTTGCACGACGAATCTAATGTTCAGGCGATTCTCGGGAAGAGTCAGATCGAGTTCGGCACCAGCGGTGCGCGCGGTCTGGTCGAACAGTTCACCGACGAGGTGTGTGCAGCTTTCACGACTGCGTTTCTTGTCGTGATGCGCGAGCAGGGCGATATTAATCGCGTAGCGATCGGCATGGATCGGCGCCCGAGCAGCCCGGCGATGGCGGCGGCGTGCACTACAGCTGCCCGGGCCCTGGGGGTGGACGTGGTCGATTACGGGGTGCTGCCCACCCCGGCGTTGGCGTTGCAGGCCATGGCCGATGGGATGCCGGCCATCATGATCACCGGCAGTCATATCCCGTTCGATCGCAACGGCATCAAGTTCTATCGCCCGGAAGGAGAGATATCCAAGGCGGATGAACAGGCGATCATGACGGTGTCGGCCGAGTTGCCGGCGCTTGGCACGAGCAAGCGCGAACCGGTCAACGATGCCGCCAATCGGCGCTATTTCTCCCGGTATACCGAGTGGTTTGCGGGCCAGCCGTTGGCGGGCCGGCGCATTGGGCTCTATCAGCACTCCGCGGCTGGACGTGACCTGAGCCAGGAGGTGCTTGAGGGGCTGGGTGCGGAGGTGATTGCCCTGGGCCGGAGCGAGGAGTTCGTCCCGGTGGATACCGAGGCCGTCAGCAACGAGGACCGTACTCGCGCCCGCCAGTGGGCGACCGAGCACCGGCTGGACGCGCTGTTGACGACCGACGGCGACGGTGACCGCCCGCTGCTGGCCGACGAACGAGGTGAATGGCTGCGCGGTGATATCACCGGGCTGCTGTGCGCACGTGAGCTGGGCATACAGGCACTGGCCGTGCCGGTCAGTTGCAATACCGCCATTGAAGCCAGTGGTGCGTTTGATGAAGTACTGCGCACCCGCATCGGGTCGCCCTACGTCCTGGCGGGCATGGAAGAGTTGGCCGGGAAACATGCCCGGGTCGCCGGCTTCGAGGCAAACGGCGGTTTTCTTCTTGGCACCCCGGTCGAGGAGGGTGATCGCCGACTGGACCCGTTACCGACCCGCGATGCGCTGTTGCCGGCCCTGACGTTGATGGTGGCCGCCGCACGCCAGGGCGGGCCGCTTTCCGCCTTGGTGGATGGGCTGCCTGCACGCTATACCGCCAGCGATCGTCTCAAGGAGTTTCCCACGGAACGCAGCCGGGCACTGCTGGCCGAGTGGCGTGAAGACCTGACGGCCATGCAGCAAGCCCTGGGCCTGGAAGCCGCCGTTTCTCGCATCGACGATACCGATGGGCTGCGTGCCGTCCTGGCCAACGGGGATATCGTTCACTTGCGTCCGTCGGGGAATGCGCCTGAATTGCGTTGTTACGCGGAGTCGGCTCAACCAGAACAGGCAGAAGCCCTGGTCGCCCACGTGCTGGAGAGGCTCTCACGGCAATGAGACCGGAGCGCCGTATCGTTCTTCACATCGGAACGGAAAAAACAGGCACGACGTCCTTGCAAGCGTTGCTCCACGCGAATCGGGAGACGCTGGCCAGACATGGCGTCGCCTACCTGTCGACGCCGGGGCGGGCCGAGGCACGCGGGCTGACGGCTGCCGTGCTTGATGAAAACCTGCCGGACGACTATCTGCGGTTTCTCGGTGTGGACGGGGAGAACGCTCGCCGGGTGTTTCGCGAGAAAACCCTGGCCGAATGGCGTGCACAGCTCGAGGGTCTCCCTGCGCACATACATACCGTGGTGGTTTCCAGCGAGCACTTGCATTCCCGTCTCAGGCGTCCCGAGGAACTCAAGCGGCTTGCGGATTTGTTGAGCCCGTGGGGTTCCGAATTCCGGGTAGTTTGCTATCTGCGCCGCCAGGTCGACGTGATGGACTCGTTCTATTCGACGGAGCTCAAGAACGGGGGCACGCGGACGTTGCTCGAGGCGGCCGGGAAAATGTGCCGGCCGGGGAATCATTACTTCAACTACCGCCAAGTGCTCGAGCTATGGGGCGACGTGTTCGGTGAAGAGACGCTGTGCCCCCGGCTCTTTATTCGACCAACCCGTCAGGGCGACGGGGTGATCGAGGATTTCCTTTCGCTGTTGTCCATCGATAGGGCCGCGTTGTCGCGCCCGGTGCGCCCGCGACTGAACGAGTCGCTCACGCCCATGGGCCAGGCGCTCTTGCGCGGGCTTAACCAGTTGGCGCATCGAGCCGGGGATGAGGGCCGCCTCGCCGAGGACCTGCAGATGTTGCGCCGTGAGGTGGTGCGGGTGTTTGCCGGCAAAGGGGCCACCTTGCCGACGGAAGAGGCACGTGCGCTTCAGAGCCGGTTTGACGAGATCAATGGGGCATTGCGCGAACGGTGGTTCCCGGATCGGGAGACCCTTTTCGCTCCATTGGGCAAGAACGATGATCGTCAGGCCGGGCGGCGCATGGACCTGTCTGCGAAGCAACTGACACTGGTTTCTCGCGCACTGAATCTGTCCGACGCCCTGGGTGAAAAGGCCAACCGGTTCAAAGGGTTCGACGAGTGTGCCGTGCGTTTGCGCGACGCGGCCGTGGAGCGGGAGACGCGGGATCCTGCGGGGGCCGCCTCCTACATGAAGTTGGCCGCCCGTATCCGTCCCAAGGGCGCATTCATCCGGCAGTGGCTGGAGACGAATTGCCCGCCGATGGGGTTCGCCGCGCGCCTGCGTCACCTCCTGGGCCGATGAAGTCGCCTCGAGCCTGAAATGGGGATTCCTCGGCACCGGCCGCTGAGGCGAGAGCCGTCCAGCGGCAAGGGGTCAAAGCCCACCCGATCGTTCACGGGCACCAAGCCACGGTACCGGTGGTCGATGCCATCGGGTGAGGGTCCAGACACTCTGGGCCTGGTTCAATGAACGGTTCGATCCTGCGGTGTCAAACCAGCATTCTGTAGACGGTTCATGTGGCCCCTGGTGCGTGTGTACGTGCCTGCGGTAGTCCGCGTGGGCGTCGAATGAAACAAACCTACCGAGAGAACAAAGCCAGCCTTTGCTCTTCCCGACACGGGACCGCCATGTCGTCGTTCTTGTTCCTGCAGGGTTCCGCGTCGCCGTTTTTCGATGTGCTTGGCAGGGCCCTCAAGGCCCGCGGGCACACGGTGACGCGCATTTTCTTCAACCCGGGCGACCAGCTTTACTGGTCGCATGGCGGGGTGGCTTTCCGTGGACGGCTTGCGGCCTTGCCGGATTTCGCCGATGACGTGATGACCCGCCATGGCGTGACCGATCTGGTGCTGTTCGGCGATTGCCGGTCGATACACCGGCCGGTGATCGACCGTGCCGAGGCCGCCGGTTTGCGGGTTCACGTCTTCGAGGAAGGGTATTTCCGCCCCAATCGCATCACCCTGGAGCGGTTTGGGGTGAACCGGCATTCACGTCTGCCGCGGGATCCGGACTGGTACCTCAAGGCCGCCGCGCTGTGCCCGGACGAGCCCACGGGGTGCCAGATGACGAAGGTGTTCCGCGCTCGGGCGTATCACGATGTGCGGTATCACGTGGCCGGGTTGCTCAATCCGGTGCTGTATCCGCATTACCGTAACCATCAGATCTACAACGCCCCGCTGGAATACAGCGCCTACCTGTGGCGGTTTGCGCGCCTGCTCGTGCGCCGTCGGCAGGACAAGGCGGCGGTGCAAACCCTGCTCGGTGGTGGGCGGACGTTCTTTCTTCTGCCGCTGCAACTCGACGGCGATGCCCAGATCCGGAATCACTCGCCGTTTGATGGCATGAGCGGGGTGTTGTGCTCGGTGATGCGGTCGTTCGCCGAGCAGGCGGACCCGTCCCACTGGCTCGTGATCAAGAATCACCCGCTCGATCCCGGCGTGGCATCCCACGAACGGCAGGCGCGACGAATAGCCGACGAGTTGGGCATCCGCGACCGGGTGGTGTTTCTCGAAAGCGGGCCGCTGGAGGAGTTGATCAAGGCCTCCCGCGGGGTGGTGACCGTCAATAGCACCGTCGGGTTGGTTTCGCTCGGTCTGGGTTGCCCGACGATCGCCCTCGGGGAGTCGATCTACCGACTGCCGGGGCTGACGCACCAGGCCGGCATGCGTCACTTCTGGTCAGACCCGCAACCGCCGGACAGCCGGTTGTTTGCCGCCTTCGAGCGGGTGGTTCGTCATGCCGCGCAGGTCCCGGGCGGGTTTTACTGCCGTGAAGGCATTGCCTGGGCCGTGGAGAACGCGGTTCCGCGTCTGGAGGCCGAGCGTTCGGTGCTTGAGGAGTTGCTTGATGCCGTCGGTTGACCCCTGTCGTGTCCTGATTACCGGGGCCAGTGGCGCCATTGGTGCAGCGCTGGCGCAAGCGTATGCCGAGCCGGGACGAACCCTGGTCCTGCAGGGGCGCAATCTCGACGCGCTCGAACAAGTGGCAAAGTCGTGCCGGCGGGCGGGCAGCGAGGTGATCGTCGAGGGTGTCGATCTGCTTGAGCGTGCGTCGGCATTGGCATTCATCGAGCGTCACCTTGCCGACATGACACCGGACCTTGTCGTGCTGAATGCTGGCATGAACGTGCACGCGCCCCCCGGCGAGGCCATCGAGGCGGCTGGCGAGGCGGAAGCCCTGTTGACCCTCAACATGATGATGACCCAGCGGCTTTTCGACCGCGTGGCACGGGCCATGCTCGCGCGGGGAAACGGGCAGATTGCCCTGGTGAGCTCGCTGGCTGCCGACATGGGGCTGCCACCGACGCCGGCCTATTCGGCCAGCAAGGCGGCGGTCAAGGCCTATGGTGAGGCCATGCGCGGGGCGCTCGCCCCTCGGGGTGTCCGCGTGAGCGTCATCATGCCCGGGTACGTGCGTTCACCGATGTGCGATGCCATGCCCGGCCCCAAGCCGTTTCTTGTTTCTCCCGAGCAGGCGGCGCGGCGGATTCGTCGCGGTCTGTCGCGAAACCGAGGCCGGATCGCCTTCCCGTTCTGGTTGTCGCTGGGGACGCGCTGGCTTGGACTGATGCCGGTCGATTGGGCACTGACGCTATTGCGTCGGCTGGGTTATCGCGCGCCCTGACCGGCATGGCCGGCCGTGTTGGTCGCTGTTAATGCCCCGCGCAACGTCTTCCTAGAAAGGGAACGCCAGCGGGATCAGGATGATGACGGCCGCCGAGTACACCAGGGTGAGTGGCAGACCGGTGCGGAGGTAATCGCCCATTCGGTAACGTCCGGATGAATACACCATCAGGTGGGTCTGGTAGCCGAACGGAATCAGAAAGCAGGCGCTTGCCCCGAATGCCACGGCCATCACGAAGGGCATCGGATCCACGCCGAACCCTTGGGCTGTGGCGTAGGCGACCGGGAATACCAGGGCAGCGGCCGCGTTGTTGGTGACGGTCTCGGTCAGGACCACCGTCAGCAGGTAGGCGCCGACAAACGCGGCGAAGACCCCATGCCCATTGAATGTCGCTTGCATGAGATCCGCGATCAAGGCGGCACCACCCGCGTTTTCCAATCCCTCGGCCAGCGTCAGTGCCGAACCGATGATCACCACGATCTCGAAGGGGAAGCGCCGCCTTAGCTCTCCGACCGTGAGAATGCGGCTGACCAGCAGGGCACCCAGCAGCAGCAAGAGCCCCTCGAACAGCGAAAGCCAGCCCGCGGCGGCGGCCGCCACGACCGCGAAAAAACCGCCGAGTGCGAATCCGCTCTGTTTTGCCCCGAGTCGCGGGCGCTGAAAGCTGCCGCTCAGCACATGGAAGTTGCGATCGATGTTGCGGTGCTGCCGGAAGTCCGCGCCGGTAGCCAGAAGCAGGCAATCGCCCACCCTCAGCGGCACCCGTCCGAGTTGACCGCGAATCCGTTCGTTCCCCCGACGAATGCCGACGACGCCCGCGTTGAACATGCTGCGGAAATCCACTTCCTGGAGTGTGCGGTTGGCCAGCTCCGACTGGTTGGAAACGACTACCTCGACCAGGTTGGTGGCCAGCAGGTCGTCGGCGCGATGGCCGAACAACTGTAGGCCGGGGAATCGTTGCAGGGCCTGAACCTTGTCGACTTCACCAGTAAAGACCAGCACATCGCCGGCGGCGAGCACTTCGTCGGGGCCGACCGGCGTGATCAGGCGCCCTTGGCGTTCGATTTCCAACAGATAAAGACCTTCGAGCTGGCGCAGGCCATTGGCCTCGATGCTGTTTCCAATCAGGGGAGAGTCAGGACGGACCTCGGCGGCGAGGAAGTAGGACATCGCTTCACCGCCGCCTTCTCGCTCGTTGTGCGGCAGGCTGCGGGCCTGCCACCACAGCACGGCCAGCCCGAGCAGGGCCACCGGCACACCGACCAGGCTGAACTGGAACATCGTCAGTTCGGGGAGGCCGGCATTGACCGCGAAGGAGCTGACGACAAGGTTGGTCGACGTGCCGATGAGCGTGGTGACGCCGCCGAGAATCGAGGCGTAGGAGAGCGGGATCAACAGGCGCGACGGGGTGATGCGCTTCTGCCGGGAGATCGCGCCGAGGAACGTGCCGACCACCGCGGTGTTGTTGAGAAATGCGGAAAGCAGGGCCGTGGTGCCAATCAGCTTGAAACGCGCCAGGCCTTCCCCACCGGAGACCAGGCGTTCGGCAATGCTGTCGAGGAAAAGGGAGCGCTCGAGCGCCAGGGAGACGAGCAGTAGCAGGGTCAGTGTGGCCAGCGCCGGGTTGGTGAAGTTGGTGAGCATCTCGGCGGGTGCGACCAGTCCGGTCAGCACAAAGGCGACGGCGGTGAAGGCAAAGGCCGCTGCCGGTGAGGCGCGGCCGCTGGCGAGTACGGCCAGTAGGGCGGCGATGGCGAGAAGTACGAGCCAGGCGCTCATGATCGGATTTCCTCGGCCGGTTGGGGTGACGGTGTCACGTGGTTAAAGCGTGAGGATATGGATTGTGATTCTAGGGGCTGGTTCAATACACTGTCGAATAAATTCGGACACTTCTTGTGTATGGATGTCATTATAAATTAATAAAAACAACGTGATACAGATTAAAAAAGTATAAAACTTTTTCTGCCGCGTCCTGTCGAACTCTGCACGCCCCGAGGTGCCGCCTTTGCGGCTGGGAGGGGTGAGCGCCGCGATGGCGGGGGTGAGCCCCCGTTTTGTCGGTCGCCCGGAAAGGCGGGTGGCACGGCGATGGGCCGCAGGGAGATCCCCGTTGTGCTCGCGGTTGAACTTCCCGGTCTCGTTGGCCGTCCACCGTTGGCGATCCGAAGGGCGAGAGAGGCGCGATGACCCGAGCGAAAGCCCCAATGGGCCGTGTGGCGCCAGTGCCGCGACGGGTTGAGGAAAACGCCGGTTCTGCGTGAGGCGCGAAACAATCGACGAGGCCGGCTTTGCGTCGGACTCAGGGCAGGCGGGCCGACGTCGGCTCGTCAGCACAACGAATTGATAAGCAAGGCGAAAAGGTTGAATGACACCATGACGACACTGACACACCTGCAACGGCTCGAAGCCGAGAGCATTCACATCATGCGTGAGGTGGTGGCCGAGACCGAGAACCCGGTCATGCTGTACTCGATCGGCAAGGACTCGGCAGTGATGCTGCACCTGGCCCGCAAGGCATTCGCGCCGGGCCCGCCGCCGTTCCCGCTGATGCACATCGACACGCGCTGGAAATTCCGGGCGATGTACGAATTCCGCGACCGGATGGCCGAAGAAGTGGGCATGGACCTGCTGGTCCACGTCAACCCGGAAGCGATCGAAAAGGACATCAATCCCTTCACGCACGGCTCGGCGCTGCACACCGAGATCACGAAGACGGAAGGGCTCAAGCAAGCACTCGACAAGTACGGCTTCGACGCCGCCTTCGGCGGGGCACGCCGCGACGAGGAGAAGTCCCGTGCCAAGGAGCGGGTGTTCTCGTTCCGCACCGCGCAGCACCGCTGGGACCCGAAGGGTCAGCGCCCCGAGCTGTGGAAGCTCTACAACGCCCGCAAGCACAAGGGCGAGTCGATTCGGGTGTTCCCGCTGTCGAACTGGACCGAGCTGGACATCTGGCAGTACATCTACCTCGAGAACATCCCGATCGTGCCGCTGTACTACTCCGCGGAGCGTCCGGTGGTCGAGCGTGACGGCACGCTGATCATGGTCGACGACGATCGCATGCCGCTCAACGAGGGCGAGGTGCCGATGATGAAGAAGGTCCGCTTCCGCACGCTCGGCTGCTACCCGCTGACCGGGGCGATCGAGTCCGAGGCGGACACGCTCACCGACATCATCCAGGAGATGCTCCTGACCAACACCTCCGAGCGCCAGGGCCGCGTGATTGATCACGATTCGGCCGCCTCGATGGAGAAGAAAAAGCAGGAAGGCTACTTCTAAAGCGACTTCGACCTCCAGGGCCCCGACGGCCCGGATTGGCGCTCACGATCAGATAAAGAAAAGGTTTTTGGCATATGGCACACGCATCGGACTTGATCGCCTCGGATATCGAGGGATACCTGAAATCACACGAGAACAAGGGGCTGCTGCGGTTCATCACCTGCGGCAGCGTGGATGACGGCAAGAGTACGCTGATCGGGCGGCTGCTGTTCGAATCGAAGCTGCTGTTCGAGGACCAGCTCGCCGCCATGGAGGCCGACTCGAAGAAGTACGGCACCCAGGGTGGCGACATGGACTTTGCCCTGCTGGTCGACGGCCTGGCGGCCGAGCGGGAGCAGGGCATCACCATCGACGTGGCGTACCGGTTTTTCTCCACCGACAAGCGCAAGTTCATCGTCGCCGACACCCCGGGCCACGAGCAGTACACGCGCAACATGGTCACCGGTGCATCGACCGCCGATGCGGCGATCCTGATGGTCGACGCCCGGCAGGGCGTGCTGACCCAGACACGCCGGCACAGCTTCCTGATGCACCTGATCGGCATCCGCCACGTCGTGGTCGCGATCAACAAGATGGACCTGGTGGACTACTCGCAGCAGGTCTTCGATCGAATCGTGGCCGACTACCGCGCGTTTGCCGACGAGATCGGGATCGACGAAGTCACCTTCATTCCGATGTCCGCGCTCAAGGGTGACAACATCGTCGATCACAGCGATCGGATGCCGTGGTATCACGGCACCACTCTGATGGGCTTTCTCGAGACGGTCGAGGTGGATGACGATCGGCTCCAGCGCAAGCCGTTCCGGCTGCCGGTCCAGTGGGTCAACCGGCCCAACCTCGATTTCCGTGGCTTTTCCGGCACGATCGGCAGCGGCGTGATCCGTCCCGGCGATGAGATCCGCGTCTTGCCCTCTGGCCAGACCAGCCGGGTCGAACGTCTCGTCACCTTCGATGGTGACCTCGATCAGGCGGTGGCCGGTCAGTCAATCACGCTTACCACCGAGGATGAGATCGATATCTCTCGTGGTGATGTCATCTCGACGACCGACGCCCCGCCGCAGGTGGCCGACCAGTTCGAGACCTCGCTGGTGTGGATGCATGACGAGCCGCTTTATTCGGGCCGTCCGTATCTGATGAAGATCGGCACCCAGACGGTCAGCGCGACGGTCACCGACATCAAGTACGAGGTGAACGTCAACACGCTCGAGCACACCGCCGCGAAGCAGCTGGGGCTCAACGGCATCGGCGTGTGCACCCTGTCGATCAACCGTCCGATCGCCTTCGACCCGTACACCGAGAACCAGGATACCGGCGGCTTCATCCTCATCGACCGGATGAACAACAACACCGTCGGTGCCGGGATGCTCCACTTCGCGCTGCGTCGCAGCCAGAACATCCACCGTCAGCATGTCGACGTCGACAAGGCGCGCCGGGCCGAACTCAAGGCGCAGCAGCCGGGCGTGCTCTGGTTCACCGGGCTGTCCGGGGCGGGCAAGTCGACCATCGCCAACGCGCTCGAGAAGAAGCTCGCCGCGGCCGGACAGCACACCTACATGCTGGATGGTGACAACGTTCGCCACGGTCTCAACCGGGATCTGGGCTTCACCGACGCCGACCGGGTGGAGAACATCCGTCGAGTGGCCGAGGTGGCCAAGCTGATGGCCGACGCCGGCCTGATCGTGTTGACCTCGTTTATCTCGCCGTTCCGCTCCGAGCGCGAGATGGCGCGCGGCATGCTTGAGGAAGGCGAGTTCATCGAGATCTTCGTCGACACGCCGCTCGAGGTGGCCGAAGAGCGTGACGTCAAGGGTCTGTACAAGAAGGCCCGTCGCGGCGAATTGAAGAACTTCACCGGTATCGACTCGGCCTACGAGGCGCCGGAAAACCCCGATCTGCACATCAAGGCCGCCGAACTCTCGGCTGACGAGGCGGCGGACCGAATCCTCGTGCTGCTCGCCGAGCGCGGCATGATTCCGGCAGCTTGAAGCGAGGTGACATGATGACAATCAACCAGGCATTACTGGACGAAGTGGTCGCCATCGCCGAGGAGGCGGGGCGGGCCATCATGACGATCTACGCGCGGGACTTTTCGGTCGAGGAGAAGGCCGACAAGAGCCCGCTGACGGAGGCCGACCAGACGGCACACGACCTGATCAGCGAGCGGCTCGTGCCGCTGCTCGGGGGCATCCCCATCCTCTCGGAAGAGGATGTGGAGGGATTCCCGGGGGCGGACGCCGCGGGCCGCTACTGGCTGGTCGACCCGCTGGACGGCACCAAGGAGTTCATCAAGAAGAACGGCGAGTTCACGGTCAACGTCGCGCTGATTGAGAGCGGCCGGCCGATACTGGGCGTGGTCCACGCCCCGGACCTGGACCGGACCTACATCGGCTGGCCGGAGGAAGGCGCCTGGCGTGTGGATGGCGACGGGACGCGGCCGATCACGGTGGCCGGCGAGCACGACGGGCCGTGGCGCGTGGTGGGCAGTCGCTCCCACGCCAGTCCGAAGATGGCCGACTGGCTGGCCGAGCTTGGCGAGCACGAAATGGTTCCCATGGGCAGTTCGCTGAAGCTTTGCCTCGTCGCGGAGGGGGCGGCCGACGTCTACCCCCGTCTGGGGCCGACCAGCCTCTGGGACACCGGTGCGGCCCAGGCCGTGGTGGAGGCGGCTGGGGGCCAGGTGATTGAGTCGTCTGGCGACGTGCTCTGTTACGCCGACACGTCCGAGGTGCTCAATCCGCACTTTCTTGCCTTCGGGCGTCATGTCAATCAATGGCCGGCTTTGGGCGAATAGCTCGTGGCGGTCGCGGTGACATGATGGACGGCACATCGTGATCACAGCCCTCGGTATCCCCGCCCTGGGGGTGGTTGGATTTATCGGGGCGTTGATGATCGAGTCGTTTCAGCGTCCTCGAGCGCTTCCTCCCAGTCGCCGGCAAACAGCGGCGGTTGTGACCCACGCCGGGGTCTGGACGGCCCTGTTCTCGCTATTGGTGATCGTGCTGGCCCGGCCCGTCTTCGCGCTGGGCATCGGCTGGGCGCTCTGGTTCGCCCTGGTGATGGTCAACAACGCGAAGGAGCGGGTGCTCAGAGAACCGTTCCTGTTCGACGATTACGACTATTTTCTGGACGCCGTTCGCCATCCCCGCCTGTTCCTGCCGTTCCTCGGCGGAGCCAAGGGGGTGGCAATCATCGTCGTGTCGATCGGCGTCGTCGTTGCCGGCTGGTGGTTGGAGCCGGCCTGGGCGCGCAGTGTTGATGCAATCACGGTTGCCACCGGCTTGTTTGCCGCCGGGGCGGTGGTCGTGGGGCTGTCGGCCCGTCGCGGGGCGGCGGAGCTCACGTTTCGCCCCGGCATCGACCATCGCCGGTATGGGCTGATCGCGCACCTGGCGTTTCAGGCAGCGGCCCGGCAAGCGTGCCCTGAGCCCTCCATGCCATGGCGGCGCAGGCGCCTGTCTCCTTCGCCGAAACCGGGCCTACCAAACGTCGTCGCGGTGCAGAGCGAGTCCTTCTTTGACCCCAGGTATCGCCTTCCCGGGATTCGGCCGGATGTGTTGACGCATTTCGACCGCCTCGCTCGGGAAGGCCTTTCCGGCAAACTTGATGTGCCGGCGTTTGGTGCCAACACGATTCGCAGCGAGTTCGCATTTCTTTCCGGTGTGGCGGGCGGCGAGCTCGGTCATCGACAGTTCAGTCCCTATCGATTCGTGCAGTCCGGATTTCTGGACGCGACGCTGGCATCCGCTTTTCGCGAGGCGGGATATCGGACAGTGTGTGTGCACCCCTACCATGGGGGGTTCTATCGCCGGGAGCAGGTCATGCCGTTGCTTGGGTTCGACGAGTTTGTCGATATCTCGCACTTTGCCCACGCCCGGGGTGAGAGTCCGTACGTCGACGATGAAGCCCTCGCCGACTGGGTGATCGGGCGTTTGGGTAAGTCGGATCAGCCGGTGTTCGTGTTCGTGATCACCATGGAGAATCATGGCCCGCTGCACCTGGAAACCCCGCGCCCCGGCGAGTCGGAGGACTACTTCGTTCGCGGGCAGGCAAGCACCGACCCCGATGCGACCATCTACCTGCGTCACCTGGCGAATGCGGATCGAATGCTGGGGCGTCTTGCCGCTGCCCTCAAGGGTGACGAGCGGCCGGGTGCCTTGTGCTGGTTCGGTGATCACCCCCCGATCCTGCCGGCTGTCTACGCGCGCCACGGTTACCCGGGTCGCTCCACCGATTACCTCGTGTGGCGGACCGAGCCGGGGCTTTCGAGGCCTCCCGCTCAGCGGTCGCTGCATGAGCTTGGAGCGACATTGATCGATGCCATCGGGTGGACGGCCACGGAGCGCTGAAGCCTGCGCCGGTAGCTCCCTGTACACATCCATGTCACATCGCAGCGGCACAGTGGTCATGTGGCTGGCCCGGTCGACGGCTTGCCGATCGGTTTGCCGGCCATGAGCGGAAGCGGGCTTCCTCGAAGCGCCCGGCCGCACCGCTCTCACTTGGTGATTTCTTACTTGCTCCTCGTTGCCCCGCCTCGTGCGGGGTTTCTTTTTGCTGTTAGCACAGCCCGAGGGCGGGACTGTCAGTCGCGCATCACGTGCTTGAGAATGCCGACCACCTGTTCGGGGGTGGTCGCCCAGGCCATGGCGGCGGCGTCGACTTCCTTGAGCGGGTGGACGATCTCCTCGTCGTGCAGAGTGATGTAAGGCGTACCCAGCGCCGCGGTGTAACCGGCGTCGAAGGCGGCGTTCCATTGCTTGTACTTGTCGCCGAAGCGCACCACGACGACGTCGGCCTGTTCGATCAGGGTCTTGATGCGAATCGCGTTGACCTTGGCGGACTTGTGGTCGCGCCAGAACTGCTTGGACTCGTCACCGAGCAGGTCGCCGGCGGCATCGCTGGCGGCGTGATCGGTGACCGGGCGGGTGAAGGTGATATCCAGACCGGCATCGTGTGCGCCCTGCTCGATCTGTTCGCGCGTAAGGAACCTCGGGGTGGATCGAACGGCCTCTCTGGCCTTGCGAGTGGTCCGCCTTCAAGGCGTCCATGTCGATGGCGTGCCGGGGGGGCACGGCGAGACATGGCAACGAAGAAGGCGGGGCACTCGCAAGGCCCCTTCGGGCGCACCTTTAGCCGGCCATCTGCTGCGTTGCCGTCCTTGGAAAGGGAATCACCCTTCCGCGGCGGACGGTCGCCTTGCATCTGCCCGGCTCAAGGTGCGCAGAGAGGCCGTTCGATCCACCCCGAGGTTCCTGGGGTGTGGATCTCGCCGGACAGGTAGACGGTCAGGCTCATGGTGTTTCTCCTTGTTCGATTCAATCGGGCAGGTCGGTGACCGCGCCGGTGGAGGCCGAACTCACGGTCTTCGCGTATTTGGCCAGCACGCCGCGCGGGTAGCGGGGCTTGGGGCGTTGCCAGTTGGCGTGGCGGCGTTCGAGTTCGTCGCTGTCTACGTGCACCTCGATGGTGTCGGCCACCGCATCGATGGTGATGGTGTCGCCGTCCTCGACCAGCGCGATCGGGCCGCCGTCGAAGGCCTCGGGGGTGATGTGGCCGACGACGAAGCCGTGGCTGCCGCCGGAGAAGCGCCCGTCGGTGATCAGGGCGACCTCCTTGCCGAGCCCGCGGCCCATGATCGCCGAGGTGGGCGAGAGCATCTCGCGCATGCCCGGTCCGCCGCGCGGGCCTTCGTAGCGGATGACCACCACGTCGCCGGCGCCGACGGTGCCGTCGAGAATGCGCGCCTGGGCTTCCTCCTCGGAGCCGAACACCCGCGCGGTGCCGGAAAAGCGCGTGCCTTCCTTGCCGGTGATCTTGGCCACCGCGCCCTCGGGGGCGAGATTGCCCTTGAGCACGCGCAAGTGGCTGTCGGCCTTCCGCGGCTGATCTAGCGGCGCGATGATCTGCTGATCGTCGGGGTAGGGCGTGACATCGGCCAGATTTTCCGCGAGCGTCCGACCGGTGACGGTCAGGCAGTCGCCGTGCAACAGCCCGGCATCGAGCAGCATCTTCATCATCGGCTGGATGCCACCGATCTCGACCAGCTCGCTCATCATGTAGTGCCCGGAGGGGCGCAGGTCGGCGAGCACCGGAACGCGCCGGCCGATCTCGGTGAAATCATCCAGCGTGAGCGGCACGTCGACCACGTTCGCCATCGCCAGCAGGTGCAGTACGGCGTTGGTCGAGCCGCCCAGGGCGATCGTTACCGTGATGGCGTTCTCGAAGGCCTTCCGGGTCATGATGTCGCGCGGCTTGATGTCACGCGCCAGCAGATCGAGCACCGCCGCGCCGGCCGCCTCGCTGTCGGCGCGCTTCTCCTCGGAGACCGCGTTCTGCGCCGAACTGCCCGGCAGGCTCATGCCGAGTGCCTCGATCGCCGAGGCCATGGTGTTGGCCGTGTACATGCCGCCACAGGAGCCGGGGCCGGGGATGGCGGTCTTCTCGATGTCCTCCAGGCGCGGCAGGTCGATCTCACCCTGGGTGTAGGCGCCGACGGCCTCGAAAACCGAGACGATGTCGGTGTGGCACTTGCCCGGCAGGATGGTGCCGCCGTAGACGAACACGGACGGTCGATTGAGGCGCGTCATGCCGATCAGGCAGCCGGGCATGTTCTTGTCGCAGCCGCCGATCGCCACCAGCCCGTCGAACCCTTCGCAGCCGGCGACCGTCTCGATCGAGTCGGCGATCACCTCGCGCGAGACCAGCGAGTACTTCATGCCCTCGGTGCCGTTGGCGATGCCGTCGGAGATGGTGATGGTGTTGAAGATCACGCCCTTGCCGCCGGCGGAATCCGCCCCGGTGCGAGCGGCGTCGGCTAACTTGTCGATGTGGGCGTTGCAGGGGGTGACCTGGCTCCAGGTCGAGGCGATGCCGACCTGCGGCTTTTTGAAGTCGGCGTCGGTGAAGCCCACCGCGCGCAGCATCGCCCGGCTGGCGGACTTGTTGATGCCATCGACCACGGGGGCGGAATGACGGCGGCGCGGATCGTTGCTGGGGTTGGTCATGCGGTTGCTCCTGGAAAAGTCGCTGGGCACACCTTAGCAAGGGCCTGGCTGTGACGGGCATGGCAGCTCGTCGATCCGCAGATGCTATAACAAGGTGGACGCAGCGCGATCAAGGGCGATCGATGTCCGGGCGCGCGTCGACCGGCCTGGCCTTCTGGTCGGGGCGTTCCGGGAATGCGCCGGCAAAGGATGAGGTGCCGTCATCGTGAAAGTGCAGTTGTTCAAGTACTGGGATGCCTTGCGCACCAGTTTCTGGTTCATCCCGGCGATCATGGTCTTCGGGGCCGTGGTGTTGTCGGCGGTTGCCATCCAGGCGGATCATCTCGCGAAGGGCGAGGGGTGGCTGGCCTCTGGCTGGGTGTTCACCGGTGGCCCCGATGGGGCCAATGCGGTGCTGAGCATTATCGCTGGTTCAATGACCACGATCGCCGGCGTCGTGTTCTCCATGACCCTGGTGGTCCTCTCCCTGGCCTCGTCGCAACTGGGGCCACGTCTGCTGCGCAGCTTCATGCGCGATCCTCCGACCCAGGTCGTGCTCGGGACATTCGTGGCCACGTTTCTCTACTGCGTGCTGGTGGTGCTCACCATTCGCCGGGGTGATGAAGACGCGTTCGTGCCGCACCTGTCGGTCACCCTGGGCGTGCTGCTGGCGGTGATCAGCCTGGGGGTGTTGATCTACTTCATCCATCACGTGGCCATCTCGATCCAGGCGAATCAGGTTGTCGCGCGAGTCGGTCATGAACTGATCGATGTCCTGGAGCGCTTGTTTCCCGAAACGATCGGTCAGGGGCCGGCGGGGGAGTCCGCCTCCGCGCCAGACGCTGCCTTCTTGCGACGTTTCGATCGCGAGGCCGAGCCGGTGTGCTCCTCGGGCGACGGCTATCTGCAATTCATCGATGCGGATGCCCTGATGGCCCTCGCCGTGCGCGACGATGTGGTCGTTCGTCTTGAGTGCCATCCCGGCCATTACGTGGTGGCAGGCGGGCCCCTGCTGAGGGTCTGGCCCACCGGCAAGCGGGGCGACAAGCTTGCCCGAGAGGTTAATGCGGCCTTTGCGCTCGGCAATCAGCGCACCTCCGGTCAGGACATCGAGTTTGCCCTCTATGAACTGGTGGAGATCGCCGTGCGGGCACTATCGCCGGGGATCAACGATCCGTTCACCGCCATTGCTTGCGTCGATCGCCTCGGTTCGGCGCTATGTCGTCTGGCCACTCGAGAAATGCCGTCGCCTTATCGCCATGACAGCGAGGGGACGTTGCGGGTGATTGCTCCATCTCCCAGTTTCCCGACCATGCTCGACGCGGCTTTTGATCAGATTCGGCAACACGGCCGAACGAACGTGGCGGTGAGTATTCGGCTGATGGAAACACTCGTGCTGATCACGGCCTTTGCGCATCGACCGGCCGATCGGGCGGCAATCTTGCAGCATGCGGAGATGATCCGGCGGGGCGCTTGGCTGAGCTTTGCCGAACAGGAGGATCGTGAAGCACTGGAAAAGCCCTATCGGGCGGTCAAGCAGGCACTGGCATCGCCGGCACCGTAAGACAGGGGGTAGATGCAGGAAAGCCCGACGCCATGTCGGGCTTTCGTTGGGTTGGGCCGATGCGATCGAAGGGTTCGAGGGCTCAGCCAGCGGCGATCGTTTCGATCAACTTGGCGTTGAAAGCCGGTAGGTCATCGGGATTGCGACTGGTGATCAGGCCGTTGTCGTCGACCACGTCCTCGTCAACCCAGACCGCCCCGGCATTCTTCAGGTCGGTCTGGATGCTGGGGTAGGAGGTCACCCGCCGGCCCTGGAGCACGTCGGCCTCGGCCAGCGTCCAACCACCATGACAGATCGCGGCCACCGGCTTTTGCTGATCGAAGAAGCTCCGGACGAAGGCGACGGCCTGCTCGTTCTGGCGCAACGCATCGGGATTCATCACCCCGCCGGGCAGCACCAGGGCATCGAAGTCCGACCCGTTGGCCGAATCCAGCGGCACGTCGACGTCGAAGGCATCACCCCAGTCGGTGTGCTGCCAGCCTTTTACCCGGCCGTCGGCCGGCGAGACGATGTGGGCGGTTGCGCCGGCTTGTTCCAGCGCACGCTTCGGTTCGGTCAGCTCGACCTGCTCGAAGCCGTCGGCAACCAGCAGGGCGACGCGTTTACCGTTGAGTTGCTCGGTCATGGGTTGCCTCCTTGAGAAGCGATCGTGTGAAACCTGCGTCTAGCCTAGAAGACCAGACGAGTGTCTTCAGGCACGGGGCCCGTCATAAGAAGGGTGATCGACCGCCGTGATTTCGTGGCAGTCTCCGATCCGTCGGATCGACTATCCTTCGAGCAACGTTTTCCGAGGCCCGAATCCATGCTGTGTCCATGTTTCGACTGATGCGCGTCGCCCGCGTTGCCAATGCGCTGGTGATTCCGATCGCACTGGTTTGCCTGCTCACGTTGTCATCGGCTCATGCCGACTACTCCACGCCGGCACAGACCGTCTGGCTTGATGATCAGAAAGTGCGGTATCACCTGATGGGGGACGCAGGGGCGCCGGTGGCGATCGTGCTGGGCGGCGGGCCCGGCTTTTCCAGCTGGAACCTCGAGCCGGTGCAGCGTCGGCTCGCCGAGTTGGGCTACCGAACGGCCATCATGGACATGATCGGGGTGGGCGAGAATGCCAACGGCGGGGAGTTGCCGACGGGGCAGGCCCTGCTGGATGTCTGGGTGGAACAGATCGAGGCACTGCGCCGGGCGGTGACCGACGAGCGGCCGGTGGTGCTGCTGGGGCATTCCTGGGGCGCATTGACGGCATTGCTCTACACGCGTACTCATCCCGACGCGGTACATCGCCTGGTGCTGCTCAATCCCGTCGACCCGGAGCGCCGCGCGATGCGCGATGTCGCCGAGCAGATCGATCGGCGCCGGTCGAGGGAATTGGGCGAGAGCTGGGACGACGAGCGGGCCTGGGAGCAACCAATGGGGGGAGGGGATGACTCGGCGGCGACCGCCCGTCATCAGATCGAGCGGTCGTTGCCGAGCTATTTTCGCGATTACGCGCAGGGCCAGCGGTATGCCGAGCAGTTCGATGACTCGGATTTCTCGCCGAGATTGAACATCGAGGGCTGGCGGGCGTACCGGGCCGACCCGGTCGACTACGCGACCATCCGGGAATGGGACATCCCGATTGATGTTATCGGCTGTCGGGACGACCTGTTGATGCCCGAGAGCCTGGACTCCCTGCAGGCGAACCTGTCGTTGGCGCGGGTCGAGGTGCTAACGGGATGCGTGCACTTTCCGTGGGAGGAGGTGCCAGGGGCATTCACCGAGGCGTTGACACGGATTGTGTCGCGGCCCGCCGGTCAGGGGGCCGGCAACACCCCCTGACCATCAGTCCTCGTTCTTGTTTTCGTTCGCCGAGCCTTCGATGGCGCTGCCCAGGCTTCTGATGTCTTCGCCGAGGCCTTCCATGGTGTTGCAACCAGCGGTCAGGGCCAGCAGGCCGGCGAGGAAGCCGATGCTGAGGAGTCGTTTGATCATGGCTGAGTCTCCGTGTGCGTTGTGTGGGCCATCGTCGGCGAGTGTCCGATCGATGCCGCCGCGTACTGCAATGCCGCGCCGGGGGCGGCGCGATCAAAAAAAGCCACACCATGTCGGGCGTGGCCTTGGTTCGCCCGGATGGCAGAGGGCGTCAATCGTGCTCGGCGGCCTCACCTTCGATCGATTCGCCCAGTTCCTGGGTATCCTGGCCCAGGCCTTCCATCGTGTTGCAGCCGGCCAGCAGGGTAAGCGAGCCTGCCATGGCAATCAGCATCGCAAGCCGTTTGAGAAATGTGTGAATCATTTTCCGATACCTCTTCCATTGTTCCCTACGGACGCTCCGAGCGAACCGGCCAGGTCTCGGAGGTTTGAGCCGAAGATCACATCGTTGCCGATTCATTCGGGCAGTACCTAGGATAGTCCAACGACGACGAGGTTCCCGATCGGATGTGTCGAATCGGGTCCATGGATAAGGAGATGGCGTGGAAATACTGCTGATCGGCGTCCTGCTGCTGGCCGGTTTGGCCTTCGGCACCCTGGGGAGCCATTACTTCGGCGTCCCAAGGGTGGTCGGCTACATCCTGATCGGGATGCTGTTCTCACCGGACCTGCTGGGCGACTACCTTGGCCTGGATGCCGCGCGCTGGACCCAGCCACTGGTGGCCATCGCGCTGGGCATCGTCGCCTACCTGATCGGCGGGGCGGCCACTGTCGGGCAGCTGCGTCGCCTGGGCGTGTCGATCATCACGGCGACCGTCGGCAAGGTTGCCGGGGCGTTCCTGCTGGTGTTCGCCGGTTTTGTCTGGATGGGTGTGAGCGTGCCCGATCTGCCGGGCTGGGGCGTCCCGCTGGTGCTTGCCGCGCTGGCGACCATCACTGCCCCGGCCGCCATCGTCGCGATCATCCATCAATATCGTGCACGTGGACCGCTGACCACGGCCTTGCTGGGCATGGTCGCGATGGACGACGCCCTTGGCGTGGTGATCTTCTCCGTGGCGTTGGCCCTGTTGGCCGCCGACGGCCTGGTGTCGGCCCTGCCGCTGGTGGTCTGGGAGATCGTCGCGGCGCTGGTGATCGGTGGAATCGGCGGCTGGCTGATCGAGCGGATCAGCCGCCTGCTGCACGAACACGAACTGCGCCTGGTCGCCCTGATCGGCGCGATCGTGCTGCTGGTGGGGCTGGCCGAGGCGTGGCACTTCTCCGGTCTGCTCGCGGCCATGACGCTGGGGTTCACCGCGCGCTGGTTTGGCGGGGTGCATGCCGAACGGCTGTTCGAGCCGGTCGAGCAACTCGAGGAGATGGTGTTCGTGCTGTTCTTCACCTTCGCCGGGTTGTACTTCGACCTGTCCGTGGCGGTCGAGCACGGCTGGCTGATCCTGCTGTTCTTCGTGCTTCGGGCCGCGGGGCAGGTGATCGGCTCGTGGATTGGTGCACGCCTGGGCGGAGCGCCGCCGGCGATCGCGAACAACGTGGGCTTGGGCATGCTGCCGCAGGGTGGCGTGGCCGTGGGCATGGCGTTGATGCTCGAGGGGCAGCCACGCTTTGCCGAGGTGGCGACCCTGGCAATCAACATCATTACGGCGAGCACGCTGCTGACCGAGTCGATCGGTGCGCTGGCCGCCCGGTTCGGCCTGAGACGGGCCGGCGAACTCAACGCGGCCAATGGCGGACATGACGGGGGGCACGACGATGAAGGCAAGTAACTGGTTGGAAACTCATCCCGCTCGGGCGGTCACCGTGGCGCCCGACGCGTCACTGCCGGAGGCGGCGGCCCTGTTTCTCGAGCATCCCGAGGTGCGCGACATCTACGTGGTCGACGAGAAGGGGCGGGTTTGCGGCCACCTGGGGTTCCGTCGACTCGCTGGCCTGCTGCTCGCGCACCTGCGGCCGACCCACAGCCGGCGGCAACTGGTCGAACGGGTGACCGCCGGGGCCGTACGCGAGCACATGGACGAGCACGTGCTGTGCATGCGCCCGGACGAGCGGATCAGCGAGGTGTTTCACCACCACATGGAACGGCGGGTCGAGGACATCCCGGTAGTCGACGCCGACCGACGATTGCTTGGGGTGATCCGCGTGGCGGATCTGTTGCGCAAGGCGATCGAGCCGGCGGGTTAACCCTGTGGGGCAGTTGGGGGGATCTTGGGCTTGCCGGTGAGATAGGACGCCGCCGGGTCGACCAGAAAGCGTCCCTCCATCGCCTTGCGGCCGAGCAGCATGCGAAAGCGCATGGTGTCCCGGTCCGTCAGGGTCAGCTCGATCGACTGCTCGCTCTTGCCGATCACCAGCCGCGTGGCGATCACGTAGCGGTTTTCCCGGTGCCCGCCGGAGTCGGAGACCTGGCGGCGGTCGAGCAACGGTGCCTCGCAGTGCACGACGGTGTCGCTGTCGCCCTGGATGGGGTGGATGCCAATACGGACCCAGTCGCCTCCGTCACGGCGAAATGGCTCGACGGCAAAGGCATGCAGCGCGGAGGTGCGCGCGCCGGTATCGACCTTCACCTTGATCCGCCGGATGCCAAGATCGGGCAACCCCACCCATTCGCGCCACCCTAGGCGGGTCAGTTGTTCGGTCGTGTCGTCCTTGTCATCCGTCATGCGGTTCAGTCCTCCGAGGCGTCCTCGTCGTCGGCGTGGTTGGCCTGGAAATCCTCGACCTTGCCGGCGACCTCGCTGACGTCGCCCTTGAAGCGGGCGATGTGATAGACGGCATCGCCCTCGTGGACCAACGGGCGTTCCAGCCGGCCGATCACCACGCCGTCGCTGGGTGACACGATCGACTCGCGCCGACCGCTGTAGGCATCATCGACGTAACCCAGCGTGTCGCCGCGAGAGACCTGTGCGCCCAGTCGCACGACGGTGCCGAGCATGCCGCTTTCCGGGGCTCGTACCCAGAGGCTGCGCCGCGAGACAAACGGCTCCGGCCGAGGTGTCTTGCGCCGGTTGGGCGGCAGCATGTCCAGCGCGCGCATGACGTTGAGCACCCCCTGGGTGCCCGCCCGGATGGAGACCTCGTCGAAGCGCAACGCCTCGCCGGCTTCATAGAGCAGGGTGGGGATGCCCCGTTCCCCGGCGGCCGCACGCAGCGAGCCGTCGCGCAGGGAGGCATTGAGCAGCACCGGCACGTCGAAGGCCCGCGCCAGCCGCAGGGTCTCGGGGTCATCGAGATTGCCGCGGATCTGCGGCAGGTTCGTGCGATGGATCGCCCCGGTGTGCAGGTCGATGCCGTGACTGCAGCGGCTGACGATCTCCTCGAGGAACAGGTTGGCCAGGCGAGCGGCCAGCGAGCCCTCGTCCGAGCCCGGAAAGGAGCGATTGAGATCGCGCCGGTCGGGCAGGTAGCGGCTTTCGTGGATCAAGCCGTAGGCATTGACCACCGGCACGGCGATGAGCGTGCCGCGCAGGCGCTGCAGCGTTCGGGTCTTGAGCACGCGACGGATGATCTCCACGCCGTTGAGCTCGTCGCCGTGGATGGCCGCACAGACGAACAACGTCGGACCGTCGCGTCGGCCGTGGATCACGTGCACCGGCATGGACAGCGCGGTGTGCGAACTCAGGCGCGGCATTTCCAGATCGACCAGGGCACGCCGCCCCGGTTCGATGCGCCGCCCGGCGATTTCGAAGGCCTCACGCATGCGCTCAGCCCTGGCCGCGGGTGCGGGTCAGGCCGCGCTTGGTGCGCCGCTCGGCCAGCTTTTTCTCGATGAACTGGATCTGTGTCCCGGCGATGTCCTTGCCGGTGGCCGCCTCGATGCCCTCCAGCCCCGGCGAGGAATTGACCTCCATGACCACCGGTCCGTGGTTCGAGCGCAGCAGGTCGACGCCGGCGACATTCAGCCCCATGGTCTTGGCCGCGCGCACGGCCGTGGAGCGCTCCTCCGGGGTGATGCGAATCAGGCTGGCCGACCCGCCACGGTGCAGGTTCGAGCGGAATTCGCCTTCCTTGCCCTGGCGCTTCATCGCGGCGACCACCTTGTCGCCGATGACGAAGCAACGGATGTCGGCGCCACCGGCCTCCTTGATGTATTCCTGAACCAGAATGTTGGTTTTCATGCCCATGAAGGCTTCGATGACGCTCTCCGCGGCCTGCTTGGTTTCGGCCAGTACCACGCCGATGCCCTGCGTGCCTTCGAGCAACTTGATGACCAGTGGCGCGCCGCCGACCATCTTGATCAGGTCCTCGACGTCGTCGGGGCGGTGGGCAAAGCCGGTCACCGGCAGGCCGATCCCCTTGCGCGAGAGCAGTTGCAGCGAGCGCAGCTTGTCGCGAGAGCGACTGATCGCGACGGACTCGTTGAGCGGGAAGGTGCCCAACATCTCGAACTGGCGCAGCACCGAGGCGCCATAGAAGGTCACCGACGCCCCGATGCGCGGGATGACCGCGTCGAAGTCGTCGAGCGTTTCGCCCTTGTAGTGCACCTTGGGCTTGTTCGAGGTGATGTTCATGTAACAGCGCAGCACGTCGAGCACCCGCACCTCGTGGCCACGTTCGGTGGCGGCCTCGACCAGGCGTCGGGTGGAGTAGAGCTTCGGGTTGCGCGACAGGATGGCGATCTTCATGGGCTGGGCTCGATCCGGAAGATAAAAGTGGGTGTGGTGAATGATGACCCAACTGTAGGAAAGATCGCGCCGGATTGGGCGGGACGGCCCACGACCGGTGGCCGGACGGCCAGCGGAGCGGTATCTGGTGCGGGTGGCCGGACTCGAACCGGCACGGCCTTTCGGCCTGCAGATTTTAAGTCTGCTGTGTCTACCAATTCCACCACACCCGCGATGGGACTCGGCCGGGCGGGGTGCCCGGCGGCGGGCATTCTATCGCCTTTCGTCGGTGTCGGCGAACCGCATGCATGGGCGTTAAGGAGCCTCTACGCGGATGTCATGCCGCTCTGCGCGTCTTGAGCCGGGCAGATGCAAGGCGTTCGTCCGCCGCGGAAGGGCCGTTCCCTTTTCAAGGACGACAACACAGCAGATGCCCGGCTCAAGGCGCGCCCTGCGGGGCCTGTCGAGCCGCCCGTGCCCGGCGTTGCGTCGCCTTGACGTGGCCACCGGCACGCCGGCGACGACGCGCCTTGATCACGAACGGCTCGACCGGCCAGAGTGGCATGGCATCCGCGTAGAGGCTCCTTAAGGTACGTTACACTCACGCGTTCGATTCATTCAGCACAGCCCGGAGTTATCCGCGATCATGTCAGAAGCCAACGGTTCCCATGCCAAGGGCCACCATCCCGCGTTCAGCCTGGTGCGCTCGGTACCCATCGAGGCGCTCAACCTGACCGTCGACGAGTATCGGCACGACAAGACCGGCGCCCGGCACTACCACCTGGCCACCGACGACGATCAGAACGTGTTTCTGGTCGGCCTGCGCACGGTGCCGGAGGACTCCACCGGCGTGGCGCACATCCTCGAGCACACCGCGCTGTGCGGCTCGGAGCGCTTCCCGGTGCGCGACCCGTTCTTCATGATGATCCGCCGGTCGCTCAACACCTTCATGAACGCCTTCACCTCGAGCGACTGGACGGCCTACCCGTTCGCCTCCTGCAACGAAAAGGACTTCTACAACCTGCTCGACGTCTATCTCGACGCGACGTTCTTCTCGCGCATCGACGAGCTCGATTTTCGCCAGGAAGGCCACCGGGTCGAATTCGAGCAGTGGGACGATCCGTCCACCCCGCTGACCTTCAAGGGCGTGGTGTTCAACGAGATGAAGGGCGCGATGAGTGACCCGACCTCGGTGCTCTGGCAGACGCTCTCGCGCGAGCTGTTCCCGGACACCACCTATCACCACAACTCGGGTGGTGATCCGGAGCGGATTCCGGATCTCACCTACGAGCAGATGGTGGCGTTCTACAAGCGCTTCTATCACCCGTCGAATGCGGTTTTCATGACCTACGGCAACCAGCCGGTCGGGCGGCTGCAACGCGAGTTCGAGGAACGGGCGCTGGCGCGTTTCGAGCAGATCGACCCCGATTCGGCCGTGCCGCTCCAGCCGATCTTTGCCGGCCCGAAACAGGTCGAGGACATCTACCCACTCGACGATGACGACACCGCCGAGAAGACCCACGTTAATGTCGGCTGGATGCTCGACGAGAGCGCCGATCTCGATGCTCGCCTCGAGGCACAACTGCTCGAAGGCGTGCTGCTGGAAAACAGTGCCTCGCCGCTGCTGCGCGCGCTGGAGACCACCGATCTGGGCGCCGCGCCGTCGCCGGTGCTGGGCCTGGAAGACTCGCAGCGTCAGATGGTGTTCGTCGCCGGGCTCGAGGGTAGCGAGGCCGACCGCGCGCAAGACGTGGAGAAGCTGATCCTCGACACGCTCACCGAGGTGGCGGAAAAGGGCGTCGACCCCGACATGGTCGAGTCGGTGCTCCACCAGCTGGAGCTCGAGCAGCGTGAAGTGACCGGTGATGGTTTTCCCTACGGTCTGCATCTGATCGTCCAGGCGCTGCCGGCGGCGATCCACGACAGCGATCCCATCAATCTGCTCGATCTTGAGCCGGCTCTTGGGCGTCTGCGTGCCAAGGCCGCCGACCCGCAGTTCATCCCCAACCTGGTTCGTCGGCTGCTGCTGGACAACCCGCACCGCGTGCGGCTGGTATTGAAGCCGGACACCGAGCTGTCCGCGCGCCAGCAGGCCGCGGAGAAGGCGCGGCTGGCGGCAATGCAGGACACGCTCACCACGGACGAGAAGCAGCGCATCGTCGATCAGGCCAAGGCGCTGGCCGACCGCCAGGCCGAGGAGGGCGACCTGTCACTGCTGCCGACGGTGACCCGCGAGGACATCCCTGAAGACATCGACATCCCGCAGCCCGAGCAGTTCGTCCACCAGCCGTCGAGCCAGCGTTGGTACAACCGCAGCACCAACGGCCTGTGCTACCTGCAGCTGGCGATCGACCTGCCGCATCTGGATCGCGACGAGCTCGAGCTGATGCCGGTCTATGCCGGCCTGCTCACCGAGCTGGGGGCGGGTGATCGCGACTACGTCGCCATGGCCGAGGCGGTGACTGCCAGGACTGGCGGTTTCTCAGCAAGCGCCTCGGTGCGCGCCGGCATCGATGATGTCCACCGGACCAGTGGCTTCTGGCTGCTGTCGGGCAAGGCGCTGGTGCGCCACGCCGATGCGATGGCCGACCTGTTCCACCAGCATCTTGATGCCGCGCGCTTCGACGAGATCGATCGCATTCGTGACCTGGTCAGCCAGATGCGCTTCGGCACCGAGCAGGGCGTTTCCGGTCGGGGTCATGTCCACGCCATGCTGTTGGCCACCTCGGGCATGTCGGCTCGCGCGGCCATGCGTCACGATACCGCCGGGGTCTCGGCCGTGCGTCGCATCAAGGCGATGGACGACGGCCTCGAGCAGGCCGAGTCCCGCTACGACCTGGCCGAGCGGCTGGCGCGACTGCACGAGAAGCTCAAGGGTGGGCTGCGTCACTACAACGTGGTCACCGAGCAGCGCCATTTCCCCGAGATGGCCCAGGCCCTGCGCCCGCACATGCACCAGGGACAGACGGATCAGCCGTTTGCGCTGGGGCATCACGAGACGCAGGTGCGCGAGGCCTGGATCGGTAACCTCGCGGTCAATTACTGCGCCAAGGCGCATGCTTGCGTGCCGCCCAAGCACGCGGACGCGGCCGCGCTGGCCGTGCTGGGTGGGTTTATGCGCAACGGCTTTCTGCACACGGCTATCCGTGAAAAAGGTGGCGCCTACGGCGGCGGGGCCGGGTTTGATGCCGAATCCGGCAGCTTCCGCTTCTTCTCCTACCGCGATCCGCGTCTGGGCGAGACGCTCGACGACTTCGATCGCGCGGTCGACTGGGTGGTGGACAATACCCACGAGGACCGCACCGTCGAGGAGGCGATCTTTGGTGTGATCGCCTCGATCGACAAGCCGGGCTCGCCGGCCGGCGAGGCGAAGAAGGCGTTCATGGACACGCTGCACGGGCGCACGCCCGACGACCTGCGCGAGATCCGGGCCCGGGTGCTCGATGTCACCCAGGACGACCTCAAGCGGGTGGCGGAAACCTATCTCAAGCCCGAAACGGCCTCGGTCGGCGTGCTGGCCGGTCCGTCGCGCGAAGAGGACCTCAAGGCGCTGGATCTGCGGATCGAGCGCATCTGACACGGATGAGCGACATGACGACCAGGGGAAGCTCGACGACGCGCTGGATGATCGGGATCGGCCTGGCCGGTCTGCTGCTGGTGGCGTATTTCCTGTTGCCGATTCTGAGTCCCTTTGTGGTCGGTTTCATCATCGCCTACCTGTTCAACCCGATGGTGACCCGGCTTGACCAGCATGGCGTCTCGCGAACCTGGGGAACGTCACTGATCTTTCTGGTCGGTGCGCTGCTGTTGGTCGTCGGCCTGATTGCCTTGATCCCGGTGCTGATCGAACAGACGGCTCGTCTGGTGCGGGTATTCCCGCAGTTGCTCGACATCGTTCAGCAACGGGTGATTCCCTGGGTCAACCAGACCGTCGGCGTGGAATTGCATGTCGGCCAGTTGCGTGAGCTGCTGGTCAAGCACGGCGAGACCATCGGCAAGATGCTCGCTGACGGGTTGTCGAACGTCTCGACCACGGGGACCGCGGTATTCGTCGCGATGATGAACCTGCTGCTGATTCCGGTGATCGCCTTCTATCTCTTGCGTGACTGGCCGCGGGTAGTCGATCGCATCGAGCGGATGCTGCCGCGCCATCGTGCCGGCACGGTGGTCGGGTTGGCGCGCGAGTCCGATCGGATGCTGGGCAATTTCCTGCGCGGTCAGCTGGCGGTGATGATCGCCAACGGGGTGACCTACTCCATCGGCCTGACCCTGATCGGTCTGAACACCGGTGTGGCGATCGGCATGTTTGCCGGGCTGGTGAGCTTCGTGCCGTACCTGGGCACCATCATTGGTGTGTTGCTGGCCCTGATCGCCATGTACATCCAAGCCGACAGCCTATGGCCGCTGCTGCTGGTGCTGGGCGTGTTCGGCATTGGTCAGGTGCTGGAGACGGTGGCCTGGCAGCCGCGTTTCGTCGGCAACGAGATCGGCCTGCATCCGGTGGCGGTGATCTTTGCCGTCATGGCCGGTGGCCAGCTGTTCGGCTTTTTCGGCATCCTGCTCGCGCTACCGGTCTCGGCGGTACTCATCGTGCTGGGTCAGCACGCCCTGGAGTCCTATCAGCAAAGCCGTTATTACCGCGGAGGCGACGAGCGGGCACTGCCCCCGGGCGATGACAGGGCCGGGGACTGAGCCGGATGCAACAAATCCCGCTAGCGCTCGACCTGGTGACCCCGACGAGCTTCGAGGGGTTCATCGGCAACGAGAACCTGTTGCTCAAGGCGACCCTGGCCAAGCAGGCGACTGGTGCCGGCGAGGCTCAGGTGCTGATTCACGGACCGGCCGGGGCGGGCAAGTCGCATCTGGCGCAGGCGGCCTGCTACCACGCCGGTTCGATGGGGCGGCCTGCCGCCTACTGGCCGTTGCGCCAACTCGGCGGGCAGCTGGCGGCGGCCAGTGAGCAGATCGAGGCCTTCGCGCTGGCGGTGATCGACGACGTCGACGCCGTGATCGGCCAGGCCGAGGGAGAATTCATGCTGTTCGACCTGATCAACCGGGCGCGCGAGGCCGGCGTGCCACTACTGTTGACTGCCTCGCATCCGCCGACCGAACTGCCGGTAAAGTTGGCGGATCTCGCCTCGCGGCTCACCTGGGGGGCGGTAATGGCCGTCCATCTGCCGGGTGACGGCGAGAAAATCGAATTGCTGCGAGCCCGAGCGCAGGCGCGGGGCCTGGAAATGCCGCATGGCACCGCGCAGTGGATGCTGGGCCATCTGCCGCGCGACGTCGGCACCTTGTTGGAGGTGCTTGATCGGCTGGATCGCGAGTCGATGATCGCCAAGCGCCGGCTGACCATCCCCTTCGTGCGCGAGGTGCTGATCGAGGGGGAATGAGCGCCTATTGGTTGTTGCCCCGCCAGCGGGCCTCTGCACGATTCGGTGACGTTTCTGGCTTACGCTCCGTAGGGGCGGTTTCGCAGAGACGTTATCGAATCGTGTAGAAGTCCGCTACATGCTGTGGCGGACGATGCGCTGCTTGTCGCGCTCCCAGTCGCGGTCCTTGATGGTGGCACGCTTGTCGTGGGCCTTCTTGCCCTCGCCTAGGGCGATTTCAAGCTTGACCATGCCGCGCTTGAAGTACATCGCGGTGGGCACGATCGTGAACCCTTTGCGCTCGACCTGACCGATCAGACGCGCGAGCTCGTGCTCGTGCAACAGCAGCTTGCGGGTGCGGGTCGGATCGGGGCGGACGTGGCTGGAGGCCTGGAGCAGCGGAGTGATCACCGCCCCCAGTAACCAGGCCTCGCCGTCCTTGATGATGACGTGGGCGTCGGCGATCTGGGCCTTGCCGGCGCGCAGGGCCTTGACTTCCCAGCCCTCAAGTACCAATCCGGCCTCGATGCGATCGCCAAGAAAGAAGTCGAATTTCGCCTTCTTGTTCAGCGCGATGGTGGACTGGCCGGTGGTGGGCTTGTTGTTCTTGCTCATGCGCGCATTCTAGCAGGATCTGTATGGCTTCCCGGTGTCCATCGACAGTTACGCTGCCCCCGTGGCGCTGCTTGGCCGCGGGGGCGCCATGGTGGTAGTTTTCAGCGATTCGCCCGGTTCCCGGGACAAGGAACCCTGCCCGTCCAAACCGAAGAGGAAGACCGGTGTCCGCACAGCATCTCGAGAACCATCCGGAATGGAGTGGCCGGCTGGCCTTCATCCTCGCCTCTGCGGGCTCGGCCGTCGGCCTGGGCAATATCTGGAAGTTTCCCTACATCATGGGCGACAACGGTGGCGGGGCGTTCGTGATGATCTATCTCGCCTGCCTGCTGATCGTCGCGACACCGATCCTGATCAGTGAAGTGATGCTCGGGCGTCGCGCGCGCTCAAACCCGATCATCGGCATGGGCAAGCTCGCCGATCAGGCCGGCGTCAGTCGCGGCTGGCAGGTGATCGGCTGGATGGGCGTGCTCACCGGCTTTCTCATCCTGAGTTTCTACTCGGTGGTCATGGGCTGGGCCTTGTCCTATGTCGAGAAGGCCGCCAATGGCGCCTTCGTCGGGGCCTCGCCCGAGGCCATCAAGGGCCTGTTCGACGGCCTGGTTGGTAATCCGGGGACCCTGCTGTTCTGGCACACGGTCGCCATGGTGATGACCGTGGCGGTGGTGGCGCGTGGCGTGCGTGGCGGGTTGGAACTGGCGACGCGAATCATGATGCCGCTGCTGATCGTGATCCTGGTGCTGCTGTTCGGCTACAACATCGGCACCCCGGGGTTCGCGCCCGCCATGGAGTTCATGTTCGCGCCGGATTTCTCCCGGGTGAATGCCGAGACCTTCCTGGTCGCGCTCGGGCACGCGTTCTTCACGCTGAGTCTCGGCATGGGCGCGATCATGGTCTACGGCTCGTACATGCCGCGGGGCACCTCGATCGTGCAGGCCGGCATCTGGATCATCGTGCTCGACACCGGTATCGCGCTGCTGGCCGGCATGGTGATCTTCCCGATCGTGTTCTCCAACGGCATGAGCCCCGAGCAGGGTGCCGGTCTGATCTTCCAGACCTTGCCATTGGCGCTGGGGCAGATGGAATGGGGTTACTGGCTCGCCATCGTGTTGTTCGTGCTGGTGTCGATCGCCGCCTGGACCTCGGCCATCTCGCTGGTCGAGCCGGCGGTGTCCTATCTCTGGGAGCGATTCGGCATCCGCCGGCTGCATTCGGCGATCGCCGTGGGCGTGGCGACCTGGTCGCTGGGGGTGCTGGCGGCCCTGTCGTTCAACCTGCTTGGTGATCTCACCCTGTTCGGCAAGAACGTCTTCGGCCTGCTCGAATTCACCACCGCCAACATCCTGCTGCCGGCCGGCGGCATGCTGATCGCGCTCTTCGCCGCTTGGCGGATGCCCCGGGCCGACTCGGCCGAGGAGCTGGGGCTGACGGGCTGGCGCTACCGCTTGTGGTGGTGGCTGGCGGCCATCGTCGCCCCACTGGGTGTGGCGCTGGTGTTCCTCAACGGATTGGGCGTGTTCGGCTGATTCGGCCGTCGCCCGGATGGCGTGGTGGCTTTGCTAGAATGCTGGTTTGAGCACTCCAAACGGCGGACCTTCCCCGGTATGAGCACCACCATCGAGCGACAGGTCGATGTGCCGTTTTCCGCGCTGCAGATGTACGCGCTGGTCAACGACATCGACGCCTATCCCGACTTTCTCCCCTGGTGCGAGCAGACGCGCATCCTGCAGGCATCGGGTGACGAGGTCGAGGCCAGCATCACCCTGAAGAAGGGCGCGATCCGCAAGACCTTCGTTACCCGCAATCACAACGAGCCGGGTTCGCGCATCGTGGTCACGCTGGTCGATGGACCGTTCCGTCACCTCGATGGTTTCTGGGGCTTTGAGGACCTGCCCGATGGCGGGTCGCGGGTAACGCTCGACATGCGCTTCGAGTTCTCCAACCGGCTGCTCGAACGGGCGATCGGTCCCGTGTTCCGCGAGATCGTCAAGAACCTCGTCGGCGCCTTCCGCAAGCGCGCCTTTCAGGTCTATCCGCGCGAGCCATCCGGTGGGGGTGACGGGGCGTGAAGGTCGAGGTGGCCTACGCCCGCCCGGATGTGCAGCTGATTCTCGAGGTGGATGTCGCAGAGGGGGCGACCGTCGAGGAGGCCATCCGCCTCAGTGGCATTCTGGAACGCTTTCCCGAGATCGACCTGTCGAACCAGAAGGTCGGCGTATTTGCCAAGGTCGCGCCGCTGTCGCAGGCATTGCGCGAGTGGGATCGCGTCGAGATCTATCGCTCGCTGATTGCCGATCCCAAGGCTGCGCGCCGTCAGCGCGCGCAAGAAGATGGCGCCCGGAAGGATGGGGCCAAGAAGGATGAAGCCCGGCCTGGGCGAAAAACGGCGTCGTCCAAGCAGGATCAAGCGTGGGCGGACACAAAAAAACCGGCGGAGTAGGCTTCGCGCCGGTTCATGAAATTGTTGCCGGTGCCCGGTAAACCGGGCTACGGCTTTTATTGGTCCCTGATCAGAGCGGATCTTGGGGTGGCGGCGTCTGTGGCAGGGGCTGACCATCATCCTGCGTTTCCAGATCGTAGGGGCTGTCGCCGCCCTCCGCGCCGGGTGCCGAGCTCGTCGGGGTGTTGCTCGGCGAGGCGGCCTCGGCCTCGTCGGGCAGCTCGGCGCTGTTCATCGACGGCGCGTCAGCCAGGTCCATGCCGTCACGGCGGATGGCATCCACGCGGCCGGTCGAGTCGTATTCGATTACCAGCGTGTGACGGAAGGCTTCCTCTTTGCCGCGCTTGTCGTAATAGATGTAGGTATCACGCTGGCCCTGATGGAAGATGTCATTGAGGCTGGGCGTGCCGAGGATCGAGCGCACCTGGGACTGGGGCATGCCCTCGCGCAACCGCTCGATCTGCTCCTCCTCGTAGATATTGCCCTGCTGGATATCCGGCTGGTAGACCTGGATGAAGCTGGGGACGTAGACCGACGAGCAGCCGGCTAGCAGGGTGGCGACGAGCGGTAGCGTAAGAAGTGAGCGCTGCATGATCCTGGAAAACCTGTTCCTGATGGTCTGGATGGGCATTCGAATGCGCCCCAATGATACGCCGTCTGACGGGTGATGCCAGCCTACCGGTCTGTGCGCCTCTCATTATCCGCGTGGTGCTCCGGTTCGCGCGGCATCTTCGGTTACAATCTCGCAAGCACACGCAATCGAGGGTAGAAGTTTTGGATTCCAGCGAACTCAAGAAGGCCGGCCTGAAGGTCACCTTGCCACGGGTGAAAATCCTCGAGATCATCGAGTCCAACCCGGATTGGCACATGAGCGCGGAGGACGTCTACAAGGAACTGCTCGCGCGCGGCGAAGAGATCGGCCTGGCGACCGTCTACCGCGTGCTGACCCAGTTCGAGACGGCCGACATTCTCAAGCGCCACCAGTTCGAGGGCGGCAAGGCCGTGTTCGAGCTGATCTCCAAGGGGGATCACGATCACCTGGTGTGCGTGAAGACCGGACAGGTCGAGGAATTCCACGATCCGATCATCCAGGAGCGGATCGCCATGATCGCCGATCAGCTCGACTTCGATCTGACTGATTACTCGCTGGTGATCTACGGCATCAGCCGCAAGGCGACCGGCAAGAAGTAAGCGACTCGCGGTTGCCACATGACGACGCCCGCCCGGGTTCTCCGGGCGGGCGTCGTGCGTTTTGCTCCCAGCGTGCCGGGCTGGGGAGGCGGTCAGGCGGAGCTTGCCAACAACTCGCGGGCATGTGCCCGTGTCTGCTCGGTGACCTCGCGCCCACCTAGCATGCGCGCGAGTTCCTCGACGCGCTCGTCGGCATCCAGACCACGCACCCAGGTGCGGGTCGAGTCGGCCTGTTCGTCCTTCTCGATCCGTGCCTGGTGGTGTCCATGCGCGGCGACCTGCGGCAGGTGGGTGACGCACAGGACCTGGCGCGAGTCGCCCAGTGCGCGCAGGTGCGCCCCGACGATCGCGGCAGTGGCCCCACCGATGCCGGTATCGACCTCGTCGAAGATGAAGGTGCCCACCGGGTCATCGCCGGCGGTCAGCGTCTTGAGGGCCAGGCTCACGCGTGCCAGTTCGCCGCCCGAGGCGATCTGGTCGAGCGGGGCGACCGGCTGGCCGCGGTTGGCGCTGATCAGGAAGACCACCTCGTCGATGCCGCGCTCGCCGCGTCGTTCGGCCAGTGTCTTTGACTGGGTCAGTTGCACCTCGAATTCGCCGTTGGGCATGCCCAGTTCGCGAATCGAGGCCTTGAGGCGCTCGGCCAGCTTCTTCGCACCGGTTGCGCGTTTCTTGCTGACCTCGGCGGCCAGCCGGTCGTAGGTGGCGCGGTTCTCGGCCAGCCGAGTCTCGACCTCGCCCAGCGTGCTGCCGGCCTGCTCGAGTTGCTCGTATTCCTCTCGCAGATCGGCCACGTGCTGCTCGAACATCTCCGGGGCGACGCGATGCTTGCGCGCCAGTTCGTGGAGGGTATCGAGTCGGGCCTCGACCGTGGCCAGGCGTTCCGGGTCGGCATCGGAGGATTCCAGCCGGTCGCGCAGGGTGTCGACCGCCTCGGCGATCTGGATCTCGGCGGACTGCAGGGTCTCGATCACCGGGCCGAGCGCCTCGTCGAGATCGGCAATCCGCGAGAGCGACTGTTCGGCCGCGCCGATGCGGTCGTGGGCGTTGCCGTCCTCGTCGAATAGCGCGGCCATCTGCTCGGCCAGTACCTGCCGCCATTCGTCGAGCCTCGAGAGGCGCTTGAGCTCGGCGTGCAGCTGGTTGAATTCGTCGGGCTGCGGGTCGACGCGCTCGATCTCCTCGAGCTGGAATTCCAGGAAGGCGAGCCGGTCGGCCCGCGAGGCCTGCTCGGCCTGGTGATTGGCGAGCTGGGCCTCATCGCTGTGGATCTGCCGGCTCAGGTGGCCGAGTTTGTCCACCTGGCCCTTGAGGTCGCAGAAATGATCGAGCAGGGCGAGCTGGGTCTTCGCCTGCATCAATCGCTGGTTCTGGTGCTGACCGTGGATGTCGATCAGGTGCCGGCCGATGCCCTTGAGGGTCTGCCCCGGCACGGGGCGGCCGTTGATCCAGGCCTTCGAGCGCCCGTCACGGGACAGGACCCGGCGCACGATCAGCGGCAGCCTCTCGCCTTCCGGTTCCTCGCCCAATTCCTGTTCCTCGAGCCAGTGTGCCGCCGGGCTGTCCACCGGCAACAGGAACTCGCCGGAGACCTCGCCCTGATCGCAACCGGCGCGCAGCAGGTTCATGTTGGCCCGATCGCCCAGCAGCAAGCCGATCGCGTCGATCAGGATCGACTTACCCGCCCCGGTTTCGCCGGTGAGCGCGGTCATGCCGGCGGCGAAATCGAGCTCGAGCTGGTCGATCAGGGCGATCTGGCGGATCGAGAGGGTGGTCAGCATGTCAGGCGGATTCCTTTGCCCGGTTAGCCCGGATGTTTCATGAAGCCGCGCGATGATCGCGCAGTATATTGATCGTACAAGGGATTTTCCGAAAGAGCGGCGTATCGGTGATTACGGCCGACTGAGGAAAATTCTTTGAACGGACAAGAGGCAAGCGAGGGCGTGTGGATTTCATGAAATATCCGGGCTAGAACTTCTGCTCGCTCCAGCAGAGCTTGTCACGCAACAGCGAGTAATGGTCGTGACCGGCCGGATGGATCAGGCGGATATCGTGCTCGTATTTTGATATGACGAGTACGTCGCCGCATTCCAGCGGCTGGTTGAGCTGGCCGTCGAAGCTGACCACGCCGCCGCCGCGCGAACCGGCCACCGGGCGGATCTCGATCTGGTGACGGGCGTCGACCACGATCGGTCGGTAGCTCAGCGTGTGCGGGCAGATCGAGACGATCCCGACCGCGTGCAGGTCGGGGGCGATCAGCGGGCCACCGGCCGATAGTGCATAAGCCGTCGAGCCGGTCGGGGTGCAGACCACCACGCCGTCGGAACGCTGCTGGTTGACCAGGGTGCCGTCGATACACATCTCGAATTCGACCATTCGGGCCGGGTCACGCATCTTGAAGGTGATGTCGTTGAGTGCGACCGATTCCATGATGCGCGTGTCGTTGCGCATCAGGCTGCCCTGCAGCAGAAATCGGCGTTCCTCGCTGTAACGGCCTTTGAGAATGGCCGAGAGGTGGCGCTGCACCTCGCCCGGGCTGACGTCGGCGAGAAAGCCCAGGCGGCCGAGGTTGACGCCCAGGATCGGCACGTCGTGCAGGCACAGCGAACGCGCGGCATTGAGCATGGTGCCGTCGCCGCCGATCACCACGATCAGGTCGCGATCGATCCGGTCGCGCGAAAAGCGCGCCGCCGTGATCGACGGGGCGGGGTTTTCGGCGTCTTCCTCCAGCGCCCAGTCGACGCCGTGAGCTTCGGCGACCTCGACCAGGTTGCGGTAGACCTCGGCCAGCGCCTCGCCACCGTTGGGCTTGATGATGATGCCCAGACGCGAGAAGGCGGGGGCACCGTCCGGCTGTTCGCTGGCTGACGAGGAGGAAGGATTCATGGCGTGTGCGCTCTTTCTGCCTGACGACTCAATGATTGCCGGAGGACCACTTCAGTCCGATGATGCCCACCACGATCATGGCGATGAAACCCAGTCGCGCGAGCGAGGCCGGTTCCTTGAACCAGAGGATGCCGAGGATCGCCACGCCGGTCGCGCCAATGCCCGTCCAGATCGCATAGGCGGTGCCCATGGGAATCTCGCGCATGGCCAGGGCAAGCAGGTAGAAACTGGCCCAGGCGATGACCAGAACCACAACCGACGGCACCAAGCGGGAGAAGCCGTCGGTAAAGCGCAGCCCGGTTGCCCAGACGATTTCCAACAGGCCGGCGGCCAACAAGATGAGCCAGGCGTTCATGCCGTGGTGTGATCCTCGAATCCGTTAGGTCGCGTCCGTCGTGAGCCGGCGATCGGCCGGCGGGATGCGAAAGTCGGCCCAGTCTAGCAAAGGAACCCGCGTTTGAATCCGACTGCCGCGCGGCGCGCTTGGCACTCTGGTTGGGCGAGTGCTAGTTTAGAAACCCATTTGAGCGGACCCGCGCGATTGCCGCCAACAAGCCAGAGGTTTTCAAGTTCGCGTATGACTGACGCCTGGAGTGCACTTCCCGAGCGGGCACAGACCCTGCTGCGGGTACTGATCGATCGCTACACCGACGAGGGCGCGCCGATCGGGTCGCGTGCGCTCGCGCGCATGTCCGATCTCAATCTCAGCCCGGCGACGGTGCGCAACGTGATGGCCGATCTCGAAGACCTCGGGTTGGTGCGTGCGCCGCATACCTCCTCCGGACGTGTGCCGACTGAGCTCGCGTATCGCCTGTTTGTCGATTCGTTGCTGACCGCGCCCGGCAAGGCGCCTGTGGATGCCCGTCGCCTGGAGCGCATCCTGCGCGAGGCGGCCGAGGATGACCCGCAGCAGATGGCGGATACCGCCTCCAACCTGCTTTCGAGCCTGACGCAGTTCGCCGGCGTGGTTACCATTCCGTCGCGGGCCCGCGCCCTGTTTCGCCAGATCGACTTCGTCTCGCTGTCGCCCGGCAGGGTGCTGATGGTGCTGGTCACCAATGACGGTGGGGTGCAGAACCGCATCATCCACCCCGACAAGCCCTACAGTCAGGACGAGCTGACGCGGTTCGCCAACTTCCTCAACGAGCGGCTCAACGGCCAGTCCATCCAGGGGCTACGCGAGACGCTGGTGGCCGAACTCAAGAGCACGCGCGAGCAGATCGAGGGCAATCTCTCCGAGGCGATCACCCTGGCCGAGTCGGCCGTCGAGGCGGTCGAGGACGAGGCTGGCGTGGCCGTGGCCGGCCAGGTCAATCTGATGGGCACCGACGAGCTGGGCGATGTCGATCGCATGCGGCGGCTATTCAATGCCTTTGCCGAGAAACGCGAACTAGTCTCCCTACTTGATCAGTGCGAGCGCGCCCAGGGCGTGAAGATTTTCATCGGCCGCGAGTCCGGCTCGCCCACCTTCGATGAATGTGGCGTGGTGGGGGCCTCTTATGGTGTCGATGACGAGGTGGTCGGCGTGCTGGGCGTGATCGGTCCCAAACGGATGCCCTACGACCGGGTGATATCGATCGTCGATGTCACCTCGCGCCTGCTCTCGAGCGCGTTGTCCCGCCAGTAAGCCTCCCCAGCCAGATCGTCGTTCCCCAAGCCGGACTCCTTCCCCTTGAAAAGATGACGGATGCCCCAAGACTCCGGGCATCAATCGAAGCCGTTGACTTGGAGTGGCAGCCCCGGCGACCGGGGCATTGCCGCTTTCAGCCAATGGTTTCAGCGCCAATTTCCATCCGCTTTTCAGGAGAGTTTCGATGACGGACAAGCCGGTCGATCACGACGACATGAACCAGGAACAGCCGGAGCAGCCCGTCGAGGACGGCGCTCAGGCTCAGGCGGGCGATGCCGGCGAGCAGAGCGAGGTCGAGCAACTCAAGGCGCAACTGGCCGAGAAGGAAGAGGAGCTCCTGCGTATCGCAGCGGAGATGCAGAACGTGCGTCACCGCGCCGAGCGAGATATCGAATCGGCCCGCAAGTTCGCCCTGGAGCGTTTCGTCGAGGGGCTTTTGCCGGTCGTCGATTCGCTGGAACTGGGTATTCAGGCGACCGAGAAGGAAAACGCCACGCTGGAGAAGATCAAGGAGGGGGACGAGATGACCCTCAAGATGCTGATCCAGACCCTGGAGAAGTTCGGCGTTCAGGCCGTCCATCCGATCGGCGAGCGCTTCAACCCGGATCACCACCAGGCGATGAGCTTGCAGCCGCACGACGGCGAGCCGGACCACGTCGTCGACGTGATGCAGAAGGGCTACCTCTTGAAGGACCGCGTCGTGCGCCCGGCGCTGGTGGTGGTTTCGAAGCCCAAGTAAGGGGTTCGAGGGCGGATTTTCCGCGGGTGGCTTGAAAAATCACGGCTCGCCCGCAAGTCCAAGCACAAGAGCGGGTCCGGTGGCCTTCGAGGCCGCGGGCCACGCCAACCGAATTTCGCATTCACGACAGAACTCTGGAGACATGATTTATGGGTAAGGTAATCGGTATCGACCTGGGGACGACCAACTCCTGCGTCGCCATCATGGACGGCAAGTCCGGCAAGGTAATCGAGAACGCCGAGGGCGCACGCACCACCCCGTCGGTGGTCGCCTACACCAATGACGGCGAGATCCTGGTCGGTCAGCCGGCCAAGCGCCAGGCCGTCACCAACCCGGAAAACACCCTGTACGCCGTCAAGCGACTGATCGGCCGCAGCTTCGACGAAGATGCGGTGCAGAAGGACATCAAACTGATGCCCTACAAGATCATCAAGGCGGAAAACGGCGATGCCTGGGTCGAGGCCAACGGCAAGAAGATGGCACCGCCGGAGGTTTCCGCCCGCATCCTGATGAAGATCAAGAAGGACGTCGAGGCGTACCTGGGCGAGGAAGTCACCGAGGCGGTCATCACCGTGCCGGCCTACTTCAACGACAACCAGCGCCAGGCGACCAAGGACGCCGGTCAGATTGCAGGTCTCGAGGTCAAGCGGATCATCAACGAGCCGACCGCGGCGGCGCTTGCCTACGGCATGGACAAGAAAGAAGGCGGCGATCGCAAGATCGCGGTCTACGACCTGGGTGGCGGTACCTTCGACGTGTCGATCATCGAGGTGGCCGACATCGACGGCGAGAAGCAGTTCGAGGTCATGTCCACCAACGGTGACACCTTCCTGGGTGGCGAGGACTTCGACAACCGCCTGATCGATCACCTGGTCGACGAGTTCAAGAAGGAGCAGGGCGTAGATCTCTCCAACGACGCGCTGGCCATGCAGCGTCTGAAGGAAGCCGCCGAGAAGGCCAAGATCGAGCTGTCCTCGACCGAGCAGACCGACGTGAACCTGCCGTACATCACGGCGGATCAGAGCGGTCCGAAGCACATGAACATCAAGATCACGCGTGCCAAGCTCGAATCCTTGGTCGAGGAGCTGATCAAGCGCACCATCGATCCGTGCAAGATGGCGCTCAAGGATGCCGGCGTATCGGCCTCCGACATCGACGACGTGATCCTGGTCGGCGGCCAGACCCGCATGCCGAAGGTCCGCGACACGGTCGCCGAGTTCTTCGGCAAGGACCCGCGCAAGGACGTCAACCCGGACGAGGCCGTGGCCGTCGGTGCCGCGATCCAGGGCGGCGTGCTCTCCGGCGGCGTCAACGACGTGCTGCTGCTTGACGTTACCCCGCTCTCGCTCGGTATCGAGACGATGGGCGGCGTGATGACCAAGCTGATCGAGAAGAACACCACCATCCCGACCAAGGCGAGCCAGACGTTCTCGACTGCCGAGGACAACCAGACCGCGGTGACCGTGCACGTGCTGCAGGGTGAGCGCGAGATGGCCTCGGGCAACAAGTCGCTGGGCCGCTTCGATCTCACCGAGATCCCGCCGGCACCGCGCGGTCAGCCGCAGATCGAGGTGACCCTCGATATCGACGCCAACGGCATCCTGAATGTCTCGGCCAAGGACAAGGGCACGGGTCGCGAGCAGAAGATCGAGATCAAGGCGAGCTCCGGTCTGTCCGAGGAAGAAGTCGAGCGTATGGTGCAGGACGCCGCTGCGCATGCCGACGAGGACAAGAAGCAGAAGGAGCTGGTCGAGGCGCGCAACCAGGGCGACGGCATCATCCACACCATCGAGAAGGCGATGACCGACGCCGGTGATGCCCTGACCGACGAGGACAAGAAGCCGGTCGAGGACGCGATCGCCGAGCTGCGCGAGTCGATGAAGGGCGACGACAAGGCCGACATTGACGCCAAGATCGAGGCGTTGTCCCAGGCCTCCGCCACGGTGATGCAGAAGGCCCAGGGCGCCGGCCAGGAAGGTGGTGCCGAGCAGGCCGCCGGTGGCGAGCAGGCGAAGAAGGACGACGACGTCGTCGACGCCGAGTTCGAAGAGGTCAAGGACGACGACAAGAAATAAGTCGTCGACATCCTGACCAGTGGATCATCCGCCCCTCGGGGTGGATGATTTTTTGTGCCTCGCGATTCGTTCGCGTGGCACCCAAGTTTCCAAGATGGGTCGGCCACTTTCGTGGTGCGGCCTGTCACCGTATTCAGTCCCGTACGGCGTTGCCGGGCGGGCGAAAACGAAGACAGCCCTAGAGATCGACCATGGCAAAACGTGACTACTACGAGGTGCTGGGGGTCAGCAAGAATGCCTCGGCCGACGAACTGAAGAAGGCCTACCGCCGTCTGGCGATGAAGCATCACCCGGACCGCAATCCGGGCGACGAGGAGGCCGAGACCCTCTTCAAGGAGGCCAAGGAGGCCTACGAGGTGCTCTCCGACCCGCAGAAGCGGTCGGCCTACGATCAGTTCGGTCATGCCGGGGTCGATGGCCAGGGTGCCGGTGGCTTTGGTGGCGGCTTCGGCGGAGGTGCCGGCTTTGCCGATATCTTCGGTGACGTCTTCGGTGACATCTTTGGTGGCGGCCGAGCCCGTGGCGGTGCCTCGCGTGGGGCCGACCTGCAGTACAACCTCAGGCTCTCGCTCGAGGAGGCCGTGCGCGGCACCACCGTCGAGATTCGCATCCCGACCACCGAGCCCTGCGAGACTTGTGATGGCAGCGGCGCCAAGCCGGGCACCGGCAAGACCACCTGTTCGACCTGTGGTGGTCAGGGCGCGGTGCGCATCCAGCAGGGCTTCTTCTCCATCCAGCAGCCCTGCCCGGACTGCGGCGGCGAGGGTCAGAAGATCGAGGACCCCTGCACCGACTGTGGTGGCACAGGCCGCATCGAGACGCAGAAGACGCTTTCGGTCAAGATCCCGGCCGGGGTCGACTCCGGCGATCGCATCCGCCATTCGGGTGAGGGTGCGCCGGGCGAGAAGGGTGGTCCTCCGGGCGATCTGTACATCCTGATCGATATCAAGCCGCACCCGCTGTTCCGCCGCGACGACGCGGACCTGCTGTGCGACATGCCGATCAGCTTCACGACCGCCGCCCTGGGTGGCGAGATCGAGGTGCCGACGCTCGATGGCAAGGTGAGCCTCAAGATCCCGGCCGAGACGCAGACCGGCAAGGTGTTCCGGCTGCGCGGCAAGGGCGTGCGTCCGGTGCGCGGCGGCACGCAGGGCGACCTGCTGGTGACCGTCCATGTCGAGACGCCGGTCAAGCTCAACGACGAGCAGCGTGAGCTCCTCGAGGCCTTCGAGCGCTCACTGGGCAGCGGCGAGGGCGACGGCGTGGCCAAGAAGCATCGGCCGCGACAGCACTCGTTCCTGGATTCGGTCAAGCGGTTCTTCGACGATCTGCGAGGCGATTGACCGTTGCCGTTGGCCGGTAGCGGGGTACCCCGCGTTCAGGGAAAAACGGGCCCCTGAGTCTGGCCCGGCCCCAGGGCCCTCGGTCCAAGTGAGGCCTCGCGCGGACCGGGGTGAAACGGGACGGCATGGCCGCTCGTTGAAGCCATGGTGTATCCCGGGGTCGGATTGACTTTGGCAGGCGTTGTCTTTATATTCCGGTTCCCGCGAACATTGGCTTTAAGAGTGATGCCGGGCCCCATATGGGGCTTTTTTATTTTCCCGGCTCCCGGTCTTGCGAAAAGGGCGGGCAAAACCAGCAGAGGGTGCAGGCAGACGTGCAGAGAATCCCGGCGGCGATCGAAGACATGCTCAAACCGGTGGTCGAGGACCTCGGTTTCGAGTGGGTCGGCGGTGAGTTCCGCGGCGGCCCGTCTGGCCTGCTGCGCGTGTACATCGACCACCCGGATGGCATGACGCTCGAACACTGTGCCGACGTGAGTCGTGCCCTGGCGGGCGAACTCGACGTCGAAGACCCGTTCCCGGGCGCCTACCGGCTCGAGGTTTCCTCGCCGGGCGTCGAGCGGCCGATGTTCCGTACCGAGGATTTCGCCCGTTTCGTCGGGCACCGTGTGCGTCTGCGGCTGTACAAGCCGGTGGCGCAGCAGAAGAAGTTCGAAGGCGTCATTCAGGGCGTCGATGGCGAGGACATCACGGTCCTGGTCGACGAGGTGGGTGAACTGGTCTTCCGTTTCGAGGAAGCCGAGAAGGCCCACCTCGTCTATGAATTTGCCGACAACACCAAGCGTGGCCGCAACAAGCGCAAGAAGCGGCGCACGGCGCGGAAATAGAGCGATCTGGCTAGCAACATGAACAAAGAAATCCTTTTTGTCGTCGATTCGGTTTCCAACGAGAAGGGCGTCGATCGCGACGTGATCTTCGAGGCGATCGAGGCCGCGCTTGCCCAGGCAGCGCGCAAGCGTCACGGCGGTGACATCGAGACGCGCGTCGAGATCGACCGCGAAGACGGCAGCTATCGCACCTTTCGTCGCTGGCTGGTGGTCGAGGGCGAAACCTCCGAGCATCCCGAGCGCGAAATGATTCTCGAGGCCGCCCAGATGGACGACCCGGAAGTGCAGCTCGGCGACTACATCGAGGAAGAGATCGAGTCGGCGGAGTTCGGCCGGATCGCCGCCCAGGCCGCCAAGCAGGTGATCGTGCAGAAGGTGCGCGAGGCCGAGCGCCGCCAGGTGGTCGAAGCCTACGAAGATCGCAAGGGCACCCTGATCATGGGGCTGGTCAAGCGCATCGATCGCGGCAACGTCATCCTGGATCTGGGCGGCAATGCCGAGGCGATGATCCCGCGTGATGAGATGATCGGCCGCGAAGCCGTCCGTCCCGGCGACCGCCTGCGAGGTTACGTGACCGACGTGCGCCACGAGCCGCGCGGCCCGCAGATCTTCGTCTCGCGCACCGCGCCGGAATTCCTGATCGAGCTGTTCAAGCTTGAGGTGCCGGAGATCTCCCAGGGGCTGATCGAGATCGTCAACGCCGCCCGCGACCCGGGCCTGCGTGCCAAGATCGCGGTGCTCTCCAATGACCCGCGCATCGACCCGGTCGGCACCTGCGTGGGCATGCGTGGCTCGCGGGTCCAGTCGGTGACCAACGAGCTCTCCGGTGAGCGGATTGATATCATCGTCTGGGACGAGAACCCGGCCCAGTTCGTCATCAACGCGATGTCGCCGGCCGAGGTCGTCTCGATCGTCGTCGACGAGGACACCGGCAGCATGGACGTGGCGGTCAGCGAGGAGAACCTCTCCAAGGCAATCGGTCGCGGTGGCCAGAACGTCCGGCTCGCGAGCCAGCTGACGCGCTGGCAGATCAACGTCATGAGCGAAGAGCAGGCGATCGAGAAGGGCGAGACCGAGACGCGCCGCATCGTCGAGCAGTTCATGGAGGCGCTCGACGTCGACCAGGAAGTCGGTGAGGTGCTGGTCGAGGCCGGTTTCACCACCATCGAGGAAATCGCCTACGTGCCCACCGAGGAGCTGCTCGAGGTCGAGGGCTTCGACGAGGGCATCGTCGAGGAACTGCGCAACCGGGCACGCGATGCATTGCTGACCATGGCGATTGCCGGTGGCGGCGAGGCCGAGGAGGAAACCGAATCCTCCGGCGAGGCGCTGGCCCTCGAGGAGCTCGACGGGATGACGGCCGAACTGGCCGCCAATCTGCGCGAGAACAACATCAAGGACTCGGAAGACGTTGCCGAGCTTTCCATTGATGAGTTGACGGAATACGAAGGCGTGGACGAGGAGCTTGCCGGGCGGCTGATCATGGCCGCACGCGCACCCTGGTTCGCCTAATTGGTCGGCGAAGACCGACCCGTCGCCATCGGCAGGTGCCGAGGCGTGAAATCTCTATTCGATAGTTTGCAGGACCACAGGAGTCGTTAATGTCCGAGGTCACGGTTAAAGATTTGGCAAAAGTGGTAGGCGCCACCCCCGAACGGCTGCTTGAGCAACTGGCTGAAGCGGGCGTGACGGTCGCCTCCGTGGATGCCAGTGTCAGTGACGACGACAAGATGAAGCTGCTGGCCCATCTGCGCAAGTCGCGCTCGTCGGGTGAGGGAGAGGCGAAGTCGCCGTCCTCGCGCATCACGCTCAAGCGTCGCTCCCAGCAGGAGATAAAGGTCGGCGGCGGTGCCCGTGGCGGCAAGACCGTCGCGGTCGAATACCGTCGCCGCAAGACCTACGTCTCGCGTGATGAGGTCGAGCCGACCGAAGAGACCGAACAAGCCGAGCAGCCGGCCGAGGAAGTGACCCAGGCAGCACCGGTGGAAGAGCAGCCGGTCGCCGAGGCCGCGTCGCCGGTCGAAGAGGCGCCGAGCACGACCGCCGAGGCCGAGCCGGTCGAGCGCGAAGAGTCGCCTGCCGAGCCGGAGCCGGCGGCTGCCGAGCCGGTCGAGCCCTCTGCCGAGGAAAAGCCGGCTGAAGAGCCGGCGGCCGAGGAGAGCGCTCCCGCCGAGGAAGCGGCTGCAGGCGAAGGCGAAGACAAGGACGACGGCAAGAAGAAGTCGCGTCTGCGCATCGTGGCGATGCCGGAAGAGGCGCCGGGCATCCCGGTTTCTGCCGACGAAGGCAAGCCCAAGCGCGGCAAGCATGGCGGCAAGGGCCGTCATGCCCGCGAGAATGCCCGCGAAGAACTGCACCTCGGTGCCGGCGCCGGTCGTCGCCGCAAGAAAGGCAAGAAGGGCGCGGCCTCTAAGACGGCCGTGGCTACCCGGCACACCTTCGAGAAGCCGACCGCCCCGGTCGTTCGCGACGTCAATGTTCCCGAATCGATCTCGGTCGAGGAACTGGCCCAGCGCATGGCCGTCAAGGGCGTCGACGTGGTCAAGGTCCTGTTCAACATGGGCGTGATGGCCACCATCAACCAGGTGCTCGATCAGGACACCGCGATCCTCGTGGTCGAGGAAATGGGGCACACGCCGCACGCCGAGTCCGAGACCGCGATCGAGGACGAGGCGCTCGAGCAGGTCGAGCAGGGCGAAGCCATGCCGCGGCCGCCGGTCGTGACCGTCATGGGTCACGTCGACCATGGCAAGACCTCGCTGCTCGACCACATCCGTCGCGCCAAGGTGACCGCCGGCGAAGCCGGTGGCATCACCCAGCACGTCGGCGCCTATCACGTCGACACGCCGCGCGGCACCGTCACCTTCCTCGATACCCCGGGACACGAGGCGTTCACCGCCATGCGTGCCCGTGGGGCGAGCGCCACCGACGTGGTCGTGCTGGTCGTGGCGGCGGATGACGGCGTCATGCCGCAGACCAAAGAAGCGATCCACCACGCTCGTGCCGGCAACGTGCCGATGGTGGTGGCCGTCAACAAGATCGACAAAGAAGGCGCCGACCCCGAGCGGGTGCGCGCCGAGCTTTCGCAGGAAGAAGTGATTTCCGAGGAGTGGGGCGGCGATACGCAGTTCGTGCACGTCTCCGCGCACACTGGTGAAGGCATCGACCAGCTGCTCGAGGCAATTCTCCTTCAGGCCGAGCTCCAGGAGCTCAAGGCACCGGTCGAGGGCCACGCCATCGGCACGGTCGTCGAGTCCTCGCTCGAGAAAGGCCGCGGTCCGGTCGCGACGATCCTGGTTCAGAGCGGCACCCTCAAGAAGGGCGATACCGTGGTCGTGGGCAAGGAATACGGCCGGGTGCGTGCCCTGCTCGACGAGAACGGCAAGCAGGTCAAGTCGGCCGGCCCGTCCATCCCGGTGGTCGTGCTCGGTCTGTCCGGCACGCCGGAAGCCGGTGACGAACTGGTGGTGATCGAGGACGAGCGCAAGGCGCGTGAGATCGCCGAATTCCGCGAGGCGAAGCAGCGCGATTCGCGCCTGGCGGCCCAGCAGGCGGCCAAGCTCGAGAACCTGTTCGACCAAATGAAGGAAGGCGAGGTCGAGTCGCTGAACGTGCTGGTCAAGGCGGACGTACAGGGCTCCGCCGAGGCCATCCGCGACAGCCTGCAGAAGCTGTCGACCGATGACGTCAAGGTCAATGTCCTGATGAGCGGCGTCGGTGGGATCAACGAGTCGGACATCAACCTCGCGGCCACCTCAAGCGCGATCGTCATCGGCTTCAACGTCCGTGCCGACGCCGCTGCGCGCAAGACAGCCGGCGAGCAGGACGTCGAGATCCGTTACTACTCGGTCATCTACGAGATGCTCGACGACGTCAAGGCGGCCATGACCGGCCTGCTGGGCACCGAGACCCAGGAGAAGTTCGTCGGTCTGGCCGAGGTGCGGGACGTGTTCCGCTCGCCGAAGCTGGGCGCGATCGCCGGCTGCATGGTCACCGAGGGCGTGGTCAAGCGGAACAACCCGATTCGCGTCCTGCGCGACAACGTCGTCATCTACGAGGGCGAACTCGAGTCGCTGCGTCGCTTCAAGGACGATGCCCAGGAAGTCCGTTCCGGCATGGAGTGCGGCATCGGCGTGAAGAACTACAACGACGTCAAGGTCGGCGACCAGATCGAGGTCTTCGAGCGCTTCGAGGTCCAGCGGACCCTGTAAGGCAGACGTTATGGCACAGGGTTTTCAGCGCCACAAACGCGTGGCGGGCCAGATCAAGCGCGAGATCGCCGAACTGATCCGTGATTCCGGCGTGGACAGCGGGGCGAATGCGCCGTTGACCATGTTGACGGTCACGGACTGCGAGGTATCTCGCGATCTCGCCCACGCGCGCATCTTCTACAGCGTGCTCAACGCCGATGAACAGCCGATCGCCGAGCAATGGCTCAACGAGGCGGCTGGTTTCCTGCGTGGCGAACTGGGCCACCGCATGCGCCTGCGCATCGTCCCGCAGCTGACCTTCATCTTCGACAATTCGATCGAGCAGGGCATGCAGATGGATGCCCTGATTCGGGCCGTGCGCGACAAGGATGGGGATGCCGAGGACGGCGCCGACGAGCATGGTGCCGATCGGAACGGGTCCGAGGAAGACGACCGGCGCTGAGCCGGTCTCGTCCGTCGTATGGCACGCAAACGTCGCGGTCGCGAGATCAATGGCATCGTCCTGTTCGACAAGCCCCTGGGCTTGAGCTCGAACCAGGCGCTGCAGCGCGTCCGCCGATTGTTCGATGCCGCCAAGGGCGGTCACACCGGCAGTCTCGATCCGGCGGCCTCCGGGCTGCTGCCGGTCTGCTTCGGTCAGGCGACGCGCATTTCCGGATTGCTGCTCGACGCCGACAAGACCTACCGGGTGACCGGTCGCTTGGGCACGCGGACCGACAGCGGCGATCTCGAGGGTGAAGTTATCGACACCCGCGAGGTGCCGCCCATCGACAATGACACGATGGAAGCGGTGCTAGGCCGCTTTCGCGGTCGCGTCGAGCAGGTGCCGCCGATGTACTCGGCCCTCAAGCACGAGGGCAAGCGCCTCTACGAACTGGCCCGCGAGGGCAAGACGGTCGAGCGCAAGGCGCGCACGATCGATTTCCACGAGATCACGCTTGAGGCGCTCTCGTCCACCGAGTTCACCTTGCGGGTGCACTCGAGCAAGGGCGCCTACATTCGCACGCTGGTCGAGGACATTGGCGAGGCGCTCGGCTGCGGGGCGGTGGTCGCCGAACTGCGCCGCATCGGGCTAGGCCCGTGGTCGATGGACGAGCAGTCGACCTACCGGCTGGAGGACCTCGAGGCGATCGCCGCCGAGGGCGGGCTCGAGGCCCTCGATCGTGTTATCCTCCCGATCGATTCGGCGCTGGGCGCCTATCCGGCCGTCGTGCTGGACGCGACCAGTGTCACACCAATTCGCCATGGTCATCCGGTGTTTGTGCCCAACGCGCCACAAACCGGGTGGTTTCGACTCTATGCACCTGACGACCTCTTCCTGGGTATGGGGGAAGTGCTGGATGACGGGCGAACCGCGCCGCGACGATTGTTCGCGGCGTTGTAAGGGGCGCAAGCGCCCAAACGCATTGCGGGACGGTGGCCTTCAGGCAACAGGCTTGAACGACTGACCCGTGATGGACTTTTAAAGCTTCACCCAGGCAGATAGGAGAGTTCCCATGTCCCTGAACGAAAAGACTACCGCTGATATCGTTGCCGAGTTCGGCAAAGACGCGAACGACACCGGCTCCCCGGAAGTCCAGGTCGCGCTGCTGACCCAGCGGATCACGCACCTGACCGAGCACTTTGCGACCCACAAGCAGGATCACCACTCCCGCCGTGGCCTGCTCAAGCTGGTCAACCAGCGTCGCAAGATGCTCGACTACCTCAAGTCCAAGAGCCTGACCCGCTACCAGGACTTGATCAAGAAGCTGGGCCTGCGCAAGTAAGCGCATCCCGGTTACACTGGGGGAAACTCTGCACGAATGGCATGCCGCTCTGGCCTGTCGAGCCGTTCGTGATCAAGGCGCGTCGTCGCTGGCGTGCCGGTGGCCACGTCAAGACGGCGCAACGCGGAGCACGGGCTGCTCGCCAGGCCCCGGAGGGCGCATCTTGAGCCGGACATCTGCTATGTTGTCGTCCTTGGAAAGAGGATCACTCTTTCGCGGCGGACGAACGCCTTGCATCTGCCCGGCTCAAGACGCGCAGAGCGGCATGGCATTCGTGCAGAGTTTCCCTAAACCCGTCGCATTGCGGCGGGTTTTTTGTTTGCGAGGTGGTCAGCCGATCGTCTCGCCGCCCATCGAATACATTTGATACGTCAGGAGCCAAGCGTGGCAGTGAGCAAGCAATCCTTCGAGTACGGTCAACACACCGTCACCCTGGAGACCGGCGAAATCGCCCGGCAAGCCAGCGGGGCGGTCATGGTCACCATGGGCGAGACGGTGGTGCTGGTCACCGCAGTGGTCGCGCCGACCGCGGATCCGTCCAAGGATTTCCTGCCCCTGACGATCGAGTACCAGGAAAAGTTCTACGCGGCCGGACGGGTGCCGGGCAGCTTCTTCCGCCGCGAGGGTCGCTCGACCGAGGGAGAGACCCTGGTTGCACGCCTGATCGACCGTCCGGTGCGCCCGCTGTTCGCCAAGGGCTTCACCCACGAGACGCAGGTCATCGCTCAGGTGCTCTCGCTTGACCCCGAGGTCGACTCCGAGATTCCGGCCCTGATCGGCGCCTCGGCCGCCCTGTCGCTCTCGGGGGCACCGTTTGCCGGCCCGATTGGTGCCGCACGAGTCGGGCATATCGACGGCGAGTTCGTGCTCAACCCCAGCCCGGCGCAGCTGACCGAGTCACGCCTGGACTTGGTGGTTGCCGGCACGGACAAGGCCGTGCTGATGGTCGAGTCCGAGGCCGACCAGCTGCCGGAAGACGTCATGCTCGATGCGGTCATGTTCGGCCATGAGCAGATGCACGCGGCGATCGAGGCGATCGAGGCCCTCGCCGCCGAGGCCGGTCGCCCGACGATCGAATGGACCCCGCCGGCCGACAACTCGGCGCTGGCCGCCGAGATCGAGTCGGCCTTCCGCTCGGAGATCGAGTCGGCCTACCAGATCGCCGACAAGGCCGAGCGCGGTGGGCGTTTGGGGCAGTTGCGCGGCCAGATCCGAGAGCGGTTCGTCGACGAGACGGTCGAGCCGCCGGTCACCGAGAAGACGATCGATGGCCTGGTCAAGGGCATCGAGTCCGACGTGGTCCGAGGCGACATCCTCGCCGGCAAGCCGCGCATCGACGGGCGCGACACCCGTACCGTCCGACCGATCAGCATTCGCACCGGCTTTCTGCCGCGTGCCCACGGCTCGGCGCTGTTCACCCGCGGCGAGACCCAGGCGATGGTGGTCACCACGCTCGGCACCGCGCGCGACGCGCAGCTGATCGATGCAGTGGGTGGCGAGCGCAAGGAGCCGTTCCTGTTCCATTACAACTTCCCGCCGTTCTGCGTGGGCGAGACCGGCCGCTTCGGCGCACCCAAGCGTCGCGAAATCGGTCACGGCAACCTCGCTCGCCGTGGCGTGATGGCCGCCTTGCCGCCGGCCGAAGAGTTTCCTTACACCATCCGGGTCGTCTCAGAGATCACCGAGTCCAATGGCTCGTCCTCGATGGCCTCCGTCTGCGGTGCCTCGCTGGCCATGATGGATGCCGGCGTGCCGATGAAGTCGCCGGTGGCCGGCATCGCCATGGGCCTGATCAAGGAAGGCGAGCGGTTCGTCGTGCTGACCGACATCCTCGGCGACGAGGACCACCTCGGCGACATGGACTTCAAGGTTGCGGGCACGGCCGAGGGCGTGAATGCCCTGCAGATGGACATCAAGATCGAGGGCATCAACCGCGAGATCATGGAAGAGGCGTTGCGCGAGGCACGGGCCGGGCGCAGTCACATCCTCGGCTGCATGAACGAGGCGCTGGTCGAGGCCCGCACGGATCTGTCCTCGCACGCACCGCGTTTTATCACTGTGCGCATCAATCCCGAGCGCAAGGGCGACCTGATCGGCAAGGGCGGCTCGACCATCCAGGCGCTGACAAAGGAGACGGGAACCCAGATCGACATCAGCGAGGACGGGCTGGTCACCATCGCCGCGCCCAACGGCGAGGCCGCCGAAGAGGCCCGCCGCCGGGTCGAGGAACTGACCGCGGAGCTCGAGGTGGGCAAGGTCTATCACGGCAAGGTGGTGCGCGTGGTCGACTTCGGGGCGTTCGTCAACATCGCGCCGGGCAAGGACGGCCTGCTGCACATCTCCGAGATGGCCGAAGGTCGGGTGGAGAAGGTCACTGACATCGTCAACGAGGGCGACGAGGTGAACGTCAAGCTGCTCGAGGTCGATCGGCAGGGACGCCTGCGCCTGACCATGCGTTTCTCCGCATAGGTTGGCTGCGGGTATGATGGCTATCATGCCCGGAATTCGATACGTCGGGCGCCCACGAGACAAGTCGTAGCACCGTCATGGCACAACAGGCCGATCACAATCCCCCCAGCGACGAGGCGGTCCAACGGATCGTTCAGTCGGTGCGCCTCGCGCGCCAGCCGATCGTCGATGCCGATCTCAACACCATCGGGTACGAGCTGCTCTATCGGGCGGCGGATGCGGACCAGGTGGCCCGAATCGGCAATTCGAACCAGGCGACGGCGTCGACCGTACTCAACGCCCTGAGCGAGATCGGTCTCGACAGCCTGGTCGGTGGCAAGCAGGCATTCATCAACGTGCCGGGGAAGATGCTCTTCAGTGAGGTGCTGGAAGGGATCGTCGCCCCGTCGGTGGTGCTGGAGGTCCTCGAGACGATCGAGTGCGATGAGCAGACTGCCGAGGCCATCAAGCGCCTGAAGAAGGCCGGTTACCGCGTCGCCCTGGATGATTTCTCGCCCGAATTGATCGACAAGCCCTGCGTGGCCGAGTGCCATTACGTCAAGTTCGACGTGCTGGAGGTGGGGGTTGACCGGATCATTGCGGCATTGCCCGCTGCGCGCCGGGTCGGGGTCAAGGTCATCGCCGAGAAGGTGGAGGAGTGGGACGTCTACGATCGGCTGCGCGAGGCCGGGGTGGATTACTTCCAGGGGCATTTCGTCTCCCGGCCCGAGGTGGTGGTGCGGCCGACCGTGCGTGCCTCCAAAGCAAACCTGATGGGGCTGCTGATCCTGTTGCAGGACGACGAGGCCTCCATGGGCGAGATCGTCGAACGCATCAACACCGATCTGGCCTTGAGCTATCGGTTGTTGCGGCTGGTCAACTCGGCCGCCATCGGCCTGCGTCGCCAGGTCGACTCGGTCGAGGAGGCGGTGCGTCTGCTGGGGCTCAAGGCGGTGCGCAGCCTGGTCTACCTATCGGCGCTCACGGGCGTGGATGGCAAGCCGCCGGCTTTGATCCACAACACCATGATCCGGGCGCGCTTTGCCGAACTGCTGGCGGCACAAAGCCGGCTGGCGAATCCGCCGACCGCCTTCCTGGTCGGGCTGTTTTCCAATCTCGATGCCTTTTACAACCAGCCACTCGCGCAGTTGATCGAGGAGTTGCCGCTGACCGACGACATCGCGAAGGCCCTGCTGGAAGGGCAGGGAAGTCTCGGGGAATTGCTCGAGTACGTTCGCTTCTACGAGAAGGGCCAGTGGCTCGAGGCCGATGGCGAGACCGCGGTCTCCTCGCTCAACGAGGTGGCCCCGAACTGCTATCTCGATGCCGTGCGGTGGGACGAGGCATTAAGGGAGTCGCTCGGCAGCCCCTGACATTCGGCGCGCGCTCGCCTCCCGACAAGAAAAAAGGGCCGTGATCGTCGGATCACGGCCCTTTCTGCATCCGGATGTCCGGCCGGGTCAGAACCGGCCGATGCTCGGGTTGATATAGCTCAACAGTTCGCTGTGCTGACGGTTCATGCGCCGAATGATCTCGCGCACGCTGTGCACGATCGCGCGCATCACCTTGTATACCAGAATCGGATGGTCGACCAGCAACGACTCGAGGTGAGCCCGGTCGAGCATCACCACGTGCGCGTCGCCGACGGCGCGCAGGGTTGCGCTGTGCGGCGTGCCGTCGAGAAAGCCCGACTCGCCCGCGAGTTGCCCGGTCTCGAGCAGGTGCAGCGTGTCGGAGAATCCGCGGCCGGTATCACGGCTGACCGCGAATCGCCCCTGGACGACGACGAACAGCGTGTTGCTGCTGTGGCCTTCCTCGAACAGTATCTCGCCGTTGGCCACCGCACGACGCGTGCATACGTTGGCGAGCAGGCGGCACTGATCATCGTTGAGTTCCTGGCCCAGCGCGGTCTGCTTGAGCTCCTCGCCGTTTACGACTTGTTTCGTCATGGTCTTTCCTGTTGCCGTTTGACGGATGGGCGTAGCCCGCGGTTCAGGGCATGGCCTTGAGCGGCTCGGCCGGGAGATTGCCCATGTCGGCGTCATCTCCGGCTTTCTCGGCGTCGTCCGCGGCCTCTTCGCTGGCGTCGTCCTCGGCCTCTTCAGCGGCATCGGTATCGTCGTCCACCTGGGCCTCATTGCCGTCGCGCTCGACCATCGACCGGACGTCGCTGGTGAGAATCTCGACATTGGCCGATTCACGCAGCTCGGCGATCATGTCGTTGATGGCATCACGCCGGGCCCGATCTTCCAGCTCCGGACGCATCTGCTCGAGCGTCGGCTGGGGCATCGGGCGGGTTTCCTCGAGCTGCACGATGTGCCAGCCAAACCGCGTCTCGATCGGGTCCTCGGCACGCTGCCCCGGCTCCAGGGAACCAACGGCCTCGGCGAACGGTTCGACCATCTGGTCGAGGGAGAACCAGCCCAGATCGCCGCCATTCTCACCCGAACCGGTGTCCTTGGAGTGCTCTTGGGCCAGCTCGCCGAAATCGCCGCCCTCGTCGAGCTCCGCGATCAGCTCGCGGGCCGTTTCCTCGTCCTCGACCAGGATGTGCATGGCGCGGTACTGGGTCTCTTCGCCAAGGGCCTCCAGTTCGCGCTCATAAGCGGCCTCGACGTCCGCTTCGCTCAATTCCATCTCGGTCATGTAGTTCATGAGATAGGCGTTGGCGAGCTGGTTGTCGATCGCGTTCTGAACGCGCGCCTGGGTACGCGGGTCACTGTCGAGGCCCTGTTCGCGGGCGCGGTTGGCCAGCAGGCGTAGTTCGACCATGCGGCTTACCAGCCGATCCTCGGGCACCTCGGCGCCTAGATTCTCCTTCACCACCTCGAGGTTCTCGCGGTAGAGCGGTGAGCCGTTGATGCGGGCGATCACCTCGCCTCCTTCGATGGTGTCGAACGAGCCGGCCGGAGCGCTCTGCTGGCCCAGCGGGGTCTTCTCGGCGGACTGCGGGCGGTCGTCGCTGCAGCCGGTCATCGCCCCGGCGCTGAGCAACAGCCCCGCGCTCAGCGCGATCGCGAGGCGGTGGCGACGGTGCGGGATGCGATCGGTGGTCGGGTTGCTATCCATGAGAGGGTCCTTTGGTTTTTTTGGTGTGGTTCGTTGTTCGTTTTGTTGGGTGGTGCCGTCTGGCGCTAGCCGGTGGCACCGAAAATCGGCTTGTAGGGTCGGACGTCGACCGAGGCGTAGACTCCGCCGGCGTGGAACGGGTCGGCCTCGGCCCAGGCGCGAGCCGCATCCAGGCTTTCGAAGGCCGCGACGATCAGGCTGCCTGACAGCCCCCGTTCGGGGTCGGCGGGGTCGATCGGCAGGGGGCCGGCGGTGAGGATGCGGCCCTCGCTGGTCATCGACTCGATGCGCGCACGGTGGGCGTCGCGGTGCTTTGCCCGCAGCGGGGCGCTGTCGGCCACGTCATTGGCCACGATCATAAACCATTGCATTGGCGGTGCGTCCTCTGTTGCCGTCCGGGAGCGATCAGGGGCGTTCGTCACCGTCCTGAGGGCCGGTCTCCGCCTCGACCTCGGCCGGGCGTTCGGCATACAGGCCGAGATAGAGCCCCTGCAGGATCATGAACACGAAGGTCATGCCCATCAAGCCGAACAGCTTGAAGTTGACCCAGAACGCCTCGGAAAACTGGTAGGCGACCAGGATATTGGCCAACCCCGACAACACGAAGAAACCTACCCAGGCCCAGTTGACCCGGTGCCAGATGGTCTTGGGTACCTGGATGATGTGCTCCATCATCCGCTGGACCAGCGGCTTCTTGCCGATGAACGCGCTGCCGAGGAACACCAGCGCGAACAGCCAGTTGAGGATGGTGGGCTTCCACATGATGAACAGCGGGTTGTGCAGGATCAGCGTCATGCCGCCGAACAGGACGATCAACCCGGCCGAAACCCAGTGCATCCGCTCGACCTTGCGCCACATCAGCCAGCCGGCGGCGATCTGCACCACCGAGGCCACCATGGCCACCGCGGTGGCGACATAGATACCCTCCAGGTGGTAGGCACCGAAGAACAGCAGGATGGGGAAGAAGTCGAACAGGAATTTCATCGTGTCTCGCGTAACGGTAAGGAGCCTGGAATCGAGGGCGGCAGGACGTGCCCGCGGCCGCTTGCAGTACACTAACATGGGCGTGAGGGCGCGGGGAGCGAGCCGTTTGGCGACCCGCTCCCCCAAGCCATCAACCGGGCCCGCCGCCACTGCCATCCGACGCCACGAGGGTCAGCCATGACCAAAATGCTCGACATCCATCCCGAGACCCCCCAGCCACGCTTCGTCAAGCAGGCCGCCGACGCGATCGCTCGCGGGAAGATCGTGGTCGTACCGACCGACTCGGGATACGCGCTTGCCTGCCGCCTGGAGGACAAGAACGCGATCGAGCGCATCGGGCAGATTCGTCGTGACGATGGCATCCACCATATGACCCTGTCGGTGCGCGATCTATCCGAGCTGGGCGTCTATGCCAAGGTGGATAATGTTCAGTTTCGTTTTCTCAAGACCCACATCCCCGGTCCCTATACCTTCATTCTGCCGGCGACACGCGAGGTTCCACGGCGATTGCAGCACGAGAAGAAGCGCTCGATCGGCCTGCGGGTGCCTTCCCAGGTGGTCTTGCGCGCCATTCTCGAGGCCCTTGACGCGCCGATCCTGAGCGCCTCTCTGGTGATCCCGGACTTGGACGAACCACTGGACGATCCGGAGTTGTTCCCGACCGCGGTCACCAACCAGGTCGACCTGATCGCCGGCGCGGGCTTTCTCGAGCAGATCCCGGGCACGGTGCTCGACCTGACCGGCGAGGATTTCGAGGTCCAGCGCGAAGGGCTCGGCGGCGTGCCGCCCGAACTGGCGGACTGAGCCGGGCGTGCTGGAGCTCTCGTTCCTGCAGAAGATCGCGATCGGCATCCTGCCGATCCTGTTGGCGGTGACCGTGCACGAGGCGGCGCACGGTTATGTCGCCAACGCGCTGGGCGATCCCACCGCCAAGCGGGCCGGGCGACTGACACTCAACCCGCTCCCTCACATCGACTGGCTGGGCACGCTCGTCGTGCCGCTGCTGATGTACCTGTTCACGCCGTTCGTGTTCGGCTGGGCCAAGCCGGTACCGATCAATGCCGCCCGGCTGCGCAACCCGCGTCGCGGCATGTTCCTGGTGGCGGCGGCCGGCCCCGGGGTCAATATTCTGATGGCGCTCGGCTGGGCGCTGGTTACCGTGCTGGCGTTGAAGGGGCTCGACGGCGGTATGCGTTTCGCCGAAGCGTTGGCCCTGATGGGGCAGGTGGGGATCTTCATCAACCTGATCCTCGCCGTGTTCAACCTGCTGCCCATCCTGCCGCTCGACGGTGGACGGATGCTGGTGGCCGTGCTGCCGGCGAGCTGGGGCGACCGGTTGTCACGCCTCGAGGCGTGGGGGTTGCCGATCGTGGTGGTGCTGCTGGTCAGCGGGGTGCTCTCGGCGATCCTGATGCCGATCATGGGCACGCTGCTCGGCTGGTTCAACGCGTTGATTCATGTCTTCTGAGGGCACCATGCCAGAAACGGATTCGCGACGCTGGGTCGATGCCACCCCGCGCGTCTCCGGCCAACCGCTCGAGCAGTTGCCGCTGGATCTCTACATCCCGGCCGACGCGCTCGCGATCTGGCTCGAGCAGTTCGAGGGGCCGCTGGATCTCCTGCTCTACCTGATCCGCAAGCACAACATCGACATCCTCGAGATCCCGGTCGCACGGGTCACCGAGCAGTACCTCGAGTATCTCGCCCTGATGAAGTCGATGGCGATCGAACTGGCCGCCGAATACCTGCTGATGGCCGCGTGGCTCGCCGAGATCAAGTCGCGCATGCTCCTGCCGCCCGAGCCGCGCGAGGACGACGAGGAGGAACCGCTCGATCCGCGCGCCGAGCTGGTCGAGCGCCTGCTCGAGTACGAGCGCACCACCCGGGCCGCCGGTCTCCTCGACGAGCAGCCAAGGCGCGGTCGCGACTGGTTCGACCTCTCGGTCGAGCCGCCCGAGCAGCTGCCCGCGCCAGCGGTGCCGGCCGATCTTGCCGGGCTGATCGCGGCGATGAACGGCCTGCTGCGCGAGGGCAGCGTGCGTCGTGCCCACCACGTGCGCGCCGAGGGGCTTTCCATTCGACAGCGCATGACCGATATCCTCGATGCGCTGGCGGACCGGAGGAGTTGCGAGCTGGCCGAGGTGTTTCACCCCGAGGAGGGGCGGATGGGCGTGGCCGTGACCACAGTGGCGGTGCTGGAACTCTCCCGCACTCACGCACTCGACTGGTCGCAGGAACAGCCCTTCGGCCCCGTGACCCTGTTTCGCCTGGCCGGCTCGCCGAGCGAGCCGGCCGTTGAGGAGGAAATGCCCCGATGACCGACAAGGTGCCACCCGCGATGCCCACCGGCAGCGAGCCGCCCGAGGGGCTGGTCGAACTGGTCGAGGCCCTGCTGCTCACGGTTGATGAGCCGCTGTCGCTGGAGGCGCTGGGCGCCATGGTGGGTCAGGAGACCGCGCCGGAGCTGCTCGAGGCGACGCTCGCGCGCGTGGCCGCCCGGTGGGAGTCGCATCGCTTCATCGAGCTGGCCAGCCGCGAGATCGGCGGGCGCCGGGTTTGGCACCTGGTGGCCACCGCCGCCGTGGCCCCGTACCTTAAGGCGGGTGACCCCGGACGGGTGCCCAAGCTCAGCCGCGCGGCGCTGGAGACGCTGGCATTGATCGCCTGGCGCCAGCCGATCACCCGTGGCGAGATCGAGGCAGCCCGCGGGGTGGCGGTCAATCCACAGATCCTCAAGCAACTGGTCGAACGGGGCTGGGTGCGGAGCCTGGGCGTCAAGGACAGCCCGGGACGGCCCGAGATGCTGGGGACCACGCGCGAGTTTCTTAGTGACTTCGGCCTGAATTCGCTGGCGGAACTGCCGGATTTCGAGCGTTTCGCCGGCCAGGACGACATCGACGTGTGATGGGAGGTTTTCCAATGAACATTGGCGCGCCGGTTGTCACATCGTTACCGACAGGGAGAGGTCATGACCCAGCATTCCGCCGATGAAATCCGCAGTCTCGATCAGCTGATCCAAGAGGCGCGTGCCCTGCCGCCGGCCCCGACGGCCGTGGTCGGGGCCGACGAGGTGCATATCATCGAGGCGGCGCGTCACGCGGCCGACGCCGGGCTGATCGAACCGGTGCTGATCGGCCGGGGCGCGCGCATCGAGGCGCTCATGGCCGAGCAAGGCGTGAGCTTCCCGGTCATCGATGCGCCCGGTCCGGAACAGGCCGCCCGAGCAGCGGTCGATGCGGTCGAGTCCGGCCGGGTGAGTCTGCTGATGAAGGGGGCGATCCACAGCGACGTGTTCCTGCGGCCGATCATCCGCGAACTGCGGCGCGGCCCGCGCATCTCGCACGTGTTCATGGCCGAGATGGCCAGCTACCACAAGCTGCTGTTCATCACCGATGCGGCGATCAATATCCAGCCGGACGTGCGCGCCAAGGCCGAGATCCTGCAGAATGCTGGTGGTTGGGCAACCAGCGCGCGCGGGTGGCGGCCCTGTCGGCGATCGAGATGGTCAACCCGGCCATTCCCTCGACCCTGGATGCCGCCTGCCTGGCCAAGATGGGCGAGCGCGGCCAGATCGCGCATGCGCAGATCGACGGGCCGTTGGCCTTCGACACGGCGATCTCGGGCGAGTCGGCGCGCATCAAGGGCCTGATCAGCCCCGTGGCGGGCCACGCCGACATCCTGTTGGTTCCGGATCTGGTCTCAGGCAATATCCTCTACAAGGACCTCGAGTACCTGGCCGGGGCGCGTTTTGCCGGCATCGTGCTGGGCGCCTGCGTGCCGGTGGTGCTCACCTCGCGGGCCGATCCCGAACAGGTGCGGATCGCCTCGCTGGCCCTGGCACGCGTAGCCGCCCATCGCCAGGCGCAGGTCGACCCGCTGCCGCCGTTCGAGGCCGGCAGTTGTGGCCATCTGCCGCATTGAGGCAGGGCCGATGTCGGTCCAGGCCATTGCCGCCAGAGCCCAAGGAACTCTGGGCCACCGACCTCGATCCCATCCGTTTCAACGTTTTCACGACGTCTAAGACCGTACAGCCGAAGGATTCTCTATTCATGCCATTGCACGAACTTGCCGGCCAGACCCCGCCCCGTGACTTTCTCGTCGACGTGCCACGTCTGATCAGTGCCTATTACCAGGGCGAACCGCTGGTGGAGGACCCGTCGCAACGCATTTCCTTCGGTACCTCGGGCCATCGCGGCTCGAGCTTGACCGGCTCGTTCAACGAGGCCCACATTGCCGCGGTGACCGCCGCGCTGGTCGAGTACCGCCGCAGCCAGGGGATCGACGGGCCGATCCTGATCGGTTTCGACACGCATGCGCTGGCTTGGCCGGCGTTCATGACCTGCATCGAGGTGCTGGCGGCCGCCGGTGTGCCGTTTCGCTATCAGCACGACAATGCCCCCACCCCCACGCCGGTAATTTCCCAGGCGATCATCGCGGTCAACCGGCAACGTGGCCAGGGTGGAGCGCGTTGTGACGGCATCATCCTGACGCCCTCGCACAACCCGCCGGGTGACGGCGGCTTCAAGTACAACCCGCCCCATGGTGGCCCGGCGGATACCGAGGCCACCGGCTGGATCGAGCGTCGTGCCAACGAGTTGCTGGCGGACTGGCAGGCCATCTCCCGTCAGCCATTCGACCGCGCGATCAAGGGCGATGCCGCTCAGGGCGTCGATTTCATCCGTCCCTACGTCGAGGCACTCGACACGGTGGTGGACATGCAGGCGATTGCCCGTGCCGGCGTGTCGATCGGCGTCGATCCGATGGGTGGGGCGGGGCTGCCATACTGGGAGCCGATCGCCGAGCATCACGGCCTCGACCTGACCGTCGTCAATCGCCAGATCGAGCCCGATTTCCGGTTCATTCCGCTGGACCACGACGGCAAGATCCGCATGGACTGCTCCTCGCCGTACGCGATGGCGGACTTGCTCAAGATCAAGGACCGCTTCGACGTGGCCTTCGGTAACGACACCGATGCCGACCGTCACGGCATCGTCAGCCCCGAAGGCGGGTTGATCAATCCCAACCACTTCCTGTCGGTTGCGATCGACTACCTGTTCGGCCAGCGACCCGACTGGCGAGGTGATCTCAAGGTGGGCAAGACCATCGTGTCGAGCTCGATGATCGATCGTGTCGCCGGCGGACTGGGGCGCGAGGTCTATGAAACGCCGGTGGGCATCAAGTGGTTCCAGCCGGGCCTGACCGACGGCTGGTTGGGCTTCGGTGGCGAGGAATCGGCCGGGGCGACCTTCCTGGCCCGCAACGGCGAGCTCTGGAATACCGACAAGGATGGATTGACCATGGGGCTGTTGGCCGCCGAGATCCTCGCGGTGACCGGGGAGGATGTCTGGGCGCGCTTCAATCGCCTGATCGATCAGTATGGTCAGCCGTTCTACGCCCGTCGCGATGCCGGCCTGAGCGTCGAGCAGAAGGAGCGCTTCAAGGCACTTGACCCGAACAGCCTTGTGATCGACACCCTGGCCGGCGAGACGGTCACCGGTATCCGCACGCGGGCCCCCGGTAACGACGCGCCGATCGGTGGGCTCAAGGTGGAGACGGCCAACGGCTGGTTCGCCGCGCGCCCCTCCGGGACCGAACCGATCTACAAGATTTACGCCGAGAGCTTCCGTGACCCGGGCCACCTCGAGGAAATCTTCGCCCAGGCCGAGCAGGTGGTCGGTGACGCGCTAAACGGGTAAGAACCCGGGTGTCCCATGGACGTGAGGCGGCCAAGCCGCTATCATGCCGCCCTTGCCTGGTGAGGCCTCCTCACCAAGAACGCGCCCGTAGCTCAGCTGGATAGAGTGTCGGCCTCCGAAGCCGAAGGTCACAGGTTCGAATCCTGTCGGGCGCACCAGATATGGCGGCTGCCTGTCGCCAAGAAAAACGCCCCCGCGAGCGCTGCTCCGGGGGCGTTTTTCTTGCGCTCAGGGCAAGTTTTATGACGTGGGCGGGTCGAGGTGATCGGCGATCTGCTGGTCGTTTCGCAGGCAGCGGGTGAGTTCGTCGAGCGGCATCGGCCTGGCGAACAGATAACCCTGCAGGATGTCGCACCCCCAGCCGACCAGGATGTCGCGCTGGGCCTCGGTCTCGATCCCCTCGGCGACCACCTTGATGCCCAGGTGGTGTGCCATCGAGATTACCCCCTGCACGATCGCCGCGTCGTCGGCACTGTGTTCCACGCCGCTGATGAAACTGCGGTCGATCTTGATCTTGTCGATCGGCAGGTGCTTCAAGTAGCTCAGGCTGGAGAAACCGGTGCCGAAATCGTCGATCGAGACGCTGATGGTGCTGTCACGCAGCTGGTGCAGGGTCTCGATGGCCGTTTCGGTCTCGTTCATCAGGATGCCCTCGGTCAGTTCGAGTTCCAGCCGGTTGGCCGGCAACCCGCTGAGCTCGAGCATTCGCCGAATGGTGGCAAGGAAGTTGGGGCGATTGAACTGGATCGGCGAGAGATTGATCGCCATCCGGCCTTCGGCCATGCCGAGATCGGCCAGGGTCTTCATGTCACGACAGGCGCGTTCAAGGACCCACTCGCTCAGCGGGATGATCTGGCCGGTTTCCTCGGCGAGCGGAATGAAGGTGGCCGGCGAGATCCAGCCGTGAGTCGGGTGGTGCCAGCGTAGCAGGGCCTCGAGTCCGGCAATGCGGCGTTCCTCGCCCAGCACCAGCGGTTGGTAGAAGACCTGGAAGTCACCGCGCTCCAGCGCTTCCTGCATGTCGTTGCGCAGCCCCACCCGCTGACGCACCTGGCTATCGATTTCCTCGTTGAAGATCTGGCAGGTGTTGCGCCCCTGTTGCTTGGCCCGGTACATGGCCATGTCGGCCTGCTGGATCAGGGTGCCCGGATTCTGTATGTCCGGCTCGCTGATAGCGATGCCGATGCTCGCGCTCAGGTACAGCTCGTGCTCGTCGATGCGGTAGGGACGACCGATCTCCGGCAGCAGCCGCTCGGCGACCATCAGCGCCTCGTCCTCGCCGTCGATGTCGGCGAGCAGCGTGACGAACTCGTCGCCACCGAAACGTGCCAGCGTGTCTTCCGCCCGCATCTGGCCTTCGAGCCGGCGTGCCACTTCGATCAAAATCTTGTCGCCTATGGCGTGGCCCAGACTGTCGTTGATCGGCTTGAACTCGTCGAGATCGATGAACAGCACCGCCACCCGGGTGGCGCGACGGCGGGTGAGCTCGACGGTGTGCTGCAGGCGATCCTCGAACAGGGACCGGTTGCCCAGGCCCGTCAGCGCGTCATGGGTGGCGTTGAAGGCCAGCTGGGCCTCGTAGGACTTGTGTGCCGAGACGTCGTTCTGCAGCCCGATGAAGTGGGTGACCTCGCCGTGCTCGTCTTCGACCGGGGCGATATGCAGCTCGTTCCAGAACTGGGTGCCGTCCTTGCGGTAGTTGCGCAGCAACACGCGGACCGGCTGTTTCTTGGCCAGTCCCAGGCGAATCTGGTCGATGGCGGCCGGGTCGGTCTGTTCACCTTGCAGGAAGCGGCAGTTGCGGCCTAACGCCTCCTCGGCCCGGTAGCCGGTGATCTGGGTAAAGGCGGCGTTGGTGTAGACGATCGGCAGGTCGGGTTTTCTGGCATCGGCGATGATGACGCCATGAATGCTTGCCTCGACGCTGCGCTCGAGCGTGCGCAGGCGTCGCTCCTGGCGCTTGCGGATCGTGATGTCCTTGGCAATGCCATAGGCCGCCTCGATGCGGCCGTTGATCACCATCGGCAGGAAGGTGACGTCGAATTCGTGCCGGCTGGCGTCGTCGTGGGTGACGGTCAACTCGGCGACCTGGGTCCGTCCACGCAGGGTGCGATCGACCGCCTTTTGGATCGGTTGGCGTTCGCTCGCGTCGATCAACTCGATCAACGACTGCCCCGAAAGCTCGTCGGAGGGGCGGTTGAGCATGGTCTCGGTGGCGTGATTGAACGTCCGGAGCCGCCCGTTGCTGTCCAGCGAGAACACCGCGTCGGGGTTGTAGGCGAATAGCGAACGGTAGCGTTGCTCGTTTTCCTCGAGGGCGATGCGATCGCGGTGACGCTCGATCGCCAGCGAGACCAGGTCCGCCGCCCGGGCAATCTGGCGGCGATGGGTCTGCGACGGTATTCCCGGCACGCTGCGGTAGCTGGCAAAGGTGCCGAGTGCCTGGCCATCGGAGGATAGAAGGGGGTAGGACCAGCAGGAACGCAGGCCATTCTCGGTTGCCAGTTCGGCGAAACCGGCCCAGCGCTCGTCCTGGGCGATGTCCTCCGTGAACACCGGCTCCCGGCGGTGGGCCGATGCACCACAGGTGCCGATATCGGTGATCGGGATCATGGTCATGGCCGCCCGGTAGGCCGCATTGAGGCTGGGGGCGGCGGCTAGATGGAGGTTCTCGCCGCTCTCGTCGCTGAGCATGATCGAGCAGCGCGAGTCGGGATTATGCTCCTCCATCAGTTCGCACACCGATACCAGCGTGTGCTCGAGCGATTCGGAGTGCAGGATCATCTGCTGGATGATCTGCTGGGATTCGAGTTCGCGGCGGGCGGCCGACAACCGGCGGGTCTGCTCGAGCCGACTGAGCCCCAGCGCCAGCAACAGGACGACCAGGTGCGTGATCGCCAGACCCACCAGGGCGACCGCCGACGGCAGCACGGAGGCGATGGCCGGTTGTTGTCCATCCTCGAGATAACTGGTGGCCGTCAGGGAGGGGCCGAAGGGCAGCGTCAAATCCCGTTGCGCAAGAACTGTCTGATGGTCGTGCTGCGTCGGATCGGTGTAGAGCTCGATGTGGGCACCGTCGGCGAAATCGAGGTGTACGGCGAGCGGCTGGGTAGTCGGCCGCATCGCCCTCTTGAGCAAGTGGTTGAAATCGAGCAGGGCGAGAAATTGCTGTTCACGCCGTTGCGGATTGACCATGGGCACGGCAACGAGGCTGGTGCTGTTGCCATGGGACGGGGTGTCGGCCAGCAACAGCAATCGCGGAGAGGGTCGGGGCTCGGATAGCCAGTGTCGGGTGTCCTGCTGTGAAAGCAATTCGTCGAGCAGATCGCTGCCGCTGGGGCCACGGCTCGAATGCCACACCGCCTGCTGTTGATCGTCCAGCATGGCGATCACCTGCAGGCTTTCCATGTCCCGCATGTAGGTGTCTGCCTCGCGCTCGCGGATCGACTCGGCGGTGGGCAGGCGGCCGATCAACTGCCAGCGCTCGGCAAGACGTCCCAGCGTTCTGACACGGTCGGTGAGTACCTGCTGACCGATACCTTCGACCTGGTCGAGCTGGGCCTCGCCAATGGCCTGCAGGTCGCGATTGTGAACCAAGGACAGCTCGTACCACGCCAGGGCCGCGAGTAGCGAGCCGACCAGGCCGGCTGTCACCGCGACGGAGCCCAGTTCCTTGAGGTCGGTTTGGCGCAAGCGGCTGGCGAGCAGCATTGCGCCGCCGAACAGGAGCGTGAACAGCACCGCCACCCAGGCGGTTGTCGACTGGAATTGGAGCCAGGGCGAATTGCCCAGCAGCATCCAGAACGCCGATATGCCACCCAGGAACAGCATCAGGGTGCCGACCCAGCGCCAGGGACGGCGGACCAGACGCGAACCACCGGGGATCATCAGGCAGATGGCAATGGCGATCAGCAGCAGGGCCGCTTCGACGGAGAGGTGATCGTGACCGCTGTGGATTGCATCCATGGCGGCGGGCGCGTGGATGCCATGGACGACAAGGCTGTAGCCCACCAGCAGCAGGAGCGTCCCGCCGGCCGCGGTGTGCAGCAGGCGCCAGCCTTGCAGGTGAGCCCCCAGACCGATGCCGGCAAGCAAGGCCGCCAGAGCGCTCTCACGGGGCAGGGGCAGGCCCAGAGGCCCCGGGCTGGTGATCAACAGTGGCGCGAGCAGGCCCACCGTACCTATCGTCAGGCACGCGGCTACCACCATCAGCAGGTAGGACTTGGTCAGTAACGGGCTGTCGGCGGCGGGCGTCATCTGGTCCTGGGAGTGCACCGGTGGTTTATTGGATCTTTTCTTGGTGCGTACACCTTGGATCGGGGCAACCCTTCCAAGGCAATCGCGCGGTGCTCCGGGGGCACGGCTAAATGTTGAGCCACGCTAATTGTTTGTCGGCCTGGACTCAAATCAAAGTTTTTTGATGGGTTATTGGTACCGATGGCCTCAGTGGCGGCTTGGGCGCTTAAATCCAGCGGCGGGTACGGACCCGATAGGCGGAATAGCCGGCACCGAATCGCTGCGCCAGGGCCCGCTCTTCACCGCGGATCTGGAAACGGTCGATGAACCAGACGAACGCGCCAACCACGACAAGCCCGGCCGGGTGACCGAACCAGCAGACCACGCCGGCGAGCAGCAGCGCATCGCCGAGGTAGATCGGGTTGCGACTAAAGCGGTAGATGCCGCTGGTGACCAGATGGCGGGTGCGTTCGGGGTGGATCGGGTTGATGGTGGTGTGCGCCTGCCACAACGAGATCACCGCGGCCAGCATCAGCGCGCCGCCGCCAACGAACAGTACGCCGGCAAGCCAAGTCAGCCAGGAGCCGTCAAGCGTGGCGGCGGGCCAGGCCTTCGACAGGGCGTAGACGAGGGCGATGCCGATGAGCAGGACGACCGGCGGGGGTATCAGCTTGGTAAGCATGGCAGGTCTTCTACCGCGGATTGAGGAATGTGTCTGTTCGCAGTCTAGTGCGCTCGCGACCGGAATGACATCCTGCGGTGCTTGGCTTGGTTTATACGTGGCAGGCCATGGCCTAAAGTCGGTAGCAGATTCGTTCAGGACTTCCCTTGACCACGAACACGCCGGTAACGGTGTCGGACCGCGTGTATTCAAGGAAACCTCATCTAAACGTTCCCGAAGAGAGGATCGCCATGTTGTCCAGACTCAAGAGCCGCTCGGTATTGCTGACCGGTACGGATGTCGAGAGCAAGCGCGAGGCTGTGCGCGCGTATTTCCATCGCACCATGGATATCTACGAAAACCTGTTCGAGGTGCTTACCGACGATCAGGCCTTCTACGAGCGGCCCGAGCCGCTGCGCCACCCGCTGATTTTCTACTTCGGCCACACGGCCACCTTCTACATCAACAAGTTGGTCACGGCGAAGGCGACCACGCGCATCGATCCGACGCTGGAGGGCATGTTTGCCATCGGCGTCGACGAGATGAGTTGGGATGACCTCAACGACGCGCATTACGACTGGCCCTCGGTCGAGCGCGTGCGCGATTATCGGCGCAAGGTACGCGAACGGGTCGATCAGTTGATCATGGAGCTTGACTGGAGCCCGCCGGTGCGTTGGGACGACCATCCCACCTGGTCGATCTTCATGGGCATCGAGCATGAGCGTATTCATCTGGAGACGTCTTCGGTGCTGATTCGCCAGCTCGACCTCGAGTGGGTGCAGCCACACGACGACTGGCCGATTTGCGACACCGCCGCGGCGACAGCGGCTGATGCGCCCGTCAACGAGCTCCTCGAGGTGGCCGGTGGCACGGTGGTGCAGGGCAAATCGCACGATGCCCCCTTGTACGGCTGGGACAACGAGTACGGTCAACTGGCAACGCAGGTCAAGCCATTCCGCGCGAGTCGCATGCAGGTCTCCAACGCGGAGTTCCTCGCCTTCGTCGAGGCCGGCGGCTACGAGACGCCCGAGTGGTGGACCGAGGAGGGGCGGCGCTGGCTCGACTTCCGCGGCGCGGCCCACCCGGTTTTCTGGGTGCCGCGCGGGGATTCCTGGGGATACCGGACCATGACCCGGGAGATCGCGATGCCCTGGGACTGGCCGGTGGACGTCAACTACCTCGAGGCCAAGGCCTTCTGCAATTGGCTCGCCGAGAGCACGGGCAAGTCGATCCGTCTGCCGACCGAGCCCGAGTACGAGCGCCTGCGCCAGGTGGCCGGCGTGCCCGACGAGCCGGAATGGGGTGAACGGGCGCCGGGCAACATCAACCTGGAGTACTGGGCCTCGGCCTGCTCGGTCAACCGGTTTGGCCAGGGCGACTTTTTCGACGTGATCGGCAATGTCTGGCAATGGACCGAAACGCCCATCGACGCCTTCGAGGGCTTCGAGCCGCACCCGATCTACGACGACTTTTCCGTGCCGACCTTCGACAACCAGCACAACCTGATCAAGGGCGGCTCGTGGATCTCGACTGGCAACGAGGCGACGCGTGATGCGCGTTACGCCTTCCGCCGGCACTTCTTCCAGCACGCCGGTTTCCGCTACGTCGAGGGCGAGCCGGTACGCCCGCCGGCCTCCAAGGACGAGAGCTACTACGAGACCGACGCGCAGCTGGCGCAGTACTGCGACTTCCACTACGGCCGTTCGTACTTCGGCGTGGCCAACTTCCCGCGGGCACTGGCCGAGTACGCCCTGCGCCAGATGGAAGGGCGCAACCACGGCGCGGCACTCGATATCGGCTGCGCCACCGGTCGGGCGACCTTCGAGCTCGCGCCACACTTTGACTCGGTCACGGGGCTGGATTTCTCGGCGCGCTTTATCCAGATCGCCCAGGCGATGCTCGACGAGGGGCAGGTCGCCTATGCGCTCCCCACCGAGGGCGAGCTGACCGAGGACCGTGCCGCCTCGCTGGCCGGACTGGGCCTCGAGCCGCGCGACAATATCGACTTCTGGCAGCAGGATGCCTGCAACATGAAGCCGCACTTCACCGGCTACGACTTGGTACTGGCGGGCAACCTGATTGACCGGCTCTACGACCCGGGCAAGTTCCTCGACGACATCGCCGGGCGAATCAATGCCGGCGGCCTGCTGGTGCTGGCCTCGCCCTACACCTGGCTCGAGGACGTCACGCCGCGCGAGCGCTGGCTCGGTGGCTATGTCGATGAGGATGGCCGGCCGGTGAGCACCCTCGACACGCTGCTCAAGCGCCTGGAGCCGAACTTCGAGCTGGTGGGCGAGCCCGCGGACATCCCGTTGGTCATCCGTGACACGGCACGGCGCTACCAGCATACGGTCAGTCAGGTGACGGTTTGGGCACGCCGATGAGTGCGCGCCAACCGTCGACCGATTTCACCCGCCTGGCCCAGTACCCGGGCTCGGGTTGCGAGAAGTACGATCGCCGCGGCGAGATCTTCAGCCGTGACGACGTCATCCCGCTGTGGGTGGCGGACATGGATTTCCCGGCGCCGGACTTTGTCACCGAAGCGCTGGCCGAGCGGCTCGCCGACGGCGCCTTCGGCTACGCCAAGCCCACCTCCGAGCACGTCGAGGCGATCACCGGCTGGCTGGCCGGTCAGCACGACTGGCCTGTCGGTCCGGAGACGATCGTGCCCGTGCCCGGCGTGGTGCCGGCGATGGCGATGGCGATCCGCGCCTTCACGAGCCCCGGGGCGCGCGTCATCATTCAGCCACCGGTGTACTTTCCGTTCTTCCAGGTGGTGCGCGACCAAGGGCGTGAACTGGTCGAGAACCGGCTGGTCGAGCGCGACTCGCCGGACGGCAGTCGGCGTTACCAGATGGATTTCGAGGCGCTGGAACAGCAGGCACGGGACGCCGAGATGCTGTTGCTCTGCAATCCGCACAATCCGGGCGGACGGGCCTGGAACGAGGCGGAGCTCGGCGAGGTCGCGGCCATCTGCGCCCGCCACGACGTGATGGTGATCAGTGACGAGATCCACATGGACCTGACCTACCCGGGCATCCGGCACACGCCCTTCGCCCGGGTGGCCGCGGCGGCCGACTGTCGCTGGTTCACGGTCACCGCGCCGGGCAAGACCTTCAACACCGCCGGCATCGGCGGTGGCTATGCCGTGATCCCCGATCCCCAGGTCCGCAAGCGCTTCGATCGCGAGTGCCGCGGGATGCACCTGGGTGAGGGGTCGGTGTTCGGGCTGACGGCGTTGAAAGCCGCCTACACGCAGGGCGCCCATTGGCCGGCCGAATTGATGCGGCACGTCGCCGGCAATCGCGACCGGGTGATTGAGGCGGTCCGCGATCTACCGATCGAGCCGATGGCACCCGAGGCCACCTACCTGTTGTGGCTGGATTGCCGCGGCATGGGGCTGTCGGACGCGGCCTCGGACCCCGAGGATCGGGCACTGCAGCGCTTCTTTATCGACGAGGCGGGGCTTGGGCTGAGCCAGGGCATCATCTTCGGCGAGCCGGGTCGCGGCTACATGCGCATCAATCTCGCTACGCCGACGCGTGTCATCGATCGGGCCATGGCACAACTGCGCGAGGCCTGGGAAAAGCGGATGGCGAGTCGGCAGAGGCCCGCCTAACGACTTCTCAGGCCAGAGTGGCCTAGTCGCGCAGTCGGGCGTCGAGGTGATCGACGGCCTCGGCCCAGTCGGCGTCATCGGCCAGCGATTCGCGCAGGAAACGGCGCTGGTTCTCGTTCCAGAACGGCGCCTCGCTCAATACCACCTCGCTCGGCAGGGGAGAGTGGCGATCGATGAATGCCTCGATGTCTTGCTCGCTGGCATCCAGGCCGAGCTGTTCGAACAGTTCACTCAAGGGGTGAAACGGTGGCTGCATGCGATCTCCTCCGAATGGTCGGTGCCGGTCTCTGATTTGGGTTTGCCTCGGGATTTTCCTCGGTCCCGCCCCGATTCTAGTCACTTTTTCCGGGGGTGACCCGGACGTCTATACTTCGCTCCTTTGCCCGGAGTAAATCGTCCATGTGGCCCGAGTATTTCCTGTTTCTTCTCAAGACGCTGACGCTGGCGGTTGCCGTGATCTTCGTCGTGGCCGCGGTGGTGTCGGTCGTGGCGCAGGCGCGCAACACGCAGGCCGGCGACAGCCGGCTCAAGCCGCTGAAGATCCGCCGCCTCAACGAGGAGATCGAGTCCCGCAGCAAGCAGTTGCGCGAGGCGCTGAAAAAAACCGACGACGGCTGGAAGGCCAAGTGGGCCGATTTGCGCCAGCGGTTGCCCGGCGGCAAGAAGAAAGACGAGGGTGAGGCGCGCGCGGCTACCGAGGACAAACCGGCGAAAGTGGCCGAGGACAAGGGCGAAACGGATGCGTCGTCAAGCACCTTCGTGCTGCGTTTCCACGGTGACATCCGTGCCTCGGCGGTCGAGGCCCTGCGCGAAGAGGTCAGCGCCGTGCTGCAGGTGGCCGAGCCGGGTCGTGATCGGGTGCTGCTGGTGCTCGACAGTCCCGGTGGCGTGGTGCCGGGATATGGGCTCGCCGCCGCGCAGCTGGCGCGTCTGCGCAGTGCGGAAATCGAATTGATCGCGGTAGTCGACCGGGTCGCGGCGAGCGGGGGCTACATGATGGCCGCCGTGGCCAATCGCATCGTGGCCGCACCGTTCGCGATTGTCGGCTCGATCGGCGTGGTCGCCCAGCTGCCCAATATCCATCGCTTGCTCAAGCGCAACGACATCGACGTCGAGCTGCACACCGCCGGGCAGTACAAGCGCACACTGACGTTGCTGGGCGAGAACACCGAGGCCGGGCGGGAGAAATTCCGCGAGGAGCTCGAGCAGACGCACGTGCTGTTCAAGGATTTCCTGAACCGCTATCGGCCGCAGCTGGACCTGGAGAAGCTCGCCACCGGTGAACACTGGTACGGCGAGGATGCGCTCGAGCTGGCCCTGATCGACGAGATCGGTACCAGTGACGATCTTGTCCTGGAGGCGGTGAAGCAGGGCGATGCCTTCGAGATTACCCAGCCGATAAAAAAACGCGGCCTGCTCAGCCGCCTGAGCGCCTCGGCCCAGGCGGTGCTGAGCGAGTGGCGCCAGCCGCTTTGAGGCGGGGGCGAAAGCCCCGTTGCCGGGTAGGTTTTTACTTGCCCGTTGCCTGCCGATTGGCGTGGAACTGGGCGAGGATCTGGGCGTAGGTCTCGCCCACATCGCGGGCGAAATGGTCGATGGCGTGACGCCTTGCGGTGCTGATGGCCCGGTCGGCCATGGTTGCACGCAGCGCATCGTCCTCGATCAGTCGTTGGGCCGCCGTGGTCCAGCGGTCGATGTCTTCGGCGGTCTTGAAGCCGTTGCTCTCGTGGTTGACCACGTCGTCGATGCCGCTGGAGCGCACGGCAATCACCGGCATGCCTGCCGCCATCGCCTCGAGGATGACCATCCCCTGGGTCTCCGACTTCGAGGCGAACACGAACGCCTCACCCAGCTGGTAGTAGCGCGCCACCTCCTCGGGTGAAACGGCCCCGACCAGGATGACCACCTCGGTCAGGTCGAGCGCATCGATGCGCGCCTGCAGGCGCTCGCGCTCGTCGCCATCACCGATGATCAGGCAACGGAATGGCTGATCGCTGCGCCGGCGCAACTCGTCCATCGCCGAGATCAGGAAATCGATGTTCTTTTCCCGCGAAAGCCGCGAGACGCTTACCAGCACGCGCTCGTTCGGGGCAATGCCTTGCTTGAGGCGCAGGGCCTCGACGGCCGCGGGTTCGTCGGCCTGGAACCGGTCGAAATCGATCCCGGTCGGGTGCACGTAGATCGAGGCGGTCACCCCGATCACCCGCAGGTATTCCTCTGCCGATTCGGTCGGCACGATCACCCCGTCGCAGCGATTGGCGAATCGCCGGATGGCGGTGTGTGCGATCAGGTTGCGGAACAGTGGGCCCGGCAACGGCACGAAGTGCGAGTAGTGCTCCAGGCGGGTGTGGTAGGTGAACACCGTCGGCACCTTCAGCCGGCGGGCATGCCATTGCGCCGCCCAGCCTAGCCAGAAGGGGTGGTGGATGTGGATCAGGTCCGGGGCGAAGGTCTTCAGCCCCCGCCGGATGCGCGGCGAGACCGGGTTGGCCAGCCGGAATTCACTATTGCGGCCCATGGTCAGCAGGGTGGGGATGCGGACCACGTCGCTCTCCCGGTCATCCTGGTCGGCGTAGCTGGGCGCGATGATCCGCACGCGGTGGCTTAAATGTTCCAGCCCACGGCGCAGCCGGTCGATGGAGATGGGCACCCCGCCGATGAAGGGCAGATAGTTGTTGGTCACCATGGCGATGGCGAGCGGTCGCCCCGTCCAGGGCGAGGTGTCCAGGTCGTAGTTCCGGTAATAGTCGCGCTCGACGAAGATCGTGCTGTAGAGCTTGATCGCCAGCAGGATCAGCAGGCCGAGCACCAGCAGGAAGTTGAGGTGGCCGACGTAGAACAGCGAGTGGATGAAGAACCACAGGCTCTCCAGCGTCTTGAAGACCTGGTGTTGGCCGATGTCGAGCCGCTCGACCGTGATCGCCACCTCACCATCACCGGTCTTCACGTCAACGTAGTGATAGAAGCTGGTCTCGTCGTTGAGCACCAGGCCGCCGGCCCCGCCGGTGACCACGTAGCGGACCCCGTCGCGTTGCTGTTCGTCGAACAGGTGCAGGTTGCTGGAGAACACCGCGTCGACGTCATGCGCGCGGAACAGCGAGTGAAGCCGGTCGCGGAAGGCCTCGTCGGTCAGATACTGGTCGTCGAAATCGAGCGGGCTTTTCTGGGTGGTGCGGAACATCGGGTGGCCGATGAACACGAAGCGATGCGCGGCCGACGGGTCGCGCAACTGCTCCCTGAGCCAGTGAAGCTGGAAGGGGTAGGTGTCCGGGTCGGTGCTGTCGAGGAACAGGAACTGGCTGCCGCCGGCGCGAAAGCCGAAGAAGTACGGTCCGAAGTGCTCGTAGTAGTTAAACGAACCGAAGGCGCCGCTTTCCTTCTCGCCCACGGTGAGCAGGTAGGGCATGTCCAGGTGCGAGAGCGTGCGGTACAGGGCTCGATACTTGTCCTCGCCGCCCCCACTGACGGCGTTTCCGGCCGAGACCACGAAATCGAACCCGGCGCGGTTGAGCCGCGGGACCATCTTGCGTTCGAACAGGCCGACCGAGTTGTTGATATTGCCGACGACGGCGAAACGCAGCGCGTCGTCGGCCGGGGCACCTGCTCGATTCTGGATGCGCTCGATCTGCTCGGCGTGGACTGCGTGGTAGGTGGTCTCGAAGATCGAGAGATACACCCGGTAGCCCACCAGCAGCAGGATTGCGGCCAGCGTCAGGTAGAAGGCCAGCTTGAGTCGGTGCGGCGTCAGCTTTTCCGACAGCCGGCTCATGAGACGCCTCGTCGGGTGGCCGCAATCTCGCGCTGGGTGACGAACAGCCCGATCAGCATGCCCAGATAGATCGTCAGCGCCCGCCAGGCGACGGTCACCAGCACCAGGTGCGAGGCGGTGACGACATCACGGAAGAAGTAGCCGAACACGCCCTCGGCAATGCCCGAGGCCCCGGGCGTGGGCGAGAAGTACATGACGAAGGTGGTCATCACCATCCGACCGATCACCAGCCAGTAGTCGAAGCCGTAGCCCAGGGCCCAGAAGAGCAGGGCGGGGAACGAGAACAGCGCCAGCAGGAAGATGGCCGTGAAGAGGAACGAGGCGGCGATGTCGAGCTTGCGCCCCTGGAAGTAGCGCACGAAGCCGTGGGCGAAGCGCTGCAGCTCGCGCACCAGCCGAAGGCGCCAGCGGTGATGTCGGCGCGGCCCGATCAGGTGCAGTGCTCGCAGCGCCTTGAGCAGGCCCAGCATCGGTCGCAACAGCCAGTTGCTGCGCATGACCAGGATCGTGAAGAAGCCCAGGTAAAGCGCGACCGACACGCTCAGGGTGATCACCAGAGAATCGCTCTGTGCCGCGCCCTCGGCGCCGGGGAGCGTGACCAGCAGGATGGGCGTGGCGCCGAAGATGAACAGCACGGCCAGTGCCGTGCGGATGGTGGTGGCCGTCAGCCCGGTGCCCACCGGTACGCCGCGCCGGCGCATGAACCAAACCTGGGCGACTCCGCCACCGGTGGCCAGCGGCGTGATGTTGGAGACGAAGATATTGAGAAACACCAGCCGGGCCATCGCCGATACCGGGATAGTGTGGCCCAGTGCGCGCAGGGTGAACCACAGGCGCAGGCCGTCGGCGGCGAAGTAGACCAGCAGCAGGGCGAGGCTGGCGAGGAGCAGCTGCCAGCCGAGCAGGCGTGCATCCCAGACGATCTCGTGGCCGGCGACCTGTGAATAGACCGCCCAGGTGCCGGCGGCACTCAGCCCGACGAACAGCAAGGCGAACCACGCCAGTCGGCGGCCGCGGAAGGCCGGCTCGTCCTGGATCTCGAAGCGTTCGGGGTGGTGGTGAGGGTCGGTCATGTCGCCTGGGGGGCTCGTCGCCGGCGCGGCCGGCTGGCGTCGGCACGGGCGGCGGGTGGGGCAGACACAGAAAAACCCGCGCGAGGCGGGTTATCCGTGACGTACATCAGTGTTGGAGGCTGGACCCGGAGTCGAACCGGGGTAAACGGATTTGCAATCCGGTGCATAGCCACTCTGCCATCCAGCCGAAATCTGGAGCGGGAAACCGGATTCGAACCGGCGACCCCAACCTTGGCAAGGTTGTGCTCTACCAGCTGAGCTATTCCCGCTTGAGGGGGCGCAATTTTCATCAGGAACCGCCCCCGTGTCAAGTCGTGCTTCGACGCGCCGCATGGCGCATCCCGGTCTGGGTGATCTGCCTCATGGCCGGACCGGGTTCAATGCCGCCGCAGTCGAGCCAATAACCAACGCTGCAACATACGGTTGCGCGATTGACGTGCCCGGTTACACTCGGTGCGGTCGGCCTGCAGGCAGGAGGCCGGGTGACGCGAGTCGTGCAGTTCCGCCGAGCGGGCATCCAGGTAGATGCGCACGCGCAGGGTCACCGGGCGCTGGTGCGAATCGAGCACCTCGTGATCGGTGAATGCCATCTCCAGGGTGAAGCGCCCCCGCTCGGTTACCTGCGCGACCACGGAGAATCCCAGGGTGAATTCATCACCCGGCGTCAGGCGCCGCAGGTCACCGAGCAGACGGCGAATCAGGATATAGTTCTGCTCGTAGAGATCCATCAGCTGATCGAATGGATCGTGTTCGATGGAGTGAGGAGTGCCGGTGTTGAGATTCATGTCCGCCAGTGTAAGGAAGCTCTGCGTGAATAGGAATGCTGCGGGCCGAATGGTCCGTCGAGGGTTGCCCGGGGTGATCAGCCCAGTCGCCGCCACCGTGCTGTTCTCCCTGCTGGCAGCCGCGGCTGCCCAGGCGGATGTCTACAAGTATCGCGATGCCCAGGGCGTCGTGCACCTGACCAACGTGCCGCAGCAGTCGGCCAATGAACCCTACGCCCTGTGGCGCAAGAGCGAGGCGACCAAGCCCAAGGGGTGGCAGGACGGCTACCGTGTCATGCCGCGGCTGGTGCACGATCGCTATGTCGAGCCGGTTAACCGGTTTGCCGGCCTGTACGGTGTCGACCCGACGCTGATTCGCGCCGTCATTCATGCCGAGAGCGCCTTTCGACCGGAAGTGGTCTCTCCCAAGGGGGCCGGTGGGCTGATGCAGCTGATGCCGGCAACCGCGGCGCGCTTTGACGTGGTCGACCGCTTCGATCCCGAGGACAACATCGCCGGTGGCGTGGCCTACCTCGCGCTGCTGCTCGAGATGTTCCAGGGGGATCGCGAACTGGCCGTGGCGGCCTACAACGCCGGCGAGGGTGCGGTGCAGCGTTACGGTGGGATTCCGCCCTATGAGGAGACGCGCACCTACGTCAAGCGGGTCATGCAGCTGCAGGCGGCCTACGCCGGCGCCGGATAAGACCATGTCATCCGACGAGCGACCCACCCGTCCCGAGCCGCCCGACCTGGCCGAAGAGGAGAGGCGGCTGGCGGCGTTTCTGGCGGGCCAGTCGGCCCTGGTGCTGGCCGTCGTGCCCGACGAGGAGAGCTTGCCGGAGATCGGCAGCTTGCCGTTCGTCCAGCATGACGACGCCTTTTGGGTACTCGCCAGCGAACTGGCCGCCCATACCCGTCCGCTGCTGCAACGCGGCGTCGCCCGCGTTGCCCTGATGGCCGACCAGTCGGCCACCCGCAATCCCTTTGCCCGCGAACGCGCCCACTGGGCGGCACGGGTCGAGGTTGTCGACCGCAAGGACGAGCGCTTTGCAGGCATCACCGCCGCCCTGCAAAAGCGCCACGGCAAGACAGTGGAACTGCTGTGCGGGCTGGGCGATTTCCACCTGCTGGGTCTTCGCCCCGGGGCGGGGCGCTACGTCAACGGTTTTGGCAGCGCGTTCGAGTTGGACGGGCTCACGGTTTGCCAGCAGCGGCGGCGTTAGCGCAGCAACTCGATCGCCTCGTCGATGACGTTCGGGTCGTCCGCGCGCCGGGGGGACTGCTCGCTCAGGTGGCGGCGGCAGGCACGCGCGCCGGGGCGGCCCTGGAACAGGGTCAGTATCGGCTTGATCAGGGTGGGCAGACGGGTGCCGCGGGCGATCTCGGCCGCCGCGTAGTCTCGATACGCCAGCAGCGCGGCCAGCTGGTCGGCGGTTTCCCCGTCGTCGAACAGGGCCGCATCGATGTCGGCCAGCAGGCCAACGTTCTGATAGGCCGCTCGGCCGACCATCACGCCATCGACCTCGGCGAGTGAGTCGCGACCGTTTCAGTGCGGAACGAGGCGAGGTTCGCCAGTCCGGGATCCCGTTTCACCCTGAAACGGGGCCGCGCTGCATCCACGGGCGTTCAACCACTTGGGGGGCTGCACTCTTACTGGCACGCAGGTTGCAAGACCTGTGGTGTGGAAAGAGGAGGAAGCATGAACAAGCGCGTGGCTCTGATCTTGACAGTGAGCTTGGCGTGGCACGGGTCCGCGCACGCCCACTCCGATACCAGTGGTTTTGCGGCCGATCACCATCATCATGAGGAGACCGGACCGGCTGCCATGGAGCCTCGGCAACGGCGGTTCCCGGCGACGGTCCGCTTCGACCCGCAGCACATCGAGAACGTGGTGCTCAAGGTCAACGCGCGGGTCGCCGGACTCGAAAATATCTTCGTCGGCCGGAAGGTGAGCGAGGGCGAGAGGCTGGCCGCGTTCGAGAGCGCCGAGCTCGAAACCTTACAGCGCACCTATCTCGAAACCTTTCGCAACATACAGCTCATCGCCCAGATCAGCCTGACCTCCGAGGAGAAGCTGATCGAAGGGCGGATGAACCTGGAGTGGCGCGGCCTTTCCGAGGACGGCGTCCAGCTCATCGAGGATCTGCGCAAACCGCTCACGAGCGTGCCCATCGAGTCGCCGGTGGACGGCTACATTCTCGACATCCGGGTGGTCGACGGCCAAATCGTCAACGCCGGCGCGGCATCCGGTCTTTTCAGCACTGCCGGTACTACCGTTTTCCGCGTCGCAAGCAGCGCTTCCATCATCGTAGAGGCCGAAATTCCTGCGGAGCAGAGCCGCGAGATGCAGCCCGGGAGTCCGGCGACGCTCTGGGTGACGAATGGCGGTGGCCGTGAACCGCTTCGGGCCATGGTCGATCAGGTCTCCGGCATCGTGAACCCGGCCAATCAACGCCGTCTGGTGCGCCTCACGCCGATACCGGGGCCGGGGATAGCCCTGCTGCGCGACGGGGCGCGGCTGCAGGTCTCCATCGGAGGGCAGTCATGAGTGTGCTCCAGCAGTTGGACGGCAGGAAACTGCTCTGCGGACTCTTTGTTCTGGCGCTGACGAACCTGCCGCCGGCGGTGCTCGCTCACGGCGACAGCGGGGCCTTCGCCGAGGGCGAGGAGCATCACCACGATGAACCCGAGGCGCCCGTCGAGGAGACGGACGTCGGGCAACTCCCGAGTTCAACGGATGACGGCGGGCAGTGGCCCGTCGTCGAGGTGGCGTCATCGCTCATAGGCACCGTCCTCGTCGAAAACCGTGCCCCGCAAGCGCGGGTCCCCGCCTATGCCCGCGTGGTGCCGCGGCCGGGCGCCGTGCGCGACATCAACGCCTATCTGAGCGGGCAGGTCTCCGAGGTGCATGTCCGCCCCGGGATGCGGGTCGAAAAGGGCGATCTCATCGCGTCCATCTACAGTCCCGAGTTCATTCTGACCCAGCGATCCTATCTCGCTCTGTTGGAGAACGAGGAGTTGAAGGAGACATTGCGCGAGGAGGGGCGGCTCCCTAACTACAAGCGCGATGCACGTTCGAATCTGCGCTGGTGGGGGATGGCCGAGGATGACATTCTCGCCCTGGAAGCACGCAAGGATGCAGTGGAGCATTTGGACGTGCGCGCCGAAGTCTCGGGCGTGATCTCGGAGGTGTTCGTGGCGCCCGGCGAGATCGTCCGCGCCGGTGATCGCGCCATGGAGAGCTTCGTCGTGGTCGGCTCGCCGCTCGCCCGAATCGTGGTCGATGGGGGCGGGCGTCGCCTTCAAGGATCGGTCTACGCCGATACCCTGGCCACGCTTAATGATGAGACGCGTGTCCGAGTCCGCGCGGACGACGGAGAAATGCACGACCTGGCGCTTACGCAGAGCGTTCCGGCGGTGGACTCCACCAACCGCCTGGGGCGCTTTCTCGTCGATCTTGAGAACCCAAACGTGCTGGACGTGGGGCGCCTGGTCGGGCTCGAATTGCTGACCCGCGGTGAGGAGGGGGGCTGGCTGCCCCGCGACGCTGTCATGGGCCAAGGGACGGGGCCGATCGCCTTCGTCGAGGTCAGCGAAGGCCGGTACGAACGCAGGACGCTGACTATCAGGGACTACTTGGGCGGCTGGTCGCTGGCGGATGCAGTGTCCGCCGGCGAGCGGGTCGTGACGCGAGGGAAGACGCTGTTGGAAGGGGCCTATCGTCTCGGGGACGGGGCCGGGTTGGACGACCATCACGATCACTGAGTTGAAGGGCATCCTATGTTCGATCGCATCATCGCCTGGGCCTTGCGTTACCGACTGGCCGTGCTCCTGGTTTACATCGTCGTGGGCGGGGCGGCAGTGGTGGCCGCCACGCAAATGGCTGTAGATGTCTTCCCCGAATTTGCGCCACCGCAGGTCCAGATCCAGACCGAAGCCCCGGGCTATTCCGCTGCCGACGTGGAATTGCTGGTCACCCGGCCTCTGGAAGTGGCCCTGAGCGGCATGGAAGGCGTCGAACAGCTACGCTCCGATTCTTCCGGGGGACTCTCCCGAATCGTCATCGTGTTTGGCGGCGACACCGACGTCTACAGGGCCCGAATGCTCACCCAGGAGCGCATCCAGCTGGTCCAGGATCAACTCCCGCGCGATATCGACGCCCCACAGATGATGCCGGTCACCTCGGCGGTTAGCTGGCTGCTGAAGTTCGCGCTCGTCGACTGGTCCGCCGAGCCGGATCCACTGGCGCTGCGCAGCCTGGTGGATTGGGAGTTTCGCAACCGTTTGCTGGCCGAGCCCGGCGTGGCCTCGGTCGTGGCCGTGGGCGGGGGCGTGAAGCAGTACCAGCTGATGGTCGATCCGCTCAAGCTCAACGCCTTCGATATCCCGTTCGCCGATGTGGTCGACGCGGCGACCGAGGCGAACCGCGTTGGCGCGGGAGCGTTCGTCTATCCCAACCGGGAACAAGAGTACTTCGTGCGCGTGGACGGACGTCTCGGCGGACTTCAGGATCTGGGCGCGAGCACTGTCGCGATGCGTGAGGGCAGTCCGATCACCCTCGGCGATCTCGGTGAGGTGCAGTTCGGTGAAGAGATCAAGCGCGGCGACGGGCAAATGTTCGGCGCCAATGCCGTCGTCGGGACGGTCTCGAAGCAATGGGGGGCGGACACCCTGGAGACCACCGAGCGAGTGGAAGCGACGCTGGCCCGCCTGGCGGAGAACCTGCCGCCCGATGTGGAGCTGGTGACGGATGTGTTCCGGCAGGCCTCGTTCATCGATCGCTCCGTGGAGAACCTACGCGAGGCCTTGTTGCACGCCTCGATCATCGTGGCGTTGGTGCTGTTCCTGTTTCTGGTGCGCTGGCGGCCCACAGTCATCAGCCTGGTGGCGATTCCCGCCTCGCTCCTCATGGGCGTGCTGGTGCTCTGGGCGATGGGGATCGGCATTAACGCCCTAACCCTGGGTGGCCTGGTGTTCGCCATCGGCGAGGTGGTCGACGATGCGATCATCGACGTGGAGAACATCCTTCGCCGGTTGCGCGAGAGCCGCACCGCAGACGACGGGGAGCCGCTGCTGCGGGTAATTTACGAGGGGTCCCGCGAGATCCGAAACTCGGTGGTGTTCGCGACGCTGATCATCGTGGTTGCCTTCATGCCGATCTTCTTTTTGTCAGGGATCGAGGGGCGCATCTTCATGCCGCTGGCAGTGGCCTACTTGGCGGCCATCGGTAGCTCGTTGCTGGTCGCGCTCACGCTCATTCCGGTGCTCTGCTACTACCTCCTGAATCGTCGCGGCGCCGCGCACGAACATCGGGTCAGTCCGCTGACCCGACGGCTGGAAGGTGTTTACCGGCGCGGCCTGCATTGGACGGTGCGGCGGCCCGGTGCAATGCTGGCGGTGGGCTTGATCGCCCTTGTCGGCGTGCTGGTGCTCTTGCTCGGACTGGGCCGCTCCTTCCTGCCCGGCTTCCACGAAGGAAACATCGTCATCGCCACCACAATGATGCCGGGCACGTCGCTGGACGAGAACCTCCGCATGGGGCGCGAGGTCGAGGCGCGGGTCAGTGCCGTGCCGGGCGTGGTCAGCGTGGTGCAACGCGCCGGTCGCTCGCGGCTCGATGAAGACGCCCAGCCGGTCAACTTCAGCGAATTCGACGTGACGGTCGATCCGGAGGTGCGTGATGTGGCCGGGGTGATGCAAGAACTTCGTGAGTCGCTCGCCGACTTGCCCGGAGTTCAGGTGAACGTCTCACAGTTCATCACCCATCGCATGCAGGAATTGCTCTCCGGCGTGCGGGCGCAGGTCGCGGTCAAGATCTACGGACCGGAGCTGGAGGTCCTCCAAGGCAAGCAGGCGGAGGTGCTGGATGCCGTGCGCAATATGCCGGGCGTGGTCGACCTCATGGCCGAGCCGATGATTACCGCTCCGGGGCTGGATATTCGGGTGAATCGGGAGGCTGCCTCGGCCTACGGCCTTACACCCGGGGAGATCGCTCGTCAGGCGGGGCAGGCCTTCAATGGTGTCGCGGTGTCCACCGTACTGGAAGCCGACCGCTCCTACGACCTCGTGGTACGCGTGAATGCGGAAAGCCGCGACAGCATTGATGCACTGGGCGCCTTTCCGCTTCGCGGGCCGGATGGCGACATCGTTCCCTTGCGCGAGGTCGCCGAGCTGAACCCCGTGCGCGAGCCCTACGTCATCAAACGTGAGGACGGCGCGCGCCGGGCCGTGGTGCAGTGGAACGTGGAAGGTCGCGATTTGAACAGTGTCGTGAGCGAAGCGCGGGAACGCCTGGCGGAGGCAGTGGAACTCGACGCCGGCTACTCGCTCGTATTCGGCGGCGACTACGTAGGCCAGCAGCGTGCGACCCGCGACCTGATGCTGTCGGGCGCGGCGGCCGTGCTGCTGATCTTCGCCCTGATGCTTTATGCCTTCAAGCAGGTGCGTCTTGCACTGCTGGTCATGACCAATCTGCCGTTCGCGCTTTTGGGTGGCCTCGCCGCTCTGGCGCTCGCCGGCGAGACGCTCAACGTACCCTCGATCATCGGGCTAATCGCGCTGTTCGGGATCGCTACCCGCAACAGCGTCCTGCTGTTGGCGCGTTATACGCGCCTCAGCGTCGAGCAGCCCGGGGTCGGGCCGCGTGCGCTGGCGATCCGTGGCGCGCGTCAGCGCATGCTGCCCATACTCATGACCGCATTGACGACCGCACTCGCCGTGCTTCCTTTTCTGATTGGTGATCCGGCGGGCAAGGAGCTGGAGCGCCCGCTCGCCATCGTGCTTCTCGGCGGGATGATCAGTTCCACGGCGCTCAACCTGTTCATACTGCCTGCGGGCTACGCTTGGCTGGTGGCCCGTCGACCCGAGCTGTGTGAGCGTGATGCAGCTCCGCAAGCATGAGCGGCAGTGTTAGCGCCAGTGGCGCCCTGGGGTAAGGTAACCTGTGACGCTTGGAGGATAGAGCCGATGCGCCGCCCGGTATGCTGAACCTTATCGACACCAAAGACGCAAACTGGCTGCGGCCGATTAGGCTGGGACTCAAGCCGGAGTTGTGGTTTCTGCTCTGGGTCGGGATTCTCCTGCTCGGCCCGGCGCTGTTCGTGAGCTGGTACGGAGACGGGCATAGCCTGCGCTACGTCGACTCCATTGCACACACCAGTCTCGAGGCCTTCTGCGGGCTAACGGCGCTGCTGATCGCCGGGCTGTTGTTTTCCCTCTCCCACCAGTACCGGCAGCTTTCGCTGGCCGTGTTCGGGTTCGCCTTTGCGGCGATGGGCGGGTTGGATATCTGGCATGCGGCGACGTCTCCGCGCGAACAGACCGAGCTGTTCATCAAGCTGCATACGCTCTCGGCGGTGATCGGTGGAGGCTTGATGTTGGCCGGCGTGGTTGTGCACTTCACCCGGGAGCCATCGGGGCGACGCAATACCATGACGGCGCAGTGGCTTTTCCTCTCGACGGTGGTGGTCGTGGGCGGAGCGCTGTTCATCGGCACCCTGACCGGAAGCGCAACCGGGGTCGAGGAGAGTTTCCCAATCGGCGCCCTGCGCCTGCACGAACTGGCGGGCGCCTTGTTTGCCGTGACCGCGACGGCCTGTCTCGTCTATTACCGTGCGACGCACCATTTGGTGGCGATGCTCGCCTCGGGGCTGATGTTGCTGTTCGCTGAGAGTGTCTACTTATTCCGCTTTTCGTTCTTGTGGGACATGGCATGGTGGAGCTGGCACCTGGTCAAGGCGGTCTTCTATCTCGGCATCCTGGTCGTCATCGCGGTGGGGCTCGTCATGGCGCTGCGTGCCGTGGAACGTTCGAGAAGCGAGCTGACCCGGGCGCACACCGATTTGCGCGACTCCAACGTCGAAAAGGAGGTCATCAACCGCGAACTCGCCATCCGCAACCGCATGGTGAGCGAAGCCATCAATTGTCTCGACCTGCGCGATGCCACGGAAGTCATTGGGCGGGCTCTGTCCAACTTCATCGATGCGGACGCTTACGAACTGATTCTGAGCGTCCCGGACGATGAAGTCCCCGAGTTGCAGCGTGGACTCGATCGCCAGCGATTGGCCTGGACGGTACGTGCCGTGAGCGAAAAACAGCTGCAGCAAACGGTCTCGGACGTGTGTCGCCCAGGGAGCGGCCCGTTCACGCTCAGCCTGCGGGCCAACGACAGGGTGTTCGGCATGCTCACGGTCCACATGCGCGAAGGTGCGACCTGTGGTGTGCCGTCGAGCCTGTTCTCTGACTTGGCGGCAGAGATCGGTCCGATCATCTACACCGCCATTCTCGACGAGAATCGCGTCGAGGCGATCGGTTTTCGCACCTCGCTGCTCAAGGTCACTTCCATGCTCGGTTCGACGCTGGAGCTGGACAATGTGCTCGAGCGCGTGTGCCGTGAGAGCACGCAATTGCTGGGCAGTGATGCCGCCATTGTATTCCTGCGCGGCGGGCAGAACCTGTCCATCGCGAGCCAGTGCATTCTCGCCAGCGGTCAGGCCGCGGAAGGAGCTGCCGACTTGCACTGGGCCGACAGCGATGGCGGACGGACGTTGCTCAAACAGCTTCTGCGTACGGGGCAGCCGGTGGCGCTCCTGCACAAGGGTGAAGGGCCGCCGCCACTGCGATTTGCCAGCGCGACCTGCGACTGGGGGGCGGCGGCCGCCTTCCCGCTGCGCCGTGACGATGACTTGGCGGGCGTGATGGTGCTGCTTCGCAAAGAGCCGGTCGCCTACAGCCGGCCGACCCTGGACAAGGGCATGTTGCTCGCCGAGAGCGTGCGCATCGCTGTCAACAATAGCCGCGCCTACAAGGACCTGAGAGATGCGAACTGCCAACTGCGCGAGGCCGAGGCACAGAAGCTGCGCGCCGAGCGTCTGGCCGTATTGGGGCAAATGGCCGCCAGCGTGGCGCACGAGGTGCGAAACCCGCTGGGAGCAATCGAGAACTGCCTCGCCGTGCTGCGAAGCAGTGTGGCGGGGCAAGCCAAGGGCCGCGATGCCCTGGAGATCGTGGAGGGAGAGGTACAACGGCTGGAGCGCCTGACAGGAAATTTCCTCAGCTTCGGAAAACCCCGTGAACGGGCATCGCAAGCCGCCTATCCAGTCCGGATTGCGGAACAGGCGATTGCGCGTATACGTCATCATATTGCGCAGGAACAGCTCCCGATCCGGATCGCACTCGATGTGCGCGGGCAGTCCGGTCCGGTTCTGCTCGACAGCGATGGTTTTCACGAGGTGCTTTCGAATTTGCTGCTAAACGCTACACAGGCTATCGAGGGCGAAGGCCGAGTGGAGATCTCGGTGCGGGTACGGTCCGAGCGGGCGTACGTCATGGTCAAGGACGATGGGCCTGGTATTCCTGCGGACCGACGCGAGGAGATCTTTGAGCCCTTCGTCTCGCAGCGTTCCCACGGCGCGGGACTCGGCCTGGCAATCGTCCGCCAGCTGGTGGGGACGTGCTCCGGTCGGCTGCGCATTTTCGGTGGACCGGGCCGAGGTACCTGCTTCGCGCTCAGCATTCCGCGCACCCGTCCGCGGGAGAGTCCGGCGAACCGAGTCAAGTCGGAGGTGCGGTGGCATGATTAGGGTATTGATCGTCGACGATCAGCGCAGTCTGCGTCGCAGCCTGGGCCTGCTCCTGGAGAACGCCGGGATGGAAGCCAGCCAGGCTGTGAGTGGGAAAGAGGCCCTCGCAGTTCTGGAGAGCGGGCACCATGATGTGGTGATCACCGATTTGCGCATGGACGGCATGTCCGGTACGGAATTGTTGCACGAGGTGCGCGCTCGCCATCCCGAGATCCCCGTGATCCTGATCACCGCCTACGGCTCGATCGAGTCCGCCGTCGAAGCAATGCGCGGTGGGGCCTTCGATTATCTCAAGAAGCCATTCAAGGAGCATGAGATTCTGGAGAAGATCCGCGAGGCATGCGCGTTGCGGGACCAGCGTCCAGGTGCCGGCGAGCGGACACAGGATGAGAAGGACGCAGGCATGGTAGCCGAGAGCCCCGAGATGAAGGCGCTACTGATCCGTGTCGATCGCCTGGCCGCCACTGATATCAACGTTCTGATCAGCGGTGAGACGGGCACGGGCAAGAGCCATTTGGCCCGGCTGGTTCATGATCGGAGTTCGCGCCGGGACGGGCCGTTCGTCAGTCTCAACTGTGCAAGCGTGCCGGAGCAACTCATCGAGAGCGAGCTGTTCGGTCATGTCAAGGGCAGCTTCACCGGAGCGACACAGTCGAGGGCCGGGCTGTTCGAGGAAGCGGACGGCGGCACTATCTTTCTCGACGAGATCGACACCCTTTCCCCTGAAATGCAGGCGAAACTGCTTTCGGTCCTGCAGGACAAGGAGGTGCGCCGCGTCGGCTGCAACCGCCACACCCGTGTGAATGTGCGCGTCATCTCCGCGGCAAACCGGGACCTGCGCCAGTTGATCGAGAATGGCGAGTTCCGTCCTGACGTGTTCTATCGGATCAACGGCGTCCGTTTGCACCTGCCGCCGCTTCGCGAGCGACCGGATGATCTCCACAGGCTGGTCGACCGCTTCGCCCGCGAATTTTGCGAGAAGCACGGTCGGCCGCGGGTGCGGCTGGACGATGAGGTGCGGGCGCGTCTGTTCTCCTATCACTATCCAGGCAACGTCCGCGAGCTGGCCAGCCTCATCGAGCAAATGACCGTGTTCGCGGATGAAAGCGGCCGAGTCGGCATCGATGACCTTCCCGAAGAGTTGGCGGATGCGGACACTGCGTCTGTACCCGGCGCTGCCGCGTTGCTCGCCGATGAGGGCTACAATCTCGCCGATTCCGAGCGCATGATCATTGAGGCTGCGCTGCAGCGCTTCGGGAACCTGTCCGAAGCCGCCCGGGAGCTCGGCATCGGCCGCACTACGCTGTGGCGTAAGATCCGTCATTACGGCCTCAACGACAACCCGGCCAGATAGGACAAGTAGTAACGCTTTTCGTCTGTTTCAACCCGGAACGTCTGTTTCGCCCCCGCCTCGACTTCCTCGTTCCACCCCGGAACACCTGCTGAAACCGGTTCACGGTTCCTGGCCTCCATACCCGCCGATACGCGCTTGTACCGGGCCTTTCAGGGCCTTTCCGGGCGCTGGCACAGCTATTGCTTCAAAGATCAGTGCGCGGCCTCGGACCGTTGCATACGACGCGGCAGAACGGGCCACGCATCAACAAGATCGATCCATTGGAGGAATGCGATATGACAGAAAACACTGAGAAGCGTGCACGCACGCTCATTGGTGCGGCCAAGAGGCGCTCCGGCGTCTTCGGCGCCGCCACGTTCGCGGGGCTGCTCGCCTTTTCCCTGTCCCAGCCGGCACTGTCGGCACAGGAGGAGGGGGCCTTCCCCACTGCAGATGAAGTGGGCGGCGATGTATTCCCCGACGGACTCAAAGCAGGCGACCCGTTCCCCACCGATATCGAACTCTACGATGCCAACGGCAAGCCGGTGGAGCTTGCTGAGCAGCTAGACGGCAAGCGTTCCGTCCTGGCGCTCTTCATCAGCGCCGTTCCGGCCTCGGTGGGGGAACTTAAGGCGCTCGAGAAGGCGGTGGATACCAATTCCGCGCAGCTTTTGTTCCTGAACACCGATCAGGTCGGCACCGCTTTGCTAGGCGGTGACAAGATCAAGGAAACGGCTCGCACGCTGCGGGTGATTAAGCACGAGGAGGGCTTGAAGAGCCCCATGTTCGTTGCGCCCAATAACGTTTTCGCACCGAACGGCCTTTCCAATCGGCTGGGCATCCGCGGTCTGCCGACCGTGGTGGTGGTCAAGGCGGACGGCACAGTGGAGAACGTGTTCGTCGGCAGCCAGGACTGGAACAAGCGAAAGATCTGAATTTGCACCTGTATATAAGAACGGAGTAATCATTATGAGCATGAACAGAAGGCAGTTTCTGCGAGGGACATTGGCCACCGGCGCTGCCGGCGTGGCGGGACATATGGGGCTCGGCCTGGGGGCCTCTCCGGCATTCGGGGCGGTCCACGATGCCCGGGGCGAGGGCACTCACGAGCTGTTTAAAAAGTTCAAGGGCAATGTCGTGCTCCTTCCCGGCAAGTACAGCGGCACGGTGTCGGCCCTCGACCTGTCGGCGCCCGAGACCCTGGCCTGGTACAACTACGGGCTAGACGGCATGGATATGCCGATCCCTCACCATATCGCCGCCATGCCGTCGGCGGATCCGTACAAGAGCTTCGATTTCTACCAGACCATGCAGCCCCCGGGTGCGCCCTACGTCAACGAGAACTCTCCGGAGTGGCGTGATCGGGGCGATTTCAAGATGTACAAGATGCGCTATGACGGCAGCGGCCAGCAGAACCGCATCAGCGTCGTCTCTGACGTGTCCGAAGCCACCGGCATGGGCCTGGGTGTGCACGTTTCCATCGGTGTCGGTCAGAATGCCAACAAGTATGTCGCCTACGCCGACGGCCAGAAGGACATGGTCCTGATCACCGACCTGGGTGACGATCCGAAGATCGTCAAGGCCTTCAAATGTGACTACGACCCGGTGTCCCGTCAGCTCCACGTCTCGCACATCTTCCCGGACAGCTCCACCGGCAAGTTCGATCTGCTCGGACGCAAGGGCATGAAGACCTCGCACGAGGCCATGTTGGGCGAAGAACTCATGCCGGCAGATCCCACGGCGGTGTTCGTCGACGCCTGGACCTGGCATCCGGAGCTGCCGCTGGGGGCGATCCTCATCCGCCGTCTGGGCTGCTGTGTCATCGTGAATACCGAGACTTGGGAGCCGGTGGCGCTGTTGTCCACGGCCAAGGGCTCTCCCGACACCTTCCCGGAGGTCAAGCAAAAGGGCTCCACCTGGACCTACTCGGTGCCGTCGGTGCTGACGCCCCTGCACGAAGCCGGATTCACGCCGAGCGGCGAGTACTTCCTGGCGTGCAACAACGTGCTGCAGAACAACATTGCGGTGTTCCGCTCGACGGATCCGGATCCGCTCAAATGGAAGAAAGAGGCCTTTGTCGAGGGCTTTGGGCGCAAGTATCTGCCCCTGCACATGGGGAACGTGCCCGATTCTCGCTGGGTGTTCTTCACCATCTGGGCCCGCAAGCCCAACAACGGTTATATCTGCAAGGTTGATCCGAAGACCTGGAAGGTGGTGGCCCAGTGGGATACCGGCCCGGACCCGCACACCTGCGACTGCACGGTGGACGGTAAGTACATCACCACGGTGTACAGCGGCCACCAGGCCGGACAGTCGGGGCTGGTGGTGATCAACGCGGATACGGACGAAATCGTCGCGCGTCTGCCGAGTCCTGCCGGTCACCACGACCACGTGGTGGTTCCCGAGAGCTGGGAGGGCCTCAAGTCCTCGCGCAGCACCTCGGTGTAGTGCTAACGGAGGCGGCGTTCTCGCCGCCTCCGTTCTCGTTCAATAGAAGGGCAGACATGCGCAAACCGGCCAGCCCCTAGCAGGTGGCGATGGCGAGGTGCTTCGCCATCATGACGAGTAGCACACGCTTAACCGCAACCTGCTGGGCATCGTGAATGTGAACTTCAACGAGCGTTGGGGGTTTGCCATCAAGGTCCCCTTCGAATGCCGTGGCAGAACCGCGGCACTCTCGCAACAACGAGTAGGAGACGAATATGAACAAGCGTGTATTGGCAATGACGGCTGCGGCCCTGAGTTTGGCGGCCGCACAGGTTTGTGCCGGTGAGGTAACCGTCACCCTGCATGAAGTCGATGCCGAGGGGGTGGGCGGAGAGGTCGGGCACATCACCCTGCGCGACGGCGATCACGGCCTGCTGATGATGCCTGACCTCGATGGACTGGCCCCTGGGCCTTACGCAGTGCATGTGCACGAGAACCCGGACTGCGGGCCGCAGCGCAAGCACGGGCACATGGTCGCGGCCGGAGCCGCGGGAGGCCATTACGACCCTGAGAGCACGGGTCAGCACGCCGGTCCGTACGGAGCCGGGCACTTGGGTGACCTGCCCGTGCTGGTCGTCGAGAGCAACGGGCAAGCCCGGGTTCCGACGTTGGCGCCGCGGCCCAAGGTGGCGCAGTTTCAGGGGCGCTCCTTGTTGATCCATCACGGAGCGGATCGCTACGCCGAGCATGCCGCTCATCAGCACGGCAAGGGCGGTGCTCGCATGTACTGCGGCGTAATCGAGGACGACTGACCTTGCGCGATCGGTCGCGACCGTTTCAGTGCGGAACGAGGCGAGGCTCGCCAGTTCGGGATCCCGTTTCCCCGTGAAACCGGTCCGCGTTGCGTTCACAGGCGGTCAATCACTTGGAACTGCACTCGCACTGGCACGCAAGTTGCGAAACCTGTGGTGTGGAAACAAGTGCATCACCACGGTGTATGTCGGTCACCAGGCTGGACAGTCGGGGCTGGTGATCGACAGAGATACGGGCGATATCGTCGCGCGTCTGTCGAGTCCCGGCAGTCACCACCAGCGCGTAGTGTTTCCCGAGAGTTGGGAGGACCTCAAGTCGTCGCTCAGCACTTCGGTGTAGTGGGTAACGGAGGCGGCGTTCTCGCCGCCTCCGTTCTCTTTCAAGAGGAGGGTAGAGATGCGCAAACTGATCAGCCCCTGGCAGGGGGCGATACTCGTTCTAGGGATGAGCATTGCAATGGTTTCGCTGACGTGGGCCCATGGCAACGAGCACCAGCCGAAACTCGAGGGCACGCACGGCGGGATGCTACGGGCCACGGAGCAGTATCACCTCGAACTGCTGGTGGAACAGGAGCGGGTACGCATATGGGTGACCGACCATGCCGACAATCCGCAGCCCACGAGCGGGGCTCAAGGCCGGGCCATGATCGCGTCGGGCGATCGCAGGCTGTCGGTGACACTCGCGCCGGAAGGGGACAATGAGCTGTCAGGTCGCCACCCTGACCTGCGCGATGCTGATGACCTTCGTGTTGCCGTGACGGTGAGCATGCAGGGAGAAGGGCCGGTTCAGGCCCGTTTCACCAAGGTGACACAATGATCAGGCGTGCTGCAACGGCAGTCATGATTCTTGGGGCGGCAAGCACGGCCTGTCTCGCGGAGCCGCAAGACCAGCTGACGAACACCAATGCCTGCGTGGAATGCGACCTCTCCGGTGTCCACTTCGAGGGCGCCAACCTGTTGGGCGCGGACTTGCGAGGCGCGAACCTGGACGATGCCGACCTCAGAAAGGTCACCCTTACCGCATCCGATCTGCGTGGCGCCAGCCTAGTGGATGCCGATCTTCGCGGTGCGATTCTAGGCGGCGTCAACTTTGCCGAAGCAGACATGCGCCGGGCGCGGTTTGATGGCGCCTATCTGACTCGCGCCGATTTCACCCGGGCTGTCATGCATGAGGTGAGCATGATCGACGCGCGCCTCGATAGCGCCGTTCTGGAAGGCGCGGACCTCAGCGGCGCCAATCTTCAGGGCGTGGACTTGTACGATGCACGGTTGTTCTTCTCGGTGCTGTCTGGGGTCCGCCTGGAAGGTGCCGACCTGAGCTTTGCCGACGTGGTCGAGGCGGAACTCGAGGAAGTGCGCACCGACGAGACCACCGTCTGCCCGGACTCGGAGCCAGGGCCGTGCTGGTAACCTAGCTCGCGGCGAGCGAAGAGGGCCCCCAGGGGCGCGCAAGGGTCTCGATGTTTATGACCGCGTAGGTCGTGTGTCGCCGCACAGCCGGGGCCGGCGCCCGCGAATCGCAGTTGCGCGTCACTGCTCGAGAAAGTCGCTGAAGGTTTGTCTGAACAGCCGGATGCCGTGGTGAGTCCGAATCCGGGCACCTGTGACCGGTGTAGCGAGTGTGGCCCTGATGGCCGACCAGTCGGCCACCCGCAATCCCTTCGCCCGCGAACGCGCCCACTGGGCGGTGCGGGTCGAGGCTGTCGACCGCAAGGACGAGCGCTTTGCGGTCATCACCGCCGCCCTGCAAAAGCGCCACGGCAAGACAGTGGAACTGCTGTGCGGGCTGGGCGATTTCTATCTGTTGGGTCTTCACCCCGGGGTGGGCATTTACGTGAACGGTTTCGGCAACGCGTTCGAGTTGGATGGGCTTTCCGTCCGAGGTCACCGACGCAATTAGCTGAGCAACTCAATCGCCTCGTCGATCACGCTCGGATCATCGACGCGTCGCGGTGACTGTTCGCTCAGGTGGCGGCGGTAGGCACGCGCGCCGGGGCGGCCCTGGAACAGGGTCAGTATCGGCTTGATCAGGGTGGGCAGACGGGTGCCGCGGGCGATCTCGGCTGCCACGTAGTCTCGATACGCCAGCAGCGCAGCCAGCCGGTCGGCGGTTTTCCCGTCGTCGAACAGGGCCGCATCGATGTCGGCCAGCAGGCCGACGTTCTGATAGGCCGCCCGGCCGACCATCACGCCATCGACCTCGGCGAGCGCGGCGCGCATCGCCTCGATCTCCGTCAGCCCGCCGTTGAGCACCACGGTCAGGTCCGGACGTTCCCGCTTTAATCGCGTGGCGAACTCGGGTCGAAGGGGTGGCACGTCGCGATTCTGTTTGGGTGAAAGCCCCTTCAGCCAGGCCTTGCGGCTGTGGACGATGAATACCTCCGCACCACCCTGGTCGGCGACGATGTCGACGAATTCACGGAATTCATCATAGGTTTCCTGGTGATCGATGCCGATGCGGCTCTTGATCGTCACCGGCACGTCGACCGCCCCGCGCATGGCGGCAACGCACTCGGCCACCAGGTTGGGTTCTGCCATGAGGCAGGCACCGAACGCCCCGTTCTGTACCCGGTCGCTGGGGCAACCCACGTTGAGATTGATCTCGTCATAGCCCCACTCGGCGCCGATCCGCGCCGCCTCGGCCAGCGCCTGCGGGTCGGAACCGCCCAGTTGCAGGGCGACCGGGTGCTCGCTTTCATCGAAGCGCAGGTGCCGTTCGACATCCCCGTGCAACAGCGCGCCGGTGGTCACCATCTCCGTGTACAGCCGTGCGTGCCGGCTCAGCTGGCGGGCGAGAAACCGGTAATGCCGATCCGTCCATGCAAGCATCGGGGCAATGCAGAAGCGCCAGGGGCTGGGCGATGGCGTCGGGGCAGGGGCGGTTGATGGGATCGGATCGGTCATGACGGCGGTTTGCTCTCTCAGGGAGCGGCATTGTAGCGGGGGTAATGCCGAACGTCAGGGCAGTAAGGCCTTGATGATGGCGCTCAACCCGGCGATCGCCGCGATGCCGAGGATGATCGGGCGCAAGGCGCCGAAGGGGATGCGGTTGACCAGGCGCCCCGAGGCCAGGAAGCCGGCCAGTGTGCCGGGCAGGAGGGTGGCGAACAGCCACCACTCTCGGGTACCGATGAAACCACTGAAAAACAGGGCCACGGCACTCGCCAGGCTCGCGAACAGGAAGAAGGCGGAGAGATTGGCCCGCACCAACGGGCCCTGCTCGTTCTGGTAGATCAGGGCGATTGGCGGCCCACCCACGGCGGTGATGGTGCCCATGTAGCCCGAGGCGGCCCCGGCGATCACGCTGTTGCGCGGATTGAGGGCCGGATGGATGCCGACCACGCTCAAGACAACGGCGAGCAGGATGAGGATGCCGAAGGCGAGTTCGAAGCCCCGCGCGGTGAGCAGCGCCAGGGTCACGACGGCGAACAGTGTGCCAACGATGTCGCCACCAATGGCGAATCGCACCGGGCGGAAACTCAGACTCGAGCGGCTGCGCCACAGGATCAGGACGGTCAGCAGCACGGCGTTGAGGATCAACGGGCCGGGCAGGAACAGCGGGCTGATCAGAAACAGCAACGGCGCCGATAGGGTGCCGATGCCGTAACCGGCCAGCCCCTGCAGAAAGGCGCCGGCGAAGATGGCGAGGTTGGCCAGCAGCAATTGAAGAAGGGTGATGTCGTCCACAGGGCCTCGCGAGGGGCTGGCAACGAAAAATCCCCGGCGGGGCCGGGGATGACGGAACCGTTGGTTAAGGAAACTCTGCGCGGATGCCATGCCGCACTGCGTGCCGTGAGCCGGGCAGATGCAAGGCGCTCGTCCGCCGCGGAAGAGTCATTCTCTTTCCAAGGACGACAACGCAGCAGATGCCCGGCTCAAGGCACGCCCTACGGGGCTTGGCGAGTCGCCCGTGCTCCGCGTTGCGATGTCTTGACGTGGCCACCGGCACGTCCGCGACATCGGGCCTTGATCACGAACGGCTCGCCAGGCCAGAGTGGCATGGCGTTCGCGCAGAGTTTCCTAGACCGCTAGCGCGGTGGGCCAATGGCCGGTTGGATCAGGCGTAGGTGTTGATTTGGCCGCCGATCGGACCATCGCTGGCCGCGGTGCTGGTCTGGCCACCACTCTGGCCGATCGACTCGATCAGCGGCGCCATTGCCTGCTCCTGCGTGTCCATCGCCTGTTTCTGTACGCGCACACCCACTTCCTGTGCCAGTTGTGCGTTCGCCATGGCAGTTTGCATGCTGCCGGCGGCGGATACCGAGTCGGCCATGATGCCTCCTCCGTCGAAACGTGTGTTTATGGGCATATCACTAGCCGTGAATATGCTCGGCGCACGATCAGTGTACGCTGCTCCGCCTTTGAATTCACCTTCGCCAAAACGGCTTTCTGGCGCCCTTTGCATAAGGGTTCGCTAATTTGCGTGGGCAGGCTAAAGGTTTGCCTGCTTCGGCCGAAAAATCGATCGAAAGAAATTATCGCAAGTCATCGGTCTCAAGGAGTCGTAATGAACCGGCTGAATAACACCACCAAGATCCTTCTGGCGTTTGCCGTGTCCGCCGTGCTGTTTATCGGCGCACTCGGCTACGCGCTGATCCAGATGGACTCCGTCTCGGCGGAATACAAGCGCGTACAACTGGAGGACAACGCCCGTGTCGAGGCGTTGCAGGACATCATGAGCAACGGCCTGCTGGGTGGTGTGGCGACCCGAAACAAGGTCTTCCGTCCCAATCTCGAGGCGGCGATCAAGGTCGCCGGCAAGACCGACGAAGTGGTGCGTGCCGCCTTGGTCGAGGCCCGTTCGCTCACATCGGCGGACAACGCCGAGGCCCAGGGCCTGCTCGATGACATCGAGACCCGCTGGGAACGCGTCATGGCGGCCCGCTTGGCGGTCTTCGACCAGGTCGATGCCGGCAATATCGAGCGCGCCCAGCAGATCCTGGTGCAGGACGAGCATCCGGACTGGCAGCAGATCCGCAAGAACATCCAGTCGCTGATCGCCACGGCCAAGGAGCGCGAGGATGCACGTACAGAGGCGGCCGAGGACCACATGCTCGAGGCGCGCGCGGCCACCTTGTTCATCGGTGCCGTGGCACTGGGCGTGGGTATCTTCCTGCTGGTGCTGGTAATGGCGACCTTTACCCGCCGCATCCATCGCGTGATTCGCGCCATGGAGGACATTGCCGAAGGCGAGGGTGACCTGACCCGCCGACTGCCGGTGACCGGCAACGACGAGTTCGCCAAGCTCTCCCGCGCCTTCAACCGCTTCGTCGAGCGCATCCACAACCTCGTCCACGAGATCACCGATTCGACTGGCCAGCTCGCCGCCTCGGCCGAGGAAATGTCGATGATCACGCGCCAGTCGCGCGAGAGCACCCACGAGCAGAACGAGCAGACTCAGATGGTGGCCTCGGCGATCGAGGAGCTGACCGCTACCACCCGCGAGATCGCCGAGAACACCAACCAGACCGCGAGTGCCTCCAACGAGACCGAGGAGGTCACGCACAACGGTCAGCAGGCCCTCAAGCGCTCGATGGATACCGTGCATGAGCTGATGGGCTCGATGCGCAACACCGCCGAGTCGATCGGCGAGCTCGAGTCGCAGACCAAGGACATCGGCAAGGTGCTCGACGTGATCCAGGGCGTGGCCGAGCAGACCAACCTGCTGGCCCTGAACGCGGCTATCGAGGCGGCCCGAGCCGGCGAACAGGGCCGGGGCTTTGCGGTGGTGGCCGAAGAGGTGCGCAACCTCGCCAGCCGCACGCAACAGTCCACCGAGGAGATCAAGGGCATCATCGACGGCCTGCGCGAGCGGGCGCATCGGACGGTCGAGGCAATGGAAGTCAGCCAGTCACAGGGCGAGGCGACGCTGGAGGCGGTCAACGAGACCGACGAGTCGCTGGATGCGGTGGTGCGCCACGTCAATCACATCAACGAGATGACCATGCAGATTGCCACCGCCGCCGAGGAGCAGTCGGCCACGGTCGAAGAGGTCAATCGCAACCTCGAGCGCATCCGCGCCAAGAGCGAGGAGCTCGACGATGCCTCGCAGCAGGTATCCACCGCGGGTGGTGACCTCACGCGGTTGTCGGCCAACCTCGACGGGCTGGTCAATCGCTTCAAGACCTGAGGCGATATCGACGTCATGAACGTACGAAGGCCGGCAATTCAAATATGCCGGCCTTTTTCGTTGCTGTTGTGATGAGGGCGCTGGTTACCGCGGTGCGGGGTCTTCCCGTCAGAGGGGACTGCGGCCCAGACGTCGCACGAATGGCAGGCGTCGCCAGAGGCTGGGGCGGGTATCGGTCAGATCCCGACAGGTCTCGCACTGGCCGGCGCGCGGGCGCCGGGCGGTGAGCGGTTCGACCCGCATTGGTGATGGTCCGCAACCCGGCTCCCAGGCTGAGAGCGGTTCCTCGTGGATCATCACGTCGGCACCGGGGAAGGTGCGTAGCAGCTTGGCCTCGATCTCGTCACCGATCTGGTGCGCGCGGTTGAGATCGATGTGATTGTCGAGATACAGGTATAGCTGGATGATCATCGTCTGCCCGGCCAGGCGGGTGCGGATCTGGTTGACGGCATGCACCGACGGGTGAGCCGTGGCGATCTGCGCGATGCGCATCTCGGTGCCGTCGAGCACCTCCCGGTCCATCAGGTGATCGAGTGCCTCCCGACCGACCTTCCACGCGCTGTAGAGCACGAAGATGCCCACCAGGGCGCCGAAGATCGGGTCGATCCAGTTCAGGCCATAGCCGGCGAGGATCAGCACGGCGATGGTCGAGGCATTGACCAGAAAGTCCATGCTGTAGTGCGAAGCGTCGGCCTTGATCGCCGGCGAGCGCGTCTTGACGATCACGTAGCGTTGGAAGGTGATCAGGGCGAGCGTTGCCACCATCGAGAAGATCATCACCGCCACGCCCCACTCGACCGCGTCGATCTCTTGAGGACGAATCAGGCGCTGCAGGGCCTCGATCAGCAGAAACACGCCGGAGCCGGCGATGAAGGTTGCCTGGGCCAGGGCGGCCAGTGGCTCGGCCTTGCCATGCCCGTAGCGATGGTCCTCGTCGGGCGGCTGCAGCGCGATGCGCACCGCCACCAGCGTGACCAGCGAGGCGAGCAGGTCCATGGTCGAATCGATCAGCGAGGCGAGCATGCTCACCGAGTTGGTGGTGATGCTCGCCGCGAGCTTGAGCGCGATCAGCGTCAGGGCAAGCGTCACCGAAGCGGTGGTGACCATGCGCAGCAGCTTGGCGTGTGGATTGTGCATCGGGTGATCGTCGCCTTGTCGGGGTCGCGGTCAAGCCTCGCTACCGGCGAGTTGCCCCGCCCGCGCGAAAGTTAGTCAAGACTAATACCGAACTGAATTGGTACCATTTTAATGCAGCCCGGCGACGACCGCCAGTCCTTCCATTCAGGGCGTCGATGCGAGCTTGTCGGCTGTGTCTGCAAATTGCGTCGAAACCGCCTCCCGATGCGCCGTACTTGGGCGCTCCGGCCGGCTCGTCTACCATCGTGACACTGCCTCACTCGCCGGGCGGCCCCCGGCGGTGGCCCCAAAATGAAAGGCCCCAACAGTTATGGCCAACGACTCCCAGGCTGATCGCTCCATGGCTGATCCATCCAAGGCCGATTCATCGACGGCCCACGAGAAATCGACCACCCCGTCACTCGCGGGCTGCCCGGTTACACGCATCGGCATTACCGGCCTGTCCGGTGCCGGCAAGTCGACCCTGATCACGGCCATCATCAATCACCTGGAGAATGCCCGGCGCGGCGCGCTGTCGGAGCAGTCCGGCCTGGCAGCGATTCGCCACGGTCGCTGGCACCGCGAGATCGAGCGCGCCTTCGATTACGACCACGCCCTGACCGCATTGACCGGTCAGCCACCGAGCTGGCCCGAATCCACCCGTGACTGGTCGATCGCCCGCCTGACATTGGATTACGATCGGCGTTGGTATTCGCTGCGGCCACGGCGACGCTGCCTGGAGTTGTTCGACTACCCGGGAGAATGGCTGCTGGATCTCTCCCTACTCGATTGGACGTTTGCCGAGTACAGCGCCCACTGGCACGACTGGCTGGCACGTAGCCCGCGCCGGGAGATCGCGCCCGGGCTGCTCGAGGAATTGCAGGCAATCGATCCCGCCGCGCCGCTCGATCCCGAGCGATTGGAGGCGTTGGCCGGTCGCTGGTCGATGATGTTGGCCGACAGTCGTCTGCCGCCGCATCGCCTGTCGCGCAACCTGCCGGGTCGCTGGCTGATGCCGGGCGAGGGCTTCGATCCGGATGCCATGCCATTCCTGCCCCTGCCCGGCGTCGGGGCCGATGCGTCGGTGGACTACCCCGAGGGCTCCTGGGGCGAGGTCTGCCAGCGTCACTTCACCTACTACCGTGACCGGATCGCGCGGCCGTTCTTCGAATCCCATTTCGGTCGACTGGATGCGCAGGTAATCCTGGTCGACCTGCTCGGGGCGCTGCGCAGCGGTCGGTCGGCACTCGCGGACATGCGCGCGGCGCTCGAATCGATCCTCGAACCGTTCCGCTACCGCGACGGGCACTGGCTGGGCAACCTGTTCGGGCGCCGCATTCGCCGGGTGGCGATCGTCGCCACCCAGATCGATCACCTGCTGCCCGCCGACCAGGCGCGCCTGACCCGGCTGCTCGACAGCTACCTGTTCGAGCTGACCCAGCGGCTGGCCGGCAAGGACATCGAGCTGCGCCTGTTCGCCGTGTCGGCGGTCACCGCCGCGCAGCCGCGCGAGGATGCGCGCGGTCGCCCCATGCTGGTCGGTACCGAGAAGAGCTCGCGGCAGAAGATAGCCTTCACCCCGCCGGCCATCCCCGAGCAGATGCCGCATGATCTGGACTTGGCCATCGACGACCTGCCCACGCTGGCGCCGCCGACCGGCCTGGATCGGGCCCGGTCGTTCCCCGGCCGGCGAGTCGATGCCCTGCTCGATTTCCTGATCGGCGAGTCCTGAGCGCCGATCAATGAACCCACGTATTCACACAGACAGTCTCCGGAGCTTTCAATGAGCGATGAGCAACCACCCCGAGGTGGTCATCTGACCACTCGTATCCACGCCCAGGGGAATTCGGTGCCGGATATCGATACCGAGGCCCTCTATGACGAGGAGTCGGCCGAGGAGATGGCCGACCTGCTCGAACCCCGACGGGGTTTTCCCTGGGTAGCGACCCTGTTGGGTGTGGTGGCGGTCACCTGGGTCACCATCAACTGGCTGCAGGCAATCTGGTGGGCGCACGCCGCTCATCCGGCGCTGGGCTGGGTGATCTTCGCGATCGGGGTGGTCGTGGGCGGGATTGTTCTGGCGCTTGTCTGGCGGGCCTGGCGCCAGCGGCATCAGATCGATGCCATCACCCGACTGAATCGTCGACTGGCGCAGGCCGAACGCGAGGGCGAGATGGGCGAGTCGGTGGTCGAACTGCGTGAAGCGGCCGAGCACCTGCTCGCCGACAACCCGCAACGACGGACCTTCGAGGGGGCCCTGCTCGGTATCGATGCCGGCAGCCACGCCACCGAACTGGTGGTGGCGCTCGAGCGTGCTTACGCCGACCAGGATGCCCGTGCACGAGCCCTGATCCATCGCGAAGTGGTGCGTACTGGCCTGTTCATTGCTGCCAGTCCCTATCCCGCGCTCGACTTGTTGTTGGTGGCTTGGCGCAATGCGCGGATGGTCAATGCCATCGCCCGCATCTACGGGCTGACGCTCTCGTTCCCGGCCCGCTTGCGCCTCTATCGCATGATCCTGCAGAACATGGCCTTTGCCTCGGCCACCGAGACCGTGCTCGATTCGGCCAGTGAAGGTTGGGCCTCCAACCTGATGGTCAACCTTGGCGCCCGGGCCGGGCAGGGCGTGGCTGTGGCGCTGTATTCGCTGCGCATCGGTCGGCAGGCCATGCGTGCTTCCCGCATCGCCCCGGAGCACAAGCCGCTGGTCGACCGCAATCTGGCGAAACTGATCCTGGGCGCAATCCGCGAGCGCTCGTCGTCGGCACGATAGCCGGCAATCGTCGGGAGGGCGGGGGATGGAGCAACGTTTGAGCGTGATCACCCTGGGCGTGGCCGATCTGACCCGCTCGCGGGCCTTCTACGAGCAGGGGCTTGGCTGGACGGTCGGCAGTGCCGCAGAGCAGGTCGTGTTCTTCCAGCTCAACGGCATCGTCCTCGCCCTCTATCCCCGCGAGGCGCTTGCCGCCGATGCCGGGGTGCCGTCGTCGCAGGGCAGCGGCTTTGCCGGGATTGCCCTGGCGCACAACGTGCGCCGGCGGGAGGAGGTCGACACGGTGCTGGCCACGGCCGAGCGGGCCGGCGGGCGGATAGCCAAGCCGGCGCAGGCGACGTTCTGGGGCGGCTACTCGGGCTACTTCGCCGACCCGGACGGGCACCTCTGGGAGGTGGCCCAGAACCCTTTCTGGGAGCTGGATGCGGCGGGTAACGTGTCGCTGGCACCGGGGCAGGGTGCGTGATGGTGGTGGAGAACGACCGGTGGCTGCTGACTGGCGGGACCGTGCTGGTGCTCGTCGCCTTGCTGCTCTCGGGCATCGATCCCCACGATCGCGCCACCTGGGTGCTCGAAGTCGCCCCGGCGGTGATCGCACTGCCGATCCTGTGGTTCACCCGCAAGCCATTCCCGCTTACCCCGCTGCTCTACGGGCTGGTTTTCCTGCACGCCCTGGTGCTGATCTACGGCGGGGCCTACACCTACGCCCGCGTGCCGCTGGGCTTCGAGATCCAGGCCTGGTTCGACCTGTCCCGCAATCCCTACGACAAGATCGGGCATTTCTTCCAGGGACTGGTACCTGCGCTGCTGGCCCGTGAAATTCTGATTCGCGGCCGGTTTGCACGTGGCACCTGGATGATCGGTTTTCTCGCGATCTGTGTCGCGATGACGGTGAGCGCCGTCTATGAGCTGATCGAGTGGGGCGTAGCGGTAGTCGCCGGTGGCGGGGCGGTCGAGTTTCTCGGCACGCAGGGCGATCCCTGGGATGCCCAGTCGGACATGGCGTTCGCGCTGCTCGGGGCACTGGTGGCGATCACCGCCTTCGGCCGGTGGCATGACCGGCAGATCGGGCGGCTTGCCGGTCGCGGTGGCCGAGACCGGATCGCTACTTGAGCTGGCGGGCGATGTCCATGGCCGCGTAGGTGAGCACGCCGTCGGCGCCGGCACGCTTGAAGCTGGTCATGGTCTCCATGATGCACTTGTCCCAGTCGAGCCAGCCGCGCTCGGCGGCGGCCTTGAGCATCGCGTACTCGCCGGAGACGTGGTAGGCGAAGGTCGGGACCTCGAGTGTTTCCTTTACCCGGTAGATGACGTCGAGATACGGCATGCCCGGCTTGACCATCACCATGTCGGCACCCTCGGCCAGATCGGCGGCCACCTCGTGGAGGGCTTCGTTGCCGTTGGCCGGGTCCATCTGGTAGGTCGTCTTGTCCGCCTTGCCGAGGTTGGCTGCCGAGCCGACCGCGTCGCGGAACGGGCCGTAGAAGCTCGATGCGTACTTGGCGCTGTAGGCCATGATGCGGGTGTGGATGTGCCCGGTCGCTTCGAGGTTCTTGCGGATCGCGCCGATGCGCCCGTCCATCATGTCCGAAGGGGCGACGATGTCCGCACCGGCCGACGCGTGGGACTCGGCCTGGCGAATCAGCACCTCGACGGTCTCGTCGTTCAGCACGTAGCCGGAGGCATCGATGATGCCGTCCTGACCGTGGGTGGTGTACGGATCGAGGGCGACGTCGGTCATGATGCCCAGTTCCGGGAAGCGTTCCTTGAGCGCCCGCACGGTGCGCTGGACCAGTCCGTCCGGGTCGTAGGCCGCCTCGGCGTGCTCGGACTTGGCTTGCGGCGGGGTGACCGGGAACAGGGCCAGCACCGGGATGCCCAGTTCCAGTGCCTGCTCGGCCAGCCGCGAGAGGTTCTCGATACCAAGTCGCTCGACGCCCGGCATCGACTCGACCGGTTCGCGCCCGTTCGGATCCTCGAGCACGAACACCGGCAGGATCAGGTCGTTGGTCGAGACCGTGTGCTCCTGCATCAGGCGGCGACTGAAGGCGTCGCGACGCATGCGGCGTGGGCGATGGGCGGGGAAGGCGCGCGAGAACGTCATGGACGGCTCCGGTTGGCGTTGCTGAATGAAGGCCCGTTAGGATAGCAAAAGGGTCTCGTCGCTCGTGGCGAGGCCTGCGACAAGCAGGAGGGAGGCATGTACGAGTTCACGTTTCTGACGCCGGATCGCGGCGCTGGGTTCGTCAAGCGGCTCGAGGCCGAGGGGTTGTCGGTTTCCGTCTCGCGCGATCCGATGGCCGAGGAGGCCACGACCATCGCGATTCCCGATGACATCAGCGACGAGCTGGCCGAGCGGATCGAGGGCTGGTACGAGGAAGAAACGCAGGCGGCCGAGGCCGAGCTGTTCAGCGAGGGCCGGGCGGAAGCCGCTATCTCGGCCGGCGTCTGGGTGAGCCTGGCCGATGGTCGCTCGAGCTTCGCCCCGATCGAGCCCTCGATCATGAGCCGGATGCTGTCGGTTCTGAGCCCGGATGAAGTGGGCGAATTCGTCGACCGGGTGGCCAAAGCGGTCGAGCATCCCGACGACACCCCGGCCTGCGCGCGCCGCGAGGACTGAAAGCCCACGAACAAATCGCAAGGCGTTGTTTTCCCGACAACGGGCTGCGAAAGATGGCCTACTCTTGAGTTGAGGGATATCCGGACCTTCCCTGGCCGACGTGGCCAGGGCTCGATGGCGCCAGCCGGCACATCGACCGCGTGGTCCGGCACGACGAGAGGTGGCCGTCATGAAACGCACGATCCTCCCCGCCTGGCATCTCGCGATGCCGGCACTCCTGATGTGGTTGGCCCTCGCTCTTGCGGCGCTGGGGTCATCGGCCGTCTGGGCGCAGGCGAAGGTCATCACGCCCGACTACGAGCCGCCACGGGTAGTCTACGACTTCTACCTAGACGATCCGGGCAAGATGAACGCGGCGCTGTTCTGGGTGCGGTCGCTGATCAACCCGTTGCAGGCCAGTCCGTACAACATGGACCCCATGCTGGACATGGATATCGTGGTCATCATTCACGGCACCGAGATCGTCACCGTGGCGAAGAAGAACGAGGAAAAGTACCAGGAGGTCGTCGACCGCATGCGGTACTACGCCGATCTGGGGGTGGACTTCCACGTCTGCGGCCTGGCGGCCGAGGACTACGACTACGACCGCGAGGACTTCCAGGATTTCATTACCCTGGTGCCGTCGGCCTTTACCGACCTAGTCCATTACCAGCAGCAGGGCTACGCGGTGATCAAGCCCGAGGTGTTCCTGCGCACCCAATCGATCGAGTCGATGCGTTGACCGTCTGAGTCGGGTGTTATGCCGTATCCTAGGGAGCCTCTGCACGAATGCCAAGCCCCGCAGGGCGCGCCTTGAGCCGGGCATCTGCTGCGTTGCCGTCCTTGGAAAGGGAATCACCCTTCCGCGGCGGACGGACGCCTTGCAGCTGCCCGGCTCAAGGCGCGCAGAGCGGTAAGGCATTCGTGCAGAGGTTCCCTATGGACACCAGTCATGTTTCCCGAGGACAGCCATTTGGACCCGCACCAGATCCAGTCGATCGACGAACTCGAGTCCCTGTTCGACACGCCCGGCGAGGCGGCGATCAAGAAGGAGGTCGACCGCCTCGTGCCGGTCTACCGCCGGCTGATCGAGGCCTCGCCGTTCTACGTGATGGCGACCGAGGGGCCGGGCGGCCTGGATTGCTCGCCGCGCGGTGATCCCGCGGGTTTCGTGCAGGTGCTCGATGATCGGCACATTGCGCTGCCCGAGCGCCGGGGCAACAACCGCATCGACAGCCTGCGCAACCTGATCGAGGACCCGCGCGTCGGGTTGCTTTTCCTCGTGCCCGGCAAGAACGAGACGCTGCGGGTCAACGGCCGGGCCCGGATAACCACCGATCGGTCGCTGATGGAGCGGACCGCCATGAAGGGCAAGCCGCCGCAGTGCGTGATCGTGGTCGAGATCGAGACGGTGTATTTCCAGTGCGCCCGGGCGTTGCTGCGTGCCAGTCTGTGGGATCCGGACAGCCGGCAACTGGCCGAACAGACGCCGACGGCCGGCGAGATGCTTGCCGGTGTGCCCGAGTCGAGCATCGATGGCGCGGCTTACGACGACGGGCTCGACGAACGCCAGGCCCGCACGCTCTACTGAACAACTCGCCATGTGCCGGGTCTGATCGGTCGCCTCGTGTCGCGGCAATGGACAAGGGCCTTGTCCGTCAACCTGTTAGAATCGCGCGCCAAACACGCACCCCAGAATTATTCGGAGCTCATCCATGACCCAGGCCTCCACCACCGGCGCGACTCGCCGCAAGGCCCCCGAGCTGCTTTCCCCGGCCGGGACGATCAAGTCGATGCGCTATGCCTTCGCCTACGGCGCGGATGCCGTCTACGCCGGTCTGCCGCGCTACAGCCTGCGCACCCGTAACAACGACTTCCTCGAGGACAACCTGCGCATTGGTATCGAGGAGGCGCACGCCGCCGGCAAGCAGTTCTTCGTCACGGTCAATCTCTCGCCGCACAACAGCAAGCTCAAAACCTTTATCCGCGACATGGAACCGATCGTCGCGATGAAGCCGGATGCCTTCATCATGGCCGATCCCGGCCTGATCATGATGGTGCGCGAGGCCTTCCCCGAGATGCCCGTTCACCTGTCGGTGCAGGCCAATACGGTCAACTGGGCGACGGTGAAGTTCTGGGAGTCGGTGGGCGTGACCCGCGTGATCCTGTCGCGCGAACTGTCGCTCGACGAGATCCGCGAGATCCGCGAGAAGTGCCCGAACATGGAGCTCGAGGTATTCGTCCACGGCGCGCTGTGCATCGCCTATTCCGGGCGCTGCCTGCTGTCGGGCTACTTCAATCACCGCGACCCCAACCAGGGCACCTGCACCAACGCCTGTCGCTGGGAATACACGCCGCAGAATGCCTCCGAGGACATCTCGGGCGTGGTGCGCCCGGAGCCGGCCGCCGAGAAGGACGAGAAGCCCCAGGAGCAGCCCATCTCGCTGGATGCGCTCAATGCCGCCAACCCGATGATGGATGGCGCCATGGGCGACCAGGAACGCCACCCGCTGGCCGATCAGGTGTATCTGCTCGAAGAGAAGAGCCGCCCCGGCGAGCAGATGCCGATCGAGGAAGACGAGCACGGCACCTACATCCTCAACTCGCGCGACCTGCGCGCCGTCGAGCACGTTCAGGCGCTGGTCGACATCGGCGTGGACTGCCTCAAGATCGAGGGCCGCACCAAGTCGCACTACTACGTCGCCCGCACCGCGCAGGTCTACCGCCAGGCGATCGACGATGCCATGGCCGGTCGACCGTTCAACGAGGAGCTGATTGCCGATCTCGATAACCTCGCCAATCGCGGCTACACCGACGGTTTCTACAAGCGCCATCACACGCAGGAATACCAGAACTACATCGAGGGCGTCTCCAAGAGCCGTCAGCAGCAGTTCGTCGGCGAGATCAACGAAGTCGATGGCGACTGGGCGCAGGTGGAGATCAAGAACAAGATCAAGCTGGGCGACGAGATCACCTTCCTGCTGCCGGACGGCAACCGGGTCGACCAGCTCGCCGAGATGCAGACGCTGGAGGGCCAGCCGCTCGATGAGGCACCGGGCAGTGGCTGGCAGGTACGCCTGCGCCTGCCGGAGGGCGCGCAGGGCTTCGGCGATCGGCTGCGCTACGGGCTGATCGCCCGCAATCTGGCCGACTGACGGCGTGCGGCTCGGCGGTTACCTGCGTCGCGAGGCGCTCATCTCCATCGGCGCGGTGACCACCGTGCTGATGCTGATCATGGCCACCAACCTGCTGGCCCGCGCGCTGTCGCTGGCCGCCGAGGGCACCCTGCCGGCGGCGCTGGTGCCGAACTTGCTGGGGTTCAACCTGGTCAAGATGCTGATGTACGTCATTCCGGTGGCGATGTTCATCGGCCTGATGTTCGCGCTCGGGCGGCTCAATCGCGACAGCGAACAGACCATCATGCGCTCGAGCGGCTTCGGCCTGTGGCGGATCACGGGGGCGCTGTTGCCCGTCGGCATCCCGCTGGCGTTGTTGACCGGCTGGATCGCGTTGTTCGGCTGGCCGATGGCCGAGCAGGCGCGTGATCGCATGGTCGAGGGCGCGCAAACGGACTATATCGGTCAGCAGGTGCCGGTCGGACGGTTCATCGAGGCCAATGAGGGGCGGCTGGTCGCCTACGTGGGTGCCTCCGAGAACGGCGGCTACCAGCGCATCTTCCTCTTTGACCGGGCCGAGGATGGCTCGATCGCGGTCGAGAGCGCGCCGACGGGGGTGATGGTCGAGGAGGACGGTCAGCGCTATGTCGCCCTTGAGGACGGTAGGCGCATCGGCGGGACCGTCGGCATGGCCGACTGGAACCGGCTCGACTACGATCGCCACCTGATGCGCCTACCGGGGCAACCCGAGATGGAGGGCGGCGAGGTGAGCGTGCGCTCCTCCGGCTCGTTATGGTCCTCCGGCAACCCGAACGATCATGCCGAGCTGTTCGAACGTCTCTCGCAGGGCATCATCGCCCTGGTGCTGGTGCTGATCGCGGTCCCGCTGGCGCAGGCGCCGCCGCGCAGCGGGCGTTACGGGCGCCTGTTCTGGGCATTCCTGCTCTACGCCCTGTACTTCAACGTCGTGCCGCTGGTCTCCGATGGCATCGAGGCCAACCATTACGGCCTGGCCGGGGCCGTTGCCCTGGCGCACGGTGGGTTCCTGTTGCTGTGGGGCGCGCTGTTCTGGTCGGCGCGTGGCGGCTGGGGACGATTGCGCAGCTTGTGGAAGGGACGCCGTGAATACGCTTGACCGCTACCTGATTCGCAGTGTCGTCCTCGGTGGGCTTGGGGCCTCGGCGGCCTTCGGCGTGCTGATCCTCGTCTTCGGCATGATCGACGAGTTCAGCAAGATCGGCCCGGGCTACACCACCTTCCAGGCGTTGCGGTTCGTGGTGATGAGCACGCCGGGATATCTCTACGAGCTCTTTCCGGTGACGGTGCTGGTCGGCGGGCTGCTGAGCCTCGGCGCGTTGGCGGCCCATTCCGAGTTGACGGTCATGCGGGCGACCGGCATGTCGCTGCTGCGCCTGGCCCGCCCGGTGCTGATCGCGGGGATCATCCTCGCTGCCCTGGGCACGGTCATGGGCGAGACCATCGGCGCCTGGGGTCAGGCGGCGGCCAACGAAATGCGTGCGTCTGCCACGGAAAAGCAGGTGAGCACCGATCTTGCCAGCGGGTTCTGGTTGCGTGAGGGCGATCGGATCGTGAACGTCGAACGGGCGCTGGTCGACGGCCAATTGCTGGGCCTGCGGGTGTTCGAGCTGGGGGCGGACGGTCGACCGCAACGGGTGCTCGAGGCCACGCGGGCGGCAAGCCTGGGTGGTGATCGCTGGCGCCTCGAGAACGTGGTGGATACGCAGCTGTCGATCGAGGAGCCGGCCGAGCCGGTGAGTGTCGAGCAACGTGGCGAGGACGAGATGCGCCTGTTCGACCGCGAGGTGCTCGAGATCGCAGCGCTCAACCCGCGCTACATGAACGTCGCGCAATTGTCCGATTACGTCGAATACCTCGAGCGCAACCAGCTGGATGCCTCGGTGTATGCCACGGCGATGTGGTCACGCGTGGTCCAGCCGATCTCGGTGCTGGCGATGCTGCTGGTCACGCTGCCGTTCGTGTTCGTCGCCCAGCGGGGTGGCTCAGCGGGGCGCTGGCTGTTCATTGCCATCCTGCTGGGCGTGGCCTACATGACGCTCACCCAGATCGTCTCGGCACTGGCACCGGCCTACGATATTTCACCGATTCTCAGTACGATTCTGCCGCCGGCCCTGTTCTCGATCGCCGGGGTGGTGGCATTGTATCGAGCGACCCCTCGCGTCCGCCGGGCGACCGGCTGACCGGCGGGACCCCGCCGAGACGTCCACGCGGCGCGGTCGGATACCGGGGCACGACGACTTCAACAAGGGACTCGCATGTTCGAAGACCAGAGCAGCAACGAATTCGAGCGCCAGTCGATCGGCGCCTTCACGGAAAAGGCGTATCTCAACTACGCCATGTACGTCATCCTCGACCGGGCCCTGCCGCACGTCGCCGATGGCTTGAAGCCGGTACAGCGGCGCATCGTCTACGCCATGAGCGAGCTGGGGCTCTCGGCGCTGGCCAAGCACAAGAAGTCCGCGCGCACCGTGGGCGACGTGCTCGGCAAGTACCACCCGCACGGGGATTCGGCCTGCTACGAGGCCATGGTGCTGATGGCCCAGCCGTTCTCGTATCGCTACCCGCTGATCGACGGGCAGGGCAATTTCGGCTCGCCGGATGATCCCAAGTCGTTCGCGGCGATGCGCTACACCGAGTCGCGCCTGACCCGCTACGCCCAGACCCTGCTGGCCGAGGCCGACCAGGGCACGGTCGACTGGGTCGACAACTTCGACGGCACGCTCACCGAACCGTCGCTGCTGCCCGCGCGCCTGCCCAACGTGCTGCTGAACGGCTCAACCGGCATCGCGGTGGGGCTGTCCACCGACATCCCGCCGCACAATCTCAAGGAAGTGGTCAATGCCTGCGTGGCGCTGATCGAGAACCCCGAGGCCGACGTCGCGGTGTTGTGCAAGCACGTCAAGGGACCGGACTTCCCCACCGAGGGCGAGATCATTACGCCGCCCGAGGACATCCGCCGGATGTACGAGACGGGTGCCGGCAACGTGCGCCAGCGCGCCCGCTACGAGATGGAATCCGGACAGATCGTGGTCACTGCGCTGCCGTTCCAGGTCTCGGGTAGCAAGATCCTCGAGCAGATCGCCGGGCAGATGCACGCCAAGAAACTGCCGCTGGTGACCGACCTGCGCGACGAGTCGGATCACGAGTCGCCCACGCGGTTGGTGATCGTGCCGCGCAGCCGCCAGGTCGATGTCGAGGCATTGATGGCGCACCTGTTCGCGACCACCGACCTGGAGAAGAGCTACCGGATCAACATGAACGTGATCACGGCCGACGGTCGGCCGCGGGTGCTCAATCTCCGCGAGATGCTGACCGAGTGGCTGGCCTTCCGTCAGACGACGCTGCGTCGCCGGCTCGAGTGGCGGCTGGCCAAGATCGAGCGCCGCCTCGAGATCCTCGCCGGCCTGTTGATCGCCTTCCTCAATATCGACGAGGTGATCGCGATCATCCGCGAGGCCGAGGACCCCAAGGCCGAGCTGATCGCCCGCTTCGAGCTCACCGAGCTGCAGGCCGACTCGATCCTCGAGATCCGACTGCGCCAACTGGCCAAGATCGAGGAAATCGCGGTCAAGAAGGAGCAGGCGGAGCTCGCCGAGGAGGCCGAGGGAATCCGCACCCTGCTGGCCGACGAGCAGGCCCTGCGTGGCCTTATGCGCGACGAACTGACCCACGATGCGAAGGAATACGGCGATGTGCGCCGCTCGCGGCTGGTCACGCGCGAATCGGCCCAGCCGCTCGACGAGACCCGCCTGATGACTGCCGAGCCGGTGACCGTGGTGCTGAGCCACAACGGCTGGATCCGGGCGGCCAAGGGCCATGATGTGGATCCCGAATCGCTGTCCTACAAGTCGGGAGACGGCTACCAGGCGCATATCGCCGGGCGGTCCACCCAACCGACGGTGGTCTTCGACGACACCGGGCGCGCCTACACGCTGGCCACCCATACCCTGCCCTCGGCGCGGGGGCAGGGCGAACCGGTGAGTGGCCGGGTCACGCCGCCCTCCGGGGCTCGCTTTACCGCGCTGGCGATGGGCGAGCCCGAGCAGCGCGTGGTCCTGTGGTCACCCGCCGGGTTCGGTTTCGTCACCTCGGTCGGTGATCTGGTGGGGCGCCAGCGAGCCGGCAAGAAGGTCTTCTCCCTGCCCAAGGGCGCCGTCCCCGGGCAGCCGGCCCTGCCGGGCAAGGGGTTTGCCTACCTGGCCGTGGCCACCAGCGATGGTCATGTGCTGGTCGTGGATGCCGACGAGCTGCCGGTGCTGGCCAAGGGCAAGGGCAACAAGCTGGTGGCGCTGAAAGCCGGGGCGGAGATCGTCGCCGTGGCCGCGCTGGGCGAGGACGACGGCCTGCGCGTCACCGCCGGGGCGCGCACGATGACCATCAAGCCGGCCGATCTGGCCCTGTATCGTGGCAAGCGGGCCGCGCGTGGGCGCAGCCTGCCGCGGGGGCTGACCCGCGTCGATGCCCTGGCGGCAGCCTCGGCCAACGGTTAGTAATCGAGCGGCAGTCGTCGGCCGACCTGGCGATGGCTGCAGAGATTGGCTAACCAGTAGCCCGGCGTTGCGAAAGCGGCTTGAAAAACCCACCACCGCACCCCAGATTGGGGTAGGCTTCACCGGGCGTCACGATGGCGTTCGGCCCCGGCGCGTGGGCGCTGAGTCCACCGCTTGACGACCAACCACTCATACCTGAGGTAGAGATGAAACGCATCGGCTTGTTCCTGCTGACCAACCTGGCCGTGATCGTCGTGCTGATGATCGTCTGGTTCGTGATTTCCAGCGTCTTCGGTCTCGGTCGGACGATGGATTACCAGGCGGGTACCATCAACCTGACGTCCACGCTGGTGCTGGCCGCGGTCTTCGGCTTCGGCGGCTCACTGATCTCGCTGTTGATGTCCAAGTGGATCGCCAAGAGGAGTGTCGGCGCGCAGGTGATCGAACAGCCGAGCTCCGAGGGTGAGCGTTGGCTGGTCGAGACCGTCCAGCGCCAGGCCCGCGAGGCCGGCATCGGTATGCCCGAGGTGGCCATCTACGACTCACCCGAGATCAACGCCTTTGCGACCGGCGCGAGCCGCAACAAGGCGCTGGTGGCCGTCTCCACGGGGCTGCTCTCCAACATGACCCGTGACGAGGCCGAGGCCGTGCTGGGCCACGAGGTCGGTCACATCGCCAACGGTGACATGATCACCTTGACGCTGATTCAGGGCGTGGTGAACACCTTCGTGATCTTCTTTGCCCGCATCGTCGGTTTCTTCGTCGATCGCATGATCCTCAAGAACGAAGAGGGGCCGGGCATCGGCTTTTTCGTCACCACGATCGTCGCCGAGATCGTCTTCGGCATCCTCGCGAGCACCATCGTGATGTGGTTCTCGCGTCAGCGTGAGTTCCGTGCCGATGACGCCGGGGCCCGTCTGGCCGGTCGCGAGAAGATGATCGCGGCGCTCGAGCGCCTGAAGCTCAACTACGATCGCCCGTCGGACATGCCCGCGCAGATGCAGGCCTTCGGCATCTTCGGTCGCGGTGGCAACTTCGGTCGGCTGTTCATGTCGCACCCGCCGCTGGACGAGCGGATCGCGGCGCTGCGTGCGGCCAGTGGCCAGGCGCAGGTCGCCTGATCAGTTGCGCGAGATCGCGATTTGAAACCCCGCTGACGGCGGGTGACAATTGCCGGCCCCGCGGGGCCGAAACCGAAGGCCCGCCACGTGCGGGCCTTCTTGTCGTTCGGCAGTCGAGATCGGCGCAATCGCAACGACACCCTGATGGAGCAACGTGATGGAAGTCCTGTTTCTGTTCGTGCCGTTGAGCATGCTGGTGGTCGCGGGCCTGGTCTGGGCCGCGTTCTGGGCCATCCGGAACAATCAGTACGAGGATCTGGAAGGTCCGGCGCATCGCATTCTCATGGACGATGACGACCCGAAGATTCCGACCAACCAGTCGACGGACGAACCGGATGCGCCCGAAGCCGGGACCGATGGCCGGACGCGTCACGAGGCGGCGGTGAAGTCATCCCATTCGGGCAGGGAATAACCCTGATCTGACTAGTGACATCGCCGTACGGCTGGTTTACGATACGTCCATCAACGGGAGGAACCAGACATGAAAGACTTCTTCAACTTCGACAACTTCGCGTTCACGTTCATCGTCGGCCTGATCGTGTTTTCCTGGCTGAGCTTCCTGAGCGTCGTCTTCTTCGGCTGATCGCCCGCGCGGTCAACGCGCCTGATCAGCAACGAAAAAAGCCACCGTTTAAACGGTGGCTTTTTTGTTTTCCCGTCTGGCCAGATCGAGATCAGGCCGGCTGGGGCAGGGCGGTGCGCAGTTTCTTGAGCGCCGCCGTTTCGATCTGGCGGATCCGTTCGGCCGAGACGCCATACTCGTCGGCCAGCGTCTGCAGGGTGGCCTTGGGCTCGTCCAGCCAGCGACGGGACAGGATGTCCCGGCTGCGGTCATCGAGCGTCGAGAGTGCGGCGGTCATCGCCTCGACCCGATCATCGTCGTCGCGCTGCGAGGCGATGTCCTCGACCGAGAGCGCGTCCTGATCGACCATGATCTGCTCGTAGGACGGGCCGTCACCATCTTCCGAGCCATCGTACGCCGGGGTGTCGAGACCCATGTCGCGGCCGTAGAGACGGGCTTCCATGGTCATGACTTCGCGCTCGGGCACGTCGAGCTCTTCGGCCATCGCCTCGGCCTCCGCCTTGCTCAGCCAGCCGATTGAGTTTTTCATCTGGCGCATCTTGAAGAACAGCTTGCGCTGCGCCTTGGTGGTCGCGACCTTGACGATCCGCCAGTTCTTGAGGATGTACTCGTGGATCTCGGCGCGAATCCAGTGCACCGCGAAGGTCACCAGGCGGACCTTCTGGTCCGGGTCGAAGCGCTTGACCGCCTTCATCAGGCCGATGTTGCCTTCCTGGATCAGGTCGGCCAGCGGCAGGCCATAGCCCCGGTAGCCCCGGGCGACGTGCACGACGAACCGCAGGTGACCGAGCACGAGCTTCTGCGCCGCCTCGATGTCACCGGTCTCTTTCAGCCGCCGGCCCAGCACCTGTTCTTCCTCGACGGAGATGACGGGCAGACGACGCACCTCGTTGAGGTATTGCGACAACGAATCGCCGATCACCGGCATGGTCATGCCGGCTGACGGGGTCTGAGCCGACAGAGTCGGGCCCCGCGATTTGCTGTCTGTCATCTGGTTGCCTGCTGTGTGCATTCTCTCGCCTCGCTGCAAGTATCCCAATCGTGTCGTAGCCTCGTATTTTAGCACTCGCGAGATGAGAGTGCTAAACGCGGGGCAAGTTCCACCGATCGCGGGTCAGACTGGGAAGACTAATGCACCAATCGAAAAAAATCATGGCGTGCTCAGTCGACCGATGTAGAACCGGCCGATGACCTGGGCCGACAGCCAGCCGAGCAGGGCGCCGGCGGTCATCAGTAGCAGGACCAGCGCGGGGTCGATCTGGGGCGAGATGGCCGCGCCGTAGGATGCGGCGAAGCGTTCGATCGGGCCCGAGGTGACCGAAAGGGCCAGGCCGACCAGCCCGCTGGCCACGACCCCGCCGAGCAGGCCGCTGAGCGTGCCGTCATAGAGCAGAGGGCGCAGCATGTAGCGTTCCGTGCCACCGATCAGCGCGATTAGCGCGATCTCGCGGCGCCGCTCGTGCAGTTCGAGCCGCAGGGTGTTGCCGACGACGAACACCACGGTCATGCCCAGCAGGATCAGGAGCCACCAGCCCAGTTCGTCGAAGAAGGCCCGGATCTGCTCGAGGCGCTGAATCCAGTCGTCGCCGGAGGAAAATTCGGCCACCGCCGACTGCTCGCGTAGCCCCTCGGCCAGGGCCAGACGGGTGTCGGCGCGCGCGTCGCTCAGGGTTAGTTCGATCACCCAGGGCAGCGGATTGGATTCGAGCGTCTCAAGGCCATCGATGTGCAGTCGTTCGGTCAGTGCCTCCAGGCCTTCCTCGGGCGGGATGACGCGTTGCTCGGCCACCGTTGCCTGTCGGTCGAGCCAGTCGCGCAAGGTCTGGCGGGCGGCCTCGTCGGCATCGGTGGCGAGATAGATGTCCATGCGGGCGGCGTCACTCATCCAGATGGCGCCCAGTCGCTCGACCTGGTGGCCGAGGGTCATCACCAGGGCGGGCAGGCTGAGCACCACGCCTAACACCAGGATGGTGGCCCAGGCGCCGACCGGGCGGCGAATCAGTCGCGAAAAGGCCCCGCGCAGGCACTGGCGATGATGGCGCCGCCAGGCCGCGAGCGGGCGGCGGCTTTTCTCGCTGTTGGCGCGAGCTTCGTTGATTGTTGGCCCGCTCATGATTCGGCCTCCTCGAAGGCGCTGATGCGTCCTTCGTTGAGTGCGATGCGCGGCACCGGGTATTGCTTGAGCAACTCGACGTCGTGACTGGCGATCAGCACGGTCACACCGACGGCATGGAACTCGAAGAAGCGGTCGAAGATGTCGCGCGACAGGTCGGGGTCGAGGTTGCCCGTGGGTTCGTCGGCCAACAGGATGCGTGGCCGGTTGACCAGGGCGCGGGCGATATTGACCCGCTGCTGTTCGCCGCCGGAGAGTTCCTCGATGCGGGCGCGCTGCCGACCCAGTAGCCCGACCTTGTCGAGCGCGGCATCCACGCGACGTCGGACATCACCGGGCAGATAGCCGGAGACCTGTAAGGGCAGGGCGACGTTGTCGAACACGAGCCGGTCGGTCAGCAGGTGGTGGTCCTGGAACACCACCCCGATCTGCCGGCGCAGCTTGGGGTACTGGTGGCGCCCCATCTTGTTGAGATCGTAGCCGCCGATCAGCACCTTGCCCGAGGTCGGACGGTCGAGCGCCGGGATCAGGCGGAGCAGCGTCGACTTGCCGGCCCCGGAATGGCCCGTAAGGAATGCCATGCGCCCGGTGGGCAGGCGGAAGTTGATGTCCTGCAGCCCGAATTGCCCGTTGGCGTAGCGGCGGGACACGTTGGCGAACTCAATCATTGCAGCGGGCACCTCGAAAACCTATTGCGCCGTTCGATTGCGGCGTCGCGTGCTCGTTCGCTCCTACCGCTTTGCGTGGAGCAAAAGCGGGGCGTGCGGAGCGCGTGCGAAGCAGGCAGGCCATGGAGGGCCTGCATCCGCCTATCAATTTGATATGTCTCGTCGCTCACTCCGCGGCTCCTTGCACTCTGAACTGGCACTCGAACTTGCTCATGACGGTTTCGGAGGCGCCCGTGGCTCAGTCCGGTTGACGGTCGAGCAGGGCGTCGACGAAGGCGCGCGGCTCGAAGGGGCGCAGGTCCTCGGCCTTCTCGCCCACACCGATGAAATGAATCGGTAGGCCGAGTTCGTCGGCGATGGCGAATACGATGCCACCCTTGGCCGTGCCGTCGAGTTTGGTGACGATCAGGCCGGTGAGCTTCACCGCCTGGTTGAACTGTCGGGCCTGAACGAGCGCGTTCTGGCCGATGCTCGCATCGATCACCAGCAGCACCTCGTCGGGGGCCTCGGGTTCGGCCTTGGAGATCACGCGGATCAGCTTGCCGAGTTCGTCCATCAGACCCGATTGCGTGTGCAGGCGCCCGGCAGTGTCGACGATCAGCAGGTCGCTGTTGCGGGCCTTGGCCGAGCTCACGGCGTCGAAGGCGACCGAGGCGGGATCGCCACGGCCCGGTTCGCCGATCACGCGCACGTCATTGCGTTCGCCCCAGCTGATCAGTTGCTCGACGGCAGCGGCGCGGAAGGTGTCCGCCGCCGCCAGCGTGACGTCGCGGCCCTCGGCCTTGAAGCGATGCGCGAGCTTGCCGATGCTGGTGGTCTTGCCGCCGCCGTTGATGCCGCAGACGACCATCACGTGCGGTCGCCCCAATTGCCGGCGTGCCGGCGGCTCGGCTGGCTGCACCGCCTCGAGCCGTTCGACCATCAGACGGTAGAGGGTTTCGAACAGGTGTTCGGGATCGTTGACGTGCTTTCGGCTGACCTCGTCGGTCAACTCGTCGATCAGGGCAGCGGTCGTGGCCTGACCGACATCGGCCATGATCAGGCGCGTTTCCAGTTCCTCGATCAGCTCGTCGTCGATCTGTTTCTTGCCCAGAAACAGGTCGCCCAGCCCCTCGGTCAGTCCCGACCGGGTCTTGGCCAGTCGACTGAACAGCGAGCCGGACTGCTCCGGCTTGGGCGTCGCCACGGCGGGCGCTTTGCCGACGGAAGGCGACTCGACGACGGATTCCTGACGCCCGCCGCTCTCTTCCGGTACCGGCGTGGCGGTCGGTTCCTCGGCGACGGCGGGCTCGGCCGGTCGGGCGGTTTCCGGTGCTGGCTCAGGTGCTGGCTGGATTGGTTGATCGTTTTCGGTTGCTGGTTCGCCCGGGGCAGTGTTGTCGGCCCCGGCCGAATCGGCCGCGGGGAGGTCCTGAGGGATGTCGTCATGGACCTCGGCGGCTTCGTTCTTGCGCTTTTTGCGTCTGAGAAATCCGAACATGAAATCGATGGTACCTGGGTTCGCGGCCGATGTTTGGCAGGGCGCAGCGGTGCCCCGCATGGCGCCGACGGAGTTTATCATGCAGGCCATGCCCGGCGGCTTCGGTCACCGGCCAACGGCGGCAGCCACCCGGCGTCGCCCCATCATCTATCAGTGATCGGCAAGGAGAGTCTTCATGCCCAGCACCCCCAAGGGGCGAGGCCCGGCACGCGGCGAGCAGGTGCGCATTATCGGTGGGGAGTGGCGCTCGCGGCGTCTGCGCTTCCCGTCGGCGCGTGATCTGCGCCCGACACCGGACCGCGTGCGCGAGACGTTGTTCAACTGGCTGGGGCAGAGCCTGCCGGGATGGCGGGTGCTCGATCTGTTTGCCGGCAGCGGCGTGCTGGGCATCGAGGCGCTTTCACGCGGAGCCGCGTGGGTGGGATTCGTCGAACGATCGGCGCGGGTGGCGAAAGCGCTGGAGGAGAACCTGGCTGGGCTGGATGCCTCTTCGGAGCGATTCTCGGTGTGGGCCATGAATGCCCGCCACTGGTTGTCGGCGGTGCCCGAGGCGCTGGACGGGCCGATCGACCTGGTCTTTCTCGACCCGCCGTTCCGTCAGCCCGAGTTGTTGCAGGGGGCGCTGGATGCCCTGGCACAGGCGCCCTGGCTGGCCGAGGACGCGCGGGTGTTTGTCGAGGGGGCGGCGCTCGAGTCGCTCAGGCTTCCGGATGGTTTCATCGTGAGCCGTGAGACGCGAGCCGGGGAGAGCCGTTCGCTATTGCTCGAACGGCGGGCCTGATGTCTCTGAGGAAACTCTGCACGCATACCCATGCCTCTGGCTTACCGGCTTGTTCGCCATCAAGGCGGCGATTCGAAGTCGGGCTCATTGCCCGTCGAGAATCGGCAACAGCGAGGGCGGTCAAGCCGGCAAGCCCCTTCGGGCGGGCCGCCAGGCGCCCATCTGCGGTGTTGCAGCGCTTGCCAATGGCGACGGCCATTGGGCGGCACACTGCGCCTAGCATATGGACGCTTGGCGACCCGCAGAGGCGTTGCGTATGCGTGCAGAGTTTCCTTAGGCGTCGCCTAGCGTCCGGCCGCGATTGCCGGCGTTGTGTTCGGTGCCGCCGGCGGTGTAAAGCGAGCCGGCCGGCTCGTCCCGCTGGGTCAGGAAATCGATCCGCTCACCGAGGAAATGATCGATGCGCCGCAGGGCCATCAGGTTGGTTTCCGAGAGGTCACGAAAGTGGCGGGCGGTGCTCTTGAGTTCGTCCCAGGTGGCGTTCGCGGATGCGTTCTCGCGTTCCAGTGCCGTTTGGGTGTCGGTCTCGCCCACGGCCGCCAACCACTCCAGCCGAGCCTGTTCGGCCTCGGCCAGTGCCTGATTGTGTTCGCGGATCTGGCGGAAGACCTCGTCGAACTCGTCGAGTGACGGGGTTTCCTGGCGTCGAAGCAGGGCGGCGAGTGCCTGGTGGTCGTCGAGCAGCGCCCGTGCCGGCTCGAGCATGTCGGCCAGCCAGCCGGTGGGCGAGGGGTTGTTATTGGCGGGGGCGCTGGTGGTATCGAACTGGGTCATTTTTGGGTGCCTGCTTGGCGTTCCTGCTTGATGTTCACGAATGCCGGGAAGTCAGCGTGAGCATACGAATTGTCTGCGCCCAATCGAAGCACCCCGGTCGGGTCATCCCGCCGGGGTGTCTTGTGCCGGACCTGGTCATCCAGGGATTAGAGCGTCTCGAACTGGCGCAGCTTCTCGGCGATCCGGCCGGAATCGATCTGGTATTCGCCCTGGCTGATCAAATCCTTGATGCGATCGACCTTGGCTTGATCGAAGGGGGCAGATTCGGCCAGCGCCTGGCCCATTTCCTGGAGCTGGGAAGCCCCGCTGGAAAGCGTCACGGCGTCATCCTCCTTGATGCCCGTCGTCGCGCTGCCGGCTGCTTGTTGGCTCTCGCCCTTGGCCTCGGCCCGATTACGGGACGAGTCCAGCGAGGAATTCGGGCCCAGATTGCGCGGGCCGAAGCCGTTGATTTCGTTTGCCATGGTGCTTGATCCTTCCTGTCTCGGACAACGTGTCCGCGCCGTGGGCACGGGCCCGGCTGGCAGGCGTCTAGGTTAACTCAAAATGTCCCGTCGCCCTTGAGCATCGGCCGGTCGGCGCAAAACTTTAGCGCCAACTGAAATACTTTTGAAAATTGACGATCATCGTCGGTTTCCTGTCGCCCGTTTAGCGGCCGATCGCCTCGACGGTGCGACTGTCGATCACGACGGTCTCGATCACGTTGCCGGAGCCGGTGTTCTTCACCTTGACTCGCTGCCCCACGCCGGCGCGGCCCTGTGCCTCGCCGGTCGAGCCGACCACGAACCCGCCATGGCCGACCTGGATGGAGACGATGTCGCCACGCTCGACCACCGCGTTGATGCCCAGGTTGTGCGCGGTCACCAATTGCCCCGACTGTAGAGGTTGAGTCGCCATCATGCCGACAAGTTCCGCCGGGTCGGTGTAGTACTGACGGCGGGCGCGGTTGGCATCGACGGTGGCCAGATCGAGATCCTCGATGCCCAGCACGTCACCGGCTGCCAGTGGCCGGGCGGCAACCACCGCCTGCTGGCGGCGGGTGAGTTCGACCGGGACGTAGATGCGCCAGGGCGAGTTGCCGTGACAACTGACCTTCACCGTCTGGCGGCCGCGATTGAGGTTGAGGGGGCGGCTCTCGTTGATTTCCAGTGCCTGGTCGCACACACCCAGGCGTAGCCGCGGGTCGAGTCGCCCGGCTCGTAGGGTGAGCTGATCGCTGCCGCCACCCTGCGCGTCGAGGAACGCCTCCATGGCCTGACTGACCTGCATCTGAACGGTCTCGGGGGCGTCACCCGGCTCGGCCTGCGCCAAGGCCGGTGCCAGTAACCAGCCGGCCAGCATCAGCATCGAACACAGCAAGGCCTTGCTGGCTGTCGTGCCTTTCGGTCGGGCGATAACGCGGGAATTACTCATCGGGATGCAATCATGACCTCGGGTTGCTTGCACCGCGTTGTTAAGCACTTACCATGCCACTCCCTGCGCCGAGCGTTCGTCTCTCCGACGCTGCGGCGGGGTGGGCGCAACCCTCGGACGACTGCGCTACCATGCCGGTACGACGTCGTTGCCGGTTCGTTGAACCGGATCGGTCAGAGCAGCCCGGTCGATGGGGCGGGGTTGAGCGCGATGCTAAAGATTGCGTCGACGGGGCCGATACCACGTCTGATTAACGAAGACTCCCCGCCACTTTCTGCGTCACCAGTACAGGACTAGCCGTGAAAAGCAACGTGATGTCATCAGTCGATTCCCGTACCCAGCTGGCCGGTCGCAACCGACTGGAGTTGCTGGTGTTCGGTCTGGGCACCGATCAGCGTTTCGGGATCAATGTCTTCAAGGTCCGTGAGGTGATTCGTTGTCCCAAGCTGACTGACGTACCGCACTCGGATAGCTCGATCCGGGGTATCGCTGACGTGCGTGGGCACACGATCACCGTCATCGATCTGTCGGAGGCGATCGGCAAGGGGCGCATGACCGACGAGCAGGTGCAGAACGCCTTCGTCATCATCACCGAGTACAACCGCGCCGTGCAGGGGTTCCTGGTGCATTCGGTCGACCGGATCGTCAACCTGTCCTGGAAGGAAGTGCTGACCCCGCCGAGCGGGACCAACAACTCCAACTTCCTGACGGCCGTGGCGCGGATCGACAAGCAGCTGGTCGAGATCATCGACGTCGAGCAGATCTTCGCGCGCGTCGTCGGCGTGGCCGATACAGTCTCCGACGACGTGATCGGCGAGTACGGCGAGATCGCCAAGGGGTCGGATCTGGTGCTGGTGGTCGACGACTCGGTGGTCGCGCGCAAGCAGGTGGAAAGCACGCTCGAGCAGATGCACTTGAAGTCGGTGGTCACCAAGAACGGTCAGGAGGCGATCGACACGCTCCGGCGCTGGAAGGAGAAGCAGCCCGAGCAACTCGAGCGACTGGCCATGGTGGTCTCGGACATCGAGATGCCCACGATGGACGGCTACACGCTGACCTCGCTGATCCGCCAGGACTCGCAGCTCAAGGGCATCTACGTGATCCTGCACTCCTCGCTCAGTGGTGTGTTCAACGAGAAGATGGTCAAGCAGGTCGGTGCCGACCGCTTTATCCCGAAGTTCCATCCGGATGACCTGGCCCGGGTCGTGGGTGAAGCGCTTCGCCGCCACGAGGTGCACCACGCCGTGGACGAGGCTTGACCCGCGGCATGAAGGCCGAAACCTTCGACCGGTTCTGCGCGTTCCTGGAGCAGCACAGCGGTATCCTGCTGAGCCGTGACAAGCAGTACCTGGTGGAAACCCGGCTCTCGCGCGTGGCCCGTTCCAAGGGTCACGCGTCGGTGGAGTCGCTGATCGAGACATTGCTCTCGCGCCGAGATCGCATGCTCGCGCGCGACGTGGTCGACGCCATGACCACCAACGAGACGCTCTGGTTTCGTGACGGCTATCCCTTTGCCGCACTCGAAAAGAAATTCTTCCCCGAGGCGGTCGCCGCGAAAAAAGCCACCTACCGGATCTGGTCGGCGGCCTGTTCCACCGGTCAGGAGGCGTTTTCGATCAGCATCACGGCCGAAGAGCAGCGGGTGCCCTTCAATCTCGAGATTGTCGGCACCGACATCTCCGAGGCGGTGGTCGAGAAGGCCCGCCAAGGCGTTTTCGATGACCTCTCCCTGGGGCGTGGGCTGTCTCCGGAACGGAAGCGTCAATATTTCGTCAAGGCAAATGACGGCTGGAAGATCTCGCCCCAGATCAGCCGCCGGACGCAGTTTCGCGTCGGCAATCTGCTTGAGCTGCGTCCCGAGTCCCGTCGCTACGACCTGGTCTTCTGCCGCAATGTCCTGATCTACTTTTCCCGCGAAACCAAGGCCAAGATCATCGACCGCATCGCCGACACACTGGTGCCCGGCGGTTATCTGATACTCGGCGCCTCGGAGTCGCTTACCCAACTCTCCGACCGTTTCACCCCCGAGCGGTTGCCCACCGGTGGCACGGCCTACCGACTCAAGAGTTGACACCAACGGCCGATCTCCCCGTCGGCTATCCAAAAACTGGCACGCTTATCGCATAAGCCCTCGGCACTGACATCGTGTCGAGGGTTTTTTCATGTCGATCATCAATGACCGCTTGCTTGGCATTCACGACGATGCCCTGATTCTCCAGGAGCGCAGTCTCAAGATGCGCGCCGAGAACATCGCCAACGCCGATACCCCGGGCTACAAGGCGCGGGTGATGTCGTTCGACCAGGCGATGGAAACCGCCTTGCAGACGAAGTCCTCCTCTCAATCCGGGAATGCCGGGCGCCTGATGACCGAGGATCCGCGCCAGATAGGTGGTGGCACCTCCTCGTCGATCCGCGAAGGCTTTTCCGTGCCCGATGCGCCGGCGCTGGACGGCAACACCGTCGATGTCGACAAGGAGCGGGTGGGCTTTACCCAGGAAGCGGTGGGCTACCAGACGACGCTGTCGTTTCTCAACAGTCGCGTTTCCGGCATCAAGAAAGCCCTGAGTGGTCAGTGATGACCGGGCAGTCTTCCCGCCAACTAAACTTTTCAGTCAAGGCAGGTGAATCATGAGCTTGTACGACGTATTCAATATCTCGTCCTCCGCGATGGCGGCGCAATCGACCCGGTTGAACACCACGGCGTCGAACCTCGCGAACGCCAATGTCGATGCCTCCTCACCGGAAGAGGCCTATAAGGCGCGCAACCCGGTGTTCCAGACGGTGCTCGAGGCCAATGGCGGTCGTGGGGTGAAGGTGGCCGGGATTACCGAGTCCCAGGCGCAGCCAGCACCGAAGCATGATCCCGGCAACCCATTGGCGGACGAAAACGGCTACGTCTACAGCTCGAACGTCAACCCGGTGGAGGAGATGGTCAACATGCTGTCGGCCTCGCGCACCTACCAAACCAACGTCCAGGTAATGGACACGACCAAGCAGCTGGCCATGCGCACGCTGCAGCTTGGTCAGAGCCAGTAAGGCCTGTTAGTGAAGGCCGAAAATAGGCAAGGGGCATGACATGACCAGTTCCGTTAGCAACGACATCTATGCCGATCTGGGGCTTGCCGCCTCGAAGGGCAGCAAGGATGAGAACAAGGCCCAACAAAACCTCGGGCAGGACGATTTTCTCAAGCTGCTGACCACGCAGATGGAGAACCAGGATCCGTTCGAACCCATGGATAACACCCAGTTCGTCGCACAGATGGCCCAGTTCTCCTCGTTGCAGGGGATACAGGATCTGAATGCGACGGTCTCCGGTTTCGAGGATTCGGTGCAGTCCAACCAGGTGATACAGGCATCGGGACTGGTGGGCAAGGCCGCCATGGTCAAGGGGGATACCGCCCAGATGTATCACATGCAACAGGCGGACGGGAGCGTGGCCCCGTCTGGAATCTTGGGGTCGGTGGATGTGCCGGATGGCGCTTCGAAGATGAACGTCGAGATCACCAATGCCTACGGGCAAGTGGTCAAGACCATCGACGTGCCAGTGGATGGATCGGATAGGCCATCCTTCTCCTGGGACGGACGGTTGAAAGATGGGCGCATGGGGCCCGAGGGCAACTACAAGGTGAACGCGACGGCCACGGTGGACGGCAAGGGGCAGGCGCCTCAGACCTACGTCGGGGCGGTGATCGAGAGCGTGGGTGTCACCAAGAATGGTCCGGAGCTGAATCTCGACGGTTTGTCGTCGGTCAAGCTCGCGGATATCGTTGAAATCATTAACTAAACCGGAGGACGCAGCATGTCGTTCAATACCTCCATCAGCGGCCTGAACGCCGCACAGAAAGACCTGAACGTGACCGGCAACAACATTGCCAATGCCAAGTCCACCGGCTTCAAGAAGTCGCGGGCGGAATTCGGCGATATCTACGCGGTCAGCGCGTTTGGCAACAGCAAGACGGCCGTCGGACAGGGTGTGATCAACCAGGCAGTAAGTCAGCAGTTCACGCAGGGTAACCTCGACTTCACAGATCGCTCGCTGGATCTGGCGATTTCCGGCGAGGGGTTCTTCGCCTTCCAGCCGTCACTGGATTCGGCCGAGTCGGTGTTTAGCCGTGCTGGTGCATTGACGGTCGACAAGGATGGCTACCTTGTTAATCAGGCCGGAGAATTTCTCAAGGCGTTGCCGACGGATGCTGACGGTAATTCCCAGTCAACTTCACTTGCGACAGCAGACCCAGTTCGTCTGCCGGCCGAGGCAGGCGAGCCTCGTGCTACCACCGAGGCGGATCAATTGTTCAACTTGCCCGCAGGGGCAGACGGGTTGGATCCGAGCAATTTCCAGTGGGACGACCCAAATACCTACACTCAAGCCAATTCTCAGCGGGTATTCGATTCGTTGGGCAACCCTCATACCTTGACAAGCTACTTTGTCAAAGAAGAGCCGGTGGATGCTAGCGGTGATCCAATCACGGATCCTGATGATTATGATCAGGCGGTGAACAAAAACACCTGGCGAGTCTTCTACCAGTTTGACGACCAAGAGCCGGTGACCAACATTTATCCGGGATCTGTTCCGTCGCAGGATTATCAGCGACTTCAGTTTGATGGCAACGGAGGTTTGGTTGTTAAAAACGGGGCCGGGGATCCGGCTGCCCCGACGAGTAACATCGATGCCGTTGTTGACGGAAGTGGAAACCCCATCACGGCACCCGCGCTAACCTTGGCTAATCCAGGAACTGGTGCTGATGATCTGACACTCACGATGGATATCAATGATTCCTCAACCCAGTATTCCTCGGAATTCAACATTGGTGACCAAGGTCAAGACGGTTACACCACGGGTCAGTTGACTGGGGTTTCCGTGGGCAGTGACGGGCTGATCCGCGCTAGCTATAGCAATGGTCAGAACGTCGCCCTCGGCAAGGTTGCGTTGGTGGACTTCCGCAACCCGCAGGCGTTGAAGCAGGTCGGCGACAACCAGTGGATCGAGACGGTCGACTCGGGCGAGCCGCTAGCAGGGGAGGCCGGTAGCGGTACCTTTGGCGCCATTCAGGGTGGCGCATTGGAAGCGTCCAACGTCGATCTCACCCAGGAGCTGGTCAACCTGATCACCGCGCAGCGGAACTTCCAGGCCAACTCGCGGGCGATCGAGGCCAACAAGACCTTGAGCGACACCATCATCGGTATCCGCTGATCCCCTCGGCGAGTGACCGATTGACAAGGCGGCCCGCGGGCCGCCTTTTTCGTGCCCGCAAGTATTTCAATCGGCGCGTCTTTCGCTAGTTTTCTTCTCTTGGCACACCTCCTGCATTACCCATGGCAACGGGGCATTTTCCCCGGTTGTGATTTGTTAATCGTGGAGGTGTTGTGATGGATCGTCTGGCTTATATCGCCATGAGCGGTGCCTCGCAGACATTACGGTCCCAGGCCACCAACGCCAATAATTTGGCGAACGTGAACACCCAGGGTTTCAAGGCAGACATCGATGCCTTTGCCGCGCTGCCGGTCTACGGCCCGGGGCAGGCATCGCGGGCCTATACCGAGGCGCAGGGCAAGGGCGCGGATTTATCTGCCGGCCCCCTGATGACCACCGGTCGGGATCTAGACATCGCCGTCAAGGGTGAGGGGTTCATGGCCGTGGAGGCGCCGGATGGCCGGGTGGCTTACACCCGCCGCGGTGATCTTCACCTGACGGCCAATGGCCAGTTGCAGACCGGGCAGGGCGATCCGGTCATGGGCAATGAGGGTCCGATCGCCATACCCCCGGCCGAGAAGATCGATATTCACGCCGACGGCAGCATCAGCATCATCCCGGTGGGTGGCCAGGCCAATGCCCCGGCGATGGTCGATCGCATCCGGCTGGTCAATCCGGACCAGGCCGACCTGACCAAGGGGCAGGACGGGCGCTTCTCGCTGCGTGAAGGCGCCGAGGAGCCGCAGGCCGATGCCGCCGTGCAGGTTGCCAGCGGCGTGCTCGAGGGCAGCAACGTCAATGCCGTCGAGGCGATGGTCAACATGATCGAGTACGGCCGGATGTTCGAGACACAGAGCCGAATGATTCGCACGGCGGACGAGAACGGCGAAGCCGCCGACCGCCTGATGCGTCTCGGTTAAATCAGTTAGGGGAGAGACACCATGACCACACCCGCACTTTGGACCGCCAAGACCGGCCTGGATGCGCAGCAGACGCGCATGTCGGTGATTTCCAACAACCTTGCCAACGTCAACACCACCGGCTTCAAGCGTGATCGGGCGGTGTTCGAGGACCTGATCTACCAGAACTACCGCCAGGTCGGCGCGGCGAACAACCAGCAAGACGAGGTGCCGACGGGCCTGAACGTCGGCACGGGTGTCCGCGTGGTGGCTACCGAGAAGCAGCACACCCAGGGCAATATCCAGCAGACGGACAACGCGTTGGACATGGCCGTCAACGGTCGCGGTTTCTTCCAGGTGCTCCAGCCGGACGGCAACATCGCCTACACCCGTGACGGCGACTTCTCGCTCAACAGCGACGGCCAGCTGGTCACCGCCAATGGCCAGCCGGTCGAGCCGGCGATCAACGTCCCGCAGGGTGCCCAGTCGATCACCATCGGTACGGACGGCACGGTCAGTGCGCAGCTGTCCGGGCAGGCCGAGCCGGTCCAGCTGGGCAACATCCAGCTGGCGGATTTCGTCAATCCGGCGGGCCTGCAGCCGATCGGCGACAACCTGTTCGTCGAGTCCGGGGCCAGCGGGGCGCCGCAGCTGGACACTCCGGGCCTCAACGGGCTGGGCGCGATTCAGCAGGGCGCGCTGGAGAGCTCGAACGTCAACGTGGTCGAGGAACTGGTCAGCATGATCGAGACGCAGCGCTCCTACGAGATGAACTCCAAGGCCATCTCCACGACCGACGGCATGCTCCAGTACCTCAACCAGAACGTCTGATGACGCCGATCCGCGGAGGCACGTCATGAAACCGTCAATCCACTCGCTTTTCCGGGCGTCGGTGCTGGTCGCATTCGCGCTGCTGGCCGGCTGCGCCAGTCAGCCGCCGATCAAACCCGATCCGCAGTTCGAACCCTCCATGCCGCCGGAGGCATCCGAGCACAATCCGGTGCAGAGCAACGGCGCGATCTTCCAGACGGGGCAGGTGGACAACATGTTCGCCGACTCGCGGCCGTACCGGGTCGGCGACATCTTGACGGTGGTTCTCGAGGAGCGCATGCAGGCTTCCAAGAGCGCACAGACCTCGACCGGCAAGAGCCAGGAGACGGGAATCACCCCGCCGAACGTGCTCGGGCTGACCGGCCCGGCGATTGAGCGGCTCAATGCCCAGATCTCCGGCGAGCGCGACTTCGCCGGTGACGGCGAAAGCAGTCAGCAGAACACCCTCAACGGTCAAATTACCGTCACGGTGGCCCGCGTGCTCTCCAACGGCAATCTGGTGATCCGGGGCCAGAAGTGGATCGGTATCAACCAGGGTAGCGAGTTCATCAAGCTGGCCGGGATGGTCCGTCCGCAGGACATCGCGGCAGACAACACCATCATGTCCACGCGGGTGGCCAATGCCCAGATCGCCTACGGCGGTGAAGGCGTGATCAACGAATCCAACAACATGGGCTGGCTGGCTCGCTTCTTCAACAGCCCGGTCTTCCCCTTCTGATGGTGGGACGCATGAACATCAACACATCCATTCGAGCCTTCCTTGTCGGTTTTCTGCCCTTGCTGCTCGCGGCGGGGGCGACCGGCTTCGCCCCGCAGGCGGGTGCCGAACGCATCAAGGACGTGGCGAGCTTCGCCGGGGTGCGTGACAACCAGCTGATCGGCTACGGCATCGTGGTCGGCCTGGCCGGCACCGGCGATCAGACCACGCAGGTGCCGTTCACTCGTCAGAGCATCCAGAACATGCTCGAGCGTCAGGGGCTGTCGCCCGACGGTGGCAACGTGCAGTTGAACAACGTCGCGGCGGTCATGGTTACCGCCAATTTGCCGCCGTTCGCCAAGCCGGGGCAGACGGTCGACGTGACGGTGTCGTCGATCGGCAATGCCGACAGCCTTCGGGGTGGTGAGCTTCTGATGACACCGCTGAAAGGGGCGGACGACAACATCTATGCCGTTGCCCAGGGGAGCCTGATCGTTGGCGGACTGGATGCCTCGGGGCGCGATGGCTCGCGCGTGACCGTCAACATTCCTACGGCCGGGCGAGTCCCCAACGGCGCGACCGTCGAGCGCAGCGTGCCGAGCAAGATGGGCGGTGCCGGGGCGGTGTTCCTCAACCTGCACCAGCCGGACTTCACCACGGCTCGCCGCATGGAAGAGGCCATCAACGGGATGCTCGGCGGTGGTGTGGCCGAGGCGGTTGACGGGGGCACCGTCAAGATCCGTGCGCCGGATTCGCCCGATCAGCGTGTCGGCTTCATGTCGGTGCTGGAGAACGTCGAGTTCGAGCCCGGCGAGGGGCCGGCCCGCGTTGTGGTCAATTCGCGTAGCGGCACGGTGGTGATCGGTCAAAACGTGCGCATCGAGGCGGCCGCCGTCTCGCACGGCAATCTCACCGTTACCGTCGACGAGGATCTGGATGTCTCCCAGCCGGGGCCGTTCTCGCAAGGCGAGACCGTGGTCACCCCGGATTCGGACGTGGCGGTTCAAGAGGAAAACAGCCGGGCCTTCCTGTTCGATCCGGGCGTGAAGCTCAACGACATCGTCAATGCCGTGAACGCGGTCGGTGCTTCGCCGTCGGACTTGGTCGCCATTCTCGAGGCACTGAAAAGCGCCGGGGCACTCAAGGCCCAGTTGATCGTGATCTGAGGTGACGTGATGGTCAGTCCTGCACAAATCAACTCGTATAGCGACTTCCAGGGCCTCAACCAGCTCAAGGCCCAGGCCGGCCAGGATCCCGGGCAGGCGCTCAAGCAGGTTGCCTCCCAGTTCGAGACGCAGTTCGTCAAGATGATGCTGCAATCGATGCGTGAAGCCACGCCGCGTGATGGTCTGTTCAACAGCGAGCAGACCAAGACCTTCGAGGGCATGTTCGATCAGGAGATCGCGCAGAAGCTTTCCAGCCGCGCCGGTGGCATCGGGCTGGCCGAGATGATCGAGCGCCAGTTGTCCAAGCAAGCCGGCGGCATGGACGGTGAGCGGCCATCGGAGGGCTTTCCTTTGAAGGTCGCCGAGGACGGGGGCGTGGTCGAGCAGGCGCCACGCGCCTACCCGCTGCCCGATGCCTCCGAATGGACCCTGCGTCCCCATGCCTGGATGCAGAAGGACAAGGAGGCCGAAGGCGCCGACACGGACGACAAGAAGCTGGCGCAGCCGGGGCCTACGAAAGAGCGGTTGGCCGCGCTGGACTCAAGCGAAGCTGCCGCCGGCAATAAACAGCCGGCCTACTGGGAATCGCCGGAGCAGTTCGTGGAGGCCATCCTGCCGCACGCCCGTGAGGCCGCCGACAAGCTGGGGGTCTCGCCGAAGGTGCTGGTGGCGCAGTCGGCACTGGAAACCGGCTGGGGCAAGCACGTGCCGCATGACGGCGGTGGCGCGGCGAGCAACAACTTCTTCGGCATCAAGGCCGATCGCAGCTGGGACGGCGAGCGCCAGGTCCACGGGACGCTGGAGTTCGAATCCGGCAGCCTGGTCCGCCGACAGGCGGCCTTCCGCCAGTACGACTCGATGGCCGCCTCCTTCAATGATTTTGCCCGCTTCATCCAGGAAAACCCGCGTTATGGCAAGGCGTTGGAGGCCCGTGACGACCCCGAGCAGTTCGCCCGTGAGCTGCAGCAGGCCGGCTACGCCACCGATCCCAAATACGCCGACAAGCTGATCTCCATCATGAACTCGCCGGCGATGAAGGACGCGGTGTGATCGAGCCGATCCGGCGCTCAAGTTTTCCCTTAATCGGCCGATAAGGTCGGCAGTAAACCCTTCGAGGCCTCAACATGGCGGACATCCTCAGCAACTCGGTCAGCGGCCTGCTCGCGGTGCAACGTGCACTGACGACGACCGGACACAATGTCTCGAACGCCAATACCGAGGGCTACTCGCGCCAGCGGGTGGAGATGAGCGCGCAGATGCCGCAGTTCATGGGCAACGGCTACATCGGCACCGGCACGAAGGTGGACAGCATCACGCGCACCTTCGACCAGTTCGTCGAGTCGCAACTGCGCGATGCCACTAGCGACAGCTCTCGCCTGAGTTTTGTGCAGGATTTCGCCAGCCAGGTCACCGGCGTGCTCGGCGATACCGAGACCGGGATGACGCGCAGCACCGAGGCGTTCTTCAATGCCGCCGGTGACGTCGCCTCGAACCCAACCGATATCACCTCCCGCCAGGCGTTCCTCAACCAGGCCGGCGCGCTGACCGACCGCTTCAACCGCATGGACGAGCAGCTGGCGCAATTGAACGCCGGGCTCGGCCAGCAGGCCGACGCGATCACCCGCGAGGTGAACACCTTCGCCCAGGAAGTGGCCGACCTGAACGGCAAGATCAGCACCGCGTTCGCGCAGAACCCGAATGCATTGCCCAACGACCTGCTCGATCGCCGTGACCAGCTGATCCAGAACATCGCCGAGCGCATCAACGTGCGGGTTGATGACGATGGCGCCGGCTCACTCAACCTTGCCGTAGGCTCCGGCCAGTCGTTGGTCACCGCCAATATCGCCAGCGAGTTGACGGCCATCAACGCCCCAAGTGGCCTGGAAATCCAGATTGAAGGTCGCTCGATCACCAACCGGGTTACTGGTGGGGATCTTGGCGGCATGATTGAGGCGCAGAACACCCTGATCCAGCCGCTGCGCAGCGAGTTGGGTCGCACGGCGATGGTGATTGCCCAGGAAGTGAATGCGATCCAGAAGGATGGGTTTGATCTGGATGGGTTTCAGGGAGAGCCACTGTTCAATGTTGGGCAAAGCGATCCCAATGCTCCGATGATGGGCAATGTCACTGCCAGTCCGAGGAATGGAAGCTCCGTGAGTGCGAAGGTCGAGATTTCGGACGCTACCTTGCTGGAAAGTGGGCGTTATGTGGCTCGCTACGATGGCACGGATTGGAATCTCACAAAGGAGGGTGGCTCGGGCGGCACTATTCCGGTGGATGATGTTCCGGGAATGACGATTACGTTTGACGGCATAACGCCAGATAGCGGAGATACGTTATTCATAGACGCGGGGTTGGGCGCTGCCGGTCGAATTGCTACCGAGGATCTAAGCCCTGCGAGAGTCCCCGCTGCGGGGGGAGTGGATCATGACAATGACTCAGGCACCGCTTTAGTGTCCGCTGGGTCGCGAGACAACGCCAATATCCAGCAAATCACCGATCTGGCCAACCAGGCGGTGGTCGGTCGTTCGGCCGACGATGAGTTGGATGGCCAGACCATTGGCGGCGCGATCTCCTCGGCTGTCAGCCAGGCGGGTTCCGTGGCACGCACGGCAGAGCTGCAGGGTGAATCGGCTCGCGCGGCACTGGACAACCTCGAGGCGCGCAAGCAGTCGGTCTCGGGGGTCAACCTCGACGAAGAGGCGGCCAAGCTGCTGCAGTACCAGCAGCAGTACCAGGCGCTCGCCCGCAGTATTTCCATCTCCGGCGACCTGTTCCAGTCGGTTCTCAATGCCGTTCGCTAAGGGGTGAACTGATGCGCGTATCCACCTCCATGATCTTCCAGACCGGGCTGCAGAACATGCAGCGCCAGCAGTCGGAAATGCTGCGTGCCCAGACCGATATCTCGACGGGCGTGAAACTGCGCACCGCCGATGCCGACCCGGTCGCCTTCTCCCGCGTGAGCGAACTCTCCGCACAACAGGAGCGGGTCGAGCAGTTCCTGCGCAACAACGAGATGGCCGAAGGCAAGATCCGCTCGCAGGAAACGCGACTGGCCAGCAGCACTGACATCCTGCAGCGGGTGCGCGATATCTCGCTGGAGACCGGCAGCATCCTGCAGGACCCAACTTCACGGAAGGCATTGAGCAACGAGCTTTCGCAACTCCGCGAGGCGCTCGCCGAGCAAATGAACGCCAAGGATGAACGGGGCGAATACGTTTTCTCGGGCACTCAGGCCAACACCCGTCCCTTTGACCCTGATTCCGGTCAGGACAGTTTCGTTGCACCCCAAGATGGTGTTTCACGCGCCGTTCGGGTTGATGTGGGTGAGAACCAGCAGGTGACAACCCAGCGTGTCGGTACGGACATTTTCACAGTGGAGTCGGACAACGGGCCTCGGTATCCAGCATTGGTTGACCCGAACACAACCGGGTTTAATCAAGATGACTTGCCGGACGATTTTCCATTCAATCTCGTGCTGGATTCCGAAGGAGACAACGATGGTGAACTGGAGTCGACCGATCCTGGCGCGGCTCGTTCTGCTCTTCAGGTCATCGATGGCCTGAAGTGGGCCATCGACAACCATGACAACCTGGACGACCCCTCCGAGTTCTACTCGGCCAGCCAGCAGGACGTGGACGTGCTGCTCGAGCAGGTGGTGGTCGCCCGTGGCGAAATGGGTAACGACCTCAACATCCTCGATCGCATGAAGAACGATCAGGAGGCCTGGAAACTCGCCAACGAGACGACCGTTTCCAGCATGCGCGACACGGACATGCCCGAGGCGATCACCCGCCTCAACGAGAACTACTTCAACCTGCAGGCCACCCAGCAGAGCATGGTCAAGATCCAGGGGCTTTCCCTGTTCAACAATATCTGACCGGTCCGTCACGCACTGGCGGCGTTGGTGTTCGGGTCAGTTGCCATTATTCCGCTCTTCGCGACCCGACGTGAGTCGATTCGTTTTCCCCCGGTGGAATCCGCCCTTGGTTAGGAGTTACAGGGGTGAGTCCTGCCTCGTGTGCCCCACTCCCTTCGGTTTTTCTCCTTCGTTCGGTCAGCAGAACTCCGCTGGAGCCCGCGTGGGCGTGCCACGGCGCTGTGATACCATCGCCGCGATTTTCAATCGGCGAGACATGAATATGATTGCAGGGGTGTTTCCGGGGCAGGGTTCCCAGTCCATCGGCATGGCCAGCGGCTGGGGCGAACACGAGGATATCGCGCAGGCGGTCTTCGATCGCGCGGGCGATGTGCTCGGCTACGACCTCTGGGCGTTGGTCGCCGAGGGCGATCCGGCCCAGCTCAACCAGACGGAGCGCACCCAGCCGGCCATGCTGGCCGCCGACGTGGCGGCCTGGCAGATCTGGCGTCACAACGACGGTGCCATGCCCGCCGCACTCGCCGGCCATAGCCTGGGCGAATACGCCGCGCTGGTGGCCGCGCAATCCATCGATTTCGAGGCGGCAGTCGCCCTGGTCGCCCGGCGTGGCCAGCTGATGCAGTCGGCCGTGGCCGAGGGCCAGGGCGCTATGGCTGCTGTGCTTGGCCTGGAAGACGATGCCGTACGTGCGGTCTGCGAGAAGGCCGCCGATGGCGAGGTCTGCGAGGCGGTGAACTTCAATGCCCCTGGGCAGGTGGTGATCGCGGGTGACCGCGCGGCCGTCGAGCGGGCCGAGGCGATTGCCGGCGAGGAGGGCGCCAAGCGCTTCGTCCTGCTACCGGTGAGCGTGCCGTCGCATTCCTCCCTGATGCGCGAGGCCGGCGAGCAGTTGCGTGACGAGATCGCACAGGTCGACATTCGTCCCCCGCAGATCCCCGTGATCCACAACGTGGACGCCCTGACCCACGACAAGCCCGAGGCCATCGCCACCGCACTGGTCGAGCAGCTGTTCCGGCCGGTGCAGTGGGTGGCCTGCGTTCAGGCGATGCAGGCCATGGGTGCTGGCGACCAGGTCGAGTTCGGCCCGGGTAAGGTGCTCACCGGCCTGGCCCGCCGCATCGATCGCAAGATGGGCGCCAAGGCGGTCTTCGACCAGGCCACGCTGGAAAAGGCACTGGGCGCCGAGTAAGGCAAGCCGATCGAACAAGAATCATCACGAGGAATACTCATGTCAGAACAAGCGACCCAATTTGCCAACCTCGACGGCCGTGTTGCCCTGGTGACCGGCGCATCGCGCGGGATCGGTGCAGCGATTGCCGATGCCCTGGTGGCAGCCGGGGCGACGGTCATCGGGACGGCCACCTCGGAGAAGGGCGCCGCTGCCATCGATGAGCGTCTGGGTGAGAATGGCGCCGGAATGGCGCTGGACGTCACTGACGGCGCGCAAGTCGATGCGGTGATCAAGGAGATCGAGTCGCGCTTCGGGCCGGTTGCCGTGCTGGTCAACAACGCCGGCATCACCCGTGACACGCTGCTGATGCGCATGAAGGAAGACGACTGGGATGCAATCATCCAGACCAACCTCACGTCGGTCTTTCGTCTGTCGCAGAAGGTCATGCGGTCAATGGCCAAGGCCCGCTGGGGGCGCATCATCTCGATCGCCTCGGTGGTCGGCTCAATGGGCAATGCCGGGCAGACGAACTACGCGGCGGCCAAGGCCGGCATCATGGGCTTTTCCAAGTCGCTGGCGCGCGAGCTCGGCCCGCGCGGCGTGACGGTCAACGTGGTCGCCCCGGGGTTCATCGAGACCGACATGACCCGCGACCTGCCGGAAAAGCAGAAGGAAGCCCTGCTGGGCAACATCCCCAACGGCCGCCTGGGTCAGCCCGAGGAGATCGCCTCGGCGGTACGTTTCCTGGCCGCCCCGGAGGCCGCTTACATCAACGGTCAGACCATCCACGTCAACGGCGGGATGTACATGGCGTAAGGCCCGCCTTGGCGGGTTTTAGCTCGCCGGGGCATTTTTATTTGGCCTGCCGGGCGGTTTTCACTAGAATGCCGGGCAGTGTTGGTCGGGGTTGCCTGGCCAAAATGTTTAACTGATTAGTGTTTGTACCAGAAGAGGTTCGATACGAATGAGCACCGTTGAAGAACGCGTCAAGAAGATTGTTGTAGAGCAGTTGGGCGTCAAGGAAGAAGAAGTTACCAACGAAGCTTCATTCGTTGACGACCTCGGCGCGGATTCCCTCGACACCGTCGAGTTGGTCATGGCCCTGGAAGAAGAGTTCGAGTGCGAGATTCCGGACGAAGAGGCCGAGAAGATCACCACCGTTCAGCAGGCCATCGACTACGTCAATAACCACAAGGACGCCTGAATCGGGCCCTTGTGCGTTTCACAGGCCGCTGGCCTGTGACCTGAAAACCGTGTTTCGGCCTTCCTTTCGGGGGGTTGATCGCGGTTTTTTACTAGGGGGCTCAGCCCGATTCGATCGACCTGAGTTTCCCTCGGGATTCGCCAAGCCGATCGGCAGCCCGCCCGGCCGTCAGCCAACGAACTGGAAAAGAGCATCATGAGCAAACGTCGCGTCGTGATCACCGGCCTTGGGCTGGTGACCCCGCTGGGGAACAACGTCAAGGATTCATGGGACGGCATTCTTGCCGGCCGGTCGGGTGTGGCCCCCATCGATCGCTTCGATACCGAGAAGATGGCGGTCAAGTTTGCCGCCACGGTCAAGGATTTCGATCCGACCACGGTCATCCCGGCGAAGGACGTGAAAAAGATGGAACCGTTCATCCACTACGCGATGAGCGCATCCATCGAGGCGATCGAGGATGCAAATCTGATCAGCGATTCGCTTGATCTCGACCGGGTGGGCACCTTCATCGGTTCGGGCATTGGCGGACTGGGCGGCATCGAGCGCAACACGCTGGCCCTGGAGAATCAGGGGCCGCGTCGCGTCTCGCCGTTCTTTATCCCCGGCGCGATCATCAACATGGCCTCCGGTCAGCTGTCGATCCGCTATGGATTCCGTGGCCCGAACCTCGCCACGGTGACCGCCTGCACCTCGGGCACCCACAGCATCGGCCAGGCCGCCCGCCTGATCTCCTACGGCGATGCCGACGTGATGATTGCCGGCGGCACCGAGGGTGCCGTCTCGCCGCTGGGCGTGGCAGGCTTCGCCTCGGCGCGCGCGCTGTCGACTCGCAACGACGATCCCGAGCGCGCGTCGCGACCGTGGGACCGTGATCGTGACGGCTTCGTGCTGGGCGAGGGCGCCGGCGTGGTGGTGCTCGAGTCGCTGGAACATGCCCAGGCTCGCGGTGCCCACATCTACGGTGAGGTCAAGGGCTTCGGCATGAGTGCGGACGCCTATCACATGACCTTGCCGGCCGCCGACGGTGACGGCGCGCATCGCTGCATGAGGGCGGCTCTCAAGGACGCCGATCTTCAACCGAGTGATTTGGGCTACATCAACGCCCACGGGACCTCCACGCCCGCCGGTGACGGGACCGAGGTAAAGGCGATCAAGAAGCTCTACGGCGACCAGCCGGTGGCGTGCCCGGTCAGCTCCACCAAGTCGATGACCGGGCACCTGCTTGGCGCGGCCGGTGCAATCGAGGCCGTGTTCTCGGTACTCGCCCTGCGTGATCAGGTGCTGCCGCCGACGATCAACCTCGACAACCCCTCCGAGGACTGCGATCTCGACTTCGTGCCCCACGAGGCACGCCGCGTCGAAGGCTTCGAAGTGGCGATGTCCAATTCCTTCGGCTTCGGCGGGACCAACGGCACGCTCATCTTCGGCCGCACGATCGACTGATGGACGCGGGGCGACGCTCGAACCAGCCGGGCGTCCGTCGGTCCTGTCCGGGCCGGCCGCCAGTGGATTGCATCCGTCAAACGACCCTCGCGTGAACCGCTCGTGAGCGAGCCTGTCATCCAACGCCTCGAATCGGAGCCGGGCAGGGCGCAACCCTCGCTCGCCGAGGTGCTGACGGCCGCCGGCAAGGACGCCAGCCACCTGTTCGAGAGCGTGACTGCCGGCGGCCCCCTGAGCCGTTGGTCGATCCTGTTTTCCGCCGCCGACGATCGGCTGACCGCGCCACCGACGCCACCAGCCGATGCGCCACGCTTTCTCGATGCCTTCCAGCAGGCCGTATCTCGCCAGCAGCCCCTGAACGATGGCTTTGCAGCCGACGACTGGCTGGCGACCCAGGGCCTGCCACCGGCGTTCCCTTTTCTCGGCGGCTGGACTTTCTTTCTTGCCTACGAGATGGCCGCGGAGATCGAGCCCACGCTCGACCTGCCGCCATTTGAGCTCGGGGCCGAGAGTGGCTTTCCGCGCGCGATCGCCGAATATCACCCGGCCGCCCTGGTGCGGGATCACGACTCGGGTGAGGATATCGTGGTTCACGACGGTAGCGCCCGAGGGGCGAAGCTGGCCGAAGGCCTCATCGCCGCGTGGGTGCAGGCGGGTAAGACCGCTGGCCGCGACCAGAGCCGTGGTGAGGTCGAGCTGGCGGAACTGCACCCGCCGGCGGGTGCGCCCCACCGAGAGCGGGTGGCTCGTGTCCGTGACTACCTGTTCGCCGGCGATGTCTTTCAGGCCAATCTCTCGCATGCCTGGCACTTCCGGCTCGCGCCGGGTGTGTCGTCGCAGGCGGTCTACGAGTCCTTGTGTCGGCGCAATCCCGCCCCTTTTGCCGCGTGGTACCGGCAGCCCGAAGGCGAGATCATCAGCTCCTCCCCGGAGCGACTTCTGCGCGTGGCCGACGGCCGTGCCGAGACCCGCCCGATTGCCGGCACCCGCCGGCGCGACCCGGACCCCGAGCGCGACCAGGAGCTGATCGAGCAATTGTGCGCCCATCCCAAGGAGCGCGCCGAGCACGTCATGCTCATCGATCTCGAGCGCAACGATCTTGGCCGGGTCTGTGAGCCCGGCTCGGTGCGGGTCGACGAGTTGATGGTGGTCGAGTCCTACGCCCAGGTACATCACCTGGTCTCGAATATCGTCGGGACACTTCCTGCGAGTACCTCGCCACTGGCGGCGCTGGCTGCCTGCTTCCCTGGCGGGACGATCACCGGCTGCCCCAAGGTCCGTTGCATGGAAATCCTCGCCGAGCTGGAGCAGGCCGGTCGCGGGCCCTACACCGGCAGCCTCGGTTACCTGAGCAACCACGGGCGGCTCGACAGCAACATCCTGATTCGAAGCGTCTTCCTGAGCCCCGACGGGCGTGGTGAATTCCGCACCGGCGGCGGCATCGTGGCCGACTCCGACCCGGCGCGGGAACTCGACGAGACCTACCAGAAGGCGCGAGGCGTGCTCGATGCCCTCGGTGGCGAGGCGGCCCTGACCGCCGGGGTGCCGGTCGGATGAATCCGGTCGAGTTGTCCGTCACCGATCGTGGCTGCGCCTTTGGCGACGGCCTGTTCGAGACGCTGTTCGTCCGCGAGGGGCGGGTGATCCGGCTCGCCGATCATCTTGCCCGGCTGCGCTTCGGGCTCGCTAGGATCGGTTTGCCCGAGCCGTCTGGCGAGTGGGTGCTCGCAGCGCTCGACGAAGCGATCACGCCGGGCTCAACCGGCGTGTGCAAACTGACGGTCACGGCCGGCTCGGGGCCCCGCGGTTATCGTCGTCCCGAACATCCTGAACTGACCGTGGCGGCCACCTTCGGCCCGCTGCCGCCGGTCCCGACCGCGCCACTGACCCTCGACCCGGTCCCGGTGGCACTGGAGGGGGCAAACGCACTGCGTGGCCTCAAGCACCTCAATCGGCTGGTGCAGGTGCTGGCCCAGCAGTCGCTCCCGGGTGGCCGGGTCGAAGGACTGATGCTGGACCCGGCCGGGCGGGTGGTTTCCGGTACGATGGGCAACGTTTTCTGGCGTGAGCGCGCTGGCTGGCATACGCCGCCGCTGGTCGGTGGCGCGATTGCCGGCACGCGTCGCGCCTGGTGGATCGAGACCCTGGGTGCTCGAATCACCCCTTGCGCCCCGGGCAGGCTGGCCCTGGCCGAGACGGCGTTTCTCTGCAATGCCGTCTCGGCCTGGCGGCCGGTCGGCACGATGCTCGGACGGGCGCTTGCCGAGACCGTTGGCCCGCCCGACGAGGGGCTGGAATGTATCGAGGGCTGCTGGCAACCGCCGGCCGACGTCGCGACGAACGCTTGGCCAGAGATCTTGTCCGAGGCCTTGGCCGACAGCGCTTGGGGGCGGGTCGCCCGTCGCGAGCTTGGCGCCGAGCGCGCGTGGGGCTCGCCGAGCCCATCATCACCGGAATCGAACGAAAGTTAGGAGTTGCGGATGCGGCGAGCCATTGGTGTGTTCTTGATCTGGGCGGCTGGCATGGGCCTGCTCGCGGCTCTGCTTGTCGGGGCGGGGCTGGCCATGCACTACTGGCACCAGCCGCTCGCCCAAGAGGCAACCACGGTCACCGTGGAGTCCGGGCAATCCATGCCGAGGATCGCCGCGTCCATTCATGAGGTGCAGCCGGCCATTCCGGCCCGGGCGATCGACTGGACCGCTCGTTTCCGTGGTCAGGCCCGCTCCATTCAGGCCGGTGAGTACGAAATCCGTCCCGGCGAGCGTCTGGCCTCGCTGCTCGATCGCATGGTGGCCGGCGACGTGATCGAATATCGTTTCACCGTGCCGGAGGGCATCACCGCGCAAGGTTTCCTCGACCGGCTGGCCGAGGCACCGCGCATCCGCCGTACGATCGAGGAGCTGACGCCCGAGGCGGTAATCGAGTCGCTCGACCTGCCCGTCGATCACCTCGAGGGCTGGCTTTACCCGGACACCTATCAGTACCCCGCCGGCACCAGCGATCGCACCCTGATCAAGCGGGCCTTCCGTCAGATGCGCGAGGCACTCGATGCCGCCTGGGCGGCACGTGCCGATGATCTGCCGCTCGACGACCCGTACGAGGCCCTGATCCTCGCCTCGGTGATCGAGAAGGAAACCGGGATCTCCGGTGAGCGCGGCGAAGTTGCGGGCGTATTCGTCAATCGCCTCCGGCGCGGCATGCGCCTGCAGACCGACCCGACCGTCATCTACGGCATGGGCGACGACTACGACGGTCGCCTGTACAGCCGGCACCTGCGCGAGGACACGCCTTACAACACCTACACCCGCGACGGGCTGCCGCCGACACCGATCGCCCTGCCATCGGCCGCCTCGATCGAGGCCGCGACCCGGCCAGCCGAGACCGACGCGTTCTACTTCGTTGCCGACGGCACCGGCGGGCACGCCTTCTCGCGCACGCTCAAGGAACACAACCGGGCCGTCGCGCGTTGGCGGATCCATCAGCGCGAGCAGGGAGACCGTCCATGACCGAACCGCGTGCCACGCCGCGCTTTGTCACCCTTGAGGGGCTAGAAGGCGCGGGCAAGTCGACCGCGATGGCCTTCGTGCGCGAGTGGTTCGAGGCGCGCGGCGAGACGGTGCTGTGCACCCGCGAACCCGGCGGCACCCCGCTGGCCGAGGAGTTGCGCTCGGTGCTCAAGGCCGTGCGCGAGGAGCCGGTTGCCGCCTCGACCGAATTGCTGCTGATGTTCGCCGCGCGTGCCCAGCACGTCGAGCGGGTGATCCGCCCGGCCCTGGCTGCCGGCAAGGTGGTCATCTGCGACCGGTTCACCGATTCCACCCGTGCCTATCAGGGCGCCGGCCGCGGATTGCCGATGGCGACCATCGACCAGTTGGCCGAGGTGGCACATGCGGGCTGTGATCCCGAGCTGACGATCTGGCTGGATGTGCCGGTGGCGCTCGGTCTCGAGCGGGCGGCGAGCCGCGAGGCGGCGGATCGATTCGAGCAGGAGACGCTCGCCTTCTTCGAGCGGGTGCGTGGCGGTTTCGAGTCGCTTTGTGAGCGGGAACCGTCACGGGTACGACGGGTGGATGCCACACGTCCGCTGAACGAGGTGCGTGGACAGATTGAAAGCGTACTGGAGGCCGCTCATGGTGGCTGACACGATGGACACCAACCTGTCGGGGCTGGCCGAACAGCGACTGATCAGCGACCCGGCCACCATCCAGAGTGCCGGTTGGCTGGACGATGCCTGGTCGCAGCTCGAACGGATGATTGCCGCCGGGCGCCTGCCACACGGCCTGTTGCTACACGGACGTCTGGGCGCGCCGATGACGGCCCTGCTCGAGACACTGGCGCGTCGCCTGATCTGCGAGGCGCCGCGCGATGGCTGGCCCTGCGGCGAGTGTCCCGCCTGCCGTCAGGCAGAGCAGGGCAGCTTTCCCGACCTGCATCGGCTGGCGGATGATCCCGACCATCGCGATATCCCGGTCGATGCCATCCGGACGTTGATCGACGGCGCGTTTATCACCCGCTACGGCCGCATGCGTCTGGTGTTGATCGAGCGTATCGAACGACTCAATCGCGCCTCGGGCAATGCCTTGCTCAAGCTCCTGGAAGAGCCGCCGGAGTCGATGCAGTTTCTCTGCACGGTCGAGCAGGTCGACCGGTTGCTGCCCACGATCCGCTCGCGGTTGCAGCGCGTTCGCCTGCGCGAGCCGCGGCCCGAGGAACTGGCCGCGTGGTGGCGGCAGGCCAGCGGGTGTTCGCCCGAGCGGGCCGAACTGCTGGCGTTCATCGACGATCCCACGCTGGTCGATGGCACCGATCCCACGTTCGACTGGCAGGCGGTCACCAGTGCCTGGGTGCAGCTGGCCGAGGAACCCCGCTCGCCGTTGGCCCCGATCGCACCGTGGCTGGCGACACCCCGGCCGGTGCTGGCCCGCTGGTTGTTGAGGCTCTGGCCGGCGGTGGCGCGTCGCCAGACCGGTCTGGCCGATACGCTGCCGGCGGCGATTGTGCCGATGATCGAGCGGCTCGCCCGGGCCCACGACAGCGAGCGGTGGCTGGAGGTGCAGACCCGCCTGATCCAGTTTGCCCGCGAGGCGGGGCATCCGCTGCATCCCGAGCTTTCGGTTGAGCAGCTGGCGCTCGATCTGGTCGATCCGCGGCTGGCCCGGCGTCTCGAGCCTATCGGCTAACTTCGACCGTCCCGCGATTACCGTTAGACTGTTCAATCGAATTCCCGCGTTCCGATCCGGCCTACCCGGGCCGGGCCGATCGACCAACCGTGACGAGGTAGCGTGCAATGGCAGCAGGAGGCGGCCTGGGTGGAGGCATGATCCACCACAACATCCCGGACAAGGACACGCTCTACAAGTCCTACATGCCGTTCGTGAAGAATGGCGGACTGTTCATTCCGGGGCACACGCAGATACCGATGGGCAAGGAGATCTTCCTTACCCTGACGCTGATGGGCAGTCCCGAGCGGCTTGCCGTGGCCGCCAAGGTGATCTGGGTCACCCCGCAGGGTTCGCAGGGCGGCAAGGTGGCCGGCATCGGCGTTCAGTTTGGCCGCATGGACCAGGGCCGCACGCGCCAGCAGATCGAGACCTACCTTGCCGGGGCGCTGGAGAAGGAAACACCGACTTACACCATGTAACGGAAGCTCTACAGGGTGCAATGGCATCTCTGCGGACGCGCCAAGGGCTCCGCGTTTTAACGGCCTCGCCCTTTGATGAGGGTGGTAACGTCAAAGATGGGTCCTTGGCGGCCCGCCCAAATGGGGCATGCGGGTTTGTCCGCACTCGGCGTTGCCGTCGCTCGGCGGGCCCGGGTGATTGCTCTGGGCCCGCCTTCGGTCCGGCGCCTTGATTGCGAACAAACCCGCGAGCCAGAGATGCCATTGCACCCTGCAGAGCTTCCTCCTCGTTCTTTGTGTCCTTATCTCGGAGCACCATGCAACTGTTCGACTCGCACTGCCACCTCGACCGGGTGGAACTTGACGCCTTCGGCAACGACTTCGACCGCTTCATGCACACCGCCTGGCTGGAATCGGTCACGCGGATGCTCTGTGTCTCGATCAAGCCGTCGAGCTGGCCGGCGATGACCGAGCTGGTATCGCCGTATCTTGCCGGCAACCCCGAGCGGCGGGCCGAGCGTCCGGAGGTATTCCTCTCCTACGGTCTGCACCCCACCGACGATGCCGGGGCCGTGATCCCCACCGACGAGCTGGTGCGGGCGATCCGCGAGGACCGGCACGCCGATTCGATCGTGGCGGTGGGCGAGACCGGGCTGGACTACTTCCACTGCGAGGAAGGCGAGCGTTGGCAGCACGACCGCTTCGTCAATCATATCGAGGCGGCCAAGGCCGTGGACAAGCCGGTGATCATCCACACGCGCGGGGCACCGGGTGACACCATGGACGTGCTCGAGCGCGAGCATGCCGAGGAGTGCGGCGGAGTGATGCACTGCTTCGCCGAGGACTGGGAGACCGCACGCCGGGCACTGGACCTGGGGTTCTACATCTCCTTTTCCGGCATCGTCACCTTCAAGTCGGCCGCCTCGTTGCGCGAAGTGGCGAAGAAGGTGCCCGGTGACCGGATCCTGGTCGAGACCGATTCCCCCTACCTCTCGCCGGTCCCCTTCCGTGGCAAGCCCAACAACCCGATCCGCGTTCGCCACGTGGCCGAGGTCCTGGCCGACCTGCGCGGCGAGAGCCTGCCGGAAATGGCCGCCCGCGCACACGAGAACACGCGGCGCTGGTTGAAGCTGGATAACTGAGCGGCGATCGTCGTTCGATTGACTGCCAATGAAAAAGGGGCCCTTGTCGGGCCCCTTTTCGCGTCTGGTGCGTCCGCTGGTCGGGCACTCAGTTACTCGCGACCGACAGCTCCTGCCCGGGCTTGAGCGCAGCATCCGGTCCGATGCGATTGAGCGCGGTGAGCTCTTCGACGGTCGTGGAGAACCGCTGCGCGAGTTGCCAGAGCGTGTCGCCCGGCTGGACCACGTACTTCGAAGGGGCATCGTCGTTGCCACCCGAGACTTCAGCACCGACGATCACCTCGTCGCCCGGACGCAGCACCGGGTTGTCGCCGTAGGCGTTCATGCGACGCAGCTCGGCGATCTTGACGCCGTGCTTGCGCGAGATGGCCCAGAGCGATTCACCCGGCTGGACCGTATGGGTGCGCGCATTGCCCGAGGCGATCGCGCTGTCCACACGCCCCAAGGGGACGAGGATTTCCTGTCCGGGGCGGGCGACGGCCGACTGGCGGCGATTGATTGCCAGTAGCTCATCGACCGAGCTGCCATAGCGCTGCGCGACCCGATAGAAGCTGTCGCCGCGCACGAAGGTGTAGCGCTGCCACTCTTCGGCGGCACTGGCCGCGGAGTTCAGCGTGTCGACATCGAAGCGCCCCTGGGCCTCGCGTGGGACCAGCAGTTGCCGCGGCGTGTCGCCGGTGATCGACCGTTCGAAGCCGGGGTTGAGGCGATAGAGCTCGTCGTGGTCCATCCCGGTCATGTCGGCCAACTTGACCAGGCTGACGGAGCGTTCCAGTTCCACCTGCGCGAGCGCCGGGCGATTCTCGATCGCATGCGGGGTGAATCCGTACTTCTCGGGCTGGGAGAAAATCTTGACCAGGGCGAACAGGCGGGCCGGGTAGTCCTGGGTTTCCCTGCGGATCTGCTTGAGGCTCCAGAAGTCGGTGGCCTGACCGCGCTGTTCGTTCTGCCGGATGGCATTGAGCAGGGTGCCCTGGCCGCCGTTGTAGGCGGCGATCACCGTGGGCCAGTCATCGTCGAACATGCCGCGCAACTGGCTGAAATAGGTAACGGCGGCGTCGGTGGAGGCCTCGATGTCCCGTCGGCCGTCGTAGAACGCGTCGCGATCCAGCTCGAAATAGGTGCCGGTGGAGGGAATGAATTGCCAGATGCCCGCCGCCGAGCTCGACGACAGGGCCTGCGGCAGGTAGGCGCTCTCCACGATCGGCAACAGGGTCAGCTCCAGCGGCAGATTGGCCGCCTCGAGCTTCTCCACGATCATGTAGAGATATGGTTCGGCGCGTTCGCTGACCTCGCGCAGGTACTCCGGATGGCGGGCGTAACGACGGACCTCCGCATCGACCCGGGCATTGTCCGGCACCGACAGGGTGAAGCGACTGGCGACCGCGCCCCAGAGGTCGTGTTCGTGATCCGTGGCCTGCTGCTCGTCTCCGTCCTGGCGGCTGATCGCCGGCAGGGTGGAGAAACTCGGTCGACTGCTTTCCCGCTCGTCGACGCCTTGCCGGTCGGCCGGCGGCACCAGGCCGGCACAGCCATGCAGCAGCAGGACGGTCACGGGCAGAAGCAGGCCGCGCAGCAATCTCGACGACAAGGCGAGCTGCCGGGAGGAATTCGGGGGAGTCGGCTGTGTAGGCATTGGGTCGTTCGGCTATCCGTAGTTGTTGACCAGCATCAGGGGAGTCACAGGCGCGCCAGGCCGTCGAAGTCGTCCTTCCAGTGACGCAATTGGGCGAAGGCGTCGATGTCGTCCTCGATGCGTTCGCCGACGTAGGCCTCGATCGCCTTGCGCAGGCCCCGCACACGCACGCGCAGGAACGGGTTGGTGCGCTTCTCGAGGTCCATCGAGGCACTCGCCGTCGGCTCGCCATTCGATCGCTTCTCCGCGACCTCGCGGACCCGGGCGGCGATGTCGGGGTTGTCGGGTTCGGCATGCGCAGCGAAGCGCAGGCTGTCGGTGGTGTATTCGTGCCCGCAGTAGATGGTCATGTCGCCATCCTTCTCATCACCAAGGGCTGCCAGACGGTCGAGCGAGTGCAGCATCTGTGCCGCCGTGCCCTCGAACAGTCGCCCGCAACCCGCGGTGAACAGTGTGTCGCCGCAGAAGATGGCCTGCCCCCTGATATAGCTCAGGTGATCCTGGGTGTGACCGGGGGTGGCCATCACCGAGAACTCGCCCACGCCGGGAACGGTGAACCGATCACCTTCGCCGACGACGGCGTCGACACCCACCCGCCGGCAGCTGTCGGGGCCGTAAACCGTCATGGGAAAGCGCTGGGTCAGCTCGGCCAGGCCCTGGACGTGATCGCCATGGTGATGCGTGATCAAGGTGGCCACCGGCTTGAGCCCACGGGCCTCGATGGCCTCGATCACCGGGCCGGCCTCACCGGCATCCACGATCACCGTGGCGCGGTCATCCCCCTCGATCAGCCAGACGTAGTTGTCCGATAGGACGGGAATGCAATGGATGGTCGGGGCGGTTGCAGTGCTCATGGCGGCATCTTAACGTAGTCGGACTGGGGCAAGGAATGCCCGTGTGCCGAATGCGGATTGACCGGCGGGTCACCGCGCGACATGGCACGTCAGCAGGGACGCGACAACGATGGACAGGGAAGTCATTTCGCCGGGTGAGGACTCGGCGTCCGGGGGAGCATGCGCACGCGTATCGCGGCGGCGTGTGGCCGCTCGCTGGCTGTTGCTGGCCTGGGCCGGAGCGGCGCTGCTTGCCTGGTTCGTGCCGTGGCAGGTGCTGGTCGGCTCGGGCCTGGCCGCCGTGGGGAGCGGCTGGCCCGGGATGCTTGCCTTCGGTCTTGCCCTGCTGGCGCTGGTCGCGTGGCGGCAGGATCTCTCGGGCTGGGCCTTGCTGGCGATCGGGCTGGCCGGTGTGTTGCATACGCTGGTGCCGGTGGCGAGCCTCGTCGATCGAACCCCGGTGTTCGCCGATCGGGTCGATTGCCGACTCGAGGTAGCGATCGTCGGTCTGGTCGATGACCGGGTCGATCGCCGCCGCTTTACCGTTGCAGTGCATGCCGCCCGGGCGGCAGACCCGGATGACAGCGTCGCTGCCCGGATCTGCCAGCAATTGCCTGGGGGCGGGCGCCTCAAGCTCAGCGACTACACCCCGCTTGCCGAGCGGGTCGACCTGGTTGCCGGTGTCGACTATGACCTCATCGCGCGCCTCAAGCCCCTGCGCGGCCACGCCAACCCCGGTGGCTTCGACTACCGCCGCTACCTGTTTCGTCACCAGATACTCGCCACGGGCTACCTGCGCGATCATCAACCAACTGCCCTGGGCAGGGCCTCTGGCTGGCGGGCGACGGTCGACCGCTGGCGGGATGCCGCACGTTCCCGGTTGCAGGAAAGCCTGGCCGTTGCGGAGCGCGACATTGCCGATGGGCCGCTGTCGGCCGGGGCGGCGCTGCTGCACGGGCTGGCACTGGGTGATCGCGGCGAGCTGAGCGACCGGCAATGGGAATCGCTGCTGGCCTCCGGCACCAATCATCTCTTGGCGATCTCCGGGTTGCACGTCGGCATGGTGGCGGGACTGGTGGCCTGGCTGGTACGTGTCGGGTGGGGGCGGTTGGCGATCAGCCGGGGTTGGCCGGCCCAGCGAGTGGCGGCGCTGGTAGCCGTGTTGGCCGCCTGGAGCTACGCCCTGATTGCCGGGCTGTCGATTCCCACCCTGCGCGCCGCGCTGATGCTGACGGTCCTGTTGCTCGGAGTGCTGATGCAGCGGCGCTGGCGGCTGCTCGATCTGTGGCTGATCGCCTTCGTGCTGGTGATGGTGATCGATCCATTCGCCCCGCTGGACATGGGGTTCTGGTTGTCGTTTGCCGCGGTGCTCCTGATCATCGTCATGATTCGCGGCCGCGACGGGCTCTGGCGGCCCTGGGAACTGCTGCGGATGCAATGGCTGCTGACCCTTGGGTTGCTGCCGCTGACCTGGGGGCTGTTCGACCGGGTTGCCTTCGCCTCGTTGCCGGCAAACCTCCTGGCCGTGCCGCTGGTCTCGATGCTGATCACGCCGCTGGCACTACTCACCCTGTTTCTGGCGATCATCAGCCCGGCGGCTGCCGCCTGGCCCGCCTGGCTGATCGACGGGCTCGGCCAGGGCCTGTTTGCGGTACTGGGCTGGTTGGTGGCGGTATTCCCGGATTCCAATCAAGCGCCACCCGGTCCGCTTTCGCTGGCCCTGTTTGCCTCGGGTGTGCTCTGGCTCGGGTTGCCGCGGCGGTTTCCGGGACGGGGACTGGCGATCTTGTTGTTGCTGCCGGCATTGTTGGTGGGATCGTCGCGGCCCGCGCCCGGCCAGTTCGAGGCCGTGGTGCTGGATGTGGGGCAGGGCGCGGCGGTGTTGTTGCGGACCGCTCGCCACGACTTGTTGTATGACGCCGGGCCACGGCACGGGCGTTTCGATACCGGCGAGGCGATCGTGCTGCCGGCCTTGCGAGCGCTGGATGTCTCACAACTCGACCGGATCGTGATCAGCCATGCCGCCATGGATCACGCCGGTGGACTCGCCTCGATCCGGCAGGCCTTTGCGCAGGGCGCGGTTGTCGGTCTGACGGACGGTCGATTCGGTGTCAGTGGGGAGATCATGGCGTGTCGGCACGGTACGGAGTGGCTGCTTGACGGGGTGCGGTTTTCGCTGCTGCGCGCCCCACGCGGGTCCACCAACGATCGCTCTTGTGTGCTGCGCGTGGCCGGCCAGTCGGGGAGCCTTCTGTTGACCGGTGACATCGAGGCGGCCGCGGAGCAGTGGCTGCTGCGCCATGCCCGCGTCGATGCCGAGACCGTACTGGTGCCGCATCACGGCTCGGCCAGTTCCTCGACCGCCGCGTTCGTTGAGGCCACCGGTGCTCGGCGAGCATTGGTCAGTGCCGGTTTTCTCAATCGCTGGGGCCATCCCCGTGCGGAGGTCGTGGACCGTTGGCAAGCCGCTGGGGCACAGGTCTGGCGCACGGATCGACATGGCGCGCTGTTCCTTGAGCGTGGTCGCATGCGTAGCGAGCGTGCCGGGCTGTGGCCGTTTCCTTGGCGTCGCCCTGCGGCGTTGATGGACTTCTTGCCTCCTTGATCGATTATCGGCACACCCGGTTCGCTCAACAGACGGCATCGTAGCGGTATCGGTTGGCGGCATGACTTCTGCTAACCTTCCTATCGAAATGACAATGTCCTGACGCGTTCTGGATCAAAGGGGCGTTGTTGAGGTAACCACACCATCGACGTGGCAAATCCACGTACAGTGAGCGGGCATGGCCACGGAATCGGCTCAACGGGCAGGGATGCACGGCCCCAGAGGTAAGACCGGTCCCTGATGAAATCGACCAGCCTGTATTCCGAGGAGCAGATCCGCGCCGCCGAGCAATACCTCAAGGAGGTCGGCGCCGAGGACATGAGCCTCGACAATCGCAATGGCCGCAACGGCCAGCCGGAGTCGGTGCGTGCGCTGAATCCGGACGAGCGCGGTATTCGCATTCTCGAGGGTGTCTATCTCGATTTCTTCGCCAAGGATCGCCTCGCCCTGATCGTGCCGCGTTACGCCCAGCAACTGCCCTTGACCTGGGCCAAGGAAGGGATGCGCCTGGTGGTCATGCGTCGCTACGCCGACGAGCAGCTCGGCATCCGCCAGATTCTCGAAGGGCTGGTCGTCAAGACCACCGAGGCACGACGCGACAACGACCCCAATCAGGCGCTGGTCCTGATCATGCACATCAATCGACAGCGCCAGTTCGATCCGGGTGAAAATCCGGGTTGATCCATGGCGGCCACGTCGGGCCCCGGGCCGGTCGCTTCCATTACTGACTTGTTAATTCCACCCCTCTGACCTATCTAAGGGTTTGGGGTCTCGTTGATCGAGCGGTCACGGGTCGTGAGCCGTGGGCGAGGCCGAAGACAGAGCGGAGGAATCGCCATGAGTAGTCGGGATGAACTGGTCGACAAGTACGCGGACGAGATTCAGGAAAAATGCGGCGAGTCGCCGGATCGTGACTTGCTGGCGCGCGTGGTCGCCGGGCTGGGGCCCGCGGTCTACAACGCCGATGCCTCGGTGGTCGCGGCAAGTGATCCGGACGAGGTCGAAAGCATCAAGAAGAATTTCCTGGTCAAGAAGCTGGGGCTGACCGACGGGCCCGATCTGGACGCGGCACTCGACAAGGTGTTCGATCAGTACGGCCGGTCCAATCGGCACAAGTACCGTGCCGTCGTCTATTACCTGCTCACGCGACACTTCGGCCGGGAGGCGGCTTACGCCTGAACGGCTACCTCGGTAACACAACAAAAAACCCCGGCCTGCGAACAGGTCGGGGTTTCTTCGTTTCACGGCAACCGGAAGTCGGCCGTGATCAGTCGTCCAGGCTGAGTGCCGGGTAGACGCCGTTCTCGTCGTGGACTTCCCGCCCGGTCAGCGGCGGGTTGAACACGCAGATCAGGCGCATGTCCTCGCTGCCACCGCGCAGGTAGTGCTTGTCGGCGGCCGGATCGTTGAGGAGATACATCATGCCGTCGCGGATCGGGTAGGTGACATCGTTGTTGATGTCGTGGATCTCCCCGTTGCCGCCTACGCAGTAAACCGCTTCGATGTGATTCTGGTAGTGGATGAAGGTCTCGGTGCCGGCGCGGATGATGGTGTCGTTGTAGGAAAAACCCACCTTGTCGTCGGCGAGAATCAGGCGACGGCTGACCCAGTTGCCGTTTTCGGCTTCGACTTCGCGGTCGGTGCCGATGATGTCTCGATCAAGATAACGTACGAGCATGTTTGACTCCGTAACTGGTTGATGGCCCCGTCGGCAAGACGGGGCGACGTCATTGGCGTGATCAGCCCTTGCGAGCGGCCGCGGCGGCGTCGACGGACTCGTCGAGCAGGTCCAGGCCCTTGTCCAGCTCGGCCTCGCTGATGGTCAGCGGGGCGAGGAACTTGATCACCTGGTCGTCGGCGCCCGCGGTCTCGGCCAGCAGGCCGCGCTTGAACGCCTCGGCGGAGACCTCGTTGCAGAAGTCCTCGGCCTCGGACTGGAGGCCCCAGATCATGCCCAGGCCACGCACGTCGGAGATGAGATCCTTGTGGCGCTCGGCGATGGCGCGGAAGCGTGCCTCGACCTTCTTGCCCTTTTCGACGACTTCCTTGGAGAACTCGTCGGTGTCCCAGCGCTCCAGTGCGGTCGCGCCGGCGACGAAGGCCAGCGAGTTGCCGCGGAAGGTGCCGGTGTGCTCGCCCGGCGACCACTCGTCGATGTCCGGGCGCATCAGCACGATCGCCATCGGCAGGCCGGTGCCGATCGACTTGGAGATGGTGACGATGTCCGGCTTGATCCCGGCACGCTCGAAGCTGAAGAAGTTGCCGGTGCGGCCGTTGCCCACCTGGATGTCGTCGACGATCAGCAGGATGTCGAGGTCCTTGCACATCTTGTCGAGCTTCTGGAGCCACTCGACCGAGGCGACGTTGATGCCGCCTTCACCCTGGATGGTCTCGACGATGATGCCGGCCGGCAGGTCGTAGCCCGAGCTCGCATCCTCGTAGTACTGGCGCATCATGTCGATGCTGTCCATCTGGCCTTCGCCGGTCGGGTCGAAGTAGTTGTCGTACGGCATCTTGGTGACGTTCAACGGCACGCCGTAGAAGTCGTCGTGGTAGAACTCGTTGCCGGTGACTGCCAGGGCACCCAGGGTGTGGCCGTGATAGGCGTTGGTGAAGGAGACGATCTTGGAGCGCTCCTTGACCTTGCGTGCCAGCTTCAGGGCCGTCTCGACGGCGTTGGTGCCGGTCGGACCGACGAACTGGACCTTGTAGTCCAGGCCGCGCGGCTGAAGGATGGTTTCCTGCAGCTTCTTGATGAACAGGTACTTGGCGTCGGTCGCCTTGTCGAGCGCGTTGGTGACGCCGTCACGCTCGATGAAGTCGATGATCGCGCGCTTGATGGCGGGGTCGTTGTGACCGTAGTTCAGCGAGCCGGCGCCGCCGAAGAAGTCGATGAACGCCTTGCCGTGGTGGTCCCACATCGTGGCGTTCTTGGATTTGACGAAAATGGTCGGGAACGAGCGGATGTAACCGCGAACGTTGGACTCGTATTTCTCGAACAGGTCGATGTTCATCACAGGTCCTCGTCTAGAGCTTGAAAAGGAAATCGGGATCGAAAAGAAAATAGCACCGCCGGTGGGAATCGCACCGGGCGGTGATGTCGTTGATCAGAGATCGATGACGTAGAGGTCTTCCGGCTGATGGCCATCGCCGAGAAGCTCGCTGGAGAGATAGGGCTCGTTGCGGATCGAGCGACCCAGCTTTTCCGCCCAGCGGGTGAACAGGGCCTGGGAGGCCGGGTTGTCCGGGGCGATGGTCAGTTCGATGCGCTTGATGTCGCTGAACCAGTCGCGCTCCTGGAGTTCGTTCAGCAGGCGGGAGGCGACGCCCTGGCCGCGTGCCGAGGCATCGACGCCGATCTGCCAGACAAACAGCGAGTCGGGGTTGTCCGGCAGGCGGTAGGCAGTGACGAAACCGACGAGGTCATCACCGTTTTCCGCGATGGCGCAGGTCGAGCGGAAGTGGTCCGCAAGCAGAAAGTAGAGGTAGGCCGAGTTGAGGTCGAGCGTGCCCGCTCGCTGGATCAGTTGGTGAATCCGACCCCCATCCTCGAGGCGCGGTTCACGAAAATGAATCGTCATGCTTTTTTGCCTGTCCGCGTTAAGTTTCCAGCCGCGATCAGGTCCGTATAAGTGAGCGGCCATTATAGGGCATGAGGCGCAAAGCTCAACCGGGCACCCCGGTCGGACAGGCCTGTCGACCACGCTGTAATGGCGCTGTCATGCGGTTTCTGGTGTCCACGCGTCGCCCCGATATGGCGCGGAATACTCTTGCAGGAGCGTGATCGGCTGATTGGCGTGAGGGGAGCGAGAAGACGGTATGGCGGGGCCGTTGCGGCACCGATTGTTCTGGGCACGCGCCGCCCTTTCTTGCAGACAGCGGTTTCTATTGCGTGCGTTGCGGGGGCTGACGGTGAAAGGTTAGTGGGGTTTCACCGGCCGGCAGATGGGCGATATCGGCCAGGGTGTAGCGGTCGAGCACCGCCCAGAATGCCTCCAGGGCCTCGCCGAGAATCGGTGCCAACCGGCAACTCGCCGTGATCCGGCAGTCGCCGGCCTTCCCGAAGCACTCGACCAGTTCCCAATGACCTTCCATGTCGCGGGCGACAGCGCCCAGCGAGATGGACGACTCGGGGCGGGCGAGCGCCAAGCCACCACCCTTGCCGCGGCGCGCCTTGACGTAGCCGCGCGCGGCCAGCGTGTTCGCTACCTTCATCAGGTGGTTGTAGGAGATGCCGAAGTAATCGGCGATCTCGCGGATTTTCGGCAGGGCAGTCGGTGCCGTAGCCCCATCCGTGGTGGCCTCCGACGCGGTGTTGCTGGCGGCATGGTCGGCCAGATACATCAGGAGTCGAAAGGCGAAATCGGTCTGCTGGTTGAGCTGCATGGCGTCCGTTCTCAGGGGTGGCTCAGGGTAGGGTCAAGGGTTTGTAATATGCAATCAGTATGCATATTCTGATCGGCCAGTACCAGTCACGCGGGAGGAGCCCCCGATGCAACGTCACGAAAGCCTGCAGCCCCTGTCTCGCGAACACCATCAGACTTTGAAGATCGCACGGCGATTGCAGTGGGGCGAGCCGGATGCCGACCTGCTTCGGGATCTAACCGAACACCGCGGCGAGCTCGAGGCGCATTTCGCCACCGAAGAGTCCATTGGGCGTCAGGCGTTAAGGCAATGTCCGACGGATACAACCCTGGCAGGGCAGCTCGATCGGATGCAACGCGAACACCGCCAGATCGAGGAGCTCTTGACCGCGGTGCTCGATGGTGACGGCGAGCAATCGAACTGCCATCGCTTGGGTGAATTACTGGTCGCCCACGTGCGGTTCGAGGAACGTGAGTTGTTCAACCACTTGCAGGAAGGTTGTCTGCCGGGGCAGGCAGGAGAACCGGCATGAGCGATTGGCGTCACTGGCCCGTGCTCTCGATCGGGTTCCGGCCCTGGTTTCTGCTAATGCTGGGTTTCGCGACGCTGGCGATGGGTCTGTGGGCCGGCGTCTGGATCGTCGGTGGTTGGGGTGGGGCCATGCAGGGGCTGTTCGACGGCGGGCAACTCGACTGGCGCTGGCACGCCCATGAGATGACCTTCGGTGTCGGTGTGGCACTGGTGGCCGGCTTTCTGACTACCGCAGCGCAAAACTGGACCGGTCGGCGCGCCTGGCACCCGGCCGGTCTGCTGGTGGTGCTGGGGCTCTGGCTCGCGGCGCGGCTCGTGTTTCTGCTCATGGGGGGCAATCCGCTCTGGCCGTACCTCCTTTCGATTGCCGCCGAGATGGGCATCCTGTTCGTCGTCGCCCGGCTGATCCTGCTTTCCCGGCAATGGCACAACCTGTTGTTCGTGCTTGCGCTGAGCGGGATTGTCCTGGCGGATGCGCTGTTCGCCCTGCAACGACATGAGGGTGGATTGGCCGGCATCCACGGCTGGTTGGGGCTGTTGCCGATCGTGGCGATGCTGCTGTTCATCGCCCAGCGGGTGGTGCCGCCGTTTTCGGCCAACCGGCTGGGCATACCGCCACGGCGCACCGGGCGTTACGTGGCGGCCATTCTCGGTGGTGGGCCGTTGCTGTTGTTCGTTACCCTGCTGGCCGCCCCCATCCTGCCGAACGCAGTGCCACTGGTCGGAGCGACGATCGCTGCCGTGGTCGCCGTGACCGGCGGTTATGCCCTGACTCGCTGGTGGCACCGTTCGGTGCTTACCGAGCCGATGCTGTGGCTGCTGTTCCTGGGGGTCTCGGTGGTGCTGCTCGGGCTTGTGTGGCTGGCGGGGGTCCTCGTTGGCTTGCCGGCCGGCGGGCTGGACGGCCCGGTGCATGCGCTGGGTCTGGGCATGCTCGTGGTGATGGCAATGGGCATGATGACGCGGGTCAGTGCCGGGCACACGGGCCGCCCGATTCACCTGCCCAGGTGGCTGCGGCCCGTGCTGGTGCTGATGTTGGCGGTGGTGGCCAGCCGGCTGCTGTTGCCGATCTGGCCGGGGTTGGAGCCGGTCTGGCTCGCGATCACGGCCGGAGGGCTGGCGCTGGTCTACCTGGCGATGCTGGTCGTCATCGGCCCCTGGCTGATCCACGAACGCGCGGATGCCCGTCCGGCGTCTCGTCGTTAGGGATCAGATCACCTTGGAGAAGCGCTGACCATCGAGCGTGCCGTGGTACTCGTCGAAGGCCATGCAGACATTGCGGATCAGCAGACGACCGCGTGGCTGGACCTCGATCGAGTCGGGCGTGATGGTGACCAGTTCGTCGCGGGCCATGTCGGTCAGTTCATCCAGGGCTCCGGCAAAGTGACTGGCGAAGTCGATGTCGAAGCGCTGCTCCACGTCACGGATCGATAGCCGGAAGTGACAGATCAGCTCGGTGATCACGTGGCGGCGCAGGATGTCTTCCTCGGTGATCACCACGCCCTTCTCGATCGGTAGCCGGCAGGCCGTCACCGCCTCGTGGTAGCGATCGAGTTCCTTGACGTTCTGACTGAACGCCCCGCCCACCTGGCTGATCGACGAGGCGCCCATGGCCACCATGTCGCACTCGGCGTGGGTGGAGTAGCCCTGGAAGTTGCGCTGCAGCGTGCCCTCGCGCTGGGCGATGGCCAGCGGATCGTCGGGCTTGGCGAAGTGGTCCATGCCGATCAGCACGTAGCCGGCCTGCTGCAGGTAGCCGATGGTCGAGCCCAGGATGTCGAGCTTTTCCGCCGGGCTGGGCAGATCGTCGCCGGCGATCCGGCGCTGAGGCTTGAAGCGCTGGGGCAGGTGGGCGTAGTTGAAGATCGACAGGCGGTCGGGGTCGAGCTCGATCACCCGGTCGAGGGTCTTCATGAACCGCTCGCGCGTCTGAAAGGGCAGGCCGTAGATCAGATCGATGCTCACGCCATGGAAGTTCTGTTCCCGGGCGGTGTCGACCACCTCGCGCGTCTCCTCGAAGCTCTGCACCCGGTTGACCGCCTTCTGCACGTCCGGGTCGAAGTCCTGCACGCCGAGGCTGATGCGGTTGAAGCCGATCTCGCGCAGCAGGCGGATGGTCGCGGCATCGGCCTCGCGCGGGTCGATTTCGATCGAGTACTCGCCGGTGTCGTCCGTCTTCAGGGTGAAGTGCTCGCCGGTCTTGCCCATGAGCTCGCGCATCTCGTCGTGCGAGAGGAAGGTGGGCGTGCCGCCGCCCCAGTGGAGTTGGTCGACCGGGCGGTCGTCGTCGAACAGCGCCGCCTGCAGTGCCATCTCGCGATAGACGTCGTCGAGGTAGGGACGGGCCTTGGCGCGATCCTTGGTGACCACCTTGTTGCAGGCGCAGTAGTAGCAGACCGTGTCGCAGAACGGGATGTGCACGTATAGCGAGAGCGGCCCGCCGGCGGCGTTGGAGCGTGCCGCGGCCGCCCGGTAGTCGTCTTCGGTAAAACCGTCGTGGAACTGCACCGCGGTCGGGTAGGAGGTGTACCGTGGGCCGCTGGTGTCGTAGCGGCGGATCAGCTCGGCGTCGAAGGGGATTTCAATCTGGCTCATGGGCGATGAACGCTGTGTCGTTGAAGGGTATAGGCTCTAACACGGAGTCTAGCGCCACCCGCACCGGCTCGTCCCCCGAGTAGAATGCTGGGAAATTGCCGGCGTTGCCGGCGGCCAGGACTTTTTTCCCGGCGGCCGACTGGCTATCCTCCGCGATCTTCCGCGCCAGAGGGTTGGGCCGGATGGCCGGATGGTCGGGTGCGGGACAGGATGGACACGGGAGACGGGCATGATCGGCGAGGTGTTGCAGGGACTGGATTACTTCGGGACGGCGGTGTTCGCCGTCACGGGCGCCCTGGTGGCCGATCGCAAGCGCATGGACCTGATGGGGTTCCTGATTCTGGCGACCGTCACCGGCATCGGCGGCGGCACGTTGCGGGATCTTTTGCTCGACCGGCCGGTCTTTTGGTTGACCCAATGGGAGTACCTGGTGATCGCCGCGGTGACGGCGATCGTCACCTTCTACGTCAGCAAGCCGTTCCACCAGCGCGCCAACTGGCTACCCTGGGCCGATGCGGTCGGGCTGGCGGCCTTCTGCGTGATCGGCACCCAGATCGCGCTGTCGATGGATGCCAACCCGATGATCGCGGTGATGATGGGCATCATGACCGCCGCCTTCGGCGGGCTGATCCGCGACGTGCTCGCCGGCGAGCCGCCGTTGCTGCTGCACCGCGAGATCTATGCCTCGGCCGCGTTGGCTGGCGGGATCGTCTATGTTCTGTTCGCCCATTGGCTGGAGTGGTCGATTGCCGCGGTGATCCTCGGGTTCACCGTCACCCTGGCCGTGCGCGGACTGGGTATTCGCTATCACTGGCACCTGCCGTCGGCGAACCGCTGAGGGCCGTGTCGGCTTCACTACACGCTTGACCAATCACGAGTGCTTCATGAGCAATGCCGTCGAGATCTACGAACTCGAGAAGACCTATGAGGGGGGCACGCATGCCCTCAAGGGCATCGAGCTTGCCATTGCCGAAGGGGACTTCTTCGCCCTGCTGGGACCCAACGGGGCGGGCAAGTCGACCACCATCGGCATCCTCTGTTCCCTGGTGAACAAGACCGCCGGCTCGGTGCGGGTGTTCGGTCACGATCTCGACCGGGATCGGGCCTGGGTGAAATCCCAGATCGGTGTGGTGCCGCAGGAATTCAACTTCAACCAGTTCGAGCCGGTCGAGGAAGTCGTCATCAACCAGGGCGGCTTCTACGGCATGACCCGCAAGGCGGCGAAAAAGCGCGCCCACGAGCTGTTGAAGCAGCTTGGGCTCTTTGAGAAGCGCGAGGGCATGGCCCGAGCGCTGTCGGGCGGCATGAAGCGTCGCCTGATGATCGCTCGCGCGTTGGTGCATGGCCCGCGCATGCTGATCCTCGACGAGCCCACGGCCGGCGTGGACATTGAACTGCGCCGCGGCATGTGGGACTTCCTGACCCAGATCAACAAGCAGGGCACCACCATCATCCTCACCACGCACTACCTCGAGGAAGCCGAGGCGCTGTGCCGGAATATCGCGATCATCAACGAGGGCCGGATCGTCGAGCACTCCTCGATGAGGAACCTATTGGCCAAGCTCTCGCAGGAGACCTTCGTCCTCTACGCCCGCGAGCCGGTGGAATCGCTGCCGGAGATGCCGGTGGTCGGTTCGCGCCTGATCGACGACGAGACCATCGAGGTCGATCTCACCCGCGGCCAGGAGCTGACCGGCGTGTTCGACGTGCTGCGCGGTCACGGCATCGTGATCGAGCGCATGAAGAACAAGACCAACCGTCTCGAGGAGCTGTTCCTGCGCCTGGTGCAGGACGACGATGCCGCCATCAACGCCGAGGAACGTCCATGAGTATCCGTTCAGAAAGCGATGCATTCGACCACCAGGGGCCGGGTGAGAAGGCGGTCGGCCTGACGCCGCGCGGGGCGTGGAATGCCTTCATGATGCTGCTCACCCGCGAGATCCTGCGCTTTGGCCGGATCTGGGTGCAGACGGTGCTGCCGCCGATGATCATGACGGCGCTGTACTTCGTGGTCTTCGGTCACCTGATCGGCCCGCGCATCGGCGAGATCGACGGGGTGCCCTACATCCAGTACCTGGTGCCCGGCCTGATCCTGATGTCGGTGATCACCCAGAGCTACGCCAACTCGGTCTCCTCATTTTTCGGCGCGAAGTTCGCGCGTCACGTCGAGGAGTTGCTGGTCTCGCCGATGCCCAACTGGCTGATCATCGTCGGCTACGTCGCCGGCGGGGTGGCGCGCGGGCTGACCGTCGGTGGGGCGGTCACCCTGGTCGCGCTGCTGTTCGCCGAGCTCTCGGTCCACAGCGTCCTGAACCTGTTCGGCGTGGCGTTGATGACCTCGATCCTGTTCGCCCTGGGTGGGCTGATCAACGCGGTCTACGCCACGCACTTTGACCACATCTCGATCGTGCCGACCTTCGTGCTCACGCCGCTGACCTACCTCGGCGGGGTGTTCTACTCGATCAACATGCTCTCCGAGTTCTGGCAGCAGGCCTCGCTCTACAACCCGATCCTTTACATCATCAACGGCTTTCGCTACGCGATGCTGGGCATCTCGGACGTACCGGTGTGGAGCACCTACGCCATCCTCGCCGTAGGGATCGTGATCGCCTACCTCTACGTGCTGCGCCTGTTCCGCAACGGGATTGGTCTGCGGGGGTGAGGTAGCAGCACCATCAGCCCCACGCCTCGAAGGCGGCGGGGCAATTCAACGCCACACGATCGTCATTCCCGCGAAAGCGGGAATCCAGCCAACGAAGTCGCGACATTCTTGGCTGTCAGTAACCCAGGAAGACGCACGGTGGCCCCAAAAGAGGGGGTAGGGGGATTGGTCTCGCTGCCTTCGAGGCGACAACGTTATGGATTCCCGCGTCCGCGGGAATGAAGGGGGCGGTGTGGTTCGCGCGTGAATGTCGCGGGCATCCCAGCCTGACGTAGTCACCAGAGCCATTGGCCCGACGCGCCTCCCCCAGAATCGTCATTCCCGCGGACGCGGGAATCCAGCGATCGAAGCCACAACTTCCTAGGCTGTCAGTAACGCATGAAGACGCACGGTGGCCCCAAAAGAGGGGGCAGGGCGATTTGGTCTCGCTGCCTTCGAGGCGACTCCGTTGTGGATTCCCGCGTCCGCGGGAATGACGGGGCGGTGTGGTTCGCGCGTGAATATCGCGGGCATCCCAGCCTGACCTAGTCGCCAGATCCATTGGCCCGACGGCTTCCCCGGAATCGTCATTCCCGCGAAAGCGGGAATCCAGCGATCGGAGCCAAGACATGCTCGGTAGGCTGAGGCGCAGGAAAGGCTAGCGGTGTACCCGCTTGGAAACAGTTGACCGTATTGGCTTCGTGTAACCTTGTTATGGATTCCCGCTTGTGCGGGAATGACGGGTGCTGATGCTGAGTACGCCTCAACCGAAAAAGGCCGCTTGCCGGCCCATTTGCAGAGCATTCGCCGCCGCAATGTCGGCTCAACTCTGTTCCAAACGCCCCTCAATGGTGCCGGCCAGCACCCGCGCGTGGTTATGCTCACGGTCCTTGGCGGCATAGAGGAGGGTGACCGATCGCTCGGCGGCAATTTCAGCCAGTCTCTCGACTTCCTCGTTGCCTTCAAGCTCATTCCGATAGCGTTCGGCGAACGCGGCAAACCGGTCCGGGTCATGCCCGAACCAGCGGCGCAGGGCGCCGGACGGGGCGACATTCTTGAGCCACTCGTCGTGATCGAGATCCGCCTTCTTCACGCCTCGCGGCCAGAGCCGATCGACCAGCACACGATAGCCGTCGTCGCGCTTGGGCGGATCAAAGACCCGTTTTGTTTGCAGGCGGCCCATCGTTTGATCACTTGGGGCCGAACAGCCACCAGAGGATCAGGCCGAGGATCGGCAGGAACAGGATGATCACGATCCACAGCGCCTTCATGCCGGCCGAGGCCGAGCTCTGCGCAACCTTGATGATCGCGTAGATATCCAGGAAGAGGATGATCAGGCCAAGCAGGCCACCGTAGGGAAAGTCGAGCATCGCTATCTCCTTGTGTGTCGTCTAAGGGATGATCAGAGTGCGCCGGCGCGGCGCTTCTCCAGGTAACGTTGATGGTAGTCCTCGGCAGGCCAGAAGGCCGAGGCCGGCACGATCTCGGTGACGATCGGGCGACCCAGCGTGGCCTGGTGTTCGTCGCGCACTCGTTCGGCAATTTCGCGCTGGTTGTCGCCACGCGTGAAGATCGCCGAGCGATATTGCGTGCCCACGTCCGGGCCCTGTCGATTGGGAGTGGTCGGATCGTGCATCGAGAAGAATGCCCGGGTCAGCGTTTCGAAGTCGATCCGGTCGGGGTCGAAGCGCACCTCGACCGCCTCGGCGTGTCCGGTGCTGCCAGTACAGACCTGGCGGTAACCCGGGTGATCGACCTGCCCGCCGGTATACCCCGAGATCACATCGATCACGCCGGGCAGCTGACGGAAGCGATCCTCCACGCCCCAGAAGCATCCCGCGGCAAAGGTGGCGATTTCGGTTTCCTGGATCACGGTCGGGCCTCCGGTTTGTTTACCATCCGGTGACAATAGCGCATCCGCCGTCGATTCGAGCCAACCGTGGAGTACACCCCGTGACCAACGCCGACAACGGCATCCCTCATCCATCGTCCTTCGTCTCTCTGGCCGACTGCCTCGACTGGATCGAGCCGCGGTTGCTCGCGGCCCACCAACACCACCTCGAGCGTGGCGAGCCGGCCAAGGGAACCTCGGCACGATTGGATGACGTCTCTGCGGGACCTCCAAGGGTCCAGATGCAAGGCGCAGTCCGCCGCGAAGGGCCGTCGCCCTTTGCAAGGGCTGCAACACCGCAGATGGGCCCTTGGAGGCTCGCCCGGACGGGGCTCGCGGGTTTGCCCGCACTCGGCGTTGCCGCCCCTCGGCGGGCAACGAGCCCGCCTTCGGTCCGGCGCCTTGATTGCGAACAAACCCGCGAGCCAGAGATGCCATCCAATCGTGCCGAGTTTCCCGGAATGCCGTGGTGGCCGGCCGGCTACGCGCACGATGCCGAAGGGCGTGCCTTCGAGATCGCTGTCGGCGCCGTGCTCACCCAGAACACCAACTGGAACAATGTCGAGAAGGCGTTGGCCAACCTGCACGCCGCCGAGGTGCTGGATGCCGCCCGTATCCTGGATCTGGACGACGAAAACCTGGCCGAACTGATCCGCCCCTCGGGCTTTTTTCGCATCAAGACCCGCCGTCTGCGGGCCATGACCGAGGCATGGCAGGGCGCCGGGGGACTCGATGGCCTGCAGGCGCGTCCCACCGACGAGTTGCGCGACTGGTTGCTCGGCATCCATGGCGTCGGCCATGAAACCGCCGACGACATCCTGCTCTACGCCCTGGAACGCCCCGTCTGGGTAATCGACACCTACACCCGCCGTTTGTTCCATCGCCTCGGCTTCCCCGACACCGCGGCGCGCAAATATGACTTGCTGGCCGACGACCTGCTCACACACACCCGCGAACCTACCGCCACGCGTCTTGCTCGCTGGCACGGCCTGATCGTCGAGCACGCCAAGGCGCATTGCCGGGCCAAGCCGGCCTGTGGTGGGTGCCCATTGCTTGAGCGGTGTGCTTATGGGAATGGTTTGGAGGAGGGCAGGTGACTACCTGCGGGCCAGCGTAGCCGAGCCGCCTTGGTGCCGTTTTAAGAGGGGAATTGGTGCGCGTGGCGATTGGTGCAGCCGTTGAACCTTCTGGATTCCCGCTTCCGCGGGAATGACGGAGTGGGGGCTGTCGAGAAGCGGGGAGGGAGCTCTTCGATTCTTCGGCAGGATTGGAGCCATTAAAACGGGGCCCTCAATCGGAACAACGACGCGTGCCGGTTGAGGGGGAGCGCTTGTCCTCTGCCGCTTCTCGACTAACGACGCCCCCAAACATCGTCATGCCCGAGAAAGCGGGAATCCACAGGACGAAGCCACCAACCCTCGATCCGAAGAAGCCTGCCTCCGCAAGGGCGGCGAGCAAACACCCAGAGATCGTGACTACCAACCCCCGTCATTCCCGCGAAGCCTGTCCTCGCGTAGGCGAGGAGCGGTAATCCAGAGAGCAGAGCCACCTCCCCGTCATTCCCGCGGAAGAGGGGAGCCAGTGAACGAAGCCACCACCCCGTCATTCCCGCGAAATCGGGAATCGAGTGAACGACGCCACCACTTCGTCATTCCCGCGCAAGCATGTCCCCGTGAAAACGGGGGCGGGAATCCAGAGAACGAAGCCACCAAAACGCTAAAGCCACCCCAACGCCAATCACGCATGCGCGGTCAGACCAACCCCACTACAACCAAACCATCCGTCCCAACTCATAGGGATGCAGCAACGTCTCGTGCGTCGGCACAACCCGCAGCCGATAATCGACCTCCCCCGCGAGGTCCCCGGGCAACTCAATCCGATGCAGCCCCCGCGCCTGTTCATCCACCCACTCAACCAGTTCCCCCACGACCACTCGCCGAGATGCCCCATCACCCAACACCGCCTCGCAGCGAAGCGAGTGGGGCGGCAGCCTCGGGCTGGTGGTCTCGATGTCGATGCTCAATGATTGGCCTTGTCGCACGATCGATCCGGGCGTGCTGATCACCTTCCCCTCGACACCCGCCCAGTGGGCTGCCAGCGCTTGCTCGAAATCGGCACGCTCTCGAGCGGCCCGATAGCCGTGCTGTGAAACCAAGCGGCCCGCATCGATGGCCCGCCGGTAATGATGTTCGGCGTAGTCCCGCACCATGCGCGAGGCATTGAACCGCGGTAGGATGGTGGCGATGGCATGTCGCTGCCAGGCAATCCATTCAAGCGGCAGTCCTTCGGGGGCGTTATCGGCAGGCGCCTCTCGGCGATCGAACAGCGGGATCACTTCGGTCTCGAGCAATGTCAGCAGGTCATCGGCCTCGCGCTCGTTGCGGTCGGCCGCCCCCGGCGCCGGTGAAATCGACCAGCCATTGGCGACCCCTGCGCGGTGATCATGGCCCTCGGCCCACCAACCATCGGCCACGGACAGGTTCAGCACGCCGTTGATCCCCGCTTTCTGCCCGGAGGTGCCCGAGGCCTCCATGGGAAACTCCGGCGTGTTAAGCCAGACATCGCAACCGGCTACCAGCCGGCGCGCCAGCCCCATGTCGTAGCCCTCGATCAACAGCACGTGCCCGGCAAAGCGCGGGTCAGCGCTTAGTTCATGGACCTCCTTCAACAGCGCCTGCCCCGGCTCGTCGGCGGGGTGGGCCTTACCGGCAAAAACGAACACCAGCGGCCGCGGGCTGGCCTCGATCAGGCGGGCAAGCCGTTCGCGTTGGCGAAAGAGCAGGCCGGCACGCTTGTAGGTGGCGAACCGCCGTGCGAATCCCACCATCAGGAAGTTGTCGACCGGCTGGTCCAGTACGCGGCAACGTTGCTTGAGGCGCACGTGAGCCTCGCCGAACCGCTCCGATTGGCGCTGCAGACTTGCCTTCAGGTCATCGACCAGATGCGCCTTGGCCGACAGGTGCATGGACCAGAGGCGGGCAGGATCGATGCGCTCGACCAGCTCGCCGATGCCCGCCTCGTGCAGATGGTCTCGCCAGTCGCGACGGGTGGCGTCGAACAGGCGGGTCAGGTCCCGGTTGAGGAAGGTTTCGACGTGAACGCCATTGGTCACGTGCGTGAGCGGATTCTCCTCGGCCGGCACCTCGGGCCAGAACGCTTGGCTCATCTGCGCGGCAACCGTGCCATGCACCCGCGAAACGCCGTTGTGCTGACGTGAGCCACGCAGGGCCAGGGCGGTCATGTTGAAGCGCTTGCCATCATGGGCCGGGTCGGTGCCCAACGACAGCACGGCGGATGCATCGACACCGAGATCGGCCAGAAACGGTTGGACGTGCGCTTCGACCAGGTCCGGGGCGAAGGTGTCGTGCCCGGCGGGCACTGGCGTGTGGGTGGTGAACAGGGTCGCGGCGGCCACGGCGTGCCGGGCCGGATCAAATGCCAATCCGTCCTTGGTAAGCTCCCGCACCCGCTCGAGAATCGAGAAGGCGGCATGCCCCTCGTTGATATGCCAGGCCGAGGGCATGATGCCCAGCGCCCGCAAGGCGCGCACGCCGCCCACACCCAGCAGCATCTCCTGCTCGAGCCGTCGACGGCGGTCACCGCCGTAGAGTCGGTGGGTGATCTCCCGGTCCGCGGCCTTGTTGTCGGCCACATCGGTATCCAGCAGATAAACAACCACCCGCCCGACCCGCACTTCCCAGACCTGCGCCGTCACCATCCGTCCCGGGAATTCCACACGCACCTCGATGGGCGCGCTGCCCCGAGTGGCTGGCCGAATCGGCAGGTGGGAGAAATCCAGATCCTCGAAGCGCGGGTGCTGGTGGCCCTCGGCATCGATGCACTGCTGGAAATAGCCCTGCCGGTACAAGAGCCCCACGCCGACCAACGGTAGACCGAGGTCCGAGGCCGCCTTGCAGTGATCCCCCGCCAGGATCCCCAGCCCGCCGGAATAGATGGGTAGCGACTCGTGAAAGCCGAACTCCGCGCAGAAATACGCCACCGTCTCCTGCGGATCGATCACCGAGCCAAGCACGTCCACGCGCTCATCCGAGCAATGCACCTCGAACTCACGCCAGACCGCCGCCAGTTCCGCCAGACACGCCGAATCGCCCGCCGCCTGGTCCAGCCGCGCCTGCGGCACCAGTTGCAGGAAGCGCACCGGATTGCCCTCCACCTGCGCCCAGGTCTCCGCATCGATGCGGTCAAACAGATCCCGCACCGCCCGCGACCGGCTGTAATACAGATTGCCGGCCAGCTCGTTTAATCGGGAGAGCGCTGGCGGCAGGGAAGGGCGGAGTTCCAGATGGTGCATGGTGGGCATGTCAGGGGCTCGAGGGGATGAGCTAGCGAGTGTAAGGCTGAATCATGTCGGTGGTGTAACAGCAAGATTGCCGACCGAGGCGGCAGCGCCACTGCCGGGCCCCTAGGAGGCGTCACCCACCGGACTGGCCCCGCCCACCCCCATTTCGACATTCCCGCGCCACCACCCTGTCATTCCCGCGGAAGCGGGAATCTCGAGAACGCAGCCACCGCGAGTCTCGGTTGGCAGCAGCGTAAAAGACGTCTCATGACATAGGCCGGGAGGATCGGCCACATCGGCTCCCTCGAACCAGCCATGGATTCCCGCCTCCGCGGGAATGACGTCTTGGTGCGTAATGAAGTCGTGGTTCCGCTTGGCGGGGGTTGCCACCCGGTCAGCCCAACCCTGTCGCGGACTGCCAGATCACGCACTACCCACCCCACACCCCCGTCATTCCCGCGGACGCGGGAATCTCGAGAACGCAGCCACCGCCAGCCTCGGTTGGCAGCAGCGTAGAAGACATCTCATGCCATAGGCCGGGAGACGGGAGAGTCGGCCATATCGGCTTCGTCGAACCTGTCATGGATTCCCGCTTCCGCGGGAATGACGACGAGGTGCGTCATGACCACGAGGTGCGCAAAGAGGTCGTGGTGCCTATGTAGGCCGGTGCCATCGCTTGCATTACCGCTGCCAGGGGCTGCTCTCTTGAGGCCGGCGAGCCCCCACCCTGTCGTTCCCGCGAAGCCTGTCCCCGCGTAGGCGGGGAGCGGGAACCCAGCCATCGAAGCCACCAACAGCCACCGGCAACCCCAACACCAACAGAGCCCAACACACCCCCTGGCATCACCACCCACCCCGTCATACACTCGGCGACAACGCACCAGCACGCCTTCCGACCACCAAGCAAAAAAAATTCACCCAAGGCCTAAAGCTCTGACAAGACACGCCGATAAGGGAACCGTAACCAAGAGAAAATGCCCCAAGACCGGGGCCCGTCTGTAAAGAGGAGACGACATCATGGTAATGGGTGTAAACACGAACGTAATGGCCCTGAACGCGCAGCGTCAACTGGGCTCCACGCAGAGCGAGATGCAGACCGCCATGGAGCGTCTGTCCTCGGGTCTGCGTATCAATAGCGCCGCTGACGATGCCGCGGGTCTGGCGATCACAAACCGCCAGACTTCGCAGATCAACGGCCTGAATCAGGCGGTGCGCAACGCCAACGACGGTATTTCTCTGGCGCAGACCGCCGAGGGTGCGATGCAGGAATCTACCAATATCCTGCAGCGGATGCGTGAACTGTCGATTCAGTCGGCAAACGGCACCAATTCGGCATCGGACCGCCAAGCGCTGCAGGAGGAGGTTACTGAGCTTCAGGCAGAGCTGACTCGCATTTCCGACACCACATCCTTCGGTGCCACTAAGCTGTTCGATGGCAACTTTGGTACACGTGCGTTTCAAGTTGGCGCAAACGCAAACGAAACGGTTAGCTTAGGCCTGGATTCAATTAGTGCGAGCGACATTGGCACGTCGCGTCAATCAATTACTCAGACAGGCATCACTACCGCCAACCTTGGTAGTGCCACAAACGGCACAGATCCTCAGGACGAAGTCGTCACGTTTTCAGTCACTACGGCTGAAGGAAGTAACAGCTTCTCTGTAACTGTGGATCAAGGTGACAGCAGCCTGGATAACTTTGTTGATTCGATTAACAGCCAAGGCAACGACCTGGGCGTCTATGCCGAGAATGACAATGGTAGCCTTGTCTTGTCCGCGGAAAACGAAGTAACTGCTTTGACCGTTTCTGCCGACGCTAACGACGACGGCGTGATTGGAGCGAGTCCGGGCCTGGCCCTTGACGGTGCTGACACATATCTGAGCGCGGTTGGGAGCATTGACATCAGCACCGAAGGTGGTTCTCAAAGCGCTATTAACGTCATTGACGACGCGCTCGGTCAAGTCGACGCTAAGCGTGCGGAACTTGGTGCCTTCCAGAACCGTCTGGACTACACCATCGCCAACCTGAACAACATCTCGGAGAACGTGAGCGCTGCCCGCTCCCAGATCCAGGACGCGGACTTCGCTCAGGAGACTTCCAACCTGAGCCGTTCGCAGATCCTGCAACAGGCCGGCACCGCGATGCTCTCGCAGGCCAACGCCTCGCAGCAGAACGTCCTGAGCCTGCTCGGCTAATCCGGGCTAACGAGATGACGCCCAGCGGACGGGCGTCATCACTTGGATAAAGGGGGTGGCATGATGAGCTCTGAATTGAACACCTCAGATGCCTTCGGCAAGATGCCGAGCCTTTACACCAGCGCTCGCCCGGTCTCGACCGGCGAGCGCTCTGTCGCATCCGGGCAAACGGTTTCCGGGACGGAGTTGTCGGGTTCGCGCCCGTCGTCCGCCCAGCCTGCCCGGGCGGGTTCAGGTGATCTGGCCCTGGACCGGGAGGCGCTGGAGGAAAAGGCCGCCGAGCTCTCCGAGTTCATGCAGTCCCGCCAGCGTGACTTGTCCTTTTCGGTCGACGATGACACCGGGCGCACCGTCGTCAAGGTGATCAACGCGCAGACCGACGAGGTGGTGCGACAGATTCCGTCGGAAGAACTCCTCGAGATCGCCCGACGGATCGAAGACGGGGAAAGCGGCATGCTCGAGCTGGAGGCTTGAGTACTGCGTGTTTCGGGTTGTGATGTTTCGAGTAACGAGGTAACTGACATGGCGATCACCAGCACGGGCATTGGTTCGGGCATTGACGTAAGCGGCATCGTCAGGGACCTGGTTTCTGCCGAAGCCCAACCCGCCCGCAATCGCCTGGATCGGCGGGAAGCCGAAATCCAGACCAATATTTCCGCGTTGGGTTCGCTCAAGAGCGTGCTCAACGAATTCAAGGAATCGCTGTCTGGCTTGACCGACCTGGATGCCTTTCAGGCGCGCAAGGCGACCAGCAGCGATTCCTCCATCTTCTCGGCCTCGGCGGATGCCAGTGCCGTGGCAGGCAGCTACCAGGTGAAGGTCGAGCAGTTGGCGCAGGAGCAGAAACTGCGCAGCGGCGACTTCACCGGCAGCGATGCTGTGGTCGGCACCGGCACGCTCACGCTTGATGTGGGTGGCAACAGCTTCGACATCACGGTCGATGCGAGCAACAACACGCTGGCCGGCATCCGGGATGCCATCAACGGCTCGCCGGATAACACCGGTGTGAGGGCCACGACGGTGAACGTGGATGATGGCGTCGGCGGCACGGTCAGCCGTTTGGTACTCACGTCCGATGCGCCGGGCACGGCAAACGAGATCACGCTCTCGACGGTGGACGACGACGGCAGCAATGCCGATGCGGCCGGGCTGTCGCGGCTTTCCAGTGCCTCGGGCGAGATTCAGGAGCTCCGGGCTGCACAAGATGCCGTGGTGCAGATCGACGGCCAGACGGTGACCCGCTCGACCAATTCCATCGACGATGCCATCGATGGGGTGACATTGAACCTAAAGAAAGCCGACGATCTGTCGACATATAACTTGGACGTTGCGTTGAACACGGGCGCGGTGAAATCCAAGGTCAACAGTTTCGTCGAGTCGTACAACGAGTTGGTTAACACCACCAATCGACTGCAGTCCTATGACCCGGATTCGGGTCGGGCCGGGCCCCTGCAAGGGGATGCCACGCTGCGCACGGTGATGAACCAGCTGCGCCGCGAGATCGGTGGGTCGGTCGAAGGTGCCGAGGGCATGTTCCAGACGCTGGCGACCATCGGCATCCAGACCCAGCGAGACGGCACGCTCGCCATCGACGATACGAAGCTCGACGACGCACTGGCGCAGGATTTCGAGGGAGTGGGCGAGCTGTTCGCCAGTGAAAACGGTTACGCCAGCAAGCTTGACAATCTGCTGGACGGCTATGTGGGATTCAATGGAATCCTCTCGAGCCGCACCGACAGCCTGAACAATCGGCTGGACGATATCGGTGACCAGCGCGAGCAGTTGGGTCGCCGGCTGGAAAGCCTGGAGTCGCGCCTGCTGGACCAGTTCAACGCAATGGACGCCCTGGTTGGGCAGCTCAATTCCACGGGGAATTACCTGTCCCAGCAATTGAATAACCTGCCGTTCAACAATCTCAAGAAAGATTGATTCGGCCTGAGCAAGACGAGGGACTAGCCATGTACGCCAATGCCGCATTCGGTGCCCAGCAATACGCCAGCGTCGGGGTTCGCGCCGGGATCGAGGATGCCTCCCCGCACCGCCTGATCCAGATGCTGTTCGAAGGCGGCCTGCAGCGCCTCGCAACCGCCAAGGGCGCGATGCAGCGCGAGGACCGCGCCGTGAAGGGCGAGCAGATCGGCAAGGCCATCGGCATCATCGGTGGGTTGCGCGAGTCGCTCAACCCGGATGGTGGCGAGCTCTCCGAGAACCTGGAAAGCCTGTACGCCTACATGCAGCGCCGCCTGCTGGAAGCGAACATCGAGTCCAGTATCGAGAAGCTTGAGGAAGTCTCCACGCTGCTGCGTGACATCAAGGAAGCCTGGGACGGTATCGCCCCGGAGCAAGTCCGCCAAAAGGCCGAGTCCAATGACACACGCCAATCTGCCTGACAGGTTACCGGTAGGGGCCCAGAACCTGCTGGCCATCAGCCAGGGCATGCTGGCCTCGGCCAAGGCGGATGACTGGGAAGCCGTGATCGAGGCGGAGGAAATCCGCCGCCCGATGATCGACGAAGTCGTCGCCCAGGGCGCACCGAATGACGCGGCGCCGGCTGAATGGATGCGCGAGCTGCTGGAAGAGCTGCAGACGCTCAATGACCGCGTGGTGGCACTGGGCGAAGAGCGCAAGGCCGAGATTCGCTCTGACCTGAGTGAAGTGCAGACCGGCAGCAAGGCGGTGAAGGCGTACGACCCGGAGCGGTGAGGTTTGTCGTTCGGTGTACGTGAGGAAGGGGCCAAGTGGCCCCTTTCTTGTGTTTGGTCGATCTAAAAGCTCGGGTGGTTTCGGTCTCTGGATTCCCGCTTTCGCGGGAATGACGGTTTCTTTTAGAGCGGGCGGGATACGGAAAAAACACGCGTCGTGTCCCCATCTCCCATTGCCGGCCTAATCCCTAACTTGATCAAGCGGCACCAAAGGCCACGTCATTCCCGCGAAAGCGGGAATCCACGTCCGTCTTCCGAGAGCAGTGAACGTTGACCTTCCATCCCCTGGTCAAACGATCAACTCATACAAATCCCGCCACTCCGGATTGAACTCTTCAATTAATTCAATCTTCCATACCCGCCGCCATTTCTTGATGGCCTTCTCCCGGGCAATGGCGCCTTGCATAGTTGGGTGAGCCTCGTACCAGACCAGTGTGTGCACACCGTAGCGACGGGTGAAACCTTCTTCCACCAGGTCATTCTTGTGCTGCCACACGCGTTGTACGAGATCGCTGGTGACGCCGACGTAGAGCGTGCCGTTGTGCCGACTGGCGAGGAGGTAGACGCAGGGTTGTTTCATTCCATTGAAACTCCTGGTTTTGATTTTGTTGTCTCCTAAATGAAGCGATCCGTGCTCCATTGGGAAGACTAGCTACTCGGTTGTATCTGGTGGCTACGTTTCCTGGATTCCCGCTTCCGCGGGAATGACGGGCGGTTGGCGACGGCTAATGGGGTTGGTGTTCCCAGGTCTCTCAGCTCGATCGGAGCCCCTCGCTTAGCTGGATGCCTTCAAACCGGAAGGCCGTCATTCCCGCGGAAGCGGGAATCCACGGAGCCAAAAGTAATCCATAGCATCGGGGTTGCACCACCAGGACGTCATTCCCGCGGAAGCGGGAATCCATGACGTTATCGGGAAGCCTGAGCGCTTGACGGTTTGCATAGCCCGATCAAGAAGTGGCGGCATCCTGCTCGAAAATCACCCGTGCTTCGCGGCCACCGCCTTGATCATCGGCATCTCCACGCCAAGGTCTTCCGCCTGAGCCAACGCTCGAGCCATCCGCTGCGGCGCCGAACGCCCCATGCACTGGTGCTGCGGATCGCCATCAAAGCCCTTCACCATGCCGTCGATCAGGCGCTGGTGGTCGAGTGACTTGCCGACACGCGCTTCCTGCAGGGCGATGACATCCGCGGCGATATCCCGTGCCAACGACTGGTGGTTATTCCACAGATCGTCGACATCACCACCGGTCTCGAGGCCGGCGATGTTGGTGGTCAGGATGTAGACGTTCTTGATCACCAGTTCCTCAAGCATGTCGCTGCTGTCATCAACGCGATGGGCGGGGATGTCGAGTGATTCCATCGCGGCGACCAGGGCGTCGGCCTTGGGGCCGTAGACCGGCGAGGAGATCAGCGGCTTGACCGGCTTGCCGGGTTTCTTCTCGAACCAGATCGAGGCGACGGTGGGCGTCTCGATGCCGTGCTTGCGCCAGTCGTCGGGGAGCAGTTCGTTCTGGATCAGCACGACGCGGTCGTACCAGGCGGTCGGGATGCGTTCGAGCACCGAATCGAGGTCCTTCTCGCCGACGGCCACCAGCAGGCCATCGAGGAAGGGGCGGGAGGACAGGGCGGCCTGGATGTTTGTGTCCCGTCCGATCGGAAAGACGGGGTGGCCGGTCTTCAGCAGGCCGTGGGCGAGCACGCCGCCGATCTCGCCGGCGCCGATCAGGCCCCACTCGGTGGCAAACGGCTGGGTCATGGACATCTCCTCAGTTTTGTTCGTCTTCGTCGGGGATCAGCAGCTGGCCCGCGGTGAGTATCTTTTCCAGCAGGATGCGCGCGCTGGCGTTGCTGGCCCGCTCGGCGAGTGCCTCGCCGGGGACGTGGACGTGTTGAGTCAGCATGCGCGCGAGTGGCAGGGATTCGGCATCCAGTTCGTGGCTCTGCCCGTCGATGCATAGCTGGCCGGGATCGTCGCCGTTCGGCTCGAGCAGCAGCCAGCGCGAGGCCGGGGTGCGCTGCAGTTCGCTGATCTCGTGCAGGTGATCGAGGATGCCGACGATCTCCTCCTCGTGATAGCGCGGGTAGAGGTCGGCGTGGTCGACCGGGCGCTCGGTCAGCGTTTCGGCGATCAGGCGATCGAGCTGGTTGGCATCGGCCGTCATCGCCTCGAGCACCCACTCGCGCAGTCGCTGGCGCGTGGCCGGCTCGAGTTCACCGGGATTGTCGCTCACCGCCAGATCCGGGTCGCGGTAGCGCTCTTCGGCTGCCAGCGTGGCCAGACGGTCGCAGACGCCGCCGACGAGATCAGCCTGCGTGGGGGCGCGGAAACCGATCGACCAGGTCATGCAGTCGTCGACCGCGATGCCGTGGTGGGGGATGCCGGGCGGCAGGTAGAGCATGTCGCCCGGCTCGAGCACCCATTCGTCGGTGGGGGTGAAATCGGTCAGGATGCGTACGTCCAGCCCCTCGCGGTAGGCGGTGTGCACCGGCGGGTTCTCGATCTGCCAGCGGCGTTGGCCATGGGCCTGCAGCAGAAAGACGTCGTAGTCGTCGATATGCGCACCCACCGAGCCGCCCGGCGGGGCGTAGGAGATCATCAGGTCGTCGATGCGCCAGTCGGGCACGAAGCGGAACTGTTCGACGATTTCCATCAGCTCGGGCACCAGCTTCTCGCAGTCGGTGACCAGCAGGGAATAGCCGTCGTCCGGCAGGGCGCGGAAGTTCTCCTCGGTGAACGGCCCCATCTTGAGTTGCCAGTCACGCTCGTCGCCATGCTCCAGGATCAGGCGCGACGGCGCATCCGCCTCGCAGGCCAGCCCGGCCAATTCCTCGGGGGAAATCGGGCTCTCGAAGCCCGGGAAGGCGCCGCGGATCAGGACCGGCTTTTTCTGCCAGTAGTCGCGCAGGAATGTCTCGACGGAGAGGTCGCCGAGGACGTGGTCGATGGAGGCATTCGTCGAACCGGTCATGGCCGTATCCCTGCAGTTGGGTAAGTGGGATCAAGTCTAACGGATATGGCGGGGTGGGGGAGAGTGCCATCCGGCCGACGCTCGGGGGGCGGCCCGAAGGTCCGTCAGTCCCGCGAATATGACCAAACACCCGTCATTCCCGCGAAAGCGGGAATCCAGTGAACGGAGTCATGGGGCTAACGGATGGCTGCCAGTCGTAACGGGCCAAGAGCGTTGGGCCGGTGAGTCATGCCGACAACCTGGCTGTGGATTCCCGCTTCCGCGGGAATGACGGATCCGGTGGTGTCGGTGGCGCAGGGAGGTGCGAGACGGTCAGGCCGTGTCGTTCGTAGCACGAAAAACGGCGCACCCGGAGGCGCGCCGTTAATGGTTTTGCATCGGCCCCTTGTCGCGGCGGTACGTTACTTCTCCAGCCGGTTCAGCCCAATCGCCCGCATGATGTATTTTTCGTACAGCGGCTCGGATGTGCCCTTCTTCATCTTGCGGATGAAGTATTTTTCGAAGGCGATCTTCGCCAGGTGCACCCAGCGGCCGGCGGCGAACCAGTTGACGTTGCGCGGCGGGATCTGGGGCAGGGCGATGAAGGCCGCGCCGCGGTCGCCGAAGTCGGCCAGGCAGATGGCCTGCCAGGAGCCCTTGGAGTTGGGCTCGCCCTCGCCGGTCAGTTCCGCCTGGATGTTGTGCACGATGGCCGTGACCATCGACTCGATCATGTAACCGGTCTTGGGCGCGCCGGTGGGTACGGGTGTCTTCTCCACCGGCGGGATGGCAATGGCGACCCCGGCGGCGAAGATGTTCTTGTAGGTCGGGTTGCGCTGGTAGTCGTCGACCTGCACGAAGCCACGCGGGTTGCACAGCCCCTCCACGTTCGCTACGCAGTCGACGCCCTTGAAGGCGGGCAGCATCATTGAATGGTGGAACGGCAGGGCATGGGTCTGCCTGACCTCGCCGTCCTCGTTGAGCTCCTCGACGTGCATGGTGCCGTCCTCGACCCGCGTGGTGCGGGCGTTGGTGATCCACTTGATGTCGTGGGAGCGCATCTCCGATTCGAGCATGCCCTTCGAGTCGCCCACGCCACCGAGGCCCAGGTGGCCGATGTAGGGTTCGGCGGTGACGTAGGTGATCGGTACCTTGTGGCGCAGCTTTTTCTTGCGCAACGCCGAGTCGAGGATGAAGGCGTATTCGTAGGCCGGGCCGTAGCAACTCGCACCGGGCATGGCGCCGACGATCACCGGGCCGGGGTTTTCCACCAGTCGCTTGAAGTCATCGTAGGCCTGCTCGGCGTGATCGATGGTGCAGACCGATTCGGTGTGCCCGCCATGCGGGCCGGCGCCCTCGACCTCGTCGAACATCAGCTTGGCGCCGGTGGTGATGATGAGGTAGTCGTAATCGACCGTCTCGCCATCGGCCAACTCGAGTTGGTTGGCCTCTGCATTGATGCGCTGGACCGACTGGGCGATAAAGCCGATGTCCTTGCGCTCGACGTAGGGGGCAATCGGGAAGGTGATGTCGTCACGGTTGCGCCAGCCGACGGCCACCCAGGGGTTCGACGGCACGAACTGGAAGTAGGGCTCGGCGTTGATCACCGTGATGCGATGCTCGTCGCCCAGTGCCTCGCGGGCCTCGTAGGCGGCGGGCAGGCCACCGATGCCGGCGCCCAGAATGACGATATGTGCCATGACGTGCTCTCCCTGTTCGTGACGATCGGCTCGCGATCGATACCGTTGCACCGATTGTTCCCTCGTGGCTCGGGAAAAACAAGGGTTGGTCTACAAGGAATGCAATTTCCGCTGACTGGCCGTGCGCAACATCATGGTTTGACGTGGTTTTCCCGGCGAAATGGAATATTAGTATTCAATAATTAGGCGGTTTACTCGCCGCGCCATTGGTCGAGCTGTTCGCGCTTGAAGGCGACGATCGACGACGGGGCGGGCGAGAGATCCACCCACAGCCCACGGTGTTCGGGCCAGCGCTGATCGAACCAGTGCCGTCCATTGCCCATCTCGATGAAGATCCAGCCGCCGGGGGAGAGGTGCTCCGTGGCCTGGTCGAGCAGTCGTTCGACCAGTGCCAGGCCCTGGTCGGGGGCGAACAACGCGCCGGCCGGCTCGTGGTGGTATTCGTCGGGCAGGTCCTCGGCCTCGTCGGGATCGACGTAGGGCGGGTTGCTGACGATCAGGTCGAAGACCAGCGGCTTGTCGTCGGCATCCAGGAGCTGGTCGAAGCCGTCGGACTGGATCAGCTCGACGCGATCGGCGAGCTGGTAGTCGGCGACGTTGTGCGAAGCGACCGCCAGGGCGCCGAAATCGATGTCGCTGCCGACGACGTCGGCTTGCGGGAAATGCTCGGCCAATGCGATGGCGATGCAGCCCGAGCCGGTGCCGATATCGAGCAGTCGCTGCGGCGTGGGGCTGCGGGCCAGCAGCCCCTTGAAGTCGTCGCGGATCAGGTCGCCGAAAGGCGAACGCGGGATCAGCACACGCTCGTCGACGTAGTAGGGCTGGCCCAGGAACCACGCGCGGTTGAGCAGGTAGGCGGTGGGCGTGTGATCGAGGCAGCGCCGACGAATCAGCTCGACCAGGGTGGTGCGCTCCTCGCTGGTCAGGCGCGCCTGCCACCAGTCATTGCCCAGGTCCGGTGGCAGCCGCAGGCCCTCGAGCACCAGCCAGGCGGACTCGTCGAGGTAGCTATGGGTGCCGTGACCGAGGAACACGCCGTGCTCGTCCATGCGGCTGGCAGCCCAGCGGACGAAATCGAGGATGGTCTCCAGGTGGTCGTGGTTGCCCAGTGTCTCGGGTCGGGTTTCCGGGGTGGTATCGGACGGGGCGTGGCTCATGCAATGGCTCTTCGGCAAGGGGTAGTCGAAAGCACGTATCGAGGAACGGCTGCTCTGGCACAATGGTACCTGCAGAGCGGCCGGGGCCGGGAGGCCTCTGCTCATCACCAAGATCACCTCGAGGCGATATGACCAGCCCAAGTAATAATGTGAAATGGCAATCGCGCCTGTGGGCGCGCATCCAGTACATCTTGCCGCACCACCTGATCTCCGGGCTGGTGTTCCGGGTGACGCGTTGGCGCGCGCCCTGGACGACTTGGCTGATCCAGCGGTTCGTCAAGGCCTTCGGGGTCAACCTCGGCGAGGCGGCCAAGACCGACCCGGCCGACTACCCGACCTTCAATGCCTTCTTCACCCGCGCGCTGGCCGAGGGCGTCCGGCCGATCAAGGGCGAAGCGCACGAGTGGATCAGCCCGGTCGACGGACGGATCAGCCAGATCGGTCACATTCAGTCGGGCAATATCTTCCAGGCCAAGGGCCGGGCCTACACGGCCACCGAACTGCTGGGCGGTGACAAGTCGTTGGCCGAGCCGTTCAAGGACGGCTCGTTCGCGACGCTCTACCTCTCGCCTTCGGACTACCACCGCATTCACATGCCGGTGACCGGCACCCTGCGCGAGATGATCCACGTGCCGGGGCGGCTGTTCTCGGTCTCGACCGGGACGGTTGCCGAGGTGCCGCGCCTGTTTGCCCGCAACGAACGCCTGGTCTGCCTGTTTGACACCGACGATGGGCCCATGGCGATGGTGCTGGTCGGGGCGATCAACGTCTCGGCCATCGAGACCGTCTGGGCCGGGCTGGTCACGCCCTCGCCGCAGCGCCAGGTCGGGCGCTGGACGTATGGTGGGGACACCGGGCTGTCGATTCGCCTCGAGCGTGGTGCCGAAATGGGGCGCTTCAACATGGGCTCGACGGTCATCCTGCTGACAGCCAAAGGCGTCGAGTTCGACACCGCCTGGCAGGCGGAGATGCCGATCAAGCTGGGGCAGCGGTTGCAGGCGAGTGAGATTGCCGATGAGGGTGGGGTGAGCACCGAAGGTTAAGGCGTCGGGCAGTTCGACTCGACGCGGCTGGCCTCGAGTGGCTTGGCGGCTCGTTCGAGTGTCGTGCCGTGGTTTGCTGGATTCCCGCTTTCGCGGGAATGACGGTTTCTTTAGGGCTCGTTGATCAAGCCGGAGTCTGCGGAGCCAAACGTGATCGTCGACTTGGCAGCGCGATAGAGCTAGCAGCCAAATTCGAAAGGCTCCTACCCACGTCATTCCCGCGAAAGCGGGAATCCACTGATCGAAGCCGCCGGGTTCTGCTGTGATCCACGCGCCTCTTGTGGCCCCTAAACCCGCCGCGCCGAGAACGGCAGCACGGCGTCGATATCCTCCGCGCCCGTCAGCCACATCAGCAAACGATCCACGCCCATGGCCACACCGCTGCACTCGGGCAGGCCGTGGGCAAGTGCGGCGAGAAAGTGTTGCTGGCTGGGTGAGGGCTGCCGTGAACCGGCCGAATCCAATCGGCGGGCCTGCTCGTCGGGATCGACGAGCTCGTGGTAGCCGTTGGCCAGTTCCAGCCCGCCACCGTAGACCTCGAAGCGCGCCGCCGTATGGATATCCCGGCCCTCGAAGCGAGTGGGCTGGATGCGCGCCATCGCGGCCTGACTGGCCGGGTAGCCTGTCACCACGGTGAGTGCGGCCGTGTCGAGCCGCGGTTCGATCACCAGGCTCATCAGGAGATCCAGCCAGTCGTCGCGAGTCATATCGGCCGGGTCGGCGAGATCGATGCCGAGATGCCCCGCGGCCCGAGCTAAGGTGTCGGTGTCCGCCTGGTAGGGGTCGAGGGCGCAGTGGCGGCGAAAGAGTGCGCCGTAATCGTGGTGTTCGACCGGCGCTGGCGACAACCCAACCGCCTCTCTCGCCGACTGAATCAGGGAAATCGTCGTGTCGATGGCCGATTTGAGCGTGGCGCCGTTGTCGTACCACTCGAGCATGGTGAACTCGGGGTTGTGCCGCCGACCGGCCTCATTGGCGCGGAAGACCGGGCCGAGGTAGTAGGCCCCGGGCAAGTTGGGGTAGGCGCAGAGCAGGCGTTTCATCGACAGTTCGGGCGAGCTGTGCAGACTGCCGGCGGGGGTGCCGTCGGGGAGGGTCGCCCGGAACAGGGCGATGTTGGGCTCGAAATCGGGGCTGTCGATCAGGACGGGGGCGTCGATCTCCAGCCAGTCACGCGCATCCAGTGTCTCGCGCAGCCAGCGCTTGAGCCGGGCGCGTTGGCGGAGCGTTTCCGGACTGGCGCCGGGGCGCCAGGTCTCCTGCTCCGGGTCGGACACGTCGCGTCGGATCAGTTCTTGACGCGCGAGAGGTATTCGCCGGTGCGGGTGTCGCAGCGCAGCACCTCGCCTTCCTCGATGAACAGCGGCACCTTCACCACGGCGCCGGTCTCGAGCTTGGCCGGCTTGGTGCCGCCGGTGGCGGTGTCGCCGCGCAGACCCGGATCGGTCTCGACCACCGCAAGCTCGACGTGGTTGGGCGGCAGCACCTGGATCGGTACGCCATTGAACAGGGTGACCTGGCACATGTCCTGTTCCTTGAGCCACTGGGCCGAGTCACCCACGGCATCCTTGGTCGCCATGATTTGCTCGAAGGACTCGGGGTCCATAAAGTGCCACTCCTCGCCGTCGGAGAAGAGATACTGCATTTCCTGCTCATGGATGTCGGCCGCCTCGAGGGAGTCGCCCGACTTGAAGGTGCGCTCGATCGTCTTGCCGGTCTTGAGGTTCTTGAGCTTGGTCCGGTTGAACGCCTGGCCCTTGCCGGGCTTGACGAACTCGTTCTCGACGATGGTGGCCGGATCGCCGTCGAGCATGACCTTGAGGCCGGCGCGGAATTCGTTGGTGCTGTAACTAGCCATGGGAACCTGCAAGTTAATCGAAGTCGTTGGAAATGGCCGCGATCATACCCGATAACCCGTCATCGTCCCAGCCCGCCGCGCGGCCTCGTCAAGACGCCGATTTCGTCGAGCTGACCACGCCGCTGGTCGAGTCGCAGATCGACTTCGCCGACCCGGACGATCCGGTCGCGCGCCAGTTTCGCGTCGATCCGCGCGAGGCGCTCGAGGTGCCCGGTTTCGATGCCGATCCGGTGGGCGATCTCGCCGCCAATGCCGTGCCGGGCGTATTGCACAAGTATCGCGGCCGGGCCCTGCTGGTGCTGACCGGTGCCTGCGCTGTGCATTGCCGCTACTGCTTCCGCCGCCACTTTCCCTACGGCGATCAGCGGCTCGACGAGGACGCGCTCGAGCAGGCACTCGATTATCTCGCCACCGACCCGGAGATGACCGAGGTGATTCTCTCCGGCGGTGATCCGTTGGTGTTGAGCTCCCGGCGTCTGGCGACCGTGATTGAACGTCTCGCCGCCTTGCCCCACCTGCGCCGCCTGCGTATCCACAGCCGTATCCCCACGGTCTCGCCCGAGCGGATCGACGAGTCGTTGTGCCAGATGCTGGCGGCCTTTCCCGCTCAGGTGGTGCTGGTGGCCCACGTCAACCACCCGCGGGAACTGGGGTCGCAGAGTGCCGCGGCATTCGGCCGGCTGCGCGAGGCCGGGGTCACGTTGCTCAACCAGACCGTGTTGCTGGAAGGGGTGAATAACGACACCGACGTGCTCGCCGAGCTGTCCGAGGCACTGTTCGAGCAGGGGGTGTTGCCGTACTACCTGCACCAGCTCGACCCGGTCGCCGGCGCCGCCCACTTTGCGGTGGACGTCGAGGTGGGTCGGGAGCGGATCGAGGCCTTGCGTGCCCGTCTGCCCGGTTATCTCGTGCCGCGGTTCGTGGTCGAGCAGGCCGGTGAGCCCAGCAAGACGCCGATCAGCTGAGCGAAGGCGGTCGTGCCGATGGCGCGCCGGACGTGGATTCGAGCGGTAGCATTGAATACAGTATGATCGGTGTTCGATCCCGTGTTGGCGGGACGCATGGAGGCAATGTCCTGTTAGGGAAGGCCTTCACGAATACCCAATGCCTCTGGCTGACTGGCTGGTTCGCCATCAAGGCGCCGATTCGAGGGCGGGCTCGGTGTTGCAGCGCTTGCCAATGGCGACGGCCATTGGGCGGCGCAATGCGCCTTGCATCTGGACGTCTGACGACCTTCAGAGGCGTTGGCTATTCGTGAAGACCTTCCCTTGGGACGAGACAAGGAGTTCGTCGATGGCCGGTTTATCTCAGCCACCCCAATCACCTGCCGTGGATGATCTCGAGACCCTGCTCGAGCGGGTCGCGATCGTCGCTCCGACCGAGGCGGCCAGTCTGCTGGCCGGCTTTCTTGGCCGGACGGATCTGGAAGAGATCAGTGACGAGGCCCTGAGTGGCCTGATTGCCCGGCTCGAGCCGCAGGTCGAGCGCACGGCGAAGGCCTTGCGCCGCAGCCTGAGACAGAGCCCGCTGCCGATTTCGGCCCGGGCGCGTGAGCAGCTCTCTGCATTGTTCACACTGTATCGAGCGGCTCAATCGCTGGCCAACCTGCGGTTGGGCCTGGCCCAGAGCGGTGATGTCGGTCAGGCGCAGGCGGCCGCTCATCGCCAGCATGTCGAGTGGGCCGCGCGCCTGATCCTCGATTGCTATCAGCTCTACGTGGGTGTGCCGAAGCCGCTGTACGCGGACCTGCATCAGTTCGCCCGGGCGGCCTGTCGGGATCTCGAGGGGTCACAACCCGAGGCCTGGAGCGCGGTGCGTGACGTCTACGTGGCGGTATTACTCCTGGGGATGGTCAATCCCTATGCGCTGACCGTCGAGGAGATGGCGGTGCTCTATCCCTGCCTGCGCGAAGTGGGGCGGGCGGTGGAGATTACCGCCGAGCGGCCGACGGGGTCGGCGCGCTTCGTCGACATGACCGGTCGACTGGCGCCGCATATCGCCATCAGCGGGGGGAGGGCCAACCCGGACGGTGCGGTGTACGTTGGGGTGGATGCGCTGTATCGACGCGAGACCATCCGGGGGCTCGATGCCGAGTGTCGGGTGGCCCTGCGAGGCTTCCTGCGCCGGCTGCAGTTTTTCCTGAGCTCGCGCGAGGCGCGCCGCCACGATCACTTCGATCGGAAGATTGGCGAGCGATCGTTGATTACCATCGGTTTTCACAGCGTGCATCACCGGCTGCTCGATGACATGCTCTACAGTCTGCGCGCCTCGCAGCACCTGACCTTTTCGGGGCTAGACTGGGAGGGCCTCGAGCGGCCAGTGCATGGCCAGGTCAAGGACGGGCCGAGCATTCATGATTTCAAGCTCGAGATCGACTCGGGCAGTCGCAACGATATCGACTGGGAGGCCATGCCGGATGCCGAGGGCCGCCGGGCGACGCCGCGCCTCAACGAGCCGGCGACCTGGGACGTGGTCAACCTCTCCGAGCGGGGGTTGCGGCTACACTGGCGACTGGCCGACAACAGCCGAGCGGCGGTCGACGAGCTGATCCTGATCGAGCGCGACCCGGACGAGGAAGTCGGCGGCCTGGCCGCCGTGATCGGGGTAGGAGTCATCCGCTGGGTGCGTCACCTCGATGAAGACAATCGCACGATCGACATGGGCGTCGAGCGCCTGCCGGGTGACTGGATGGCCTATTTTGCCCATCCGGCCGAGGAGAGACCGAATACGGCCGGAACCTGGCCGGTGCTCGCGCGCATCGACGGCGACCGGATCGATCAACTGATCCTGCCGCCGGATCTCGCCGATCGCGGGCGCCGCGTGACCGTGATCCGCGAGCAGGGCGAGGACACGCACATCAACCTGGAGCGTATCGTGATGGTGGGTTCCCATCTGGTCGTGATGGAGACAAGCCCTGACAAGGGAGGCAATTCGTGACGCCCATCGAAACCGTCGAAAACACGCCGTTTTCCATCCTGCACATCATCGGCTCGGTCAACGACTCGATTGCCCTGCGCGGGGAGTTGCGCAATGCCGGCCTGCAGGCCTCGGTGCACAATGCCGCCGATTTCGATGCCGCGCGCCACGAAATCACCCGTACCCCGGTCGACATCATCTACATCGAGTACGGCGCGAATGCCCTCGAGATGCTGACCGCGCTGCGCGAACTGGCTGCCCGTGAGCCGGTGCTGGCCGGCGTGCCCGTGGTCGTCTACGACGACATCGGCGGGATCGAGGAGACCGAGGCATTTCTCGAGGCCGGGGCGTTCTCGGTGATCAGCCACGAGTCGCTGGTCGAACCGCTGCTGATGCGTGCCGTGGCCTTCGCGTTGCTCTACCAGGATCGCGAGCGCAAGGCCGCCCAGCTTTCGAAGTCCGAGTTGCGTTGTCAGAAGCTGATCGACGGCTCGTCCGAGGCGGTCGCCTACCTGCAGGACGGACTGCACATCTACGCCAACCAGACCTATCTCGACCTGCTGGGCTTTGCCGATATCGAGGAGTTGCGCGAGGAGCCGATTCTCGACCTGGCCGCCGGCGATTCGGCCCAGCGCCTGAAAGCCTTTCTCAAGACCGAGGATGCCGAGGAGACCTTCACCCTCAAGACCAACGGCGGTCACGAGATCGAGGTGCGGATCCACAGCACCGCCGCCTCCTTCGATGGCGAGCCCTGTCTGCAGATCTTCGCCACCCAGGTGAAGGAGGACGTCGCCGACATCTCCGAGCAACTCGAGTACTTCGCGCGACGCGACCTGCTCACCGGCTTGTACAACCGCAACTACCTGTTCGAGCAGATCGAGGCGCGCCGCGCCGAGATCGTCAACGGTGACGAGGAGGAGACCGGGGCATTGCTGCTGCTCGAGATCCTCAACCACGACGAGATCAAGCGTCATGTCGGTACCACCGGCATGGACAACCTGCTGACCGAATTCGGCAAGAAGGTCGAGGAGCGGGTCGGTGGGCAGGGTCTGGTCGCGCGCCATGGCGCATTCTCCTTCCTGATCCTGCTGGGAAGGCTCGACCGCCACCGCACCGCCGAACTGGCCGAGGCGCTCAACGAGCTGGCGCGCGAGTATGTCTACACACAGGGCACGACCTCGGTGACCGTCTCGACCTCGGCCGGCTACCTGGTGCTCGACGAGAACTCCCCGCAGAACGCCGCCGAACTGGTTGACCGGGTGGAGCGTTCCTCCAATCGCGCCGCCCAGGAAGGCAAGTACCAGGCACGTCTGTACGAGCCTGATCTCAAAACCGCCTCGGAACGCGAGCAGGACGAGGCCTGGGCGCGAAAGATCAAGACAGCACTGCGCGAGAGCCGCTTCTCGCTGGTGTTCCAGCCGATCGTCTCACTCACCGGGGATCGCGAGATCAGTCGCTACGAGGTGTTCGTGCGGATGCTTGACGAGGACGGCAGCCTGATTTCACCGGCCGAGTTCCTCTCGCAGGCCGAGCGTGGCGAGCTGATCCAGTCGATCGACCGCTGGGTGGTGCTCTCGGCGGTCAAGCAGATCCACAACGGCGTGAAGAACGGCGAGAAGCCCAAGCTCTACATCCGCATCAGCGACGCCTCGCTCCACGATCCCGAGTTCACCAAATGGCTCACCCAGCGGTTGCAGATGACCCGGCTGCCGGACACCTTGCTCGCCATCCAGGTGTCGGTCGACAAGGCCGGTCACGCCCTGCGGCACCTGGCGGACATGCAGCAGGCCCTGCAGCCGCTGGGCGGCGAGCTGATCCTCGACGGCTTCGGTTCCGGCGACGACGGTTTCCGCATCCTCGATCACCTGCCGGTCTCGACCATCAAGATCGCCCGGCCGCTGTTGGAGAATTTCGCCCAGGAGAGCGCCAACCAGGAACGGGTTGGCGAGGTGGTCAAGCACGCCAAGGACGAGGAGATGGCGGTGATCGTGCCCAACGTCGAGAATGCGGCCAGCCTGCAGATCCTCTGGCCGATGGGCGTGGATTTCGTTCAGGGCGACTTCATCCAGGCCCCGCAGGAAAGCCTCGAGTTCGATTTCGCGCAGTTCTGATTCGCGGTCGCGCAGGGCATGACGGTAAGATGAGCGCGCCCCGGACGCTGTCCGGGCATGCCGCGCTTAACCCTCCGTTGCACTGAAAACCGCCGAGAACTGACGCCGTGACCGACGCCGACCAGCCGCTTGCCCCGCCACTGCCGACCACCCTGCCCACGGACCGGATCCTGGTGCAGGGTCTCGAGTTCGAGACCATCATCGGCATCCTGCCCGCTGAGCGCGAAACGCCACAGCCGCTGCGGGTCGACCTGGTGCTCGAGGTCGAATCCTTCCGGCGGGCCGTGATCAGCGAGCATATCGACCAGACGGTCGATTACGCGGCCGTGTCGCGGCGTGTCATGGAGATCGCCCGCGAGGGCCGTTTTCAGCTGGTCGAGACGCTGGCCGAGCGCTGCTGCCAGGCCTTGTTGGCCGAATTCCCGGTCCGTCGCGTCACGATGCGCGCGCTCAAGCCGCACGCACTGGCCGAGGCAGCCGGCGTGGGCGTGGAGATTACCCGTGAGGTGGCCACCGGGGAGGGCGCATGAGTCCCGGTTCACGCCAGGAAGGATTCGAACTCCCGGCCCCCAGCCAGGCCGACCAGGCCAAGAGCCTCGAGCTGATCGAACAACTCGTCGAGCGGATGCGTGACGGCCCTATCTCGTTTGCCGATTACATGGCCACGGTGCTGTATCACCCCACGCTGGGTTATTACGGCAGCGGCCAGGTTGCCTTCGGCGCCGGGGGCGATTTCATTACCGCCCCGGAACGCTCCCGATTCTTCACCGCCGGGCTGGCCTACGAGTGGCACCAGGCTCGGGCCGTCGACCTGGGCGGCGAGATCCTCGAGATCGGCGCCGGTTCGGGGCGTCTGGCGATCGATCTGCTCGAACGGCTGGCTGCAGACGACGCGCTGCCCGAGCGCTACACCATCCTCGAGATCTCCCCGGCACTCGCCGAACGTCAGGCACGGAACCTGCGCGAATCGCTGCCGCCGGCGGTGGTCGAGCGCGTGCGCTGGATCGATGCCTGGTCGCAACTGGTGTGGTCGGGCGGCATCGTGGTCGCCAACGAGGTGCTCGATGCCATGCCGGTGGAGCGCTTTCGCTGGTGGCCGGGCAAGCCGGAAACGGCCGAGCGACTGATGGTGGGTTTCGACGGCCAACGGTTCGTCTGGCAGGAACAACCGCCCGACGCACCGCTGCAGGCGGCGGTCGAGGCGATCACCGCGCGCATCGAGCGTCCGATCGTCACGCCACGAGAGACCGTGCTGGCCGAGTACAACCCTGATCTTGCCGACTGGTTGGGCGAGATGCGCGCAGCGCTCGGCAATGGTGGCGAGACCTGGGTCTACCTGTTTGATTACGGCAGTCATACCGCCGATATTTACCGCGGTGACCGCGACGAGGGCACGCTCAAGTGCCACTACCGGCACCTGGCTCACGAAGACCCGTTCGTCTACCCGGGACTGCAGGACATTACCGCCTGGGTGGATTTTCAGGCCGTCGAGCAGGCCGCGCGCGCGGCCGGGTTCGCGATCGACGGTGAGCGCAGCCAGGCCCAGTGGCTGCTGGGCACCGACGTCCCCCGGCTGGTCGAGCGTGAACTGCAGGCGCGCGACTCGCTGACGGATCAGGCCCGCCTGGCGCAGGAGTTCCGCGAGCTGGTGATGCCCACCGAGATGGGCGAGCGCTTTCGGGTGATGCGACTGCGTATCGGCGACTGATCAGGTCGCCTCAGACGTCCCCTCGAGACGTTGAATCGCTCCCGACTCGCCGTGTTCCAGCCAGTCGAGGAGCGCCGGCATGACCGCGCAGGGCGGCTGGCGATCCTCGGTCAGCTCGCCGGGGAAGCGCGCGTGGCGCAGACGGCTGTTGACCGCGCCGGGATCGAAGCCGGTGATCCACACCTTCGGCGTTTCCGCCGCCCATTGCCGGATCATCCGCTCGACCCCGGCGTGCGCGATGTCGTGCGCGCTGCCGTAGGCCTCGGTGCCGCGGTCGGTGAAGAACAGCACCCGCGGCCGGTCGGATTGCCCCAGCAGTGGCCACGCACTGCGGGTCAGGGCGAACGGCGCAGTCAGGTTGACGTGTAGGCTTTCCTGGAACTTCATCAGGTCTGCCTGGGCGAGCGGCGCGATCTCCCCGGCCGTGCCCATGGCATGAACCAGCATGTCCAGGCGGCCGTAGGCCTGCTCTATCCCGTCGACGAGTGTCGCGTAGTCCTCCGGCGCGGCGCCCGAAAAATCCACCGGCTGGATCACGGGCGGTTCGCCGCGTGCCTCGGCGGGCACCTCGGGGAGCACCCGCTGATTGATGTCGTCGGCAAGTCGGTCGAGCTGATCGAGCTTGCGGCCCAGCAGGATCACCGTCGCGCCGCGGGCGGCCAGCGTCTGGGCGGTGGCGGTGCCCAGCGCACCGGTCGCGCCATTGATCAGCACGACCTGGTCGGCGAACGAGGTATCAGTCGACGGATCGAAGTAGCGGGTGTCGGTCATCGGGATGTCTCGGGAGTGTGAGCCCGTGATGATCGGGCTGAGGGATCGGAGTTCGGATCACCAGGCGGCACGCCAGGCAAGCCACCATTGGCGCACGGGACTGATTTCAACGCGGCCGCCGGTGAGTTGCGCGGGCGTTTCCTGCATCAGTCGCAGATGCTCGTGGTCGATGGCGCGCAGGATGCGGAACAGGCGCGGCGGTCGGCCGCTCGCCTGCCAGTCGCCCAACCCGGCGCGAATGGTGTCGAGTTCATGGCGGAACAGTGCCCCGCGCGCCGTGGGCGCGGGCTCGCGGTACAGGTCGGCCTCGTCCAGCCCGAAGCGATTGAGCGTGTCCTGCGGCAGATAGACCCGTCCGATACGCGCGTGCCGCCCCAGCAGCCGGGCGCGATCGAGTCGGCCGTGCCAACGCCCCAGCCGGGCCGCGGCCTCGGTCTGCTCGTCGGGCAGGTCCAGCAGGCGACCGTACAGGGCGAACAGGCTGGCATAGCGCGCGTCGAGAAAGGCCTCGAGGTCCGCCTCGGCGGCAAAGCCTTGGTATTCGAGCTCGATGCGCGCCGCGCCGAGCCGCTCCTCCAGGCGGGCGATCAGTGGCGAGTCCTCGCGGCGCGCCTCGGCGCCCAGGCCAACCTCGTCGAGCCCCGCGGCGAGCGACTGGATCACCGGGTGCTCGGCTCGCCCCTGGGTCATGCCCAGCAGCGCCTCGCGCCACCAGTCGAGCTTGGCCATGGCGACCTGGGGCTCGCTGACGGTCTCCGGGATTTCGGCCAGCGAGACATCCAGCGCCCGCAGGGCCGTCACCGCCCGCTGCCGGGCGGGGGGGAGCTTGAGGCTGGCCAGCCGAAAGGCACTGCCAACCGGGCGGGCCAGGCGTTCGCATTCGGCGGCAGCCAGATGGGGCTCGACCGACGGGCGGGTGGATTCGGCATTCATGGACAGGGATTCTACCAGTTCCATCCGCTCGCCAGCCGGGTATCCGGCCGCCGTCGCCCCTCAAGAAATTGCCCGGCCGACCGATACACCAGCAAGCGTCTATCCTTTCCCGCCATCAACCCCGAGCAAGGTGCCATCCCCAATGAGCCAGCCCAGCATCCTGCGTCGCCTGAAGTGGTCCTTTGTCGGCATGGGCATTGTCATGGGCGCGATCTTTCCGGTCTTCGCGTCGTTCTTCGTTGAATTCCGGGACGGCATGCTGGGCTGGTTCGTGGTCGGCTGTCTCGGCGCGGGCCTGACCGTCGGGTTCGTCAACTACGGGCTCGCCCACCTGATCCTGCTGCGGCGCATGGGCGCGCTGGCGCGCCTGGCGGGTGCTGTGCGGGAGGGCAATCTCACCGAGAAGTGCCAGATCGTCAGCCATGACTCGCTCGGCGAGATCGTGACCAGCGTCAACGGCATGATCGACCAGTTGCATGCCCAGATGGGCGATCTCAACCGCAGCAGCGATTCGCTATCCGCGGCCGCCGGCAGCCTCGATCAAAGTGTTTCCAGCGTGATGACGGCGCAGGGCCGGGTCCAGGCACAGCGCGAGCGTACCCTGGGCGAGGCACGCGAGGTGGCAGACGGCGGCGGGCGGCTGGTCGAGGCAATCCTCGAGGCCGGTCAGCAGGCCGGCGAAATGCAGTCGCGTGCCGAGCAGACCCGCGGCCAGGTCGGCGAGAGTGTCGCCTCGATCGCCCGTTCACAGGAGCGCGTCGAGGAAACCGCCGCGCTGATCACCTCGCTGGTGGGCGCCCGCGACCGGATCAGCGGCATGACGGCGACCATCGATGCCGTCGCGCAGCAGACCAACCTGCTGGCACTGAATGCCGCGATCGAGTCCGCCCGTGCCGGCGAGCACGGGCGCGGTTTCGCCGTGGTGGCCGACGAGGTGCGCAAGCTTGCCGGGCGCAGTGGCGAGGCGGCCCGGGAGATCGGTTTGGTGATGGAAACACTGGGGCGCGACGTGACCGCCGCCGACGAGAAGATGCAGGAGGCCAGTCGGTACTCCGCGGACGCCGAGCGCTCCCTGCAGACGGCCTCTGGCGGGCTCTCCGACGTGCTCGAGTCGGTGGCCGACACGGTCAAGCTCACCGAGGAGGCGGCCAGTCACGGGCAACGTCACCAGATGGCGATCGAGCAGCTTACCGCGGATCTCAACTCGCTGATCGAGGTGGTCGAGCGCAATGCCGAGACCATGCAGTCGGCGAACCAGGCGGTCGATTCGGTCAACCGCGAGGCCGATCGCCTGGTGAGTCAGGTCGCGCGTTTCCGGTTGTGACCGGGACGGGGCCGCTGGTCTCAGCCGCGGCCGGCGACAACCCGCCAGGTGATGCGAATCGCCGCCGTCGCCCACGCCACGGGCGAGCGCGCGGTCTCGGTCTGAAACCAGAGAGAGGGGTCGACCTGCCGTTCGCGCAGGATCTGCTCGACCCGCACGATCGTCAGCCGATAACGCCAGCCGGCCAGCCATGGGCGACCCAGCGGGGCCGCGCCCTGCAGGATGCCGCGGATGCGTCCGGCAAAACGTTCGTTGAAGCGCCGGAAGGCGAAGTCGACCCGCTGGTCGTTCCAGTGGGCGTCGGTCACCCCCAGTTGTGCCAGTTCGTCGGCCGGCAGCCGCACGGCGTGCTCGGCCTGGCGGTCGGCCGCCGCGTCCAGCCAGCCGTCGACCAGCAGCACGGCGGTGAGCAGTCCGTCGACACGGGACTGGTCGGTCGGGGAGAGGCGCTCGAACCACGGTGGGCGAAAAGCGGCCAGACGCTCGCGGTAGAAAGTGACCAGTTCACCCATGTTCTCCGGCGTGCTGGCCGGCGCCAGCGGGGCGTTAAGCTGCCGGGCGTCCACGGGCCAGCCGAGCAGGGAGGCGACTCGCGGGATCATTTCGCGTCTACCGCGTCCGCGCTTGCGGCATTTTCTGCCGACCGAGTCAGAAGGATGGCGATGTCCTCGGGCCGATCGATCACCACCGTGGCCCCCCAGGTCTCGATGGGGCGCTCACCGTCTAGATAGCCCCAGCGCCCGGCGACGGTGGGCATGTGGGCGGCGTTGCCGGCAATGATGTCGCGCTCGTGGTCACCGATGTACCAGATCGTGTTGGGCGACAGGCGCAGCTTGCCGGCCGCGAACAGCAGTGGGTCCGGGTGGGGCTTGGCCCGCTTGAGGTCGTCACCGCAAACCACTACCGCCGGGGTAATCTCCAATGCCTCCAGCAGCCGTCGCGTCAATTCGCCGGGCTTGTTGGTAACCACGCCCCACGGCAGGGCACGTTGCTCGAGCGAATCGACCAGCGCCTCGAGCCCCGGGAACAGGCAGGTGTGCACGGCCAGGTCCTCGGCGTAGAGCGCCAGGAAACGTTCTCGCAACCCGTCGTAGCTGTCGTGCTCCGGGGTAATGCCCAGCCCGATCCCCAGCAGTCCGCGCGCGCCGTTGGAGACGTGCGGTCGAATCTCGTCGAACGGCATCGGCTCGAGCCCCTGCTCGGCACGCACGCGATTGAGCGCGGCGGCCATGTCGGGGGCGGTGTCGAGCAGGGTGCCGTCGAGATCGAACAGGATCGCTTGTGGGGCGGAGAGGGGCATCAAGACTCCTTAACTGTCTTTCACAAAGGCCATTAGGTAGTTCACATCCAGATCGCGATCGTGGAGCGAGAACTCACGGGTCAGCGGGTTGTAGACGATGCCGGTCGACGCGATCGGCTTGAGGCCCGCCGCCCGGCCCATCCGCGCGAGCTCCCCGGGGCGGATGAACTGGCGATGATCGTGCGTGCCGCGCGGCACCATGTCGAGCAGGTATTCGGCCGCGACGATCCCCAACAACCACGACTTGGCGTTGCGGTTGAGCGTCGAGAGGAACACGTGGCCGCCGGGGCGTACCGCTTCGGCAAGCGCGGCGATGATGCGGCCGGGTTCCTCGACGTGCTCGAGCATCTCCATGCAGGTGACCACGTCGAACGCCTCGGCGTGTTCGGGGGCGAAGCGCGTGACGTCGGCCACCTGGTAGTCGATGTCGAGATAGTCCGGCGCATGGTCGCGGGCGACGTCGATGACGTCCTCGGCCAGGTCGAGCGCGGTGACGGCAGCCCCGCTGCGGGCCAGTGCCTCGGCGAGAATGCCACCGCCGCATCCCACGTCCAGCACGCGACTGTCGCCGGCGTCGCTGTAGCGCTCGACAAAGGCCATGCGCAATGGGTTGATCGCGTGCAGCGAGGCGAACGGGCCGTCGCTGTCCCACCACTGCTGGGCGAGGCGGTTGAAATGCGCCAGCTCGTCGGGCGAGGCGCTGGATGAGCGGTCAACGGTGTCGGTGGTCGGGGTCATCGCGGTGTTCCCGGCGAGTGCAGACGATTGAAGGGGTGGGCGGCGAGCGGTCACGTTTGCGGCTTGGCGCGCAGGATCGGCTCTCGCCAGCGGTTCGCCCGGTCGATGATGGCGCGGCAGTCCAGCCCACGCAACTGCCCGGCGCGCAGTCGTGCGCGACCATCGATCCAGACGTCGCTTACCTGCCGTCGCGAGGCGCTGTAGACCAGCGTTGAGACGGCATCGTAGACCGGCTGGGTCTCCGGCATGTCGAGATCGACGGCCACGAGATCGGCCTGCTTACCCGGTTCGATCGAGCCGATGCGATGCTCCAGCCCGAAGGCGCGTGCGCCACCCAGGGTCGCCATGTGCAGGGCCTGGTGGGCGCTGACCGCCGCGGCATCGCCGGCCACGGGTTTGGCGATCAGCGCGGCGGTGCGCATCTCGTCGAACATGTCGAGATCGTTGTTGCTGGCCGCCCCGTCGGTGCCCAGTCCGACATTGACGCCGGCCTCAAGCAACTTGGCCACCGGGCAGAAGCCCGAGGCGAGCTTGAGATTCGATTGCGGTGAGTGCAGCACGTGGGTGCCGGTCACCGCCAACCGGGCGATGTCTGAATCGGTCAGCTGGGTCATGTGCACCGCGACCAGGCGCTCGTTGAGCAGGCCCAGCCGGTCGAGCCGCGCCAGTGGTCGTTCGCCGGTGGCGGCGAGGGCCGACTCGACCTCGTGGGCGGTCTCGTGGACATGCATGTGTACGGGAAGGTCCAGCTGGTCGCTCATGGTGCGCACCCGTTCGAGCGCAGCGTCGCCGACGGTATAGGGCGCGTGCGGGGCAAGCGTGAACTCGATGCGCGGGTGATGGCGCCAGTCATTGACCAGATCCACGCCCTTGGCCAGCGCCTCCTCGGCGTTGGCCGACCAGCGATTGGGCGCGTCGATCACCACGATGCCGAACACCCCCCGCAGGCCGGCGGCCTGCACCGCCTCGATCGCCGCCTCGGGAAAGAAGTACATGTCCGAGAGCGTGGTGGTGCCGCTGCGGATCATCTCGACGGCGGCCAGCATCGTGCCGTCATGGACGAAGTCGTGGCCCAGCATCTGTCCCTCGACCGGCCAGATGTGTTCCTCGAGCCAGGTCATCAAGGGCAGGTCGTCGGCCAGCCCGCGCATCAGGCTCATCGCCGCGTGGGTGTGGCCGTTGACCAGCCCCGGGATCAGGGCGTGGGTGGGCAGGTCGACCCATTCGATGGGTTCCTCGGTTGCCTGCTGGCGTTCACGGGCCTGCTCGCGGGTCAGGATGGCTTCGATGCGGCCGTCGCGAATCCACACCGCGTGGTCTTCAAGCACCTCGTCGCGCGGGGCGACGGGGATCAGCCAGCGGGGGGCGAGGATCTGGATGGGGTGGTCGGTTGCCATGACGGGAATCTGTGTGCCGTTGAGGGTGACTAAAGCGGGTTTCGAAGCCTAGCATGCCGCGCCGTGGCGGCCTTTGTCGAAATCGATTCGATTCGTGATATGCTCCTTGACTTGCCCCTCCGAATCCGCGCCAAATTATTTTGGCCAGTGACGTCGTTGTTCGTCGAGTGGGCACAAAACGCAATGGATTTAATGCGCTCGTCGTTCCGGGGAGCGCTTTTTTGGTTTTGTATCGCCCGGAAATTCCGGGCGAAATCGGTTTTCGAGGAACGCCGTGAGCGACTTTCTGCTGCCCACCTACAATCGACAGCCCGTCCGTTTCGTCCGGGGCGAAGGCCCGTACCTCTGGGACGAGTCGGGCGTGCAATACCTCGACGCGGTCAGCGGCATTGCAGTGACCGGCCTGGGGCACGCCCACCCGGACATCGCCGAGGCCCTGTGCGACCAGGCCAAGACCCTGATCCACACCTCCAATCTCTACGGCATTCCGTGGCAGGAGCGCCTGGGCGAACGACTTGCGGCACTCTCGGGCATGGAGAAGGTGTTCTTCGGTAACTCCGGCTCGGAGGCCAACGAGGCGGCGATCAAGCTTGCCCGCCTGCATGGTCGTCGCCGCGAGATCGCAAACCCGAAGATCGCGGTCATGGAGCACAGCTTCCACGGCCGCACGCTGGCCGCGCTGGCCGCGACCGGCAACGCCGCCATCCAGAAGGGCTTCGAGCCGTTGCTCGATGGCTTCGTGCGTGTGCCCTACGGCGACATCGACGCCTTGGAGCAGATAGCGGCAGACCCGCAAATCGTCGCCGTGCTGCTCGAGCCGGTGCAGGGCGAGGGCGGCGTTCGCCCGGCACCGACCGGCTATCTGGCCGCGGTGCGCGCGCTGTGCGACCGGCAGGACTGGCTGATGATGGTCGACGAGGTGCAGACCGGCATCGCCCGCACCGGACGCTGGTTCGGCTTCCAGCACGAGGCCGGGGTGCTGCCCGACGTGATGAGCCTGGCCAAGGGACTGGGCAACGGCGTGCCGATCGGCGCCTGTCTGACCGCCGGGCGGGCCACCGACCTGTTCGGCCCGGGCAGCCACGGTTCGACCTTCGGCGGCAACCCGCTGGTCTGCCGCGCGGCGGCGACCGTGCTCGAGGTGATCGAGCGCGACGGGCTGGTCATGCGGGCCGAGAAGCTGGGCCAGTCCATCGCCGGGCGTATCCGCGACGGGCTGGCCGGTCTCGATGGCTTTCGCGAGGTGCGCGGTCGCGGCCTGATGATCGGCATCGAGCTGGACCGTCCGGCCGGCGAGCTGGTCGGCCGGGCGCTGGAGCAGGGCCTGCTGATCAACGTCACCGCCGGCTCGGTGGTGCGTCTGCTGCCGCCGATGATCCTGAGTGAATCGCAGGCCGACCTGATCGCCGATCGGGTGATCGGCGTCATCCGCGACTGGTACGCGGCCAACTGAGTTTTCGGGGCTTGCCCAGGGTTTAGACCCGGGCGCGCTCCTCAACCGACAGAATCGATATCGTTATGTCCACACGTCACTTCCTGAGCCTGTTCGATCTCACCGCGGACGAGTACCGCGCCCTGTTCGAGCGCGCGGGGCAACTGCAGGCCGCCCGCGAGCGCGGCGAGCGTCCCAACACGCTTGAGCGTCGCGTGCTGGGCATGATCTTCGAGAAGGCCTCCACCCGCACCCGGCTGTCGTTCGAGTCGGGCATGGCGCAGCTGGGCGGCTCGGCGATCTTCCTCTCGCCGCGCGACACGCAGCTCGGTCGCGGCGAGCCGGTGGAAGACTCCGCGCGCGTCATGTCGCGGATGGTCGATGCCATCATGATCCGCGCCAACGATCACGGCATGGTCGAGACCTTCGCCGCGAACAGCCGCGTGCCGGTGATCAACGCGCTGACCGATCGCAGTCACCCCTGCCAGTTGCTCGCCGACATCTACACCTACGAGCGCCACCGCGGCTCCATCGCCGGCAAGCGCGTCGCCTGGGTTGGGGATGGCTTCAATATGTGCCACTCCTACATCAATGCCGCGCGCACCTTCGGCTTTGAGCTTATGGTTGCCGCACCCAAGGGCTACGAGCCCGACCCGGAGGTGGTCGAAGCGGCCGGGGATCGCGTCGAGCTGGTGGGAACGGCGGCCGAGGCGGTCGAGAACGCCGATCTCGTGGTGACCGACGTCTGGGCCTCGATGGGCCAGGAAGAAGAGCGCCAGCGCCGCCTGCGCGACTTCCACGACTACCAGATCAACGACGAGCTGATGGCCCGTGCCAAGAATGACGCGCTGTTCATGCACTGCCTGCCGGCCCACCGCGGCGAGGAAGTCACCGCCGGGGTCATTGACGGCCCGCAGAGCGTCGTCTGGGACGAGGCCGAGGCACGCATGTTCACCCAGCAGGCGCTGGTCGAATTCCTGATCCTGGGCGAGTTTCCCGGCGTTTCCTGATTCGCGCCGGTCCTAACCGACCTGGAGCAGAGGCCCGGTCCCGGCATGAGCGGGGCCGGGCCTCGTTACGTCCTGGCCCGCTGATTTCCCCCGAACCGGCGCGACGGTTATCCTCACGTCAGACGAATCCCACCCCAGCCACCGTCGTAGGGAGGTCACGCGTTGACCGATAGCAAGGATCAAGCCTCGAACGTCACCTGCCAGCCCTCCGGCGAGGCGCGGGTGCTGGTGCAGGGACTGCGCGATGCCGTCCCGTACATCCGCGAGCACGAGGACCACGTCTTCGTGGTCGCCTTCGGCGGCGAGGCACTCGACGAGCCGGCCAGCTTCGAGCGGCTGATCCGCGACCTGGTGCTGATCGCCGATCTCGGCGTGCGCCTCGTGCTGGTGCCGGGGGCCCGTCCGCAGATCAACCGCCGTTTCCAGGAAGCCGGTTTTGAGGAGCGCTTCCACCAGGGACTGCGCGTCACCGAGCCGGACATGATTGACCTGCTGACCGAGGCGGTCGGTGCGGTGCAGTTCGACGTGATTTCCTGGCTGTCGGCACGCCTGAGTCTGGCCTCGGGTTCCGGGCTGGCCCAGCGGGTGCTGACCGGCAATTTCGTCACCGCGCGCCCCATGGGCGTGATCGACGGGGTGGATCTCGGTCATACCGGCGCGGTGCGTCGCGTTGACGTCGACGGCGTGCGCGATGCACTCGGCGACGGCTCGATCGTGGTGCAGTCGAACATCGGCTATTCACCCACCGGCGAGCTGTTCAATCTGCGCGCCGAGGATGTCGCCGAGAGCATGGCCGTCGCGCTGGGGGCCGACAAGCTGATCTTCCTCACCGACCCGCTCGACGACCTGCCCACCGCCATGAGCCTCTCCGAAGTCGAGGGGCTGCTGGAGCGCCAGGGCGACAACCTGTCGACCGAGTTTCAGTTGCACCTGCACAGCGCCGTGCGCGCCTGCTCGAAGGGCGTGGATCGGATTCACCTGGTCGATCGCGAGGTCGACGGGGCGCTACTGGTCGAGCTCTACACGCGTGACGGCTGTGGCACGCTGATCACCAGCGAGCCCTACGAGCGCATTCGCCCGGCCACCCTCGATGACATCGGCGGCATCCTTGCCCTGATCGAGCCGATGGAGCAGGCCGGCGTGCTGGTGCGCCGTTCGAGGGAGCAACTGGAGCTGGAGACCGATCGCTTCGTCGTGATCGACCGCGACGGCGACATCATCGCCTGTGCCGCACTTTATCCCTTCCCCGAGGACGGCACCGCCGAATTGGCCGCGCTGGTGGTGCACCCCGCCTACCAGGGCGGCGGCCGGGCCTCGCGCCTGCTCGGCTTCATGGAAAGCCGGGCGCGCTCGCTGGGCCTGAAATCGCTGTTCCTGCTCTCGACCCAGACCATGGCCTTCTTCCGCGAAAAGGGCTTTGCCGATGAAAGCCTGGAGCGACTGCCCGCCGAGCGGCGCGCCTTCTACAACCTCAAGCGCAATTCGCGGATCTTCCGCAAGTGGCTGTAGCCCGAACATTCCATGAATTGCCCACGCCCTCGCTTGTCTCTTGTCCGCACAAGGAATTTTCTTCAGTCGGCCGTAATCACCGATACGCCGCTCCTTCAAAAAATCCCTTGTGCGGCCAATATCCTGCGCGATCATCGTGCGCAATTCATGGAATGTCCGGGCTTGTCCGGAACGTTTTTTCACTCGGATGCATAAAATGGTCGGGCTAGCTCCGCTGCCGGTGGTCGCCTGTCGCCCGGAGGGGGGCAGCCCTGCGGCCGGGCGCCTGCAGGTGTTTGCCGAGAAGTGGGCGCTGGACTGGGTGGATGCGCCCGGTGACGCCCCGACCCGATTCACGCTGGCGATTCAGGATGGGCGCATCGGTCTGATTCCTCCCCTCGACCGTCCAGATCTGGGTTCACACCCGCTGGTAATCGACTTCGCCGCCGATCCGCGGTTCGCCCGGCCGCTGGCGCGCAAGGATGCCCTGGCGCGGGCAACCGGCTGGAAGGCGGGGTATCGCCCGCCGGTGGTCGATCTCACCACCGGGCTGGGGCGTGATGCCTGGGCGCTGGCCAGCGGAGGCTGTGAAGTGACGGCTGTCGAGCGCCATCCGGTGGTCTGGCTGCTGCTGACCGATGCACTCGACCGGGCGATGGCCCAGCCGGCATTGGCGCCAATCACCGCTCGGATCCATCCTGTCTTCGGTGACGTGTTGGGAGAGCATCCCCCGGCGCTCGTCAGCGGTGAGGAGACGGTCTGGTACCTCGATCCGATGTTCCCCGAACGCAAGAAATCCGCGTTGGTGAAAAAGCCCATGCGCATCTTCCATCAACTGGTGGGAGAAGACCCGGACGCTGCGGCCTTGTTTGTCTGGGCCCGACGCCAGCCCGGCGCCCGCTGGGTGGTCAAGCGTCCGCCGGGGGCGCCCACCATCGATGCCACCACCCCGGATATCGATTACCGCTCCGGGAGACTGCGCTTCGACGTCTACCTGCGGTGATCCAAGGTTCGGGTCAGAACTCGTTGTTGGTAGCCGGGACTGGCGCCCCATCGAAATGAACCGCGCTCTTCTCGTCCGATGAAGTGTCACGTCGCCTTGGATCCACGGAACCACCTATTCGTTTCGCCTTGGGTGCATGTTTTCATTAAGGCATATGCCTATACCCTGACATCTGCTAGAGGGTATCTGCTCGAAATGGGGCGCTAAACCTCATGGTCCTAGTAGGAAATTACGGCCTATCCGGTCGCCACCACCAGTGAACTAATTCCACTTGGGCGCTGTCTATTACCGCGCCTGTCCGACCGTCGCTGCTTTTTAGGGCAAAACGGCTTCGGCCTGCTGTTGATCGAGGCGGCACGGAACGTATTGCCGAAAAGGAATATATATTCTGGTGACGGGTCGTGGTCGGTGATGGTGTTATACAAAATAGAAGCGTTTATAGCAGCGCATTGCTGTCTTGTGCGAAAACGTAAGCAATGCGCTATTTTTGGCCGTCATTGCAAAATTCAATGGGATTTTTGTCATGTCAACAACAGAGCGTGCAATTGATATTGTTCGTGACCTTGCGATTTATCATGAGGACATCTCGATAGATGTTTCGCATGCACTGATGAGGCTGGCGGCAAATTACAGGCCGCATGGCCCCCTGATCAAGCAGAAGATTTTTGAGTACGAGGCAAGGCATCAAAAGCCATTCTATCTAAGTAATGAAAAAAGGCTTGATCTTTGTATCGGTCAGTCTACGGTCGGCAAGTTGCATCACGAAGGCAAACAGCTGAAGGCTCGTCAGGGCTACGTGAAGGGAGAGGTAAATGCGTTTTCTGTAGAGACCTCCGACCAGGCAGTTGCAGTTGGCAGCTATGTCGAAGATATGAAAGCTTTCCTGACAGCCTGCGGCGAAATGGATGACCGTGTGCTTGTCAAGTTCGGGGATGAGGCGCTGGATAAGGCCGAAATGCTGCTCGGACCAGTTTTTGTGAAAAGTCGCCCGATTGGTGGGCAAGGGATTGTCCTGAAGCTCAACACCGCTCGCCACTGGGATAACTTGGATCCATCTGATTTCTACCTGTGGGGAGAGAAAGATGACAATGTTGTCTGGCGGGGGCAGCCAACCGGCACCCATGGGAATCGAAGCCTGTCCTGGGACGACAACGTCCGATTGAATTTTGTAAAAAACTACTCGGCAAATTACGACGTCGGATTCTCCAAGCTTGGCCCGCAGGGTGACAAAGTTTGCGAGCCTTTTGTTAAAGGTGTTCTTGGCAAGAAGGAACAGCTGAAAAGCAAATATGTCGTGAGCCTGGAAGGGAATGATGTTGCTACCAATTTGAAATGGATACTTGCATCAAACTCTGTTCCGATCATGCCGCACCCGACATTCGAGAGCTGGTTGCTGGAGTCGCAGCTCATCCCCTATGTCCACTATGTGCCGCTTAGTGATGGCCTCGATGACCTGGATGAGGTCTATGCATGGTGTCTGAGTAACGACGAGCATTGTCGCCGGATCGCCGAAAATGGAAAGCGGTACATGGAGATGTTTTTTGATGAAGCGAATGAGAAAGAGATGTGTCGGATGATTTATAAGAAATACAAGTCAATGGTTGAAGGCTGATTTCCGTCCTCTGGTTATGGGGCATCTTGTTATTTTTTTTGTTGGTGGTTGCGGACATGGCGGGACACCGCTGACTGATGGTTCATGATGAAAATCGCACTTGCAGGAACGGGATACGTGGGTCTGTCCAACGCCGTTTTGCTGGCGCAGCATGACTGAGGTGACAGCGGTTGATCTGATCCAGGAAGAGGTAGGGCTCATCAATGATCGGCAATCGCCGATCGACGATGCCGAAATCAGCGACTATCTCGCGAACAAGTCCCTGAACCTCAAGGCAGCGCTCGACCCCGAGGCGGCCTATCGAGATGCAGATTTCGTGATCATTGCCACCCCGACGGACTACGACCCCAAAACCAACACCTTCGATGCGCGTAGCGTAGAGGGGGTGATCGAGTCCGTGATGTCGATCAACCCGGGGGCCGTGATGGTGATCAAGTCCACGGTACCGGTGGGCTTTACGGCAGAGGCTTCACAGCGATTCGACGGGAAACCTGATTTTCTCGGCGGAGTTCCTGCGCGAAGGGCAACCTCTACCCCTCGCGTATTGTCATCGGGGGAGCGATCGGCGCGGGCGGAAACGTTTGCACGTCTACTGCAAGAAGGCGCGCTCCAGACGGATGTGCCCACGCTGTTTACGGAGAGCACCGAGGCGAAAGGCATCAAGGTTGTCGTCTACGAGCCGGTACTGGATGAGGCCGAATTCTTTGGGTCCGAGGTGATCAAAGACCTTGAGCTGTTCAAGCAGCGCAGTGATTTGATTCTGGCGAATCGCTTGACCCCGGATATCCACGATATTGCCGATAAGGTCTACACGCGGGATCTGTTTAACAGTGATGCATAGGGCGAAAGCGGTTGCCTGTGTGCGTGTGCCTCGACGGCCGTTTGTGGGTGTGACCGCAGTGCGTTGAATCGCCCTCGCTGCAACGACACGTTGGCGTTCGGGTGGAACCGTTCACCGACGGAATTCGTGCGTTGGCGTCGCGATAATCTGTGTGACCGATGCATCGGCTGGTCTCAATTCGACCAGCGACCGCTGGAAGCCACTGTCGCTGATCGTTCCTGGGTGCCGCTGGCACCCAGGGATGCGAACCGGGCAGCCTTGGTCCTTGTTAGGTACACCGCCAGGCGTTACGTCCTGACTTAACGTTTCCCGAGGCGCTCGCAGCACTACGTTCTGCGTTGGTCGAGCCTGTTCATTCGCCGCGCGCCTGTTCGTTCATCTCCCGCCGATATTTGTCGGCGAGCTCACGTTTTTCTGTCTCGGTGAGTACCTTGCCGGCTTGCTGAAACACCTGATGCTCTTCCTCCTCGAGGTGGTGAAGGACGATTTCGCGCAGCTTTTTGGCATGCATCAACCACGCTGGGGAGCTTGCTTCCGTGTTTTCGAGGGTTTCGAGGGCCTCATCGATCTCGTGATGTTCCGCGATGCTATGCCGAGCCTGCTCCTGCGTCAGATCAGCGTTCATCAACGGAACGTAGAAATATTTTTCCTCGGCATTTTCATGGTGCACCAGCGCGTCGCGTGTCTCACGAAGGAGCTTCTCTCGACGCTCGCTTTGGCCGTGGGTCGCCGTCAGCTGATCAAGCAGGTCTCGTTGGACATCGTGATCGCAGCGTAATGCTTCAAAGATATTCATCTGTCTCCTCCTCGCATTTTCCACGGATTGCGGTGTTTCACAGGGTTTTGACCATAGTCGCCTCTTATCCCAAAAAGCAATGTCACCTGTGTCCCCGGGATGACGACTCGCAATCCCAACATCCGCGCCAACTTGGTCTACCGTTGTGGTCACTGATTAAGACAGCAGGTATGCAGTATGCAATGGTGGCAAGGGCAATCCGTGAGAGCGTTTTGTGCTTCGCCTACGCGTCAGGGCTGTTACGTGATCAGACCGTTTCTGGCATTACTGGTTGCTATCTTCTTGGCTGGTTGTGATCTGCCGCGGGATATCGAGGGAACCGAAGATCGCGTGCGCGACGGGGTCTTGCGCGTCGGGGTGATTGATGGCGCCGCTCCTTAGGTAGCGTGGCACTCCGGGAAGCCGCGTGGCGTCGAGGTGCAATTGGTGCGTGAACTCGCCGAGCGAATCCAGAGTGATATCCAGTGGGTTTCCGGTTCGGATACCGAACTTTTTCGAGCGCTCGCGGCGTTCGAACTGGACTTGGTGATCGGAGGCATCGACCGCTCCTCTCCCTGGCGCAAGGAAGTGGCGTTTACTCGTCCTTACCACGTCAGCCGGATCATGGTGGGGTGGCCAACGGGGCGGTCTGCGACTCGTGAGCTCGATGCGATCCGCATTGCCGTGCAGCAACACACCTCGGCGGTGAGGAAGCTGGAGGATCGTGGTGCCGTGCCGGTCGCCTTGCGTGGGCAGCCCAGCGAGCCTTTGCCGGTTGCCGCCGAAGAATGGCAGATCAGCGCCTGGGGCCTCCGAGCTAGCCCGCCCGTGCTGGATACCCATAAGCGGGTATTTGCATTGCCGCCCGGCGAAAACGGTTGGCTGCAAACCGTACAGCGCTTCTTGTTCGAAAGGCGAGACGATGTGCCGGCGATGATTCGTTCTCAGTTGTCCGTTGCAAACCCGGAATCACGCATCCGACCATCATTGTCAGAGGTGGCCTCGCGATGAACACACTCACCAGCCGTGTCGAGCTTCCCCCTGAGCTGGAAAAGACGCTTCGTCGAGCGTATCTGCTGGAAGGCATTACCGTCATTTACGGCCTGACCGTGGTGGTGGTGATGTACCTGGCGATGGGGTCTAGCCAGGCGATGAAAGCGGCCTGGCTGGAGGACACGATCAGTCTTGTACCCGCGATCGTGGTCCTCGTCGGGCTGCACATGCGCAATCGTCCGCCCACCGAGAAATACCCCTACGGCTTTCATCGTGCCTTGGGGATCTCGTTCCAAGCCGCTTCGATAGCCCTTTGCGTGGTAGGGCTCTATGTCGTCTATGACTCCGGAACAAGCCTTCTCGCGCAGGAGCACCCGACAATCGGGACGCTCGAAGTTTTCGGACATGCCGTTTGGCTTGGCTGGTTGATGTTGCCGGCTCTCATGTACAGCGCACTCCCCGCGAGTGTGCTTGGTCGACTGAAGCTCGCACCCGCCCGCGCATTGCATAACAAGGCGATGATTGCCGATGCCGCCATGAACAAGGCGGACTGGATGACTTCCGCTGCGGCGGGGGTCGGCATACTGGGTATCGCGTACGGCTTCTGGTGGGCCGATAGCGTGGCGGCGCTGGTGATCGGTCTCGATGTGCTCAAGGATGGGGTGACGCATCTGAGAACCAGCGTCTTTGACCTGATGGATCGGCGACCTAACACCGTGGATGGAAAACCCTCTGACCTGCCGCGAATGGTTGAGGAACGGATTGCCGCGCTGCCGTGGGTGCGCCGGGTCGACGTGCGCATGCGCGAGGCGGGGCAGGTATTTTTCGGTGAGGCGTATGTCGAGCCTGTCGATGATCGCTCGCCGATCGAACGCACGGCCGAAGCGATCGAGTGCGCCAAGGCAGTCGATTGGCGGATGCACGACCTGACGGTGGAACTTGTGCGGTCGTGATCGTTTCCGATCAGTGAGGGTATGTCCGACTTCAGCTGGGCTGTCCCGGAACGGAGCGTAACGACCAAGCCACTCCGGAGGTGACACCATGACCAAGAATCACGGCAACAGCATCAAAGACGATGAGCAGTACGAAGCCTTGCGCGACGAAGGCATGAGCAAGGAAAAGGCGGCGCGCATTGCGAACACCGATCGCTCCAAGGCCGGCCGCCGGGGCGGCAAGAGTGAACGCTACGAAGACTGGAGCAAGGAATCCTTGTATGACAAGGCCCGGGAAGTGGGTATCGAGGGCCGGTCAACGATGAACAAAGGTGAACTGATCCGAGCCCTGAGGCGTTAGCGCAACCCCTCATTGGGCGGATGCGAATGAGGGTTCAGGCCTCGGTGCCGGTGGCCGGGTCGTCGAGGTTGAGCGTCAGATGCGCTTCGGGGATGCGATCAGCACCCCAGGTGCGGTGCACCATGGCGATCACTCGATCGAGTGAGTCCTGCGGCACGGAGGCGAGTTCGCCGTGCTCCAGCGGGTCGTAGTGGAAGATGTACAGGCGCGAGGCGAATTCCTCGAAGGGTAGGGAGGATTCGCCGAAGCGCTCGCCGTTGCCGGCGGTGCTTACCTGAACACCATCGCCCCAGTTCTGGCCGCTGTCGTTGTTGGGGTTGTAGAAGTACACCCGCATCTCTTCCTTGGGATCGAGCGTCACCCGCAGCAGGGTGATCGCGTGCCAGCCGATGAAGCGTGCGGCGCTGTCGGTCGCCGCGATGCCGATCGGCTGCGGGTGGATCAGCGGCTGGTTGCCGTTGTAGTAGGGGTGGTAGCTCGCGTAGAAGTGCCGCAGGAAATCCTCCAGCGCCTCGAGCTTCCCGGTGGCGACGTCCACGTTGATTCGAAAGCCCCGTCCGGACCACCAGCCGTGGAATTCCGGGTTGATCCAGCGGTGCGGGTCACCCTCGCGACCGATGCAACGGCGGCCCATCTCGGCGTAGATGCGGTCCAGATGCGGTACCACCAGCAGGGAAACCGGATCGAGGTCGATCGGCAGGGTGGTGGCAACACCGCTGAGCGAGGCCATCGAGGAGATCGGCTGGCCCTCGAAGTGGATGATGATCTCGTCGTCGCGCGCCGCCCAGGCCACCATCTGCAGCATGTAGTCGGGGTCGTTGTACGCCCACATCGACAGGGCGCGGGCCGACTGGCAGGTGGGGTTGTTGCCCTGGCCCACGCCCAGCGGTTGGCCCAGCATGCAGAGCACGCCCTCCAGCAGACGGGTGCGCGGCGGGACGGTCTCACCGAAGGCGATCGCGAGGCGTTCGCGTGACCAGGCCGACAGCGGCAGGCTCAGCTGTCGCCAGAGGGCCGGGGCCACCGGCGGCTGGTAGAGAATGCCGCGTTCGAGCATCAGGGCCAGCCCGTAGATGGCCTGGGCCGTCTCGGGAAACACCGACTGGTCGATCAGCGCGTGTACCAGCTCGCTGTAGCAGAGCAGGCAGTCCCGCCCGGTCGACGACAGCCCCATGGCCTCGGAAAGCAGATGATCGCCGTGATCGGTCAGGTGACGGAGCAGGGCCGCGTGGTAGGGCGAGACCAGACCGGTGTCGTGCATGGCGCGCGCGAAGCCGGTCGCCTCGTTCTGCCGTGCCACGGCATCCATGCTTTCCAGCCGCTCCTTGTAGACCGGCACACCGGGATCTTCGCGGCACGCCTGGGTCGGTCCGAACAGGCTGCTGACCAGGCGGTCGGCGCCCTGTCCGCTGCTGCCCAGGTCGATGTCCGGGCTGCCCTGGCAAATGGCGATCTGCGTGATCATCTGCTTGACCGGTTCGGTCTGGATCGGCCGCTGCTGCAGGATCCGCCAGATCTCGTCGATCAACTGGTCGACGATGTGCTCGTAACCGATCCGCTCGGCCAGGTGGCCGAGCAGGGCGCGTGACAGGAGGGCCAGACGCCCCTGGGTCTCACGCTCGGCCTCGCTGGGCGGCATGAACAACCGTTGCAGGTTGATCGCCAGTACCTGGGTCAGGTGATGGTGGGCATTCTCGGCCGACAGCCGCGGATGCGGATAGGCCTCGCGGGCCACCGCGAGCATGCGCAGGTCGCTCAGTGCCTCGATCACCACGGTATCCGCGTCCGCACTGCCCAGCGCATGGGCGGAGAGCGACGGGATCAGGATCTCGGGATAGGCCCAGTCCGAGCCGTTGAAGGTCCCGGCACTCTCGATGGCCTGAGCGCGTGCCTCGATGGCCGCCGGGCCTCCTTCCTGGAGCAGGACCCGCTTGGCCCCGTCCAGCACCCGGCGCAGCCGGGTGGGCTTGGAGAACTCGGGTGCGGAATCGAGGGCCTCGATCGCCTCGTCGAATCGTTGCAGGAGTCCGGGCAGCAGGGCCCCGGGCGCTTGTTCGTCGACTTCGCTGATCACTTGGGAACCTCTACACGAATCGATAGTGTCTCTGCGGGACCGTCCAGGGTCCAGATGCAAGGCGCGGTGTGCCGTGAATGGTCGTTGCCATTCGCAAGCGCCGCAACGCCGCAGATGGGCCCTTGGCGGCCCGCCCGGGCGGGGCTCGCGGGTTTGCCCGCACTCGTCGTTACTGGCCCTCGACGGGCAACGAGCCCGCCTTCGGCCCGGCGCCTTGATTGCGAACAAACCCGCGAGCCAGAGGCACCATCGATCCGTGCAGAGGTTCCCTCGCGCTCCTCGTGCCTGGGATATGGCGCGGGATTATACATAGAAGTCCAGATCCTCCTGGCGCTTGAGCAGGTCGCGCATCGTGTGCGGATCGTCGCCGAAGAAGTAGATCAAGCCCCAGTGCGTGCCGAACGCGGTGCGCTTGGTGACTGTCTCTTCCAGCGGCGGGGTCAGCTCATGCGACTCGAAGTAGGGGTGGTCCTCGGTCTCCGCCGGCATCTCCAGCTTGCTGACCACGCGCCGGCGCGGGTAGACACCGAAGCACCCGGCCACGCCTTTGGCATCCACGACTTCCTTGGGGAAGAACGCGGTGATCTCCTCCTCGGTGGTCTTGGGATCGAATGACAGGATCAGGCCCTGGTAGGCGTTGAAGCCGTAGGCGCGTTCCAGCAGCTCGAACACCTTGAAGCCCGGCGGGCGATAGGCCACCTCACCGAAGTACATCTCGCCGTCATTGGTGACGAAGTACTCCGGGTGGATGAAGCCGAACTCGATGTCGAAGGTCTTGATCAGCTTCTCGATCTGGGCGGTGATCTGCGGCCGGTACCGCTCAAGCTCCGGGGTGGCCGGCACGAACACCGAGTAGCCCAGCGTGACGTATTCGGAGATGTTGAGAAAGCGGATCTTGCCGTTGTGAATCCAGGCCTCGACCGCGAATTCCCAGCCATCGAGGTGGGACTCCATCAGCACCGGGAATTCCTCTTCCGGGATGGTATCGACCTCGTCGGGTGTACGGATCACGCGGTGACCCAGGCAGCCGGCCTTGTCGAAGGCCTTGAGGTGGATCGGGTCGTTGGGATCGCCGTCGAGCTTGAGCAGGGTCTGGTTGACCCGCTTGAGAAAGCGCACCACGTCTTCCTTGTCATGCGCCTCCTCGAAGATGCCCACGCGAATGCCGCCAAGCTGGGCGCGACGTTTCATCAATGCCTTGTCTCGCAGCAGCATCGACTGGCCGAACAGCTTGGGCTGGTCGAGCAGCACCGAGTTGATCGCCCCGGCCCATTCGACCGTTTCCTCGTAGAGCGGGATGGCCACGTCCACGCCCTTTTCCTGCAGGGTGTGCGCGATCTCCATTGAGCGATCGTTCAGCCGCTCGAAGTTCCACGGGATGTAAGGGATGTCGTGCTTCTTGCAGTATTCCTCGGCCCAGTCGGGTGCCACCACGACGTAGCGACGATCGAACGTTTCCGCGGCCTCGACGGCATTGAGCGACCAGCCCAGCAGCGCGACAAAACCTTTCTCGGGATTCTTCTCCATGGGGTACCTCTGATTCGGGCGAAATGGAATGTTGAGCCGACAACCGGCTTACCGGCACCTCCACCTGTGCCGCGCGAATCGGTAAAGCTGTGGCATAGAGCCTAGTCGACTGACGGTCGCTACGTGGTCGGGACGCCATGTGGATTCGGGAGGCATCTCGGCGTGGTAGCGATGCGATCGGCACCACTCTCGCCCCGAGGCGGGTCGAGACGGGTGGGATGATCGGGTCTAGCCTTGTGGTTCAACGCACCGCGCCGGAGGCCCCATGCCCCGTCTTGTTCGATTCGTTCCCGCCTGGGTTTGCTTCGTTGTCAGCCTCGGCGTGGTCCCGTCGACTGCCGTGGCCGACACCTATTGGGACAAGCTCAAGTGGCAGGTGCGCCCGCTGGTGCTGGTGGAGGGCGGTCCGGAGGCGGATGAATGGACCGAACGGCTGCGGGACGATCGCTGCGCACTGGCCGAGCGTCGCATTCACTGGCTGGTCATCGACGAGGAAGGTGCGGTGTGGCGCCGGTTCGACGGCGGCGAGGCGGCGGACTTCGAGTCGACGCGGCTGGATAAGAGTGCAGCAACCATCGTACGCGATCGGGTGGGCTGGTCCAGGGGCGATGACACGCGCCTGCTGTTGTTTGGCCTCGATGGGCAACGCAAGTACAGCGGTCGGCCCGATGCGCTGGAGACGATCTGGGCCCTGATCGATCGCATGCCAATGCGGCGCAAGGAACTGGCCCGCGATCCGGATGACTGCCAGGGCCCTTGATCGCGTCCGGCGTGGAGCCATACCCGCCTACCGGCCCACGATCAGAAAATTCGATCATCCGGATATTGATTTGGACGATGCGCCGCGCAAGTATGAGAGGAGAGGCTAATCGTTCGCCGGCTTCGTTTTGTCGGCTTTATCTAGGAAAACGCTGCACGATTCGATGACGTCTCTGCGGGACCTCCAAGGGCGCAGATTTTGTGAAGGGCCGTCCGCCCTTTACAAGGGCTGTAACGCCGCAGATGGGCTACCAGAACAACGTCTACGCTCTGATCCCGGTGTACGATTAGGGGAACGGCCTACGCGGGTTCGATGCCACTCTGGCCCGTTGGGCCCGAAGGGCGCGCGTGAGCCGGGCACCTGCCGCGTTACCGTTCTTGGAAAGGGAATGACCCTTCCGCGGCGAACGGGCGCCTTGCATCTGCCCGGCACACGACACGCAGAGCAGCATCGAACCCGCGCAGCCCGTTCCCAAGGCTGGCAAAAGCCGGATATGACCCGCCTTCAGGGCGGGTTTTTCGATGGAACGAGAGGGAATTGATCAATGACCGACGGCAAACCCACGATTGGCCTGGCGCTGGGCAGCGGAGCGGCCCGGGGCTGGGCGCATATTGGCGTGGTCAAGGCGCTGGAAGAGGCCGGCATCCGTCCGACGGTGGTCGCCGGCTGTTCCTTCGGTGCGCTGATCGGGGCTGGCTACGCCGGCGAATCCATGGACAAGCTCGAGGCCTGGGCGCGCAGCATCCGCTCCTGGGACGTGATGCGCCTGCTGGATGTCCGGCTGGGTGGCGGGCTGATCGAGGGTGACGATCTGATGCGCTCGCTGGCCAAGCAGGTCGAGCCGGTCGACATCGAGAAACTGCGGATACCGTTTGCCGCGGTGGCGACCGACCTCGAAGCCGGCCGCGAGGTGTGGTTGCGGGAGGGCAGCCTGATAGACGCCGTCCACGCCTCGATTGCCGTGCCGGGGCTGATGTCGCCGGTACGCAACGAGGGCCGGTGGCTGGTCGATGGCGGACTGACCGACCCGGTGCCGGTGTCGTTGTGTCGGGCGCTGGGCGCGGACGTCGTGATCGCCGTGAATCTCAACAGCGATCTGGTGGGTCGGCATGTGCGCGACATCCGCGGAGCGGCGCGGCACGATACCGACAACGAAAGCGGGCTGCGCAAGTGGGTCGACGGTCTGGACGAGCGCCTGCTCGATGGCCGGATTGGCAAGTGGCTGGAAGAACGTGAAAAGGCTGAGCCCACGCCGGGCATGCTCGACGTCATGGCTGGTGCGATCAACATCATGCAGGACCGCATCACCCGCAGCCGCATGGCCGGCGACCCGCCGGAACTGATGGTTTCACCGAAGCTGTCGCACATCGGCCTGCTCGAATTCGAGCGTGCCGACGAGGCAATCGAGAAAGGCTATGAAGCGGCGCGCCGGGCGCTTGACGATTCGGCCCTTATCGTCGAGATCGGCGACAAGAACCGGTCGTGATTGCCTATTGGCGGGTTAGTCTTCCAGCAATTCCTCGAAGCGGATATTGCCATCCGTGTCGCGCGTGAAGGCTTGGCCAAAGGCATTGTCGAAGATGCTCAGGAAGGCAGCCCAGGTGCCTCGTTCCGGATCGTTTAGGTTCCCCTCGATCGGGATGCGGAAGGCGAACTGGTCTTCCGGCTGGTTCTTGAAGACATCCATGAACACGGAGACGGCCGACTCCCACAGGGCGTTGATCGGGTTCTGGTCGCTCTCGCTCAGGTCGACCACCGAAATGTCGGTGGCCACCGTCTTGAGGTAGCCGGTCAGGCGCCCGTCCACCGCGGCGAGCTCTGAAAAGAGGCCGACAGTCCCGCTCTCGAAGTCGATCGCGGCAGCCGCCTTGGTGTAGTCGTTGAAAGCCGCCAGGGAGGCGCCCCGCAACGCCAGGTCGATGTCGAAATCGGGCGTCGACTTGACCACGTTCAACTTGCCCTCGACCGTCAACTCCCCGTCGCCAATCGAGTGGCCGGTGATGTTCAGGTCAGAGGGCAGGCTTGGATCGCCGCGCTCGACGTTACGCAGGTTTGTCACCCGGGCCTCGATGTCATCGATAAACAGATGCACGTTCGGCTCGGTGCTGTAATCGATATACGCCACCCGGCCGCCGTGAATGGTCAGCCGGTTGATATCGAACGGCGACCAGGCTTCCACCAAGCGTTGCCAACCTGCACCTTCGCCGCTTTGGGTCCGGGAGAAATTGAGGTCGGCGTCGTGGATGTCGATTTCAGCGACCACCGCGCCATCGAGCAGGGCGCTCCATTCCACCGACAGGTCAATGGTTTCCGCGGCGACGAAGGGTTCTTTCAGTCCGCCCTCCAACTTGTGGATCTCGAGCCCGTGAACGACGTAGGCGCCGCGCCATAGGTGGATGTCCACGTCCTCCAAGGATCCTGCATATCCGTCGAGGGCAGCAATCTGGGTATTCAGATAGTCGGTGACCCAGTAGGGCAGATAGGCGCGCCCTAAGATCAACAGCACCACGATCACCGCGATCAGGCCGAAGGCCACGCTTCTTTTCTTGATGCCCTTCATGGATTCCTCCCGGGAGTACGGGGCGGGTGCGCGTCTCCGGATCGTTTGCCGTCCGCGTCGTTTGCTTGAATTGGACAGGCGGGTCGACGATTCAGTTCGCTTACGGGAGCTTAGCTTTTCCGGCAGGTGCCGACAGGAAGCCGTGTCCCAAGGGAGGGATTACCAGATCAGGTCGTCGGGAACGGTGAATTCGGCATAGGCTGGATCGCGGATCTCGCCGCCGCTGGGCAGGGCCAGCAGATAGGCCGGGTCGCGCTGGGCGATTTTCTCGGCCGTGGTCGCCGAGACGATGTAGTAGCGCTTGTCCCACGTGGCCAGGCGCAGCTTGCGGGTCGCCAGTCCGCGCCGCAGGCGGGCGTTGACCGGCAGGCTCAGTATCCGTCCCTGATCGACGAAGTAGAACGGCTCGCCGTGGCTGGCGAGCTTCTCGGCATGGTCGAGAATCAGCTGGCGAACCTCGGCACGCTGGGCGCGGCGCTGCTCTTCCTCGCGCTGGCGGGCGCTGTTTTCGCGCGCCTGCTGGCGCTCGCGCTCGAGTTTCTCGGCGGCCGCCTTCTTGGCCGCTTCGATCTCGGCCGGTGGCTTGGTGTTCGCGTCCTTGTCGTGGCGATTGACGCGCCCCCAGGCCGACTTCTTCTGCTTGGGTTGCTTGCCACCCTTCTTGGCGAGGCCTGCCTTGAGTAGTTGATCCTGAAGCGATGCCTTGCTCATGAACCTGCCGTCTGTCGTGATTTAGGTCGAAGAGTTTATCAGTTCGACCGGGCGACCGACTCGGGCGTGGCGATGGGGCGCATGATCGATATCGCCGCGCGGCGGCCGCATCAAGCGCTAGTCATCGCAGATTTCCCTATGCCGATCGGGCAAAGCTGCTATGCTGCGCCAGCTCGGTCTGACCAGTCCTGCCGATTTCATTACTGATGATGTGCCCACGGCACGCCATCAACCCCGCGTTTTCCTTGCCGACTGGCGTGCGTCCCCTCCCGGGGCCGTGTGACGGGAAACGCCACGCCATTCGAGACGCCATTTTCGTCATGGCCTCCATGCGCTGAGCGTTCTCGTCCCCAAGGAAAATCATTTCTATGTTGTTTTCAGAACTGGGCCTTCGCCCGGAACTCCAGCGTGCCATCGAAGAGCGCGGCTACACCGAACCGACCCCCATCCAGGCCCAGGCCATCCCCGCCGTACTGTCCGGCAAGGACCTGCTCGCCGCGGCGCAGACCGGTACCGGCAAGACAGCCGGCTTTACCCTGCCGTTGCTCGAGCGCCTGATGGAGACGCACCCGGAAGGCGGCCACAAGGGTGGCAAGCGTCCGATTCGCGCACTGATCCTTACCCCGACACGTGAACTGGCCGCCCAGGTCGAGCAGAGCGTGCTCGATTACGGCCACCATTTGCCGCTCAAGTCGATGGTCATGTTCGGTGGCGTGGGCATCAATCCACAGATCGACAAGCTCAAGAAGGGTGTCGACATCCTCGTCGCCACGCCGGGCCGTCTGCTGGATCACCAGAACCAGCGCACCGTGGACCTTTCCCAGGTGGAAGTCCTGGTGCTGGACGAAGCCGACCGCATGCTCGACATGGGCTTCATCCACGACATCAAGAAGATCCTCAAGATCGTGCCGGAAGCGCGCCAGAACCTGCTGTTCTCCGCCACCTTCTCCGACGAGATCCGCACCCTGGCCGGCAAGCTGCTCGACAGCCCGGCCGAGATCTCCGTCACGCCGCGCAACACCACCGTCGAGGCGGTCAGCCAGTCGGTCTACGAGGTCGATCGCGACAAGAAGCGCGAGCTGCTCGCCGAACTGCTGATCGACCAGGACTGGCAGCAGGTGCTGGTGTTCACCCGCACCAAGCACGGCGCCAACCGCCTGGCCGAGTACCTGTCCAAGCGCGACATCCCAGCGATGGCCATCCACGGCAACAAGAGCCAGACGGCCCGCACCAAGGCGCTGGAGTCGTTCAAGAACGGCACCATCCGCGTGCTGGTCGCCACTGATATCGCCGCGCGTGGTATCGACATCGCCCAGTTGCCTTACGTGGTCAACTTCGAGCTGCCGAACGTCGCCGAGGACTACGTCCACCGCATCGGGCGCACCGGTCGCGCAGGCGAGTCCGGCGAGGCGATCTCGCTGGTCTGCATCGACGAGCACAAGCTGCTGGCCGGCATCGAGCGCCTGACCAAGCAGAAGTTCACCCGCCACGTCGTGCCCGGCTTCGAGCCGGACCCGAACGCCAAGCCCGAGCCGATCCCGAACGGCCGCAACAACGCCGGTGGTGGTCGCCGTGGTGGCGGTGGTCGTCCCGGTGGCGGCCAGGGTGGTCCGCGTGGTCGTGGTGGTCCCGGCGGCGGCCAGGGGCGTGGACCCGGTGGTGGCGGTCGCGGCCCGGGCGGTCGTCCCGGTGGCCGTGGTGCCCGCGGCGGCGGGGGCGGTGGTCGCAGCGGCAACCGCTAACCAGACCGCATTGGTCGTCGGCTGCGGCCGGTGATCGAGAATCGAGACGCCCGGCTACTCAGCCGGGCGTTGTTCGTTTGGGGCGCGCACTATGTGGCCGGGTGTGTAGCCCCTTATCGAATAACAGGCAAAGTAATTGGTATTGCCCGTCGGGTCGGCTACCGTCGGAAGGGAGAACCCAACCAATCCCTCAGGGATGCGAGGAGAAACCGATGACCAAGCGTGCCTTGCTGTTGGCCTGCCTGCTGCCGGCCATGGCCATTCCTATCGCCATGGCCAGTGATAACCGCCCCTGGGGCACGGCGGAACTGACCGAGAAGGACTACCAGCCCGACAAGGTCGTCTACGACGTGGCGGCCGCCGATGCCGAGGCGCTCAACAGCATCATTGGCCGGGTCAGTCACCTGAACAACGAATACGCCGGCGACGTCTTCGACGCCCATATCGTCGTGGTCCTGCATGGCGACGAGATCCCGCTGTTCACCGTTGAGAAATATCAGGAGAACAAGGAGCTGATGGAGCGGGCCCAGTCGCTTACCGTGGCCGGCAACATCGAGTACCGCATGTGCGCGGCCGCCGCGGCACTCCATGACGTCAAGCCCGAGGACGTACATGGGTTCGTCAACGTGGTGCCCATGGCCGATGCCGAGATCATCGAACTGCAGCACGAGGGCTATGCCTACATGAAGTGATCACGGCCTGATTAATCTGAAATCGGGTAAGGGGGCTGCTCCTTTCCAGAAACCGTCATGGGGTGGGAGGGGGCCTGTCTTCCAAGCCGATCGTGGCCCACTATTTCAAGCGGCTCGCGACTGTCAGGAGCCCGCGCGGCGCTTCATCCATGCATGGCAAATCAACCCATTCGCAAGGTGACTCCATGACTCCTCCCGGTATTTCTCCCGGTGTTTCCCAGAAACGCGCTGCCTTCCGTGAGTTGCACCAGTCGGGCTGCTTCGTGTTGCCGAATCCCTGGGATGCGGGTAGTGCCAGGATGCTGGCGGGGCTGGGATTCAAGGCGCTGGCCACAACCAGTTCAGGCTACGCCTGGTCGTGTGGCCGTGCCGATGGACAGCTCTCGCGTGCCGAGACCCTGGCCCACCTTCGCGCGATGGTTGACGCCACCGATCTGCCCGTCAACGCCGATTTCGAGAGCGGGTTCGCCGAGACCGCCGAGGGTGTTGCGGAAAGCGTGGGTTTGGCGGTGGAGACGGGGGGGGCGGCATTTCCATCGAAGATTCGACCGGGGATCGGAACCGGCCGTTGCGGTCAATCGACGATGCGGCTGAACGAATGAGGGCGGCGCGTGCCGCGATTGATGCGAACGGCGGTGACACGTTGCTGGTCGGGCGGGCGGAGAACTTCTTCGTCGGCCGCCCCGATCTCGATGACACCCTTGTACGCCTGCAAGCCTACGCGGATGCCGGGGCGGACTGCCTCTACGCCCCCGGCATAAAGACGCCTGACGAAATCCGTGCCGTCGTGTCCGCCGTCGCACCCAAGCCGGTAAATGTGCTGATCGGCTGGGACAGCAACTTGACCGTGCAGGAACTCGCCGACCTCGGCGTCAGGCGCATCAGCCTCGGCGGTGCATTGGCTCGTGCGGCTTGGGGTGGCTTTATGCAAGCGGCGCGCTCGATTGCCGAGCAGGGCCGGTTCGATGGATTGGGGAATGTGCCTTCCGGGGCGGAACTCAACTCGCTATTCGGCAAGTAACCCGCTTCGGATTGAAGCGGCGTGGTGGGTCGCCACTCGCGACCACCGCTGACCGACTCTTACCCTTGCCCGCGGGCTAAATTTGTCAGCTCGTCGATGAGTATTTCGGCTATGGTCTTGTGACATCCGGCGAATCATGTCGGGGCCACGAGGTGGCTTATGGGTAAGTTGATCGAACGCACTTTGGCGCGGCTCTCGGGCCAGCGGGCCTCCATGGGTCCTGGAGGCATTGCCGTGTGTGCCGTGCTGATGTTGGCGCATCTCCCCGGCTTCGCGCTTGCCGAAGAACCATGCCCGGGCATTCACGTGTCTATCCTGGATATCCGTAACAGCACCGGCAAGGTGGCCTGCGCCCTGTTCGAATCGTCGGAGGGGTTTCCGAAGGAGTTCGTGAAATCCGCGACCAATATCGCGATGTTGGAAATTCGGGAGTCGCGGGCTCGTTGCCACTTTCTCGACATCTCGCCGGGGACGTATGCGCTGGCCGTTATCCATGATGAAAACGTGGACGGCAAGCTGGCCACCAACTGGCTGGGGGTGCCCAAGGAGGGTTACGGCTTTTCCAACGATGCCAGCGCATCGATGGGTGCGCCGGGGTTCGATGCCGCCGCCTTCGATTATGACGGACAGAATCTCGACATGACGATCAGCCTTAATTATTGACGGAGCGGTCCTGTCGTTAGTCGCTTGCCAGACAGCAAAACGCCCAGCCGACTGGCTGGGTCTTAAAAGGGTTCTGGCCCCCTTCTGCGTGTTCCGCTTCCTATTACGGTGAGATAGTATTCTATACTGAGGAATATTAATTTCTAATTCGAAAAGAAAATAGGATTTATTTTTATAACCAAAAATATGGTGACCCATGCGGACCCTGGATCGACCTTTCAAACGGGTTTTTTTTTCTAACTTTCTTGTTTAGTGTGACCTCTCTGTTCGCGCTTTCAGTCTTCCCATCGCCATTTGAAATTCGCCCCCAAAACGAGTGGCGAGATGCGTCGAGTGGCGGGGGAGCTCAGCGTACAATTACCCGGATAGATACTTCCTGCGCTGCAAAAATAGTCGGTGGGTTGGAATTTTTTGCTAAGGATTTTTTTATTGCTAGCTCTCATGTCGATAAATATGGATATCTACGAATGATGACTTTCGATAAAATAGAGTCGGGTGAGAAATTTACCATCGCAGAGGATATTGATCTTACCGTGGAAGAGAAGGTAGATCTTGCTAACCTTTTATCCACAAAAGAGGCGATATGCTTGGGCGGTGAGTGTGTGCAAAGGTTGAGTTTTGATGTTTTTAAAGACGTTTTAAATTCATGCGGAACCGTCGTGTCTCAGCGTGAGTTTACGTCCCATATTTTTGTTTGGCGTTTGGGTGATAATCTGGAAGACCATTACCCATGGTCACTTATTGCTCTGCTTTTTTCGGCTCTCTCATTCCTTGTGAGTGTCCTATATTCACAGACTATTGGTCGGTTGATTAATTGGATAAGAACAGGGGATTGGAGTGCGTGAAAAAAACTAAACCGAGTTCTCGGTTCGGGGGTTGGTTTCGTGAAAGATGTGGAGTTTGAACTGAGAACTGCCCAAATAGGAGCAAGGGACGACATGAAGATGATCCACGATGCTCGCGCTGCATCAATGCCTTAGAGATTAGGAATCGCCCGCCTGATAGATTGAATCAAATGTGATCCAAGGACGAACTCCTCCGTTAAACAACGGCTGCGGCGCTGGAGTCTGGGGTTTGGGGGTTGCACCGTAAGCGTGGAGATGGATCCCTGGGTACAGATTGTTTGGGACTAAACGTGGTTATTTGGATATTGAAAGCAAAACGCCCAGCTGATTGGCTGGGCGTTTGTCGTTCGGACCGGCGTTCCTTGTTAGGAGAAGAACGCGCTGACGGCCGAGTCGAGGGTATCGCGCATGTCCGGGTCGTCGGTGATCGGACGGACCAGGGTCATCGAGCAGGCATCGCGCGGGTCGACGCCCTTGGCGATCAGCTGGCCTGCGTAGACAAGTAGGCGGGTGGAGATACCCTCGTCCAGGCCGTGGCCCTTGAGGTTGCGCGCCCGCTGGGCGATTTCGACCAGCTTGCCGGCGGTGTCGCGGTCGACGCCGGTCTCGTGGGCGAGGATTTCGGTTTCGGTCTCCGGGTCCGGGTAGTCGAAGTCCAGCGCACCGAAACGCTGCTTGGTCGACTGCTTCAGGTCCTTCATCAGGTTCTGGTAGCCCGGGTTGTAGGAGATGACGATCTGGAAGTCGGGATGCGCCTCCACGAGCTCGCCCTTCTTCTCCAGCGGCAGGACGCGACGGTGGTCGGTCAGCGGGTGGATGACGACGGTGGTGTCCTGGCGGGCCTCGACGATCTCGTCGAGGTAGCAGATGGCGCCAATGCGGGCCGCCGTGGTCAGCGGGCCGTCCTGCCAGCGGGTGCCGTCCTTGTCGAGCAGGTAGCGGCCGACCAGGTCGGAGGCGGTCATGTCCTCGTTACAGGCCACGCTGATCAGCGGACGCTGCAGCTTCCAGGCCATGTACTCGACGAAGCGGGTCTTGCCCGAGCCGGTCGGGCCCTTGAGCATCATCGGCATGCGGGCCTTGTAGGCGGCCTCGTAGAGATTGACCTCGTCGTGGACCGTCCGGTAGTACGGCTCGGTCTTGATGCGGTATTCGTCGGCGTTCGCGTTGCTGTCGCTGGTGCCGCTCTGGGGGGATTGATCAAACAGCATGTTGCACTCTCGATTCGATTTGGGGTGTCGGTGGCGACGTTTGGGGCGTAAGCCTACCGCGATCAGCCCTTGAACTTAACCAGTCGGCTGACCTGGATGTCGGAAACGAAGACCACGCCGCTGTGCTTGTCGAAAAACGGGGCGAAGCCCTCGAGCAGCGGCTCGACCAGTTCTTCCGGGACCGCGGCGATGATCATGATGAGCACCTCGTCCTCGTTGAACATCAGGTGGCCTTCGTGGAAGCCCTGGCTGCCCTTGCCGGACAGGTTGCCGACGATGGTGTAGCCCTTGACGTCGGCGCGGTCGAGGAGATCGGTGGCGAATTCCTGATGCTCGCCCTCGATGATGATCTCGAGCTTCTTCAGCGGGTTGAGTTTGAGATTGCTCATGCAGGGCTCTCCTCTGCGTCAATGGATTCCAGTTGCTTGGCCCGCTGGGGTGCCGGTCCCAGGTCGTGCCATTCGCCGCGATCGAAGAAGTGCAGGTGGCCGCTCTCGGGGTCGGCGACCACCACGTTGATCCAGCCGTTGACGATCAGGCTCAGTGCCTTGGGCACCCGGCCGGCGGCGGCCAGCACGTGCGGTACCGGCGCCTCGACGATCACCAGCAGGCGCAACGGTTCGTGGTACGGGCGGCCGTCCTTGAGCACCGTCTGCGAGGGCAGGCCGGTACGGATGTCGGACAGGTTGCCCGTCATCACGCCGAAGCGGCCGGCGACGTTGTGGTAGGCCTTGGAGCCGCTGCCGAAGCCCTCGTTGTCGACGGCGGAGAAGTAGTGCTCGAGGTTGATCCACTCGCCGATGATCAACGGGCCGGAGAGGATGGTATCCAGCAGGCGGCCCTTGGTGTCGAGCTTGTAGTCGTATGACAGTAGGAAGCTGCGCCCGTCGAGGTTCATGTCCTCGGTCAGGTGGCGGCCGCCGACGACCACCGCGGCGTTGCGCGCCAGGCCCCACTCGGGGCGTACCTGGGTCCAGTCGCTGGTGTTGCGCTGGATGTGGCGGTACGCCGTGGTGGTGTCGAGGTTCGGGTCGACGCCTTCCTCCAGCGTCGGCAGGCGTTCGGCGGCGCACAGGCGGCTGGCCGCGCGCAGACCGTTGCGCAGGCGCTCCATGTAGACCAGGTGGCTGGTCGGCAGCAGGTCCAGGTCGTGGAGGACGATCTCGTCCGAGGTGGTGTTGTGCTGCGCCGGGACGAACCAGGTGTCATCCGGGATGTGGATGCCCTGTTCGGCCAGCCGACGACGCACCTCCGACTTGTTGGCCATCTGCGCGAGCACGCGCGCTGAGACCAGGCCGTGGCCGCCACCGCAGGCGCCGCAATCCAGCGCGGACTCGTAGGGGTTGTTGTCCGACTCGCTGGCGTGGCCGGCGAGGATGACGAAACGCGAGAAGGTTTCCTTCATGCCCATCATCCGCAACGCCTGGCCGACGAAGTAGACCTGTTCGTCGGTGGAAAACCCGATCTTGCCCAGGCGCTCCATCTGCATGGAGACGAATGACGGGTTGATGCGGTATTCGTCGCGCAGCGTCTCGATGAAATCGGCCTCGGCAGCGGGGCTCAAGGCGAACTGGCGGGCGAATTCCGAGGTGCCCTCCTTGTTGCCCATCGCGATCTCGCGCAGCTCGCGGATCATCGAGTCGGTGATCGCGTCGCGGTCGATGCCGAGCTCCTGGCCGATGGCGCGCACGATCGTCACCCGCTGCAACGAGCGGACGATCGAGTCCCCCTGTTCGCGTGAGAGCTTGTCGATCAGCAGACGGGTCGAGGCGTCCTTGGGCTCGATGCGATTGCGCCAGCGGTCGTAGACGCGCGGTGCGACGGTCTTGCCGATCATGTCGAAGCCGAACAGCAGGCCGATGGCCTCGACGGTGAAGTAGGGCGAGAGCACCGAGCTCTTCACGTCGTGCAGAACGTGGCTGGCCGAGGAGTAGAAATCGGTCTCGATCTGCGTCGCGCCGGTGGGCACTTCCAGCACCACGTTCTTGGGCGTGATCTGTACCGGGCAGAGGTCGAGCTCGGTGCCCTTGCCCAGGCCGATGAAGCTGACCGGCACGCCGAAGAAGCCGGCGATGCCGAAGGTCTGGTAGTCGCCGACGTGCTCGAGCTGGCGACGGATGCGCTCGGAACGCACGTCGATGCAGAACAGCGCCTGGGCGAACGGGCGCTTTTCGCGCTTGGCCGGTGGCAGCAGCTTGATCTCGTTGAGGACCGACTTGCGGTAGACCGCCTCCATGGCGCGCAGCCACATCATGCCTTCGCCATCCTCGAACTCGTCGAGCAGGGTGAGAAGGGCGTCGGTCTGGTCGGCGTCCAGTGCCTTGAGCGCCTCGGTCTGCCCGGCGGCCTCGGCCAGCGAAAGCAGTCGGTCGGCCTGTCGGCGCGTCTCGGCGATGCGCTCGGCCTGCAGGTACTCGGGCAGCAGGCGGTTGATGCGGCCGGGGTGCTTGTGTGCCAGGGCGTCGTCGACGCGGTGGGCCCATTCCGGCTGGACGGTGCCGCCGTGGTAGGCCTGGCGCAGGTAGCACTCGGCGGTGTGTTGCTCGAGGTAGTGTGACAGCTCGGGGAAGGTGGCGGGCAGGCGTTTGCGACGGGCATGCTCGCGGATCAGCGCCAGCCCCAGCACCAGCCGGATGGCCAGGAAGTCGATCAGGTCGCCGGGATAGGTCTGCGACCAGTGGTAGCGCTTGGCCGACGAGCGCCAGCGGATGAAGCCGGCCCAGCCGTGCAGGCGCGTCAGCTCGCGGGTAATCAGCCCGTCCCAGTGCGCCTCCTCGATACCCAGTTCACCCAGCACGTAGGCGATCACGCCCTCGGCGGACGCGTCCTGGGCGAGGATCTTCTTGATGTGCAGGCCGCGCAGGAACAGGCGCAGGTTGCGCTTGGCCAGCGCGCTCCAGGCGGTGAAGAAGCCGTGCTCGCGGCCCGGCATCTGCAGGGTGGACTGGCCCTCGTCGAAGAAGTCCAGGCAGCTCTTGATCACCAGCTCGTCGAGGGTCGTGCCGATCTCGGTGCCGAACAGGAGGTCGATCGATTCGTACAGGGGCCGCTCGGGCGGGAACTGCCTGGCAAGTCGCTCGTGCAAGGCGTCGATGTCGGCGGTTTCCTCGGCGCAGGAGGTCCCGCCGTCGATGGCGCACTTGATGTCGTCGGCATCGGCCAGGTCCAGCCGCACGCCAACCGTTTCCGGGGTGCGGCACAGCAGGGTCTGCAGCAGGCCCTGGAGGTCGAGTTCGCCGATGGCATCACGCTCGGCCAGGAAGCGTCGGATGTCGTCGCCGAGCGTGGCGTCGTCGACCTTGCCCTCGGCATGATAGCGCTGGTAGTCGGTTCGTGGCAGGAAGCCCCGGCCGTGGAACAGCTGCTCGCCCTGGCGCACGCCCTGCTCGAAGGGCAGGTGCTCGAGGCCGTGCAGCGGGTTGTGGTGGATGAAGGTCCGCATCGGCCAGAAGAACGGGATCGGTTCGGCGGCCATGTGAACCATGGAGCGGATTTTCAGGCGATGGCCCAGCGTCAGTCGGCTCATGGCGTCAGACTCCTGTCCAGATCAGGTTCAACACGACCGCGGCGACGATCACGCCCGCGAAGGCCCAGGCCAGGGGGACGGGCAGGTCGGCGACGTTCTTGCCGCTACGCGGACCGAAGACGGTGTCCCGCAGCAGACGGGTGCCGGCCCAGCTCCACAGCAGCCAGGTCAACAGCGCCACGATCACCGGCGCGGGGTGGCTTTCGAGCAGCAGGTCGAGCATGACGAAGAAGCCGGGCGAAATCGGCAGTGCCATTGCGGCGAGCAGCACCACCGTGATCAGGCCGGCGAGCCGGGGGATGTCCCGTGCCATGCCGGTGACCAGGCCGGAATAGGCCGCGCCCAGGCGGCGCTCCAGCAGCGTGGTGATCACTACCAGCAGGGCCGGTGCGACGGCAAAGCCGAGCACGAAGGCATGCAGGTCGATTGCCCGCGCGCCGTCGGCCGCCATCACCCAGGTCAGCGCGAAGGCCGAAGTGGCCAGCATGGCCGCCCACTGGCCCAGCTCGCGCACGGTGAGCAGGCGCCAGGCGTAGAAGGCGGCGGTGATCAGGCCCCACCAGAGGAAGACGCTTCCGGTCAGCGGCACGCCGGCGGCCAGCACCAGCAGCACGCCGATCTGCGGCCAGACGAGGATCAGCAGCACGCGAACCACGGGGTTGTTGAACCGCCCGAGCAGCCAGTTGAAGGCCATGCTCAGGGGGAACAGGGGCAGGAAGAACCCTGCCAGCAACAGCAACAGCGTGTTCATGTCAGCGCCACCTCATCCAGACATTGATGCGCTTGGAGCCCTCGAGCAGGGCCTGGCTCAGCCGCTCGTACAGGTCGGCGATGTACAGCTCGCGCGAGATCAGGGAGTAGAGCGTGAGCCGCAGTTCGGAGAAGCGGTTGCCGAACAGCGATTCCTCGCGGCTGGCGAGATAGCTGCCGATCCAGCCGACCAGCACGACCAGGCCCAGCAGGATGACCAGCCCGTCGAAGGTCACCGCATCGAGGCCCGCGGCGTGATACAGCGCCTCGCGGAAGGCCGCATCCGGGTAGAGGAAGGTCTCGAAGGTGTGACCGATGATGCTGTAACCGATCACGATCAGGGCGAACGAGAGCAGGATCATCAGCATCATGCGCACCGGGTTGGTCGCATCCAGCCGGTGGGTGGCGAACAGCACCTGCACGCCGGTGATCCAGCCGAAGAACAAGAGCACGATCGCGCCCTGTTTCTGGAAGAAGTCCGGCGAGACCGCCCAGTGCGCCAGCAGGAGGATGGCCAGCGGAACGACGAGGGTCACCACGCCGATGGCGAGCCACGGTAGCCGCGTCGGCTTGCCGGTCTTGCGATCGACGAGGAAGGTGTACAGCGGGTTTTGCGGCACGTCGTCGTGGCGGCGCGCATCACCGATCAGGTCACCCGAGCTCAGGAACATGGTCGCCTTGAACATGCCGTGGGCGATCAGGTGGAACACGGCCAGCGAAAACGCCCCGACGCCCGTTTCCATGATCATGAAGCCCATCTGGCCCATGGTGGAGTAGCCCAGCGACTTCTTGATGTCGTTCTGCGTGAGCATCAGCACCGAGCCGATCACGGCGGTGAGCAGGCCGACCACGAACAGCAGGTGCAGCACCCCCTCGGCATTGACGAAGGCCGGGGCGAAGCGGTTGATGATGATGCCGCCGGCGTTGACGATGCCCGCGTGCATCAGCGCCGAGACCGGGGTCGGGCCGTCCATGGTGTAGGGCAGCCAGGTGTGCAGCGGGAACTGGGCGGACTTGGCGAAGGCCGAGACGGCGATCAGCCCGGCCGCGGTGATCGCCGCCGGCATGCCGAACACCTCGGTGTCCGGGGCGGCCATCAGCCGGTCGAACAACGTCGGGAAGTCCAGCGCCCCGTAGGCCTGGAACAGGATCACGGCCGCGAGCACCATCGGCAGGTCGCCGATACGGTAGGTCAGGAAGGTCCAGAAGGCATAGCGCTCGCCCGGCCGCGATTCGGTGTTCTGGCCGAGCAGGAAGTACATCATCACGCTGACCAGGTGCCAGGCGATCAGCAGGGTGATGAGGTCACCGGCCGTGACGAACAGCAGGATGGATGCCGTCATCAGGTCGAGCAGCATGAAGAAGCGCGCGTAGCCCGGCTCCTCGGCCATGTAGCGCACCGAGTAGATGTGCACGATCAAACTAAAGCCGGAGACGACCAGCGCCATGGTGGCGCTCAGGGGGTCGAGGTAGACGCTGCCCCAGTTGCCGCCGATGCCCATCCAGCTCGGGCCCTGGTTGCTCGTGATGAAGACCACGATCTGCCAGAGGGCGACGAGGAAAGTGATCACCCCCATGCCCACGCTCAACTGGGCGACCCGCCTGCCGAGGCGACCGGCCAGCAGGTGCACCAGCAGGGCGGAGAGCACCGGCAATAAAGGGATCAACCATTGCAGTTTGATCATGTCCTGACTCCATCTTTCACTGGCCGGTGCCAGTTCGCTGCAAAAAAATCTCGTTTCCGCTCGCCGACCGGGCCCTGGGCCGGGTAGGGCGGTGATCGCCGTCCCGGCAGATCAGCGGGTCATCGACAGGTACAGCGCCGGCAGCTTTTCCGGCAGCCGCGAGACGTGGTCGAGCACCATGAAGTTCTTCGGGCCGAACACGCGCGAGACGTACTCGTCGGCGTTGGGGTCGAGGGTGACGCAGAAGGTCTCGACGCCCTGGCGATGCAGCTCCTCGACCGCCTTCTTGGTGTCGTGGCGCAGGTACTGCGGATCGCGAACATCGTTGTCCGAGGGCTCGCCGTCGGAAAGCAGCAGCACGAGCTTGCGCTGGCTGGGCCGCTGGCGCATCACGGCGCCCGCGTGACGCAGCGCCGCGCCCATGCGCGTGGACAGCTGCCCGGTCATGCCGGCCAGGCGCGCCTTGGCCTTGTCGGCATACGGCTCGCCGAAGTCCTTGAAGCGGTAGTACTCGACGTCGTGGCGGCCGTTGGAATCAAAGCCGTGGATCGCGAACGGATCACCTACCCGGTTGATCGCGTCGGCCAGGAGGGTGGCCGCCTCGCGCGACAGGTCCAGCACCGTGGTCTCGTCGTCGCCGCGGCCGATGGCATCGTTGGTCGACTCGGACAGGTCGATCAACAGCATCACCGACAGATCGCGGACCTGCAGCCGGGTGCGGATACCGATGCGCGGATCGGGCGTCTGACCCATGCGGATGTCGATCATCGCGTTGACCGCCGCGTTGAGATCGATCTGGTCGCCGTCCTCGACCTTCTTCTCGCGCACCACGCCCTGCGGCTGGATGCCCTCAATCAGGTACTTCAGACGCCGGACCAGCGGTTTGTGACGCTCGAGGATCGCGTCGATGGCTTCGGGGTCGCCGTCGACCGGGCGCTTCTCGTTGATCGTGGTCCAGAACGGGCGCTCGAGCTGGGACATGTAGTCCCACTCGTGGTAGTGCACCGGCGATAGGGTGCGGTCCTCGGCGAAGATGTCCGAGTACTTGCGACCGTGGTTGTCGTAGAGCTCGGTGCCCAGCACCCAGATCTCGTCGGCGTCCTCGGCGGAGATGTACTCGACGTCCAGCGAGTTGAGCATCTCCAGCAGCGAGACGTAGCGACGCTTGTCGTCGACGCTGCCCTGCTGCTGGACCTCGAAGGCCGACTCCGGCTTCTCGAACAGGAAGCGGTTGTCGTCGCGGTAGGGGATGCTGGGCACGTCCTGGCTGGGGCTGAAGTGCAGGCCCATCTGCTCGGAACGATCGGCCAGTGCCAAGCCGGCCTGGCGGACCCGCTCGTAGTCCTCGAGATCCTCGCGGATGGAGCTCACCGCCTCGCGTGCCTGGGCGATCAGCGGGTGATCGTCGGCGTAGTTCGGGTCGAGCAGGGCGAGGGCGATGCGGTCGAGCAGCGGACCCACGCGCTCGGAATCGGTTTCCTCGTGGCGATTGACCGCGATGCGCGCGATGCGCGTCCACAACGGTGCCAGCCCGGGGAAGTCCTTGCCGGCCAGGGTTTCAACGCGCGCGTCCTCCATCAGGCCGATGAAGGTCTGCTGGAGCTTGGTGGCCTCTTCCGACTCGGCATCGAAGCCCGAGTAGATCATGTGTGCCGCGGCGTGGGCGGCCGAGGCGCGGTAGAGGTTGACGCCATCGACGGAGGAATCATCGCGGTCGACGTAGTCGTCGAAGGCATCGGGCAGGTTGATGAACGGCCCCTCGATGAACGGGCGGTAGCCCTGGCGGCTTTCGAAGTCGCCCGAGGTGGGACGCAGCAGGAAGTTGCGCGCCCACAGGGCACGCAGGTACATCACCAGGCGGCGCTGGACGTCGACGAACAGGGTGCCGCGGCGCTCTTTCTGCAGGACGGCGTCGGCATCGGCACTCGCCAGGCTGAAGTAGGCGTCCAGCGCCTCGAAGTCGTTGCGGTGGGCATTGATGCCCCAGGTGGCCCAGCGTCGCAGGCCGCCCAGGGTAAGCACCTCGAGCAGGTGGTCGAGCTGCGTGAGCATGGGGCGCAGGGCGCGCGGTGCCTGCGCCAGAATGTAGTTGACCAGTGACAGGTACTGCTGGAACAGAGAGGCCTCGCCCAGGCGGCTCGCCGCCACCGGAGCGGTGGAGAACAGCAGGACGAGGACCGCGGCACTGGTCTTGGAGAACATCTTTATCGACATCGAGAGCAACTCGAAGGCGGCATCGGTGCCAAGCTCCCGTGCCACCTGGGGAGTGCTCTCGATATAGGCGAGGACCAGTTCCTCGCCACGTCCAAGCGATTGCAGGCTGATCGCACCCTCGAGATAGGCTTCGAGGGCACGCGGCGGGAAGACCCGCGAGGCGTCCACCCAGTGGATCTCGAGGATCTCGCGCGCGGATTCGCCCAGTTCGTCCAGGCGCTCCTGGTCTTCTAGCCGTGCACTCGTCATGACGTCGATCGTGGCTCTGCTGTTGACAAGGAAGAAAGTTGGCCGGCGCTAGGCCGGCCGGGAGGCGGGATCAGTCCGGCCAAACACGGCGCGGGTGCAGCGGCTGTTCGCCCAGACCCGGTGCCTTCTTCGGCTTGGTCGCCGGCTTGCGGGTGGTCGAGGACTTGGTCGCGGTGCTCGGCTTGGCTGTCGGCTTCTTGGCTGCGGTTTTCGTCGCCGGTGCCTTGCGGGCCGGGGCGGATCGCTTGGCCGGTGCCTTGCGGGCGGTGGAGGTGGACGCCGCCGGCTTGCTTGCAGAGCTGCTTGCTGCCGTCGTTTTGCTTGCCGTGCTGCTGGTTGCGGCCGGCTTGGATTCGGTCTTGGGGGTCTCGGTCGGCTTGGACTCGGAGTCCGACTTCACGCTGGCGCTCAGCTTGTCTTCCAACTTGCTCATGGTGACGTTACCTCGTCGATGATGTTCTCGATTTCGTCCACCGCCGCACGACCACGGCCGCCAAGCTGGTAGACGCTCACTCCCTCCACGACCGCCGTTCGATAGGCGGCCCGACGGCGGACGGCCGCCGGGAGGACGGGCAAGCCAAGTCCCGCGACGGCATTCTGCATGGCGCGGGTCATGGCGCTACGCGGTTCGGTCTGATTGAGCAACAGAGCCGCGGAAAGGGATTGGTTGCCGTTCTCGCGCGCCTTGTTCACCGCCTTGACGGTGTCGGCGCTCGCCCAGAGGTCGAGCGGCGAGGGGAGAACGGGGATCAGGACCTGGTGACTGTGAAGCAGCAACTCGATGGTCACGTTCATGTCGAGTGACGGCGGACAGTCGACGATCACGTAGTCGCAATGCTGGCGTGCCGCCGCGAGGTTGGCGTGGGCATCGTCGTGGTCGTCGAACAGACGTGGGAGGCCGGACTTGGCCTCGCCCCAGCCCGACCAGTGGCGCAGGGCACCCTGGGGGTCGGCGTCGATCAGGCCCACCTCGGCGCGCCGGGCGAGTCCGGAGGCGAGGTTGATCGACAGCGTGGTCTTGCCACAGCCGCCCTTGAGGTTGGCCAGTGCGATGACGTGTGCGGCCATGGTGTCACCCTCCTTGATGGGCTTAGCCTGCCTGGTTAACCCGCTTGGGTCTTCTCGGCCAGTTCGGTCGCCTGCTTGGCGAAACGCACCTCGAGGTCGCCGAGCGTCTCCTCAAGCGGGGAGACATTGACGCTGACCTGGGTGCGGTCGAATTGCAGGCTGGGGTGGTAGCCCATTTCCTCGGACACCTCGGCGAGGCGATCGAGAAAATCACGCGTCTGCGAATAGTCCTCGAACTCGAACTTGCGGATCAGCATGGGGGGGCGCTTCTGGGTCTGCCAGCCGTCCACCTGGATGTCGGTCGTCTCAACCATGTGCGTTCTCCCTGAGAACTCGTGTTGCCTAACCGCCGAGCTGACGGACGTGGCCCAGCTCCTCGTTGAAGAGGTGGGTGAAGAGGGCGCCGGTCTCGTCCGGCTGGAAACGCCGGAACCAGTTGGACGCATCCTCGTAGAACCGAACGGTCTCCCATTTCTTGGCCCGACTGAGGGCCAAAAGTTCCTCCGGGTCCCGGCCGGGCCGGACCGGGGCGAGGGAGAGCGCCGGCGGGGCGAACCCCAACAGCAGCATCTGCCGGGTGACGAGGTCGGCGTGCCCCATTTCCTCGTCCGACAGGCGCGTCAGTTGTTCTGCCAGCGAGTGCTGGCCCCAGAGCGATGCCAACGTGGCACGGGTGGCATGCTGCTGGGCGGATTCCATTTCCAGTTCCAGGGCTCGTCCAAGCAGCCCGATCACACGCGAATTCGATCGCATGATCATGGTCAACCCCTCAATTCATAGGATCAGCCACGTTTACGCGTCCATGGACGGGACGCACCAGGAGGATTCGCAGTGGGCGGCATCCTCCGGCAGGATCGACTCGACCTCACCATGCACGCGGGCAATGATGTGGGCGGCCACCAGGCCGTCGCCGACGCGCTCACAGGCATCGGCGCCGGCACGGACGGCGGCATTCACGGCACCGGTCTCGCCGCGCACGAGGACGGTGACGTAACCGCCACCGACAAACGAGCGGCCGATCAGCCGCACTTCCGCGGACTTGGTCATCGCGTCCGCTGCCTCGATGGCAGGGACCAGGCCACGCGTTTCGATCATGCCCAGTGCAATACCGGAATTAGCCATGTAGTGAACCCTCGGGTCAGTCAATCCAACAAGAGCCGTCAGCACTCATGTCTGTACGGCTCCTGAAAAAGAATCTGGTTGGCAGACAGGGTCGTGTCACGGGGACACGACCACAGGAGCCTGCTCAAAGTACCCGGAATTAGGCGTCCGGGGTTTTCGGCAGAATGTTCTCTACCTCGGAGTGGACGCGCGCGATGATGTGCGCAGCGACCAGGCCGTCACCAACGCGCTCACACGCATCAGCGCCAGCGCGAACGGCAGCGTTGACCGCGCCGGTCTCACCACGGACCAGAACGGTCACGTAACCACCGCCGACGAACTGACGACCAACCAGGCGAACCTCGGCAGCCTTGGTCATGGCGTCAGCCGCTTCGATTGCCGGCACCAGGCCGCGCGTTTCAATCATTCCCAGTGCGATACCGGATACATCAGCCATTTGAGTTACTCCCAAGCTGTAGTTGAATCAGTCGGCGACGTCAGGACGCCGACATTACGTAAATCCGCCTTAGGCTTCCGGGGCTTTCGGCAGGATGTTTTCTACTTCGGAATGGACACGCGCGATGATGTGCGCAGCAACCAGACCGTCACCAACACGCTCACACGCATCAGCGCCAGCGCGAACGGCGGCGTTGACCGCGCCGGTCTCACCACGGACCAGAACGGTCACGTAGCCACCGCCGACGAATTGACGACCAACCAGGCGAACCTCGGCAGCCTTGGTCATGGCGTCAGCCGCCTCGATAGCCGGCACGAGACCGCGTGTTTCAATCATTCCCAGTGCGATACCGGATACATCAGCCATCTTGTCTCTCCTCTCGAACGACTTGTTAAAACGAAAACCTAATGTCAGCAAGGATCCCAGTGATCGATGATGCCGACAATTGTCAGATCCGTCTGGATCGTGGGATCCGGGAGCGCCAACCGGGCGGCGGAACCGCTGACGGTGACGACCCATTTACCCTCTGGTGCCCCGACCGGATCGGCCGCGACGTTGAGTTTGCCGGACTGGTCGACCAGCACCCTCAAGGAAACATGTTTCAACCCGGGTACACGCCGCGTGGCCACCAGGTCGGAACGTACCTGCATGATCTCCATGTCACTCAGCGGACCACTGGTCGATAATCCCGACGATGGTCAGGTCGGACGGGTAGGACTTGCTACCAGCCGCTTCCCGAGCCGCCGAGGAACCAACGCAGATCACCCAGTCACCCGGGATGCAGCCGATCGCGTCAACGGCAACCTGCGGCGTGCCGCCCGGCTTGTCGGTCACGACCAGGAGCGGGCGGTGGCCCAGCTCGCCGATCCGATTGGTCGAGACCAAGGTCTTTTCGACCCGCATGATCTTCATGCCTGAGAAACCTCTTCAATTTCGCTGCCCGACGGGCGGTCCTGTACGGTCAGCTGGAAATACAGCATGTCCTGTTCATCCAGCTCCGAGTGACGCTCGCGGATCGCATTGCAGACCCGCTGTGCCCGGGCCACGGCCCGTTCGCGTCCACCCGGAACACGACCGTCGTAACGGAAGTGGATGGCGATCGGGATGGGCAGTCCGTGGCTCACATTGAGCTTGCGGAAAATCTTGATCCCGACGTCCAGGTCGTTCGTGTTCTCTTCCACCGTGTGGAGGTGCGCGAAATACGCCAGATTGCGCATCTGCACCTCCTCGAAGCCATCGCCGACGCTGATGTAGCGCTCGGCGTGGCCGATGATCTCGGCCGGGTAGCGCCCCTGGTAACGCTCCGTCACGTAATCGATCTGTGACAGGTTGTTGATCAGCAGGTTGGCAACGAACCGCCGCATGCCGTCGTGCGGTTCGCCCCCGGTCGTGCGCCCCCAGTCGTCGGTTTCGTTGACCGAGCGGATGGCATCGTAAATGGCCAGATGGGCCGCATCGCGCTCCAGGTTCAACGTCTCCTGGTACAGGTAGGCGTTGTCGATGTAACGGTGCACGCTGACATCGCCGTTGGCGTCGGGGACGTGGACGCGAATCGCGTCCGTGTCCGTGTCGACACCGACCAGCAGGATGTCCGTGCTGGCACCACAGCAGTAGGTGTTCTCCACTGCCTGGCGGAAGGCCTGCAGCCGATCCAGTGCGGCCTCGGCTGCCTTGCGCTCGTCGCTGCCATGCGCGGCGCAGCCTTCATGGTGAGGGTCCGAGGAACTGCCGTGGTAAACCGCGATCTTGAGATAGCGGGTACCCTCGTCAGCCCGATTCGGCACGCCCTCGCGAAACCGGCGGAGTTCGACTTCGCTCCAGAGCCGAAGATCCTCTTCGACGTCGAACAGTGCGCCGGCATACGCCTTGCGATAAGTGAACGACCAGGGCGGGAGCCGAAAGATAAACGGCATCAGGCCCTTTAACCGTCCGTCCGAGCAGGGACTGATATCGACCGCGTGAAAACCGCAGTCGAGGAAGAAGCTGCTCGTGGACAGTGCGTCGTCCTTTTGGTCTTCCAGTTTGCGCCCGAACTGCTTGGTAGCAGAGTTGAGCGCCTCAAAGTTGGCACTTGCGAAAAGCCCCTTCAGGTCCGGGCCTTCGATCCAGCTGTCGTTGACCAGGGCCTCATCGAAGCCATGGCCCAGCCGGTTTTGGGCCAGATCCTGGATGCGGTCGCCCAGCTGCCCGTCACGGGGCAGGGCGGCCACTTCCTTGAGAAACGGAACGATGCGATCGAACCGCTCCTTGACGGAGTCTTCGCAATACGCCAGTTGTCGGTTGGCCTCGTGGTTGGTGAGCGGGTGATGACAACCGCGTTCCGGCAGCGAGGGGCAGGCCGGGTGCGCGACCGGCTGGGGTGTGCCCAGCGGGCTGCGAAGCCCACTGGGTGCGCCCAGACCGAACGGCGCCCGACGCTGACCCAGTCGGGGCGCACCCTGACTGCTGCGACGAAACGGCTGCTGTGTCATCTGACCGTTCATTCCTGCCACTTAGCCTCGAGCACCACCGGAGTAGGTGATCGTCGAGCCGTTCATGTCACTACCGCTGCTGCCGGTGATCTTGGATGCCGGAACATCCGGACGCGGCACTTCACGGTTGACCCAGGCATTGCGTACGGCGCCACGAGCCTGACCACGCATGGACGGGTTGCGGCCTTGGGCCCACTGGCCCTCGGTACCGGTCACCGAACCGTTGCGAGACCAGTCATCACCGGAGATGCGGCAGCGTTCACCGCCTTCGCCAGTGACACGCTCACGGACCTGTGCTTCGGGAGCACACTGCAGCGCGGCGTCGGCCGGAGCGGCAGCCGGGATCTCCGGTTGCGGCTGGGCGGCTTCCACCGGCTGTGCCGGCGCGTTCTGAGTCGGTGCCGGAGCGACCGGGGCGGGTGCGGGTGCCGGAGCCGCTGCCTGCGGGGCAGGCGTCGGCGTCGGCATGATCGAACCCATCCGCGGATGCGCGGCGCTCGGCTCAGGGTGACGGAACTCCGGCGTGCCGGTGATCAGTCCCATCGCCATGTTGCCCGGGCCGGTGATGCGGCCACTACCCTGGTCAAACGAACTGCCCGTGACGCGACCGCGAGCGGCGCGTGCCGGCGGGTTCACGCTGAAGTCCTCGGGGGCCGAGATCGGCTCCTGGGGCTGGGCGTAAGCCGCCTGAGGCGCGTACCGAGCACTCGGCTGGGTCCGCGCGGCCAGCGGGTAGCTGGTCGGTGCGGCACAACCGGTGTGCATCGCGTTGGCGTAGGGCGTGCCGCTGACGTAGTGGTCGTAACCGTACTCGTTGCCGGTGACGTGATCGGTCCGGTCCATCGGCGTGCCGCCAACGGTCTGGCCGTCACAGGTCATCGACGTCTCGACCTTCTCAGCGTGGGGTGCGGGCGAACCCGAGCAATAGGCACCGTAGTGTTCCGTGCCGTAATACTCGGTACCGGTGACGGGCATGCACCCCCCTTGCTCGTCACCGGACATCTTTGGGTGATGGTCGACGCGCTGACCGGTCAGTCCACGACCCGCGAGGGTGTGCATGGACTGCACCTTGTCGACGCCGCCACCGCAAAGACGCGGTTCACCGTACTGAGAACCCGTGACACGGGAGCAGGAGCCCGGCTCGTTACCCGTCACACGCTCGCTACGGTCCACGAGATTGCCCGTGATCCGCTCGCCGTGGCGCGACTGGTCGACGCCGACCTTCTGGTGGCCCGGCTCGGGACGCGTGTCGCAGAACGACTCGTACTGCTCGAAGCTCAGGTACTGCGTACCGGAGACATTGCGGCAGGTGCCCGGCTCGTCACCCGTAACGTGGCTGGACCGACCAATGGCGGTGCCTGACACGGCGCGACCGGTGTAGGTATGCGTTTCCGCCACCTTTTTCGGTGCCCCGTTGATGGTCATCCGCGCTACGCCGGAATCCGCGTACTCGGACCCGGTGATCGACCGGCTTGCGCCCGTTTCCCCACCGGTGGCCCGGGCTGGACGGAATTCGTCGCTACCGGTCACACGCATCTGCTTCTCGGTCCGACCTTCCACCACCTTGTTGGCGTGGGTTGGGCGGGCCTTGGTGCCGCAGAACGATTGCAGGTCCTCGCTGCTCAGGTACTCGGTGCCGGTCACGGACTCGCAAGTCCCGCGCTCGTCACCGGTGACCTGGGCGGCTCGGCCTACCGCGGTGCCGCTGACGCCACGACCGCTGGCGGTCGTCGACGTGCGAACCTTCGGCGCGTTCGGCTGCGGGCGGGTGGAGCAGAACGATTCGTACTGCTCGTTACCGATGTACTCGGTACCCGAAATCATCCGGCAGCTGCCGGACTCGTTACCCGAAACGCGATGGGAGCGCTCCACCTGGGTGCCCTTCACCTCACGGCCGGAAATCGTGTGACCGGTTTCCACCTTTTTTGGCGTGGACGCCTCGCTGGTGGTATCGGTCTTGCGACGTCCGGTAGGACGGCAGGACGGGGAGCTGCCCCGGCCGTAGTGGCACAGCATCTCGCGATGGCGCATGGCCGCCTCGCGACCGCTGGCGCTGGTGTCCAGATAACCCGGAACCTGGTACCCCACACGTCCCGGACCGCCCTGCGAGGCCGGCTTGGCCGGCAACGCACGCTTGCCCTTGTTTGCCATCGCCTCGCGGCGAGCTTGGCAAATCTGGCGCACGCGGTTGGCCTGCGGGCCAAGGCGGGCCGGACGCTTTTTGGCGACCGTGCAGAGTGACTCGAACGAAGCCTCGTGCTCGGAGTCGGCCTGGGTCTCGTTGCTAGCCGGTGCCGGCTTCGGCTGCGAGCGAACCTCGTCAGCGAAGGGCATCTGCTTGCGACCCGGGCCACCCTGGGAGGCGGGCTTCGGCGGGAGTGCACTCTTGCCGTACTTCGCCATGGCCTGGCGACGGGTACGGCAAACGGACCGCACCAGATCTGCCTCGGAACCGTATTGACTCGGATCGGACTCGGCGAGCGAGCACATCTCGTCAACGGATTCCTCGGTGGACCCGGATGCGTGGGATTGTGAGGCGGCAGCGCCGTTGCTACCGGAATCCCGCGATGCCGCGGGGTTCTGGCGAGCGGCCGACGCAGCCGTTTTCCAGGTCGAGGTGCTGGCGTTCTTGCCGTGTGCAGACAACTGCGCACGACGGGCGCGGGCCAGGTCCTTGCCGGTCAGACCGGCGAGGCTGCCGCCACCCTGAGAAGCTGCCGCGGTGTTGCCACCACGGGAAAGCTCCTCACGTCGGGCGTGAGCTGCTGCACGATTTCTGGCTGCATTGTTTCCAGATTGTACAGGCATGCCTGTTGTACCTCGTGTTGATGGTTAAGCTGCCTGCCCGAAGGCGGGCAGCCGCATCGCTTATCAGCCGGCGCGGTAAACCACGAAGGCCAGACCCTGGCTCTGGGTGAAGTTGTCATACGCAACCAGGCGAACGTGGTGGCCCGGGTACTTGCGATGGCACTCTTCGATCTCGGCCAGCACGTTCTCGACGTTGTCTTCACCGAAGAACGGCAGCTTCCACATGTACCAGTAGTGGTTCATCATGTTTTCCGGCTCGACGTGCTCCACGCTCGGGCTCCAGCCCTGGGCAATGGCGTACTCGATCTGAGCGCGGATCTGGTCCGGAGTCATCGGCGGCAGGTAGGAGAAAGTCTCGAACTTGACCGTCGTCTTGTAGTCCTGCATTTGGTTCATGGTTTCTTACCTATGAGTCAGATTCTGGTTAAGAAGGCCTGGATTAGCGGTTCTGAGTATCGAGCTTGTCGACGGTGTCGAACTCGAACTTGATCTCTTTCCAGGTTTCCATGGCGATCTTCAGTTCCGGGCTGTGCTGGGCAGCCTGGGTGAGGATCTCCTTGCCTTCACGCTCTACGTCACGACCCTGGTTGCGGGCCTCGACACAGGCTTCCAGAGCGACACGGTTGGCGGCGGCGCCAGCGGCGTTGCCCCACGGGTGACCCAAGGTGCCACCACCGAACTGCAGGACAGAGTCGTCACCGAAGATGGCGACCAGTGCCGGCATGTGCCAGACGTGGATACCACCGGAAGCGACGGCGAAGACGCCCGGCATGGAGCCCCAATCCTGGTCGAAGAAGATGCCACGCGAGCGGTCTTCCGGGATGAAGGATTCACGCAGCAGGTCGATCCAGCCCAGCGTGGAGGCGCGGTCGCCTTCCAGCTTGCCTACGACGGTACCGGTGTGCAGGTGGTCACCGCCGGACAGACGCAGGATCTTGGTCAGTACACGGAAGTGGATACCGTGGGTCGGGCTGCGGTCGATAACAGCGTGCATGGCACGGTGGATGTGCAGCAGGACGCCGTTTTCCTGACACCACTTGGCCAGACCGGTGTTCGCGGTGAAACCGCCGGTGATGTAGTCGTGCATGATGATCGGTGCGCCAATTTCCTTGGCGAACTCGGCACGCTTGTACATCTCTTCCGGAGTCGGCGCGGTGACGTTCAGGTAGTGACCCTTGCGCTCGCCGGTCTGGTTCTCGGCAGTCTGGGTGGCTTCCTGAACGAACAGGAAGCGGTCACGCCAGCGCATGAACGGCTGAGAGTTGATGTTCTCGTCGTCCTTGGTGAAGTCGAGACCACCACGGAGGCACTCGTAGACCGCACGGCCGTAGTTCTTGGCCGACAGGCCCAGCTTCGGCTTGATGGTGCAGCCCAGCATCGGACGGCCGTACTTGGACAGCTTGTCACGCTCGACCTGGATACCGTGCGGGGGACCGCCACAGGTCTTGATGTAGGCGATCGGGAAGCGAACGTCTTCCAGGCGCAGGCCACGGATGGCCTTGAAGCCGAATACGTTGCCGACCAGCGAGGTGAACACGTTGACGACAGAGCCTTCCTCGAACAGGTCGATCGGGTACGCGATGAACGCGTAGAAGGCGGAGTCGTCACCGGGCACGTCCTCGATGCGATACGCACGGCCCTTGTAGAAGTCCATGTCGGTCAGCAGGTCGGTCCACACCGTGGTCCAGGTACCGGTGGAGGACTCGGCTGCAACGGCGGCAGCGGCTTCCTCGCGGTCGATGCCCGGCTGCGGGGTGATCTTGAAGCACGCCAGCAGATCCGTGTCGAGCGGCGTGTACTCCGGCATCCAGTAGGTTTCGCGGTAATCTTTTACGCCCGCGCTGTAACTTTTGTTCGCCATAGCGATCCTCCGGAAGGGTAAGGTTGGCATTGGGTTTGGGATCGACCTAGGGGAAGGCCCCCTCTTTCGTCTCGGCCGATACTATACGTCCAGCGACCATCAAAGCAATTCAAAATAAGTGATGTTCACCATAAAGAAAGCCTTATGGGTTAGCCGATGATTCGATTCACACTGCACCAGCTGCGCGTCTTCAGCGCCGCGGCCGAGCTCCTCAACTACACCAAGGCAGCCGAGAAGCTGCATCTTACTCAACCCGCGGTGTCGATGCAGATTCGTCAACTCGAGAGCAATGTCGATCTGCCCCTGTTCGAGCAGACCGGTCGTCAACTGTACCTCACGGATGCCGGAAGGGAACTGTATGGATACGCCCAGCGCATCCTCGAGGTGATTACCGAGGCCGAGGAGGTGCTAGAGGGCATGAAGGGGGTGCACCGCGGCCACCTGCGTGTCAGCGTCGCGAGTACGGCGAACTACTTCGTCGCCCGGCTGTTGGCCGACTTCTCCAAGCGCTACCCGGGGGTGTCGATCAGCCTGGACGTGACTAACCGGCAGAGCCTGCTTCGGCAACTGGCTCACAACGAGACCGATATCGTGATCATGGGCGAGCCCCCAACGGATGCAGACCTGCATTCCGAGGCGTTCCTGGAAAACCCGCTGGTGGCGATCGCCGCGGCGGATCATCCCCTGGCCGGGCGCAAGTCGATTGCGCTCGAGGAACTCGCGCAGCACCGCTTCGTGCAGCGAGAATCGGCCTCGGGCACGCGGGCGGCGATCGAGCGTTTCTTCGAGGAGCATGGCCTGGCGGTCAAACCGGGGCTTGAAATGCGTTCGAACGAGGCGATCAAGCAGGCAATCGAGGCGGGTCTGGGTGTGGGCATCGTGTCGCAGCACACCCTCGAGCTTGAGTTAGAGACCGGCCGGCTGGTGATTCTGGACGTCGACGGGCTACCGATTATCCGGCACTGGTACATGGTCCAGCGCCAGGGCAAGCGAGACACGCCGGTGATGCGCAGCTTTCACGATCACGTGCTCGAGCAGGCCGAGCGGCAGGTGCGTCTTCCTAAGAAGACGTGAGACTAGCGCTTCTGGCGCTCTTCCTCGCGCACCAGCGGCGCCCAGAATTCCCGCAACGCGCCAACCGGAACGGGTTCGCGCGCGTTCAGGAAAGGCTCGGCGCTGGTGACCAGCACCGGGTGGCGCTCGGTCATCTGCTGCATCCAGTGGATGTCGCGGTAGGAGAGGTAGTCGCGGCTAAAATGGGCCGGCAGGGCCACCCACTTGGCGACGGTTGCCGCCGGTGCCAGCGCGAGCCAGACGGCCATGGCAATCAGGGGCACGCCCACCCATGGATGCCCGTATTGCGCCGTGTCGGCCAGCAGGGACCATTGCAGCATGAAGAAGGCGCCGGTCAGGGCGATCACGCTGGCGTAGATCCAGCGATGGTTGTTGGCGATCTCGTAGACGTCGACCAGCCGGGCGATGAGCTCGGGCTGGTAGTCGAATTCGTCGCGCAGATCGAGTGACGGCTGGGTCATCACGGACTCCGGGTTACGTGTTCCGGCGGGGTGTGACAGTCACTACCCCGCAGAATTCGGGAATCCCTTCACCAAAAAGATAGTTGATTAATGGTGGTCGGTCAGGCCGGAATGCGATCGAACACCAGGAACTGGTAGGCGTAGGGGTTGCGATCGTCCGGGTCGTGGCGCGTGGCCTCGGTCAGCTCCCACTCGTCGGGAACGTACACCGGGAAATGGGCGTCGCCCGCGACCTCCACTTCCACCAGCGTCAGGTACATCCGGTCGGCCCGGGGCAGGTACTGGTAATAGATGTTCGCCCCACCCATCACCATGGCCTCCTCGCTCTCGTCGAGGTGCTTCTCGGCCTCGGCCAGGGCGGCATTGAGCGAATGCACCACGATCACGCCCTCGGCGGCGAAGCCCTCGTCGCGGGTGACCACGATGTTGGTCCGGCCGGGCAGCGGTTTGCCGATCGACTCGTAGGTCTTGCGCCCCATGATCAGGGGCTTGCCCATGGTCAGCTGCTTGAAGTGCTTGAGATCGGCCGGCAGCCGCCAGGGGAGCTGGTTGTTGCGACCGATGACCTGGTTGCGGGCCATCGCGGCGATAAGACTGACGCGCATGCGGTTTCCTGCCTCGCGGCATGGTGATTGAGTGGGATCGACCCGGCAGTCTAGCCCAAACGTGGGGGCGGTTCACCTCTATCCGCCCGTTCTGACGCGAGGCCGACGTCGTCGGACGGCGACCTTGTTACACGGCGACCTTGGCCTTGATGTGCGGGTGCGGGTCGTAATCGGTCAGCTCAAAATCGTCGAAGACGAACTCGTCGATCGTGCGGCGATCGGGGTTGATGCGCATGATCGGCTGGTCGCGTGGCTCCCGGGTCAGTTGCTCGCGCGCCTGGTCGAGGTGGTTGTGATAGAGGTGCGCGTCACCCAGCGTGTGGACGAACTCGCCCGGCTCGAGATCGCAGACCTGCGCGATCATCATCGTCAACAGCGCGTAGCTGGCGATATTGAACGGCACGCCGAGGAAGATATCGGCGCTGCGCTGGTAGAGCTGGCAGGAGAGCCGGCCGTTGGCCACATAGAACTGGAACAGCAGGTGGCAGGGTGGCAGGGCCATCTCGGGCACGTCGGCCGGGTTCCAGGCCGTGACGATCAGCCGGCGCGAGTCCGGGTTGGTCTTGATCTGTTCGATCACCTGGCCGAGCTGGTCGATGGTGTCGCCGTCGCGCGTCGGCCAGGAGCGCCACTGCGCGCCGTAGACCGGGCCGAGGTCACCGTTCTCGTCGGCCCACTCGTTCCAGATGCGTACGCCATTGTCCTGCAGGTAGCGGACGTTGGTATCGCCGCTGATAAACCACAACAGCTCGTGGATGATCGAGCGCAGGTGCAGCTTCTTGGTCGTCAGGGCAGGGAAGCCCTTCGAGAGGTCGAAGCGCATCTGGTAACCGAAAACGCTGCGCGTACCGGTGCCGGTGCGGTCACTGCGATCCACGCCGTGGTCGAGGACGTGCTGCATCAGGTCGAGATAGGCCTTCATTCGGGTCTCGCAGTCGGTTGGGTGTCAGCAGGGCGGTCCATGATACCGCGCCGATAGGCCCAGATCAGCAGGGCAATTCCGGCCAGGATCATGGGCGCGGAGAGGACATGGCCCATGGTGACCCATCCGCCGGCGAGATAGCCGATATGGGCATCCGGTTCGCGGACGAATTCGACTGCAAAGCGGAATACGCCGTAGCCGGCGAGGAACAGCCCGGAGACCGCCATACGAGGCCTCGGCTTCATGGAGAAGATCCACAGCAGGACGAACAGCACCAGCCCTTCGAGGAACGCCTCGTAGAGCATCGAGGGGTGACGTGGCTCGGGGCCGGCACCGGGGAAGACCATGCCCCAGGGCAGGGTGGTGGGGCTGCCCCACAGTTCGGCGTTGATGAAATTGCCGATCCGGCCGAAGAACAGGCCGATGGGTACCAGCGGGGCGATGAAATCGGTGACCGTGAAGAAGGCTAGACCCTGCCGCCGGCCATATAGCGCCATGGCCACCAGCACGCCCAGCAGCCCGCCATGAAAGCTCATGCCGCCGTCCCAGAGCGCGAATAGCGACAGGGGCGAGTCGATCAGCTGCCCCGGTTGGTAGAACAGCATGTAGCCGATGCGCCCGCCGGCGATCACCCCCAGCGCACTGTAGAAAAGCAGATCGTCGACCTGCACCGGCTGGATCGGCCAGTCGGGACGACGGGCGCGCAGGCGGGCCAGCGCCCAGGCGCCGGCAAAGCCGAACAGGTACATCAGCCCGTACCAGTGAATGGCCAGCGGGCCGATCTGCAGGGCGACGGGGTCGATGGCGGGATAATCCATGGGGGCGTCGGTTGTGTCGGTTGTGAAAGTCGGATGAGTCTACCAGTATCGTTGGCCCCGTTTCGCGACGTCCATCCGTCGCCTCAATGGAGCGATCCGATGAGCAATCCGCGCTTGCTGGAATCGACCAGCCCCTACCTTCAGGCCCACGCCGATAACCCGGTCGAGTGGTATGCCTGGACCGAGGAGGCGCTCGCCCGTGCCCGCGACGAGGACCGACCGATCCTGCTGTCGATCGGCTATGCCGCCTGCCACTGGTGCCATGTCATGGCGCGCGAGAGCTTTTCCGATCCGGAAATCGCGGCGGTGATGAATCGGCACTTCATCAATATCAAGGTCGATCGCGAGGAGCGGCCCGATCTGGACAAGACCTTCCAGACGGCGCATGCGCTCCTGAACCAGCGCGGGGGCGGCTGGCCGCTGACCGCCTTTCTCAACCCGGATGACTTGACGCCGTTTTTCATCGGTACCTACTTTCCGGCAAAGCCGCGTTTCGGCATGCCCGGCTTTGCCGATCTGCTCGAGCGGGTGCACAGCGTCTACCGGGAAAAGCGTGACCAGACGCGAGAGCAGGGCATGGCGGTTCATCGGGCGCTCAGTGCGACGCCACCCGGGGGTGCCGACCTGCCGCGGGTGTCGATCGCCGATGCCGCGCGGGCACGGCTGGATGGAGCGCTGGATGACAAGCACGGCGGACTGGGAGGTGCACCGAAATTTCCGCAATTGCCCATGCTCGACTTTCTGCTCGACGAGGCGGCCGCTCGCGGTGACGACGGGCAAGGCTCCTTGGATCACGCCGTGGCGGCCTTGCTCGATGGTGGACTGTTCGACCACCTCGACGGCGGCATCTTCCGGTACTGCGTCGATGCCGACTGGACCATCCCCCACTTCGAGAAGATGCTCGTCGACAACGCCCAGTTACCGGACACCCTGTCGCGCTTTGCCGTCCTGGGAGGCGAATCGGACGGTCGACGCGACGTGATCGAGTCGCTGCTCGAACGCAGCATCGACCACTTCCTCGAGCGCATGCGCCTGGCCGACGGCACCTTCGCTGCGAGCCTGGATGCCGATACCCAGGGCGAGGAGGGCGCCACCTACCTCTGGACGCCCGATGAGGCGCGCGAGTTGCTGGAATTAGCCGGACTCGATGCCGACACCATCGAGGGGTTTCTGGGCGAGTACGGGCTCGACCACCCGGCGAACTTCGAGGGCAAGTGGCATCTGGCCGCGGTGCGCCGTGCTAGAAGCGTGGAGCAGGTGCGGCCACTGGCCGAACCCCTCCGTCGTGCCCTGCTGGCACGACGCGATGCCCGTCCGCAGCCCAAGCGTGACGACAAGTCCCTGCTGGGACTCAATGCCTTGCTGGCCACCGGGTTCCTGCGGGCCGGCAATCGGCTCGGGCGAGACGACTGGACAACCAAGGGCCTCGACCTGCTCGATCGGCTGGTACCCGCGGCCACCGCCGTGGCCGACCTGCCGACCGGCTATCTTGACGGGCGCCCGTCGGTGCCGGCCTTTCTCGACGATCTTGCCTTGCTGCTGGAGGCCCAGACCGAAGCCTTTTTTCGCGTACCCGATGCCGAGCGGCTGGCCCGCATCGAGGAGATCATCGGCACGATCACCGAGCGGTTCACCGATGCCAGTGGTGCCTTCCGGCTCAGCCATGCCGGTCACGGCGCACCGGTGGCGGGGCTGGTCGTGTTCACCGACGACGCCCAGCCGGCCGGCAACGCGGTGCTGGCCGATGCGCTTACCCGGCTGGGTTATGCCCTGGGCCGGACCGACTGGCTCGACATCGCGGAGGCAATCTTCAAGGCCGCCGCCGGGTCGATCGAACGTGCACCGCAGGCCCACACGCGGCTGCTTGCCGCCCTGCGACGCTTCCACCAGCCCGCGACGGTGGTGGTAATCAAGGCCCGGGAGATGACGGCCTGGCAGACGGCGATCGCCACGTTGCGTCGCCGCGGCATCACCGTGATCGCCAGTGGCAGTGATGACTTGCTGCCCGACAAGCCGTTGCCCCAGGCCGGCTCCGGGTTGGCGTATGTCTGTCGCGGCACGGCGTGCCTGCCTCCCGAGGCCGATCCGGATCAGTTGCTTCTGCAGTTCGCGTAAGCAATTCCGGCGCAAATTGCCAGCGACTGTCATCCGGTCATCGGATCGACATCGTTTCGTCACCACGCTGCCAACTGGCCTCGCCACCCTGCGATCAGTATCAAACGCCAGGGGAGACGATCTATGCAGCGAGACGAGGGAAGCCGGCGTGACCGGCTGAATGAATCGGGTGGGCTGACGGTGGCCTTTGCCACCACTGGGGCGGAGCGCGAGGCCTGCTACCGACTGCGGTACCGGGTGTTCGTCGAGGAGATGGGGGCGACGATCCCGCCGGGGCATGATGGCCTGGAGCGCGACGCGTTCGATCCGCACTGTCATCACCTGATGGTGCGGGATCGCCGGGGTGCGCTGGTGGCCTGCACCCGGGTGCTGACCGACACCCAGGCCTGCCTGACCGGCGGGTTCTATTCCGAGCAGGAATTCGATCTTGCCGGGATCCGCAAACTGCCCGGACGGGTCATGGAGATTGGGCGGACCTGCGTGCATCCCGACTGGCGTCGGGGTGGCACGATCGCTGCCCTTTGGGCGGGGCTGGCCCGGTTCATGGCGGACAACCGCTTCGGCTACCTGATCGGCTGCGCCTCGATTCCCATGGACGATGGTGGGGCAACCGCCCGGGCGATCACCGACAGCCTGCTCAATCGCCACCTGGCACCTGTCGAGCGGCGCGTGCGCCCGCGTCGTCCACTGCCGGCCCTCGATGAGCCGCCGGTCAGCATGCCATCGACGCGCGTGCCGCCACTGCTGAAGGCCTACATGCGCCTGGGGGCGACGGTCGGGGGAGAGCCGTGCTGGGATCCGGCGTTCGGCTGTGCCGACCTGTTCATCCTGCTGGAGAGTACGGACCTGCAGTCACGCTACCTGCGCCACTTCGTCGAACGCCGCCGCGAGCCGGAGCCGCGGGCGGGCCGCGTGCATATCGCGGCTTGAGTCGACTTAGGTTGGCTTACTGGTCCGGGTCGCGTTTGTCGCAGTAGGGGGCGAGCTCGTCGACCAGGGCCTCGAGACCGAGACGGATCTCGCGCAGGTCGAGTTGCCGGCCGCTGGGAAGGGGAGCTTCGGGGGGCGGTGCAGCCGGTGGGTGTTCGGTGTCGGGCCTGGTTTCGCCTTGCGGGTCGAGCGCCAGCAGGTTGCCGCCGCTCTGGCTGATGCGCTCGCGCATGTCGCGCACGGCTTCCAGCGCACTGGAGGACTCGCGCGAGGAGGCCTTGGGCAGGGCGGCAAGCTGCTGGCGGGCGCCGGCGATGGTGAAACCCTGATCGTAGAGCAGGGTGCGGATCAGGCGGATCAGCTCGATGTCGTGGCGTTGGTAGTAGCGGCGGTTGCCGCGGCGCTTGATCGGCTTGAGCGGTTCGAATTCCTGCTCCCAGTAACGCAGCACGTGCGACTTGACGTCACAGAGCTCGCCGACTTCCCCAATGGTGAAGTACCGCTTGCTGGGGATCGGCGGGAAGGTGAATTCAGTCTTGCTCTGGGCCGTCATAAGCTTCCACCAGCGACTTGAGTTTCTGGCCGGCGCGGAAGGTCACCACCCGGCGGGCGGTGACGGGAATCATCTCCCCGGTGCGCGGGTTGCGCCCGGGGCGTTCGTTCTTGTCCCGCAACTGGAAATTGCCGAAGCCGGAGAGCTTGATGTCCTCGCCCGATTCCAGCACCTGCCGCATCTCCTCGAAGAAGAGATCGACGAAGTCCTTCGCCTCACGCTTGTTGAGGCCAAGTTCGTTATGCAGCGTTTCTACCAGATCCGCTTTCGTAAGAGCCATGTAAATCGGTTCCCGGGTTCAAGTCAACCGCGCAGCTCGACATCGTGCTGGCGGAGGTTCTCGAGTATGTGATTGATTGTATCGGTAATTTCGTCGTCGGTGAGAGTGCGCTCGTCATTCTGGAACACGAGCTTCACTGCAAGCGACTGCTGGCCGTCGGCCACACCCTCACCCACGTAGCGGTCGAAGGGCTCGACATCGCGCAGGAATGCCCCGCCGGCGGCGCGGATGGCAGCGGCCAGCTCGTCGAAGGCAAGCGTGGTCGGGGTGACCAGCGCGAGATCCCGGCGGATGCGCGGAAACTTCGACAGCGGTGCACTCTGCGGCAGGGGGCGCTCGGCAATGCCCTCAAGTGACAGACGGGCGGCAAAGACCGGCCCCTTCAGATCGAAGGTCTTGAGCGTGTCCGGGTGCAGCGCGCCGATTTGACCGACCGGCTGGCCGTCGATCCGAATCTCGGCGGCCTGGCCCGGGTGCAGTGCGGGGTGCTCGCCGGGATGGAAGGAGAGCGCGTCTTTCAGGCCGAGTCCTTCGAGCAGATCCTCGAGGTCGCCCTTGATGTCATAGAAGTCGACGGTTCGCGTGGCCTGTCCCCATTGCTCGGGGGCCGCGTGGCCGGCGGCAACGAAGGCCAGTTCGCTTGATTCCCGCGCGGCTGCGGCGGTCGAACCGGCGAAGCGGTGGCCGGTCTCGAACAGGCGGATCGCCGGCTGTTGGCGTTTCTGGTTGTGGGCCACGGCCTCGAGCAGGCCCGGCCAGAGGCTCTGGCGCATCACCGCCATCTGCGAGGCGATCGGGTTCGCCAGTTCGATGGCGGGGGTGCCCGGGGTGATCACCGCATCCAGATCGCGGTCGACGAAGCTGTAGGTGATCGCCTCGAAGTAGCCACGGTCGGCCATGAGATCGCCGATGCGCGTGGTGGTGTTGGTGGTCGCCGCCGGCAGGCCGATCTCCGGGGTCATGCGCGTGATCGGCGCGCGGAAGTTGTCGTAGCCGATCAGGCGCGCCAGTTCCTCGAGCAGGTCCTCGGGGATGGCCAGATCGAAGCGGCGGGTCGGCGGCACCACGGAGAGCACGTCGGCATCACGAGTGACATCGCAGCCCAGCCGGGTAAGCAGGTCGGCGGCACGCTCGGTGGCGACCGGCAGGCCGAGGCGTCGCTCGGCCCATTCCATGTCGAGCGTGATCGCGGCCGGGGTCGTCAGTTCGCGACCGCCGCTCGCTTCGACCACCGGCCCGGCCTTGCCGCCGAGCATCTCGGTGATTAGCTGGGCGGCCCGGTCGATTGCCTGGCGCGGCAGGCCCGGGTCGACGCCACGCTCGAAGCGGAAGGCGGCATCGGTGGTCAGGCCAAAGCGGCGAGCGCGACCGGCGACCGCCTCAGGGGTGAAGTGGGCGGATTCCAGCACGATGCGGCGAGTCTCGCCTGAGACCCCCGAGGGGGCGCTGCCGATAATGCCCGCCAGCGCGATCGGGTTGCTGGCATCGGCCACCACCAGGCAGTCGTCCTCGAGCGTCAGTTCCTGTTCGTTCAGGCCGACCATTTTTTCGCCGGCCTTGGCCCAGCGCACGCGGATGTCGCCGTCGACCTTGTCCGCATCGAAGGCGTGCATCGGCTGGCCGGTCTCGAGCATGACGTAGTTCAGCAGGTCGACGATCGGCTCGACCGTCGACACGCCGGCGCGGCGCAGGCGCTCGGCGATCAGCATGTCGGTGTCGCCGCGGGCCGGGATGTCCTCGATCACCTGGGTGAGGTAGGTCGGGCAGGCGTCCGCCGCCTCGATCGCCGCCGCGCGGGTCGAGTCGATGGTTGCTGCGGGCGCCTGGGTGTCCGGTGCGGTAAGCGTGGCGTCGAACAGGGCGCTGCATTCCTGGGCCAGGCCCGCGATCGACAGGACATCACCGCGATTGGGGGTTATCCCGAGCTCGATCACGGCATCATCGAGATCCAGCCACTCGCGCAGGTTCGCACCCACCGGCGCATCGGCCGGCAGCTCCAGCAGGCCGTCGCGGGAGCTTGCCAGGCCCAGCTCGTCGGCGCCGCAGAGCATGCCGTGGGACGGTTCGCCGCGGAGCTTCGCCTTCTTGATCTTCATGCCGCCGGGCAGGGTGGCGCCCACCCGGGCGAGCGGGGCGCGCATGCCCTCGCGAACGTTGGGCGCGCCGCAGACGACCTGCCAGGTGGTCTCGCCATCGAATACCTCGGTCACGCGCAGCTTGTCGGCGTCCGGGTGCGGGCGCACGGTCTTGACCTCGGCGACGACGACGTTGTCGAAGGCCGGGGCGGCCGGCTCGATGGCATCGACCTCGAGGCCGGCCATGGTCAGGCGGTGGGCCAGCTCCTCGGTGTCGACCTGCGGGTCAATCCAGGTTCTCAGCCAGTTCTCGGAAAAAAGCATCGGGTGTCAGGTCCTCGGGCCTTGGTCCGGTCGGCCGCCGCGACGATGCGGGGCCGGGCACAAATCGGTGGGTCGGCCGGTCACGCCGGCGCGACGGGAATCGGGTCTACTGGAATTGGCGCAGGAAGCGCAGGTCGTTCTCGAAGAACGCGCGCAGGTCGTCGACGCCGTAGCGGAGCATCGCCAGGCGCTCGACGCCCATGCCGATGGCGAAACCGCTTACCTCGGCCGGGTCGAGCCCCACCGAACGCAGCACGTTGGGGTGGACCATGCCGGCGCCCAGCACCTCGATCCAGCCGGTTTTCTTGCACACGCGGCAGCCCTCGCCACCGCAGTGGACGCACTGGATGTCGACCTCGGCCGATGGCTCGGTGAAGGGGAAGAACGACGGGCGCAGGCGGATCGGCAGGTCCTCGCGCTCGAACAGGGCGGCGAGGAAGGTCTCCAGCGTGGCGCGCAGGTCGGTGAAGCGCACGTTCTCGTCGAGGTAGAGCACCTCGATTTGGTGGAACATCGGCGAGTGCGTCATGTCCGAGTCGCAGCGGTAGACGCGACCGGGGGCGATCACCTTCAGCGGCGGCTTGGATTCCTGCATGGCGCGGATTTGCACCGGCGAGGTGTGGGTGCGCAGCAGGTGGTTGGCGTCGAAGTAGAAGGTGTCGTGCATCGCCCGGGCGGGGTGGCTCTCGGGGATGTTCAGGGCGGTGAAGTTGTGCCAGTCGTCCTCGATCTCCGGGCCTTCGGCGACGCGAAAGCCCATTGCCTGGAAGATGGCGGAGACGCGCTCGGTGATCTGCGTAACCGGGTGCTTGGCACCGGGCGGGCGGCGACGGCCGGGCAGGGTGACATCAATGGTCTCAGCACTGAGCTTGGCGGCCAGCGCCTCGGCCTGCAGGGTTTCGCGGCGGCCCTTGAGCGCGCCGATAACCCGGTCCTTGACCGCGTTGATGGCCGCGCCCTGGGTCTTGCGCTCTTCGGGATCAAGCTGGCCGAGGGTCTTCATCTGGGCCGTGATCGAGCCCTTCTTGCCGGTGTATTCCACCCGCAGGGCCTCGAGTGCGTCGAGACTGTCGGCCGCCTCGATGCGCGCCAGTGCGTCGGTCTCCAAGGTGTCCAGGGAGTTGCTCACCGCTTAACGCTCCTTCAAGTTGCTTAGCCACCCTTTGCCGGATGCCGTCGGAACCGGCATCTGGCGAAGGGCGTTATTGTGGCGTAAAGCCCAATAAAATCAATGCCTTCAACGAAAAAAGGCGCCGTGAGGCGCCTTTCGGGAATCCGGGTGGGCGACTGGTGGCCGCCCGCAATCCGTGATCGGTCCGAATCAGCCTGCCAGGGCAGCCTTGGCTTTCTCGGCCAGGGCGGCAAAGCCCGGCTTGTCGTGCACCGCGATGTCGGCGAGGACCTTGCGGTCGACCTCGACGTTGGCCTTGTTCAGGCCATCCATCATGCGGCTGTAGGACAGGCCGTTGTTGCGTGCCTCGGCGTTGATGCGGGTGATCCACAGGCCGCGGAATACGCGCTTCTTCGCGCGACGGTCACGATAGGCGTACTGACCGGCCTTGATGACCGCCTGCTTGGCAGAGCGGTAGGTACGCGAACGGGCACCGTAGTAACCCTTCGCCTTGTTCAGGACTTTCTTGTGCTTGGCATGGGCGGTAACGCCACGCTTGACTCGTGCCATGGTCTATCTCCTCACTTCTTGCCGTAGGGCATCATGCGCTCGACGAGCTGGACATCGGCCTCGTGAACGTAGGCCGGCGAACCGAGCTGACGCTTCCGCTTCGACGATTTCTTCGTGAGGATGTGACGCAGGTGCGACTGACGACGCTTTACGCCGCCCGCGGTAATCTTGAACCGCTTGGCGGCCCCGCGATTAGTCTTGATCTTGGGCATGATCAACTCCAGTTCAGGTTTGTTTTTGGATATCCGGCCACGTCGGAGTGTTTAACGTGCGCGGACGATTTCACCGTTGCCTGCCCACGGGAGTTCCCGGGGCGGCGAAACGGCGCATGAGAATACCGGAGAGCGGTCGTGATCGCAATCCTTCCATGAAAAACACGAGGTTTGCGGTCGCCCGTCAAAGGCGGCGGACAACGCGCCGATGCGGCAGACCGATGCAGAATGGGCTGCACGGATGGGCGTGAAACACAAGGCAAGGGACTATGCTTGACTGCCAACCCGGCTGGGGTGTGTTGCGCCTTGGGGCTATTCCAGCCTTGTGCTGAGCTACCGGGGCGGCACAAGGCCATCTTCTTCCGGAGTCTTGTTGTGATGAGGAAGGCCGTGCTGATTTATTACGACGCGCGCATGCTCGGCCACGAGCCGTCAGGCTGGGATACCAACCACCCGGAATGGAGCGATGCCGTCAAGGCGATGATCGCCCACCAGTATCCCGAGGCCAGTCTGGAAACCTACGCCTACCCCGAGCGTCCGGAACGGTTGACGGCGATTGTCGAGCGGCTGCATGCCGAACCTGTCGACGGCCAAGGCTGGCGGTCCCCGGTGCAAGCGACACACGCCCAACTCCAGCGAGTTCATACGGTCGAGCATCTGGCCTATATCGAATCCCTTGTCGGTGGTTCGGGCTGGCTGGCACAGGACACGACCGCGGTATCCCCCGAAAGCGTGGTCGCGGCGAGACTGGCTGCCGGCGCCGGCATCAGCGCCATCGAGGCCATTGCCAGCGGCGACGATCGTCATGCGTTCTGCATCGTGCGTCCGCCGGGGCATCACGCCTCGACCGATCACGCCCGGGGCTTTTGCCTGTACAACAACATCGCCGTGGCCGCCATGCATGCACGGGAGGTGCTGGGCTATCGCCGGGTGATGATCTGGGACTGGGACATGCACCATGGCAACGGTACCCAGGAGATATTCTACGACCAGCCCGACGTGCTGGTCGTAGACAGCCACTGCGAGGCCCCGTTCTACCCCGGCACCGGCACGCTGGCTGAAACCGGCACCGGGGCCGGGCTGGGCTATCACCTGAACGTCCCGTATCCACGCGGGAGTGGCAACGCGACACTGCTCGATGTGTTCGATCTGGTGGTGCGCCCGGCGGCACGGGCGTTCCGGCCTGAACTCATCCTGGTTTCCGCCGGATTTGACTGCCACTACCTGGACCAGACCTGCACCATGGACGACACCGGCTTTGCCGCGCTGACGCAGCACATGTGCGCGCTGGCGCACGAGGTTTGCGACGATCGACTGGTGATGATGCTCGAGGGCGGCTACAACGCGCAGGCCTTGTCGGATAGCGCGCATGCCACCCTCCGGGCGCTTGCGGGTCACATGGTGGATGGGATCAACGTGCTGCCCGCGGACGAGGGTCGTGCCGCGGTGGCCGAGGCGGCACGATTCCACGCCGATTCCATCGCTGCGCTCCGGCGGCGGTCGGAGGGATCAGACACCGTCGGAGATTCGTTATAGGGACGGTCTGCACGCATCCGGCAAACAAGAAACCCGCCGAGTGGGCGGGTTTTGTGGGTCAATGGACAGGGTGTCGGTCGGGCCTGGGCGCTTTTTGGCTTTCCTGGCTGTCTTTGCAAGGCCGCTGGGTCCCGTTGCTTCCCTTCACCGGTGGTATTCGCCCGCGCGTTCGGGTTGGTAGACCACTTCCTCGATGCGCACCTGAAGCGTACCGCCACCGGGGCGAGGCCACTCCATTTCGTCGCCCTCCGACAGCCCGATGAGGGCACTGCCGATGGGTGCGAGGATCGAGATCGTGCTGCCATCCTCGGCCACGTGTTTCGGGTAGACCAGCGTCAGGCGGAATTCCTCGTCGGAGGACATGACGCGGAACCGGACGGTGGAGTTCATGGTGACCGTGTTTGGCGGGATCTCGTGCGGGTCGACGACATCGGCGCGATCCAGTTCCCGGGCGAGGTCTGCCTTGCCGGGAAAGGTGTCGGCCGGTGTCTGGTCGAGCAGTTTTTCCAGACGTTCGAGATCCAGTTCGGTGATGACGATACGTGGCTTGTCCATGAGAGTCGCTCCGCATGAACACCGGCGCGTGGGCCGGTGGGGGTGATGTAAAAAAACCCCGCCGCAATGCGACGGGGTCGTTCGCAGGTCAGTCGCCCGGAGGCGAGCGGACGTGCGCTACCGGTTCGCGCGTGGTGCCATCACCATGGTGGCCTGACGGCCTTCCATGCGCGGCTTTTGCTCGACGGCTGCCAGCTCCGACAGATCTCCCTCGATGCGGGAGAGCAGTTCGGCGCCGAGGTCCCGGTGGGCCATCTCTCGGCCGCGGAAGCGCAGGGTGATCTTCACCTTGTCGCCGGCCTCCAGGAAGCGAGTCGCATTACGCAGCTTGACCTGGTAGTCGTGATCTTCCGTGCCGGGACGGAATTTCACTTCCTTGATCTCGATCTGCTTCTGCTTCTTCTTCGCCTCGTTCGCCTTCTTGCTCTGCTGATACTTGAACTTACCGAAGTCCATGATCTTGCAGACGGGCGGTTTGGCGGTCGGCGAGACCTCTACCAAGTCCAAGGCGGCGTCCTGAGCACGGCTCATTGCCTCATCCGTGGGGACGACTCCGACCTGTTCGCCGTTTTCGTCGACCAATCGGACTTCCCGAACGTTGATTTGATCATTGATCCTGGGGTCGTTGCTGCTGCTGCGACCCGCTCCGCGTTGTTGAGCGATGTTCGTACCCTCCAGTCAGGTTTGAACCGAATAGTACCCCGAAAAGCCGTCGGCCCGGGGTGGTGTTGCGAAAAATTAGCACATAAGGGAAGGTCTGCACGAATCCGATGCCACTCTGGCTTGGCGAGTCGTTCGTGATCAAGGCGCGATGATGCCGGCGTGCCGACGGCCACGTCAAGACATCGCAACGCGGAGCACGGGCGACTCGCCAAGCCCCGCCGGGCGCGCCTAGAGCCGGGCATTTGCTGCGTTGTCCTCCTTGGAAAGGGAATCACCCTTCCACGGCGGACGAACGCCTTGCATCTGCCCGGCTCTAGGCGCGCAGAGCGGTATCGGATTCGTGCAGACCTTCCCGAGCCACGGTAGTTGCCAACCGCGGTCGGTTTTCCCGTGCTTGTGCTCGGTCTTAACGCGGGCCTTAACGGTGCTCGCCGATCTCGCCCTTGAGGCGTTCGATCAGCTCGTCGACCTTGATCGAGCCGAGATCCTCGCCCGAGCGGGTGCGCACGGAAACCGCATCGGCGTCGATCTCGCGGTCGCCGGCGACCAGCAGGTAGGGCACGCGCTCGAGGGTGTGCTCGCGGATCTTGAAGCCGACCTTCTCGTTGCGCAGATCGGCCTGTGCCCGCAGCCCGGCGGCCTTGAGTCGCTCGGCGACCTGGCCGACATATTCGGCGTGTTTGTCGGTGATGCCCATGGTCACGGCCTGCGTCGGGGCGAGCCATAGCGGCATCTGCCCGGCATGGTGCTCGATCAGGATGCCGATGAAGCGCTCCATCGAGCCGACGATGGCGCGGTGGAGCATGACCGGATGCTGGCGCTCGCTGTGCTCGTCGATGTAGGTCGCGCCCAGTCGCTCGGGCATCATGAAATCGACCTGGATGGTGCCGAGCTGCCAGGTCCGGCCGATGGCATCACTCAAGTGATATTCGATCTTCGGCCCGTAGAAGGCGCCTTCGCCCGGCAGTTCCTCCCACTCGACATTTGCTGCACGCAGCGCGCTGCGCAGGGCTTCTTCGGCCTCGTCCCAGACCTCGTCCGCGCCCATGCGCTTGTCCGGACGGGTGGCGATCTTCACCTGCACGTCGGTAAAGCCGAAGGTCTCGTAGACCTCCAGTGCCTGGCCGTGGAAGGCACGCACTTCCGGCTCGATCTGCTTCTCGGTGCAGAAGATGTGGCCGTCATCCTGGGTAAAGCCCCGTACGCGCAGGATGCCGTGCAGCGCGCCCGAGGGCTCGTTGCGGTGGCAGGAGCCGAACTCGCCGTAGCGGATCGGCAGGTCGCGATAGCTGTGCAGGCCGTGGTTGAACACCTGGACGTGGCCCGGGCAGTTCATCGGCTTGACCGCGTAGGTGCGCTTCTCCGACTCGGTGAAGAACATGTTTTCCTGGTAGTTGTCCCAGTGGCCGGATTTCTTCCACAGGGACACGTCCAGGATCTGCGGGCACTTGATCTCCGCGTAGCCCGAGCGCTTGTAGACGTCGCGCATGTATGACTCGATGACCTGCCAGATCGCCCAGCCGCGCGGGTGCCAGAACACCAGTCCCGGCGCCTCCTCCTGGAAGTGGAAAAGATCCAGCTGCTTGCCCAGACGACGGTGATCGCGCTTCTCGGCCTCTTCGCGCTGCTTGAGGTAGCGCTTGAGCTCCTTGTCGCTGGCAAAGGCCGTGCCGTAGACGCGGGTGAGCATCTCGTTGTCCGAGTCACCGCGCCAGTAGGCGCCGGCCACCTTCAACAGCTTGAAGGCCTTGAGCTTGTTGGTGTGCGGCACGTGCGGACCGCGGCAGAGATCGGTGAAGTCGCCCTGGGTGTAGATGGAGAGCTCTTCCTCGCCCGGGATGTCCTTAATGATCTCGACCTTGTAGTCCTCGCCCAGATCCTTGAAGAAGCGCACGGCATCGTCGCGCTCCATCACGCGGCGCTCGAGCTCGTCGCCCTCGCTGGCCAGCTCGCGCATGCGGGTCTCGATCTTCTCCAGATCCTCGTCGTTGAAGGGCCGGTCGAAGGCAAAGTCGTAGTAGAAGCCCTGGTCGATGACCGGGCCGATGGTGACCTGTGCCTCGGGGTAGAGCTGCTTGACCGCCTGGGCCATCAGGTGCGCGGTGGAGTGGCGGATGATCTCGACACCCTCCTGGTCCTTCGCCGTGACGATGGCGATGTCCGCATCGTTCTCGACGGTGCGCGAGAGATCGACCAGCTTGCCGTCGATCTTGCCGGCGACGGCGGCCTTGGCCAGCCCCGGACCGATGTCGGAGGCAATCTCGGCGAGTGAAACCGGGTGGTCGAACGTGCGCTGACTGCCGTCGGGTAGCGTGATAGTCGGCATGTGCCCTCCTGAAAAGCACTTGGGATGCCAGTGGCGGGCCCTACCAAAGCCCGCGTTTGCATCCGTGTGGGTCGAAGGGTGCGGACAGCATGGACCGTCGTGACGCACCCGGGTAGGGGTGATTTTAGGGCCGGAATCATACCAGAGCAGGGTGCGGCCGGGGAGGGCGATCGGCTGGTTCCAGACGTCGTTTTGACGGCGGCTGCCTTGGTTCGTGCGTGCCCACCGGAAGAGGCTGGTCATCTGCGCTTGGGGCAAGGACCCGTCGACAACCACCGACTGGTTCGCCAGTCGAACACGAAAAAGCCCGGCGAGCATGATGCTGCCGGGCTTTCAATGTTGGTAGGCGCGATTGGATTCGAACCAACGACCCCCACCATGTCAAGGTGGTGCTCTAACCAACTGAGCTACGCGCCTGTCGTCGAACGGATGCGCATTCTACCGGGTCCGGATGTTCTGTCAACACTCAATTTAATGCCAATAGAAACAGCAACTTGCGTTGGTGTTGATTTTGGGTTCTCGGCATCTCAACGTCGGGCTTCGCCGGTGCATGGTGTCTAGGATCTGAGTGCCGAAATGGGCTTGAGACCAAATTGAGACCATTTTGAGACCAAATTGGGACCACGTTGAGACAGACCCGATCCGAGATCGACCGGGCAAAGTGAGCACCACACGCTTTGGGCTCAACTCCTCGCTCCACGCAGATCTCTCTCGAATTCCTCGAGATATCGATCAATGGCCTCCCGAACCACGTCCGCTCGCGGCGGAATTTCTCCTGTCGTCTTTAAGAGCTCGGACCGACATTCGTCGATCCGGCGCAGGGTCTCGTCATCCAGCCGGATATTGACCTGCTTTTGGTGGGTGCGTCCTGTCTTCATCAAAGCCTCTCATTAACTAAAGGTCGGTGCGTGTCGGCGGCGGGAATCGGTCGTCGAAAAGGGGTTTCGAGTCTAGCGGGAAATTAATTAGCAGGATAGCCGAAGGCATGTACGTTGGATCTAGTCGCATAGCGGCTATCCACTCACGCAAGAGGTAAACGTCATGACGTACATGACCTCCGAGCAACTCGCCGAGAAGCTCAACTACACCACGCGCTACGTGCGCAACGTTCTAACCCAGGAAGTCTTCATCGAGGGGCGGCACTACGTCCGACCGTTTGGTCGGCGTCGCATTCTCTACCTCTGGGAAAACATCGAGGCCGACATGTTCGAGAACCTCGCCCCGGAGATCCTGATGGCCAACGGGGAGAAGTGTCATGGGTAAGGTTCGTGCACGAGGAGAAGCCAAGCGGTTGTACTTCGACTTTCGCTACAAGGGAGAGCGCTGCCGGGAATATACGGCCTGGTAGCGTCCCGGGAAGTGGTGTAAATCTGGCGGGGTGAGGAGGCCACCGTGGCC
>NZ_QZMT01000005.1 GCF_003932495.1 Guyparkeria sp. SCN-R1
GTCCCTCCACCCCGACAAGCCCAGTTTTTGACTTGCCGGGGTAAACATACAAGCGTCTTCAGGCGCGAAATGTTCATGTGGGAATTTGTTCTGGTTTCGCGGCTGAAGCCGCTCCTACAATGCACGTGACGGCCCAAACGCAAAATGGCCGCCCGAGGGCGGCCATTTTCTTTATCGATGGTCGAATTCCTTATCGACGGTCGAAATTGCGACGCGGCGGGCGCCCCTTGCCGGGGTGGCCACCCGGGCCGCCGGGGCCGCGGGGTTTGCGGCGCGGTCGGCCGGCGGGTGCGGGGCCGATCGCCTGCAGGCCGAGCTTGATGCCGAACAGATGGATGTTGCTCATCTGCTGGACCAGGCGGTCGGGCATGCCTCCGGGTAGGTCGACGAAGCTGTGATCCTGCTCGATCTCGATCGCACCGATCTGCTTGCCGTTGATGCCGCCCTCGTTGGTCAGCGCGCCGACGATGTTGCCCGGCGTAACGCCGTGCTCGCGGCCGACATTGATGCGATAGCGGATCTTGTCGGAATCGTCGCGCGGGCCGCTGTCACGCTCCTGCATGGCCGGCGGCGGGGCCATTTCCTTGATCTGCTCGGCGATCACCGGGCGATCTTTTTGCAGCAGGAAGGCCAGTGCGGCGGCCACCTCGGCCATCTCGATGTCGTGCTCGTTCTGGTAGTCGTTCAACATCTCGACGAACGGTGTCAGTTCCTCGGCCTCGCGCACCTCGGTGATCTGGTCCTTGAGCTGTGAGCTGCGCTTGCTGGCGATGTCTGTCGCGCTCGGCAGACGCATCTGCTCGATCGGCTGGCGCGTGGCCCGCTCGATGGCCTTGAGCATGCGCTTTTCACGCGGGGTGACGAACAGGATCGCCTCGCCCGAGCGCCCGGCACGGCCGGTACGGCCGATGCGGTGGACGTAGGCCTCGGTGTCGTAGGGGATGTCGTAGTTGATGACGTGGCTGATGCGCGGCACGTCGAGGCCGCGGGCGGCGACATCGGTGGCGACGATCATGTCGAGTTGCCCGTTCTTGAGCTTCTCGACCGTCTTTTCGCGCTCGGCCTGGCCCATTTCACCCGACAGGGCCGCGGCCGAGTGGCCCCGTGCCTGCAGGCGCTCGGCCAGGTCGTTGGTGGCCTGACGCGTGCGCACGAAGATGATCGCGGCGTCGAAGTCCTCGACCTCGAGGATGCGGGTCAGCGCGTCGGGCTTGTGCATGCCCGAGACCGGCCAGAACCGCTGGCGAATCGCCGAGACGGTGCTGGTGCTGTTCTTGATCTTGATTTCCTGCGGGTTGCGCAGGTGACGCTGGGCGATGCGACGGATCGGCTCGGGCATGGTCGCCGAGAACAGGGCGACCTGGCGCTCGGCGGGGACCTCGGCGAGGATCGCGTCGACGTCGTCGATAAAGCCCATCCGCAGCATTTCGTCGGCCTCGTCGAGGACGACCATGCGGATCTGGTCGAACTGGAGCGTGCCACGACGCAGGTGATCCTGGATGCGGCCCGGGGTGCCGACGACCACGTGCACGCCGCGCTGCAGCAGCTTGCGCTGCTGGAACATGGCCTGTCCGCCGTAGATCGGAGCGATGTGGAAGTCGGGAATGTGGCGGGCGTAGTTGGCCATCGCCTCGGCGACCTGGATGGCCAATTCGCGGGTCGGGGCGAGGACCAGCATCTGCGGGGCGCGAATGCTGGTATCGATGCGACTCAACAATGGCAGCGCGAACGCGGCGGTCTTGCCGGTGCCCGTCTGGGCCATGCCGATCAGGTCGCGGCCTTCCAGCAGCGGCGGGATGCTCTGCGCCTGGATCGGGGAGGGGGTTTCGTAGCCGACGTCTTGGATCGCCTGCTGGATGGCAGGGCTCAGATCGAGATCGGCAAAGCGAACCGAGGGTTGCTCGGTAGCGGGGGTATCGGACATGGATATCTCAACAACAGGCGGCAGGGGCCGCGGGGGACAGGCGGGCGCTGGGCCCTCACATCGGAGCGCTCCGGAGATGGTCCGGGGCTCTTTGGCGGGCTCGTGGCTCGGCGGAAACCCGGGGGCGCGGTGTATCGCAAGGCGACGCAAAGCGGTAAATCCCGAGTAATCGGTCATTCTACCGTTCCGGGAGCGCTTTGTCCCGAACTATTGTGCGTCTCCGACTATTGAGGTGGCCGACGCGACGATGGGATGGCTGCTATGTTGAGTGAGGCGCGCGCCCGCGTCATTGGTCAATGGCAAATGGAGCTAGAAATGGTCCACGGATTCGAGTCGTATCTTCCCATGCGCCGCTGGCCTCGATTCGCCCATTATCCGATCCGGTCGCGACTACCGTCTTGGCGGGGCCTGCTGGTAGTGGGTCTTCTGGTGCTGGCCACGCCACTGGGAGCGGCTACCAGCAGCGCGTTGACGCCGGGGGCAGGCTCGTCCAGCGCCGCCGCGACGGATGATGACGACGAGACGCCGGAGCCGAATCTCGACTCGCGCCTCTACGAACCGGACGGGGACCTGCGCTCCACAGCGATAGGGGATCTCAGCACGCCACGTGGAACCCTGATGAACCTGATTGCGGCGGCGGGCAGTGCTGACTATCGACAGGCTGCCAAATCGCTGCAAGTACCCGGCGACATGACGCAGGCCGAGATGGAGGACGCCGCCGGCAAGTTGACCTATGTGCTGCGCCAGCGTCTGCAATTGCGGGAGGACGTATTGCCGAACAATGGCGACGGATTGCGTGAAAAGGAACGTGAGGAGGAACGGTCTCCCCGAGACTCGATCCTGTTGACGGAGTTCGAGGTGGCGGGAGAGCAGGTGCCGGTGCGTCTCGTGCGCACGGTTACCGACGAGGGCGCGCGCTGGTGGTTCGATGCGGAAACCGTCGCCGGGACGGACGTTCTGTACGACAACACGGGCATGGGGAAGATTGTCTCCATGTTGCCGTTCTACCGAATCAAGTACGAGGTGCTGGAAAGCAACGTGTTTCGGTTGGGACTGGCGGCCCTTGGTGTGGCGCTCAGCGCGATCCTGGCCTTGCTGATCCGCTGGGCGGTGTTGCGTCTCGCAAGGCGCTTTTTGCCGAATGATGTGGTGGCTGACTGGATGCCTTACCTGCGGCGTTATGTCGGCTTTGCGTTCCTGTCGCTGGTCTTCTTCCTGCTGGCGGGGTCGTTGTTCGAGCCGCTGATCCTGTTGCCTGCTCCGGCGCAGTCGTTTTACGAGTCGCTCGTCTTCGTCGGCGTGGCCGGCTCGGTGACCTGGCTGCTGATCAACGTGGTGCGCATGTTCTTTTCCACCTACGGGCAGAGCAAGCTGCGACGACTGGAGGACAGCAGCATCTTTCTTGCCCGCACCTACAACACCAAGATGACGGTGCTCAGTCGGACGCTGATCGGGGTGATCTTTTTCGTGGGTGTGATTGTCGCGTTATCGACCTTCGACTGGTTTGCCTCGCTGGGGCTCTCGTTGCTCGCCTCGGCCGGCCTGATCAGTCTGCTCATCGGTATCGGTGCCCAACGCAGCATCGCCAGCCTGTTTGCCGGGCTGCAGGTGGCGCTCACCCAGCCGATGCGCATCGGGGACCTGGTGATTTTCAAGGGCGAATGGGGATACATCGAGAACATCACCTATACCTACGCGGTGATCCGCATATGGGACCTGCGCCGACTGACCGTGCCGTCGACGATGTTGATCGACGAGCCGATCTACAACTACTCGTATGCCAGTGAGGATGGCGACCTCAACGTCTATGGCGAGGTTTACCTGTATCTCGATTACACCGCGCCGATTGATGCGATCCGGGAGAAGCTGGCCGAGTTGGTCAAGGATGACGAGAACCACGACGGCGAGGTGGCCAGCGTCCTGGTCACCGACTGTCGCGACTGGACCCTGGAGGTGCGGGCATTGGTGAGTGCGACCGACGGGTTGGCCGCCTGGTACCTTCGTTGCAAGGTGCGTGAAGGATTGATCGCTTTCCTGCAGGAACTCGAGGATGGGCGATACCTGCCGCGCTCACGGGTGGTGCTCGAGCGAGAGCTGGCCGATGGCCGGTCGAGTGGAGAGTCGAGTCGCGGGGACGGCGATACGACGCCACAGCGGTCGCAGGAAGAGCGTCACGGTGTCGGGGCGCGTCCCGACGATCTTGCCGAGAACAACTGACACGCCTGCGGGTGTGTCTGGTATCGGAGCCTTATTCAGGCTGCAGCCAACAAAAAAACCCGGCCTCTTGGGCCGGGTCGATGATCGATCGGTGTTTGCCTTGCCGGTTATTCGCCCTTGTCGGCCTCCGCCTTGGCCGCCGCCTCTTCGAACAGCGGCTTCAATTCGCCACGCTCGTACATCTCGATGGTGATGTCCGCGCCGCCGATCAGCTCGCCATTGACGTAGACCTGCGGGAAGGTCGGCCAGTCCTGGTAGCTCGGCAGGGCCTGCATGATCTCCGGGTCGGCCATCACGTTGACGTAGCCGAACGGCACGCCGCAGGCCTTCATTGCCTCGGCGGTACGGCTGGAAAAGCCACAGGTCGGGAACTGCGGCGTGCCCTTCATGAAGATCAGGATCGGGTTTTCTTTGACGAACTGGTCGATGCGCTCAAGAGCATCCATGGTGATGGTCTCCCGTCTAAGTCGGTGTCTGGTGGCCCCGTCGATGAATCGGCGGGCCGAATGACTTTATATGGGACCAAATTCGTACCGATTTGGCAAGGCTTGCACGGGCGCGGCCCGACAGGCAGGGCGCACTAATGTTCGTAGTGGCGCGCCTTGACCTGGTTGCGGCCGGCCTGCTTGGCGCTGTAGAGCGCGCCGTCGGCGGCGTTGATGATCTCTTGCGGGGTGATGTGTTCGGGATAACCCGCCACACCGGCGCTGAACTGGCAGTGGATGGTGTCGCCGGACTCGGTGGTCACGGCGATCTCGGCGAACTGCTCGCGCAGCCGGTCGATCAGCTCCACGGCCGCATCGATCTCGGTGGCCGGCAGGACGACCAGGAACTCCTCGCCGCCGTAGCGGCCCACGCCGTCGTACTTGCGCAGGCGGGTATTGAGCAGGGTCGACAGCCGGCGGATAACGCGGTCGCCACTCGGGTGGCCGTGGGTGTCGTTGATGCTCTTGAAGTTGTCGATGTCGATCATCACGACCGACAGCGGTTGCTCCTGACGGATGGCGCGGTCGAGCTCGCTGTCGACCAGGTTGGTGATTGCGCGGTGGTTGAGTAGCCCGGTGAGCGAGTCGGTGCGACGTTCGGCACGCGCCTGGCGGTAGCGTTGCGCACGGTAGCGCACCATACGGATCAAATCGTCGCCGGCAATCGACTTGTTGAGGAAATCGTCGCCGCCCTGGAGCTTGGCCTCCAGCCGGTGTTGGTCGCGTTCCTCGGTGGACATGAACAGGATCGGTACGTCCGAGAGTTGCGGGTGCTCGCGGAAGATGCGCGCGAGGTCCACGCCGTCCATCTCCGGCATGTAGAGATCCAGCAGGATCACGTCCGGCTGTTCGGTGATCGCGGCATCGAAGGCGGCCTGGGGGCGGGTCTCGAACAGCAATCGGACATTGGCGCGGGCGAACTGCTTGCGCCAGTACATGCCCGCGGTGGCCATGTCGTCGACCAGCAGCACGGTGATCTGCTCGTCGTCGCATTCGTAGGCGCGTGCCCCGGTCAGGAGGGTGTTGAGGCGCGCGGAGTCGATCGGGTAGGTGATCACGTGGTCGATGCCGGCACGCACGGCGGCTGCGCGGATGGCGAAGTCGTCGCGCTGACTGATCATCAGCGACTGGGCGCAGGCGGACATGCGCTTTTTCAGCTCGGCAAGTTGGCTGAATTCGCGCTCGTGATCGGCATCGTCCTGCGCGAGATAGATCAATAGGCCCGTGTGCTCCAGTAGGGCCGGATCGGGGTTTTCCAGGTTGATCGGGTGGGCGCCGAATCCGCTGCGCCGCAGGGAATCTTCCAGCACTTCGGGGACGTCGGTACTGCCGGTGTATAGCGCAATGGCCTCCGGGGTGTCGTCCTGCGTCTTTTGTAGGTGCTGGACCAGGCGATCGAAGTAGCGGATCAGTCGATTGAGCCTTGATAGGTCGGCCGAGCCCTGGGCGTGTTCACGCTCGATTTCCTGATCGATCCGGTTGAGCACCCCCAGCAGCACGCGCAGTTTCTGGTGGCGGGCACGCTGAATCAGACAGCGAACCTGGCTCTGCAGGTCGGCCAGTCGCGTTGCGCGGCGAGCGGTGGGGTCATCGACGGTCGCCCGCAGCGAGGAGGCCGCCATCGGCCAGTCGCGGGAACCCGCGTCCCAGTCGGGCAGATCGATGGGTTCGGGCTCGGTCACGGCGTCGTCTGGCATGGGGCTCGGTCCATTGAGTCGGTGGGGCTGAGTCAGTTCAGCGTTTCCTGATATTGACTCTAACGCAATCCAACGGCGGTCTGTACCGCCGTGATTTGATTGCCCATAAAGCTGGATAGTGAGGCAATCGACCGCCGTGAATGTTCCCTGAGTCTTCCTATAAACCGGGCCTAAATCCCCTGTTCCTGCAGCCAGAGTTCGAAGACTGCCAGGTGCCAGATCTTCGCCCCTTGCAGGCGGGTGAAGTGACGATCGGGTTCGGCGAGCAGCTTCTCCACGTAGGCCGGCTCGAACAGCCCGCGGGCGCGCGCGGTGTCCGAAGTGAGGATCTCGCGCATGAACTCCAGGAACGGGCCGCGCACGAACTTGAGCGCCGGCACCGGGAAGTAGCCCTTGGGTCGGTCGATGACCGCATCCGGAATCCGCCCGCGGGCGATGCTCTTGAGGATGCCCTTGCCGCCCTGGGCGAGCTTGTGCTCGGCCGGTACGCGCATGGCCGCCTCGACCAGACCCGTGTCGAGGAAAGGCACGCGCGCCTCCAGCCCCCAGGCCATAGTCATGTTGTCGACCCGCTTGACCGGATCGTCGACGATCAGCGTGCTGGCATCGAAACCCAGCACGCGGTTGGCGAACGAGCCGCGGCCGGCTCCCGACAGTCCCTGCTTGACCAGTTCGCTGGTGGCGTCGGGGCCGCGAAAGCGCTCGGTGACCATCGCCATCAGTTCCTCGTGGCTGCGGTCGAAGTAGTAGGGCGCGAAGCGCTCGAGGTCCGAGCCTTCCGTTTCCGCCATCTTCGGGTACCAGAAGTAGCCGCCGAAGACCTCGTCGGCGCCTTGCCCCGAGAGCACCACCTTGACCTCGCGGGCGACCTGTTCGGAGAGCAGGTAGAAGGCGACCGCGTCCTGACCGAACATCGGTTCGTTCATCTCGCGCACCGCCTCGGGCAGGCGGGTGAGCACCTGCTCGTTGGGCACGTGGAAGCGGAAGTGTTCGGTCTGGTAGCGCTCGGCGACCGGGTCGGCGTACTCGAACTCGCTGCCTTTCTCTTCCGGCTGGTCCTCGAATCCGATGGTGAAGGTCTTCGGGGTGACGCCCGCCTCGTGGGCCAGCGCGACGATCAGCGAGGAATCCAGCCCGCCGGAGAGCAGTACGCCGACCGGTACGTCACTGATGGTCAGGCGCTTTCGCACCGCATCCAGCAGACGCTCGTGGATGAGATCGGGCCATTCGTCGGCCGGGACGTCGTGGTCCTCGGCGGTGTCGATGGCCCAGTAGCGGTTCAGCGTCCGGTTGCCGTTGCGATCGACGCGCATCCAGTGCCCGGGCGGCAGCTTGTTCACGCCGCGGAAGATGGTGCGCGGCGCCGGGACGACCGCGTGCAGGGTGAACTGGTGGTGCAGGGCGGTGGGATCGAAATCGGCGTCGACGTTGCCCGCGGCCAGCAGGGCCGGGATGCTCGAGGCAAAGCGCAGCGGGCCGTCACCGACGGTGTGGTAGAGCGGCTTGATGCCCTGGCGATCGCGGAACAAGAACAGCGATTCGTCGCGCATGTCCCAGATCGCGAAGGCGAACATGCCGTCGAGGCGCGAGACGCCGTCCGGGCCCCACTCGCGGAAGGCGGCAAGGATCACCTCGGTGTCGCCGGTGGAGGCGAAACGATGCCCGAGCGACTGCAGTTCCTCGCGCAGTTGCGGGTGGTTGTAGATGGTGCCGTTGAAGACGATCGCCAACCCGCGTTCGCGGTCGATCATCGGCTGGTGACCGTGGAAAGAGAGATCCAGGATCGACAGACGCCGATGACCGAAGGCCAGCGGCCCGTCGGAGAAGCTGCCCTCATGGTCTGGCCCCCGCCGTTCCAGCCGGCTCATCATCCGCCGTACCGCGGTCAGGTTGCCGTCACGTCCGCCGGTTTCCAGCCATCCGCAAATGCCACACATCGTTTCGTACGCCTGTTCTGAGAGGATTTTGTGTCGGGGGAGTCTAGCCCAATGGGCCGCCTTAGAGGCCGATGATGCCGTACTCGGAGAGAGTCGGTTCCCAGCGGCGCCACTCGGGGTAGGCATGATCCATCACGCCGTAGAATCGGGCGTTGTGGCCGCGCTCGACCAGGTGCGCCAGTTCATGGACGATCACCAGGTCGATCGCCTCGACCGGCAGGCGCACCAGCTCGAGGTTGAGCCAGATACGCCGCGCTTGGATGTTGCAGGTGCCCCAGCGTGATCGCATTCGCCGGATGCGGGTCTCGGGCCGGGGCAGCGCCATGTGATCGGCCCAATGAGGGACGCGGTGGTCGAGCACGCGTTTGAATTCCCGGCGGCAGTGTTCGCGCAGCAATGCCTGCCCCTGCTCGACCCCGGCGCTGTGGACACGGATGGTGCCGGGCTCTTGCCGCACTTGCCCCCGGGGTGTCGAGTCGTCGTGCCAGACAAGCGCGTGTTCCTCGCCGAACAGGTGGAGTCGATTCGGGAGTTGACCCTCGGTGATGACGGGCGGTCGATTGGCCAGCTTGCGGCGCTGTTCCTCGATCCAGCCGGCCCGGCTGGTGACAAACGCCCGCACCGCGCGGTCGCTGACTCGGCGTGGGGCGTTGACCCGCAGCGAACCATCCGCCGGATCGAGCCGCAGGTAGAGGTGTCGAATCGATTTGCGCTGCACCCGGACCTCGCCCATTGGGTGGTCGAGGCGGCTGACGCGTGTTTGTGTAGATCGTTTGGGGAGCAGGCGTTTCATTGGGGACGAAGTCTAACCGAGCGCGGCGAGCGGAACGGCAAGCGACTACGCTGGTCGCACGCGAAACCAGTTTCGAGCCAATGATCGAGGCCCCGGATGCTCAAGACACTGCAATCGTTGTTCTTCCCCGACCAGCCCGCCGCCGAGACCAACCGGGAGACCCGACTCGACGCGGCCGTGGCGATCCTGTTGATGGAGGTGGCCCGGGCGGACTTTGACGTGGCCGACGACGAGCTTGACGTGATTCGCCGTACCCTGATCGACGATTTTGCCATGGGGGCGGATCAAGCCGATGAACTGGTGCGTCACGCTGCGGCCGAGGTGGATGATTCGACCGGATTTTTCCCGTTCGTGCGGGTGCTCAACGAGCAACTCGGCCAGGATCAGAAGCGACAGGTGGTCGAGACACTCTGGCGCCTAGCCTACGCCGATGCCGGCAAGCACCATCTCGAGGAATCGATCATCCGCCAGATAGCCGACCTGCTCTACGTGCCGCACAGCGAGTTCATCCGCGCCCGGGTGCGGGCCGAGCAAGCCGCCGATTGAGTGCCGGCGAGGCGCCAATAAAAAGCCCCGCGACCGATCGTTGCGGGGCTCGTTGATCTAAACCGGTCGCCCGTCAGGTCTTGAACTGGTTCACCAGTGCCTGCAGCTGCGAGGCCAGTCGTGCCAGTTCGTGGCTCGCCGTGGAGGTCTGCGCACCGCCCTCGGCGGTCTGGGAGGCGGCCTCGTTGATATTGGAGACGTTGCGGTTGATCTCCTCGGCCACCTGGCCCTGTTCCTCGGCCGCCGAGGCGATCTGGTGGTTCATGTTGGTGATCGTCTCGATCGCGCGGGTGATGGTCACCAGCGACTGGCCGGCCTCGCGGGCCTGATCGGCGGTCTTGCGGGCGTGCACCTGGCTGCTCTGCATGGCGCCGACCGCCTGCTTGGAGCCACCCTGGATGCTCTCGACCATCTCACGGATCTCCAGGGTAGAGGCCTGCGTCTTGCTTGCAAGCGAACGCACTTCTTCGGCCACCACGGCAAAGCCACGGCCGTGCTCGCCGGCCCGGGCCGCCTCGATCGCGGCGTTGAGGGCCAGCAGGTTGGTCTGCTCGGCGATCTCGCGGATGACGTCGACCACCGTGCTGATCTTCTCGCTGGCGGTCTCGAGGTTGCCGATGATCGCGCCGGCCTCCTCGATTTCGTCGGCCAGCGCGGCGACATGGTTGATCGTCTCGTTGACCACGCGTTGACCGTCCTTGGCCTCCTCGTCGGCGTTCTGCGCGGCGTCGGCGGCGCCCGAGGCGTTCTGGGCGATGTCCTGGACCGTGCTGGTCATCTCGTTCATGGCCGAGGCGACCATCTCGGTCTCTTGGCGCTGCTTCTGCACGCCCTCGTTGGTGTCCGCGGTGATCTGCGAGAGTTCCTCGGCGGAGGCCGAGAGCTGGCCGGTCGAGTTCGCGACTTCGTGGATCGAGTCGCGCATCTTGCCGGCAAAGCGGTTGAAGGCGGCCGACAGGTCGGCAATCTCGTCGCGACCGCTCTCGTCGAGCGTCTGGGTGAGATCGCCGTCACCGGCGGCGATGTCGTCCATCGCCTTGACGGTGCGACGCAGCGGGCGAGTGATGCTGCGGGTGATCAGGAAACCGATGATCGCGGCGATGGCGATCGCCACGGCCATTACGGAGATGACCTTGTTGCGGGCCGCGGCCTGGCGCTCGACGTACTCGCTGCGATCCATGCTCACGGCAAGCACGCCAACCGGGTTACCCGAGAAATCCGCGATGGTATGGGCGTAGGTCACCGTCGGTGTCTCGTCGAGCGCGTGCTCCCAGATCGTGGTGTCGCTCTTGGCGGCACGCAGCTGGTCGGCATCGAGCGCGCCTGGCTGGCCGAGGGTCGAGCCGAAGGCCTCGAAGCCGCCGCTGTCGGTTTCCAGGTACAGGCCGATGTCCACGCCATAGCCGGCCTTGAACTTGTCGAAGAACGGCTGACCGAAGCTCATGCCGAACTCGACGCTGCCCTGGTGCTCGCCCTGGTAGCGGATCGGTGCGATGCCGCGCATGCCGAGTCCGGCCACGCCGCGCTCCAGGCCGCGAACGCCCTTGCTATCACTGTTGGTCGCCAGGACGGTCTTGCGGAAACCGGAGAGGTCGTCACCGAACTTCTCCGGTTTGTGGGCGCGGAAGAAGGAGGTAGCCGGCGGCAGGTGGAACTGGAACTGGCGCGCGCCGTAGTCCTCGCGCATCGGGGCGAACATCGGCAGGGTCATCGTGCTGATCCGCTCCCGATCCTGCTCGGCCATCGCCTGTTCGATATCCGGAATGCGCGAAACTGCCGTGCTCAACGCTTCGGCCAGACGCCCCTCGGCGCTGATCTCGGCCTGTGCGCTTTCGAACAGCCCGCGCAACTCGCGTTGCTGGGCCTGCTTGATGGTGGCCGAGAATTCGGTGATCACCAGAGGGATGATCAGGGCCGCGATAAAGACGATGACCAGGGCAAAGCCGAGGGCGAGTCGGGCGCCGATGGTCAGGTTCTTGAACAGGGCAGGCATGGTTGGCTCCGCGTGGTCTGGCTCGGGGCAGATGGATGAGTCGGGACCCGTGAAATCGGCCGATGCGCTGGAAACTTTAACCTCAGTTATTTGCTGAGGTATTAGTTCGTACTCAAACGATTCTCCGGCGCGGCTTCACGCGTTGGCCGGTCCGGTCCGAAGGTGACAAAAGTCGGGGAGCCTAACCAACCCTCCGTCGCCTATTGAAGGGCGTTTCTCAGTCGCCCTCGAGTTCCATCCAGCGGTCGAGAACCGCTTCGAGTTCCTGCTCGAGCTCGGTGACGCGGGCCAGCGTGCGTTCGACCTCGGCGGGATCGCCCTGGTAGAAGGCGGGATCGTTGATGGTGGTCTGCAAGTCGGCCTGTTCAGCCTCCAGCGCCTCGATGCGGGCGGGCAGGGCGTCGAGCTCGCGCTGGACCTTGTAGGAGCGCTTTTTCGCCTTTTTCGGCTTCTCTCCGGTCGGTTTCGCGTTTGCGCCAGCCTTTGGGGCGCCTTTCTGGGCCGTTGTGGCAGCCGGGTTGGACGGGGCCGAGCCTTGGGCTGCCTGGTCGAGGTAGTCCTCGTAGCCGCCGATGACTTCCTCGATCTCGCCATCGCCCTTGAAGACCAGCAGGCCGGTGACGACGTTGTCGAGAAACGCCCGGTCGTGGCTGACCAGCAGCAGGGTGCCGTCGTAATCCGACAGCGCCTGCTCGAGCACCTCGAGGGTCTCGAGATCGAGATCGTTGGTGGGTTCGTCGAGTACCAGCAGGTTGGCCGGCTTGGCGAACAGTTTGGCCAGCAGCAGGCGGTTGCGCTCACCGCCGGACAGCAATTCGACCCGCGTGCGGGCCCGTTCCGGGGTGAACAGGAACTGTTGCAGGTAGCCGATGCCGTGGACGTTACTGCCCCGGACGTCGAGGCGGTCGCCACCGTCGCAGAGGTTCTCGATGGCGGTCCAGTTGTCGCGCAACTGGGCACGGTGCTGGTCGAAGTAGGCGATTTCCAACTGCGAGCCGCGCTTGATGCTGCCCGAGGTCGGTTCGATCTGGCCTAGGATCAGCTTGATCAGGGTGGACTTGCCTGCGCCGTTGGGGCCGACCAGTCCCACTCGATCGCCCCGCAGGATCGTGGTGGTCAGATCGCGGATGACGGTCTTGTCGCCGAAGGCCACGCTGGCGTCCTGTATCTCGGCGATGATCTTGCCGGAGGTGCGGCCGGAGTCGGTCGACAGGGCCACGCGCCCGGCCTTGTCTCGTCGGGCGGCGCGCTCGGCGCGCAGTTTTTCCAGGTTGCGGACACGCCCCTCGTTGCGGGTACGCCGCGCCTTGACACCCTGACGGATCCAGACCTCCTCCTGGGCGAGCGTCTTGTCGAAGCGCGCGTTCTCCTGCGCCTCGGCATTGGCTCGCTCCTCGACCCGCCGCAGGTAGTTGTCGTAGTCGCCCGGCCAGCTGGTCAGGTGACCGCGGTCGAGCTCGATGATGCCGTTGGCCAGCCGCTTGAGGAAGGCGCGATCGTGCGTGATGAAGACCACGGCGCCGGTGAAATTGCGGACGAGGTCCTCCAGCCATTCGATCCCGGCGATGTCGAGGTGGTTGGTGGGCTCGTCGAGCAGCAACAGCTCGGGCTCGATCACCAGCGCCTGGCCGAGCAGGACGCGGCGGCGTTCCCCACCGGACAGCCCGCGCACAGAGGCATCGGCATCCAGGCCCAACCGCGTCATGACCTCGTCGACCTTCTGCCCGGCCATCCAGCCGTCGCGGGTTTCCAGTTCGTGCTGGAGCACCGACAGACGATCCAGTGCGGCATCGCTGTCCGCGTTCTGCGCCAGTTCGTGGTACTCGGTGAGCACGTCGTGCAGGTCACCCAGGCCCGAGGCGACCACGGAGTAGACCGTCTCGTCGGTATCGAGATGCGGGTCCTGCGGCAGGTAGGCGACCTGTGAGCCCGGTTCGAGGCGAATCTGGCCATCGTCGGCTCGCTGAATGCCGGCCAGCATCTTGAGGAAGGTGGACTTGCCTTCGCCGTTGCGACCGATCAGCGCCAGCTTGTCGCCGCGCTCGATGGTGAGGTTGGCGTGATCCAGGAGCTTGCGGTCGCCGATGGCGAATTGCAGGTTTTCGACGGTCAGAAGGGGCATAGGGTCGGAGCTTGAGGCTGAAGGCTGAAAAGGGTGTGCATTGTACGCGGTTGCTCCGCGTCAAGGCGGGGGATTATCCCCTCAGCGTCGTTCGCGGAAGAACTCGGTGAGGAGTTCGGCCGCCTCGGTCTCGCAGGGGCCGGTGTCGATCACGGGACGAAAGTGATGCCAGTCGGCCCGATTGAGGTCGATGGCAGAGCCGCAGGCACCGGCGCGCGGGTCCGGGGCGGCGTAGACGATCCGCGCGACGCGGGCGTGCGAGGCCGCAGCCAGGCACATGGGGCAGGGCTCGAGGGTGACGTAGAGAGTGCAGTCGTCGAGGCGATAGTTGGCCAGATGCCGCCCGGCCTCGCGCATGGCCAGTATCTCGGCGTGTGCGCTGGGGTCGTGCAGGGCGACGGGGCGGTTGTGCCCGCGGCCGATGGTGGCTCCGTTCGCGTCGACCACGATGGCGCCGACCGGCACCTCGCCCAGCTCGATCGACTGTCGAGCCAGGGCAAGGCAGGCCTGCATGTGCTTGCGGTCGTGGCCGCTCATGGAGTCAGCGCTGGTGGCGAGCGGACGTCATTCCCACTCGATGGTGCCGGGCGGCTTGCCGGTGACGTCGTAGACCACCCGCGAGATGCCGCGAACCTCGTTGACGATGCGCAGCGAGACCTTTTCCAGGAACTCGTAGGGCAGGCGTGCCCAGCGGGCGGTCATGAAGTCGATGGTCTCCACGGCCCGCAGGGCGACGACGTAGTCGTAGCGTCGGCCATCGCCCATCACGCCCACCGAACGGACCGGCAGGAACACGGCGAATGCCTGCGAGACCTGGTCGTAGAGGCCGGCCTCGCGCAGCTCGTGGATGAAGATGGCATCGGCGCGTCGCAGCAGCTCGGCGTATTCGTGCTTGACCTCGCCGAGGATGCGCACACCCAGGCCCGGGCCGGGGAAGGGGTGTCGCATGATCATCTCGCTGGGCAGGCCGAGTTCCAGGCCGATCTGGCGGACCTCGTCCTTGAACAGCTCGCGCAGCGGCTCGACCAGGCCGAGCTTCATGTGCTCGGGCAGGCCACCGACGTTGTGGTGCGACTTGATCACGTGCGCCTTGCCGGTCTTGGAGCCGGCCGACTCGATCACGTCAGGGTAGATGGTGCCCTGGGCCAGCCATTGCGCGTTCTCGCGCTTGCCGGCCTCGTCATCGAAGATGTCGATGAAGGTGTTGCCGATGATCTTGCGTTTCTTCTCGGGGTCGGCCTCGCCGGCCAGCCGGGAGAGGAACCGGTCCTCGGCGTCGACGCGGATGACGCGCACGCCCAGGTGCTCGGCGAAGGTGCGCATCACCTGGTCGCCTTCACCCTCGCGCAGCAGACCGTTGTCGACGAAGATGCAGGTGAGTTGGTCGCCGATGGCGCGGTGGAGCAGGGCGGCGACCACGGAGGAGTCCACGCCGCCGGACAGGCCGAGGATGACTTCCTCGTCCCCGACCTGCTCGCGGACCTGGTCGATCATGGTCTCGATGATCGCGTCCGAGCGCCACAGCCCTTGCGTGTCACAAATCTCGCGGACGAAGCGCTCGATGATGCGCGCACCCTGGCGGGTGTGGGTGACCTCGGGATGGAACTGCACGCCGAAGAAGTTGCGCGACTCGTCGGCCATGCCGGCGATCGGCGCGTTGTCCGAGGAGGCCATCAGTTTGAAGCCCTCGGGCAGGTCAACCACGTGATCGCCATGGCTCATCCAGACGTCCAGCAGTCCAAAGCCTTCCTCGGTGACCTCGTCTTCGATGTCCTTCAACAACGCGGTATGGCCGCGGGCGCGCACCTTGGCAAAGCCGAATTCCTGGTGGCTGGCGTTCTCGACCTTGCCGCCCAACTGGGCGGCCATGGTCTGCATGCCGTAGCAGATACCCAGTACCGGCACGCCCAGGGTGAAGACCAGTTCGGGGGCGCAGGGCGCGTTTTGCGGGTCGATGACCGATTCGGGACCGCCGGAGAGGATGATGCCGGTGGGATTGAAGTCACGGACGAAGGCGTTGTCGACATCCCAGGAGTGGATTTCGCAGTACACCCGTGATTCGCGCACGCGCCGGGCGATCAGTTGCGTGTACTGCGAGCCGAAATCCAGGATCAGGATGCGCTCGGCGTGGATGTCGGGATGCGGGATGGTCGAGGAAGCGGTCATCGTGAGGTCCGTGTTTTTCAGGCAAGGGCAGCTTGGCCCTGTAACAAGTCGACCCGGCAGGCAAGGCCGGGTCGATGGCAAACGAGGCGCCCCGGCAGGGGCGCGGCACTGGGTTACACCCGGTAGTTCGGGCTCTCCTTGGTGATCGACACGTTGTGGACATGCGATTCGAGCATGCCGGCATTCGTGATGCGCACGAACTGCGGCTGCTTACGCATGGTGTCGATGTCCTTGGCGCCGACGTAGCCCATCGAGGCGCGCAGCCCGCCGATCATCTGGTGGACGATGGCGACCAGCGAGCCCTTGTAGGGCACGCGGCCCTCGATGCCTTCCGGTACCAGCTTCTCGGCGGTGGTCTCCGCCTGGAAGTAGCGATCCGAGGACCCCTGCTGCATCGCCCCGAGCGAGCCCATGCCCCGGTACGACTTATAGGAGCGGCCCTGGAACAGCTCGACCTCGCCGGGTGACTCCTCGGTGCCTGCCAGCATCGAGCCGACCATCACCGAGTGGGCACCGGCGGCCATGGCCTTGGCGAAGTCGCCGGAGAAACGCACGCCGCCGTCGGCAATCAGCGGCACGTCCGTGCCCTTGAGCGCCTCGGCCACGTTGGAAATGGCGGTGACCTGCGGTACGCCCACGCCGGCGACGATGCGGGTGGTGCAGATGGAACCCGGGCCGATACCGACCTTGACCGCGTCCGCGCCGGCCTCGACCAGCTCGAGGGCGGCCTGGCCGGTGGCGATGTTGCCGCCGATCACCTCCACCTGCGGGTAGCGGCCCTTGATCCAGGCCACCCGGTCGATCACGCCCTTGCTGTGACCATGTGCGGTGTCGACCACGATCACGTCCACGCCGGCGGCGACCAGCGCTTCGATGCGCTCCTCGGTGTCACCGCCGGTGCCGACGGCCGCGCCAACGCGCAGTTGCCCGGAGGCGTCCTTGCAGGCATTGGGATAGTCGGTGGACTTCTGGATGTCCTTGACGGTGATCATGCCGCGCAGCTCGAAGTCATCGTTGACCACCAGCACCTTCTCGATGCGGTGCTTGTGCAGCAGGGCCTCGACTTCCTTGCGGTTGGCGCCTTCCTTGACGGTCACCAACTGCTCCTTGCCGGTCATGATGTTGGCCACCGCCTGGTCGAGATTCTGCTCGAAGCGCAGATCGCGACTGGTGACGATGCCGACGAGGTGGCCTTCGCTGACCACGGGCACGCCACTGATGGAATGATCGCGCGTGATCTTGAGCACGTCGCGAATGCTGGTGTCCGGGGTGACCGTGATCGGGTCCTTGATGACACCCGATTCGTGTTTCTTCACCCGGCGGACATGCTCGGCTTGCTGCGCGACCGTCATGTTCTTGTGGATGATCCCCATGCCCCCTTCCTGGGCAAGCGCAATCGCGAGGCGCGCCTCGGTAACCGTGTCCATCGCCGAGGAGATCAGCGGGATATTGATTTGGATATTACGGGTCAGGTGCGTGACAAGTGACACGTCCCGGGGCAGCACCGAGGAGCGGGCCGGAATGAGCAACACGTCGTCGAAGGTGAGACCTTCCTCGAGGATTCGCATGGTTGGGGGACTCTTGCGGATGGTAGAAAGTGTCCGCGCAATTATAGTGGCCTGCGCCCGACGGGTAAATGTCCGGATGCCTCGGTGTCCCTCACCGGGAGCATCCGGATGCGGTTTTGGGCGCATAAGGAACCTCGGCACGATTAGCAATGCCACTCTGGTTTGGTGAGTCGCCCGCCTTCAAGGCGCGGCGTCGCCGGCGTGCTGGCGGCCACGCCAAGATGGCGCAACGCGGAAGGGGGGTGACTCGGCAAGCCCCGAAGGGCGCGCTTGAGCCGGACACCTGCGGCGTTGCCGTCCTTGACAAGGGAATCACCCTTGCGCGGCGGACGGTCCCCTTGCATCTGTCCGGCTCAAGGCGCGCAGAGCGGTATTGCTAATCGTGCCGAGGTTCCAAGGGCGTTGTTGGCATCCCGACTTTGATTGCGCTAAAGTCGGACTCGCTACCAGAGCAAACCACCTAGGAGGCAGTAAATAATGATTAAAACAGCACGCGTTGTTGCCGCAGCAGCGGGCTTTGCCCTGATCGGTTCGGTTGGCATGGCCAACGCCGCCAGCGAAGCAGATTACGAGAAGGCCAAGCAAGAAGCCCAAGCCGCCGTTGAAGCCGTTCAAGAGAAAGGCTACGCGCCGTGGAGCCCGCACCCGAAGAGCGCCTTGTTCGGCGAAGCCGACAAGCTGGCCAAGAAGGGCGAGTACGACAAGGCCATCGAGAAGGCCGAGTACATCAAGGAGCTGCAGGCACTGGCCGAGAAGCAGTGGGCCGAGCAGGAAGCCGGTCCATACAAGACCTGGTAAGGGCTTGATGATCCCGGCCAGCCCTGGCGGGTTGGCCGACCGCTAGAAACAGCAAGATTCCCGGGCCGCGAGCATTGTTCGCGGCCTTTTTCGTGCCGTACTTCGGGGCTGACTCGAGTCCCCGTCTTTTTTCTTGATCACGGATTGTGCCCATGTCATCTCCCACCGGATCGACCGCCCTGTCGGTCACCCAGATCAACAAGCAGGCCGGTGATCTGCTCGGCCAGGTGTTCGGCCTGGTCGAGGTGGTCGGCGAGATCAGTGAGCACAAGCGGGCGGCGTCAGGGCATCACTACTTCGCGCTCAAGGATGATCGGTCGCAGTTGCGTTGCGCCTTTTTTCGCGGCAACGCACAACGCTGCGCCCATCCACTACGCGAGGGCGAAGAGGTGGTCGCGACCGGGCGGCTGGGTATCTACACCGAACGAGGTGCCTACCAGCTGATTGTCCAGTCGATCGCGCCGGCCGGTGAGGGGCGCCTGGCCGCCGAATTCGAACGACTCAAGCAACGCCTGCTGGCCGAAGGGCTGTTCGCGCCAGAGCACAAGCGACCGACGCCGGAGTTGCCGCGACATATCGCCGTAATCTCCTCGGACACCGGTGCGGCCATCCACGATGTCCACGTCACCCTGGCGCGGCGCTTTCCGCTGGCGCGGGTCACGTTGTTCCCGGTGCGGGTGCAGGGAAGCGAGTCGGCCGGCGAGTTGCGCCAGGCCGTGTCGCAGCTAACTAGTGATGTCTTCGATGTGGCGTTGATCGTGCGTGGCGGAGGGTCTTTGTCGGACCTCTGGTCCTTCAACGACGAGGCGCTGGTGCGTGCCTTGTACGACTGCCCGGTGCCGGTGATCAGTGGAGTCGGTCACGAGACCGACACCACGCTCTGCGACCTGGTGACCGACCGCCAGGCGGCCACCCCCACGGGGGCCGCTGAACTGGCCACACCCATCACGGCGAGCGACATGCGCCAACATGTGGAGCGGTGGGCTGATCGGGCCCGTCTGCGCTGGGAGGGGCGGCTGCAGGCCGAGTCGCAACGCCTGGACGGGCTGACGCGGCGCCTCGATCGCGCCGGCCCGGTCGAGCAGCTACGTTTCGGTCGTTATCGACTGGCCGGACTGAACTCGCCGCTGCGACGCGGTATCGAGCGTCGTATCGCGCAGGGGCGTGAACGTGCGCATGGCTTACGCCGACGCCTGGAAGGGGCGCATCCCCGGCGTCGCCTCGAGGGGCTCAGGGAACAACTGCTGGGGCCGGCAAGCCGGTTGCATCGATGCATTGCCGCAATCAACTCCGCCGAGCGTGATCGGGTTGCCACGCTCTCCCGGCGCCTGCTGGTAAGCCGAGAGCGCCTGATGCCTCGCTGGCGAGCCCGTCTTGATGCCACGCGGCTCGATCCCCGCGGTCTGGAGCGGCGACTGCGTGAAGAGCGCACACGCCTTGCCGGCCTGTCCCGTCAGCTCGAGGCACTCGGCCCGCGTCAGGTCCAGCAGCGGGGGTATGCCCTGATCGAGACCCGCGACGAGGGTCGAAGCGATGGTTCGGGCGTGTTGGTCAAGCGGGCCACGGAGGTCGAGCGGCTGGGCAGTGCGACCGGACGATTGCCATTGACCATTCGGTTCGTTGACGGTGACGTGGCGGTGGAGTGGACGAGGTCGATATCCAGTGAGCCTTCATCGGACTCCTGATAACCGGTAACCGGACAACCTGGGGCGGGCTTCCCGGTTGCGTTGCGCGCTACCGTACCGATCGGTCAGCGCGCTGAACTGCGCTCCATGGCATCCAGTTGTTCCTCGATCCACCGGCGTGCCGGGACGGGGCGGGCAAAGCAGAAACCCTGGAACCGTGTGCAGTCGTTTGCCTTGAGGTAATCGAACTGCTCGCAGGTCTCTACGCCCTCGGCGACCACGTCGATGCCAAGGCGTGCGGCCATGGCGAGGATGGCCTCGACCATAGCGGTGTCACCCGGGCTGTCGGGGACGTCGTCGACGAAGCTCTTGTCCAGCTTGATCTCGTTCAGGGGCAGGCGCTTGAGGTAGGCGAACGAGGAATAGCCGGTACCGAAGTCGTCGATCGAGAACGTCAGGCCCAATTCGGCCAACGCGCGCATGCGTTCGATGGCCTCGGAGGCGTGGCTGACCAGCAAGTTCTCGGTGATCTCGATCATCAGGTGGGCCGGATCGATGCCGGTTTGCTCAATGGTCTGTCTCACCTGGTCAACGAAGTCGGGCGTGCGGAACTGGCGCGGGCTGACATTCACCGAGATGTTGAGATGTCGCTGGCCGGGCGGTGTGGATTGCTCGAGCCCATGCAGCAGGTGGCAGGCCTCGTGCAGCACCCATTCGCCGATGGCGATGATCTGCCCGGATTCCTCGGCCAGCGCGATGAATTCCGCTGGCGAGACAAGCCCGCGCACCGGATGACGCCAGCGCAACAGCACCTCGGCGCCGACCACCACCTCGTCGCGGTCCACCTGGGATTGCAGGTGCAGCTCGAATTCGCCACGTTCCAGCGCCTGCTTGAGTTCCTGTTCCATTCGATAGCGGCGGGTCACCGACTCGACCATGCCCGACTCGAAGTTGACCAGGTTGTTTCGGCCGGCGCGCTTGGCCTGATACATCGCGATATCCGCCTCGCGGACCAGTTCCTCCGCGTTGTCGACCTTGCCGGCAAACAGCGTCAGACCCACGCTGGCGGTTGCCAGGTGGCGGAAGTCCTCGAACTCGAACGGTTGTTCCATGGCATGGCGCAGCTTGTCGGCCAGCGCCGTCGCGCTTTGACGCGCCCCATGGATATCGTGCGCCATCTCGGGAACGAGCACCAGGAATTCATCGCCACCCAGTCGAGCCACCGTGTCGGTGTCGCGGACCAGGCCGGACAGGCGTTGCGCGACCTCCATTAACACCTGATCGCCGCGCGCATGACCGTACAGGTCGTTGATCTGCTTGAATTCGTCCAGGTCAACGAAGAGCAACGCGCCGACACCACCATGGCGTTTGCGTTGTCGGATAGCCTGATCGACCCGATCGAGCAGCAGGGCGCGGTTGGGCAGGTCGGTTAACCCGTCGTGATAGGCCAGTCGTTCGAGCTGGGCGGCGGTTTCCTTGTCCGCCGTGACGTCGACGCATTGCCCCATGACGCCCACGAACTCGCCCCGGCTGTTGAAACGCGGTGTGCCCTTGGCCAGCAACCAGCGGTATTCGCCGCTGTGATGGCGTAATCGATACTCGCGCGTGAACGGGGTGCGTCTCTCGTAGGCGGAGGCAATGGTCTGCTGCAGTGCCGGCAGGTCGTCGGGATGCACGGCGCGCTGCCAGCCGTCTCCGAGCGCCTCGGATTGGGACAGGCCGGTGAAGGCCAGCCAGGGGCGGTTGACGTAGTCGCGTTTGTCCTCCAGGTCGGCCGTCCAGATCAGTGTCTGGCCGTTGTCGGCAAGTGTGCGAAAGTGCTGTTCGCTCTCGGCAAGCGCGTCGCGCAACCGATATTCCGCGCTCACGTCATGGAAGACGAGCACGACCCCCACCAGCGAGCCGTCGTCATGCTGGATCGGCGCGGCGCTGTCGGCGATGTGGTACCGATTGCCGCTGCGGTCGGTGAGGACGGTGTGGTTTGCCAGTCCGACCAGGGTGCCTTCGGCCAGTACTCGGCGGATGGGGATCGCGATCGGCCGGTTGTCATCGGTCTGGCAGATCACGAACACCGCCTCGATGGGTTTGCCGATCGCCTCCTCGCGCGACCAACCGGTGAGCCGCTCGGCCACCGGGTTCATCAGCGTGATATGGCCGTCGAGATCGGTCGCGATCAGGCCATCGCCGATCGAGTCGAGAGTGACCGCCAGACGCTGTTCGCTTTCGAGCAATCGGTCGCGCGCCTCGGCGATCGCACACGTCATTGAGTTGAAGCCTTGAGCGACCTCGGCAATCTCGCTGCAGCCCCGGTCGGGCAGGCGCACGTCGTGATCACCCTGGCGCAGGCGCATTGCTGCCCGCCGCAGTCGTCCCAGTGGCCGGGTGATCTGCGAGTTGAGCACCCAGGCGGTGAGCAGGATGATCAGCAGCATCACGCCGGCCTCCGGCAGGCGCGCGAGGATCGCCTCGTTGCGGATGCGGGCGAGCGAGGCCGTCAGGTCCATGCGTACACAGACCACGCCGCGACTCTCCGAGCGCGGGCGGTCGGACAGGCCGGGCAACTCGAACGATTGCAGCGCACGGAGTGTTTCGTCCTCGTCCAAGTGCTCGAGGTAAGGCAGGCGCTGGTCCTGTCGTTGGCCAAAGGTGCCGGGGTTGAGATCGGCCAGCAGGTCATCGACCGACTTGCCTTGCCAAGTCCGGTTTGGGGAGACCAGCACCTCGCGATCGGGACCCACGGCGATCAGCATGTCGACGCGCGGATCGGTCAGGATACTGCTCACGCGTGCATTCAGGATGCCGGATTGTTCCAGCCCACCCTGTTCGATCGTGCGGGCAATCTCGGTCGTGTAGCCGAGCAAGCGCTGGCTCGAATCGGCGAGGAAGATGGCCGAGCGATTGTGGATGCCATTGACCAGCGAGACGGCCGTGATCAGGAGGAACAGCAGGCCAAGTCCCAGCGGGACCATCAGTCGCAAGGACAGGCGCGGCAGTTTCATGGCCCCTCCGGCAGGAAACGAGCCGTGGCGAGATCGGACAGGTCGGGGATCTGCTCGATCAGGGCGTTGGATTGCATGATTTCGGCGACGGTCCGTGCCGCCTCTCGCAGCGGGGCGGAGGGTGGCTCCAGCCAGGCATGATTGTCAGTCAGGCTCAGCAGGGCGATGCCTCCGTAGGCCTCCGCGGTTTCCTCGACGGTCAGTCCCAATCGCGGTGCCATGAGGCGGTGCGCCCGCCCCGGGCTCGATTTCACCACGGCCAGGGCCTCGAAGTAGGCCGTCAACAGGTCGGAGAGTGTCGTGTGCTGGTGGTCGATGGCCGTTTCACTGACGGCCAGCACGTCGACGATCAACCCGGGAAAGGCACTGCTGTCGTAAAGCCGGTTCGCCCCGAGTGCGACCAGACGCGAGGCGAAAGGCTCGTAGCTGATCACCGCGTCGACCTCGCCGTGCCGGTAGGCATCCATCTGGCCGCCGCCGATCACCGGTACCCGGGTGACGTCGTCGGGTGTCAGACCGGCTGCCTCGAGCGACTTTCGCAGCATGAGGGCGCCGGCGGCCGTGTCTTCCACCCCGATCCGTCGACCGGCCAGATCCTCTAGCCGGTCGATGCCCGGACGGGCCATGATGACATCGGCCCCCTGGGAGGTGTCGAAGACCAGCGCGATGCGTACCGGTATGCCGCCGGCACGAGCGAGAATGAATTCATCGAGGGTAAGCGTAGCCGCCTCGACTTCGCCGGAGGCCAGCTGCATCAGGCTGTTGGTATTGGAGGGGGACTCGATTAGCCGGATCCGCTCGGGGGGAAGCAGGTCGAGTTCGCGGGCGAGGAACAGGGGCTCGTAGCCGACCCAGGTGATGCCGGAGATGCGCAACAACGGCTCGCGGGCCTCACAGCCGAGCAGGGCGGCGAGCGGGGCGAGTGCCCCGGTGACGAGAAACTGCCTTCGTTCCATGGCAGAAGCCCTCCCTGTGGGGCGTCGTGGTCCTTCCGAATGCGACCCGGGCGTTGGCTCGATGGCCCGTCAAAATCCGTTTCCGGATTATCCGCTCTGCTTGACTGGTGCAGACCAAAAGCCGCGTCGTGCCGGCAGGCCGCCTCAGAATTACTCGGGCCGGTTTCCTGCCAACTGTAGCTCATTGGCCTCGGCAGCGCGTCCCCCGCCCACGTACTTGCCTGACCAGAACACGTTGTCGAGGCTCGCGAATGAGACGGACTTGCCGCTGGAAGGGGCATGGATGAAGCGATCGCCACCGACGTAGATGCCGACATGATCGATCCGGTTGCCGTTCAATCGGAAAAACACCAGATCGCCGGGGCGTAGCGCCTCGCGCTCGATGCGCTTGGTGGCACGGTACTGCTCGGCGGAGGTGCGAGGCAGCTCAATGCTTGCCGCCTGGTAGGCGTGTTGGGTCAGGCCGCTGCAATCGAAGCCGTTCTCGGTGGACCCACCACCCCAGCGATAGGGCGTGCCCAGTTGGGAGACGGCCTGGATGACGGCCTCGATGGCGCGCGGATGCATGCCGGACAGGGTGTCGATGGTTTCGAGTGGGTCGTAGGGCAGGTTGCTGCGTCGCTGCGCCTGATCGAGCACCTCGGCTGCTTCCTTGGCCTTGCTGGCTTGCTCGCTGCTGTTCGGCTTATGACTGGGTTGGGTGGCGCACCCACTGGCCAGGGTGAGGACCAGCCCCAGTCCGGCCCAGCTCAACAGGGTGGATGGAAACCAACGCCGGGCCGTCATTTGGCCGGCTTCACTCGGCCGGCTCTCACCCGCGTTACTGGCCCGGAGGCCCCGCCCGTTGACGTCGCCATGACGCTCAGGGACGCCGGATTTCACAGACAAAACGCCGCTCCGGGGTGCGTGCGAAATCCTTGGGCAGTGTTTTTCTCGAAATATCATCGATTTGGAATCGCTTCTCGATGGAAGGGTGCAATGTAAACCCTTTGCGGTTGTTTGAAAAGACAAGTACGCCACCCGGGGCGAGGTGGGGCATGCAGGCCGCGATCAGATCCGGGTGATCCCGCTGGATGTCGAGCGTGTCGTCCATCGACTTGGAATTGGAGAAGGACGGCGGGTCGAGAAAGATCACGTCAAAGCGTTCCGCGGCCGGCGGCCGGTGGTCGAGCCAGCGCAGCACGTCCGCGCGGAGCAACTGGTGTTGACCATTGAGGGCGATGCCATTGAGTTCGAAGTTGCGCTCGGCCCAGTCGAGATAGGTATTGGAAAGGTCCACCGAGGTGGTGGCCTGCGCCCCGGCGACGGCGGCACGTACCGATGCGCTGGCGGTATAGCAGAACAGGTTCAGCAGGCGCTTGCCCCGGGACAGTTCGGCCAGGCGATCGCGTACCAGCCGATGATCGATGAACAGGCCGACGTCGAGATAGTCGGTGAAGTTGATCAGCAACCGGGTGTCGCGCTCGCGCAGGATGCGTTCGATGTGTTCCCCGCCGAGTCGACCGTACTGCTGTCGACCCGACTGCCGCGCGCGCTGGCGCACCACGACACAGTCCGGATCGACACCCAGGGTGTCGACCGCGATGGCCGTGGCGGCCGCCAGGCGGGTCCGCGCCTTCTGCGGATCGATCTGTTTCGGTGCCTGGTATTCCTGGATGTCCAGCCAGGTCTGGTTGTCCTCGGTGCGGTACCAATCCACGGCGAGCTTGAAGTCGGGCAGATCGGCATCGTAGATGCGCAGGGCATTGTCACCCTGCTTGATCAGCGACTTGCGCTGTTTCCAGTTCTTGGCCAGACGATTGGCGAAGTCGGCGGCATCGTATTCGCCACGCCGGCCCTGCTCGATCAGTCGACCGGCCAGGGCATGCGGTCCGGCGGGCCGCCGCAGGCTTTTCTCGGAGAACTGTCCGCGCAGGAACTCCACCTCGACACCCCCGTGGAGCACCATCACGCGCTTCTCGAAACGCAGCGGCCAGGTCAATTCGCTTTCGGCTGCACGCAGGATGCCCCAGTACCAACCGGGCAGGCCTTCCACCCAGCGCGAGCACAGGGCGGTCCACTCGGCCTGGTCCTGTGATGCGTCGATGCGCTGGCCGAACGGCACGTTGCTGATCAGCAGGCCGGTCTCGACTCCCCGAAGCTCGGCCGGGCAGGGGGCGCGGAAGCTGTCTGCATGGATCAGCTCGATCGCCTCGCCGAGCCCGGCCGACTCGATATTCGCGTGGGCGGCGGCGAGCTGCAGTGGGTCCCGATCCTGGGCGACCATGGTGAGCGAGCCGCGTGCCGGCGGGTTGTCGAGCCAACCGCGCGGGGCATCCTCTAGGATCGCATCGCGGGCGGTCGGCACATGACCCTTCCACGCCGGCGAGCCCAGTCGTCGTTGGCGCATCGCGGCAGGCATGCCCCAGAGCGACAGGGCGGCCTCGACCAGGAAGGTGCCCGAGCCGCACATCGGGTCGAACAGCCCGCCACCGAGGCTCGCGACCTGCGGCCAGCGCGCCCGCCACAACAGACCGGCGGCCAGATTCTCGCGCAGGGGAGCCTCGCCGCCGTCGACCCGGTAGCCGCGCCGATGCAGCGAGCCGTTGGACAGCTCGATGGCGAGGGTCGCCTGCCCCTGGCGTGGCACGTGGCAATGGACCCGCAGGCCCGGGGTCTCGGCATCGACGCTGGGGCGGCGGCCGGTGGCGTCGCGAAACTGGTCGACCAGCGCGTCCTTGACGCGCGTGGCGATGAAGCCGGTGTGCCGCAACGCCTCGTTGCCGCCGCTGGCGGTGATCGCGAAGCTGTCGTCCGCACCCAGCTGCGCCGCCCAGTCGACGCTCGCCGCCAGCTCGTAGAGCTGATCCGCCTGCGCGACGTGGCCGCGCGCGAGCGGCAGATAGACGCGCGCGGCGATCAGGCTGTCGGCCAGGACCCGGTAGATCGCCTCGACCGGCCATTCGGCGCTCGCACCGAAGGGTCGATCGCTGACGCTCTCCCCGGTCAGGTGCCGCAGTTCCTCGGCCAGGGCCGTCTCCAGCCCGGGCGGCGCGACCACGTCGACGGGGCGGAGGCTGCCCGTTGTGTCGCGATCGACCGGGGTGGCGTTTGGGGACATGCGAGGATCCGTTACGGCAAAACGCGCGAGTCTAACCGATTGACGCTTCCGCGGCGACGTTCAGGGGGCCGATCCCCGCACCAGGTGCAGTCGCGAGACCAGTCGTCCCTCGAAGTGGGCGTCGAGCTCGAGCCCGTCGGGGCGCGTCTCGATCGCCAGACCCGGCTGCGGCTCGGGGTCGCTGTCGACCAGCCGGAGCAAGCCGGACGGCCAGTCGATCGCGAGGTGCACCTGCATCGGGTAGTAGCCGTCGAGGAATCGGCGCATGAACGGGCCGTTCTCGACCTGGAACCCGTCGGCGGTCGGGTGGGGTTCGATCGCGAGCACCTCGGCCCGCACGCAAAGCCGCGCGCCCCGCTCGATCTCTCGCATCTGCACGCTCGGCCCGTCGATTTTCGCCACGCCGATTCCCTGGCGCGAGGTGATGCGGATGTCCCGGGTGCGTTCCGGGTTGTAGACGATTTGTACCGCCGGCGCGGGATCGAGGTTTTCGTGGCATTGCCGCATCGCCGCCCAGCCGGTCTCGAGGCTGTTACGATCGAGGCGGATGCGTTTTTGCATGCGAGCCGCGTTCGGTTCGGGCGGGGTGGTGAGCAGTTCAAGCTCGCCCTCGTTGACCTGCCTTGCCTTCTCGATCAGGCGCTGCTCCTCGCGTGATCGTTCCTCCGCTTCCTCCCAGGCCGCATCCCAGTCGAAGGATTCGCTCGATGTCGCGTCTTCGGCCCAGGCCGGTGGCGAGGGGACTACCGCGGCGATCAGTGCCGCCAGCGTGAACACGAGTGCCGAAAACGAGCCTCGGGCGACCGCGATCGAGACGGACATGGAAGGGTCCACCGTGTGTTCTGGGAATGGGTAGACCATAGACCACGGCCAACCGGCAATGCCAAGTCCTTACCCCGACCCGGCGGCGACGTTCGTCAAGCCGGTGGCCTGTGAGCCCTGCGGTGGATGACCGCCGTGGCGAGCGGCGTTAAGGATGACGGTCAGCGAACTGGCTGCCATCGCGGCGGCGGCCATCACGGGCGGGATGACGCCGAATGCCGCCAACGTGAGTCCGCCGGCGTTGTATCCCAGGGCGAAAACGAGATTCTGGCGCATGACTCGGCGGCCCTGGCGGGCGATCCGGATGGCACGCTCGACCCCGTCGACCCCCTCTCCGCCAAGCACGACCCCGGCGGCCATCGCCGCGGTGCTGTTGGCGTTCGACACGGCGATGCCGACGTCCGCAACCGCCAGGGCCAGGGCATCGTTGGCGCCGTCGCCGACGAAGGCGGCTTGCCCGCTCGCCGCGCGCAATCGCCGGGCCTTGTCCCCCGGCAGGCAGTCGGCGGTCACCCGCTCCGGTGGGATACCCACCGCGCGGGCCACCCGCAAGGCGGAGTCGTGACGGTCGCCGGTGAGCATCCCGCACTCGATCCCCAGCTCGCCCAGGGCGTGTACCGTCGCCGCGGCCGCGGGGCGCAGCGGGTCGTCAAGCACGATGGTGGCGACGTGGTTGCCGGCGATCGCCAGTTTCACCTGCATGTCGTCGCCGGCGCGAGGACTGTGAACCGGGATGCCGTGCGCTTCGAGAAAACTCGCCGAGCCGACCAGCAGTTCGCCATGGCGGGGGTGTCGCGCGCTCACCCCGGCATCCTCGCGGCGCGCCTCGAGCGGCATGACCGGGGCACCCGCCGCCTGGCGCAGGGCCCGGGCGATGACGTGTTCCACGTCGCCCTCGGCGGCCGCGGCCAGGCCGAGCAGGGTGGCTCGGTCGGCGGGAAGTGCGCTGGGCAATGGCTGGTGGACCATGACCTCGGCCACCGCGGGGTGGCCGGCGGTCAGGGTGCCGGTCTTGTCGAGAAAGACGCGTTCGATGCGAGCCAGTCGCTCCAGCGCGGCGGCGTCGCGAAACAGCACGCCCGCGTCGGCGGCGCGTCCGGCCTGGGTGACGTAGGCGATGGGCACGGCGATGCTGATCGCGCAGGGGCAGGCGACCACCAGCACCGAGGTCGCGCGCAACAAGGTTTCCTCAAGGGGCAGCCCGAGCAGCAGGCCGGCCATGCCGGTCAAGGTGGCCAGTCCGATGGCCCCCGGGGCGAGCCAGCGGGCGACGCGGTCGGCCAGTCGTTGCGTGCCGGGGCGGGCCCGCACCGTTTCGATCACCCGTTCGCCGATGCGGTCGATCTCGCGTTCGCCCACCCGGGCCGTGACTTCGACCACCAGGCCCCGCTCAAGATTGACGCAGCCGGCCGACACGGCATCGCCGGCTCGGACCTCGGCGGGGCGCGATTCGCCGGTCAACACGGCGCGATCGACGCGGCCTTCCCCCCGACGGAGGATGCCGTCAAGCGGGATGCGCTCGCCGGCCGGCACCCGGATCCGTTCGCCGACCGCCACCGATTCGGCGGCGACGGTCTCCGCGCTGCCGTCGCGATGCAGGCGGATAGCGACTTCCGGCAGCCGCGCGTGCAGGGCATCGATGGTGACGGCCGCCCGCCGCAGGGCCCGGGCTTCGAGCAGGCGTCCCACCGTCAGAAGGACCACCAGCATCACCGCCGTGTCGGCGTAGACGTGCTCCACGCCGCGCGACAGTTGCCAGGCCGAGAGCCCCAGCGCGGCCAGCACGCCGAGACTCACCAGGGTATCCATGCCGGGCACGCCGGTGCGAAGCGTGCGCCACCCGGCGAGCAGGATGGGGCGGCCGGCCAGGGCGAGTGCGGGTAGCGCGAAGGAGACGCTTGCCAGCGCGAGCCACCAGCCCACCGATCCGCCCGACTGCTCCGCTACGCCCAGGTAGAGCAACAGCGAGAACAGCATGGTCCAGACCCCGAAGAACGCGGCGAGGGTCAGACGAACCCCCAATGCGCGGATCTCCCCGTCCAGCCGCTCGGCCGTTGTCCGGTGCCGGTCGGGTGGGGCGAGGCGATACCCCAGCCGGCGAACCGCCGCGGCGAGGGTGGCAAGCGACGTTCGGCCGGGGTCCCAACGCAGCAGGGCGGCCGAGCCGATGAAGCTTACCTGGGCGTCGAGGACCCCGGGGCTGTCGCGCAGCACTCGCTCGGTGGCCGCGGCGCAACTCGGGCACCACAGGCCCTCGATAGTGACCAGGGCGCGGCCCCGGCCCTCGAGCGAGTCGAGGCCGGCGAGGCGGTCGTCGGGGGTCGCCGATGCGTCCGCCGGCGCACCCGCCCGGCACGCGCCATCCGAGGGCTCGGTGGCGCTCGCGCCGTCACGGCGAGCCGTCATCGAGCCTCAATGCATGCTGATCGCGAAAGGTTTGCCATTCGGCATGATCGAGGGGTTCGCCCAGGAGTCGGCCGCGCAGCCGCTGGCCGTAGTAGCCCTTCTTGTCGTCGTGATACCGAGACTGCGCCTCGGCGACGGAAAGGTCTTTCTCGATCTGGCGCGGGTCGGGGGGACGCGGGAAGCTGTTGATGAAGGCGGCCACGTCCCAGGCCTCCTGGTCGCTGAGGTAATCGCGCTTGCCCAGCGGCATGTTTGCCTTGATGAATGCCGCGGCGGTGGGCACGCGGTGCATGCCGGCGCCCCAGTTGTACGAATCGGGACCCCATAGCGGCGGGAAGATCCGCCGCCCGTTGATGTCCTTGTGTCCCTGCCCGTCGAGGCCGTGGCATACCGCGCAATTGGCGCGGTAGACCTGTTCGCCGCGTTGGTAGTTGAAGCCCCGCTCGGTGCGTTCGAGGGTGGGATAGCCCCGGCCGGGGAGGTCCTGGCCGGTGGGCGCCCCGTCGGCAAGCCAGAACATGTAGCTCTGCAGGTCCTTGTAGATGGAGTGGTTATCGGGCGGTGGGCCGCCGCTCGGCGACTCGCGCGCGTTCATCGAGTAGGTGAAACACCCCTTGAGACGATCCTCCATGGTGTTGACCATGTCGTTCTTGCCGCGGTATTTCGGGTAGACGCCCCAGGCGCCCCACAGTGGCGCGCTGCCCTGGCGCCGACCGGCGTCGAGGTGACAGTTCGCGCATGCCAGGTCGTTGCCGGTGAATCTCGCCGCCCGCGTGCCGGTGTTGACGAACACGCTGCGTCCGCGACGGATGGCATCGCCCATCTTGCCGTCGGGTATCTCCTTGTCGCTCGGCGGGACGAAGTGGTTGTCCTCGCCGACCGGTACCGTCGGGAAGTCGGCGTCTGCATCGTCAGCGAGGGCCTGGCGCGATTCGTCCAGCGCGGCCCGCGCCTGCCGGGCCTCGCGATCGGCGCGGGTGGTGGCTGCCTGCTCGGGGGTCTCGCCGATGGCGCCGAAGGGCCAGATCTCGTGTTCGGCGGCGAAGAATCCCGCCCCGAGCAGCACCACGGCGCCGGCCACCGCCAGGGCGGACCGTGCCAGCGCCGAGCGTTCGCGGGTCGTCCGATCGCCTTGTTGGCTCATCCGTCGCCCTCCGTCTGTGCGGGATTCGTGGTGGCATCGGTCTGTTCCGACCTCGAGCCCGCCGGCGAGGTGAGTTCCTGGCGGGGTGGCCGGCTGGCCAGATAATCCGCCAGGGCGCGACGGTCGGCGTCGGAAAGCACGCGCGCCACGTCGTGCATGAAGTTCTCCGGGTCGTTGTCGCGCCGGCCGGTGGCGAAGGCGGTGAGCTGCTGGTAGAGGTAGACCGGCTGCTGACCGGCGATCGGCGGGAAGCTCGGCCCCACTCCCCAGCCGGACGAGCCGTGGCAGCTGTAGCAGGCGGGCGCGCTCACGCGCCAGTCGCCGCGGAGCGCGAGTTCACGCCCGCGGTCCATGTCCCCGCCCAGCGAGGCCCCCGCCGGCGCCTCGAGCGACATCTCGGCGTAGAAACGCCCCAGGGCCGCCATCTCCTTTTCGCTCAAGCCGCGGGCGACGTAGTTCATGCTGGCGTTCTTCCGCCGTCCGGTGGCAAAGTCCGCCAGCTGCTTGGCGATATAGCCGGCGGGCAGGCCGGCGAGGGCCGGGATTTGCTCGGTTCCCTCGCCCTTCGCGCCATGGCAGGAGGCACAGGACCAGGTGCCGTTCCCGCCGGCGATCAGGTCACCGGCGATTCCCGGGGATACCTCCGCGCTGCGGGCCTCCCAGCGCATGGCGGCCAGCGGGTCGATCGGGTCGGAGGCGCTCGCGGCCGCGTCGTCGTTCCCGGAGGGGGAACAGCCGGTGCCCAGCAGGGCGAAGCCGGCGGCCATCGCCACCGTCGCCGCAACGCCGGCAAGCCGGCCGGCTGTCGGTGGACCGGTTCGGGTTGAGGGGCTGTGTCGAAGTCTCAGAGGCATGGCGGCGGTCAGTGTCCGATGGGTTTGGAATCGCCGCTACCGGCCTTTTGCCTCGCTTGCCCGACGGGCTGGCCGAGGGTATCGGCGATATCGGCCTCGCCTTTGAGTGGCGCGGAGCGATCGGCGAGGCGCTGGCGAAGCTCGGCAACTCGCTCGGGGCTTACGGCGCCGGCGTCGTTGCCCCAGGCCTGGCGGATGAAGCTGACGATTCGGGCGATCTGCTCGTCGTTCAATGCGTTTCGGAAGGTCGGCATGCGCCCGTCGAAGCTTCGCCCGTCGACGGTGACCGGTCCGCTCAACCCCATCAGCACGATCCCCACCGGCGCGTCGGCGTTGCCGGTGACGAAGGGCGAGCCGGCCAGCGGCGGCACCGCGCCGCGAATGCCGATACCGTCCTCCTGGTGACAGGTGGCGCAGTTGTCCTCGAACAGTTCCCGTCCCGGGGCGAGTACCGCTCGTCCACTTCCCTCCGACCCGGCGGTCGCGCCAGGGTTCGCCCCGGCCCGGGTGCCGGCGCTCGCCGTGGCTGGCTCGTCGCTGACGGTGAACAGGGTGAACGCCCCCCAGGCGGCCAGGGCGATCACCACCGAATAGACGATCACCGGGATGCCGCGTTGCCGTTCGTAGGGAATGAACGAGTCGTCCCGGACGCCGCCGATCGAGGTAATGAACCGGCGTTTCTTCATCCCCGCTCACCCCCGTGGCGGTACCCGTTGTCGCGCAGGTTCCGGTGCACCGGCGGGTAGCTGTGGTCGAGGCTGAGCAGGTAGGCGACCAGGTCGAGGGCGGACTGGCGCGCGACCACCACCTTGCCTTCGGGCCGGAATGCCTTCGGCACGTCGACGACGACATCGTCGGGCCCGGCCGAATCCTTGGTCTCGAACAGGAACGGGAAGGCGGGCATGATGCTGTCGGGGTGCACGGCTCGCGGGGCGTAGAGGTGCGTCAGTTGCCAGGCGCGCGAGGGCTGGCGTGCGCCGATGTTGAACAGGTCGGGGCCGGTACGCATGGTGCCGAGCTGGTGGGGCCGGTCGTAGACGTAGTCCGCCGCGGTCGAGGGCCGTCCCCAGCCGCGCGCCTGGTCGGGAGCCTGCGAGGGGTCGCGCGGCTGCTGCGAATGGCAGTAGACGCAACCGAGTCCCACGTAGTGGGCGCGCCCGCGCAATTCGGCCTTGGAATACGGTTCTAGTTGCTTCGGCGCCTCGATCGGGGCGATCTGCAGGGCGGGCCCGATCAGCAGAAAGATCATGGCCAGGGCGAGGATCGCCAGCGCGACGAGGCCTAACGGCAGGAGTCGATTCATGCGGCACCCCCTGTCTGCAACGACTCACCGGAATGGTCGGCGCTCACCGGGCGTTTGCCCGGTGCCGTGAGGAAGGCCACCAGGTGCAGGGCGAACAGGACGTGGCCGGCGGTCATCATGCTGCCGCCGACCGAACGGGCGGTGAGGTAGGGGACGGTCAGTCGGACGCTCTCCATGAAATCGCGGGTGGGATCGAGCATCGCCATCCCCTGCAGCCACCCGCCGATCGTCAGCGAACCGACGTAGATGCCGACACCGATCGCCGCCAGCCAGAAGTGCCAGGCGATCAACGCGCGCCAAGGCCAGTGTCGCCCGGTCAGGTGCGGCAGGATGTAGTAGATCGAACCGAACATCACCAGGGAGACGAAGGCGTACATGCCCATGTGGGCGTGACCGACCGTGTAGTGGGTGAAGTGAGTGACGGTGTTCACCGCGCGCAGGGCCTCGAGCGAGCCTTGCAGGGAAACCACGGTGTAGCAGATCGCACCCAGCGCCACGAACCGCAACGGGATGCTCTCGCGCCAGGCCCAGCCGTTGCTCAGGCTCAGGGTGTGCTGGTTGATCGCCACGGCGAGTACCGGCACGACCATCATCACCGACTGGACGACCGAGAGCGTCACCGCCCAGGTCGGGATCGGGCCGCCGACGAGGTGGTGTAGGCCGACCTGGCTGTAAAACAGTGCCAGCGCCCAGAAGCCCAGCAGCGACAACCGGTAGGAGTAGATCGGCTTGCCGATGATGCGGGGGATGAAATAGTAGGCGGCGGCCAGCCCCAGCGGCGTCGCCCACAGGCCCAGCACGTTGTGCGCGTACCACCAGTTGACCGTCGCCGCCTGGGCGCCGCTATACAGCGAGGGCACGTTGGCGGTGACGAACAACACCACGAACCACAGCAGCGCGGCACTGAGATACCAGCCAGAGACGTAGATGTGTTCGATCTGGCGATGTCGCCCCGTCAGCAAAATGGGTATCCCGATCAGCACCACGGCCGCCGCCAGCGCGATGTCGATCTGCCACGGGAATTCCAGCCATTCCATTCCGTCGGTCCAGCCCGAGCCGAGGGCGACCACGCCGGCCAGTGTCGCGAGGTTCCAGAGGATGCCGCCCCACAGCGCCACGGTCGGGTGTCGCAACCGGGTGCGGAACAGGGTGGGTGCCAGCCACAGGGCGGTGCCGAGACCGGCGAGCGAGGTCCAGCCGTAGACCACGCTGTTGAGGTGCATGGTGCGCACACGACCGAAGGTCAAGGGGGCACTGCCGTCGAGCAGCCCCGGGATGTGGAGCTTGAGCGAGGCGATCAGCCCGAAGGTCGATCCGATCACCAGCCAGGCGATCGCGGTGACGAAGAAGAACAGGATCAGGCGTCGCTCGGCCGGACCGAAGGATTGCTCCCCGGTGGTCTGACGCTCGTTATCCGCCTCGGGCAGTATCGAGCTGGCCTGGTCGTCGGAAATCGCGAACTGGTTCGAGTAGATCGCCCAGATGAGGGCGAGGATCGCGATCAGCGAGAGGACGAAACTGAAAGCCAGCAGCGAGCCGATCGAGTAAAGCAAACGAATGGACTCCTGCGCGAACCGCGGTCGCGCCTGGGCGGTGGTTGAACGGGTAGCTGGTGAATCGTGAAGCTAGCCTACTGATTCGGCTTTAACAAGTGAGAATCGAACATGGCGTTCTGGTTCCCACGGTTCTTGCGGCACAAGTCGGCCCGGCATGACGACAGGCGTGCGGGGCGGCATGCGGCATTGACGGGGCATCGATGGCAGAATGGCCCGATCGTGGATCGCGGCGTGCCGGCCCACCCGCCGAGGGTGTCGGGCCTGGTATCGCCCCGATCCCTTGGCGCGGGAGGACGAACACCATCGTGGATGCGAACCGAGCGAGTCCGTTGCTGGAAATCACCGGCCTGGATGTCTCCGTGGAAGGAAGCCGGTTGGTGCGTGGGGTCTCCTTCGAGGTCGCCGCGGGCGAGCGGGTTGCCCTGGTGGGGGAGTCGGGGTCCGGCAAGACCGTCACGGCCTTGTCGATACTCCGGCTGTTCGACGCCGGCGGGGCGAGTACGCAAGGCGACATCCGCTTCGAGGGCGAAGACGTGCTGGCGATGAGCCAGCCCCGACTGCGGGGCCTGCGCGGCAATCGGGTGGGCATGATCTTCCAGGAGCCGATGACCGCGCTCAATCCGCTCAAGACGATCGGCGCTCAGATCGCCGAGGTGCTGGTGCGCCACCGGGGTCTGCGTGGCGAGGCGTTGCGGCAGCGGGTCAACGAATTGCTCGACCAGGTGCGGCTACCCGAGCCCGAGCGCGTGATGCGCGCCATGCCTCATCAGCTTTCCGGCGGGCAGCGTCAGCGGGCCATGATCGCGATGGCGATTGCCTGCAACCCGAGCCTGGTCATTGCCGACGAGCCCACGACGGCACTGGATGCCGGGCTGCGCAAGACCATCATGGATCTCCTGGTGGAGCTGCAGCAGCGTCTGGGCATGAGTCTCTTGCTGATCACCCACGACCTGCCGGTGGTGCGCCGTTACGCCGACCGCGTGATGGTGATGCGCGACGGGGCGATCGTCGAGGCCGGCCCCACCGACGCGATCTTCGCCCGCCCCAAGGACAGCTACACCCAGACGCTGCTCGAGGCCCGCCAGGTCGCCCCGATGGTCGGTCCGGTGCGTCCGGATGCCGCCGAACGGCTGCGTTGCGAAGGTCTGGGGGTCACGGTCGGCAAGCGGCGCTGGTTCGGGGCCGACACGCGCAGCGAGATACTCAAGGGCATCGATCTTGCCCTGCACGCTGGGCAAACCCTGGGCGTGGTGGGCGAATCGGGCTCGGGGAAGACGACCCTGGCGCTATCGCTGCTGCGGCTGATGGACGGGGCCGAGGGGGCCGTCTGGCTCGCCGGTCGGCGTGTCGACGGGATGCGCGAACGCCAGTTCCGCCCGTTCCGGCGCGATTTGCAGGTGGTATTCCAGGACCCGTACGGCGCGTTGTCGCCACGCATGAACATCGCCCAGATCGTCGGCGAGGGGCTGGATGTCCACGAAGCGGGGCTCACGCGCGGCGAGCGGCGAGAGCGAATCGAGCGGGTGCTTGAGGAAGTGGGCCTCGACCCGGCGGTGATGTCGCGCTACCCGCACGAGTTCTCCGGCGGGCAGCGCCAGCGCATCGCGATCGCGCGCGCGCTGATCCTCAAGCCCAAGGTGCTGGTCCTCGACGAACCGACCAGTGCGCTCGATGCGGCGGTACAGTTGCAGGTGCTGCGCCTGCTCGGCGACCTGCAGGCCGAGCACGGTTTGACCTACTTGCTTATCACCCACGATCTCGCCGTGGTGCGCGCCCTGGCGCACCGGGTGGTGGTGATGCTCGACGGCGAGATCGTGGAGTCCGGCGAGACCCGCGCGTTGCTGGATGCCCCGGTCCACGACTACACCCGCCAGCTGATCGAGAGTGCGCTGCTCGCCTGAGGGGCGACCCGGAGTCGAGGCGGCTCCGGGCGGGCGTGAGCCTCGTCGTCCCCATGTGGCGGCAAGCGCGGGCAAGGGCCGCGCCGGCGCGGCCGGGGCGCCCGTTCAGCCCGTGATGGGGCCCAACCCGTCGATCACCCGGATCCCGTCCCGTTGTTCCGAACCGACGCCGATGCGGCCGCGCCCGGCGGCCTTGGCAGCGTAAAGGGCCTCGTCGGCCTGACGCAGCAGTTCGTCGGGGCTGTCCTCGCGCCGTGGTGGTTCGAGGCTTGCCACGCCCAGGCTGGTACCGGTATCGCAGGGAGAAAAATCCGCGCGCTCCACAGCCGCGAGCACCCGCCTTGCGACGTCGATGGCCGCGTGGTGATCGGCCAGGGGCAGGATGATCGCGAACTCGTCGCCGCCGTAGCGGGCGATGAAGTCGGTGGGCCGGGACACCGAGCGCAGGATGTCGGCGAAGGTGCGGATCACCCGGTCGCCGACCTGGTGACCGAAGCGGTCGTTGCAGGGCTTGAAGCGATCGAGATCGAGCAACACCAGCGACAGCGGGCTTTCGTGTTCGCGGGTGAGCGCCAGGGCCTCTTCCAGGCGGGTGTCGAAGGCGGCGCGGTTGCCCAGGCGCGAGAGCTTGTCGGTATCGGCGCGGGTGCGCAGTTCGCCAGCGATGGTCTCGAGTTCGCGATTGCGATGCTCCAGCTGAGCGAGGATGACCTCGCGTTCCTCGTGCTCGCGTCTGAGCTCGCGCTCGCCCCGACGCAGCTCGGCCAGGCGCATGGCCTGGCGGGCCAGGGCATCGACGGCGGCCCGCTGATGGGTATCCAGCGTTCTCGGCCGGTGATCGACCACGCACAGCGTGCCGATCGCCAGACCGTTATCGGTCGTCAGCGGCACGCCGTAGTAGAAGATGGTGGGCGAGCGGGCGTCCATCACGTTGGGGTTGTCGGCGAAACGCTCGTCCTCGCGCGCATCGGGGACGTAGGTAGCCCGGTCGGGCGTCAGGATCGCGTGCGCGCAGAAGGTATGCTCGCGTTGGACATCGTCGAGCGTGGCGCCGTCGACCGACTTGAACCATTCGCGCTCGGCGTCAATCAGGCCGATCAGCGCCAGCGGGGTGTCGCTGAGGTAGCGAGCGAGATGGGTGAGGTCGTCGAACGACGGGTCGGCCGGGGTATCGAGTATCTCCAAGCCGCGTAGCGCCGCGAGCCGTTCGGTTTCGTTGGCCGGGATGGCTGGCTTCATGGGCCTCCACGTGTCGATGAGACCCGCCCGGCACCGCAGGCGGGCCGGCGCCGGATCACCCCCGGAATCGTTGCATCACCAGCGAGGCGTTGGTGCCGCCGAAGCCGAAGCTGTTCGAGAGCACCGTGTCGATCCGCTGGTCTTCCAGCGTCCGCGTGGCGATCCGGGCGTGTTCGGCCTCGGGCTCGAGGGTCTCGACGTTCGCCGAGGCCGCGATGAAGTCGTTCTGCATCATCAGCAGCGAGTAGATCGCCTCGTGCACGCCGGCGGCGCCAAGCGCGTGGCCGGAGAGCGACTTGGTCGAGGTGACGATCGGCTGGTGATCGCCGAAGACCTCGGTCATCGCCTGCAGCTCGCGCAGGTCGCCGACCTTGGTGGAGGTGCCGTGGGCGTTGACGTAGTCAATCGGCGCCTCGACCGTCGACAGCGCCTGCTGCATGCAGCGCACCGCGCCTTCGCCGGAGGGCTGGACCATGTCGTAACCGTCGGAGGTTGCGCCGTAGCCGGTGACCTCGGCGAGGATAGTCGCGCCGCGGGCCTGGGCGTGCTCGAGCGACTCGAGGACGACCATGCCGCCGCCACCGGCGATGACGAAGCCGTCGCGGCCCACGTCGTAGGGACGCGAGGCCTTGTCCGGCGTGTCATTGAAGTTCGAGGACAGGGCGCCCATGGCATCGAACATCGCCGACAGTGACCAGTGCAGCTCCTCGCCGCCACCGGCGAAGATCACGTCCTGCTTGCCGAACTGGATCTGCTCGACGCCGGCACCGATGCAGTGCGCGGAGGTCGAGCAGGCCGAGCTGATCGAGTAGTTGATGCCCTTGATCTTGAACGGCGTGGCCAGGCAGGCCGAGGTGGTCGAGCCCATGGTGCGGGTGACCATGTACGGACCGACCCGCTTGATGCCTTTTTCCCGGGCGATATCGGCGGTGGCGACGATGTTCTCGCAGGAAGAGCCGCCAGAGCCGGTAATCAGACCGGCGCGCGGGTTGGAGACCTGCTCTTCGGTCAGGCCGGCTTGCTCGATCGCCTCTTTCATCGCGAGGTAGTTGTAGGCGGCTGCCGAGCCCATGAAGCGCAGCAGCTTGCGATCGATATGCTCGGCCGGATCGATCTTGAGCGTTCCGGCGACGTGCGAGCGAAAACCGTGCTCGACCTGCTCGGGGTTGCGTTCGATGCCCGAACGACCTTCCTGAAGCGAGGCGAGCACCTCTTTGCAGTTGTTGCCCAGGCTGGACACGATGCCCATGCCGGTGATGACGACTCGGCGCATTGAGTGGTTACTCCGAAAGTGCTTCTGTGCTGGTAAACAGTCCTACCCGAAGATCTTTGGCTTCGTAGATGACGACGCCGTCGCAGAGCATCTGCGCATCGGCAATGCCCATCGTGAGCTTGCGCATGATGACGCGCTTCATCTGCACACGGTATTCAACCTTCTTGTTTCTCGGCAAGACCTGTCCCGAGAATTTTACATCACCGACGCCCAATGCGCGCCCGTGGCCCTTGCCGCCGCTCCAGCCGAGGAAGAAGCCGACCAACTGCCACATGGCGTCCAGGCCCAGGCAGCCCGGCATGACCGGGTCGCCTTCGAAATGGCAGGCAAAGAACCAGAGATCCGGGTGGATCTTGAGTTCCGCCTGCATCTCGCCCTTGCCGTATTCGCCACCCTCGTCGGTGATCAGGTTGATGCGATCGAACATCAGCATCGGCGGCAGCGGTAGTTGCGCGTTGCCGGGCCCGAACATTTCGCCCGTGGCGCAGCGAATCAGATCGTCGTATTCGAAGGTCGATTGGGACATGGTATTCCTGGCGCAAAAACGCGGATGGTACCGCAATCCGGTCTTGTACGCAGCCTGCGGCAAATCACGCGGCACGTAGGTAATTGAATTGGCATATGATCACCTGTGTTCTGGCCAAAGACAATGAGTGGAGGTGAGCAGATGAAAGGACGTATCGATAAGACGGTCGCGGGCCTGATGGCCGTGTTGCTGGCCCCGGGGCTGGCATTTGGGCCGGCGCAGGCCAGCGAGGACGAACACGATGCCAGCGGCGTGCACGAATTCCACGAAACCATGGAGAAGCTGGGCGAGCACACCGAGCAGATCGTGAAGGCGTTCAACCACGAAGACTGGGAGTGGGTGGCCAAGGAAGCGCGGGCCATCGCTGAACACCCGCGCCCGCCCGCCGAGGAGCGCAAGCGCATCATGGCGTTCGCCGGGGATCGTCGTGCCGAGTTCCAGAAAGCCGACCACGCGGCCCACGAGTCAGCGGCGACGCTCGCCGACGTGGCGGATATCGGTGACGGCCGAGAGGTCATCCGGGCGTTTGCCGACCTGCAGGCCACCTGCCTCGATTGTCACGCGAGTTTCCGGAACGATTTCCGCCAACACTTCTACGTGAACAAGTAGGGGGCAGTCGGTTAGTTCTTGTGTCGTCGGGGCCAGACCTTGCGCCCCCCACTAAAGGTCGTCGCGTCTCCCTGCCATCGTGGCGGGGGCGGGCGGCCTTTGTCGTTACCTAATCGAACTCGGGCCGCTTGACGGCCAGCAGGCCGGTCAGCCAGCCGATCCAGCCGAGCATCAGAAATAGCCCGCCGATGGGCGTGATCGCCCCGGGCCAGGGTTGGTTGAACAGGGTCAGGGCGTAGAGGCTGCCACTGAACAGGATGATGCCGATCAGCCAGAGCCCCGCGATGGTCAGCCGCCAGCGGGCTGGGGCAGCCCAGTGGGCCATCAGCATCAGTGCCAGGGTGTGCACGAAGTGCAGCATGATGGCGGTGTCCACCTGCCGTTGGGCGTCCAGGTTGGTCGGCGCCATCGGGCCGTGCGCGGCCAGCGCGGCCAGCATGACCGCGACCAGGCCACTGACCAGACCGATGGCCAGCACCCGTCGGTCCGCGAGATGGACTTGATGGCCGGGAGTCTCCCGCATGCGTTGGCTCCGCTGGTTTGGAAGGGGGGGTCAGAATTCGTCGGTCATCTGCGCCCGCAGTCGGCGTTCCTCGAGGAGGTCGTCAAGTCGGCGCCGGGCATCCTTCGTACCCTTGATGCTGTCGAGCAGGGAGTCGTTGTTCTGCTCGTCGTCTTCGACGTCGGTATCGTCCCAGTCGTCGATATCTTGGTAGTCGTTTTCTTTGCTCATGATGTACCTGCCTGATCAAAACGTTCAAGGCGACCATCGAGCGAGGTCGCGTTGGTATCGATCGACGGTCATGGCCAAGTCCTACAGGCCATCATGGGTCCCGGGTGCATGTCCCGAGCCGGCGCCCGTCCGCGGGGATGACCAGCCGATTTCCGGCGCGTTATACCGCGTTTTTTCGGTCGGTCAAAGCAAATTGTTCATCGCGCCGGGGCGCGCATGGCCGCGGGCTTTGCGGCGATGCAACAGGTGGGTACGGGGAGGTCGGAAAACGCGTCCGTTGAGCGTGTGTGCGGAGTGCGGGAAAGGGCGGGGGTGAGGCTGACGCCGAGGCTCAGATCAGGTCGTGGTCGCGCAGTTTCTTTCGCAGTGTGCTGCGGTTGATGCCCAGGCAGGCGGCGGCCCGGCTCTGGTTATGATCGCAGCGTTCCAGCACGCGGGCGAGCAGGGGGCGCTCCACCTGACCCATGACCAGCTGATAGAGGTTGCTGGGCTGGTCTTCCTCGAAGGCATCCCAGAGGATGTCGAGCGCGTCGATGATGGTCTCGTGCACGTCTTGGTGACATTCGGCCGCACGACGGGCGCTGCCGTTGAGCGACGACACGTTGGGCTGGGAGGTGGCGGTGCTGGATGAGTAGGTCATTATTCTTTTCAACAACGCGGCATGAGGGGCGGACAGGACCACGAGACGCCGGGACGAACGGATCACTCCGTGGTCGTCCCGTGTCTCCTCGATCGAGCGTTCCGCTGGCCGTTCAGGCGCTCACGTTGGCGGACGGTCTCGATACGCTGCGAAGCTCGGCCTCCCGCCGGTCAAGCCACCGGCGCTGGGACTCGATGGTCTCCAGTCGGTTGAACTTCTTGCGCGTCCCTTCGTCAATCGGTAGCTGCGAAGAATACCACCCCCAGTGCTTCCTCGCGATGCGCACGCCCATCACATTTCCGTAATGGCGATAAATATTCTCGAATTGCTCGCGCACAAAGCCCATGATCTCGGTCGGTGCCGGATCGGGCGGAACGTCGCGGCCTTCCAGCGCGGCACGCAACTGGGCGAATAGCCACGGGCGACCGAAGGCAGCACGACCGATCATCAGCCCGGCGGCACCGGTCTTTTCCAGCACCGCCAAGGCCCGGTCCACCGAGTCGATATCGCCGTTGGCCAGCACCGGGATGCGGCGTTCGGCGACCACCTGCGCGATGGTGTCGTATTCCGCCTCGCCGAGGTACTTCTGCGCCCGCGTGCGACCGTGAATCGAGAGCATGGCGATGCCCGACTCCTCGGCGATCCGGGCGATTTCGGGGGCATTGCGCCATGTCTCTTCCGGTCCGGTACGCATCTTGAGCGTGACTGGGCAGGGCACGGCATTGACCGTCGCCTCGAGCAGTCGGGCGACCGTATCGGGCTCGGCCATCAGCGCCGAGCCGGCCGCCTTGCGGCAGACCTTCTTGGCCGGGCAGCCCAGGTTGAGGTCGATCAGCTGCGCGCCGTCGCGGTAGGCCTGACGCGCGGCCTCGGCAAGATCATGGGGCTCGTTGCCCAGAAGCTGGACGGCGCGCGGCTCCGGGTCGTCGGCGCGGATGCGGCGTTGTTCGCTCTTGCGCGTGTTCCGCAGCTCCGGCTTGCTGCTGATCATCTCGTTGACCACCAGTCCCGCGCCCTGGTCGAAACACAGCTGGCGAAAGGGGCGATCGGAAATGCCGGCCATCGGCGCGAGCGCCAGGGGAAACTCGATCGGCAGGCGGCGGTCGCATCCGACCAGCTCGATCGGTGCAAGACGCGCTGCGGACGCGGTTTGCGTTGGCAGGTCAGGGTGTGCGGACGTCAAGGGTCTCGGGCAGCCAGGTGACGATGTCCGGGAAAATTACCAACAGGGCCAGCACGGCTATCTGGATGGCGATGAACGGCAGGACCCCGCGATAGATCTGGGCGGTGCGAATGCTGGCCGGTGCCGCCCCGCGCAAGTAGAACAGCGAGAAGCCGAACGGCGGGGTGAGGAAGCTCGTCTGGAGGTTCACCGCGAGCAAGATGCCCAGCCAGATCGGGTCGATGCCCATCATCAGCAGGACGGGGGCGACGATCGGTACCACCACGAAGGTGATCTCGATGAAGTCGAGCATGAAGCCGAGCAGGAAGACGATCACCATGACGATCAGCAGGGCGGTCATCGCGCCCCCCGGCAGGCCCGAGAGCAGGTCATGAACCATTTCGTCGCCGCCGAACCCGCGGAAGACCAGCGAGAAGATCGAGGCGCCGATGAAGATCATGAACACCATCGCGGTTACTCGCAGGGTGGCGGTCAGGCTCTCGTGCAGCACGGGGAAGGTCAGGCGTCGCTTCGCCAAGGCGAGCAGCAGGGCGCCAACCGCGCCAACGGCGGCCGCCTCGGTCGGCGTGGCGATGCCGCTCATGATTGAGCCGAGCACCAGCACGATCAAAGCGATCGGTGGAGCCAGCGCGATCAGTAGCCGGCTGATTGGTGGTCGCTCGGCGAGTTCGGCCTCGGTGAGTCCCGGCACCCGCTCGGGCTGGCGCCAGGCCACGAACAGGATGTAGGCGGCGTAGGCGCCCACCAGGATCAGGCCGGGGATCAGGGCGCCGCTGAACAGATCGCTTACCGCCACGGTCTCGGGCGAGAAGATGCCTTGCTCGAGCTGCGCCTGGGTGTAGGCATTGGCCAGCTGGTCGCCCAGCAGCACGAGGATGATCGACGGCGGGATGATCTGGCCGAGCGTACCGGCGGCGGCCACCGAGCCCGAGGCCAGGCGGGGGTCGTAACCGCGGCGCAGCATGACGGGCAGGGCGATCAGCCCGAGCGTCACGACGGTCGCGCCGACGATGCCGGTGCTGGCCGCGAGGATCGCGCCGACCAGCATCATCGACAGCCCCAACCCGCCCGGGCGGCGGCCGAACAGCGCGCTCATGTTCTCGAGCAGGTCGTCGGCCACCCGGGCCTTTTCCAGCAACACGCCCATCAGCACGAACAGCGGCACGGCCACCAGCGTCTGGTTGAGCATGATGCCGAACAGGCGGTTGGGCATGGCGCTCATCAGGCCGTGGTCGAAGACGCCGATCAGCGTGCCGAGCCCCGCGAAGACCAGTGAGACGCCGGCGAGCACGAAGGCGACCGGGAAGCCGCTCATCAGCGCGGCGAAGATGGTCAGCACCATCAGGAGCAGTAGCCATTCCATGCCTTACATGCCCTCCTTCATCGAGCCGTGCTCGGGTTCGGTGGGCTGCTCGTTGCGCAGCACGGCGACGTGTCGCAGCAGTTCGACCAGCCCCTGCCAGAAGAGCAGGGCCGGCATGACGATCAACAGGGTTTTGAGGAGATACAGCAGCGGGATGCCACCCGGCTCCGGCGACCCTTCGCGCATCGCCCAGCTGTTGCCGACGTACTCGAGGCTGCTGATCCCGATAAACAGACAGACCGGCCAGAGCAGGACGACCACGCCGATGATCTCGATCCAGGCGCGGGTCTTCGGGCGGGCATTGCGCGAGAGCACGTCGACCCGCACGTGGCCGTCGTGGCGATAGGTGTAGCCCATGCCCAGCATGAACATCAGCGCGAACCAGTAGGTGATCGATTCGGACAGCCACTGGTTGCTGTCGGAGAGGCCGTAGCGCAGCGCGACCACGCCGAAGACGGTCAGGGTCAGGACCAGGCCAAGCCAGGCGACCAGTCGCCCGGTCCATTCATTGATCCGGTCGAGTCGGTCGACCAGTCGGCTCAGCCGGCAGGATGTATCCGATTGGCTCATCAGCGCACCTGTGCGGGCTGGTTGGTCTCGATCCACTCGCCGGTTGCGGTGCCGGCGGCCCGGTGCGCCTCGAGGATGCGGCGGAATGGCGTCGGGTCCTTGATGTAGGTCATCTCGCCGGCTCGCGGGAAGTATTGATCCTGCATGCGCGAGACCCAGAAGCGCAGCGCTGCGGCGCGCAACAGACCCGGCCAGGCCGCCTGTTCGGCCTCGGTGAAGGGGCGTTCGGCGAGATAGCCCGCCAGGAGCGCATCGCGCTCGGCGGCACGCGACTGACCCTGCTCGTCCACGCACCAGTCGTTGAGCGTCACCGCGAGATCGTAGGCGAACACGTCGGTGCAGGCGTAGTACAGATCGATGATGCCGGTCAGTTCACCGTTATCGAACAGGGCGTTGTCACGAAACAGATCGGCATGGATCGCCCCGCGCGGGAGGTCCGCCCGCGACTGGTCCTGTTGAAAGGCGATCTCGTCGTCGAGCAGCTCGAGTTCGTCGTCGGTGGCCTTGCTGTGCAGTTGTCGGGCGACGTCCTCGGCCCAGCCGAGATCACGATCGGGCGCCCGATACTCCGGGAAATCGGCGGAAATGCGGTGAAAGCGCGCCAGGGTCCGCCCGATCTCCCCGCAGGCGGCCGGATCCGGGTGGTCGAGCGAGGCGCCCGTCAGTCGCTGGACCAGGGCGGCCGGCTTGCCGTTGAGTTCGGTCAGGTAGGCCCCGTCACGGGTTGGTACCGGGTGGGCCGTGGGGATGTCGTGTTCGGCGAGGTAGGCCATCAGGTCGAGAAAGAACGGCAGCTCGTCGGCGCCGTGATTCTCGAACAGGGTCAGCACAAAATGGCCGCCGGTCGTGGTGACGAAGTAGTTGGTGTTCTCGATCCCGGCGGCGATGCCCCGGTGTTCGACCAACTCGCCCCGGTCAAACCGGGTCAGGAAGGTGGCGAGTTGTTCGGTATCGACCTTGGTAAAAACCGACATGACGGTCTCGTTCGTTGCTTGGGTTTGCCCGGATTTCGTTGTGTCGGCTCAGAGGTCGAGCAGCTTCTGCTGCTCTTCCTCGGTCGCCGTGACACCGCGGTTTCGGTAGAAATCGAAGATCGCGTCCACCGCCTCGTCGGCCGTGTCGCAGAGGGTGAACAGCTTCATGTCCTCGGCGGCGATGGTCTTCTCGCCCAGCAGCTGGTCGCCGAACCAGTCGATCAGTCCCTGCCAGAACGTGCTGCCCAGCAGGACGATCGGAATCCGCCGGGACTTGCCGGTCTGCACCAGGGTGAGGATCTCGGCCAGCTCGTCGAGGGTGCCGAAGCCGCCCGGCATCACCACGTAGGCCGAGGCGTGCTTGACGAACATCACCTTGCGGGCGAAGAAGTGCTGGAAATGCAGCGAGACGTCCTGGTAGTCGTTGTCGTTCTGCTCGTGGGGCAGGGCGATGTTCAGACCCACGCTGGGTGCGCCTCCGGCCTGAGCGCCCTTGTTGGCCGCCTCCATGATGCCCGGCCCACCGCCGGAGATCACCGAGAAACCGGCGTTGGAGAGCTTCTGCGCCACCTCGACAGTCAGGCCGTACCAGGGATTGTCTTCCTTGTACCGCGCCGAACCGAAGATGCTGACGGCCGGCTCGATGCTGGCGAGCGTCTCGTAGCCGTGGACGAACTCGGCCATGATCTGGAAGACCTTCCACGACTCCTGCGAGAGCCGTTGTTGCTGATCCATCCGGGTCGGGTGATTGGGTAGCTTTCTACTCATGCAAGACCGCGTGAAGCCGAGGTGTTCCCGGGATGTTTCCCCCGGAGTTCAGTGGGGTTTCAGTGGTTGCCGACCCGTCGGTGACGGGGCTGCCTGTGGCATAGTACCGGCCTGATATCCACGGAATACAAAAGGGGCAAATCCTACCATGTCCGACCGCAACGGACCCGTGATTCTCGTCGATGGCAGTTCCTTCCTGTTTCGCGCCTTCCACGCCCTCCCGCCGCTCACCGCGCCCGATGGCACGCCCACCGGCGCCATCCACGGCGTGGTCAACATGCTCCTCAAGATGCGGCGCGAGGCCGATCCCAGCCACATGGCGGTGGTGTTCGACGCCCCGGGGAAGACCTTTCGCGACGACATTTATCCCGACTACAAGGCTCACCGGCCGCCGTTGCCCGACGACCTGCGGGTGCAGATCGAGCCGGTGCATGCACTGGTTCGGGCGTTGGGTTTTCCGCTCCTGTGCATCGAGGGGGTCGAGGCCGACGACGTCATCGGCACCCTGATGCACGAGGCGCGCGAGAACGACGAGGAGGTGATCGTCGCGACCGCCGACAAGGATTTCGCCCAGCTGGTGGCCCCCAGCGTGACGCTGGTCAACACCATGAGCAACAAGACCACCGACGTCGCGGCCGTCGAGGAAAAGTACGGCATCACCCCGGCACAGTTCATCGACTTTCTCGCACTGGTCGGCGACAAGGTCGACAACATCCCCGGCGTCCCGGGGTGTGGCCCCAAGACGGCCACCAAGTGGATCAACCAGTACGGCTCGCTCGACGAGATCATCGCGCATGCCGAGGAGCTCAAGGGCAAGGTGGGGCAGTCGTTGCGCGATTCGCTAGAGTTCCTGCCCACCAGCCGCGAACTGGTGACCATCCGCACCGATTGCGAGCTGCCGGTCACCCTCAACGAGTTGGTGATCGAGCCGGCGGACGTCCAGACCGGCCTGGCATTGGCCGATCGCTACGGACTCAACTCGCTACGCCGCTGGTTCGGCGAGCAAGGACTCGAGGAGGGCAACTCGGTCGCGGAGACGGTCGAACGCCCCGAGGTCGAGTACCACACGGTGACCGATCTCGACACGCTGGATGCCTGGATCACGCGGATCGAGGCGGCCCCGCGCGTGGCCTTCGACACCGAGACCAATTCGCTCGAGCCGATGCAGATGGCGATCGTCGGGCTGTCGTTCGCGATCGAACCCCACGAGGCGATCTACGTACCATTGGTGCACGTCGATGCCCACGGCGAACGCATCGAGCCGCAACTGGATCGCGACACGGTGCTCGCCCGGCTCAAGTCGTGGCTGGAAGATGATCGTCCCACCAAGATCCTGCAGAATGCCAAGTTCGACATGCACGCGCTCGCCAGTCACGGCATCACCCTGCGCGGGCTCGTGGATGACAGCATGCTCGAGTCCTACGTGCTCGATCCGACCGCCTCGCGCCACGACATGGACACGCTCGCCTCCCGCGAGCTGTCGTATCAGACCACTACCTTCGAGGAGATCGCCGGCAAGGGTGCCAAGCAACTGACCTTCGACCAGATCGAGATCGATGTGGCCGGCCCGTATGCCGCCGAGGATGCGGACATCACCCTTCAACTGGCCGACCGCCTGCGCGCGCAGCTGGCCGAGGTGCCCACCCTGATGACGGTCTACGAGGGGATCGAGCGGCCGCTGGTGCCGGTGCTGTTCAGCATGGAGCGTGCCGGCGTGGCGATCGACAGCGAGCAGTTGGCGCGCCAGGGCGAGGCGATTGGCGCACGAATCGCCGCGATCGAAGCCCAGGCCCAGGAGATCGCCGGCGAGACCTTCAATCTCGGTTCAACCAAGCAGCTCAAGGCCATCCTCTACGAGCGCATGGGGCTGCCGGTGAAGGTCAAGACGCCCAAGGGCGAGCCGTCGACCAACGAGGAGGCGCTCTCAGCGCTGGTCGACGAGCATCCGCTCGCCCAACTGATCCTCGATTACCGTGGCCTGACCAAGCTCAAGAGCACCTACATCGACCGCCTGCCCGAGCGCATCGACCCCACGACGGGGCGGGTGCACAGCATGTTCCACCAGGCGGTAACCGCGACCGGGCGCCTGTCGTCCTCGAATCCCAACCTGCAGAACATCCCGGTGCGTACCGAGGAGGGGCGGCGCATCCGCAAGGCGTTCGTCGCCACGCCCGGCCACAAGCTGATTTCGGCAGATTACTCGCAGATCGAACTGCGGATCATGGCGCACCTGTCGGGTGACGAGGGATTGCTGTCGGCTTTCGAGCACGGCGAGGACATCCACCGGGCCACCGCCCGCGAGGTGTTCGCCGATGGCGGCGAGGTCTCGGACGAGCAGCGTCGTGCCGCCAAGGCGATTAACTTCGGCCTGATCTACGGCATGTCGGCCTTCGGGCTGGCGCGCCAGATTGGGGTGGGGCGGACCGAGGCGCAGGATTACATCGATCGCTACTTCGCTCGTTATCCCGGCGTGGCGCGCTACATGGACGACACGCGCCGGCAGGCCCACGAACGTGGCTTTGTCGAGACCGTCTTCGGCCGGCGCCTGTACCTGCCCGAACTCAAGAGCCGCAATGGCCAACGCCGCCAGTACGCCGAGCGCACCGCGATCAACGCACCCATGCAGGGCACGGCCGCCGATATCATCAAGCGGGCGATGTTGGCCTTGCACGAGAACGTGGTGATGCCTGGCCGGGCCCGGATGATCATCCAGGTGCACGACGAGCTGATCTTCGAAGCGCCGGCCGCTGAGGCCGAGTCGCTGGCGAACGAGATCGAGACCACCATGATCGCCGCCGCCGAGCTACGGGTGCCGCTCGAAGTGGGAATCGGCATCGGCGAGAGTTGGGACGAGGCGCATTGAATATCGGCGACTGACACGATGCCCGACGGTATCGACAGGCCAACCAGTTGACTGCCGGCTTTTCTCCCAGCCCACGTTCACGGGCAATCAAAAACGCCCGCTGATGCACAAGGCATCGGCGGGCGTTTTTTTGTGGCGAGTGGGTCCGGTGTCAGTCGGCCTGACGGCTCGGTTGGATCTCGGGTACCGGGTAGCTGGGGATATTGCCGTGCATGAACTCGCCGTCCCAGTAGTCCTCGTCGAAGGGCCGTGAGAAGACGAAGCCCTGAATCTGCAGGCGACTGCCGAACTTTCGCAACTCGACCAATTGCTGTGGGGTTTCGACGCCCTCGATTACGACCTCGAACTCGAGCTTCTCGGCCATCGCGAGGATCGACTCGAGCAGCTTGCGGGCATCCTCGCTGCGCTCGATCTCGTCGACGAACTGCTTGTCGATCTTGAGCTTCGAGATCGGCAGATTGTTGAGGTAGGCGAGCGAGGAATGGCCGGTGCCGAAGTCGTCGATGGCGATGGCAAAGCCGTGCATCGCCAACTGGTGGAGTCGCTCGGCCAGCAGGGTCGGGTCGGAGCCGAAGTCGCTTTCGGTGATCTCGAGCACGATCGACGAGGTCGGCAGGCCGGCGGTCTTGGCCAACTGGATCAGGCGTTCGTCGACCTTGTCGAGCAACAATAGCTGCGGCGGGACGTTGATCGAGATGGTCAGTTCCTGGCCCGCCTGACGCTGCCAGTCGGCGACGCGCCGACAGGCGTGGTTGAGCGCCCATTCGGTGAACTCGCCGATCAGGTTGTGCTCCTCGGCCAGGGGAATGAACTCCGCTGGCGAGATCCAGTCGCCACGATAGCGCCAGCGCATCAGGGCCTCGAAGCCCACCAGCGTGCCACTGGCCAGTGACACCTGCGGCTGGTAGTGCACCCGCATCTCGCGATTGCCGAGTGCCTTGCCGAGTGCCTGGGTCAGTTCGAAACGCCGTTTTGCGGCATGCGTATGGCCTTGGGCGTGGCCGATGATGCGGTTACCGCCCTCGGCTTTGGCCTGCGAGAGGCCGTTATCGGTAATGCGCAGCAATTCCTCGGCGGTCTGACCCTCGGCCGGGAACTGCGCCGAGGTGACGCTGGCGCGGATATCCAGGCGGTATCCGGCCAATTCCACGCGTTGGGTGAGGTGGGCGTGGGCCTGGCGCATCGCCTCGTCGACCCGCGATTCGAGCTCGGCGGCATTGTCGGCGAAGACCAGGAAGGCGAATTCGTCACCGTCGATGCGTGCGAGCAGGGCGCGTGGGTCGGTGATCTCGGCCAGGCGATCGCCCATGACCCGCAGGATACGGTCACCGAAGCGTCGGCCCAGGGCCTCGTTGAACGCCGTGAAGCCGTCCAGGCCCAGCGCGACCAGGGCGAATGGTTGGTCCGGATGGGTCTGAATCTGGGTGTCGACCTGCTGAACGAAGTAGCCGCGGTTGAGCCGGTCGGTGACCCGGTCCTGGCGGGCCAGCGCGAGGACCTCGTTCTCGCGGGCACGGATCTCGGTGTGATCGTTGATCACCACGATCACGTGGCCACGTTTCTCCCGCGGTTCGCCGACCAGCCGGATGGATACCAGCGCGATCAGTGCCTTGTCGTCCTCCGGGCGGGTGAACTCGATTTCGCTGCGCCACTCGCCCTTTTCCAGGACGTGCTTCCAGATCGGTGCGACCACGTGGCTGGGCTGGGCGAGCAGGATCTCGAGCAGGGGGCGTTCGGCCAGTTTTGTCGTGCTCATTTCGAGCAACAATTCAGCCGCCGGGTTGGCACGGCTGACGAAACCCTGAATGTCGGTGACCAGCACCGCCTCCTGCACCTCGTCGAAGACCGAGGCGGTCAGGGCCAGTGAGTCCTCGGCGCGCCGGCGACTCAGGGATTCCTTGTCGTGCTTCTTGAGCATCGCCTGGAGTTGCTCGCGGGAATTCGACAGGCTGACCAGCGAGCTGCGGAACTGCTGTACCGCCCGCGCGATCCGTCCCAACTGGTCGCGACGCTTCTGTTGGGCACCGGCAGTGGCCTGTTGGCCGGCGACGATGCGCTCGGTGATCTCGGCCAGTTGACGGATTTGCCGGTTCGTCAGCCAGAGCACCAGCATCAGCAGCAGGGCCTGCAGGGCGACGAACACGATCAGGACGAGCTGGTAATTGTCGGTGACCGCGGCATTGGCGCCCCGGATGGCCCGCATGGTCTCCTCGAGTTCATCGTTGGCCGCGTCGATCAGCCCACCGAATCCGTCGGTCATGATCGCGGCTCGCTGTTCGGCCAGCCGCGTCTGAATGCGTGCTATCTCGTCGCGCGGCGCCGCGGCGACGTTCTGATTGGCTTCGACCAGGCTACGCGCCTGGGTTTCGATTGAATCGGCGAGCCGGTTGATAGCGCCGGGGTGGTTTTCCCGCAGCGGGGCGAGGGCCACGCTGCCTCGAATCGCGGAGGCGATCTGGGTGAGTTCGGTGCGCAGGTTCGAGACATCGCGGCGCGCCCCCGGTGCGAAGCCGGCGACCTCCCGTTCGACCTTGGCGGCGATGCCCGCGTACTCGTTACGGATCTGCTCGATCGACTTGTGCGTCTCGACGAAGCCGTGACTGGCCTCGGCGAAGGTCTCGACGTTCGACTGGGCCAGATTGCCCAGGTAGAAAACCAGGCCGGCACTGAGAGCCAACTGGGCGAGGATGAAGAGGAGGAATTGCAGCGGCAGGGGGAGCAGTCGCATTCGGGTCGTCCTGAGTCCGAGAAGATTTGTCCGTCGTCGTGGGCTTACACGGCGTGCGCAGAGTTTCGCGCAAGGGCATCCCCGAGTCCAGCGGCGATCGGTTGGATTCGGGCGAGCAATTCGATCGGTTCCATCGGTTCGCGCTCGCCGGCGCCCCAGACCACACCCGGCCAAGCCCGATCCTCGGCAAAGCGGACGACACAATGCAGATGGAGCTGGTCAACGAGGTTGCCGATCGCGCCGACGTTGAGCCGCTCCGGGTGGTAGAGGCGTTCGAGGGTCTCGCTCAAGGCCTGAAGGCCGTCAAGCGCCTCGTTGCGCCAGTCTGGCGGGAGTTGATGCAGCTGCTCGGCGTGGGGACACATCGGCACGATCAGGGTCCAGACAAAGCGCCGGTCGTTGATCAGCCGGAACTGCAGCCGTCCATGATTGATTACCGGAAAACTGTCGGCTTTCAGGCGCGGGTGCAGGTGCCAATCCGTAGCGGTCGGTCGGGCATCGGTCATCGTGCGTCCTCCTCGTTGGCGGGCAGCTCCAGCACCAGATCCACGCGGCGGTTCTCGGCGCGGCCGGTGGCGGTGTCGTTGCCGGTGATGGGTTGCGTGTCGGCGAGCCCGACCGCGTGCAGTCGGCGGGGGCGGATGCCGGCATCGATCAATTCGCGTACCACCGACGCGGCCCTGGCCGCCGACAACTCCCAGTTGGAGGGGTAGCGCCAGGTCTGAATGGGGCGATTGTCGGTGTGGCCCTCAACGGTGATGCGATAGTCGCTGCCCTCGAGGCGTTCGGCGAGTCGCGCGAGCAGGTGACGGCCAGCGCCTGACAGACCGGCCTCGCCGGTGGGGAAGAGGATATTGTCCTTGACCCGCAATTGCACCCGATCGGCGATTGTCGAGACCTCGACGTCGTCACCCATGTCCTCGAACTGCCCGGCCAGGGCTCGGGCCTGCTCACCCGGATGGTTTTGTCCTTGGGCGGATGCGCCACTGCCATCGGAGTCCATGGCCGCGCCGGACGTCGGCTCCGGTGCTTCCTGGTGAGACTCGGCATCGCCGGGTTCAGCGAACAGTTGCTCGTGGCGCTCGCCGATCAGGGCATCCCCGCTGGCGGTGCGGGCATCCGGGTTCGGTTTGTCGCCTCCAATGATTATCTCGGGTGGGTCGGTATCCCCGGTGGCGTCGCTGGCCGCTGGCCGATCCGTGTTCGCTGGCTGGTTGCTCTGCATGCCACTGCCCGGCTCGATCGGATTCTGTGCCTTGTGCTGATAGGCGTAGGCGGCGAGCAGGACGAACAGCGTCAGCAGCAGGGTCATCAGGTCGACCATGGTCAGCAGCCAGTAGTTCTGATCGTCCTCGACCTGGCGGACGTCGGGCTCCCAGCCCTCGCTCCATGGCCGCCCCCCGTCACGGGCGGCCGCGGCAACCCGAGCCTCCTGGAGTTCGAGTTCCTGTGCGCTGGGGTCGGCGCTCACGCTGTTCACTCGCTGGCCTGTCTCGGGCGGCGGCGTGGGCTTTCGTTCCGGCCGTTGGATCGGTCCTTGGCCCGGCTGCGTTGCCGGTCACCGTCACGTAGCTCATCCTCGCTCTGCGCAAGGAACGAGCCGAGGGTTTCGCGGATGAAGGCCGGCGAGCGATCTTCCTGCATTAGCAGCACGCCCTCGACCATCATGTTCATCAACATCACGCGTTGCTCGGTACGCCGCTCCAGCTTCAGCGCGATCGGCTTGAACAGCATGTTCGACAGCAGGATGCCATACAGGGTGGTAATCAGCGCCAGGGCCATGTTGGTGCCGATGGCGCCGAACTGGTCGGCATCCATCGCCGACAGCATATTGATCAACCCGAGCAGGGTGCCGAGCATGCCGAAGGCCGGCGCGAAGGTCGCCATGGTGCGGAAGATCTGTGCCTCGGCCCGTTCGCGGGCCCGCATCCGGGAGATGCGCCACTGCATCAGGGTGATCAGATCCTCCGAGGACGCCCCGTCGAGCACCATCTGCATGCCCGAGCGCAGGAACGGGTTCTTGATGCGATTGAGTTTCTCGTCCGCCCGGCTGATCTGGCCCTGGAACTTGAGCTTGGACACCTCGACCAGCTCGTTGATGTCGCGCTCGGCGTAGAGTCGCTCGTTCTTGAGCACGATGCCGAACACGCGAAAGACGCGCAGCACCTCGTGCAGCGGGTAACTGACCAGCGTCGCCGCCATCGTGCCGCCGACGACCAGCAACAGGCCCGGTAGGTTGAGGAAGTTGGCCGGGTCCTCGGCGGAGAGGCCAATGGCCGCGACCACGATGGCCAGGCCGGAGAACATGCCGAGTAGCGTGCTGGGATTCAAAGGGCTCGGTCCTCGAGGATCGGTGATGCCGGAAACAAGGGCGCCCGCAGCAAACAGGCGAAAACAACAACCGCCACGAACAAAACGGACGAGCCAAACGATAGCATTGCCTTCGGCGTCCCCGATCCCGTTTGCGCAGGGCGTACCACTCGTCCAGGTTGGCTGGCCGGGGCGACCGCCCGATGCCGGCGGTTGTCCGGTTCGCCCGTCTCTGGCGGTTATCTTTATCATCGACCGACTGGCCGTATTCTTGAGCCCTGATCTCAACTCAATGGCAGATAGGAGATACAGCGTGGAGCGGATTGATACCCATTGCCACCTGGAAGCGGCCGCGTTTGGCGACGACCTCGACGAGGTGGTCCGGCACGCGCTTGCCAACGGGGTAACCGGAATCGTGGCGGTGGGGGTGTCTCCCGTAGACTTTGGCGATCAGTGTCGAGCCATGGCGCATGCCCGCGCCGTGGGCGTGTCTGCCTGGGGGGCGTTCGGCACGCATCCCTGGTGGAGTGATCGGGTGGATATCGATCAGGCCCTGGCGGGCCTGGAGCATCAGTGGCAGTCGGCCGAGCGTCCCATCGCGGTGGGGGAGATCGGCCTGGATTTCGCCCAACCGGGCCTGGATGCCGACGTGCAGAACGCGCTGTTCCCCGCCCAGCTCGACTGGGCCGGCGAGCGAGACCTGCCGGTGATCCTGCATGAGCGCAAGTCCGCCGATCGATTGTTGTATTGGCTGCGACGCCATCGTCATGCCGGCGGGGTGGTGCACGGGTTCACCGGCTCGCAGCAGCAGGCCGAAGGCTTCATCGAGCAGGGTTTTTACCTCGGCGTGGGCGGGGCGATCACGCACCCCGGTGCCCATCGCATGCACCGGATGATGCGTGAGCTCCCACTTGATGCACTGGTGCTGGAGACCGATGCCCCCAACCAGCCCGGGCACGCGCATCGCGGCGAGCGCAATCTGCCCGGCTATCTGTCCGAGAATCTGGACAGTCTGGCCGAATTGCGCGGTATGGAGCCGGAGGAATTGCTCGAGCGCGTCAATCGAAACACCCGGCGACTGTTCAAGGACCGGCTTGGCTACAATGCTGCCCCGTAATTCTCCAACCGCCACACGACAACCGGACCGAGCCAACGTGACTGCCATCAATCCCGTCGACGAACGTACCGAACTGCTTATCGGAGAGGAGGGTCTGCAACGCCTGCGTGCCGCGACCGTGCTGGTCGCCGGATTGGGTGGCGTGGGCGGCGCGGCTGCCGAGTCGTTGGCCCGCGCCGGGGTAGGGCGATTGATCCTGCTGGATCACGACACGTTCGCTGCTTCAAACCTCAATCGCCAGTTGCTATCCACCCGCGAGGTGCTCGGGCGTGGCAAGGCGGAAGTAGCGGTGGAGCGGCTGGCCTCGATTCGCGACGACATTGAACTGGTACCCAGCGCGGACTTTCTCGACGTCTCTGGGGTGGAGGTATTCCTTGACCGGCATCAACCGGATTTCGTCGCCGACTGCATCGACTCGATCGCGGTCAAGGCGAGGTTGCTGGCCGTGGCGCGCGAGCAGGGGCGAGGCACGTTTACCGCCCTGGGAGCGGGTAATCGTCTGGATCCGCGCCGGATGCAGGTCGGGCGGCTCGATCAGGTGCACGGCTGTGGGTTGGGGGCGGTGCTGCGGCGCAAGCTGAGAAAGGCGGGCGCCCCGGTGGACTTCCCGGTGGTCTACTCGACCGAAGCGCCGCGCAAGCCCGCCCCGCATCAGCCGACCGACGATGGCAGTCAGCCGCGCGCGGTCAACGGCACCATCAGCTACCTGCCCAACCTGTTCGGCCACGTGGTCGCCGGCGAGATCATTCGCCGGTTGCTGGACGGCGAAGGCTGAGCGCCGCCTTCGAACTCACTGCTCGCGCAGGAATACCCGCCGACCATTGACCCAGGTGGTCTCTACCTGGTGGGCGAAGTCCCAGCCCGTAAACGGCGTGTTCTCGCCGGCGCTCGCCAGGCCGACCGAGCCGAGGCTCCACATCGCATCTGGATCGACCAGGGTGAGATCGGCACGCTGGCCCACGGCGATCGAGCCGGCATCGGACAGACCAAACAGCGCGGCCGGGCGCGTCGTCAGCGCATCGATGGCGCGCTCGAAACCGATCACGCCTTCCTCGACCAGCTTCAACACCAGCGGCAGCAGGGTCTCGAGCCCCGAGATGCCGGGCTCGGTCTCCGGGAAGGGGGCGAGCTTGGCATCCGGTTCGTGCGGCTGATGATCCGAGACAACGGTGTCGATCAGGCCCTCGGCAAGCCCCCGGCGCAGCGCATCGCGATCGCGAATGGTCCGTAGCGGCGGGATGACGTGGGCGTTGGGATCGAGCGCGTCGGTGTCCATCTCGGTGAGCCAGAGATGGTGGGCCGAGACGCCGGCGGTGATCGGCAGGCCATCGGCCTTCGCCCGCTCGATCAACTTGAGGGCGGCGGTAGAGGATAGCTGCGGCACGTGCACTCGCGCGCCGGTCTCGCTGATCATGGCGATCAGTTGCGCCAGCGGCGCGGTCTCGGCGGAGACCGGCAGGCCCGGTAGGCCGAGGCGGGTGGCCACGGCGCCATCATGTGCGCAGCCCCGTGTGGAGAGCGAGGGGTCCAGCGGCTGGAGCAGTACCTGCAGATCGAAGGTCGCGGCGTACTCCAGTGCCCGCCGCATCAGGCGCAGGTCCTGGAATGGGTAGTGGGCATTCGAGATCGCGACGCAGCCACCGGCGTCCAGTGCCGCCATTTCGGCGAGCAGCTCACCGCCCAGTTGCTGGGTCATCGCGCCGATGGCAACCACGCGGGCGCGACCGGCCAGCTGGGCGCGGCGCTTGATGTAGCGCGCGACCGCGACGGTATCGAGTACCGGGACGGTGTCGGGTGGCATGACCACCGTGGTAATCCCGCCGGCGACGGCGGCGGCACTTTCGGTCGCGATGGTGGCCTTGTGTTCGTGTCCCGGCTCGCGCAGACGCGCCCAGCCGTCGATGACGCCGGGAATCAGCCAGTGGCCCTCGGCACAGACATGCTCGGCGGTATCGGCCGGCCAGTCGCCGGGTGCATCGCCGATCCCGACGATGCGTCCGCCACCGAGATAGATATCGCTGGAGGTATCTAGCCCATTTGACGGATCACGTAGCCGGGCGCCGCGGATGACCCAGCGATCGCAGTCGATACCGGGACGACATCCCTCCGGGTGGCGCACCGGGTCGTGATCGATGCCGAGGTTTTCCGGTGCGTCCTTCATGTGTTGTCTCCCCGGTTGGCGCTCATGCACAGACTCATCACCGCCATGCGCACGCCGATGCCGTTGGATACCTGCTCGAGAATCACCGACTGCGGCCCGTCGGCCACCGACGATTCGATTTCCACGCCTCGGTTGGCCGGGCCCGGATGCATGACCATCGCGTCGGGCTTGGCCCAGGCGAGTTTCTCCTCGGTCAGACCGTAAAGGCGGTAGAACTCCTCTTCGCTGGGCAGCAGGCCCGCCTCCATTCGTTCGCGTTGCAGGCGAAGCATGATGATCACGTCGACGTCCTTGAGCCCTTCACGCATGTCGTGGAATACGCGCACACCAAGCTTCTCGACGTCGGTGGGGAGCAGGGTGCGCGGGGCGATCACGCGCAGTTCACCCACATTGAGCGAGTTGAGCACGTGCATCTGCGAGCGGGCCACCCGCGAATGGCGGATGTCGCCGACGATCGCCACCCGCAGCGGCGTGAAATCGCCCTTGTGCCGACGGATGGTGAAGGCGTCAAGCAAGGCCTGGGTCGGGTGCGAGTGCCAGCCGTCGCCGGCATTTAGTACGGAGACGTGCGGGGCGACGTGACGGGCGATGAAGTGGGCTGCACCGGACTGCTCGTGGCGGACGACGAACATGTCGGCCTGCATCGCCTCGATATTGCGCAGGGTGTCGAGCAGGCTTTCGCCCTTTTTGGTCGCCGAGGTGGCGAGGTTGAGGTTGAGTACGTCGGCGGAGAGGCGCTTGGCAGCCAGTTCGAAAGTGGTGCGGGTCCGGGTCGAGGACTCGAAGAACAGGTTGACCACGGTCCGGCCGCGCAGCAGCGGCACCTTCTTGATCTCGCGATCGGTGACCGAGACGAAGCCCTCGGCGGTATCGAGGATGCGAGTGATCCACTGCGGCCCGAGTCCCTCGATTGTCAGCAGGTGGCGCAGGTGGCCTTGTTCATCGAACTGGATTGCCCAGGGATCCGGGGCAAACTTCGGGATCTTCGGGCGGACGAATTTCACGGCCATGGCGCTCAGCTCTCCTTGCTGGTGACGAGTCGGGCGGTCATCGGGTCGGGGCCGTCGACGTGGATCTGTTCGTCGGGGCCGAGCGTCAACTCTTGACCGGCCCAGTCGGCGCAGATCGGCAGCTCACGACCGTCGCGCTGGTAGAGCACCGCCAGGGCGATCCGGCGTGGTCGGCCGTAGTCGAACAGCTCGTTCATCGCCGCACGCACCGTGCGACCCGTAAACAGCACGTCGTCGACCAGAATGATATCGCGACCGTCGACATCCACCGACAGGTCCGAAGGGCTGACCTGGGGATGCAGGCCGAGTGTATTGAAATCATCACGATAGAAGGTGATGTTCAACCGGCCCAGCGGCTCCTGGCAGCCCAGTGCGCGGTGCAGGGCATCGGCCACCCAGACCCCGCCGGTGTGAATACCCACGATCAGTGGATCGACCAGAGTGCCATCCTGCTGATCCGAGCGGATCTGGGCCTCGAGCCGGTCGATGGCCTCGTTGACGGGCAACAGGCGGTCGGTCTGTGTCATCGCAGGGGAGTCCGGGTGAGATTGATGGGATCGAATTGTATCAATGCCGCGACGTAGCGGGAGAGCCGACCAGGTTTTGCGTGACCTCGGCCTTGGTGACGGTCTCGATCAGGCGCGGCGTCGACTGGGCAAAGAAGGTATCAAGAATGACCGCGGCGGCCATGGCGTCGATCTGACCCTGATCGCGTTCGACGGCACGGCGCCCGCGGCGCTTGACCAGACGCTCGGTGGCCTGCTCGGAGCTCATGCGTTCATCAACGATGAATACCGGCAGGTGGTAGCGTTCGCGCAGACGATTGCCGAAGCGGCGGATGGCGGCGGCCTGCGGGTAGCAGCGTCCCGTGTCGTCGATCGGCCAGCCGAGCACCAGCGCATCGGGCTGCCACTCCGAGACGAGGGCCTCGATCGCCGTCCAGTCAATCTGGTCGGCGTTGCGATTGTGCAGGGTGGTGAGCGGACGGCCACTAGCAAGGCGCCGGTCGCCCACGGCCAGCCCGATACGCCATTCGCCGTAGTCGAAGCCCAGTGCCAGGGAGCCGGGCATGGAGTCGGCCTGGGAGCCGGGCGCTGGTGAGGCAGGCTCCGTGGCAGTCATCAGGCGTGACCGGCCTCGCCGGAGAGCAGGTTGATGTCGATGCCAAGTTGGCTGGCCGCGGTCGTCCAACGCTCGTCGACCGGCTGATCGAACAGTATTTCCTCGGTGGCCTCGACATTGAGCCAGCTGTTTTCGGCGATCTCGCGATCCATTTGCTCGCGGCTCCAGCCGGAATAGCCAAGCGCGACGATGGCCTGCTTGGGGCCCGCCCCGTCGGCCAACGCCTGGAGGATGTCCTTCGAGGTGGTCAGACCGATGCGGTCGGTCACCTCGAGCGTGGATTCCCAGCCGCCGTGGGGGGCGTGCAGGACGAAGCCCCGCTCGAGGGCAATCGGGCCGCCCATGAACACCTGCCGGCTCCGCACGTCGGGGTCGGTGCAGGTGATGCTCATGTGGTCGAGGATGTCGCCGAGGTCGAGCTCCAGCGGGCGGTTGATGGTGATGCCCATCACGCCCTCGTCGTTGTCTTCACAGATGTACGTCACGCTGTGGCTGAAGTTGGGGTCCTCCAGGTTGGGCATGGCGATCAGGAGCTGGTTGGTCAGCGAGCTGTTTTCTTGCATGGTCTCCCCAGTATTGGTGGCGGGCGCGTTGCCTTCAAGCCCGAATGCGGTGAGCGCTTGGGATGAGTGCTTCTCGCCTCAGCGGCTCGTGCCGCGTCGGCGGTTGGCTGCCCCGCCGCCCTTGCGTCGCGAGGTAGCCGGCTTGATGGTCGTTTCGCGCTTGAGCGAATGGCCGACCGGGCCGGCACTCTTGCCGCCCCCGCCACGGCGGGGTTGCGCGCGCTTGCTGTCACGCACCGACTGACCGGCCTTGAACGGCTTATGGGCGCGGCGCGCGTCGTGGCGTCCGAGCGTCTTCTGACGCGTCTCGGCCTTGAGGCCCACCAGCTCGGCCAATGCCGCCTGAATGTCGGGTTCGAGCTCCTGGACCTTGCCGGGTCGCAGACGCGGCGGCAGTGTGACCCCGGCGTAGCTGATGCGGATCAGCCTGGATACCGCTCCGTTGACGGCCTCGATCATGCGACGCACCTCGCGGTTGCGCCCCTCATGCAAGGTGACGTGGTACCAGTGGTTTTGCCCTTGGCCGCCGGCGTCCGCCAGGCGCTTGAAGCTGGCCGGCCCGTCCTCGAGTTCGACCCCTTCGAGCAGTTGTTTCTGCTGTTCGTCACTCAGGCCGCCGAACACGCGAACGGCGTAGGTCCGTTCGATGCCGTAACTCGGGTGCATCAGCCGATTGGCCAGCTCGCCGTCGTTGGTTACCAGCAGCAGGCCGCTGGTGTTGAAGTCGAGTCGACCGACCGTGATCCAGCGACCCTCGCGGATCGGCGGCAGGTTTTCGGCGACCGTCGGCCGGCCCTGGGGGTCGTGGTTGGCGGTGATCTGCCCCTCGGGCTTGTGGTAGATCAGCACCCGGCGCACCGGTCGCACGTCGGGTACTTGGATGCGTCGGTCACCCATCTCGATGATGTCGCCGGGCCCGGCCTGGTCGCCCAGTGTCGCAGTCTGACCGTTGACGCGGACCGCGCCTTCGGCGATCCAGTTTTCGATCTTGCGACGCGAGCCCAGCCCCATGGCCGCGAGGACCTTCTGCAAGCGCTGTTTTTCCATGGGCATCTCCTCGTGTCGCGGTTGTCCGCGTGGGTTGCGTTTGCCGGCGAGGCCAAGCCGCGCGGCAGCCGCCAATAAAAGGCCCGGCATTCTATCAGGTTCGTCTGATCCGACCGACGCAACTGCCTTGCGATGAGGTGCGCGGTGGAGACCTTGCCGAGACGAATAGACGAGTGGGGCGCTTTGCGCCTACGCTTGGGCAATACAGTTGTTCGCGTTTGCATCGATTGCCTAGGCGGGGCGAGGGCTCCGGTTGGGGGCGAGCAGCGCCTAGGCTGCCGGTATTCTCCGTCCGAACAATCTGCCGAGATCGCCCGGTTCATGACAGAAAATGGATCTTCCGTGAACGTGCCGCCGCGTATCGCCCTCGATCGGGGCGATAACGACGTGTGGCACCTGCAGTTGGCCGGCGAATGGACCCTGGCGCAGTCCGAGACCCTTTCGACAATCGATCGGTCGCTACCCGCCGGATTCGGCGACTCGGCCGCGAGGGGCAAGACGATTCGGGTTGGCGGTGAGATCGATGCGCTCGACAGTGCCGGTGCACTGAGGCTCGCCCGGATCGTCGACGGAATGGAGCAGGGCGGTGCGGCGGTGGATCTGGAGGCGTTGCCTCAGAGTCAGCGCAATGTGATCGAGTTGCTCAAGGGGCGTCTGCCGCCACCCAAGACGCCGCGGCCGCCGCGCGAGGGCGTGTTGGCGGGAATCGGCCGGGTGACCGTCGCCAAGTTCACCGAGGGCAACGCCTTTCTCGCGTTTATCGGCGAACTGGTGGTGCGTGGCGGCAAGTTGATCGCTTTTCCCTGGCGCATTCGTTGGCGCGAGGTGGTGGCCGAGATCGAGGCGGCCGGGTTGCGTGCACTCGGTATTGTCGGCCTGCTCTCGTTCCTGGTCGGGATGGTGATGGCCTACCAGGCCGGCGCCACCCTGGCCGATTTCGGTGCCAACATCCTGATCGTCAACCTGGTCGCCATCATCACCCTGCGCGAGATGGGACCGTTGTTGACCGCCATCATCGTCGCCGGGCGGACGGGGTCCTCGTATACCGCGCAACTGGGCACGATGCGGATTACCGAAGAGATCGACGCGCTGCGGTCGATCGGCATTTCACCGTTCGACATGCTCATCCTGCCCAAGATCATCGCCCTGATGGTGGTGCTGCCCCTGCTGACGGTGTTCGCGAACCTGCTGGGGTTGTTGGGTGGGGCGGTGGTTGCGGCCTACCGTTTTGAGGTGAGTTTTGCCGTCTATTTCGATCGGTTGCCGGAGGTGGTCGACTTGACCACGCTGATGCTCGGTCTGATCAAGACGCCGGTATTCGCCATCGCGATTGCGCTGATCGGCTGCATGCAGGGCATGCGGGTGGCGGGCAGCGCGCTGGCCGTCGGGCGGGCGACGACGGTCAGCGTGGTGCAAGCGACCTTCCTGGTCATCGTGCTGGATGCTGGGTTCTCCGTGCTCTTCAACCTGATGGGGTACTGACTGGCGATGGTTTCAGCGTCCCACAGCCCAGCTCAGAACGAATCCATGGCGCCAATCGCGCGTCTGAGCGGCATTCGAAACTGCTTTGGCGACGAGTGCGTCCATGACGGCCTGAGCCTCGAGCTTCCACCGGGACGGATCACCGCGCTGGTCGGCGGATCGGGAACCGGCAAGACGGTCCTGCTACGCACCCTGTCCATGCTCCGCCGCCCGGATGCAGGCCAACTGGAGCTGTTCGGTGAGGATGCCCTCGCGGTGGGCGAGCGCGCCCAACGCGACCTGCGACGGCGGATAGGTTTGTTGTTTCAGGGGGGTGCGTTATTCACTGCCCTGACGGTGCTGGAAAACGTCATGCTGCCGCTGCGTGAACACACATCGCTTCGGGGGCACTGGCTCGAGGAACTGGCGATGAGCAAGGTGCTCCTGGCCGGGCTACCTGCCGATAGTGCCGGCAAGTACCCGGCCGAACTGTCGGGGGGCATGGTCAAGCGCGCGGCCCTGGCTCGCGCGCTGGCGCTCGATCCGCGCCTGTTGATCCTGGATGAACCCACCTCGGGGCTCGATCCGATCGCCGCGGCGGGTTTCGATGATCTTATCCGCGAGTTGACCGATTCACTGGGCCTGACCGTCATTCAGGCCACCCATGATCTCGATTCGATCTGGCGTGGTTCGGATGTGGTGGCCTTTCTGGCCAGAAAGCGCGTGCTCGCGTTCGCCCCGGCGGCCGAGCTGGCGCAACGCGACGAGCCGGAGCTGGTTGCCTATTTTCAAGGTAGTCGATCCGCGGAATATGCGAAACTCGGAACGAGTCAGCCGGGAACGAGCCGGGGGAGCGCCTAGGGCACGGTCATGGAATCAAAGGTCAATTACAGCATCGTGGGGTTGTTCGTCGTGTTGCTGCTCGGCGCGTCGGTGTTGACCGCCTGGTGGCTTTACAGCGGCGGTTCGTCTCGTCAGTACAACCCGTATGTGGTCTACGCCACCGACAGCGTTTCCGGTCTGAATAGCGACAGTCGCGTCTACTACCACGGGGTGGACGTCGGCTACGTGGATGAAATCCGCATCGATCGGCGCAACCCGGACAACATCCGGATCCGGCTGTTGATCGATCAGACCGTGCCCATTCGGGCCGATACCAGCGCCCAGTTGCAACCGCAGGGCGTCACCGGCCTGAGCGTGCTCAACCTCAAGGGCGGCTCGGCCGACGAGGATCTCCCGGCCGCCCCGAACGCCTGCTGCCCGGTGATTCCCTACGAGCCGTCGCTGTTTTCCAAGCTCGAAGGCGGACTCAACGACACCATGGTGCGGCTGGTCGCTGTCAGCGAACGGATCGACCGGTTGCTGAGCAAGGAGAACCTGCAGGCGGTCGAACGCACCGCCAAAAACCTTGACCAGATCACCAGCACGCTCGCCGAGGAGCGGGAGACGCTCCGGTCCCTGTTGGAAAACGCCTCGCGCACCGCGGAGAACACGGCCGAGCTGACCGAGCACGGTGAGCGTCTGCTCGCCCGGGCCGACGGCACCATGGACTCCCTCGACCAGGCGATCGGCAAGTTCTCGGTGACCATGGATACATTTGACGAGACGGCCGACCGAGTAGCCACGGCAGCCGAGGTGACGGTCGGCTTCAGCCAGGCGGGCGAACGGGCCGCCGACGAGATCTCGCGCCAGACGCTGCCCGATATCAGTCTGCTGATTCGGGATCTTCGGGATTTGTCGCGCCGACTGAGTGACTTTACCTCGACGCTGGATGATGACCCGTCGCGGGCGATCTTCGGTGGTGATCAGCGCACTCCGGGACCCGGCGAGGCGATCCGATGAATACCTCCCTCGACCCGAACCAGGATGGCAGGAAGATGAATCAGGTCATTGAAAATAAAATTAAATACGGTTCGATTCGTTTGCTGGTGACGCTCGGGTTCGCGCTGCTGTTGGGTGGTTGCGCCGTCTTGCCGGAACGGGGCGGAGAGCCGCAGCAATGGCGGCTGGTTGCGCCCGCCCCCGTGGTAGAGGGGACCGACGTCAGTGATCCAGTGATCGTCCGCCTGATTGAAACGCGTGCGGCCAGTGCAATCGACCGCCGGGACATGGCCTATAGCCGTGAACGTCAGTCGCTCGCCTATTATCGCGACAACCGCTGGACCAGTCCGCCCGGTGTGATGCTCAACGAAATCATCGACGAGACCCTGTCGACCCAGCCCTGGGTGAGAACCGTGGTCCGCGGTGGGGCGCGCGTGCCTTCCGATTTGAGCCTGTACTGCGAGATCCAGCGCCTGGAGCATCAGCTCGAGCCCGGCGCGGCGATGACGCAGTCCGGGCAGGTGCAGATGAAGGTGGCCTGCAGTTGGTATCGGGCCGCCGAGCGACAACTGGTCGAGGCGATAATCTTCAATGAAACCATCGAGCTCGAAGCCAACGATGCGGAAAGCTACGCCAAGGGCGCGCAATCGCTGGTCGACCAGCTGATGACACGGCTCGCCGCCCAAGGGGCATCGCTTGCCGCAACCACCACGCCGTTGCCTTCGGCCACGGACTAACGGCCGTTACCGGGCTCGTTGGGTCTCCCGATACCAGGCATCGGGTATCGGCAGATGACCGGTCTTGACCCAGATGGTGCAGCCGGTTTCCGAGTAGGGCTGGTGAAGGCTCCAGTGAGGGTTACGTAGCCAGGTCCCGGCGGGATAGCGACCGTACTCGTCGGCGAACGTCCCTTCCAGCACGAAGATCTCCTCCCCGCCGAAGTGATGGTGCGGTTTGAAATGCGTGCCAGGCGCCCATCGCACCAAGGCGGTGTGCTCGCCCTCGAAGCCGGCCAGCGGCATGACCTCCAGGCCCTCGACCAGACCTGGTTGCCAGTGCGTGGCGTGGGTGTCCACCACTATCTGTTCGTGCTCACGCGGGTCGAGGTGGTGGAGCTTTACCAGGATCACGCAACCATCCGGCGCGCTCGGACTGTGGCGAGATCCGGGTGGATTGCGCACGTAGTGACCCGCGGGAAAGCAGCCGGTCTCGTCGCAGAACGCGCCCTCCAGCACCAGGAACTCCTCGCCGCCGTGATGGACGTGCTCGGGGAAGCTCGCCCCGGGGGCGAAACGCACCAGGCTGGTCGCCCGCGTGCCGTCGCCGCCCTCGCGTTCGATCAGCTTGCGCTCGACGGTCGGCTCCGGGGATTGCACCCAGGGCAGGGCGTTGGTGTCGACGACGGCGCGTTCGAACAGGTCGGCGTGAAGGGGGGTCAGCGGGTGTTCGGCCATTGGTCGGGTTGTCATGAGGTGTTCACGGGAGCCCAAGCGTAGACAAAAAAAACCGCGACCGGCCAGAACGGCGGGTCGCGGTTGGTCTCGGCGCATGCCTGGCCGTCAGGCGGCCTTGCGTGCCTTCTTCTCGGCCTTGATCTGCTGATCGAGCTGCCAGAAGTAGTACATGATCGGGATTACCAGCAGCGTCAGCATGGTCGAGGCGAAGGTGCCGAAGATCAGCGAGACGGCCAGCCCGCCGAAGACCGGGTCGGTGATCATGATCGCCGAGCCGAACATGATCGCCAGCGCGGTGAGCAGGATCGGACGGAAGCGCACCGCGCCCGCCTCGAGCACCGACTCCTTCAGGCCGTAGCCTTGCTGGCGGTAATCGAGGATGAAGTCGATCAGCAGTAGCGAGTTGCGTACCACGATGCCGGCCAGCGCGATGAAGCCGATCATCGAGGTGGCGTTGAAGGGCATGTCGAACAGCCAGTGGCCCGGGAAGATGCCCACCAGGGTCAGCGGGATCGCGCCCATCACGATCACCGGCAACATGAACGACTGGTAGTAGGCGACCAGCAGCAGATAGATGAACACCAATGCCACGATGAACGCGGCGCCAAGGTCGCGGAAGACATCGAGCGTCAATCGCATGTCACCGCCCCAGAGGACCTCATAGCCCTTGAGGTCATCCGGCTGGCTGTCGACGAAGCCCAGGTTGCCGGTGCTGATTTCGACGTTGCCGTCAAGCTCCATCTCGTTGAGCCACTTGTTAAGCGTCAGCGTGGCGTAGACGGGGCTCGAGCCGAGCAGGTCGCCCTGGACGAAGACCACCGGGTGCTGGTCGCGGTCCATGATCGGCTTGGTGACCGTGCCCTCGCGGATGTCGACCAGGTTGCCGATCTTGACCGCCTTGCCCTCGGGGTTGGTGACGGTCAGGTCGCGGATCTGGCGGATCCAGGCGCGGTTGGCTTGGTCGAGGCGCAACACGATGTTGACCGGCTCCGAGGTGTCGGTGTCGTGCACGGTGCCCAGGGTCTGGCCGTTGACGTACTCGTGGACCACCTTGGCGATCTGCGCCGGGGCGATGCCCGACTGCAGTGCCTTGGTCTGGTTGACCTCGATCCGGTACTCCGGTGCGTCGGCGGTGATCGAGTCGTCGACGTTGATCATGCCGTAGACGTCGTCGAAGCGCTCACGCACCTGGCCTGCGATGTCGCGCAGCGTCTCGTAGTCCGGCCCGTGGATGCGGGCGAGCACTTGCGCACGCACCGGTGGACCGGGCGGGGTCAGGAACAGCTTGATGCCGGAGTCCGTGTATTGCTGACGCACCGGTTCGAGCTGTCTCCACATCTCCATGGCGACTTCGCTGGTCACGGGGCGATGGTGTCGATCGACCAGATTGACGCGGATCTGTGCCATGTTGGGGGCTTGGCGCATCATGTCGCCACGGACCATACCGGCGAAGGTCAGCGGACCCGTGCGTCCGACGTACGTCTGGTAGTCGGTCACGTACTGGTTCTGCGAGACGACGTTGCCTACCGCGTCGGCGACCAGCGACGTGCGCTCCGTGGCCGTGCCTTCCGGGGTGTTGACCTCGAGCAGGAAGGTGTCGACGTTGCCCTCGGGCAGCATCTTGAGGCTCACGCCGGCCGGCGAAAGTGGGCCGTTCATGCCCGAGTCGCGCACGAACTGCCACGCCGGCATCAGCATCGAGGCGATCATCAGGCCGAGGACGAACAGCAGGAAGGCCAGCGAAAACATCCTCGAACCGAGCAACGGCTTGGCAATGCGCTTGTAGTTGCGCATCAGCCAGTCCTCGTGGTGCGGGTCGCCCTCGAGGGTTTCGCGCTTGGCGAGCGCCTTGCGGGCCTTCGAGCCCAGCCAGCGGTACGCCGTCCACGGGACGATGATGTAGGCGAGAATCAGCGAGGCGATCATCGCCACCGAGACGTTGATCGGGATCGGCAGCATGAACGGCCCCATCATCCCCGACACGAACGCCATCGGCACAAACGCCAGGATGACGGCCAGCGTCGCGATGTTGGTCGGGTTGCCGATCTCGTTGGTCGCCCGCACGAGCAGATCCGCGAATGACGGCTCCTTGCCCTCGTGCAGGTGTCGGTGGATGTTCTCGATCACCACGATCGCGGCATCGACCAACAGGCCCAGCGAGAGGATCAGGCCGAATAGTGAGATGCGGTTGATGGTCTGACCGAAGATCCAGCCCACGCCCAGGACGACGAACAGCGTCAACGGCACGGTCAGGGTGACGATCAGCGCCTCGCGCCAGCCGAGGAAGAAGAACAGGATGATCAGCACCACCAGCACGGCGACGCCGAGGTGCTCGATCAGGGTATTGACCGCGTCGTCGGCCCGATCACCATAGTCGCGGGTAATGGTCAGATCGACCTGCTCGGGCAGCAACTCGCGCTCGATGACCGCAAGCTTTTCCTTGACCGCGGCGGCGACCGTTACGGCGTTGGCCCCCGCGCGCTTGCCGACGGTGACGGTTACTGCTGCCGTGGGATCACCGGCCTGCTTGCCCATGTCGTTGGCCTGGCCGAAGGCGTGGGTGGTGTACTGGTCGTTCTCCTCGGGCGTGTAGGAGATATTGGCGACCTGAGCAAGGTAGATCGGTCGCTGCTCGTGCTGACCGATGACCAGGTTCTCGAGATCCTCCGGACCGGTGAAGGCCGCGTCGGTGCGCAGGCGGATTTCCTGATTGTCGTTGGTCAGGGCGCCGCCCGGCAGGACCGCGTTTGCGCCCTGGAGCATCTCGCTCAGCCGGCTCATTGGCACGCCGGTCGCGGCCAGGCGCTGCGGGTCGACGTCGATGGCGAGCACGCGGCGATGACCGCCGATCACCTCGCTGGCGCCCACCTCCGGGACGTTCTGGACCTGTTCGAGCAGTCGCTGGCCAACTTCGCGCAGCTGAGTGCTGTCCAGCTCCTCAGAGCTCAAGGTGAGGCTCATGATCGGCACGTCGGTGATGCCGATGCTCTTGACCAGCGGCATGCTGGTGTTGGGCGGCAGGCGGTCGAGATTTCGAGAGATCTCGTTGTAAAGCCGCAGCAGGCTCGATTCCTCGTCGCTACCCACCTCGAACTGCACGGTGACCATGCCGAGGTCGTCCATGGCCACGCCGTAGGTGTGCTCGACACCCTTGAGACGCGCCATCAGCGCCTCGAGCGGCTTGACTACCTGGTCCTCGATCTGGGCAGCGTCGTTGCCCGCCCGTTGCACGAAGATCTGCGCCCCGGGGACCACGATCTCGGGGTTGTACAGGCGCGGGGTGATCAGGACCGCCATCAGGCCGAACAGCGTGATGGCGATCATGATCAGGGCGGTGATCTTGGAATAGAGAAAGCTGTTGGCCAGCCGGCCGGCAAGATTCAGCTTCGGGTCCTTGGCGTTGGTCGTCTGGCTCATGACGATGCATCACCCTCGCTTGCATTGCTCGATACGACCTTGGCGCCGTTGGCCAGTCGACCCTGGGCCGCGGTGATCACGCGATCGCCGTCGCTCAGGCCGGCCAGCACGACGACCTCGCCGGCACGTTCCTGACCGACGCGGACGAGGCGGAACCGGGCCCGGTCCTCGTCGTCCAGCACGAATACGCCCTGCATGCCGCCGCGATCGTGGATGACACCCTTCGGTACCAGGATCGCTGCCTTCTGGTCGAGAACCACGCTGACGGTGACGAAATTGCCCGGCGTCAGGGAGAGGTCTGACGGCACGCTCAGCTTGACCGTGTGGGTGCGGGTGATCGGGTCGGCGGCCGATACCAGCCGAAGCACATCGGCGGAGAAGCTGGCCGGGTTGCCGTCGTTGTCGCGGTAACCCACCTCGAGCGTGTCGCCCTCGGACAGTCGCGAGTAGGCCTGATCGTCGACCTCGACCTGTATTTCGCGGTCGCCGCTGCCCATCAACATCAGCAGGGGCTGGCCGGGAGTGGCCAGCTGGCCGGGATCGACCATGCGCTGGACGATGGTCCCGGCGAACGGGGCGCGGATCTGTGCGTAATTGACCTGCGACTGCGCCTGCTCGACGGCGGCCTGGGCTGCCTGGAAATCCCCCTGAGCCACCTCGTAGGCCGTGCGCATCTGCTCGAACTGCTGCTTGGGCACGGCGTTCTGGTCGTAAAGCCGCTGGAATCGCTCGAAGTTGCTGCGCGCATTCGCCAGTCCGGAACGGGCCTTCGCCAGTGCCGCTTCGGCCTGACGGATCTGCGTGTCGACATCGCTCTGGTCGATGGTGAGCAACGGCTGATCCTTATCGACGGTTTCGCCCTCGCGGACGTTGATTTCCCGCACGTAACCCATCATCCGCGAGGCGATCGGCGACTGGTCGCTTGCGATCACCGTGCCGGGGAAGAGCGCCGTGTCGTCGACCTGGCCGGCGTCCACGGTGACCCAGTCGGCCTGGATCTCGTTCTCGGCACCAGCCGGTGGTTGCTCGGTCGGTTCACCGCCACAGCCCGCCAGCAAGAGGCCAGCGAACAGGGGGGCGACCAGCCGGCGGGCAAGTCGGTGGTCCATGACCGGGAAGAAGGAGTGTGTCGCTTGCTGCATCATCGATGGATCTCGTTCGTTGGATCGCAATAGGAACCGCGGCCGGGGCTGTCGGCCGATCAGGATTCGGAGGTGGCCAGTGCCGCCTTCACGCCATCGGCGCGGACGGACTCGACCCGCTCGGGACCGAGTTCGCCCAGCGCCAGCCACAGGGCGGCGCGCTGCATCGTGCGCTGGAAGCGGGCGCGGATCAGCTCGGCACGGGCGTTGTCCAGCTCGGTTTGCGCGGCGAGGAGTTCGGTCATGGTCGCCAGGCCCTGCTGGTAACGCAGTTCCTCCAGGCGCACAGCCTCCTCGCTCTGGTTGATGGCCAGGCGACGCACCTCGACGCGCTTTTCCGCCATGTTGGCTTCGCGCCAGACCTTGCCAACCTGGCCGATCAGCTTGTCGAGGGCCTGCTGGCGCTCGGCGAGACTGGCGTCGACCTTCGCCTGGGCCCGATCGACCTTGCCGGAGCGGGCGCCGAAGTCGAACACCCGCCAGGTGAGCACGCCGCCGACCGTGTAGCTGTCATTGCGTAGACCCAACGATTCGTCGTTGAAGTCCTGCTGTGCCATCAGGTTGAACTGCGGCTTGTAGTCCGCCCGAGCCACGTCGACCTCGGCGCGAGCCGCGGCAATGCGGCCACGCAGTGCCTGGATGCGCGGGTTGTTGGACAGGGCCAGTTGGCGTGCCTCGTCCAGCGTGGTCTCGGGCAGGGAGACGTCGATCGCCTCGTTGAGCTCGATGTCCTGACGGGTGTCGATGCCGGTGAGTACCTTGAGGCCATCGGCGGCGTTGGCGGCCTGGTTGCGCGCGTTCTCGACATCGAGCTCGCGTTCGCCGAGATTGACCTTGGCCTTGAGCAGATCGGCCTTGGTGACCACGCCCTCGTCGTAGAGCTTCTGCGAGAGATCACGGAAGGAGGTGGCCGCCTCGCGCGCCTGGCTGGCGACCTCGACGAAGGCCTCGGCGGTGTTGATGCCCGCGTAGGCCTCGACGGTGTGCAGGACCAGTTGCTGGCGCGCGGCCTCGTCGCCCGATTGCGCCGCCTGCAGCAGGGCCTGCGCCTGGGTGCGCATCTCGCGGATCTTGCCGCCGTTGTAGATCGGGATGGAGAGCTTCAGTGAGGTCTGGAAGTTGTGGTGCCAGCCGGGATCGTTGAGATTGTCCGGCTCGGTTTCCAGGGCGGTGTTGAGCTGACTGAAGTCTTGACCGGCCGCCTGGAAAAACTCCCCGGCACCGAAGTCGTTGAAGTTGGCCTGCTCCTGCTGCAGCTTCATGCCGAAGACGTTCAGCGGGTTGTTCGACCCCATCACGCCGAACGACAGGTCCAGCGTGGGCAGAAGGTTGCCGTTGGCTTGTTCGATTGCCGCGCGCGCCTCGGCGATTCGCGCCTGGGAAAGATCCACGGCGGCATTCTGGCTGAGCGTGCGTTCCACTGCCGCGTCGAAGGGAAGCGTCAGTGCTTGCTGGCTGTCGGTCGCCGGGGTGTCGGCGGTGAAGGCGATCGACTCGCCTTCGTTGGCCATCGCGTGGCCGCTGACGGACAGGGCCAGGATGATGGCGGCCGAGAGCAATCGCTGCGGCCGGGCCGGGTTGGGGAGGCGAGCCGACGAGATGCCATATTCGCTCGTTGAACCCAGAGAGTGGTTGCTGCGCGCCATGCTGCGTGTCCTTGAATGCGGTTGCGGAGAGTCCGAAGACATCGTTCGCGTTCCCGTTAAGGTCGATGACATGAGCCGCTGGACGGGCCCATTTCCGGTCGATCCCTCACGGGCAGCGCGCACAATATCAGTAAACGCTAATATATGAAACCCGCGTAGTTATCCCTATCGATTGGATGCTAGCACGCGGATTCGTGCCTGCCTTTTCTATCAGTACGTTGCGAGATACTTATAGATCATGGGTCATGCCTGCGTGGCGGCCGTTGGGTTAATCGGTATCATCGCGCTTCCTGTCCTGACGGTCGGGCTTGAGCGAAAGCAATTCGAGGGGAGTGGGGCATGCGATTGGCCATGGGGGTCGAGTACGACGGCGGGCGCTATCACGGCTGGCAACGTCAGTCGCACAGCGATTCCGTGCAGGAGCGCGTCGAGCGGGCGATCAGCCGCGTGGCCGATGGCCCAGTGGAGGTGGTCTGTGCCGGGCGCACCGATCGTGGCGTGCATGCCACCGGGCAGGTGATCCATTTCGACGCCGAGGTCGAACGACCGGTCTACGGCTGGCAGATGGGCACGATGCAGCACCTGCCGCGCGATATAACCGCCCTGTGGGTGCAGGAAGTGGACGAGACCTTTCATGCCCGGTTCTCCGCCACGGCGCGCGAGTACCGCTACTGCCTGATCAACCGATCCACTCGGCCGGCGATCTCTTCGGGGCGGCTGAGCTGGTGGTATCGCCCCCTGGATGAGTCGCTCATGCAGGCCGCCGCCGACCGCCTGCTGGGTAAACACGATTTCTCCAGCTTCCGCGGCAAGGACTGCCAGGCGCATTCCCCGGTGCGCACCGTAGAACGCGTCGAAGTCACCCGCCAGGGCGACTATCTGTTCATTGATGTGCGTGCGAATGCGTTCCTGCACCACATGGTGAGGAACATCGTCGGCAGCCTGTTTGCCGTGGGGACGGGCGAGCGTCCCGTCGAGTGGATCAGCGAGGCGCTGGCGGCCTGCCATCGCGAGGCAGCGGGCATCACCGCCCCGGCCGATGGGTTGTACCTGACCGGGGTCGACTATCCGGCGGCTTTCGATCTGCCCACCCGGCCACGCCGGCCGCTGTTCGAGCAGGTGGGCTGAGGTCAAACGGACTCGTTTCCCCATGTTGAGAAGTCGATGCGGGCCCGCGGGGGAGTCGAGAGCCCTCGGGAATCCTGCTAGAATCCGCGGCCCCAATTATCGTTCTTAAGTCATCTTTCTCACGAGGGCCGACAAACCGGTGGACAGCAGCCGCACACGGGTAAAGATCTGCGGAATTACGCGTCTGGCCGATGTCGAAGCAGCGGTCGCCGCTGGAGCCGATGCGCTGGGCTTCGTGTTCGTGCCGGCCAGTCGGCGCTCGATTCGAGTGGAGACGGCGCGTGACCTGGTTGCCCGAGTGCCGGCCTTCGTGCAGACGGTGGCCCTATTTGCCGATCCGAGCGTGGACTGGGTCGAGACGGTAATCGACCAGGTCGGTCCGGATCTGCTGCAGTTTCATGGCAGCGAGACCGGGCGTTTCTGCCGGCAATTCGGTCGCCCCTACATCAAGGCGGTCAGTGCCGACCTGGACGACGAGGCGCGCCGGCGGATCATGCAGGAGCATCACACGGCACGCGGCTTTCTGATCGACAGTCACGCTGTCAGCGGGTTGGGTGGCACCGGCCATACCTTCGACTGGAGCCGCTGGCCGCGGGACAGCGGCCGGGATCGCCGACCCTGGATCCTGGCGGGCGGGCTGTCTCCGGATAACGTGACCGACGCGATCAACACGCTGTCGCCTTACGCCGTCGATGTCTCCAGTGGGGTCGAGGAGACGCCGGGCATCAAGTCGGCCGACAAAATTCATGCATTCATGCGAGGGGTGGGTCATGCCCGAAACCAACGTTAAGGCGACCGGCGCGCCAGTCAATTACGCGAGCTTCCCGGACCAACGCGGTCGTTTCGGGGATTACGGGGGCCGTTACGTCGCCGAAACTCTCATGGGGCCGATCGAGGAGCTGACCGCCGCCTACGAGAAATATCGCAACGACCCGGGCTTCATCGAGGAGTTCGAGTCGGACCTGCGTGACTACGTCGGTCGACCGACTGCCCTCTACCACGCCAAGCGCCTGTCCGAGCTCTACGGCGCCGAGATCTGGCTCAAGCGCGAGGACCTCAACCACACCGGCGCGCACAAGATAAACAATGCGCTGGGTCAGGCCCTGCTGGCCAAACGCATGGGCAAGACGCGCATCATCGCCGAGACCGGTGCCGGGCAGCACGGCGTGGCCACGGCCACCGTGGCCGCGCGGTTGGGCATCGAGTGCGTGGTCTACATGGGCGCGGACGACATCCAGCGCCAGGCCCCGAACGTCTTCCGCATGCGCCTGCTGGGCGCGAAGGTCGTGCCGGTGGATTCCGGGACGCGCACGCTCAAGGATGCCCTCAACGAGGCGATGCGCGACTGGGTAACCAATGTCGACGATACCTTCTACATCATCGGCACCGTGGCCGGTCCGCACCCGTACCCGCTGATGGTGCGCGACTTTCAGTCGGTGATCGGCCGAGAGGCCCGTGCCCAGATGCTCGAGAAGACCGGTGAACTGCCCGACCAGGTGGTTGCCTGTGTGGGCGGTGGCTCGAACGCGATGGGCATCTTCCACGCATTCCTCGCCGACGAGTCGGTGGAGTTGCACGGCTCGGAGGCCGGTGGCGAAGGCCTCGAGTCCGGCCGCCACGCCGCCCCGCTGACCGCCGGTCGCCCGGGCGTGCTGCACGGCAACCGCACCTACCTGATGGAAGACGAGAACGGCCAGATCATCGGCACGCACTCGATCTCCGCCGGCCTCGACTACCCCGGCGTGGGGCCGGAGCATTCCTGGCTCAAGGATATCGGCCGCGTTCACTACGCCGCGATCACCGATGACCAGGCCATGGCGGCCTTCCACGACACCATGCGCTGCGAGGGGATCATCCCGGCGATCGAGTCGGCCCACGCCGTCGCCCACGCCCGCCTGCTGGCCGAGGCGCGCGGCGGGCAGCGCATCCTGGTCAACCTGTCCGGCCGGGGCGACAAGGACATCAATACCGTGGCCAAGCTCGAGGGGATCGAACTGTGAGCGAGACGACCAAGCAACCCGCAAGCCGCCTGGCCTCCCTATTCGAGCGACTCAAGGGCGAGAATCGCGCGGCACTGATCCCCTACATCACCGCCGGCGATCCGGATGCCCAGGCCACCGTCGAGCTGATGTACGCGATGGTCGAGGGCGGGGCGGATGCCATTGAAATCGGCGTGCCGTTCTCCGATCCCATGGCCGATGGCCCGGTCATCCAGGCCGCGCACGAGCGCGCCCTGAAGTCAGGACTGGGTCTGCGCGGCGTGATCGATCTGGTAGCCGAGTTCCGGCAACGGGATGCCGAGACGCCGGTGGTGCTGATGGGCTACCAGAATCCGATCGAGGCGATGGGTGTGGCCGCCTTCGTCGACAAGGCGGCGTCAGCCGGCGTGGACGGTGTGCTGACGGTCGATCTGCCGCCGGAAGAGGCCGACGAGATGTCCGCGGCGATGGGCGAGAGGGGCATGGCACCGATCTTCCTGCTCGCGCCGACCACGAGCGCGGCGCGCACCCGCGAAGTGGCGAGCAAGGGCTCGGGCTTCGTCTATTACGTCTCGCTCAAGGGCGTCACCGGGGCGGCCAACCTGGACACCGATGCGCTCGCCGCACAGGTCAAAGGCGTTCGCGAGGCCTGCGCGTTGCCGGTGGGTGTCGGGTTCGGTATCCGCGATGCCGAGACCGCTGGACAGGTCGGCCGGGTGGCGGATGCGGTGATCGTCGGGAGCGCCATCGTCCGATTGATCCACGAACAGGCCTCGGCGGCCGGCGGCATGAATGCCCAGGGGCTGGAGACGGTGCGTGCCTTTCTCGCCGAGTTGCGCTCGGCCGTGGAAAGCGCACGGCAATAACGACACATACGCGAGGCCGATCCACCGCGAGGACGGTGGTGGTGCGGACCGAGAACGACATCATCCTGGGAGAGTTCGAGCATGAGCTGGCTGGATAAACTGATTCCATCACGCATCCGAACGGAGAGCACCGGCAAGCGCGGTGTGCCGGAGGGATTGTGGGTCAAGTGCGACGGCTGCGATGCCGTGCTCTACCGCGAGGAGCTGCGTCGCAACCTCGAGGTCTGCCCCAAGTGCGGCCATCACATGCGCATCGCCGTACGCGCAAGGCTGGACGCCTTTCTTGATCCGACCGGGCGCGAGGAATTGTTCACCGATATCTCTCCGGTGGACATGTTGAAATTCCGTGACCAGAAGAAGTACCGCGATCGCATCAGCGCGAGCCAGAAGAAGACCGGCGAGAAGGATGCGTTGGTGGTGATGCGCGGCAGCACCGATGGCGTGCCGGTGATCGCCGCAGCCTTCAACTTTGCGTTCATGGGCGGTTCGATGGGCTCGGTGGTCGGCGAGAAATTCGTCCGGGCCGTCGAGGCGGCCATCCAGAACCGCTGTGCGCTGGTGGTGTTCACTGCCTCGGGTGGCGCACGCATGCAGGAAGCGCTGTTCTCGCTGATGCAGATGGCCAAGACCTCGGCGGCACTGACCCGCCTGTCGAAAAAGCAGCTGCCGTTCATCGTGGTGCTGACCGACCCGACCATGGGCGGTGTCTCCGCCTCGCTGGCCATGCTGGGCGACGTGCAGATCGCCGAACCGAATGCCCTGATCGGGTTCGCCGGCCCGCGCGTGATCGAGCAGACCGTGCGCGAAACCCTGCCCGAGGGCTTCCAACGCAGTGAATTCCTGCTCGAGCACGGCGCGATCGACATGATCGTGCCCCGCGACGAGCTGCCGCAAACCGTGGCCCTGCTGGTCGCCAACCTGCAGAAGAAGGACCTGCCTCGCGAGACGAACCGCGCGGCTCCGTGACGGAGACTCGTTTCATGCCAGCCATCCCGTTGGGCAAGTCTCGGGGCCCGATGACATGACCCGCACGGTCGATGACTGGCTCGAGGTCCTGTTGCAGCGCGACCCGAACCGGATCGAGCCGGGGGTCGAGCGTTGCCGGCGGATAACGCACGACCTGCTGGGTAACCGGCCTCCGGCCTGCGTGATTACCGTGGCCGGCACCAACGGTAAGGGCTCGAGCGTAATGATGGCATCGGCCATCTGCCGTGCCGCGGGATACCGGGTGGGCAGTTACACCTCGCCGCACCTGGTGGATGTACGTGAACGCTTTTTGATCGACGGTGAGATGGTCGAGTCCGCCGCTTTGGTTCGCGCCTTCGAACGCATCGAGGCGCACCCTGACAGCGCCGCGTTGACCTACTTCGAGTGGCTCACCGTGGCGGCGTTTCTGGTGTTTGCCGAGGCGGGCCTCGACGTCTGGGTTCTCGAGGTCGGACTGGGCGGTCGCCTGGATGCGGTCAATGCCCTGGATGCCGATCTTGCCCTGATCACCGCGATCGGGCTCGATCATCAGGACTGGTTGGGCGAGGGGCGCGAGGCGATCGCCCTCGAGAAGGCGGGCATCCTGCGCCCCAATCAGCCGGCGGTGTATGTCGATCCGGAACCCGTAGAGGCGATCCGGGTGGCGGCTGCAAGGATTGGCGCCGATCTGCTGTGTCTGGGTGAGGATTTTTCCGTCTCGTCGACCTGCCCGTTGTCGGCGACCGGGACGGTACCTGTGTTCGGGCTGGAGCGAGACGGGCGGACCGTCTGCCTGCCACGGCCCGCGCTCATGGGGCGTCACCAGTGGAATAACGCCGCGGGCGTCGTTGTGTTGCTGCAACACCCGCGCAGCCCGCTTGCCATCCCGGATGAGGCCGTCCGCGAGGGGTTGGCGACGGTGCGATTGCCGGGTCGCTTGGAGCGATTTGTCGACCACGGGCGAACGGTGATCTTCGACGTGGCCCATAATGTCGAGGCGGCGCGGACGCTCGCCGCCGCGCTGGTCGAGAAACCGGTCGGTCGTCGACTGGCGGTGTTTTCGGCACTGGATGACAAGCCGATCGAAGCGATAGTGGAGACATTGGCCGCCTGTTTCGATGCCTGGTGGGTTGCCCCGCTCAAGGAACCACGGGCGGCGGATGTCGGTCGGATCGAGGCGGCCCTCGATCAAGCCGGCGTGAGAACCGTGCACCGTGAAGCCGATCTGGCCGGTGCGTATAATGCCGCGCTTGCCGAGGCCCGGGAGGGGGACGAAATCCTGGTGTTTGGTTCGTTCCACGTGGTCGGTCCATTGCGGGCACGACTGGATACGCGAGAGAATGTGGGGCATTGGCGCCAAGTAGTCGTGCCGCCCCCGTTGCAAAGAGGACGCCGTGGCTGAGCAAACCGAATCAAGCTGGACCGAATCGCGCTTCCGCCAACGACTGGTAGGGGCCTCGGTGGTGGTGGCGCTGGCCGTCTTGCTGTTGCCCCTGTGGCTCGATGGCAGTGGCATCGACAGCCTGAGGGTGCAGTCGGCGCCCGAAAAGCCCAAGGTCGAAGGCACGGACGGGATCGAGGTGCCCCAACCACCGGGGGATACGGGCGAGCCGCTGGAAAACCCGCCGACGTCGCTGTTTCCGGATCAGACGCCAATCGAGGCTCGCGAAGGGGGCGATGCGACCGCGTCGCCGGCCGAGCCGGCGGCGTCTTCCCTGAACGAGGCCGAGGTGGAGGTCGCTTCCGCGGCCGGGGAGAGCCGGGAGGGCGCGGATCAAGCAACCTCCGCCGACTCCGACGCCTCCAGTGACCAGACCTCCAGTGAGGATCGTGAGGACTCACCGTCTGAGTCGGGACCAGCGGACGGTAAGGCTGCCGAAGACGACGAGCCATCGGAGCAGCCGGAAGAGACCGAGACGGAGACCGACTCGGCGTCGTCCGGCGAGAATCTCCCGGAAAGCTCGGCCAGCGGGGAATTCGTGGTCCAGTTGGGCAGTTTTTCCGACGAGCGGAATGCGCGCGCCTTGGCCAAGTCGGTCGAATCCTCGGGGTTCGATGTGTCGGTCACCCCGCTGTTCTCCGAGCAGGGCACTGTCTGGCGGGTGCGTGTCGGCCCGTATGCCACTCGTGATCTGGCAAGCGAGGCAACCGAACGGTTGCGCCAGCGCATCGGCCGGGACGGTCTGGTGATGACCAAGTGACTCGCCCCGGGAGCGGTGTGAGGAGTAAGGCAAGGAGGCAGCCATGACGATGGTCGACTGGATATTCCTGGCAATTGTCCTGATCTCCACGGCGATCGCGCTGGTGCGAGGTTTCGTCAAGGAGGTGATCTCGCTGGTCACCTGGCTGGCCGCCTTCGGTATTGCCCTGGCATTCTCGCAAACCGCGGCCGTGCTGGTGCCCGAGGCGGTGGACATCCCCTCGGCGCGCGTGGCGATCGCCTTCGTGGCCCTGTTCGTCGTGGTGCTAATCCTGGGTGGGATCATCAACTGGGCGATCTCGAAACTGGTGGAAACCACCGGCCTTTCGGGTACGGATCGGTCGGTGGGCATGGTCTTCGGCCTGTTGCGCGGCGTGCTGATCGTCGCCGGGCTGCTGTTGTTGGGCGGGTTCACCGCCTTGCCACAGGAAGCATGGTGGCAGGCCTCGACGCTGATACCGCACTTCCAGGTGGTGGCCGAGTGGCTGCTGGCAGTCATGCCGGCGGACGTTGCCCGCAACGTGCAGTGGTGACAGCGACTTCTTCAACAACACGGTGGCGTGCGGGATGCGTGTCGCCTTCGGGGATTTCCCGAACTGCGCCGGAACGGTCGACCGACCGCTCCGGCGTCGCCGTTTCGGCCTCGGGCGGGAGGGCCCGAGCCGAGGCTTTTCGACTTTTTGCACGGTTACATACCGAGGTGGTTTGACGCATGTGCGGCATTATTGGGATGGTGGCGAAATCGCCGGTCAATCAGGCGTTGTATGACGGGTTGACCGTCCTGCAGCACCGAGGTCAGGATGCGGCGGGCATCCTCACCTGTGACGAGGAACGGCTTTTTCTCCGCAAGGAAAACGGTCTGGTCAAGGACGTCTTCCACACTCGTCACATGCGCCAGCTGATGGGCAACATGGGGATCGGTCACGTCCGTTACCCGACGGCCGGCTGTGATTCCTCTGCCGAGGCCCAACCGTTCTACGTCAACGCGCCCTTCGGCATCGCGATGGGGCACAACGGCAACCTCACCAACGTCGACGAGCTGCGCGCGGCGGTGGTTGCCGAGGATCGGCGCCACCTCAACACGAACTCCGATTCCGAAGTGCTACTCAACGTCTTCGCCCACGAGTTGGGGGCGGTTGCCAAGACACGGCCGTCGGCCGATGACGTGTTCGCCGCGATCACCAACGTGCATCGCCGCGCCCGGGGCGCCTACGCCGTGATCGGCCTGATCGTGGGCGAGGGCGTGTTCGCCTTCCGTGACCCGCGCGGTATCCGCCCGGTCTGTTACGGCAAGCGCGAGACGGAAAACGGCACCGAGTACATGATCGCCTCCGAGTCGGTGGCCATCGAGGCCGGTGAATTCGAGCTGGTGCGTGACCTGGCCCCCGGCGAGGCCATCTACATCTCTCGCGAGGGCGAGGTGACCTTGCGCCAGTGCGCCGATGACCCGCAATACGCCAGTTGCATCTTCGAGTACGTCTATCTGGCACGCCCCGATTCGATCATCGACGACGTGTCGGTGTACCGGGCGCGCATGCGCATGGGCGAGATGCTGGCCGAGAAGATTCAGCGCGATTGGGCGCATCACGATATCGACGTGGTTATCCCCATTCCGGACACCAGTCGGACCGCGGCGCTCGAGATCGCGGTCAACCTCAACCTCAAGTACCGCGAAGGCTTCGTCAAGAACCGTTACATCGCGCGGACGTTCATCATGCCGGGCCAGGCCAAGCGCAAGCGCTCGGTGCGCCAGAAACTCAACGCGATCGACCTGGAATTCCGCGGCAAGAACGTGCTGCTGGTCGACGATTCGATCGTGCGGGGTACGACGTCCAGCGAGATCATCCGCATGGCTCGCGAGGCCGGTGCCAAGAAGGTCTTCATGGCGTCGGCGGCGCCGGCGGTGCGCTACCCGAACGTCTATGGCATCGACATGCCGGCGGCGAACGAATTTGTCGCCCACAACCGCGACGTCGAGGCGATTCGCGACGCGATCGGAGCCGATGATCTGATCTACCAGGACCTCGAGGACCTCAAGGAAGCCGTGCGTCTGGGCAACCCGACACTGGATCAGTTCGATTGCTCCTGCTTCACCGGCGATTACGTCACCAACGACATCGACGGCGATTACCTCGACAACCTGGCGAGCAATCGTGCCGACAGCGAGCGTGACAAGGCCAATGGGGCAGCCGGGGCATCACGCCGATCTCGCGATATCGTTTCCGTCGGTCTTTACAATGACCAGTAACCGTCTGCCGCGTCGGTGGCTTGCGGCCTTCTGGTTTGCCCTGATCGGCATGATGGGAACCGGCCCGGTTGCCGCGGTTGCCTCAACCGCTGAGGGTTCGTCGATGAGCGCTCAAGAGACGACAGTACCCGATCGCGTGCTGCGTTCGGCCACGGCCATGGCCGAACGGCTTGGCGCTGCGGCCGAACCGGTGGAGCAGGCCCTGGTCGTGGATGTGTCCAGCCAGCGGCTCTACCTGTTCGAGTCCGGAGAACTGGTCGGCAGTTTCCCGGTCTCGACCGCCGAACGGGGCACCGGCAACCGGAAAGGCAGCCTGCAGACCCCGCTGGGGCTGCATCGGGTGGACGAGAAGATCGGTGCCGACGCCCAGCGCGGCATGATCTTCCGTGGCCGTCAGCCGACCGGTGAACTGGCCGAGATACTCCAGGGGCCGGACGAGCGCGCCGCCCGCGACGACGTCACCTCCCGCATCCTCTGGCTTCAAGGCTTGGAGCCCGGCGTCAATCAGGGCGGAGACGTCGATTCCAAGCAGCGCTACATCTATATCCACGGCACCCCGGAGGAAGGGCGGATCGGCCGTCCCGCCTCGCATGGCTGCGTGCGCATGACCAATGCCGACGTGATTACCCTGTTCGACGGCGTCCGGGAAGGCGCGCTGGTCGACATCATCGAATAGGAGAAACTCTGCACGAATGCCATACCGCTCTGCGCGCCTTGAGCCGGGCAGATGCAAGGCGTTCGTCCGCCGCGGAAGGGTGATTCCCTTTCCAAGGACGACAACGCAGCAGATGCCCGGCTCAAGGCGCGCCCTACGGGGCCTGTTGAGCCGCCCGTGCTCCGCGTTGCGTCGTCTTGACGTGGCCACCGGCACGCCGGCGACCACGCGCCTTGATCACGAACGGCTCGACAGGCCAGAGTGGCATGGCATTCGTGCAGAGTTCCCCCTAACAGACGACCCACCGTTTTTCGGAGACCCGATCCATGCCCGATTATCGTTCCAAGACCACCACCCACGGCCGCAACATGGCCGGTGCCCGCGCCCTGTGGCGCGCGACGGGCGTGAAGGACGACGATTTCGGCAAGCCGATCATTGCGATCGCCAACTCGTTTACCCAGTTTGTGCCGGGTCATGTCCATCTCAAGGACATGGGTCAGCTCGTGGCACGCGAGGTCGAGAAGGCCGGCGGGATCGCCAAGGAATTCAACACCATCGCCGTGGATGACGGCATCGCGATGGGTCACGGCGGCATGCTCTATTCGCTGCCCAGCCGCGACATCATCGCCGACTCGGTCGAGTACATGGTCAATGCCCACTGCGCCGACGCGCTGGTGTGCATCTCCAACTGCGACAAGATCACCCCGGGTATGCTCAACGCCGCCATGCGGCTGAACATCCCGGTGGTGTTCGTCTCCGGCGGACCGATGGAGGCGGGCAAGACCCGCCTGTCACCGGATTCCGATGAGGTGATCAAGCTCGACCTGGTTGATGCGATGGTCAAGGCGGCCGACGACTCGGTTTCCGACGAGACGCTCGCTCAGATCGAGCGGTCGGCCTGTCCGACCTGTGGGTCGTGCTCGGGCATGTTTACGGCCAACTCGATGAACTGTCTAACCGAGGCGCTGGGGCTCTCCTTGCCGGGCAACGGCTCGTTGCTGGCCACGCACGCCGATCGCCGCGAGCTGTTCCTCGAGGCCGGCCGCCAGATCGTGCGCCTGGCCAAGGAGTACTACGAGAACGACGCGGCTGACGTGCTGCCGCGCTCGATCGCCACACGAGAGGCCTTCGAGAACGCCATGGCACTCGACATCGCGATGGGCGGGTCGACCAACACGGTGCTGCACCTGCTGGCCGCGGCCCGCGAGGGTGAGGTCGAGTTCGACATGACGGACATCGACCACATGAGCCGCAAGATCCCCCACCTGTGCAAGGTCGCGCCGAGCACGGCGCAGTACCACATGGAAGACGTGCACCGGGCTGGTGGCGTGATGGCGATCCTGGGCGAGCTCGATCGGGCGGGTTTGCTACACAACGACATCCCGACCGTGCACAGCAAGACCGTGAAGGACGGGCTCGACCGCTGGGACATCGCGCGCGAGACGGTGTGCGAGGAGGCCAAGAGCCGGTATCTCGCCGGCCCGGCCGGTATCCCCACCCAGACGGCGTTCTCGCAGGACACGCGCTGGCCGAGCCTGGACATCGACCGGGCCAAGGGCTGTATTCGCGACTACGAACACGCTTATTCGAAGGACGGCGGTCTAGCCGTGCTGTTTGGCAACATCGCCCGCGATGGCTGCATCGTCAAGACGGCCGGCGTGGACGAATCCATCCTCAAGTTCACCGGCCGCGCCCGTGTCTTCGAGTCGCAGGATGCCGCCGTCGAGGCGATCCTCGGCGACCGGATCGTGGCGGGCGACGTGGTGGTGATCCAGTACGAAGGCCCCAAGGGCGGGCCGGGCATGCAGGAAATGCTCTACCCGACCAGTTACCTGAAGTCCAAGGGGCTGGGCAAGGACTGTGCACTGCTCACCGACGGGCGCTTCTCTGGCGGCACCTCGGGGCTGTCCATCGGCCATGCCTCCCCGGAGGCGGCCTCCGGGGGCGAGATCGCGCTGGTCGAGGAGGGCGACACCATCGTCATCGACATCCCCGAGCGCACGATCCACCTGGATATCAGCGACGCCGATCTTGCCCACCGTCGCGAGAAGATGATCGAACGTGGCGATGACGCGTACAAGCCGGTCAACCGCGAGCGCTACGTCAGCCAGGCGCTCAAGGCCTATGCGGCCCTGACCACCTCGGCCTCGCTGGGCGCGGTGCGGGATCTCTCGCAGATCGGCGTGAAATAAGCCGGTGGCGGCCGGGACCTACATCCCGCCGGCCTTCCGCCAGGACGACCCGGCGGTACTGGCCGACGTGGTGGCAAGCCACCCGTTCGCCGCGCTGGTGCTGGCCAATGAAGGGCAGATGCGATGCGTGCATTTGCCCTTTCTTCGTTTTGGCGAGACCTGTCGGCCCGAGCAATGGCGGTTTGAGTCGCACCTGGCCCGGGCGAACCCGGTGGCCCAGGCGCTGGCCGACGGTCGCGAGTTGTCCGCCATCCTCATCTTCACCGGCCCGGACGCCTACGTCTCGCCGCGATGGTACGTCGATGCCCACGACACCAGCGTGCCGACCTGGAACTACCAGGCGGTTCATGTGCGCGGCACGGTCCGACTCGCCGGTGAAGGAGATACGGACTGGCTCGACCGTCACCTGCATGACCTGATCGACACGCACCAGGAGCGGATCGGGGGTGAGCCGTTCGACTGGGATCACCTGCCGGATAAGCAGATCGCCGGGATGAAGGCGGCGATCGTGGGTATCGAGTTGCTGCCCGATCGAATCGAGGGTATCGAGAAGCTGGGGCAGAACAAGACGGCTGCCGACCGCGGCGGCGTGATTGCCGGGCTCGAACGGCGATCGGACCACGAGTCGGGTGCGATGGCCGAGTTGATGGCCTTGCGTGAACCAACCGGGGACGTGGGCCATAATACCTAATTTGGTGTCGAGATAAACCTTGCAGGTGCCTGTCTATACTCCGTTTAACGTCGTTTCATTCGTAGGCGACGTAGGAGGAGTGTCGGTAGCCGCGGCAACCAGCCGGCGAGCAGCCGCAGGTGCATCCAGATCAGCAAACGGTTGTCCCGTCCGTAGCGAAAGTGCGACACGCCGTTGTGCTCGGCATCGAAGTATTGCACCGGGGCATCGACGTTGACCGGGGTGACCCCACGCCAGACCAGGCGTACGGCGGCCTCGGGGTCGAAATCAAAGCGTCGCATCCAGCGCGTGCCTTCCATCACCGCGATCAGGTCATCGATCGGGTACACGCGCATGCCGAACAGCGAATCCCCGATCCCCGCCCAGACCGTTTCCAGATTGGCCCAGAAATTCGAGACCTTGCGTCCGTGGACCCGTAGCGCCGGGGCATCGGTCGAGAACACCGGCCGGCCCAGGATCAGGGCATCGGGCTGTTCCCCAGCGGCGGCGATGAAGGCGGGGATGCGCTCGGACGGGTGCTGACCGTCGGCGTCCAGGGTCAGGGCGTGGGTGAAGCCCGCTTGTTGTGCCGCCCGGATGCCGGTAAGGATCGCGGCGCCCTTGCCCTGGTTTGTTTCATGGTGGAGCACCTGCACCCGCTCGTATTCCGTGGCCAATCGCGCCAGTCGCTCGCGGGTTGCGCGCCCACTGCCATCATCGACCACCCAGACCGGAAGTCCTTCGACGTGAGCCAGGGCATCACGCACCGTGGTTTCGATCCGTGGGCCCGGGTCGTAGCAGGGGATCAGGATCAGTGGTCGCATAGAGGGGGTGACGGAGGAGTTCATGGCGTAACGAGTTGTCGCTCGAAGCACTGCCGCCAGTCGCGGGCCGCCTGGTGGGGGCCATGATCGCCCGTTGCGTCTGGCACGTTTGTCAGGGCGTCAACGTGCAGGTGGACGGGAAGTGGCGGTAATTGCCACACCGGTAGCTCCTTGGTGAGCAAGGGCCGATCGTATCGAAACACGAAGGCGTGCAGCGGGGCTCCCGCCCGACTGGCGAGCATGAACGGCGCCGGGTGGAACGGGCCGGTCGCCTTTTCGGTGCCGGAAGGGGTACGCGAACCCTCCGGGAACAGCAATACGTGGCAGCCGTTTCGGATGGCTTCGCGCGCGCCGAGCATCATCTCGACCGGGTGGTCGTTGGGCAGGTAGCCGGCAAGTCGAGCGGGCAGGGCGAACATGGGATTGCGTAACAGGCCGGCGCGCATCACGCAGACGACATTGGGTGCATGCGAGAGGACGATCAGGGCATCGAGCAGCGAGGGGTGGTTGGCCACGATCACCCCCGCGGGGGCATCCCGGAGTGTGTCGAGCGTGCGGCTGTCGATGCGCAGGACACCGATCAGCGTGAGCCACACTCGGTAGGCCTGCATGGCGTGGTGGATCAGCCGGCGCGCCGCCGCTCTGCGGGTAGGCCGCGGCAAGACGACGATGACCAGTGCAATCGGCAACCAACCGATGAGCAGCAGGGCCAGCCCGCCGTGTCCCAGTAGCCCGGCGATTGGTCGGTGCACTGCGCGCAAGAGCTTGATCAGACGCGTGTTCACAATTCCGGCCATGCATCCCGGGCTGCCTCGGCCCCGGACCGGGTCTGGCGCAAGGTCGCCTCGATTTCCACCAGCAGGTCTGTGCGGCAGATATCAGCCTGCAAATAAACCCGTCTCGCGCGACTATCGAGCCAATGGTCGATCTCGTCACGGACAAGGGGCAGGTGCTCGGGATGGCGCAGGTAGACCCGCAGCAGGCTGCCATTATCCCAGGCGAATTGTGACTCACTCGGTCGTCGTTTGCCGTTGGCCTCCTGCAGCACGGCCTCGAGGTTGGCAATCGTCTCCCGAGTCTGGGTGACCACGTCACCGTGGTGACGGGTCTCGTGGCCGACGATCGAGGCGGTGCCCGAGATGAACAGCCAGTCATGCCGTTTGCCCCGAGCCAGCGCTGCCCGCGCGAACAGCGGGCTTTTCGGGCCGTAGCGTTCGGGGTAATCCCAGGCACTGACCTGGCGCGGGTTCTCGATCCGCTCGGCCGGCGTGTCGGCGGCTAGGTAGATCACCCGGCCAGTGGTGTCGCGGGGACTACCCAACGCACAGGCGGCCGGCGCGGACTGGGCTGGCCCCTGATTGGCCCATTCGAAGGCGTTTGCCCGCCCCAGGTTGAACAGGCGGTAACGCTCGAGTCTGGTGGTTGTGTCGATGGCGTTGATGGCGGGTACGTAGTGCCAGACCCGCCAGAGGTGGGGCGTGTTCTCGCCATGCAGACGGGCGAACAGTTGTCGGTACGCGGTCTCGGTCGCGTGGATGAGCCCGTCGGTTTCATCGAGCGGGATGCTGCCGAACAGCCAACCCTCGGCGCGGGCCAGGCACTCGCCGGCGTGGTGCCGGGTGGTCACAGGCCCCGGGGCAAGGAATCCTTCCAGCAGGTCATCGACATTGCCGTCAAGCACGGCCAGCGGCAAGGTGCCGAGGCACCCCCTTAACTCCTCCGGATGGCTGCCGGGCGTGCCAAGCGCCCCCAATTGTCGTTCAGGGGACTCGGGTGGCATGGTGCATGTCGGTTGGTCGGCCATCATCACCGCAGGTCGGTTTCGCTGGTCAGTGGGCGGACCTTGCGGCGATGGGCGCGCCAGTCACCGACCGCCCGGCGGAGTCGTGCGAGCGAGGTGAGGTAGTAGATCCCCTTCAATATCCGGATCGATGGCCAGATCGGGGTGCCGCGATGGATGTCGGCCGCGAGCAGCGAGATCAGGGCGTCCTTGACGCGGAAGAAGTTGCGCGGTGCCATGAACAGATCGCGCATGACCGGCTTGGTGATGCGATAGATGAACCAGGAGAACTCCTTCGGGCCCCGGCGCACCTGCCGGTCATAGCGGGTCAAGGCCTGTTCGGCCTGCGCCGGCTCGCGCAATACCGTATCAATCGCCTCGCTGCCGAACGCGCCGCTCTGCATGGCGAGAAACACGCCGCTGGAAAAGACCGGGTCGATGAACATGAAGGCATCGCCCACCAGGATGAAGCGCTTGCCGTGGCTGCGGTCGGCCGAGTAGGAAAAATTGCCGGTCGCCTGCACGTCGCGCACCAGGGATGCCTGCGACAGTCGGCGCTTGAGTTCCGGGACCGTGTCGATGTTGTCGAGCAGGAATTGCTCGAGCGAGCGACCCTGGCGCGATTTCATGTGGTAAGGCCAGGTGACCATGCCCACGCTGGTGACGCCGTTTTTGAGCGGGATGAACCAGAACCAGCCGTGGTCGAACCAGAACAGGGTGATGTTGCCCTCGGTCTTGCCCGGGTTGCGTACGGCGTTGCGGAAATGGCCGAACACGGCCGCGCTGTTGTGCTTGCGGCTGCGGCGCTTCCAGTCATGGCGGTTGGCGAGGAAGGTGTCGCGCCCGGTGGCATCGGCAACGAAGGCCGTGTGCCATGTCTGCTGTGTGCCGGTGTCATCCTGGGTGGCCTGCGTCGTGATGGTCGCGTGGTACTCACGCCCCTGATCGTCGCTGCGCGCGGCGTCGTGAAAGTCGATGTCGATTACCTTGGTGCCCTCGAAGGTGCGCACCTCGTTGCGCTCGGCATTGCGAAACAGGATGCGGTCGAACTCGGCACGCTCGACCTCGTAGGCCTTGGGCATGGACTTGTCCCAGGCCTCGCCGAAATTGTAATGCTGGGTGTGATCGTGCTCCGGCGAGACGAACTCGGCCCCCCACTTGTTGATGCCGATCTCGGCGATCTCGTCTGCCACGCCCAGGGTCTCGAATAGCTCGAGGTTCGCTGGCAGCAGTGATTCGCCGATATGAAACCGCGGGTGGTGTTCCTTTTCGACCATCACCACGTCATGCCCCTTGCGCGCCAGCAGGGTCGACAGGGTCGAGCCGCCCGGACCACCGCCGACGACGAACACGTCGCAATAGCCGCCCGCAGGGGGGCGCTGGGCGTGTTCGGCATCAGTAGGCGAGTGGTTGGCGGAGGAAGTGGTGTCCTGGGGGTGCATGCGGTCGGCCTTCGTGGCGGTGTTCGGTGGTTCGGGGCTCACGTCGGCCGGTCAACTCCGGACGGCCTTGGCGGCGGGGCGATATGATCGGAGTCCGGGCAGGTCGCGTCAACTTCGATGGGCTGGCCAACGATTCCCCGGCCGTTGCCCGGCCCGGCACGTCCTTGTCCGACGTCTCAAAGGAGACTCAGAAAATGGCGGTCGCTTGAATGCGCGGGTAAGGGCGTGCGATAGTCGCGCGCACTCAGGGAAACCCTGCACCCTTCGATGACGTCTCTGCGGGACTTCCAAGGGCCCAGATGCAAGGCGAAGTCCGCCGTGAAGGGCCGTCGCCCTTTACAAGGGATGCAACGGCGCAGATGGGCCCTTGGATGCCCGCCCGGACGGGGCTCGCCGGTTTGCTTGCACTCGGCGTTGCCGTCCCTCGACGGGCAACGAGCCCGCCTTCGGCCCGGCGCCTTGACTGCGAACAAAGCTGCGAGCCAGAGACGCCATCGAATCGTGCAGAGTTTCCCATTAGCGCACACGCCGGGGGCGAAATCAGGGTGGTATCGGACGACAGAGGAGGTGACGGCGCAGTGACGGGCGGGGACGCGTGGTGGCGGGAGGTGCTCCGGCGGCTCGCTTGCTGCTGGCTCCTGAAGGGACTGGGCACCACCGTGCTGATGACCCTGTTCTTCATCGCCTACTTTCACCTGCTCAACTCGCCGTTGGACGACCCCCGGGTCATGCCCGAAACCTGGGTCGACCGCCAGGTGTTGTTCCAGCCGATTTTCTTCTACCTGTATGCCTCGCTGTGGTTGTACGTCTCCCTCGTCCCGGCCCTGATGCCGGACCGGGTGACGCTGGTGCGTTACGGGGTGGCGATCGGCGGGTTGTGTCTGGCCGGCCTGGCGGTGTTTCTCGCGTTTCCTACCAGCATCGAGCGTGATCCGGGGCTGTGGGCGGGCGAGCCGGCCTTTGCCTTTTTGGCCGCCGTCGACAGCAGCGGCAATGCGTTTCCCTCCCTGCATGTCGCCACCGCCCTGTTCAGCGCCTTCTGGATGGATCGCCTGATCCGGGCGATCGGCATGCCTGCCTTCTGGCGCGGACTCTCGGCGCTCTGGGCGCTGGGCATCGTCTATTCGACCCTGGCCATCGGTCAGCATGTGTTCTGGGATGTGCTGGGCGGGGCGATGTTGGCCACCGCCTTCGCCTGGCTCTCAGCGAACCGGCTCTCGGTGCGACACCCGGTCGGGGCGCGGGCCGAGCAAGCCCAGAGCCTGTCCTCCATTGACCGATCGCCAGAGGTGGATCCATGAGCGCGTCGTCAGTCTGTCCGGCGTTGTCCCCGAACTTGCCCCGACTCGGCATCACGGCCCTGACCGCCACCACGGCGGCCGGGCCGGGTCAGGGTGCCTTGCTGGATGCGCTGCGCGATCGGCGCGGTGCGCTGGCGCCCTGCGACTTCCTCGATGTCGATCTGCCCACCTGGATCGGCCGGGTGGCGGATCTCGAATCGGTCTCCCTCCCGCGTGACCTGTCCGACTATGACTGCCGCAACAACCGGCTCGCCGAACTGGGTCTATACCAGGACGGGTTCGTCGAAGCGGTTGCAGCGGCAGTCCAGCGCCACGGTGTCGAGCGGATCGGCGTGGTTCTCGGCACCAGCACCTCGGGGATACTGCATACCGAGCTGGCCTTTCGCGAGCGCGACCCGGAAACCGGGGCGCTGCCCAGTCCGCTGCACTACGCGACCACACACGAATTGTCTTCCGCCCCCCGGTACGTGCGCGACCGCCTGGGCCTCAAGGGGCCGATTTATGCCGTGTCGACCGCCTGTTCGTCCAGCGGCAAGGTGTTTGCCAGCGCGCAACGCCTGATTGCCACCGGGATGTGCGATGCGGTCGTGGTTGGTGGCGTCGACAGTCTCTGTCTGACCACCTTGTACGGGTTCGCCTCACTCGAGTTGACCTCAACCGGACCGTGTCGGCCGGGGGATGTGGCCCGGGATGGCATCTCCATCGGCGAGGCGGCCGGGTTCGCCTTGGTCGAGGCCGACCGCGGCGAGGCAGCACTTTGCCTGTTCGGGGTCGGCGAGAGCGTCGATGCCCATCATATGTCCTTGCCGCACCCCGAGGGGCGGGGTGCGGAACTGGCGATGCGACGCGCTCTGGATGCCGCCTCGCTTTCGCCGGAATCAGTGGATTACGTCAATCTGCATGGCACGGCCAGCCGGGTAAACGATGCCGCCGAGGACCGTGCGCTGGAGTCGGTGTTCGGCCCGGGACAGGCGTGCTCGTCGACCAAGGGATGGACGGGTCACACGCTCGGCGCGGCCGGCATCACGGGACTGGTAACCGGGGCGCTTGCCATCGAACACGGTTTCTTGCCCGGTACGCTCAACACCGAGCACGTCGATCCGGCCTTCACGGCCGACTACCTTGTGGAAAACCGTGACCAGCCCCCGGCCCGGGTGATGACCAACTCGTTCGGGTTCGGCGGGAACAATTGCAGCCTGCTGTTCGGTCGGCCGGAGGAAAACGCATGAAGCTCTCGATCAGCGGCATCGGCTTTGTCGGTGCCGCGCTCGCGGACTGGGACGAGGCGGCGGACGCCTTGCGAAACGGCCGCGAGCCGGGTCACATGCCACTCGACGAGCTAGGGCGGGCGTTGAAGGCCGATCGCCTGCCCCGCACCGAGCGGCGCCGTGCCGGCAAGAGCACGCGTCTGGCGATGACGGCCTGCTGGGAAGCCGTCGAGGCCGCCGGCATCGATCCGGCCACGTTGCCGATGGTATTTGCCTCGTCCACCGGTGATACCGAGGTGCTCACCCACAGTTGCGCCTCGCTGGCCGAGACGGAGCGCATGATCTCGCCGATTCGCTTTCACAATTCCGTGCACAACGCGGCTTCGGGCTACTGGTCGATTTCGGTGGGCGCGCAGGAACCCGCGACCGCCATTGCCGCTCACAACGAGACGGCCGCGGTCGGGCTCCTCGAGGCCGGGATGCAGGCCACCCTCGGGAACCGCCCGGTGTTGTTGGTCGTCTACGACCTACCGTTTCCCGAGCCGATGCATCAGGCCGAGCCGATCTCGGAGCCCCTTGCCATCGCGCTGGTCATTCAGCCGGCGCGGGAAGGCGAGGGTGACCAATTGAATATCGAACTGGCCGCCGTAACCGACCGAGGCGATCCCGCTATGGCCGATCCGGCCTGGGAACGGCTACGCCGAGAGGTGCCCACCGGTCGGCTCCTGCCCCTGCTGGAGGCCATGGGCCGAGGCGAGCCACGTGAGTTTCTGCTGGCACTCGACGGGACCATTGGCCTTGACCTGAGCTATCAACCGAAATCATGAAAGCAAGCCCATGATTAACTACGAAACCTCGTCACGAAAACTGGCGCTGGTCACCGGCGTCAGCGGCGCGATCGGCTCGGCCATCGCCCGACGACTCGCCGCCGATGGCTTCGATTTGCTGTTGCACGCCAACCGCAACGCCGAACGCGTCGGGGAGCTGGCCGTGGAGTTGCGTGCCGCGGGAGCTGAGGCCGAGGTGGTCATTTTCGATGTGACTGACCCGGAGGCCGTCGAGGCGGCCCTGGCCCCGATCCTCGCCGAGCGCCCGGTGCAGGTGCTGGTTAATAACGCCGGCATGCACGATGACGGCCCGCTGGCGGGGATGTCCGCGGCCCGCTGGCGCGCGGTGGTGGATGTCTCGCTCAACGGCTTTCACCACGTGACCCAGCCGGTGCTGCTGCCCATGATCCGCACGCGCTGGGGACGGGTGATCAATATCGCCTCCGTCAGTGGCCTGATCGGCAATCGCGGCCAAAGTAATTATTCGGCGGCCAAGGCAGGGCTGATCGGTGCGACCCGTGCACTATCCCGGGAGGTGGCCTCGCGAGGGGTGCTGGTCAACGCCGTCGCGCCAGGCCTGATCGAGTCGCCGATGAGCGAGGGCTCGGCCGCGGCCGCTGGCATCAAGGATCACATCCCCATGCGCCGGGCCGGTCGACCGGAAGAGGTCGCCGAGGTGGTCGGTTTTCTGGCCGGCGAGGGCGCGGCCTATGTCACCGGGCAGGTGATCGCCGTTGATGGTGGCATGACGTGAGTCCGGGGCGATTCACGCCATGATGCGGCCATGAAGCCAATCAAGGGTGGGGTTGGCGGCTATCCCGTCATGCTTAGTTTCGATGACGGCCCGCGGCCCGGAACGACCGAGCGGGTCCTCGACGTGCTGGCCCGGCGTGGCTTAGAACCGGACCGACCGTTACGCGCGGCGTTCTTCACGCTTGCGCGCAATCCGCGGGGTTGGTGGGTCCGCCGGCTGCTGTTCGCCCCCTACGAGATCTGGACGGACAAGGGGAGCCTCGAGCGCCACCCGGACCTGGCACGCCGGATCGTCGAGGAGGGGCACTGGCTGGGCAATCATGGCGCCACCCACTTCTGGCCACGCTGGCCCTGGTATCGAAACCGCCGGCGGGTGGTCGCCCAACTGCGGGAATGGGAGCGGGTGGCGGACGCCGTGGTGCCCGCCTGGCGGGGTCAAGCGGCGCGCCTGGCACGCGCGCCTTATCTGATCCGGACTTACGCTTGGCGTGCGGCAACCGCAGAGACCGGCGTTGCCGACCTTGGCGGTTTGACCACCGGCGATGCCAACCCGCGTGCCGACTGCGAGGATGTCCGCCGTACGCTTTTGACTCGGCTCGAGCGCGAACGGCGCCTCGCCGAGCAAACGGGGCGACCGGTGGTGCTGATCTTCCACGACATTCGTGAACTGACCGCCGAGTGCCTTGATCGGTGGCTCGATACGATCAGCGCGGCCGGGTATGACCTGACCGACTTCGATCCCGACCGTCTCTGACCGACCGGCCCATCAAATGCCGTTCGTCAGCCAGACGGACAGGCCTCCGTCGAGTATCACCGCGCGTTCATGCTCCAGGGTGAAGCCGTACCGCGCCATCTCTCCGGCGTGCGCCTCGCAGGTCACGGTGATCCGTAATGGACCGGGCAGTTCATCGAGCCGTTCCACACGCGGGTTCAGGCCACTGGCGCGGGTGATCATGCCTTCTCCGGCTGGCGCGTTGTCGTTGGACTGCAGCGCCAGGTGCAGGGCCATCGACTGCCCGGCCATCTCCACGCCAGCAAAGGCTCCTAGTTGACCGCCCACGCACAGGGGATTGTCATCCCGCTGATGGGCCCGGGTTTCGGCGACGAGTCGGGTTTCATCAGCGCTCACGATTCGCTCGATCTGGCAGACGTCACCGTGATGTGGCAGGCGTTTGCAGATGGCCGGGCCATCAAGGCTGGTCAGGTCGGTCGGCATGGGTGCATACCTCAGGTTTGTCCTGTCATGTCAGGTAACGGGCGGGCGGCAGGGGTGGCGAAGATCGCGGCCAGCAGCCAGGCGGCAAGCGCCCCCGGCGCTACCGTGGCCCCGATGGCCTGCAGCACGGGTACCGACGAGAATGCCAGTACACCGAAGGCACAGACGGTGGTGGTCGTTGCCAGGGTCAATGACGCAAGGGTGCGCGCGTCCAGTCCGTTGCTTTGGCCGGGTGGTGGCTGGAAGAACAGGGCGTAGTTCGAGCCGATCGCGGCGACCAGCAGCAGGCCAACCAGGTGCAGCAGGGTCAGTTGCCCGCCAAACAGTGCGTGCCCCGCCACCACCAGCAGGACCGCGAGCGTGATCGGCAGCAGCGTGCGCAGCGTGCGCCGGGGGCTTGCCTGGACGATCAGGAGCAGCAGGACGATCGCTGCGGCGCCCGCGAGGGACACGACCAGTGTGGTATTGAGGTAGCGAGCGTAAAGCCGATTTGACTCCGTGAGCAGGTCGATGAGCACGGCGGATTCGACCGGGGTGATCGCCTCTCGCAGTACCGCCATTTCCTGCGGGGTGGTGTCGTCGGTGTGCAGGGTGATGACCGCCAGGGCTTGACCCGCCGCGGCATCGGATGGCAAATGCCCGGCGACCGCGAGCCAGAGGGGCGTGCCTTCGAGATCCGCCAGTTCCATCGCCGCGGCCTTTTTCTGGCGTGCCACGTCATCGACGAAGCCCTGTAGCCGATCGGGCGATACCGGCAGATCTACCAGTGCCTGCTCAAGGCGTTGCTCCAGTTCCTTGCCAGCCGGCAGGGCCGTTTGGCGCGCGCGCTGCGTTGCCAGCGAGGGCAGCGTCTCGGTAGGCGAGCGATAACCGGCGAGCAGGCCATCCTCGACCTGCTGATCCAGTATCGAGGTGACGTGTTCGGCCGCGCGTAGTGCGGTCTCCCTGTCCTCGCCCTTTACCACGATCAGATGGCGTGGGCTCGGGGAGCCGAGCTCCTCGCGCAGGCGGGTGTCGGTGGCCTCGAGTGCGGGGTCGATCGGGGCGAGTCCGGAAAGACTGTCTCGCCAGAGGCCATCCTGCTGGAACACGAGCACGACCACGGCCAATCCGCCGAGCAACATAGCAACCGGGCGCAGTCGCCGCATTTCGGCGACCGGACGCTCGAGCCGTCGGCCCAGCCCGGCAATGTCCCCGCGCGGCAGTCGGGGCCCCAGGATAGGCAGCACGTAGCGCGTGACCAACGCCGCGGTCAGCAGGCCGGTCATCGCGTAGAGACCGATCTGCATCAACCCCGGAAAGCCAGAGAAGAGCAGGGCGGCGAAACCGATCAACGAGGTGACCAGCCCCAGGCGCACGGTGGGCCAGTAGTCCCGGAGCCAGGCACTTTGTCCCGCGCCCTGCCCGTCGCTGTCCATGCCCACCTGCCGTGACTGGACGAAGTAGTAGATGCTGTAGTCGATCGCCTCGCCCATCAGGGCGGTACCAAAACCGATCGTGATGCCGTGGACCTCGTCGAAGCCCAATCCGACCATCGCAATGCCGACCGCCACCCCGCTGCCGACCGGCAGCAACCCGGCCAGCAACACAGGCAGCGAGCGATAGGCGAGCAGCAGCACCAGGGTCACCAGGATCACGCTGATAATCGAGAACAAGGTGACCTCGGCCTTGATGCGGTCGCGTGCCTCGATGGCAAACATCGGTGAACCGGCGATCGCAAGATGCAGGGACGGGTCAATGTCGTCGCGGATGGTGTCGAAGGTGTTTTTGATGCGTTGGGAGGCACGGGCGAGCCCGTCGGTGTCGGAGCCAGACGCACTGGCCTGCGCGACGAGCAGCATGGTCGACTGATCGGCAGACGACCAGACGACACAGCACCGAGCCGGGCCGCTGCTTGGATCGTGTCGGTCGAGTAGCGCCAGCATTTCACCCGTGGGATCGCGCGGGAAGAGCTCGCGGGTGACGTCGCCCAGCGGCGAGTTGAGCTCACGGATCGACTTGCCAATAGCGCTGTTCAGCCCCTCCACGGAGAATCGCTCGGCATCGACGGCCGGGCTCAGGAGATAGCGATGCTCGAACAGGAACTGGCGGGCCTGCTCGTGGTGGGCCCGATCGCCGTTCTGTATGGCGGCGAAGGCGGGGTCATCGACCAGGCTGGCATGCAGTTGCCGGCTGGCCTCGGCCCGCTGCTCATCGGTCCCGCCCTCGATCCCGACGAGGAAGGTGCGCGAGACCGCGCCTTGCTGGAGCTGATCCACCAGCAGTTGCTGCTCCGAGCTGGGCGAGGCGGGCAGGAAGGCGGACATGTCCGCCGTGAAGCGGGTCTGGGTGATCGAGTAGATGGCGAGCAACACGACCGTCAGCCACAGACCGAGGGTCAGTGAATGCTTGAGACGCAAGCTCATGGTGACGCTGGCTCGTGATCCGGCTCATCTTCCCGATGCTGGTCGAGCCGCATCACGCTGCGATCGCCGTTGGCGAATTCCAGTGTCAAACGCTCGACGATGGCGAGACCTGCGTCGATCTGTCCGATCACCTCGATACGGCGAATACGGTCGGCCAGCTCGCCGCGTAGCGGTAACAGGTGCAGTCGCCAGCCATCGTCCGGGCGTTCGTTCAGCACCAGCTCGTAGTCCTCGCTCAGCACGTCGATCCGACCATTGAGGATGCCGCGTAGGCTGTCGGCCAGTGCCGCGCCCTCGGGCGAGTCCTCGAGCTGCACGACCCGACGGCGACCGTCGGCCTCGAACGTCAGCTGCTCGCCGTCGAGCGTGAGGATGCGCGCCTCGGGTTCACGTTGCTCCTGAACGAGACGATCGGGGGGCTCGAAGGAGAGACGGCCGCTGGATTCCAGCGGCTCGTCGAGGATGCCGAGATAGCGCGTCTGCTCGTATGCCGTGCTGTCGGCGCCACGCTCGGCCAGCGCGGCGGCGAGCTCCTCGATGTCAATGGCGTAGGTCGGGAGGGGCAGGATCAACGGGAGCAGGACGGCGAAATGTCGGAAGATCGACCGGGTCATGATCGCTCCTTGGGTGAGGCCAGGGTGGACGGGGGGCGTCTGAGTCACTCGTGGGCGACTCTTCTTCCTGCGAGTCGGTTTCTCGTGACGGGATATCCCGGGCGTCGGCCCAAAAATCAAAGAAATTGAACCAGTTGTCGGGGTGCTCGCGCACAAGCGCCTCAAGGCGCTCGACGTAGCGATCCATGGCGGCTTCGACGGCCTTCGAGCGTTCACGCCGCGACACATGGCGAAAATCAGCCAGCGGCTCGAAGTGAATGAGGTAGCGGTTGCCGCCCAGGTAGATGCCGGCCATGAACAACAGTCGCTGGCGGAGTATCGCGGCCATGCGAAAGGGGCCGGCGGCAAAACGCGCCGGGTGGCCGAAAAACGGCCGCGTGCCCATCGGATCCCCATCGAGGCTGCGATCGGCAAGCATGCCAATCAGTTCTCCTTGGTCAAGACGGGCGCCCGCCTCGAGCATCGAGTCGATCCGCCCGAGAGGGATGATGTCTCGCGCCCGCTCCGGGTTTATGGCGGCCAGCACGCGCTGGATCTTCCGGGCGTTCTCCGGGTACATCATCATGCTGATGGGCAAATCGCGCTCGACACGACCCATGGCGCGCAGGACGTCGAAGCTGCCGAAATGCGCCCCGACGAGGATCGCCGACTCCGGTGGCTCGAAACACTCACCGCCCTCCACCTCGATCTCGAACGCATCGAAGCGTCCGCTGAGGAAGAACACCCGGTCGTGGATCGTGCTGGCAAACGCATGGAAGTGCCGGTAGATATCGGGCAGACGCGGCGGTCGGCCGTGAACCTGGCGCAGAAAATCCCGGCTGGCGCGCCGGGCGGCCGGGACGAACAGCAGGAAGTAGAGGCTGATGGGGGCGAGCAGCAGTCGGGTCGTACGCCGGCCGGTCCAACGCGAGAGGAACACCATCAACCGGATCAGCGCCGGGTGGCCCCGTTCCCGGCGTGCATGCCACTGGTTGGATTCGGCCCCCGGCCCGTTCACGGACTCTCCTCCACGCCACCGTGACCGGGTGGGTCGAGGAGCACGTCCAGCACGACATAGGCCTCACCGTCGCTGGGCATTGCCAGGATCTGCAAACGCGTGCGGTTTCGGCGGGCCGTTCGCTGTTCGAGTTGGAGCGGCACGTCCGGGCGGGCAGGGGCGAGAAAGCGCGCGTGGCGCACGGAGCAATCGGCGACGCTATGTTGATTGGCGTTGGCCCATGCCGACACGGCCCAGTCGAGGAGCATGCTGCCGGGAAGGAGGGGGGTTCCCGGGAAATGCCCGGCGAACACAGGTGACTGCGACGACGGCGTCCATTCGGCCAGGAATTGGCTAGGATGGTTCATCAGCTCGCATCCCGTCGTTGGTGGTCGGAATCGTTGCTGTCCGTCAACAGGGAATCGAGGGCATCGCGCGTGATTTTTCCGGTGGCATTGACCGGCATCTGCTCGACGAGCAAGAGGGGACGGGGCAGGAAGAAGGGGTCGAGTCGTTCCCGCAGGGCGCGGCGAATCGAGTCGGCGGTCAGTCCCGGTCCACGCACCACCGCAGCCAAACGCTTGGGTTGCCGACCATCGGAGCCGGTCGAGCGAGGACGAAAGAACACGCCGTCCTCCACGCCATCGATCGCCTGCAGGGTGGCGTTCAGATATTCGATCGAACTGCGTTTCCCGGCAATGTTGACCTGATTGGCAAGGCGGCCGATCAGTCGGAAGCGGCCCTCGTCCATCACTTGGATGCAATCTGCCAAGGAAACCGGGTGTTCGACATGTCCACCCGAGGCGATCACCTCGCCACTGGCCGTTTCCTCGAGGCGAACACCGTCCATCAGTTGCCAGTCGGCGCCTTCGGTTGGTTGGCGCACGGCAATCTGGCCCGTCTCGGTCGAACCGTAGATCTCCTGGAGTACCCCGCCCAAGGCCTGTTCGGCCTGGGTGGCAAGCCCGGGATCGAGTGGTGCCGTGGCACAGAGGATGTACTCGCAGGGTGGCAGGGCACATTCCGAGGCAAGTAGGTGATGCAGGTGGTAGGGCGTGGTCACCAGCATGCGCGGCGATGGCAATCGGGCCAGCGAGGCGGCGATATCACCGGGGAAAAAGGGTTGATCGACCGAAAGGGTGGCGCCGCCACAGAGCGCGGCGAGGATCAGCGACTCGAAGCCGTACATGTGCTGGGAGGGCACCGTCCCAAGGAGGTGGATGCCGTCGAGTTGGCCGCGGTTCGCCTTGATCGTGTCACGATTTCGGGTGGTGAGGGCACTGGCCGCAACCTGGGTGTTCGCGACCAGTCGACCCCAGTGCTTGTCATGCCCCTTGGGCTTGCCGGTGGTGCCCGAGGTGAATACCCGTGCGACCAGTTGGTCGGCGGCGATACGCGGAACCTGGGCAACACCCTCGGATGGCGGTTTTGCCGTGCGCAAGGGCGGGATGGTCAGGTGTGGGCCACAGGCGGCCAGGGCCGGTTCGAGCGACTGGTCACTGTCGTGGAGGATCACGGTATCCGGGTGGTCGGCAAGTAGGTCCTCGATCGCGCCACGACTGCGGGTCGAGGGCATGAGGCTCACCTGTGCGCCGAGGATGCCGGCGACGAGACCTACCAGGAACTGGTCGCGGCGGCCCGCAAGGTTGATCAGATGCGTGACCGGGCCGGGCAGGGCGCCGAGTGCTTGCTGTAGTTCTCGTGCGCTGGCCAACACGTCGGCAACCGTCCATTGGTTGTCGCCGTCCAGCAGTAACACCCGGTGGAGGTTGCCATCCGGGGCCAGCGGGATGGAGTCGGACGTGGCGTCGATCATGGCTGACTCCGTCGTTCGGCGCTTTCACGAACGTGGCGGCGGTAGGCGATCACCGCACTCCAGGGGCTGGAAAGATCCTCGCGCGGCAGTACCCCAAGTCGCACCAGGTACTCCAGCACGAACATCAGGGCGACCAGCGGGAAGGTGGCGTAGACGGCGTAGTCGGCCCAGATGGCGGGCCCGGCAAGGGCCATCAACGCAACCGAGAAGGCGCCATTGATGACAAAGAACAGCCCCCATGCCCACGTGACCTGCCGGGTGTAGCGATTCAGTGCCGGCGTCATGGCGTCGTGGACCTGTTCGGCGAAACGCGTGCAGGCGGGGACCCGGCCCGGTTTCAGGCTGGCCAGGAAAAAGGCGGCCAGGGCAATATGCACCGCCAGATGTTGCAGCAGGTAAAGCAGTGAAACACGGTCGTGCAGGACGGTCGCGGTACCCAGCACCAGCAGCGATAGCCCGACGAGCCCAATCAGGCCGCCGATTCGGTTCAAGCGAGGGAGAATGAGGATCAGCGCGACGATGCCCAGCGGGCCGACGGCCAATGCCGCCTGGGCGAGCGAGACCTGATCCTGCCCGGCGAAGAGATGGGCGAACACGACGTTGAGCGCCACCATGGCGCCGATCAGCCAGCCACGGAGTCGGGTGGCGGCCGAGTCGCCGCTTACTTGGTCCGGTTCTCGGCGATGAAGCGGCATAGGTCACGCAGCGAGGCGAATATCTGCTCGTTTCGGTCGTCGTCGGAGCGCAGGTTCAATCCGTAGCGCCGCGAGACGACCAGGGCGATTTCCAGCACGTCGATGGAATCGAGACCCAGCCCGTCGCCGAACAATGGTTCGTCGGGATCGATTTCCTCGGGCGTCTCGTCGAGGTTCAGGGCCTCCACCAGTTCGGCGGCAACCTCGGGAATCAGGGCATCGATGGTGTTGTCGTGGCTTTCGGTCATCGTTTGAGTCGGTCTGTCGGTGATAAAAAGGGGCGCGGCACGTCAGCCGTCGGGGTGCGTAAAGGCCAGCACGGCATTGGTGCCGCCGAATGCGAACGAGTTCGACAGCGCCGCCCGGATGTCAGGGACCTCACGCGCCGTGCCGCGTACGTGATCGACCCCCTCGCAGGTGGAATCGAGCCGATCCAGATGCGCGGTGGGCGGGAGTTTACCCTGTTGCAGCGCCAGGACGGTCAGTGCCGCCTCGATTGCACCGGTTGCGCCCATCGCGTGGCCATGGACGGCCTTGGTCGCGCTGACCGGCAACCGTTCGGCGCAACGATCACCAAAGGCCTCGCGGATGGCGCGTACCTCGATGGCATCGCCCTCCGTGGTGGCGGTGCCGTGCGCGTTGATGTAGCCAACCGCATCGGGGGCAAGCTCGGCATCGGCCAGTGCCGCCCGGATGGCCCGGACCTGACCGCGGTGGTCCGGGCGGACGACGTGGTTGGCGTCGTTCGAGGCACCGTAGCCGGCCAGCTCGGCCAGGATCGGTGCCCCCCGACGCTGGGCGTGTTCCAGTGATTCGAGTACCAGGCAGGCCGCGCCTTCGGCCAGCACCAGTCCGCGGCGATCCGGGTGAAATGGCAGGCAGGCCCGGTGGGCACTGCTCTCGTCGCCCGGTGCGAGCATGTGCATTGCATCCCAGGCCCGCAGTACCCCGACGCCGAGTGGCAGATCAGAGCCACCGGCGACCATCAGGTCCATTTCGCGGTCACGGATGCGCTCGTAGGCCTCGCCGATGGCGATGGCGGCCGAGGCACAGGCGACGCTGTGGGTCACGGACCGTCCGCCCAGGCCGTAGCGGATGCCGATCTGCGAGGCGGCTGCATTGTTCATGCCCATGACCACGGACATCGGCGAGAGTCGCTTGCGTCCCTCCTTCCAGAAGGCGCGATAGCCACTCTCGAAGGTGTTGATGCCCCCGAGCGCGGTTCCCCAGTGGACCCCGGCGCGCGGATCGGGTTCCTTGGTCGGTCGCGCCAATCGCGTCTGCTGCCAGGCCTCCTCGGTGGCTAGCAGTGCCAGGCGTGCGAAGGGATCGGTGCTGCGGCAGGTGGCCTTGCCGAGCCGCGCCTCGAAGTCGATCGGGTCGAAATGGACGGCCGGCGTAGAGCCGCCGATCGCCTCGTCGCCGTAGGGAAACAGGCGAACGCTGGACTGTCCGGCCACGGCGCGTTCGAATACTGCATTCGTGTCACCGCCGAGCGGATCGAGAATCGAAAGGCCGGTAACGACGACCCGTGCCTGACGGCGGGATTCAGCCATTGGTGGGCAAATGGGGCTGGAGGATGTCGATCAGGTCCTGAACCGTCTCCGGCGTGCCGACGTCGCTTCCCAGTTCGATTTCCATTTGTTCCTCGAGCGTAAAGATCAATTCGAGCAGGGTGAACGAATCGACGCCGAGCTCATCGAGCCGGCTCGACGGGGTCACGGTGGCGGGGTCGATATCCGTGTTCTCGGCAATGCCGGTGCGGATGAGTTCCAGTGCCTGCATGCGTTCCTTCCTGTAAGCGTCTTTCACCGATGTCCAGCGTGCTTCGACCCAATCCCTGGATCGAGAATCCACCGACGGTGGCGGCGTGGGCTAGCTCAAAAACAAAAAAGACACCCGGAGGTGTCTCATTCGTCCGATCTGGTGGCGGAGGGTCAGGGATTCGAACCCTGGAAGGGCTATTAACCCTTGCCGGTTTTCAAGACCGGTGCATTCAACCGCTCTGCCAACCCTCCGAAGCCCGCGCATCTTCCGCGATCGAGCCGGTTGGTGTCAAGCCGGGCATCTGTTGTTGTGGATATACAACACGCCGTGTGGTGCTAAAGCAAAAAGGCCGCGTGGCGTGGGAACCGGATTGCTGTGTTCCAAGTCACAGCGCAGCAACTCGATACGGTTTTGCCGGTCGGGTGCTGTGCTATTGTTTTTCTCAGTCTCGTGTTGACTGAAGTATCCCAATTCAAGGAGATCGAATTATGCGTTGGTCCTATCTTGCTTCTGTCGGTGCACTGGCCGTGGTCCTCTCGGCGTGTAGCTCCACGCCGGATTCGGGGGCGGGTGCCGGGGACGGCGCCGATTCCGCCGATGGCGCGCAAAGCACCGGCATGTATGGCGATGGCGGTATGAGCGAATCCCAGATGTACGAAGGTCAGCCGGCCGAGCGTGAGCGCGTCGTCTATTTCGGCTTCGACGAGTACTCGGTTGCCGGCCAGTATCAGGGCATGCTGCAAGCCAATGCCGATTTCCTGAAGGAAAACGGCAATCGCGAAGTGGTAATCGAAGGTCACACCGATGAGCGTGGCAGCCGCGAGTACAACATCGCGCTGGGTGAAAAGCGTGCCAATGCCGTTCGTGACGTGCTGCTCTCCTACGGCGTTTCCTCGAGCCAGATCGATACCGTCAGCTACGGTGAAGAGAGCCCGGCCGTGGACGGCAGTGGCGAATCCGCCTGGTCGAAGAACCGCCGTGCGGTGATCGAATACGGTCAGTAAGCCGTTTGACTTGACCGGTCGGGACGAGCCCGACCGGAAACACGAAAGCCAGGCATGCGCCTGGCTTTTTTTGTAGGAGGGTGTGCTTCAGCCTTGCAGCGGTGTGCCGTGGTGACGATCGCGGACGCTTGGGTAGGGGCGTGCCGGAGGTGGGACTAGCACGGTGTTGAAGTGCTCGGCCCGAGGGTTGGTTTGCGGGAAATCCTTGCTGAAATGCAGTCCACGGCTTTCGTGGCGCGTTAGTGCTGAGCGGACGATCAGGTCGGCGACTTCCACCAGGTTGCGCAGTTCGATCAGATTGTTGCTGACACGGAAATGCGCGTAGTAGTCGTGTATCTCGCGGCGCAGGAGGTTGATGCGGTCCCGGGCGCGGTACAGGCGTTTGGTGGTGCGCACGATCCCGACATAGCTCCACATGCTGCGCCGCAGTTCGTCCCAGTTGTGGGTGACCACCACGGCCTCGTCCGGATCGGTGACCTGGCTTTCGTCCCAGGCGGGGATGGTCGGGTGCTCGCGAACGGCCGCTTCCGGGGCTTCGGCGATGCGTTCAGCGGCAGCTTGGGCGAAGACGAGGCATTCAAGCAGCGAGTTGCTGGCCAGTCGATTGGCCCCGTGCAGGCCGGTATGGGCGGTTTCGCCGATGGCGTAGAGGTTCTCGATGTCGGTGCGCCCGTGTTTGTCGACCATCACCCCGCCACAGGTGTAGTGGGCGGCCGGGACGACTGGCAGCGGCTCGCGGGTCATGTCGTAGCCGAACTCTAGGCAGCGGGCGTGGATCATCGGGAAGTGGGTCTCGATGAACTCGCGTCCCTTGAAGCTGATGTCCAGGTAAACGCAATCGATGCCCAGCCGCTTGATCTCGGCATCGATGGCCCGAGCGACGATGTCACGCGGCGCCAGTTCGGCGTCGGGGTGGTGCTCGGGCATGAATCGAGTGCCGTCCGGTCGCAACAGCACGCCGCCTTCACCGCGCACCGCCTCGCTGATCAGGAAGGATTTGGCGCGCGGCTCGTACAGGCAGGTGGGGTGGAACTGGATGAATTCCATGTTCGAGACCCGGCAGCCGGCACGCCACCCCATCGCGATGCCGTCGCCGGTGGCGCCGTCGGGATTGGTGGTGAACAGGTACGCCTTGGCGGCACCGCCCGTGGCGAGGGCCGTATGCCGAGCCCGCACTGTGATCACCCGATCATTTTTGATGTCGAGTACGTAGGCGCCCAGGCAGGCGTCTCGTGTCTCGCCCAGCCGACGAGCGGTGATCAGGTCGACGGCGTTGTGGTGCTCGAGTACGGTGACATTCTTGCGTGCGCGGACGGCGCTGACCAGCGTTTCCATCAGGGAGCGGCCGGTGTGATCAGCGGCATGGGCGACGCGGCGCTGGCTGTGGCCGCCCTCGCGTGTCAGGTGGAGGCGTTCTGAGTCATCGTGATCGTGACTGAAGGGCATATCCAGTGACTTGAGCCACTCGATCTGTTCCGGGCCGGCACGTACCACCCGTTCGACCACCTCGCGCTCGGGCAGGCCTGCGCCGGCCTTTATGGTGTCCTCGATGTGTTGATCGATGTCCTGGGGGCCACCAAGGGCCGCGGCGATTCCGCCCTGTGCCCAGGGTGTGCTTCCCCCGACCAATTCAGCCTTGCTGAGCACCAGCACCCGCAGGTTCTCAGGGAGCCGCAGGGCCATGGCCAGGCCGGCCGCTCCCGAACCAATGATCAGGATGTCGCTCTGAAGGGTGCTGCTGTCGTTCTGATCGCTCATGAAGGCTTACGAGTCCTCTTTCCGTGGGCCACGCGGATACGGCCTGCGGTATATGTCTCAAGCGTGGTTTTTCGGTACAATACCGCCCGGCGAGTATACGTGCTTAGGCGCCTCGGGCGGGGGCGGGCATTGCCTGATCAGACGCGGGGTCTTGAAGGCGACCGAGGTTGGCTGACAAACCAACCCAACCGTGTCGCCCGAAATGCCGCAACTTCACCTCTCTTAAATTAACGATTTGTACGCAAGGTAGGACCGGATACGAAAATGAGCGCCGAGGAGAACGACAAGGCCCTAGTGGCCCGCGCCCGCAAGGGCGACCGGCGAGCCTTCGATCTCCTGGTCCTGAAATATCAACATCGCGTGCAGCGTCTGATCGCGCGTTACATTCGCGATCCCGAACAAGTATTTGATCTGTCTCAGGAAACCTTCATAAAGGCCTATCGGGCACTGGAGCGTTTTCGGGGGGACAGCGCGTTCTACACTTGGATCTATCGCATTGCCGTCAACACCGCCAAGAACCAGCTTGCCTCGGATGCGAGGGGCGGTTACATGGTTTCGTTGAACTCCGGCGGATCGGACGAGTCAGACGAACCAATGATGGAGCCCGAAGCGTTGCGTGATGGCGGAACGCCGGACGCGCTCGCAGCGACCGAGGAACTCAAGGGGGCCATTGATCGGGCTATCTCCGAACTGCCCGAGGACCTACGCACGGCCTTGACGCTGCGAGAGATGGAAGGGCTCAGTTACGACGAGATCGCGGCGGTCATGGACTGCCCGATCGGGACGGTACGGTCGAGGATTTTCCGCGCCCGTGAAGCCACTGAACAGTCGATTGAGCCGTTCAAAGGCGGTTAATTTAGGTGGCAACTGTGATGAAACAACGGCAAGCAAACGATCCAACAACCCTTCGGGACACCGTTTCCGACTGGTGGGACGATGAATGGCAGGCGGGCGAGCGAGAAATCGACGCGCTGTTGGCCGATGTCGACGGCGTTCGCTCGCATACCCGCGACTACGATCTGATCGGTAGCCGGTTGCGCGGCGAGCCGCTGGTCACGCGTGATCTGCTTGATTCGATCAACGCCCGGCTCGACGAGATTCCGGATGCCGAACGTCCTGGCGGCGGCAAGGTTGTCTCGTTGTCCACCGCTCGCAACTGGCAGTCTCGCCGAGTCTGGCAGGGGGCCATGGCAGCCTCGCTGTTCGCCGCGGTGACAGCCGTTGGCTTGACCCTGTCAACCGGGGAGCGCTCGGCAGTTGACGTAGAGACACCCATGCAGGCCGAGGGCGAGACGGATAACGATCGTGCCGTCATGGCGTCACTCAACGCGCAACAATTGCCTGAGGATGCCTCGCCGGCAGCGCTTGCGGCCAAGGCTCAGCAAAGTGGTGTTGTTCAAGTTTCCACGGCGCCGAGTAACGGCTCCAAGCTTCCCGATTGGGCGACGGGGCGTAGCGGGGCCGGTCCGGACCCCTACGTGGTGACCCATTACCGTATGGCGTCGCCCGAATTCGGCACCACCGGCCCCGAGGCGCGGGCCACGACCTTTGACCGGAAGTAAGCGAGGCGTGATGCAAGCATTGCGGTTGCCTTTTCGCAAGCCATTCTCGTTGGCCACTCTCGCTTTGGCGGGGGTGGCCTTCTGCTGTGCGCCCGTCAGGGCGGAACCACTGCTCAAGGCCCTTCCCGCCGAGCAGGAAGGGGTCAGCAGCCTGGAAACCCCGGCGGAGGGCGCCGGCCAAACCGACACGGAAACCCTGCGTGACCGTGTGCGATCGATGGTTGAGGCCATGGCCAGCCGCACCTACGGGGGGCGGTTCATTCACGTCCGTGGCGACCAGATCGACCTGATGCGAGTGGTGCACCGCCAGATTGATGGCAAGCGTGTCGAACTGCTGGTTGCCGAGAACGGTGAAGTCCGGGAGATCCGCCGACTGGGCGAACGATGCGCCTGTTTGTGGCCGGAGCGCCGTCAGGTGATGTTGGGTGACTATCCCAACATCAACAGCCGACTTTCCGGCGAGCGTTTCGAATCCATCGATGAACTCGAGGACGATTACCGCTTGATCGATCTGGGTGGCAGTCGCGTGGCCGGAATGACCTGCAACATGATGGCCGTCGTGCCGCGCGATGATTATCGATACGGCTACAAGCTCTGCATTGGCGACCAGGAGCCATTGCTGCTCCGCATGAGCATCTACGATGAGCGCGGTCGTCCGATCGAGCATAACCAGTTCACGCAGGTCGAATCGTTGGACTCGGTGGAACTGACGTTCCAGGATCAACTGCTCGCGGGTCTCGAGGAAGATTTCGAGCAGATCGAGCTGGGTGGCGAGCCGGTAGAGCAGGCACCCATCCGCCAGAGTGGCTGGGTTGTTGATCCGTTGCCGACCGGCTACACAATAAGCTCGCGTAGTTGGCGGCGTAACCCGGTGACTGGCCAGTACTTCGAGCACATGGTGATCACCGATGGGTTGGCAACGGCTTCCGTTTTCGTGGAGAAACGCGATAGCGACGCCGCGCAACAGGTGACACGTACCGACCAGGGCATGACGATGGCCGCGCGCAGTGTCGACAACGTGCGCATTACCGCCATGGGCGACGTGCCCTCGGCAACTGTCGAATCCCTGGTCGAAAACACGGTGCGTGACGTGGCCTCGGCGGGTATGGAACACGTCGAGCCCGGCTCGGGTGAATAATGGATCAGGAACGGGCGGCGATTGACCAGCCTGTGCTCGAGGCGGCACGGGTTGTCGCCGTGGAGGCTGGTGGCGCCTGGCTCGAGTCGGAAGGCCAGAGCGGCTGCGCCAATTGCCGCGAAGGTCGTGGCTGTGGCGTCAGTGTGTTCCAACGGCTGTTTCGTTTGCCCCGTCATCGGCTCTATTTGCCGACAGAAGAAGCATTGTCGGTGGGCGACCACGTGGTGATCGCGCTATCGCAACGAGCGGTGCTGACGGCATCGTTGTGGCTCTATCTCGCTCCGCTTGTCGGCCTCCTCGTGGGCGCACTGGTGGCAGAGATGCTTTTTGCGCGGGAAGGGTTGACGGTTCTGGGCGCAATTACCGGATTGGCCGGCGCCTTGCTGTTCGTGCGTGGCCGCCAACAACGTCAGGCCCGCTCCGGGGCATTCTTCCCCGTGCTGCACGAAATCACGCTTCGGCAGGCGGATGAGTCACCGAAAAAAGGCGTCGTAACGGATTGATTTTCCTTGGCGCTTATTCGGAGTAAGCTTTCGCATTCGCCATGTGGCTTAGCATGCGGCATTGCCGCCGCGCGGCCCCGAGTTCCCGTCTTTCACGTTTCCCCGGTCGTTTCCCGATGCATTCACTCCGAATGATCTTTCCGCGCCTTACGAGGTTCCCGCGGGTACTCACGCTCGTTCTGTTATCGCCGCTGTGGATGACGGGTTGCACGGATCCCGAGGATCAGCGCCCACCCGAGCAGGTGACTGGCTTGCCGGACTTCACCGAGTTGGTGGAGGCCAATGCCTCGTCTGTCGTTAACATCACCAGCGTCAGCAGCCTGCCTTCCTTGTCTGAACAGGGGGAGGGCGGTGACAGCCGTCACGACTGGATGCGCGGCCTGTTTGGGGAGCGCGCGGATGAGTTGCCCGGACCTTTGTTGCCACAGGAAAACGATGGGTCGGGCTTTATCCTCAGCGAAGATGGCCACGTCGTCACCAACGCCCATGTGATTGATGGGGCAAACAAGGTGTTCGTGCGCTTGAGCGATGGTCGCGAGCTGGTTGCCGACGTGGTGGGTGTTGACGGTATTGGCGATATCGCGCTGCTCAAGGTGGAGGCCGATAGCCTGCCGGCGGTCTCGCTCGGCGATTCGGATGCGGTGCGCCCTGGACAATGGGCGCTGGCTATCGGTTCGCCCTACGGGTTCGACCAGACCGTGACCGCCGGGGTCATTAGTGGGCTGGGTCGGCATCTTCCCGGTCAAGCAAACCAGCCCTATGTGCCCTTCATTCAAAGCGATGTCGCCATCAATCCGGGTAATTCGGGCGGTCCGCTATTCAACACGAGTGGGCAGGTGGTCGGCATCAATGCCCAGATATTCACCGAATCCGGCGCCTTCAACGGCATCTCGTTCGCCATCCCGATCAACTACGTCGTCGACGTGATCCGTCAGATAAAACAGAACGGTGAGGTCAAGCGGGGTTACGTCGGCGTCGAGGTGCGCGGTGTTAATCGTCAGCTTGCCGACCGCCTGGGCCTTGATGAGGCTCGTGGCGCCGAGGTGGTGCGTATCGTCGAGGGCTCGCCGGCGGCTGACTCGTCGATTGTGGCAGGGGACATCATCCTCGCGGTCAATGGCATTCCTATCAAAGATGGCGCGGACCTGACCGAAGCGTTGGGGTCGTTGCCGCCGGGTTCCGAGGCATCCCTGGAGGTTTGGAGCGACGGGGAGACGCGTGATGTGGAGATCACGTTGGCCTCGCTTCCCGAACCGGAGGAGGCGCAGTCGGATACCACCATCCCGGAGTCTTCGGAAGAGCCGGAACTGGTCGTGATCGAGACCCTCGGCATGATCCTGCGGCCACTGGAAGAAGGCGGGGTGCGTATCGGTGAGCTTGATCCGAAGGGACCCGCGTCCCTCGCCGGACTGATGCCGGGGGATCGGTTGATCTCGATCGATCGCCAGCCCGTGGGGACGCTGTCCGAGGCGTATCGAGAGATCGCTCGCATCGCGCACAACCGCAGCGGTAAGGGCAACGATCTCGTGCTGTTCCTGGTCGAACGTGATGGCAAACAACGTTTCTTCATGCCCGCCTTTTCCGGCAACCCGCATCAGTCGCACTGACTCTGCGGGCTCCGGGGAAGGGCCTACGCGAATCCGGCACCCCTCCGCGCCTGGTGCATCTGCCCGGCGCAAGAGGCATTCAGTTAGGCCAGGGTGGCGCCGGATTCGTGCAGCCCGATCCCTCGCCCTATATACTGTGCGGCTCTTCTCGCGGCGCGTTTTCGTTGCCCGCGGGGCTTTCCCACGAACCGAAAGTTAAACCTCTATGGCGTCCGAGCGACTCTCCCGGATTCGCAATTTCTCGATCATTGCGCACATTGACCACGGCAAGTCGACCCTGGCCGATCGCATCATCCAGCGCTGTGAAGGCCTGGAAGAGCGCGAGATGAGCGCGCAGGTGCTCGATTCCATGGACATCGAGCGCGAGCGCGGTATCACCATCAAGGCGCAGAGCGTCTCGCTGGACTATCACTCCCGCGACGGTGAGACCTATCGTCTGAACTTCATCGACACGCCCGGGCACGTGGACTTCTCCTACGAGGTGTCGCGTTCGCTTGCTGCCTGTGAAGGGGCATTGCTGGTGGTGGATGCCTCGCAGGGCGTCGAGGCCCAGTCGGTCGCCAACTGTTACACAGCGATCGACCTTGGACTTGAAGTCGTGCCGGTGCTCAACAAGATTGACTTGCCGGCCGCCGAACCCGATCGGGTCAAGGCCGAGATCGAAGACATCATCGGCATCGAGGCACAGAACGCCGTGACCTGCTCGGCCAAGACGGGCGAGGGCGTCGACGAGGTGGTCGAGCGCCTGATCGAGCAGATCCCGCCGCCAGAAGGCAACGAGGACGGCCCGCTCAAGGCGCTGATCGTGGATTCGTGGTTTGACAACTACGTCGGCGTGGTCGCGTTGGTGCGCGTCATCGACGGGGCGATCCGGCCCAAGGCGAAGATCAAGGCCATGGGCACGGGCGACGTATTCACCGTCGACAAGACGGGCGTGTTCACCCCCAAGACGCTGGCCCGCGACGGGCTATTCGCCGGCGAGGTAGGCTTCGTCATCGCGGGTATCAAGGATATCGATTCGGCCAAGGTGGGGGACACCCTGACCGACGCCGAGAATCCGGCCGACGGCCCGCTGCCGGGCTTCAAGGAGATGCAGCCGCGGGTATTCTCGGGGCTGTACCCGGTGGAGGCCGATCACTACGACGACCTGCGCGAGGCACTGCGCAAGCTGCGCCTGAACGACGCGGCGTTGCATTTCGAGCCGGAAGTCTCGACCGCGCTAGGATTCGGTTTCCGCTGCGGCTTTCTGGGGCTTCTGCACATGGAGATCATCCAGGAGCGGCTCGAACGTGAGTACGACATCGATCTGATCACCACTGCGCCGACGGTCATCTTCGAGATCGAGGAAAAGGACGGAACGACCTACCAGATCCACAATCCCTCGCAGTTGCCGGAACCGACGCTAATCAACGAGATCCGCGAGCCGATCATCGAGGCGCACATTCTCTGCCCGCAGGACTATGTTGGACCGGTACTCAACCTGTGCATGGAAAAGCGCGGCGTGCAGAAGAACATGCTGTATTCCGGCAATCAGGTCACTCTGATCTTCGATCTACCGATGGCCGAGGTGGTGCTCGACTTCTTCGATCGCCTGAAGTCGGTTTCGCGCGGCTATGCCTCCTTTGATTACCATCTGGACCGTTTCGAGGCGGCGCGCCTGGTCAAGATGGACATCCTGATCAACGGTGAGGCGGTCGATTCGCTCTCGCTGATCGTCCACCGCGACAAGGCCGAGCAGCGGGGCCGCGAGCTGGTGGAGAAGCTCAAGGAGCTCATCCCGCAGCAGATGTTCGAGGTGGCACTGCAGGCGGCTATCGGCGGCAAGATCATCGCGCGGACCAACGTCAAGGCGCTGCGCAAGAACGTGTTGGCCAAGTGCTACGGCGGTGATGTCTCGCGCAAGAAGAAGCTGATCGAAAAGCAGAAGGCCGGCAAGAAGCGGATGAAGAACATCGGCAAGGTCGAGGTGCCCCAGGAGGCGTTCCTCGCCGTCTTGCAGATGGACAACAAGAACTGATTGTCGCCACGAGCGACCCGATTGACCCAACGCGGAGCACGTCGTGGATTTTGAACTTCTCTTGGTGGTGGCCACCTTCGTCAGTGGTCTGATCTGGCTGATCGATCGATTGGTCTTCCGGCCCCGGCGTCGTGCCCGGTTGTCTTCCGAGGCGGAACAACTGGGTGCCGAGGCGGGTATCGACGGCGGGGCGGCCAAGGATCACGAGCCACTGCTGGTCGACTACGCCAAGTCGTTCTTTCCGATCCTGCTGGCAGTGCTGGTAATCCGCTCGTTCCTGTTCGAGCCGTTCCGTATCCCGTCGGGATCGATGATGCCCACCTTGCTGGTGGGTGATTTCATCCTGGTCAACAAGTTCACCTACGGCCTGCGCCTGCCGGTGGTCAACACCAAGGTGTTGCCGATTGGCGAGCCTGAGCGGGGCGATGTCGCCGTTTTCCGTTATCCCGAGCAGCCCGAGGTCGATTACATCAAGCGCATCGTCGGTTTGCCCGGGGATTCGGTCCGGGTCGATGATCAGCGATTGTGGATCAACGGCGAGGAAGTGTCATTGGAGACAACCGGGCGATACGACGGTGACGCCAATCTCAAGCATGCGGGCCTGACCACCGCAATCGAGACCCTGCCGGACGGCGGTCCGCACCAAATCCTGATGGATACCGACCGTCGCCTGGGTGCGGCGGAGTGGACCGTGCCGGAAGGGGAGTATTTCGTCATGGGTGACAACCGCAATCACAGCAACGACAGCCGCTTCTGGGGCACCGTGCCCGAATCGAATCTGGTGGGCAAAGCGGTTATGATCTGGCTGCACTGGAACTGGCAGGACGGTGGTTTCGACACCGGGCGCATCGGTCGCTCGATCGACACCGTTGATGCCGATTGACGTTCAAAGAGGGAATGCCCCGTTCGTACCGGCGGGCAAGACGAGGATGAAGGAAATGGACAACAGCGTTTCGAAGGGACAATTCCGTGGGCAGCTGAACGGCCGAGCCGCTGGCGCCACTCGTCAAGGCGGCATGTCGCTGGTGGGGTTGATCATCGCCGCGATCGTGCTGGGTTTCGCCGCCCTGGTCGTGATGCAGGTCGTGCCGCTTTACATCGCCGACCAGAAGTTGACCAGCATCTTCAAGGGTCTCGAGGAAGCGTCCGCGGGCAGTCCGGCGGAGATCCGCCGCACGATCGACAAGCAGCTGGACATCAACGAAGTTGATGATCGCTTCGACTCGAAGGAATTCGAGATTCGACCGGTCACGGGCGGTTACAGCGTCACCTACAACTACGACGGGCGTGCCACCCTGTTCGGCAATCTCTCGCTCGTCGCCGAGTTCAAACATCAGACCCGTGTCAGTAACTAAAAGCTCCAATCCCCTTATCCGTGATCCCGACGCCCTGGCGCAATCGCTGGGGTTGTCTTTCGATAATGCCGACCTGCTCGGGCAGGCGCTGCGTCATCGCTCGTCCGGGAAGCTGAACAACGAACGCCTGGAATTCCTGGGCGATTCGATCCTCAATCTCGCCATCTCGGACTACCTCTACCGCCACAAGCCGGAAGCAACCGAGGGGGCGCTTTCTCGTCTGCGTGCCTCGGTGGTGCGCGAGGAGACCCTGGCTCAGGTCGCACGCCGCATCGGTTTGGGGGACTACCTGGTCATGGGATCGGGAGAGTTGAAGAGTGGTGGTCATCGCCGGGATTCGATCCTCGCCGACGCGCTTGAAGCAATCATTGGGGCGTTGTACCTCGACCAAGGATTCACACCGGCCCACGACTGGGTCCAGTCGCTGTTCCAGGATGAGTTGACCTCGCTGCCGGACGCGCAGCAGCTCAAGGATGCCAAGACACAATTGCAGGAATACCTGCAACGCGACCGGCAGCCATTACCCGAATACGAGGTGATCGAACAGACCGGTCAGGCCCACAAGCAGACTTTTGAAGTCGCCTGTCGGGTCAATTTCCGTGATGATCCGTTCGCGACCCGCGCAAGTGGATCGTCGCGTCGTCGTGCCGAACAGACGGCCGCACGCCGGATGCTCAAGACGCTCCAAGAGCGTCACGACAACAACGCCCCATCGGAGAGCCAGACATGACTTCATCGCCCCGTTTTGGTCACGTGGCGATCGTCGGTCGCCCCAATGTTGGTAAGTCCACCCTGGTCAACCGACTGGTGGGGCAAAAGGTCTCGATCACCGCGCCCAAGCCGCAGACAACCCGTCATCGGATCACCGGCATTATCACCGAGCCGCGCGGCCAGATTGTGCTGATAGACACGCCGGGGCTCCACGAGGGCGGCCGGGATGCTCTTAATCGTCAACTCAATCGCACGGCGCGTAGCGCGCTCGAGGGCGTCGACCTGATCCTGTTCATGGTCCAGGCGGGGCAGTTCGGTGCCGAGGACGAGGCCGTGCTCCGTCTGCTCTCGCATGTCGAGGCGCCGGTGGTGCTGGTGGTCAACAAGGTCGACCTGGTCAACGACAAGACCGAACTGCTGCCGTTTCTGGCCAGGATCGGCGACAAGGGCGATTTCGCCGAGGTCTATCCGATGAGTGCCCGACGCCAGCGTGGCCTCGACGGCCTGCTGGACCTGGTGTTCTCGTACCTGCCCGAAGGGCCGATCGGTTACGACGAGGACCAGGTGACGACCGCGCCGGTACGCTTCATGACCGCGGAGATCATCCGCGAGAAACTGGCCCGCTCCCTGCACGACGAGTTGCCCTACCAGACCACCGTGATGATCGAGCGTTTCGAGGAGACCGATCGCCTGGTCACCATCGGGGCGGTCATCTATGTGGCGCGCGCCGGTCAGAAGGGCATCGTGATTGGCAATCGTGGCTCCCGCCTGAAGATCGTGGGGCAACAGGCGCGCGAAGCGATCGAGCACCTGCTCGACAAGCGCGTGATGCTCGATCTCTGGGTCAAGGTGGCCGACGACTGGGCGGACGATGAACGCTCCGTGGCCGCGCTCGGGTACCAGCTGCCCGAATGAGGCCGACCGGGCCCGTTGGCAAGGGCGGGTGACGCCATGCGCGGCTTTCTGCTCCACGCGCGACCGTTCAAGGAAAACGGCCTACTGCTCGACTGGTTGACCGACACCCGCGGCTGGGTGCGCATGCGCCAGAATGGGGGGCGTCGGGTCAAGAAACGCGGCAGTCAGCGGCCGCCCAATTTCGTCTGTCTCGAGGTGGAGACGGCCGGGCGAGGGGGCTGGCCAATACTGACCGGTGCCGAGCCGGTCGAGAGGCTGCGTTTCCTGCATGGCCAATCGTTGGCAGCGGCCTTCTACCTGCATGAGCTCATCCTTCGGGCACTGCGTCCGGAAGAGGCGATGCCGGGCCTCTTCCTCGACTACTGGAAAAGCCTGGCCATGCTCGATTCGCCTGAAATGCCGGTTTCCGTGGTGGTGCGTCGGTTCGAGCGTCGCTTGCTGGAACACCTCGGCGCCGGTCTTGACTGGGAGCAGGCGGCCAACGGCCTACCGATCGAGCCGGAACGGCAATATCGCGTCGGCCTGCAGGGCGGTATTGTGCCTGGCAACGGGGCGAATGCCGTCTCGGGCCGCCTGCTGCGTGCGATTGCCCGTGACGAGGCGCTGGCCGAGGCCGATGACCGGCGCCGGGCGCGGGACCTGATGCAGGGCCTGCTGGCGCCGCATGTCGGCTCCGCGCCCTTTCTGTCGCGTAGGCTGTGGCCAAGTGCCAGGGATTCGGCTCGGGGGCCCGATGCAGGCGATACTCTCAGGCCCTAGACTGTTCCACCAAGATAAATGCTAGCCAGGCTCGACCCGCTCAACGCTCACACGAACTCCGGAAATCGAAGACCATGACCAATCGCGTCACCGCCCAATATCCCTTGCTCGGTCTGAATATCGATCACGTCGCGACCCTGCGCCAGGCGCGCGGGACGCGCTATCCCGATCCGGTGCATGCCGCCTTGCTCGCGGAGCAGTCGGGGGCCGACAGCATTACCCTGCACCTGCGCGAGGATCGTCGACACATCCAGGATCGCGACGTGGCAACCCTGCGCGACCTGCTGCAGACCCGCATGAACCTCGAGATGGCGGCAACCGACGAGATGATCGAGCTCGCCTGCCTGCTTCGCCCGCACGACGTCTGCCTGGTACCCGAGCGGCGCGAGGAACTCACTACCGAAGGTGGCCTGGACGTGGCCGGTCAGATCGACCGCATCCACGCGGCCTGTGACCGGATGGGCGAGGCCGGCATTCGCGTGTCTCTGTTCGTCGATGCGGACCCGCGACAGATCGACGCGGCCGTGGCCTGCGAGGCGCCGGTGATCGAGATTCACACTGGTCATTACGCCGATGCGACCGATGATCACGCCGTCGCCGAGCAGCTTGAACTGATCCGCCAATGCGCCCGTGATGCTGCCGACGTCGGCCTGGCAGTCAATGCCGGCCACGGTCTGCATTATCACAACGTAGCGGCGATCGCGGCGATCGAGCAGATCGAAGAGCTCAATATCGGCCACGCCATCATCGCCCAGTCGGTGTTTTCCGGCTTGCCGGCGGCCGTGCGCGAGATGAAGACGCTGATGCACGCGGCCCGCTTCGGTCGTCCCGCAGGCTGACACGGATTGGGCCGGACATGATTCTGGGGATCGGCACCGACCTGGTTGAGATCGCTCGTATCGAGGCGGCACTCGGCCGCCACGGCACGCGGCTGGTGGAACGTGTCCTCGGTCCGGCGGAGCGTGAACGGGTGCCGGAACGCAACGCAGCCCCGTGGATCGCCAAGCGCTTTGCGACCAAGGAGGCCGTCGCCAAGGCCCTGGGCACTGGGTTTCGGGATGGCTTGCGCTTGGTCGATATCCAGACCGGGCATGACGAGTACGGTCGCCCGAGCGTTTTGCTCGACGGCAAGGCACGTGACCGTTTCGAACGGATGGGCGGGTTGTCGGTCGACTTGTCGGTCAGCGACGAACGTGCCTACGCACTTGCCTTTGTCGTGATCAGTGGTTGATGGCCTTTCGCCGCTGGCGTTGATACAGGGTGTCAAAAACGGCGATCGTGGCGGTGGCGGCGGTTGGAATGAGCAGGTTATTGGTGGTCCCCAGCGGCCCCTGAGCGAACACCGCCACGCTCCCGCCAGTGACATAACCGCCGAGTAGCGTTAGCAAAAGCCATCCTTGCCATGACCAGGTCCGTCGACGGATCAGCCGTGCCAGGTACACGCCGAGATCGGTGGCGATACCGGTGACGTGAGTGGTGCGTATCAGCAGGCCTCGGTAACTGGCCACCAATGCGTTCTGCAGGCCACAGGCAATCGCGGCTGCCGCCAGGGCGGCGATGGCTTGACCGAGAACGACGCCGATGACGGCGGTCGCCAGGAGCAACGATTCCAGCCCGAGGGCCCAGGCATACCGTGAGCTTTCCGGGAATGGCCTTCGTCCGATCATTAGCCCCGATAGGGTGGCCCCACCGATGAATCCGGACAGGATGATCACGGCGGTGAACATCACCATCGGGTCGGCCAGCGCCATTCCTTCACTCAGGTGGGAAGCCGTGCCGGTCATCTGGCTGACCGGCAGGCCGAAGGCCATCAGCATGACGCTGTTTATGTGACCGGCAAGGCCGGCCATCACGAAGGCGATGAGGAATGCCTTCGCTGGGGTGGATCCGTCCGTCGCGCGGGGTGGGTAGGGCATGTCGGTTGCTGTCTCATGAAGGGGACGAGGCGTCGAGGATAATCAGATGATAGCCCTTGATGTGGCGGTTGAATGGCCGTAGAATTCGCCGCTTGTTTCTCCTGCCTGACCGTTCCGCATGCGGCAGGCTGCCTTCAATCCACAGGAGTTTTGATCCATGCGTCATTACGAAATCGTCTTCATGGTCCATCCGGACCAGAGCGACCAGGTCCCGGCCATGATCGAGCGCTACCGCGGCATCATCGAAGCTGCGCAGGGCACGGTCCATCGCCTTGAGGACTGGGGTCGCCGTCAACTGGCCTACCCGATCAAGAAACTGGTCAAGGCGCACTACGTCATGCTGAACGTCGAGACCGACCAGGAAGCCCTGGCCGAGCTCGAGGAAGCGTTCAAGTTCAACGACGCCGTTCTGCGCCACATGACCATCCGTTGCGACGAGGCCTACACCGAAGCCTCCCCGATGATGCAGGAGCGCGAGGCCGAGCGCCGTCCGCGCCGTCGTGACGATGACAACAAGCGCGAAGAGCGTCGTGACGACGACAAGAAGTCCGACGACTCCAGCGAATAAGTTTCAAGAGGTTTGATCCATGGCCCGTTTTTTCCGTCGCAAGCGTTTTTGCCGTTTCACCGCCGAGGGCGTGAAGCACATCGACTACAAGGACATTGACACCCTGCGTCAGTACGTCACCGAAACCGGCAAGATCGTGCCGAGCCGTGTGACCGGTACCAACGCCCGTTATCAGCGTCAGCTGCAGACCGCCATCAAGCGTGCGCGCTTCCTGGCCCTGCTGTCGTACACCGACCGTCACTGATCGCGTCCGTCCCGAGCGTCTAGGAGTCAATATCCATGCAAGTAATTCTGTTGAGTAAGGTCGAGAACCTCGGCTCGCTGGGCGACGTGGTCCGCGTCCGCCCGGGTTACGCCCGTAATTTCCTGATCCCGTACGGCAAGGCCAAGCCGGCCACCAAGGCCAACATGGAAGAGTTCGAAGCGCGCCGCGCCGAGCTCGAGAAGAAGGCCGCCGATGAGCTGGCTGCGGCCCAGGCCCGTGCCGCCAAGATTGGTGAAGAAGCCAGCGTCACCATCCCGGTCAAGGCCGGCGCTGAGGGCAAGCTGTTCGGCTCGGTTGGTACCGATGAAATCGCTGACGCGGTCAACGAAGCATTCGGTGTCGAGATGGAGAAGCGTGAAGTGCGGATGCCGGAAGGTGCCCTGCGCGCGCTGGGTGAGTTCCCGATTCAGCTCCACCTGCACTCGGAAGTCGACGTCGAAATCAACGTCGTGGTCGTTCCGGAGCAGTAATCCGGTCGATCGGTCCTCACGGTCGCCTGGCGCCCGTGAGAGCGCCGCCGACAGTACGGCAAGGCCCGCCCTCATTGAGGCGCGGGCCTTTCTTTTGCCCACAGCAAAGAGAAAATGTGCCGCTTTGGGATCAGGGAACCGGCCTCGATCCGCGTGGTCAACGTCGGACGCAGGGCGTATCATCGACCCTTCCATCGGGGGAGTCCCAACCGGCCGCCATGACGACCGTGGTCGGATGTCCCCTTGCGCCGTCACACCCTCTGGTACACGAGATACATGTCACTCCCGGACTACGATTCCGACAAGCCCAAACCCCGTCGCAGCGCGAATTCCACGGTGGGCTCACCGTTGGCCTTGCGGGTGCCACCGCATTCCCAGGAGGCCGAGCAGGCCGTGCTCGGTGGGCTGATGCTCGATCCGCTCGCCTTCGAGCAGGTGGGTGACAAGCTCGCAGCCCCGGATTTCTATTTCCACGACCATCGGTTGATATTCCAGGTGATCGGAGAGTTGGCCGAACGCAGCCAACCCTTCGACGCGATGGTGGTTTCCGAGCGCCTCAAGACGCTGGAAAAACTTGAGGACATCGGCGGGAACGATTACCTGGCGGCCCTGGTCGATTCGGTTCCCAGTGCAGCCAATATTGCCGCCTATGCCGAGATCATCCGTGAGCACTCGCTACTGCGCCAGTTGATCGAGGTCGGTACCGAGATCTCCCGCAAGAGTTACCAGACCGAAGGGCAGACCGCTTACGACGTGCTGGAACTGGCGGAAAAGCAGATCTTTGCCATTGCCGACGAAGGGTCGCGGACCCGGCGCGGCTTTCAGAGCATCACGGATCTGTTGACCGTGGCCATGGACCGCATCGCCGAGCTTTACGAAAACAAGGGCGAGGTGACTGGGCTTAGTACCGGTTTCAGCGACCTCGACGACATGACCACCGGGTTGGGCAAGGGGGATCTGGTGATCGTCGCCGGGCGCCCCTCGATGGGAAAAACAACCTTCTCGATGAACATCGCCGAGAACGTGGCCTTGTACAGCAAGAAGGCCGTTGCCGTCTTCTCCATGGAAATGCCGGGCGACCAGCTTGCCGTGCGGATGCTGTCGTCGCTGGGCCGGATCGATCAGACCAAGGTGCGTACCGGTCGTCTGGAAGACAGTGACTGGCATCGGATTTCCGGGGCGGTGGGCCAGCTGAGCCAGACCAAGATCTTCATCGACGACACCCCGGCGCTTTCGCCCTCCGATCTGCGGTCACGCGCCCGGCGCCTTGCGCGGGAAGAGGATCTTGGCCTGATCGTGGTCGACTACCTCCAGTTGATGCAGGTGCCGGGCTCCAAGGAAAACCGGACCACCGAGATCTCGGAGATCTCGCGCTCGCTCAAGGCGGTGGCCAAGGAACTGAATGTGCCCGTCATCGCGCTCTCGCAGCTAAACCGCTCGCTTGAACAACGACCCAACAAGCGCCCGGTGATGTCGGATTTGCGTGAATCGGGCGCGATCGAGCAGGACGCCGACATCATCATGTTCATCTACCGGGAAGAGGTCTACGAGCCGGATACCGAGAAGAAGGGCATGGCCGAGATCATCATCGGCAAGCAACGTAACGGCCCGGTGGGCACGGTGCCGATGACCTTCCGCGGTCAGAATACCCGGTTCGAGGACTTCATCAGCCCCGAGAGCGTTCCGGAAGCCTACCGGTGATGCGGCGCGCGCGATTGCTGATCGATACCCGGGCGATGCGACACAACCTCAATGTGGCCCGGGAAGCCGCCGGCACGCGGTCGATCTTCGCCGCGGTCAAGGCCGACGGTTACGGCCACGGGCTTCTCACGGCCGCGCGGGCGTTCTCTAAGGCCGAGACCGACGGGCTGGCCGTGGCGACGCCGGGGGAGGGCATTGCGCTGCGGGAAGCGGGGCTGTCCGAACGGATTTTGGTCCTTCAGGGCGCGCTGACCACTGAGGAACTGGAAGCGGCGGCAGCCCGTTCGCTTGATTTGGTTTTTCACGAGATAGCGCAACTCGATCTCTTGGAAAGCCACGCCCCGTCTTTGCCGGCCGGACGCATTCGAGCGTGGATCAAGGTGGACACCGGGATGCATCGTGAGGGGTTGATGCCCGAGCAGGTGCAACCGGCCCGCGATCGGTTGTCGGTCAGTCCGGCGGTCGGGGGAACGATCGGCCTGATGACTCATTTCGCTCGGGCCGACGAGCCGAATGGTTCGGCCACCGACGAGCAAATCGAGACGTTTCGTGCCCTTGCCCGAGACTGGTCGGGTGAGACGAGCCTGTGCAATTCCGCAGCACTGCTGGGTGCGAGCACGGCGGGTGGCGACTGGGTGCGCCCGGGCATCATGCTTTATGGCGGCAACCCGTTCATTTTCGGCGAGGCGGCCCAGTATCGTCTGCAGGCCGCCATGACCCTCAAGACGGTTCTGGTGGCCGTGCGCCAGGTCCCGCGCGGCGAGCCCGTTGGCTATGGGGGGCGTTTTGTGGCCCCGGAGACGATGCCGGTGGGACTGGCGTCGGTCGGGTATGGAGATGGCTATCCGCGGCATGCACCGTATGGCACGCCGATCCTGGTCAATGGCCAGCGCAGCCAGGTGATCGGACGGGTCTCGATGGACCTGGTCACGGTGGATCTGCGTGGTATCGAGGCGCAGGTGGGTGACGAGGTGGAGTGCTGGGGAAGCGGATTGCCGATCGACCAGGTGGCGCAGGCCGCCGGCACCATCAGCTACGAGTTGATGTGCCAGGTCAGCGGACAGTTGCGATCCGAGGCAACGATTCTGGACTAGTTATCGCCGGCTGGGTCGGCCGCGCGTACGCGGCCGCGGCGGGGAAGACGGATGGGGCCGGTTGGCCATTCCCTTTCCCGGCTTCAGCCCTGGCCCTGTTCACGTTGGGTCAGTGCAACCAGGGTGCGTTCGACCAATCCCGCCTGGGCGTTCTCGTGGCTCTCGATGAGTGCGTCAAGCCGTCGTTCGCCTTCCACGATGGCAACGAAGGCATGCGCCGTCGAGCCCTGAATGCCGGCCGCCCGAGCCGCTTCGCGCATCTCGTTCAAGGCCGCCAGGGCGTCGCGCTCCCCCCAGGTGGCGGCGAGGATCAGGGCGGCAATCTGTTCGGCGGCTTCGACTTCGGCCTGTTCAGCGACGCGGTGCAACCACCGGGGCTCATCCGTGGCCCGGTCGATCGCGGCCAGGATCATGCGGTCTTCGTCATCGAGCGTTGACTCGTCGACCGTGCGTCCGGCCAGGCGTCTCTTGAGCGCCTCGGCCAAAGCGTTCCATCCATCCTCTCGGTACTGATCGATTGCCAGCATCGCGGCTGTGCCCGCCGTCGGCGTGGCCTCGGGCAGGGTTAGTGCGCTGCTCACGGCCTCGATCAACTCGAGGTGTGCGGCGGCGACCTGACTGGAAACGTCTGTCATCTCGGCTACTCTACTGGGCTGTATTCGTGTGGCTGCATTGGCTGGGCCCAATGAGCCGGGCTTGAAGACATGTCTTGCAACACGCGACCGCTCACCCGGAGCGGCATCACAGACTAAAGCGCTTGGAGTAACGATGGAATACCGACGACTGGGCAACAGTGGCCTCAAGGTGAGCGAGATCTGCCTCGGCACCATGACCTTTGGCGAGCAGAACACGGAGGCCGAGGCACACGAACAACTCGACCACGCGGTCGCCTCCGGGATCAACTTCATCGACACCGCCGAAATGTACCCGGTGCCTCCGCGTGCGGAGACACAGGGGCGGACGGAAGCGTACGTCGGTTCGTGGCTGCGCAAGCAGCGGCGTGACGAACTGATCATCGCCACCAAGATTACCGGGGCAGGGCGTGCAAGTCTCAATCATGTCCGCGGCGGCCCGCGCGTGACGCGAGAGCAGGTTGGGCAGGCCATCGATGACAGTCTGCAACGATTGCAGACCGACTACGTCGATCTCTACCAGATTCATTGGCCGGATCGGTACGTCCCCAAGTTTGGCCAGGTCTATTACGATCCCGACGAACGTTGGGAGAGCGAATCGATCGATGCCCAGTTGCGGGCGCTCGGCGAGCAGGTCGAGGCCGGCAAGGTCCGTTACCTGGGATTGTCGAACGAGACGCCCTATGGCGTGATGGCCTTCGTCGAGGCCGCACGCCGGCATGGCTTGCCGGTCGTCACCTCGGTACAGAATGCCTACCACCTGATGAACCGGACGTTCGAAACCGGTGGCCTGGCCGAGGTCTGCAACGAACTCGATGTGGCGCTGTTGCCCTACAGTCCGCTGGCCTTCGGTCACCTGACAGGCAAGTACCTGGACGATCCCTCTTCCCCGGGGCGAATCACGCGATTCCCGGATTTCGGCCAGCGTTACGAAAAGCCCAATGCCGCCGCTGCCACGCGCACCTACGTCGATCTGGCTCGGGAACACGGTCTGTCTCCGGCGCAGATGGCGATCGCCTTCACCCTGCGGCGCCCCGAGGTGGCTGCCACCATTATCGGTGCCACCACGCTGCGCCAGCTGGAGGAAAACATCGCCGCGGCGGATGTGTCACTCTCGTCGGAACTGCTCGACGCGATCGATGCGATCGACGCCCGCTACCCGAACCCCACGGTCTGAAGGGAGACGACCATGAGCGACGATCTGATTGCATCGCTTGCCGGTGATCCGTTGTTCCGCGAGGCATGCTTTATCGACGGGCAATGGATTGCACCCGAGAATACGGAACGACAGGCGGTTACCAACCCTGCCAACGGGGCGCAGATTGGCACGGTCCCCCGGCTGGGAGGCGAGCACACCCGGCAGGCGGTCGAGGCGGCCAACCGGGCCTGGCCGGCCTGGCGGGAGCAGACCGCCGAGGCGCGTGGCGCGATTCTGTACCGCTGGTACGAGCTGATGCTGGAGCATGAACAGGCGCTGGCGCGGATCATGACGATCGAGCAGGGCAAGCCGTTGGCCGAGTCGGCCGGCGAGATCCGCTACGCGGCCTCGTTTCTCAAGTGGTTCGCAGAGGAGGCCCGGCGTGCGTATGGGCGAACCATTCCGCCCGCCAAGGCGGGGCAACAGATCGTGGTGATGCGACAGCCGATCGGCGTCTGTGCGGCGATCACGCCATGGAATTTTCCTTCCTCGATGATCACCCGCAAGGCCGCCGCGGCTCTCGCGGCCGGTTGTCCGATCATAGTCAAGCCGGCCAGCGCCACGCCGTTTTCCGCCCTGGCGTTGGCAGTGCTCTCGGAACAGGCGGGGGTGCCGGCCGGGGTGTTCAACGTGCTGACCGGTTCGGCCAGCGAGATTGCCACCGAAATGACGGCCAACCCGATCGTGCGCAAGATTTCGTTCACCGGTTCCACCGAGGTCGGCAGCGCCCTGATGCGCCAGGCGGCCGGGAACGTGCAGAAGATTTCCCTGGAACTGGGGGGCAATGCACCGTTGCTCGTCTTCGACGATGCCGACCTCGACGCCGCCGTGGATGGCGCGATTGCCGCCAAATTCCGGAACACCGGCCAGACCTGTGTCTGCGTCAACCGTTTCTACGTCCAGGACGGGGTATACGACGCGTTCGTTGGCCGGCTCAAGGACCGCATCGAGGGGCTGCAGTTGGGTGACGGCATGAATCCCGATTCCGACGTGACCCCGCTGATCGACAAGGCAGCCGCCGACAAGGTGCTGGCGCAGGTCGAGGATGCGACGGCGCAGGGTGCCACGCTGGTTAGCGGCGGCCGGCGTGATCCCCGCGGCGAGAATTACGTGTTACCGACCCTGCTGACGGAAATCCGCCAGTCGATGCTGGTCATGCGGGAGGAAACCTTCGGCCCACTGGTTGCCGTGTCACGCTTCACAGACGAGTCGGAGGCGATCGAGATGGCGAACGATACGCCTTTCGGCCTGGCAGCCTATTTCTACAGCGAGAACGTGCATCGGGTCTGGCGGGTAGCCGAGTCGATCGAGGCAGGCATGATCGGGATCAACACGGGGCTGGTGTCTAACGCCGCCGCGCCCTTCGGCGGGGTCAAGGCGTCGGGCCTGGGTCGCGAGGGCGCCACCGAGGGATTGGACGAGTACCTGGAGACCAAGTACTTGTTGATGGGATGAGGCCGTTGAGGCCGGTGCGCGATCGCATCGGCAGCGAGACAGGCCGGCCGCGTTCGGATCAAATGGCGGGCTGGCTCAGGCCACCGCATTGAGGTTTGAGCCGGGCACTGCTTGCTCGGCGGTGCGGCGATAGGCGGTGGCCGCGTCGCTGGACTCGCTGGTTGCGGATGAGCGGTCCTCGTTGCCTTCGGCGCCGGTGTCAGTGCGTGACTCGGCTTGGGCACGGTTACGTTCGGCCGTTGCCTGCGCGGCCACGGCGAGATCGGTAGGTGACGGTTCGGCCGGGGCCAGGGCCGCGCGGATCACCTGCGACATCTTCTCCGCGGTTGCTCGCGGATCGTCCGGGACGGGCGTGGTATCGATCTGGACGTCGCCGCCAACCGCGTAGCGTTTACCGTCCGGTCCCTGTTGGTAATCGTAGGAGCCACCGCGCACAAGGTCGCCACCGGCCGCACGATGCGCACTCTCATGGGCACGCACCTCGCGATCACGCGCCTTGAGGTCCGTCAGCATGCGTTGCTCCTCGATCGAGGCCGCGTCGGTCGCCGCGGGCGAGCGTTGCGGCCGTCCCGCCTCGCGCTCGCGCCCGGCAATCGAGGGTGTTTCGGTGCTTGCCGACGACCCTTGCGGTTTGTCGGCTGGCCCGGTGCCGCTTGGTGTCGCGCCAGCCGACCCGCCCGGCACGAACGGCGGGGCAGGCGGCAGGCTGGGCAATGAGGCGGCGATCGGCGTCATGGGCGAGGGCGGGGATCCATTGAGAACAATAGGTTATATCTTCTTCCCGCACGATCTGCAATGGCTGGTGGGCACGAAGGCAGCGATGGTGCCCGGTATAACGATTGGGCCCGAGTTAATGGAACCCCGTGCTGCTGCCGTTGTCCCCCAGATGGGTCCAGGTGAGCCCGGCTTGGATTCGCCCAAACCGACGACTACTCTCTAACGGAGAGTTGGACTTTATTATCAAGAGGATTCGCGACATGGCACAGGCACCACAGAAAGACAGCAACGCCGAACTGGAAGCGGTCAAGGCCGATCTGGCGAAACTGCGTGGCGACATGGGCGACCTGCTCAAGGCCGTCAAGGAGCAGGGTGAGTCCCGTGTGCGGCATGGCGCCGGCAGAGCACGCGACGAGGTCAAGGACGCCTTCGATGAAGGCCTGGACACCCTGAACCGCGGTTACGAGCATGCGCGGCAGTACGGCGATAAGCGCGTTGAGGAGGCCGAGCAACTGGTCGGTCGCCACCCGTTGACCTCGGTGGTTGCCGCTTTCGGCGTCGGGTTTGTCATCGCCAAGCTGATCGACGGAGGCCGACACTGAAAGCGCTGACCGATTACGTCCTCGCCCTGACCAATCTGGTCGAGGCTGAGGGGCGGGTGCTCCGCCGACAAGTCGGCCGCGTCGCGGCCGCTGTCGTGATGCTGGGCGTCGTTGGCCTGTTGGCGGTGGTTGCCATCGGGTTGGTGCTCGCCGCGATCTACCATTGGGTTGCCCCGTTTTGGGGGGCGGCCGGTGGTTTTGCGGTGATTGCCTCCGTGAGCCTGCTGATAGCAGCCGTGTTGGGTATCTGGGCCTACCGATGGTTACGGTGACAACCGGCGCCCGGCGGCTCGAGCAGCGCGCGCGTTTGCACCACCTCGAGCCTGACGCGGTTACTCGGCGCGACCTCTCAGCCTCAGAGGACTTGCACTGGGCCAAGCTGGCCCTGCAAGACAGCAGTCGACGCCTGCAAAGCGACGCCGAGATGCTTTGGCTACCGGTTGCGGCCGGCGTGCAGCATCACCCGTGGCGAACACTGGGGCTGGCCGTGGCCGCGGGCACGGCCTACGGTTGGCTGGATGGTGCGACGCACGGCGCGATTTCTCGTTTTGCTTGGCGTATGTTGCGAACCCGCCTGCTCGGGAGTGGTCTTAGTTTGCGGTAACCACGTTCACGGGGGAGCGGTGATGCCGCAGAACGAAGACCGACCGCTGCCGGGCCAGGAACTGGCACTTGACGAAACACCGCGCAACCTGGGAGATCTGCTGCAGCGGATCGCCGAGGTGGCGTCCGTCCGTGACGAGGTCTATCTCGCCACGATCATGGATGCACTAGGGACCCGTTCGTTCGGCCCGGTCCTTCTCTTGATCGGCGTGATACTAGTCTCGCCCCTGAGTGGCGTGCCGGGCTTGGCGACGGTGTCGGGGATCGGCCTCGCGCTCATATCCTTGCAAATGCTGTGGGGGCGGGAGTCTTTTTGTTTACCTCGTTGGCTGCTCAATCGACACATCTCCAGTGACCGCCTCAGGACTGCACTTCGTTGGCTTGATCGGCCAGCGCGATTCATCGATTGGTGGCTGCGACCGCGATTAACCATGCTCGCCTCTGACAGCGGTGCGATGGTTGTCGCTGGCGTCTGTCTGTTGTTGGGGCTCGTCATGCCGGTAATGGAGTTGGTGCCATTCTCTGTGACGGCGGCGGGACTTGCTTTGGTCACGTTCGGTCTGGCGCTGGTCGCCGTCGATGGCCTGTTCGTCGTTCTTGGCGTGGTTTATTTGCTGACGGTTAGCGCGTTGGCTGTTACGGGACTTGTGGCGTTATGAGACGGTCGTTCGGTTTCTAATGTCGGCGACGTGAATAAGGCGTGCCACATGTCTCAGTCAGTCGGTTCTAACACAGTCGATAAAGTAGCGAAGGCCCTCTTCCGTTTCCTCAGCCACGAGACCGTGCACATCGGTTTCAAACCCCGGTACCTGTTTGTTGAAGTGGCGAACGAACTTCAAGTACTCCACGATGCGGGCATTGAAGCGCTCGCCCGGGACCAGGAGGGGAATCCCCGGCGGGTAGGGCGTCACCAGTGACGCGGTGACCCGTCCCTCGAGTTCATCGATCGGCACACGGTCGATCTGCTTTCTCGCCATCTTCGACCAGGCATCCGCCGGGCGCATGGCCGGCTGGATATCTGAGAGATACATCTCGGTGGTCAACTTGGCGACATCGTGCTCCCGGTAGACCGCGTGGAGCTTTTCGCACAGATCACGCAGACCCACCCGTTCATAGCGCGGATGCTTGTTCACGAACTCCGGCATGATGCGCCACAGGGGCTGGTTGCGCTGGTACTCGTCCTTGAACTGCTGCAACGCGGTCAGCAGGGTGTTCCACCGGCCCTTGGTGATGCCGATGGTGAACATGATGAAGAAGCTGTAGAGACCGGCCTTCTCGACCACCACGCCATGCTCGGCCAGATAGCGGGTGACGATTGCCGCCGGGATGCCCCAGTCGTGGAAATCGCCGTCCACGTCCAGCCCCGGCGTGATGATGGTCGCCTTGATCGGGTCGAGCATGTTGAAGCCGGTCGGCACCTGGCCGAAGCCGTGCCATCGGTCGTCCTCGTGCAGCATCCAGTCATCGCGCGTGCCGATGCCTTCCTCTGGAATCGAGTCCGGGCCCCAGACCTTGAACCACCAATCGTCGCCGTACTCGGCATCCACCTTCTGCATGGCCCGGCGGAAGTCCATCGCCTCGAAGATCGACTCCTCGACCAGCGCGGTACCGCCCGGCGGCTCCATCATCGAGGCGGCCACGTCGCAGGAGGCGATGATCGCGTACTGCGGCGAGGTCGAGGAGTGCATCAGGTACGCCTCGTTGAAGACGTCCTGGTCGAAGCGCTCCTGCTTGCAGTCCTGCACCAGCACCTGGGAGGCCTGTGACAGTCCCGCTAGCAGCTTGTGGGTCGACTGGGTGGAGTAGATCACCGAGTCCTCGCAGCGACGCCGGTCGGCACCGATGGCGTGGTAGTCGCCGTAGAAGTCGTGGAAGGCGGCGTGCGGCAGCCAGGCCTCGTCGAAGTGCAGGACCTCGACGAACCCGTCGAGCTCGTCCTTGATCTCCTCGACGTTGTAGAGAATGCCGTCATAGGTCGACTGGGTGATGGTCAGGATCTTGGGCTGCTGATCCTCGGCGTTGCCGGCAAACGGGTGCTCGGCGATCTTCTTCTTGATGTTTTCCTTGGAGAACTCCCGGCGCGGGATCGGCCCGATGATCCCGTAGTGGTTGCGCGTCGGCATCAGGAAAACAGGGATCGCGCCGGTGAGGATGATCGAGTGCAGGATCGACTTGTGGCAGTTGCGATCGACCACCACCACGTCACCCGGCGCGACGTTCGAGTTCCAGACCATGCGGTTGGAGGTCGAGGTGCCGTTGGTGACGAAAAAGAGATGGTCGGCATTGAAGATACGCGCGGCATTGCGCTCGGAGGCGGCGACCGGGCCGGTATGATCGAGCAGCTGGCCCAATTCTTCGACGGCGTTGCAGACATCGGCACGCAGCAGGTTCTCACCGAAGAACTGGTGGAACATCTGCCCGACCGGGCTTTTTAGGAAGGCTACGCCGCCGGAATGCCCCGGGCAGTGCCAGGAGTACGAGCCGTCGGCAGCGTAGCCGGTCAGTGCGCGAAAGAAGGGCGGGGCGAGCGAGTTGAGATAACTGCGCGCCTCGCGGATGACGTGGCGAGCGACGAACTCGGGCGTGTCCTCGAACATGTGGATGAAGCCGTGAAGCTCCTTGAGCACGTCGTTGGGCAAGTGCCGGCTGGTCCGCGTTTCACCGTATAGGAAGATCGGGATGTCGGCGTTGCGAAAGCGAATCTCCTGGATGAAGTTGCGCAGCTGGACGATGACCTCCAGCGATTCATCCACCGAGGCGTTGCCGCCGTGGAATTCCTCGTCATCGATGGAGATGACGAAGGCCGACACCCGTGCCTGCTGCTGCGCGAAGGCGGCCAGGTCCACGTAGCTGGTGACCCCCAGTACCTCCTCGCCCTCGGCACGGATCGCCTCGGCGAGCGCGCGAATGCCCAGGCCGGAAACGTTTTCGGAGCGAAAGTCCTCGTCGATAATGACGATGGGAAAGCGGAAGATCATGGATGGTCAACCTCGGGATCCGCAGGTGGCTGTCTCGGCGAAACCAAAGCCCGTTTGTCGGGTCGGAGAGAATGCCGCGCCAATGGCAAACCCGGGGCAGGGCCCCGGGTGAAAAGATGGGTTCAAGTTTACAACAAATGCCCGCTGGCGCTGCGTCTTGCCGGTACGATCGGCAGCCAGGCCGTCTAAGGTTCCTGGTTCGGGGAGACCCCCATTTCAGGGGCCGGGATAGGTACCGACGTGGTTCAAAGGTAGGTGGCAGCAATGTCCAATCCATCTCAGCACGAATCAGATGCCACGGATGTCGTGGCCAAGGAGCCCGAGGGGCTCGTCGAGCTGCTGCAGTTGTTGGCCAATATCCGTGAGGATGGTGGTTCGATTCGGCTGGGGCGCGTACTGGACATCGTGGGCCGACGCTCGTTCGGGCCAATGCTTCTCCTGGCCGGCCTGATCACGGTCGCGCCGCTGATCGGCGACATACCCGGCGTGCCGACACTGATCGGTATTTTCGTGTTCCTCATTGCCCTGCAGTTGATGCTGGGGCGTGATTATTTCTGGCTGCCGTCGTTTTTGCTTGAACGCCAGATCCGCCCACAGACCCTGCACAAGGTGGTGGTCTGGATGATGCCCACGGCACGATTCACGGATCGCTTCCTGCGTCCTCGGTTGATGTTCCTCGTCAATGGTGGGGCGAGTTACGGGGTGGCCCTTTTGGCCATGCTCGTTTCCCTGATGATGCCGCTCATGGAGTTCATCCCGTTTTCGGCCAACGCCGCCGGGCTGACCCTGACCCTTTTCGGTCTTGCATTAATCGCGCGTGACGGCTTGATCGCGCTGTTTGCGTTTGCGCTGACCGGGGCCAGTGTCGGAGTAATCGTGTGGGCGTTGTTATGACGCCCGGGTTTTGGCAGGCGATCGAGCACCGAGTAAGGGGCGCATTGCTACCACGCCCACAACGGCACCGGGCAATAGCAGCCAGCTCACGTGCGCGCCGAGGTCTTGCCAAAGACTGGTGGTGATCGGGATGGCCAGGGCACTCAAGCCAAAACCGATGCTGTTCATGATCGCAAGCGCGCTAGCAACCCCATCGGCCGGGGCATGGCGGCTGGCAAGCGCCGAGAACTGGGCCGAGTCGGCAATTACTGCAACACCCCAGATCAACAAGGCCACCAGGGCCAGGCCAGCCGAAAGTTCGGCGAGCCAGGGATAGAACAGGCAGAGCCCGCCGGAGATGGTGAGCGCAGCCACGGCAACCCGGGCGCTACCGAGGTGGCGGCTGAGGCGGCCCGCCGCGACGCAGCCGATGGCACCGATCCCGATCACCGCAAAGGCGAGCAGGGAGAGCGTCGTTGTCGAGCCTTCCGGGTAAAGCCCTGCAATAAATAGGGGGACGAGTACCCAGAAGGCGTAAAGCTCCCACATGTGGCCGAAATAGCCCAGTGCCGCGGCGCGGAACCCCGGTTGGCCGAAGGCCCGGAAGACGCCACCCCATCGCAACCGCGTTGAGCGCTTGAGATGCGGCCCGTCGCCGAGCCATGCGATCACCATGCCGCCCAGCAACGCCAGGCCCGAGGCAAACGTGATCACCCAAGGCCAGGCCAGCCCCAGGCTTAAACCTTGTAGAAGATGCGGTGTGGCCGTTCCCAGCGTCAGCATGCCGACCAGCCAGGCCAGGGCCTCGCCGCGACGCTCCGGCGCCCAGCTCACGATCAGTTTCATGCCCACCGGATAGATGCCGGCCAGGGCGAATCCGGTGAGAAACCGGTAGAGCGTTGCCGCCGCCAAGTCCTGCGCAAGCCAGGCCAGCGCGAGATTGGCAATGGCGCCCGTGATTGCCGAGACCAGGAATACCCGGCTTGCGGCGAATCGGTCAGCCAGTCCGGAGACGGCGAACAACAGGGTGCCCAGGATAAAGCCCAACTGCACCGCGGCGGTGAGCATGCCGAGGTCCGCCGGTGAAAGAGCCCAGTCGCGCATCAGCGCATCGCCAACCCCGTTGGCACTGAACCAGAGCGACGTGCCAAACAGTTGGGCGAGGACGATAAGGGGGACGGGACGAATCATGGCCAGTATCGTACCGGCAAGCGGTTGGCTACGGTGGGCGCACCGGAAATGTTTTGCACCTGACAACGAAAAAACCCCGCACGAGGCGGGGTTTTGCTATCGACCGGGTTGGGTCCAGATTAGATCTGGACGTTTACCGCGGCCGGACCCTTCTGGCCTTGCTCGACTTCGAAGGTGACGGTCTGGCCTTCGGCCAGCGACTTGAAGCCGCCGCCCTGAATGGCGCTGTGATGGACGAAAACGTCCTTGGAGCCGTCGGAAGGAGCGATGAAGCCAAAGCCTTTTTCGTCACTAAACCACTTAACGGTGCCTGTAGCCATGATGGATACCTCTGATGCTATGCATGTGCATATATTTGAATGAAAACGAGGGGATGCTGAAGGACTGCAAAAGCGTCAGAGAACTGCAAATCGTAGCGGGGTAATACAAACTGGAAAATTCAATCTGTGGTCCTGCGGGGTTCGAGCCTGGTGCAATTGAGGAGTCCTTATCCGATTCCTCTCGGGAAAGCGTTCTTTCGTTTTCCCGGAACGCATTATCCCGCGTTCGCCTCAACAAACCATAGTTTTTTCGCAAAAAATGCTATTCGTGATGCTGTCTCAAGCGCGGGGAGAGCGACGCATGGCGATAAAGGCGACGTTTTCCCCGACGTAGCGCACATTTAGCCTCGTTTGACCGCTGAAAGTTTTTTGCTTCGAGTAGCCTAAACAGTTCGAATCCTGGCGCTAGGATCGCAACTATTGCGGTTTTGCGGGGCAAAAACGGCCTGCGGGCATCCTCGATGCGTCCCGAAAGCAGCCCCGTCTCGCCGCTAATGGGACATCGAGCGAGGCGCAGGGCACCGTCAATAAAAGACCCTATCGCGTTGGTCGCGCTTGCCTTATCTGTCAGGTAGGGAGGGCGGAGTCGCGCGGCTCAACCCGGGACAGGCCGCGTTCGAACGCGCGCCGCCCTTCGGGCGCCGGCATTACGGGTTGCCGGTGGTCTTCTCGGTATGAATGGTCGCGGAGAGTGTGTGGCGCTCGCCGGGGCGGAGTGGGTAGCGATTGTCGATGGCGTTGCCCGTTTCCACGCAAAGCATCTCGCACCAGGCCTCATCGGGGATGTCATCAAAGCTCCGCGCCCCGTCGGGGCCGGGGTTCCAGACCACGGTGCTGGCGCTCCCGGTCTTTTCGATATGAATGCGTCGCCGCGGACCGTTTATTACCGCCTCGCCCAGGTGTTGGAAGTACACCCGGTCGATTGGAGGGTGAATCTGCAGCGGGTCCGACTGGATCCCGCGGGTGCCGCCCTCCTGCTTGTCCCAGTAGGTCAGGCCTTTCAGGCCGTCGACGCGAATGCCGCGAGCATCCTCAACGCGGAAATAGCTGTGCAGTGCCTCGGAGAGTGCCCATTCCTGATCGCTACGGTTTTCCGCAGTCAGTTCGAGATGCAGACGGTCGTCGAGGATGACCGTGAGTGTCAGGTTAAAGGCATGCGGCCAGATGCGCCGGGTGGTTTCGTCATCGCTGATGGTGAATACCGCGAGGGCCTGGTCTTCATCGTGGCTCAAGCGTTCGACCTGCCAGGTCATGTGTCGGACGAAACCGTGGGCACCCAACGACGAATCGCTGGGGTGGGCGCCAAACCAGGGCCAGCACACCGGGATGCCGCCGCGGACGGGGCGACTGCCATCCAGTCGGGAGCTCGGGCTCAACCACAGCACCTCGTTACCGTCGCTATCCCGGTAATCGAGCACGGTTGCCCCGAAGCAGGAGACCGTGGCCCGCCCGTGGGGAGAGACCAGCTCGACGGTCTCGAGCTCGCCGAGGCGGGAGGGGTAGGCAGCGGTTGCGGAAGGATTCATGGCTAGGTCTCCTGGAATCGTCAGGTACTTCTCGGGCCGACTACCCGGTCGCGCCCCTGTTGCTTGGCGAGATAGAGTCGTTGGTCGGCGACTTGCACGGATTGTTCCGGCGTCGAGTCAGGCTCGAGGGCCACCACGCCGAAACTTGCCGTAACGCGGCCAATTTCGGGGAATTCGGTGTCATGGACACGGCAGCGCAGTTTGTCGGCCAGGAGCGTCGCGGCGTGTTCGTCGGTGTCGGGCGTGATCAGCATGAACTCCTCGCCGCCCCAGCGAGCGAAGCTGTCCGTGGTGCGAATGTGGTCGCTGACCAGGCGAGCGAAGCGCGTCAACACGGCATCTCCGCAAGGATGACCGAACTGGTCGTTGATCTGCTTGAATCGATCGAGGTCGATCATGATCAGGGCGGCAGGGTGGCCGTAGCGCTGCACGCGATCGTGTTCGTGGGCGAGGATCTTTTCGAAATGCATCCGGTTGATCAGCCCGGTGAGCATGTCGGTGGTGGCCAGGCGCTTGAGCTCGTTCTCGGTACGGACACGGTCGGTGATGTCCTTGCCCACGGACACGTAGCCGGTCAGCTCACCATGTTCGTCTCTTACCGGTGTGATGGTCTCTTCCATGTGGAGCAGCTGGCCGTTCTTCTGTTTGTCGATGAAGGTGTCACGAAAGACATCGCCGCGATCGAGGGTGTCCCAGAGACGTTGATAGAAGCTGCGGTCATGCATGCCGGACTGGAGCATGCGTGGATTCTTGCCCCGCACTTCGTCACGGCTGTAGCCGGTGTGTTCCTCAAAGGCACGATTGACGTCGAGGATGTTGTTGTCCCGATCGGTGATCACCACGCTGTCACTGCTGGCGTCCAGCGCGTATACGAGCATCTGGCGGCGCTCGTGCTCGCGGGTTTCCACGCTGATGTCGCGTTGGACGGAAACGAAGTGGGTCACTGTGCCCGCGTCGTCACGAACCGGCGAAATGCTCCATTCGACGTCGTAGGCCGTGCCGTCCTTGCGGTAGTTGACCGTTCGCGCCGAGAATCGTTCACCGGCCGCCAACGCCGTCCGCAGTCGGCCGAGCATCGGACGGTTGGTGGCCTCGCCCTGGAGCAGGCGTGGGGTCTCGCCGAGGATCTCCTCGAGCGGATAACCCGTCATCGACAGGAAGGCCGGGTTGGCGTAGACGATCTCCGGGCCGGGGCGATCGAGTTCGGCCGTGGTGATCACCACGGCGTCAAACGACTGTTCCACAGCGGCCTGAAGCAGTCTCAGGTACTCGAGATCGTGCATGGTGGCCATTAGCTCAACGAGTGGGTGGGCGGCCGGTAGCCGGCAATGATGGCGACGGGGAATTGGCGACCGGCCGCATCTCACCGGTGCCGTCGAGGGATTCAAGCCTAGGGAAACGCGGTTGGAATTACCAATGGCCATTCCCATTGCGGCGCGACCGGATGATCGCTTGCATGCAGTGTGGGATAGGGACTCAGTCGTAGCGGATGTCGACGATTTCCCAGGCCAGGTGGCCCTTGTCCTCGCCGGCGGGCAGTTTCACGACGTCACCGGGACGGCGACCGATCAGCTTGCGGGCCACCGGGGAGTCGATGCTGATCCAGCCGCGCGAGGGATCGAGTTCGTCGGGCCCGACCAGGCGCAGGGTGCGTTCGAGGGATTGGGTCTCGCATTCCATCTCGACGAAGGCCGCGAAATACACCTTGTCAGTGTCATCCGGGGCCCGGTCGACGACCTTGAGGTTCGGCAGGCGTTTTTGCAGGTAGCGGATGCGCCGGTCGATCTCGCGCAGGCGCTTCTTGCCGTAGATGTACTCGGCGTTCTCCGATCGGTCACCCAGCGCGGCGGCCTCGGAAACCGCCTGGACCACCTCGCGTCGTTCGACGCGCCAGAGACGGTCCAGCTCGGCTTCGAGGGTTTTGAAACCGGGCCGGGTGATGATCGGCGTGCTCATCGCTCGCCGGCAGACAGTGTCTTCTGGATGGCGCTGACCGCGTGGGCGAGATCGCGCAGGCGATTGTCCTTGAGCTCACCACCGGCCGCACCGGGATGGCCGCCGCCACCGAAGTAGCGTGCGGAAATCTCACCGGCGTTGACGCCCGGATTGGCGCGCAGGGAAAGACGGCCATTGCCGCGTATGCCCATTGCCATGTCGATCTGGCCTCGGACTTCCATCATGTCCATGATCACGCCGCGCCAGACGTCGTGCGGCCAGTTGAAGAACACGCCCGTACGCACACCTTCGATCTCAAGGACAGGGACAAAATCTTCGTCCAGCACCGAGGCCGAGAGCATGTGGAACTTGTCGTTGAGCGGCAGGTTTTCGTCGTTAAAGATGCGTTTTTCCACCCGCCCCTTGAGGAAGGCCTTGCGCACCTCGAACAGATTGCGCTCGAACGCCTCCAGCGATTCGCCCGACTCGTGGGAACGGAAGAACGCCTCCATCACGTGAAAGCGGTAGGCGCGCTTCAGGTCCTTGAGGGGCGGCGCGAGGTGGTCGTCCTGCATCACCAGACCGATCAGGTAGATCGCCCGGCGGAAATCGTCGTGGTCGCGCAGCCAGCGGTCGCCGACGTCGATGAACTCGGCCCGCTGGCGCATCAGTTCCCGCTTGGTCTCGTCCAGCTGGTCGGCGACCGCCTGGAAGGTCAGCAGGCTCGCGCAGCGGTCGGTGTCGAGGTAATACCAGTCGAAGGCCTCGGCGCAGTCGGCGCCGGTGGCGTGGTGATCGAGCAACTGCAGCTCGACTGGCACCTTCATCTTGCCGATGCGCTTGTCGAGGGCCTTGGCCTGGTCGAGTGTCAGGTTGAGGTCGGTGATCAGCAGCCCCGCCGGCTCGCCGGCCTTGATGATGCGCGCGACGATGTCGTCGATGGCGTTGTTGATGTCGCGGTAATCGGCATTGAAGAAATGGCAGCGCTGATCGGTCTGATCGACCATGTACTGCGCGCCATAGCCGTCAAGGTCGGTGTGCGACAGGTGATACAGCCAGCCTTCGGGACGGATGATATTCGGAGTGCTCATGGATGCTCGCTGACAGCGGCTGCCGCGAGTGGCAGCCGTGGATGAAAAGGTATGTTCAAGCTATTGATCAATCGGGAAAACACAAGTGCTTCCCGTTGGTCCGCGTTCGGTAATGGCTTATTGGCGGCGCCAGGTGGTGCCCTGCGGTCCGTCCTCGAGGGTGATGCCATTGTCGAGCAACAGGTCGCGGATGCGATCGGATTCCTCGAAATTGCGTGAGGCGCGGGCCTCGGCGCGCTGGGCGATCAACTGGTTGATGTCGGCATCGTCGAGGGTGTCCTCGCGATCGCCTTCGGCACTCCAGTGGAGGAAGACATCCGGGTCGAGTTGACCCAGGTTGAGGATCGCGCCCATGGCATTGATGGTGGCCGCGTGCGGGGCGGCGGCTTCCTTGTCGGATTCGCCGATCTTGTGCACCAGGCTCAATTGCTCGTGGATCAGGGCGATGGCCTTGGGGGTGTTGAAATCGTCGTCCATGGCGTCATGGAAGGCATCCATGACCTCGGCGATCGGCTCGGCATTGGCCGGCACCTTCTTTAGCGCGCTGTACCAGCGCGACAGGCTGGCCTGGGCGGCATCCAGATGCTGGTCCGAGTAGTTGAGCGGGCTGCGGTAGTGGCTCGAGAGGATGAACAGGCGCACCACCTCGGGGTGATAGCGCTGGGTCACTTCCTCGATGGTAAAGAAGTTGCCCAGCGACTTGGACATCTTCTCGTCGTCGACCCGCACGAAACCGTTGTGCATCCAGTAGTTGACGAAGTGGCAGCCAGTGGCACATTCGCTCTGCGCGATCTCGTTCTCGTGGTGCGGGAACATCAGGTCGTGACCACCCCCGTGGATGTCGAAGGTGGTGCCCAACGCCTCGGTGGACATTGCTGAGCATTCGATGTGCCAGCCGGGCCGGCCCGGCCCGAAGGGTGCGTCCCATTGCGGCTCGCCGGCCTTGGCGTGCTTCCACAGCACGAAGTCGAGCGGATCGTCCTTGGCCTCGTCGACGGCCACGCGGGATCCGGCGCGCAGGTCCTCCGGGTCGCGTCCGGAAAGCGAGCCGTAGCGATCGAAGGTCGAGACGTCGAAATAGACGTCACCGTTGTCGGCGCGGTAGGCGTTGCCACGGTCGATCAGCGTCGTGATCATCGCGATCATCTCGTCGACGTTCTCGGTCGCGCGCGGCTGCGAGGTCGGCGGCAGGCAGCCCAGCGCCTCGGCGTCGCGATGCATCAGCTCGATGAAACGGTTGGTCAGCGATTCGATGGACTCGGCGTTCTCGGCGGCGCGGGCGATGATCTTGTCGTCGATGTCGGTGATGTTGCGGACGTAGTTGACGTCGAAACCGCGTTCCTTGAGGTAGCGCACCACCATGTCGAAGACGACCAGCACCCGGGCATGACCGATGTGGCAGCGATCGTAGACCGTCATCCCGCAGACGTAGATCCCGACGTGGCCGGGACGGATCGGGGTGAACTCGCGCTTGGCGCGGGCGGCGCTGTCATAGATTGTGAGCATGTTGGCTACGATTCCGGGTCGAAGGTCGTTAGACTGTTCTGCATTGGAAATGGCGTGTTTCCTGGAAGCGGCGCTTCCGGGAAAGGCGTTAGTTTAACGGCCCCGACAGACGAGATAAAACGCATGAGTGACATCAAGAGCAAGATCCGCTTCTCCACACGGCTAGGCGACATCACGATCGGCCTGTATGACGACAAGGCCCCCAAGACGGTGGAAAACATCCTTGCCTATGTCGACTCGGGCCATTTCGCGGGCACGACCTTCCACCGCGTGATTCCGGGCTTCGTCGTCCAGGGTGGCGGTCTGACGCCGGAGATGGAGCAAAAGCCCACTCGCGCACCGATCGAAAACGAGGCCAACAACGGCCTGAAGAACAAGCGCGGCACGCTGTCGATGGCGCGCACCCCGGATCCGAATTCGGCCACCAGCCAGTTCTTCATCAACCTGGCTGACAACGCCTTCCTGGATTTCTCCTCCGAGACCCCGCAGGGTTGGGGCTACGCTGTGTTCGGCGAGGTGATCGACGGCATGGAGGTGGTCGACAAGATGGCCACGCTGCAGACCGGTTCGCGCTACGGTCACCAGGATGTGCCGGTCGATGACGTGCTGATCGACAAGGCCGAGCGCATCGACTGATCGACTCGACCCGACTGACACCACTGGTAGTGTCCAGTCAAGTGGTGTAAAAGCGAGATAGCCACCAAAGCCCTCGTCGC
>NZ_QZMT01000006.1 GCF_003932495.1 Guyparkeria sp. SCN-R1
CCGGTCTGTCTCACTCTCATGCAAAGGTAAGATCAACCATTTAATCCGCTTACCCTTCACTTCAAGCCCGCCCAGCGTCTCGGAACGGGAAAAGGCGAGCGAGCCGCCGTAAAGCTCGACGATCTCGCGGACGATCGCCAGCCCCAGTCCATGGCCATCACGGGATTCGTCGAGGCGTGTGCCGCGGCGGGACAGTTCGTGGAGTGAATCGACCGCCACGCCGGGGCCGTCGTCTTCCACCCGGATCAGCCAGCCATCGGGGGTTTGGTTGACCGTCACGCGCACTTCGCTGTTGGCCCACTTGGCGGCATTGTCGAGCAGGTTGCCGAAGAGCTCGTACATGTCTTCGTGATCGGCGGGGAGCTGGGTTCTATCGCGGACCTCCAGCTGGGAGGTGAAGGTCATGTCGCCGTGTATGTGGCGAAACATATTGAGCAGCCGCGGGATTTCGCGGCCAACGTCGAAGCGGTGGGCACCACGTTGTTCCCCGGCCATGCGGGCCTGACGCAGCTCGCGGTCGGTGATCCGGCGCATGCGGGCGAGCCCTTCGGCCACTGTTTCGACATCCTCGGGGGAGAGTCGTTCACGGGATCGTTGCAGCACCTGGTCGATCAGGGTGATCGGGGTCTTCAGGGCATGGGCAAGGTTGCCGAGCGCCTTGCGCGAGCGGGACAGGCGGCGTTGCATCGTGTCCTGCAGGTGGTTGATCTCCTCGACCATGGGCCGGAGTTCCGGCGGGACGGCCTCGTCCAGCCGGTCGATTTCGCCCTCCTGCAGGCGGCGGCAGTCCTGCCGCACTCGATCGAGCGGACATAGGCTTGCCCGGACGATCAGCCGTTGTCCGACGAGCATCATGCCGAGCATGATCAGCGTGAGGACGGCGAAACGCCAGCGGAAGGTCTCGATCCGCTCTTCCAGTGCTGAGAGATCCGCGGCCACGTGTACCTCGATCCAGGTGTCGTCTTTCTGAATCCGGTCGGCATAGACGAGCAAGTGCTGTTCCGCCGGGCCGGTGGCGTGGTAGGTGCCGGGGAACGATTCGAGTTTCCGGGACTGTAACTCGAAATCCCATAGCGATCGAGAGCGCAGCTCGGTGCCGGCCACATCGAGCTGGTAATAATACCCCGAGTAAGGGCGCTCGTAGAGGGGGGTGGCGTAGGCCGGGTCGAGTCGCGGCGCGTCGCCGGTCTGCTCCACGCCAAGGACGAGCACTTCGGCGTCATGCGCGAGGAGGTCGGCGATGTAATTTTTGGTGAGCACCACGGGCGCGCGAGCGGCGACCAGCCAGAACAGGGCCACCAGCACCAGGACGCTGGTCAGCAGCCAGAATGTCAGGCGGGTCTGGATATGGCGGGGCTTGAACCTACTCACGAGCGTTCTCGCGGATCACGATGGAAGACATATCCCTGACCGCGACGCGTCTCGATCCGTTCGCGACCCAGCTTGCGGCGCAGACGCGTGACGTAGGCCTCGATCACGTTGGGATCCCGGTCGTCGTCGAATTCGTAGAGATGATCGGCCAGCCGGCTTTTCGACAGTACGTGCCCCGTGTGATGGACGAAGTAGCGCAGCATGCGGAACTCGGTGCCGGTCAGTTCCACCGGTCTGCCTTCGACCAACGCCTGCTGACGGTCCTCGTTGAGCACGAGGCCGTGGTCCGACTGCATTATCAGGTCGGCAGGGTGTTTGTTGACGCGCCGTGAGAGGGCCCGCAGGCGAGCGACCAGTTCCTCGAGATGGAACGGCTTGGCGAGGTAGTCGTCGGCCCCGGCCTCGAACCCCTCGACCTTCTCGAACCAGGTATCGCGGGCCGTGAGCAGCAGTACCGGTAAGTCCAGACCCTTCTCACGCCATTCGTGCAGTACCGCTAGACCGTCCTTTCCGGGGAGACCGATGTCGAGCACGACCAGATCGTGCACGTGTTCCCTTCCCAGCCAGGCGGCTTCGTCGCCGTGGCGCACCCAGTCGACCGCGTAGCCTCGCTCGCGCAGGCGCGCCTGCAGATCGGCGCCCAGGGTGTCGTCGTCTTCGGCCAAGAGCAGTCTCATCAGTCAGTCGTCATCGTGGTGGCCGCTCCCAAAGAATTCCCCGGTTTCCTTGTGTTCGGAGAGAAGTCGGCCATCACGCGCATCGAAGCGCATTTCGTGGTACTGGTCGTCCTTGCCGTAGACGGTAATCTCGTATATCAGCGCCTCCTCGTCGAGCTTGGCCTCCACCATCTGTCCTGGGTGGAAGGCCTGGGGTCGACCAAGGAGTTCGGCCAGGGAGAGGAGCTCGCCGCGTTGATGCGGCTTGAAGACCTGGTTGTGATCCGCCTGGGCCGACGACACGATCGCCAGAACGGCCAGCATTGCCACCGCGACCAAGCCGGTCCGAAGCCACGAGACGACCTTGCGGATCGGTTCGCCGCCCCGGTTATCAGTATGGTTCATGGGATCTCTCCGCTGTCGTGCACGGGCACAAGCCAGTATCGCAGACCCAGGCCGGCGAGTTCATCCCGCATGGCCTGGATCAACGACTGGGCCTGATCCGACTCGATTTCCAGGTGAAACACCGCGCGGCGCTGGCGTCCCGTGACCTGTTCGACTAGGTTGAACCGGCCGTGCTCCCGGCTGTGGCCCCAGGCAGCCTCGCCGGTGAAGCCGGACAGCTCCTCCCGGCCCAGCAGCCAGTCGACCACGAGTTCCTCGACGTCCGGGCGGGCAATCAATGTCAGCAGTACGTCAGTCATGAGTCGGCTCCCCGGCGGTCGGCTTGGGGTGCCGCTTCACCGAAGCGGCGGTAGAGGATGGGCAGCAGCACCAGGGTGAGCAGGGTGGAGGTCACCAGCCCGCCGATGACCACCGCCGCGAGCGGCCGCTGGATCTCCGAGCCCGGCCCGGTCGCGAACAGCAGCGGGATCAGGCCGAAGGCGGCGGTGGCGGCCGTCATCAACACCGGACGCAAGCGCCGCTTGGCCCCCTCGATCACGGTGTCATGCAACGACAGCCCCAGCCCTCGCAACTGGTTGAAATAGCTCACCAGCACCACGCCGTTGAGCACCGCGATGCCCAGCAGGGCGATGAAGCCCACCGAGGCCGGTACCGACATGTATTCGCCGGATATCCACAGGCCGAACACGCCACCGATCAAGGCAAAGGGGATGTTAAGTAGCACCAGAATGGCCTGGCGGATCGAGCCGAAGGTGGTGAACAGCAGGAGGAAGATCAGGCCGATCGAGACCGGCACCACCATCCCCAGTCGCTTGGCCGCACGTTGCTGGTTCTCGAACTCGCCGCCCCACGCGAGGCGATAACCCGTATCGAGCGATACCTGGTCGCCCACCGCCTTGCGGGCATCCTCGACAAAACCGACCAGATCGCGGCCGGCGACGCTCGCGGCCACCACGACGAAACGCTCGCCCAGCTCGCGCTCGACCTGAACCGGGCCCTCGACGCGCTCGATCGATGCCAGAGCCGACAGGGGCAATCGTTGACCACCGGGCAGGCTGACCAACAGTTCGCGCATCGCTTCCGGTGAACTGGCGATCTCGCGGCTGCCGCGGATCATCAGCGGTGTGCGCCGTATGCCCTCGTAGACCGTGCCGACGCGTTTGCCCTCGAGTTGCGCGCGCAAGACGGTCTGTAGCTCTTCAATGGCCAGCCCATAGCGCCCGGCGGCCTGCCGGTCGGCGGTGATTTTCAGGTACTGCACGCCCTCGTTGCTGGTATAGAAGACATCCGAGGCACCATCGATACCGCGCACGGTCTCGGCGATCGCCTGGGCCTTCTCGTTGAGCACGTCAAGGTCGGGGCCGTACAACTTGATCGCCAGATCCCCGCGCACCCCAGTCAGCATCTCGGAGACGCGCATCTCGATAGGTTGGGTGAAGGCATGGGCCACGCCCGGGAAGTCGGCCAGGACCTCGCGGATGGCATCGATCAGTTCCTCCTTGGTCTCGAAGCGCCATTCCTCGCGCGGTTTCAGCACCAGGAAGTTGTCGGTATCGTTGAGACCCATCGGGTCCATGCCCAATTCGTCGGACCCCGTGCGGGCGATCACGCCGGTGACTTCGGGGACGCGCTCGATCAACGCCTGCTGGAAGCGCTTGTCGATGCGGACCGACTGCCCGAGCGAGATCGACGGCAGCTTCTCCAACTGGACGATCACGTCGCCCTCGTTCATCGTCGGCATGAATATCTTGCCGATCTGGGTGTAGGCCCCGGCCGTTGCCCCCAGGGCCAGCAGGGCGGCTGCGCCGATGGATTTCGGGTGGGTCAGCGACCAGGCCAGGGCCGGGGTGTAGGCCTTGTGCAATTGGCGCACCAGCCACGGCTCGTCGTGCGGCACATTGCGCAGCAGGAACGTGCTGATCACCGGGATCGCCGTCAGCGAGAGCAGCAGTGAACTACCCAGGGCGAAGACGATGGTCAGCGCCACCGGCTTGAATAGCTTGCCTTCCAGCCCCTGCAGTGTGAGCAGCGGCAAGAAGACGATCACGATGATCAGGGTGCCGGCGGTCACCGGCGCGGCCACTTCGCGCACGGCCCGATAGATCACGTGCAACCGGGGCAGGCGCTTGGCCTCCTTTTCCCGCCCCAGGTGGGCGACGATGTTCTCGACCACCACGACGGCGGCGTCGACCAGCATGCCGATCGCGATGGCCAGCCCGCCCAGGCTCATCAGGTTGGCGGACATTCCCACCTGATCCATGAGAATGAAGGTCAGTAGGGCAGACAGCGGCAGGATCAGGGCCACGGTCACCGCCGCCCTCAGGTTGCCCAGGAAGATCACTAGGAGGATCAGCACCAGGACGATAGCCTCCTCGAGGGCCTTGGTCACGGTGTGCACGGCCTGGTCGACCAGCGTCCCGCGGTTGTAGAAGACGTCGATGCTCACGCCTTCCGGCAAGGTGGGGGCGAGCTCGTCGAGCTTGTCCTGCACGCCGGCGACGACCTCGCGGGCATTCGCTCCCCGTAGGCCCAGCACCAGGCCCTGGACGGCCTCGCGGTCGCCGTTCTTGGTCACCGCGCCGTAGCGGGTGAGGCTGCCGATCTGGACATCGGCGACGTCGGCGACGTGGATCGGCGCGCCGCCCGGCGTCATCGCCACCACGGTTTCACGCAGATCGTCCAGTTGCGTGACGGCGCCCTGGACGCGCACCAAAAGCGCCTCCTCGCCGTCCTCGACCCGGCCCGCGCCGTCGTTCTTGTTGTTGCGTGACAGGGCATCACGCAGTTGCCCGAGCGTGACACCGCGGGCGCTCATCCTTGCCGTGTCGGGTTCGACCTCGAAGGTACGGACGTGTCCGCCCAGGGCATTGACGTCGGCCACCCCCGGCACCGTCCTCAGGGCCGGACGGATCACCCAGTCGAGCAGCGACCGGCGTTCGGCCAGCGACAGGTTGCCCCCATCGATGGTGAACATGAACATCTCGCCCAGCGGGGTGGTGATCGGTCCCATGCCGCCGGTCGCGTCAGGCGGCAGATCCTCCCAGACGGCGGCGAGACGTTCGGACACCTGCTGGCGGGCCCAGTAGATGTCGGTGCCTTCGGCAAAGTCGATGGTGATTGCCGTCAGGCCGTACTTGGCCACGGAACGGAGCATGCTCTGGTCGGGAATGCCGAGCATCTCGACTTCCACCGGTGCGGTGATGCGCTGCTCGATCTCCTCGGGCGTCATGCCCGGTGCCTTGATGATGATCTTGACCTGGGTGTTCGATACGTCCGGGAAGGCATCGATCGGCAGATTGAGGAAGGCGCGGGTGCCCAGCCCCGCCGTCAGGGCGACCAGCAACAGGATGAACAGGCGCTGGGTGAGCGAGAAACGGATCAGGGAGGCAAGCATCACTCGTCGCCTCCCATGCCTTGCCAGGCCCCCTTGATGGCGGCCACGCCATCCACGGCCACCTGGTCACCGGCCGACAACTGGCTCTGGTCACCCGTGTCGCTCACCCGGATGGTCAACAGGCCATCGGCCTCGCCCAGCCGCTCGACCGGGAAGGCATCGAAGCCGCCCTCGGTCGCGACGAAGATGAAGAATGCCTTTCCCTGTCGGATGACGGCGTTGCCCGGCACTCGCAGCAGGTCTGCCTGATCCGCACCCTCGAGGCGCACGCGCAGGAATTGGCCTGGACGCAGCCGGCCATCGACCGCGTCGACCCGAGCCCGGACCATGACGGTCTGGTCATCCGGATCGATGCGGCTGCCGACGAGGATGACCTCCGCCTGTATCGCTTCGTCCACGACGGTTACCCGGTCGCCGGGTTGCACGTCGGCGAGGCGTTCGGTCGGCAGACGGACCTCCAGCCAGAGCGTGTCCAGTGCGCTGATGCGAACCAGGGCGGAGGCGGCGTCGACCCGTTCGCCCGCGGTGACCATCCGTTCCATCACGGTGCCGTCGCGTGGGGCGACGAGGTCAAGCACGGCATCGATACGACGGGTCTGATCGAGCCGATCGATGGCCTCATCGCTCATCCCGGCAAGCGACAGGCTCTGGCGCAGAGCGGAAAGACGGGCATCGGACTGGTTGTAGGCGCCGCGGCTCTCATCGAGGCGGCGCTTGGCGATGATGCCCTCCTCCGCCAGTGCCCGGTCGCGTTCCAGGGCCTGTGCCGCCACGCGGTGGGACGCGAGTTCCTCGAGGTAGTCGCGTTGCAAGCCGACCAGTCCCGGGCTCAGCAGGCTGGCGATCGGCTGGTTTTGGGTGACGGTCTCGCCTTCGGCGACCCGGACCTGCTGGATCAAGCCGTCGACCGGGGCGGCGAGCACGGTCTCGTTGGCCGGCGGCACCCGGATCTCGGCGGGGTAGGCGTGTCCAGCGACGTTGCTGGCCGCCTGAACCGCCGCAGTTTCAATACCCAGCGCGCGAGCCTGGGAGTCGCTCATGGTGATATCCGCTGCCTGCAGGGTCGGGCTGGACAGCAGCGCGGCCCCCATGGCGGCGAGAAGCATTTTCTTGATGTGACGATTCACGGCATGACCCCCTGGGCCTGGTTGTATTCGGCAATGCTGCGCTGCAGCCGGACGTGGCTCATTGCGGCGCGACGTTGTGCGGCAAGCTGGCGTTCCTGAACGCGAAGCAGGTCGGCAAGCCCGATCTCGCCCAATGAGTAGGCGCGGCGGGCGAGTGAGAGGCTTTCGTCGGCCAGATCCCGGTGAACCTGCGCCTGCTCCAGTTCCTCGCGGGCGGCAGAGAGGGACTCGTCGGCCTGCACGACCGCCAGGCGCAGACGGCGCTCGGTCAGGGAGGCCTGCGAGTGGGCATCGGCCACGCTCACGTTGGCACTTGCTTCTTGCGGGGCCCGCAGGCGTTGGAATTGGAGTGGCAGGGAAATAGAAATACCCACGCTGTCGATCGAGTCACGGCCGTTTTCTTCCCGGCGGATGTTCATCCCCACGGTCGGTTGCGATCGGCCGCGTTCGCGGACCACCGCCCGGTCGGCTTCGGCGACCTGCACATCGGTTCGAGCGGCGAGGAGGGTAGGGTGCTGTTCAAACGTGGCGTCTGATGCGGGGGACTCGGCCCAGTCGGCGGGGCGAGCGTTCAGGCCGGTGACCTGGCGGTATTCCTCGGCAACCTGGACCAGGGCCAGTTCCGCCTGTCGCAACTCGGCCTGTCGTTGCAGGGTTTCCTCCTGGGCGAGGATCAGGTGAGTGCGCGGCACGTCACCGTGATCCAGTCGCTTTTGCACCTGTGCTTGCAGTTGCTCGGCGGTATCGAGGGCCTGCCGGGCCAACGTCACGCCTTCGTCGGCTTCGGCCAGTCGGGCAAGCAGCCCTCGGACCCGGCCCGCGATCTCCAGACGCCAGGCGGCGGACTGCTGTTCGACGGCCACAAGGTAATCCTCGGCCTGGCGTTCGGCTGCCGACTGCAGGCCGGGCCGGCGGAGGGGGAGCTCGACCGACGTTTCCCATTCGCGCATGCCGGTGTCGCCGCCGAGTGCGTCGGTCTGGTGGGAAAACCCTAGTGAGGGCGGCCCGTCGAGCGGAATGCCGGCGCGTTTGTCCAGGGCATCGGCGTGCACGCGCTGCGCATCGAACCGTTCGTTGTCGGGGCTGTGAGCCAGCGTGGCTGCCGTCACCTCGGCGACGCTCAGCTCGGCGTCAACGGTCAAGGCTTGTGTGGCGTGTGCGGGAGGGAGCATCCCCGCCAAGGCGAGCAATGCCAAGGCGGATCGCAAGGCAGTGTGTATGCGGCGCATGACCATCTCCGGATAAGGTATGCGGCGCATTGAATCAACCGTGCCTGAATCCAGGCTGAACGAGTCGGTCGTGCGTCCTTATCCGACGCAGCGCGGGAACAGGGGCACCCGGGGGAGGAGGGGGGTGAAATCAGGTGGCTACGCCAGATGGGTTTGGCGGGCCGACAAACGAACGCCCGGCGACCTCAGGTCTGCCGGGCGTTTTTCCTTCAGGCGAAAGTGTGGGCTAGAACCACATTCTCACGCCGGCAACGAACCGCAGGTCGTCGGTGTCGTGGCCTTCCGCGCGGGCCAGGTCGGCGGTGTCGCCCAGCTGCTTCTTCCAGCGCACGCCGATGTAGGGGGCGAACTCGCGCTTGATCTCGTAGCGCAGTCGCAGGCCGGCCTTGACGTGGTTGACGCCCTGACCGACGCCGAACTCCTCGACCTCCTGGAAGGCGAACGAGGTGCCGAAACGCGGCTGGAGGACCAGTCTCTGGGTGAGCAGGAAGTCGTACTCGGCCTCGAAGTCGACCGAGGCGTCGCCGTCTTCGCTGACTCGCAGGCTGGTGTCGATTTCGAACCAGTAGGGCGCCAGGCCCTCCAGGCCTACCACCGCAAATCCGCGGTCATGATTCGGGCCGGGGCCGTATTCGAGCTGGTAACCGACGCCGGCCTGCACGGACCAGTAGGGGGCGATCAGGCGGCCGTAGAGGAGATCGAGTGCTTCGATCTCACCACCGTCGCCGCCGGAGACGACGTGTTCGCCTTCGCCCTTGACCACCAGTCGGTTGGTGTCGCCGCCGTACCAGCCCTTGAACTCCCAGTCGACGCTGTCCTCGTCGTCACCGGCGGCGTATTCCAGCCGGTCGAACAGCAGCACGCCGGTCTTCATGTCCGGGACGGGTGAATCCCAACCCTGTTCGCGGGCGTAGTCGCCCCGGCCATCGGCCCATGCCAATCCGGGGGCGAGGGCCAGTGCGCAGGCGGTAACCAACCATCGCGTCGGGTGTTTGATCGTCTTCTGCATAGTCATTGGTCTTTTTCTCCCGAGATTCACGCCACGGACACGACACGGAACATGCCGGCGTCCATGTGATAGAGCAGATGGCAGTGGAAGGCCCAGTCGCCCTTGTGTTCCGGGGTGATCTGCGCGGAGACCATCTCGCCGGGCTTGAGCGACAGGGTGTGCTTGCGCGGCCGGTACTTGCCGTGACGGTTTTCCAGTTCCATCCACATGCCGTGGAGGTGGATCGGGTGGTCCATCATGGTGTCGTTGACCAGGATCAGGCGCAGCCGCTCGTTGTGGTGGAAACGGATCGGGCCGTCGACCTCGGAGAACTTCTTGCCGTCGAACGACCACATGTAGCGCTCCATGTTGCCGGTCAGGTGCAGCTCGATCTCGCGCTCCGGTTCGCGCTCATCCGGCCACGGGGCCAGTGCCCGCAGGTCGTCATAGACCAGGACCTTGTGATCCTCGGTGCTTTCCAGGCCGATGCCGGGGTCGCTCATGCGATTCTGCGGGTTGCTGGCGACCATGGCTGCGCCCGGGCCGTGATCATCGTGGCCGTGACTGATCTTGCGGCCGGCGAGGGGCCACTCGTAAGGCTCGTCATCGGCCATGTCCATGCCACCGGAATCATCTTTCATGCCGGCCGAGTCGGCGCCATTCATGGCCTGGCCACCGCCGCTCATGTCGTGGCCGGCATGCGGGTCGCTAGCGTCGGAGGCCATTTCCTTGCCGCCGTTCATGTCGCCCGACATGTCGTTCTGGCCCATGTCCATGGCGCCGTGGTCCATGTCCATATCCATGTCTCCATGGTCCATGCCCATCGACTCCATGCCGCGTTCGGGCATGGGGCGGCGCTCGGGGATCTCGCCGCGCTCACCTTCCCGGGTGGCCAGGGTGGCGGCGGCATACCCGCTGCGATCCATGGCCTCGGCGAAGATGGTGTAGGCGCGATCCTCGGTCGGTTCGACGATCACGTCGTAGGTCTCGGCCACGCCGATCCGGAATTCGTCGACCGGCACGGGCTCGATGTTCTGCCCATCGGCCTGCACCACGGTCATCTTCAGTCCGGGAACGCGCACGTCGAAGAAACTCATCGCCGAGCCGTTGATGACCCGCAGGCGCACCTTTTCACCGGGCTGGAACAGGCCGGTCCAGTTGTCGGCCGGTGAGCGGCCGTTGAGCAGGTAGGTGTAGGTGCTGCCGGTCACGTCGAGCAGATCACGAGAGCTCATGCGCATTTCGCCCCACATGGCCCGCTCGCGCATGGTCTGCTCCCAGCCCTTGCGCTTGATGTCCTCGAGCAGGTCCTGGACCGTGCGCTTCTGGTAGTTGTAATAGCCCTCGGCGACCTTGAGCTTGCGGAAGACGTCGTGCGGGTCCTCGAAGGTCCAGTCGGACAGCATCACCACGTATTCACGGTCATAGGCGAACGGCTCGGGGTCGGCCGGGTCGACGATCAGCGGGCCGTAATGGCCTTCCTGCTCCTGGAGCCCCGAGTGGCTGTGATACCAGTAGGTGCCGCTCTGGCGGACGGGGTAGTGGTATTCGAAGGTCTCGCCGGGCTTGATGCCGGGGAAGGTCACGCCCGGCACCCCGTCCATCTCGAACGGCAAAAGGATGCCGTGCCAGTGGATCGAGGTGTCCTCGTCGAGGTTGTTCGTCACGCGGATGCGCACGTCCCGGCCTTCCTTGAGGCGGATCAGCGGGCCGGGCACGGTGCCGTTGACCGTGATCGGGCGCGCGTCCTTGCCGTCGATGGGCATCGGCGTGCGGTCGATGGTCAAGTTGACGATGTCGGTATCCCCATCGGCCTCTTTTTCGGCCTCGAGGTTGCCACTGCGGGGCCAGGCGAAGGCCGGCTGAAGGCCCCCCACACCGTAGAGGGCGGCGAGGACGCTCATGGAAGTCGCGTTGCGCAAGAACCGGCGGCGGGACAGCCCGTCGGCGGTTAGGGTGTTGTTAGACTTCATTGGATCTCCTCCGATTACGTCGAGAAGGACAGTTGAGGGGAATGCGTTTCATTGGGCCACGTCGATCCGGCCTTTCATGCCGGCTTCGAGGTGTCCGGGCAGCAGGCAGGCGAAGTCGATCCGTCCGGCCTGCGTGAATCGCCAGACCAGGTCGCCTGACTCGCCGGCGTCGAGCTGGATCATGTTTGGTTCGTCGTGGGCCATGCCGGGGTGCTGTCGCATTTCTTCGGCGTGGGCCTTCAGGTCCTCGATCGAGCCGATGACCATCTCGTGGGGTTGGTCGCCGGTGTTGATTACGCGGAAACGCACCGTTTCGCCCGCTTGCACGTCGATCGACGACGGCTCGAATCGCATTTGGTCGTCCATCCGCACTTCGATGTGGCGATCGACTTCGGCCATCTGTCCCGGCTCGCCTGTGGCCGTCCCGGCATCCCCATGACCGCCGGCGTGTTGACCTGCGGCGAGGGCCGCGAAGGGAAGCAAGAGCGAGGTGATCAGCGCGTGTCTCATTGCCATCGGTCAGTTCCTCGTGGTTTCGACATTGCGTGCCGTGACGTTCTTGTTTCGATACGCATGACCTTACGCAGCCGGGCTGTCATGGACCTGACGGCGGGATTACGGTTTTGTCATCTTTAGGGGTTGTCCGAGGCTTTCAGTTCAGCGGTTGGTTGTCGGCCTATACGACTACGACGTGGTTAGAGGAGAGGGGAGAGTGGGGCAGCAGGTGATGTCGGGATTGGTGCCGCCGTCCCGCAAGGCAATGGCCCCGATCAGGGTGGTCGAGGCCGGTGGGCTCAATCGAGTTCGTCCTTCATGCGTTGGTAGGTCTCCTTGTCGATCTCGCCTCGCGCGTAGCGGCGATCGAGAATCTCCCGGGGAGACGGCTCTCCTGAGGAACGGTCTTGCCTGGACATGGCGACCACCAGCCAGACGATCGCCGCGATGACTAGTATCCAGATGACCCACATGAAGCCTCCGCCAAATCCCATGTAATGATCCCATCCCATTTTCTTCTCTCCTGATAACGCTGAGCCGAGGCCCGCCACCCGCCGGCGAGTCGGTTCAGGAAACGGTGAAATGTCCCATCATTCCGGCATCCTCGTGTTCCAGGATGTGGCAGTGGTACATGAACGGCGTGTCCTGGCTGGCCGGCTGGGTAAAACGAACCGCGATCTCGGCACGGCCATCGACCAGCAGGGTGTCCTTCGCGCCTCGATTTTCCAGCCGGGGCGACTGCCCCGTCTCGTCGGCGAGCACCTGGAAATGCACCCCATGGATGTGGAACGGGTGCATCAGCATGTCGCTCTCGATGGTCCAGTGCTCGATGGTGTCGAGCGCGATGTCCTCGTTGATGCGATGCGGATCGAACGGCCGGCCATTGATGCCCATGGAGGGCCCGGAGCCGTCACCCATCATGCCCCGCATCATCGGCATGCCGCCGAGCATCATGTCGAGGCGGAAGTGGCGTCGACGATCGAAGGTTGCCGGCCGCGATGGCGCGGAGTCGCCCGTTGCGTCGGGGACCCGATCGACCCGGCCCTTGCGGCCATCGGGGTGGAACGACAGCACTCGTTGGTCGCCTTCGACCAGACCGGAGGCAAACGAGCGGATGTTGCTCATCATCCCCATCATGCCGGGGCCGCCCCGGTTTTGATCCGGGCCGGTGATCAGCGCCACCTCGCGCCCGTCGCGGAAATCCACCAGTACCTCGAAGCGTTCGCCCGGTGACAGGCGCAGTTCGTCGGTGGCCACCGGCTTTGGCCAGAACCCGGCGTCGCCCGCGATCACATGCATCGGGCGCCCGTCCTCGAAGCGCAGGTGGAAGATGCGGGCATTCGAGCCGTTGAGCAGGCGTAACCGGACGATGGATTTAGGCACCGGGCTGCGGGGTTGTTCCGCGCCGTTGACGAACAGGCGGTCTCCCTGGAAACCGTGCATGCGATCGAACATGCTCAGCCGGTAATCCAAGCGGCCGGCGTCATCGAGGCGCCGGTCCTGGATCACCAGCGTCAGGTCATCGACGCCGTGTTCGTGTGGCACGCCCCGGTCGGCATCACGCCCATCGTCGACCTGAAACACCCCGGCCAGGCCCGCGTAGACCTGGCGGGCCGTGTGCGGGAAGGTGTGGGCGTGAAACCAGGCCGTCGACGCCGGCTGATCGATCGGCAGGACCGGCTCCCACAACTCTCCGGGGTCAATGGCCTGGTGAGGACCTCCATCGACGTCTCCCGGGATGAGCAGGCCGTGCCAGTGGGTGGCCAATGGCTCGTCGAGGTCGTTTTGTAGCCGAACGGCGACCTCCTGACCCTGACGCGCCCGGACGAACGGGCCGAGGTAGCCCTGGTTGTATCCGAGCGTCGGCGAGGGCGACCCGCCGGCAAAGGCCGTTTTGCCGGTCTGGGCATTGAGTGTCAGGCGTCCGCTCTCGGTGACGTCGAGGAGCTCGGGCATCGGCAAGACGGGACGGTTGCGGTTGGCTGCCTGGACGGGGTGGGCGGTGATCGAGCCCAGGCTTGCCGTGGCGGCCACCGCGACACTGTGCTTCAAGAAACGACGTCGATCCATTTGAGTGCTCCCTTGGGTTGCCTTGTCCGAATGACTTTTCTGGCTACTTGCTCACGAAGGTAGCCCGGGGAGCTGTCAGGCGCCTGACCTGCGGATTACATCCTTGTAATGTTCGTGGGCCAGATCTCGCCAGGTGGCAGAATGACCGCAGTTTGTTCGGGAGCTGTCGAATGAAAGTGTTGATCGTCGAGGACGAGAGCAAGACGGGTCAGTACCTGCAGCAGGGACTGACCGAGGCGGGGTATACCGTCGATCTGTCGAGGGACGGAGTGGAGGGTCTGCATCTGGCGCTCACCGAGCCCTATGACCTGATGCTGCTCGACGTCATGCTGCCGGGCATGGATGGCTGGCAGATATTAGAGACCTTGCGCCGCGGCGGTCGAGACATGCCGATCCTGCTGCTGACCGCGAAGGACCGGGTCGAGGATCGTGTGCGAGGTCTCGATCTGGGGGCCGACGACTACCTGATCAAGCCATTCGCCTTCTCGGAGTTGCTGGCGCGCGTGCGCACCCTCCTGCGTCGTGGCCGTGGCGAGCCGGAGCCCACGACGCTACAAGTGGCCGACCTGGAGCTCGACTTGCTCGGTCATCGGGCGACCCGCGCGGGCCAGCGCATTGACCTCACGGCCAAGGAATTCGCCCTGCTCGAGTTGTTCATGCGGCGTAAGGGCGAGGTGTTGCCCCGATCCCTGATTGCCTCCCAGGTCTGGGACATGAACTTCGACAGCGATACCAATGTGGTCGAAGTCGCGGTACGCCGGTTGCGACGAAAGGTGGACGAGCCGTTCGATACTCGTCTCATTCGCACCATCCGTGGCATGGGCTATGTCATGGAGGCCGAGCCGGCATGAAGCACCCGGCCTCCCTCACGACACGCCTGACACTGCTTTTTGTCCTGGTGTCATCGGCGGTACTGATTGGGCTTGCCTGGGTCCTGCACGCCGCGGTTGAACGCCATTTCGTGGAAATGGATCGCGGCATCCTCCAAAGCAAGGTGGAGGTGCTTGAACGTCTCCTGTCGCGTCCGCCGGCACAAGAGGAGCTCCCGGCCCTGCAGCAATCCGTCGATGAAATGTTTCGCAGCGATCCCGGGCTTCAGTTGTTTGTCGAGACGGCGGGCGGAAACGTGCTGCTGTCATCCACGGAAACCGCCTTTCCCGCCGACAGGATTCGGGCGCTGGCCGAGGGGAAAACGCCCAGCGTGATTTCCTGGCAGGCGGATGAGTCTAGGTACCGGGGGCTGGTCAAGCGGATCGAGCCGGAGCTGGCCGACATTGATTCACTGATCGTGACTGCCGCGATCAATATCGATCACCACGATCGCTTTATGGATCGCTACAGCCGCACCCTTTTTGTCTTTATCCCGATTGCCACCGTGTTCAGCGGGCTGCTGGGCTGGTGGGCTGCCCGGCGCGGGTTGTCGCCCTTGCGACTGATTCAGGAGCGCGCCGCGGCGGTCACGGCCAGCCAGCTGAGCCAGCGGTTGCCGGAGGATTCGGTGCCCCGTGAGCTGACCGGTCTGACCCATGAACTCAATTGCATGCTCGACCGGCTAGAAGAGGCCTTTCGGCGGCTATCCAATTTCTCCTCGGATCTCGCCCATGAAATGCGCACGCCGGTCAGCAACCTGCTCACCCAGACCCAGGTTGTCCTCAGCCGTTCGCGCAGTGCTGCCGAGTACCAGGAAGTGTTGGCCTCGAGCGCCGAGGAGCTGGATCGATTGTCGCGGGTGATCAGTGACATGCTGTTTCTTGCCAAGGCGGAAAACGGCATGTCGACCCCCTCCACGCAGGAGCTTCGGTTGGACGAGGAAATCGCCGACCTGTTCGAATTTTACGATGCCCTTGCCGAGGAGGAGGGGGTGTCGCTTACCTCATCCGGACGTGCCGTCGTCCGCGGTAATCGACTGATGCTGCGCCGGGCGCTGAGTAACCTGCTGTCCAATGCGCTGCGCCACTCTCGGCCGGGCGGTCATGTCGGGGTGTTCATCCGTGACCGGGATGGGACAGTCGAGCTCACGGTCGAGAACGAGGGCGCGGCCATCCCTGCCGAAGAACTGCCGCGGCTGTTCGATCGGTTTTACCGGGGTGATCCCGCTCGCAGCCGGGACGATACCGCCGGCGTGGGGTTGGGTCTCGCTATCACCCAGGCCTTGATTCGTGCCCATTCCGGCACGATTCGGGCGGAATCCGGCAAGGGGGTGACGCGTTTTGTCGTGGAACTGCCCCGGTCGGCGCCAATGCCTGCCGCCTGACCGGGCGCGGTCGGTCAGTCCTTTGCGATACACCACTCGCCGCGATCGAAACTCTCCAGCGTGTGGCGCATTCGGCGCACGTGGCTGCCCCGCCAGAGGACTTTCTCGCACGTGGGGCAGTACCAGCCCTCCCGGGCGATGGCCAGCGCCGTTTCCGGCACGCGATCGAGTTGGGCGGGCGTCGCCGGGAGCAGGGGTGTGTTGCAGTCCAGGCAGCGGCTGAACGGATGGTGCAGCCAATCGATCTCGAATCGAGCGGTCAGTTCGGCGGCAAGCTCGGTGGTCTCGTTGGCGTTGAGCAGCACGACGCGTCCGTCGCCGTTTCGAAAGCGGGCCAGGTGCCGATCCCGGGTGATCAGCCAGCGTTTCTCGACATCGGCCTGGGCGACCAGTGCACGGTCCTCGCTGCCCGGGGCGGCGATGGCGGTATCAAAGCCGGCGGCGCGCAGCCAGCGCCCCAGTCGCTGCAGCATTTCATCGCAGAGAAAGCGTGGCTCCGCCATGGTCGGTCACGGGTCGGTACGGTGTCTGTTGCCTGCCGGTAGTGTCCCAATCCGATGGGGCGGTCACGGAGCCTGCATAGAAGACCTCGCAGCTTTCATCGCCGCGTGAAATCGCGGCCAGTCCCCGTTGTAGCAGGCCGATCGGCGCGCCGAGAAGGGCTTCTATCAGGTTGGGTTCCTCGACCTGGGGCGCATCGAAGCTGCCGTGGACCTCCTGCGTCACGACCGGGCAGCCCTGCCGATCCACGACCGCCACGGTGGCCTGGTTGATCCGTCGCGACGGCAGATCGAGCGAGGCCTGGGCCGCGACACGATTGCGTGTGGTCGAGAGGGCGACATCGCGGGTCCGGGCAGTACCCTCCTTGATGGTCCAGTCGGAGACCAGTTGGACCACCTGGGTCTGCTTGTCCTGGGCCCCGTCCAACATGCGCACGAAGTCGGACCCCTTGGTTGCCAGCAATGCGGCCGGGCCGAGGAAGATGACCGCGCCCGCATCCACGAGACTGAACCGCTGGGTACGCCGGTAATCGGCCAGTTCCGCGTCCAGGTCGACGCCGCGCAGTCGCAAGTCCCGTCCGCTCAGCTTCACCTCGCCCTGCAGGTGGCGCAGCACCGAGCCGGGTTCCACTTTGCTTGTCAGCGAGGCGGTCAGTTCCGCGCTGCCGGAGACACTACCGGCGGGCGCCCATTGTTCCGGCAGGTTGGCGAGTTGCAGGGAGTCGAAGGCAATCTCGAGCGTGGCATTCGCCGGCGAGTTGCGGAAATCCAGCGTGGCGTTCCCTTTTCCGCGGCTGTCGAGGAATGTCATTTGCCAGTCGTCCGTGGCAAACATACCGTCCTCCGCTGACCCCGACAGGGTCACGTCTGACAGGTGCAGGGTATTGAGGCGCACGGCATCGGCGGAGGCCGTCAGGTTCAACGACGTCTGCGCCAGCGCGTGCTCTCCCTCAGCCGGCCTCTGCCAATGCAGGTTGTCGAGGTCCAGGTCGAGACCGTTTATCGACATCTCCCGATCGCCTGCCGACGTCCGCCAATGGATCTCGCCATCGCGGACGCGCAGGTCCAACGGCTCGTTCGGATCGCCACGCCCGGTATCGGTCGGCGTGCCACGCGCGGCCAAGGCCTCGAGGGTGCTTGGTGTCAGACGCGCAACCGGGGCATCCAGCCGCAAGGTTTCCGGTACCAGGTCACCGCTGATCAGGGGCCACCAGCGCATGGACAGGCTGATTGCTTCGAGCTCGCCGACCGGATCATCACCCGACCCGGGCGCCGGCCCTACCCTCACCTCGGTCGCGTGGAGGGTAGGGAGGGGCCAAAACCGTAACGAGACGTCGCCATCGACGTGCACCGGCAGACCCAGTTGATCGCTTGCCAGTTGCGTGACGCGCTCTCGCAATTCGTCGGCGGACCATAACCGTGCCGCGACGATGGCAAGCAGGATTAGACCCACCACGATTCCCGCTAGCACGATGACTAGCGAACGGACCGGGTGGCGAGTGATGGCGTTCATGGCACGGCAACTTCCTCGCATGTTTGCCCAAGTGTAGGCAGGCGAGCGTGTTTCGACTGCATTTTTGACTGATCCGGTATCGATGGAGGTCACGTCTCGGGCTGGATGTGGGGGAGGCCGTGAAGATTTTGCCTAATAGGTAACAGTAATGCGAATGGTTTGCATGTAGATAGGCGATCCGATACGATCCGGAAATCGAGTCACGGGGGCGTCGAGCCGCCGCGCGGGCGTAACGGTGGGAGAACGACATGCAGGCAATTTCGGTGCAACCGCCGGTTCGCGTGGGGCGGCCCGGTCATTCCATCATCCTGCGCCCGGATGACCTGATGTTCTCCGGCTCGCTGGCGGAGATTCCTCAGCCGGTGAATCTGGCGGGGCCCCGCAGCGTGTCCGGCGCCTCCCTGCGGAATGGCTCGGCTGTCGACGAACCCCTGGATCGTTTTGCCACCGCCTTCCCGAGTGGCGATCGGCGCGCGATCGCCTCGCAATGGTCCAAGTGGCTGTTTCATGCCTGGCTGTCACCAACCATCGCCGTCATGGTTCTGGATGGGTATTCGTTGCCTCGCCAGTCGGCCGACTGGGGGATTCGCTTTACGCCGGATGGATGCCCCGAGCGGCTTTGGCTCAGCTCGACGACTGTCCCGGTGCGACGTCAGCCCGTCGATCAACTGTTGGCGCAATTGGTTTGCGAGGAGCTCGACGACGTGGTGGCTACTCTGGCTCGCCATTCCGGAGCTTCGGTCAACGTGTTCTGGAGCAATGCAGGCAATCTTGTCGAGCATGTGCTCACGCGGCTGGCCGAGCATCCCGTCATCTGTGCGGATCGGCTGGCCCAGGCTCGGGCGTTTCTTGAAACACCGCGACTGGCCGGCAGGCGCAATCGACTGTACCGGCCGGTGGTCTACCGCGTTGACGAGGGCTCAATCGAGCCCCAGCGACTGCGCCGGGTCTGCTGCATCCGCTATCGACTGGATGAACTCGACTACTGCGAGAATTGCCCCCTGGCCTGCCGGTCGGGCAAGCCGGCCGGGGAGGGGCGCTGATGTTCGAGGTGAGCGCGGCCACGTTCGTCGCCGGCGGCACCCGGGTGCTCGGGCCGGTGGATGCCGCCTTCGCACCGGGCGAGGTGGTCGGGCTGATCGGTCACAACGGTTCGGGCAAGTCCACGCTACTCAAGCTGCTGGCCGGCCAGCAGGTGCCCTCGTCGGGAACGGTACGTTTCGAGGGGGTGCCGGTCGCCGATTGGGGGGCGCGAGCCTTCGCGCGGCGCGTTGCCTACCTGCCGCAGCACCCGCCGGTGACCGGGCACCTCACCGCCCGCGAGCTGGTGGGGTTCGGTCGGTATCCCTGGCACGGCCTGCTGGGGCGGTTCACCGCCGACGACCGTCGTCGCGTCGACACCGCCTTGCACATGACCGATACCGAGGCCTTTGCCGACCGCGCCGTGGACACGCTTTCCGGGGGCGAGCGCCAGCGGGTGTGGCTTGCCATGCTGCTGGCGCAGGAAAGCGATTTCCTGCTGCTCGATGAGCCGCTCTCGGCGCTCGACATCGCCCACCAGGTCGAGGTGCTCGAGCTGATTCGTCGCCTGTCGCACGAGTTGGGGCTGAGCGTGGTGATCGTCCTGCACGACATCAACATGGCCGCGCGCTTTTGCGACCAGCTGGTGGCGATGCACGGCGGCAAACTGCTGGTGCGCGGCACGCCGGGCCAGCTGATGGACTCGGCCACCCTGCGCAGCATCTACGGCGTGTCCATGCAGGTGCTCACCCCACCGGGACAGTCCCGTCCCGTCGCCATCGTCGATTGAACCGTGATGCGGTCCTCACCAAACGGCCGCCGACGGTGGCGCTGGCCGCTGGCCGTGTGGTTGCTGCCACTACTGATGGCGGCGTTGTCCGTACGGGCGGCCGACACGGCCCCGCGCATCGCCACCCTCGATTGGACGGTTGCCGAGACCTTGATCGCCATCGATGCCCGCCTGGTGGGCCTCGCACAACTCGACGGCTACGCGTCCTGGGTCGCCCGGCCGGCCGTGCCGAGCACCGTGCGTGACCTGGGCCTGCGGGCTCAACCGAATTTCGAGCAGCTGGCCGCGATCGCCCCCGATCGGATCGCCCTCTCGCCCCTATTCGCCAACCTCGAAGGCCGTCTGTCGACCGTCGCGCCGGTCGAGGTGTTCGAGCTCTATGGGCCCGGGGTCGACACCTGGCCGGCCTTGCGGCGAGTCACCCGCGAGCTGGGGGAATACGCCCATCGCCAAGGGCAGGCCGAGGCCCTCATCCGGCGCACGGAGGACCGCCTCGACGAGATCGCCGATCGCCTGCCCGACCATCCGCCAGCGGTGATCGTGGTCCAGTTCATGGACGAACGTCACGTGCGGGTCTTTGGCCAAAACGGCCTGTATCACGCGGTGCTGGGGCGGCTCGGCATCGACAATGGCTGGACCGGCGCCACAAATCGCTGGGGCTTTTCCCTGGTGGGACTCGAGGCACTGGTCGGACTCGACGGGCGCATCGTGGTGGTCAAGCCCTATCCCGTCGGTGTCGAGCGTGCCTTGTCGAAAAGCGCGTTTTGGCAGCGGCTGACTCACGGTGCAGATCGCGATCCACTGGAGCTCGAGCCGGTCTGGAGCTTCGGTGGCCTGCCGTCGGCCGGCCGGTTTGCCGAGCAACTGCTGGGGGCGTTCAATGCGGACTGAGGTCCCGGCCCGGTCGGTTGCCGCGCCCCTCGGCGTGACCGCAGGGCTGTTCGCCGTCCTGGTGGGGTTGGCCGTCTGGCAACTGCAGCAGCAGACCGGCGGTTTTGCGTGGTCGAGCTGGTGGCCGGATCTTGGCGGCGCGTCGGTGTCCGCCGCCGACTGGGCGTTGGCGCTCGGTTGGTGGCCGCGTCTGATCACCGCCCTGATCGCCGGTGCCGGGCTCGCGCTGGCGGGCGTGCTGATGCAGCAGGTGTTGCGCAACCCGCTTGCCTCGCCGACGACCCTGGGCGTCGCCGGCGGGGCGAATCTCGCCCTGATGGCGGCGACGCTGTTCGCCCCGGCGCTGATGGGGTGGGGTGCCGAGTGGGTGGCCTTGGCCGGCGGCGGGCTGGCCATGGGGCTGGTGTTCCTGCTCTCCTGGCGCCGCGGGCTGGCGCCGCTGGTGGTCGTGCTCGCCGGGCTGGTGGTCAACCTCTATCTCGGCGCATTGGCCATGGCGCTCCTGCTGTTCAACCAGGAGACCCTCCAGGGCCTGCTGATCTGGGGGGCGGGGTCGCTGGCGCAGGACGGTTGGCACGACGCCGCGTTCCTGCTGCCACGCTTGGCGATCGCGCTGGTGATTGCCTGGTTGCTGCTCCGTCCGCTGCGACTGCTCGAACTGGACGATGCCAGCGGGCGTGCGCTGGGGGTGAACCTGGCCTTTCTGCGGCTGGCCGCGCTCGGGGTGGCGGTATTCCTCACGGCGGTGACCGTCAGCGTCGTGGGCCTGATCGGGTTCATCGGCCTGGCCGCGCCGAACATCGCCCGGCTGCTGGGCGCGCACCGACTGGCATCCCGAGTGGTCTGGTCGATGCTGATCGGGGCGTTGCTGCTCGCGGTAACCGATCTTTCCCTCCAACACTTGGCTGCCTGGTTGCCCGCCATGATCCCGACCGGGGCGATGACCGCCGCCCTGGGGGCCCCGTTGCTGCTCTGGCTGATCCCTCGGTTGCGCCTGGCCAGCCGGACCCCGCCGGAAACGATGGGCTCGGGCTGGCCGCGGGCGGAGCGGCCGGCTCGCCGCTTGCTCGTCATGGCGCTGCTGATGCCCTTGGTGGTGGCAGTCTCGCTACTCAGTGGCCATCTCGCCGACGGCTGGTCGTGGGTCAGCGGTGCCTGGACGGTTTGGGAATGGCGCCTGCCGCGCCTGCTGGCGGCCGCCGGTGCGGGTCTGCTGCTTGCCGTGGCCGGCACCCTGCTGCAGCGCCTGAGCGGCAACCCGATGGCCAGCCCCGAGGTGCTTGGCATCAGTGGCGGGGTGTCGATCTTCCTGTTGCTCGGCATTGTCTGGATGCCCGCGGCCAGCACGTCGATGCTTGCCGCGCTGGGTGTGGGTGGAGCCTTGGCGGCCCTGGCCCTGTTGATCGTGCTCAACCGGCGCAGCGGATTCCTGCCCGAGCGGTTGCTGTTGACCGGGGTGGCCATCATGGCGCTGGCCGAGGCGGTTCGGGCGCTGGTGCTGGCCGGTAGTGACCCGCGCGGCCAGCAGATCGTGGCGTGGCTGTCGGGCTCGACCTACTACGTCGGCCTCGAGCAGGCGCTGCTGATCGTCGCGCTGGCCGGTATGGCATTGGTGGTCGCGCTGCTGCTGTCGCGCTGGCTGGAGGTCTTCCCGCTGGGCGCCGCCGTCAGTCGGGCGGTCGGGGTGCGGGTGACCGGCGGGCGACTGGCGGTGCTGGTGCTTGCCGCCGTGATGACCGCCGCGGCGACGTTGGTGATCGGCCCGCTCTCGTTCATCGGGCTGCTCGCCCCCCACATGGCCCGTCTGTTGGGCCTGTCCCGCGCTCGCGACCACCTGCTGGGTGCGGCCCTGATCGGCATGGGGCTGATGGTCCTCGCCGACTGGATCGGCCGGCAGATCCTGTTCCCCCACGAGATCCCCGCCGGTCTGGTCGCCTCGCTGATCGGCGGGACCTATTTCCTCTGGGCGTTGCGCCGCTTCTAGGTGCCATCGGCTGTCGGCCACGGGTTGGTCGCCGTCGAGCATCGCCGCGCGACTCAACGCCCCACTTTCCCAAGCATGACCCTTCCGCCTCCGTCACGGCCCCCGTCGCCGTAATCCGTCGCCGCAATTCGCCGCGGCAATCGGCGTGTCGCCGTCACGGTTGGCCATGCAGATCGGTTCGGGAACCCGCACGCAGCGCAAAAAAAAGGCCCCGCACGGGGCGGGGCCTTGGGGGTCATGAGGAGGTGTTGCCGACTCAGTACTTCCAGTCGAGCGTCAGCATGACGTTGCGCGGCTCGCCGTAGAACGCCTGGTCGTACTCGACACTGTTGAGATACTTCTCGTTGCCGACGTTGTTGACGTTGAGCGAGGCGCTCAGGTTGTCCGAGAACTCGTAGCGCGCCATCAGGTCGGTGACCAGGTAGTCGTCCTGACGGGTCTGCCCGGTGTTGTACTGCTGGTCGCGGAAGGTTTCGCTCTGCCAGCGGATCTGGCCGCCGACGGTCATCTGCGGCCAGAACGGCAGCTGGTAGGTGGTCTGCGCGCGCAGCATCTGCTCCGGGATGAAGGTGCGGGCACGTTCGCCGTCGCTATCCTCGATCTCGAGGTAGGTGTAGCCACCGCTGGCGCGCCAGCCCGGCAGGATCTCGCCGGCCAGCGTGAGTTCGATGCCTTCGCTGGTCAGGTCGCCGCTCGCCTCGTAGTAGTTGAAGTACCCGGGGCGCGGGTTGCTGAATGTGCCGGCGAGAGTGGCCGTGTTGTTCTGCTCGGTGCGGAACACGGCGGCAGTGGCATCCACGCGCTCGTCGAACAGGGCGGCCTTGAGTCCGACCTCGTAGCTGCGTCCCTCGATCGGCGGCAGCGGCTGGTAGTTCTGCGTCACCTCGTTCTGCGGCTCGAAGATCTCGGTGTAGCTCGCGTAGGCCGAGAGCGTGTCCGTCAGGTCGTAGACCAGGCCAGCGTAGGGGACGATCTCGGCGTCGTACTCGCTTTCGCGGGCCACGGTGTAGCTCACGCCGCTGTTCTCCAGCCAGGTGGCGCGCGCGCCGAGGATGGCGGTTGTCCGGTCGGTCAGGCTCAGGCGGGTCGCGCCGTAGATGGAGCTTTCCTCCTGGGTGAAGTCACTGCCGCCGTCGGAGGGGCCGAAGGTCGGGCGCGGGTAGTTGCCGTCCCACTGGTCGAGCGGCACGTCGATATCGCTGGTCTCGTAGAGGCGGGCGGAGTAATCGGTGATCTCCGACTGGCTCCAGTTCACGCCGACCATGGCCTCGTGCTCGCGGCCGAACAGATCGAAGGGGCCCTTGGCCTGGGCATCGGCGACCCATTGCTCGTTCTCGTAACGGTAGTTGTCCATGATGATCGACAGGTCTTCCGTGGTGCCCGGACGCAGCTGCTGGGCCGGGTCGTAGAGGTAGAAGATCTCGCTGTCGGAATCGGAGGTGAGGTAGGTGCCCGTCAGGGTCGCCTCCCAGCCGCCGGGCAGGAACTGCTGCAATTCGACGAAGCTGCGGTGGTCCTCGTTGTCCCAGTAGCTCCACTCGGGCGAGGAACTGGCCGAACGATCGTAGTTGGTGGGCGAGCCATCGCCGTAGTACATCGGCAACGCGCCCCAGAGCGGGCTGTCGCTGTCGTTGTTCTGCCAGGTATGACCGGCGGTCAGCAGGGTGGAGTCGGTGAGATCGGCCTCGATCACGCCGTAGGCGACCTGGCGCTCGCGTCCGTGGCGGTCGAGGTAGGAATCGCCATCTTCGGCGGCCACCACCAGGCGACCGCGCACCCGGTCACTGTCGAACAGGGAACCCGAGACGTCGCCTTCGATGCGGCGACGATCCCACGACCCGGCCGAGACGCTGGCCGAGGCCTGCGTGTCGGCGGTGGGGCGCTTGCGGATGAAGTTGACGGTCGCCGACGGCGTGCCGCTGCCGGACATCAGGCCGTTGGCACCGCGCACCACCTCGATGCGGTCGTAGACGGCGGTGTCGATATCGCCCTGGACGTTGTCGTAGGGCAGGGGGGCGCCGACGCCGTCGATCTGGAAGCGCTGGATGGTGAAGCCGCGCGAGGTGTAATAGGTGCGATCGGTTTCCGGCTGCTCGACGGTGACCCCGGGCGTGGACTCCAGCGCGCTGTTGACGTCATCGAGCTGGAAGTCCTCCAGCTGCTGGCTGGTAATCACGGACAGCGATTGCGGGGTCTCGCGCGGCGTGAGGGTCAGCCCGGTCGCCGACGAGGAAGCCGGGGCGCGGTACTGCCCGGTCTGCTCGGTGGGTTGGAAGAACCCACCTCCCTCGACGACCACCTGATCGAGCACGACGGCGTCGTTTGACTGCTCGGCGGCGTGAATGACTCCGGTTCCGAGCGCGAGGCAGGGCAGGGAAAGGGTCAGGCAGTGCCGAACCGCTCGATTGATGGGTGTGCGCCGGGCACGTTTGGTTTGGGTCATGGCAAGCGGTCTCACGGATTGGATGACGAAAAATGGATCGATTCTTTGATCGCGACGGGTGTCGCTGTGGCGAATCTACATGAGAACGATTGCCATGCGCAATACCGATTGTTTGCTTGGGCGGCTTCCGTCCATGGGGAAACGAGTGAGGAGTAGGCTGGTCCTAACATTCGAGATGTCGGCGTGCGTCGACCACAAACGAGGAGATTGCCAATGGCTGGCGGCTGGGCGAAAGACGGCGCCGAGCAGGCGCAGATCGACGATACGGTCGAGGATGCCCTGCAACGGGTGCGCAGCGAAATTCCGGCAGGCGAAAGCCTGGCCGAGTGCGAGGAGTGCGGTGAGCCGATTCCCGAGGCGCGTCGTCGCGCCGTGCCGGGGGTGCGACTGTGCGTGGTCTGCCAGGCCGAACGCGACGAGGCGCAGGAGACGGCCTCGCCCTACAACCGCCGGGGATCGAAGGACAGCCAGCTTCGGTAGGGATTAACGAGATGTGCCGGCGCCGTGGTGATGAATCGCCGACCCGCTGTCGCCAGGTGTCGGTCCGCTACACTCCCCACCATGATTCCATTTTCCATTCTTGATCTTGCACCTATCACCGAAGGCTCGGATGCCTCCACGGCGTTGGCCAATACAGTGGACCTTGCCCGCCAGGCCGAAGCACTCGGCTATCGACGTTACTGGCTCGCCGAACACCACAACATGCCCGGTATCGCCAGTGCCGCTACGGCGGTGGTGATCGGTCAAGTGGCCGCGGCGACCCACCGCATCCGCGTCGGTGCCGGCGGCATCATGCTGCCGAACCACTCACCGCTGGTGGTGGCCGAACAGTTCGGCACGCTCGAGACGCTGTTTCCCGGGCGGATCGACCTCGGGCTGGGACGTGCGCCGGGCACGGACCAGACCACCGCGCGCGCCTTGCGTCGCGAGGGCAGCGATCCCAATCGCTTTCCCGACGACGTGGCCGAGGTGCTTGCCCTGCTGGACGATCCCGAGCCCGGACAGGCGGTGCGGGCGATCCCTGGCGCTGGGACGCGGGTGCCGGTGTGGATCCTCGGGTCGAGCCTGTTCGGCGCGCAGCTCGCCGCGGCCCTGGGGCTGCCGTACGCCTTCGCCTCGCACTTCGCCCCGGGCGACCTGATGCCGGCGTTGGCGCATTACCGTGAACATTTCCGTCCGTCGCGTTTCCTCGACCGGCCCTACGCGATGGTGGGCTTCAATGCCTACGTGGCGGACACGGACGAACAGGCACGTTTCCATGCCAGTTCCATGGAGCAGTCCTTCGTCGCCCTGCGACAGGGCCACCCCGGTCCGATCCCGCCGCCGGTCACCGGCTATCGCGAGCGGGTCGATCGGTTCGAACGGATGGTGATCGAGCGGACCATGGCCTGCTCGGCGATCGGCTCGCCCGAGACGGTCGAATCGGAGATCGATCAATTCCTCAAGGCGACCGAGGCCGACGAGCTGATCGTCACCAACTCGAGCTTCGATCACGGCGCGCGCTGCCGCTCCTACGATTTGCTGGCCGAGGTGCGCAATCGACTCGGCGCGAGGAGCGAGCCGGCTTGAGTCGGAGTATTGAGGCGGGCAAGCCGGGCGCGAATGCGAAGAAGCGGGTCTTTTTTGCGCTGTGGCCGGACGAGCCTACGCGCACGGCACTGCATCACCTAGCGCGCGGGGTGGATGTCGGCGGCCGGGGGGTGCCGCGGGCGCACCTGCACCTGACGCTTGCCTTCCCGGGCACCATCGATGCCGCCCGGGCTGACTGCCTGGCCGAGCGATTGCCCAGCCTGCATTTCGACCCGATCCCGATCCTGCTCGACCGCCTGGGGCATTTTGCCGGGGCACGGGTCGCCTGGGCGGGGCCGAGTCATTGTCCCGGGGAACTGCGGCGGCTGGCCGAGCAGGCCCGCGGGCTGTGTCTTGCCTGCGGGGTGGAGACCGACGACCGACCGTTCGAGCCGCATGTCAGCCTGCGCCGTTTCGCTCGCCCGCCGGCCGTCGACGCGCCCGAGTCGCCGATCCACTGGTTCGCTGATTCCCTGGTGCTGGTCGAATCGGGCTGCGGTGGGCACCCCGGTGCGTACCGGGTGCTGGCATGCCGGACCCGGGGCTGAATGGTCAGGTGGCTCGTCCGATACAAGCCTTCGGCGGACGCCGGCGCCACTGGTTGACCGCGGCGAGCGAGGCGGCCGCCAACGCCCCGCTCGTCGCGATCAGCCAGTCGTCCCAGTGAAGCGGCTGGAGGTGAAGCAGGTCGGCCACTGGCGGGACCTGCACCAGTACGATGGCCGAGATAGCCGTCGCCGCAACGAGCCCGCGCGAGAGGCGGTCGCGCAGGCCGCTCAGGACGGCGGCGATCAGGGCGCTGGCGAAGGTGAGCATGACCAGCGCGATGCTTCGTGCGTGCTCGATGCCCTGACCCGAGTGCAGACCATTGGCCACGCCGGCGATCACCACCGCGGTTAGCAACAGCCCGCTGCCGAGGATGGCGAGCCATTCGCGCCGGTCGAAGAAGCGATTGTCCGGCGGTCGGTAGCCGGCCATCAGCGGGCGAGCCGACTGTCGCGCCTGGAAGGCGAGCAGGGCGGTGGGATGGATGATCAGCTCCAGCCAGACGATGTGTAGAGGCAGGTAGAGCAGGGGGTGGCCGGCCAGGGGAATCGCCGCCGCGGTCACCACCAGCGGGATGTGGATCATCAGCAGGTACTGGAAGCTGCGCTGCAGGTTGGCGAACAGCTGCCGCCCCTCGCCGATCGCCTGCACGAGGCTGCGGAAGTTGTCATCGAGCAGGACGATCGAGGCGACTTCCCGCGCGCTGCGCGTGCCGCGCTGGCCCATCGCGATGCCGATGTCCGCCGCCTGCAGGGCCGGCACGTCGTTGACCCCGTCGCCGGTGACCGCGACGACCTCTCCCAGGGCCCGCAACCGCTGCACGAGGGCAAGCTTCTGCATGGGCGTGGCGCGGGCGATCACGTCGGCGGCCGGGTCGTGGTCAGCCGACCGGTCGAGAGCCTCGTCCAGTTCCTCGCCCGACAGTACCCGGGGCGAGTCGCCGCCGATCCCCAGCTGCCGGGCGATCGCCATGGCCGTCTCTCGGTGGTCGCCCGTCACCATGATCACCCGCAGGCCCGCCTCGCGGCATTGGGCGATCGCCTCGGTAACCCCGCCCCGCAGCGGGTCGCCGAAAGCCAGCAGTCCGAGGAAAGTGAAGCCGCTTGTCGGTTCCTGCCCCGCGGGTGCCTCGGTCGCTCCCCGTCGCTCGGCGACCGCCACCACCTTCTGGCCTGAGCCGGCAAGTCGATCGGTTTCCCGGTGCCAGTGTTCGAGCTCTGGCGGTGTGAGCTCGCAGCGGGCGAACACCGTTTCCGGGGCTCCTTTCATGGCCGCGACAAGGTGACCCTCCGGGGCTCGCCAGGAACTGATCTCACAGCGTCGCTCCTCGGTAAAGGGAAAGGTCGTCAGGCGCAAGAATGCGGGGTCCATGGGCGGTTGGATCGCGAGCAAGGCAACGTCCATTGGGTCGCCGCCCTCGGCACGTGAGGCAAGGGCGGCGGCCCGCAGCAGGGCCGCCTCCCTGTGCGCCGAAACCGGAAGACGATGCGTGAGCTCCAGTCGCCCCTCGGTCAGCGTGCCGGTCTTGTCGGTGCAGATCGTGGACACCCGGCCGATGTTCTCCACCACCACCGCCCGCCGGACGAGCGCCTTGCGTCGGGCCAGACGGTAGATGCCCACGCCGAGAAAAAACGTGAGGACCACCGGAAATTCCTCCGGCAGCGCGGCGATGGCCAGGGTGACCGCGCTGAGCAGGGCATCGACCAGACCGTGCCCCTGTTCGAGGCGAACCCAGGCAAGCACCAGGCAGAAGGCCAGGGCGGCGACGATCAGCGTACGTACCAGTGCCGCGACAGCTTGCTGCAGAGGTGTACGTTCCTGTCGGCCCCGGGCGGCGGAACGCACGATCTCCCCGTAGCTGGTCTCCGCTCCGGTATGCACCACCAGCATCTCGCCGCTACCCGCGAGCACGCGGGTGCCGCCCTGGACCCAGTTGGCCTCGTCCGGCAATCCTCCCGGCAGCGTGTTGGGGGGCAGGGTGGCCTTGCGCAGCGGGTAGGACTCGCCGGTCAGCAGCGACTCGTCCACCTGCAGGCCTTCCACCCGGACCAGAAGCCCATCGGCCGGCACGGGTTCGCCCGCCGAGAGCAGAACACGATCACCGGGGACCAGCTCGGCGGCTGGACGCGTGACCGTGCTGCCGTCGCGGCGCACCCGGGCCGTGGCAGCAAGCTTGCTCTTCAGCCCGGCGGTAGATGCCTGGGTGCGCCGATGCAGCCAGGCATCCATTGCCAGCAGGGGCAGAAGAGCGACCAGCAGGATCATCGCTTCGCCTAGGTCGCCGAGCCAGGCGAACAGGAGACTTGAGGCCAGCAGGAACCACAACATCGGGTCGGTGACCGAGCTCTTCAGCACATCGACCCAGCTGCCCGCGGTGGCCTCGATGATCCGGTTGGGGCCGAATAGTGACAGGCGTCGTCCGGCTTCCATGCTGGTCAGGCCTGCCTCGGGGGTGGCGAGCAGTTCAAGTCGATTTGGGGGGAGGGGGCGTGGCATACGGTCGACTCCATCCGACGCGGCGGCGAATGGAAGAGAGCTTAGCCCTTAGGTTGGCGGCCGGGAACGAAAAAGCCGTCGCGACTCGGGCGACGGCGTGTGTCGGATCGAGCAAGGTGCTGTGATCAGAACTCGTATTCGAGCTGCCAGCGCAGGATGTTGTCCTCGGTCTCGTCATTGAGACCGAACAGCAGGCCGGCTTCCCATTTCACGTGCTCCATGCCGAAGGGGTTGGCGCCGATCAGGACCGGACCGACGGCGTGGGTCTCCTCGTCGCCGTAGTACTCGATGCCCGGCTCGAGGTTCGGGCTGAGACGGTATTTGAGCTGGACGGAGCCCAGTGTCTCCCACTCGCTTTCGGCGACGTCGTCGCCGAACTTCTTCTCGAACAGCAGGTTGCCGGTCGCGACCATCTTGCCGAACTGCTTCTGTACCAGCGGGCCGACCTTCGTTTCCCAGGCATCCTCGTCGAAGGCCTTTTCCAGTTCGACCAGCAGGCCGAAATCGGCCCAGTACTGACCCTGCTCGGTAAGTTGGAACTTGTTCTCGATCTCGGCTTCCTCGACCTCGAAATCGCCATCTTCCTTTTCGCCGATCAGGTAGCCCTCGACGAACCAGCGCGAGGTCACGCCATAGCCGATGCCGACCTTGGTCTTGTACTCGCCCGAATCGAGGCCATGCACGCCCCGGACTTCGAGTTCGACCTCGCCTTGCTCGACGTAGGGGTCATAGACCTTGTCGACACCGGCAAAGGCGGGGGCGGAAGCGAGGGCGGTCAGGGCGGCGAGGCCGCTCAGCGACTTTTTCCACATACGATAGATTCCTGGGTTTTCAGTGGGTTGATGAAACTAGCGATGGAAGGCCGGTGCCCGTTGGCGCGACAGAGCCATGCCGACGGCGATCAGCACTAGCGTGGTGAGATAGAAGGCGAGCTGGATGGCGGTGGGGCGATCCTGGTAGCCCACCAGCACGTGCAGGATCTCGCCGGGCACCGAGTGCTGCGAGAGCAGGTCGGAGCTGTTCCAGAGCGGGTTCTGCACCGGCAGCCAGCCGGCCTGGGCGAGAAAGCCCGCCGCACTTGCGGCCATACCGGCGGCGAGCAGCAGGATCAGCCAGCCGGTGACGGTGAACAGGTGACGAGTGGGGATGCGCACCAGACCGAAGTAGATCAGCGCGCCGAGGACCAGGCCGGCACCCAGCCCGATAACCCCGCCCCAAAGCAGCGACAGGTTGTCACTGCCGCCGGCGGCCATCCCCTGGGTGAACAGCACTACCTCCGAGCCTTCGCGCAGTACCGCCAGGCCCACGGCCGTTGCGAGAAAGTAGATCGGCAGTTGGCCGCTGGAGACATTGCTCCCCACCTGCCTGAGATGGGCGACCAACTGGCTAGCATGCCGCGACATCCAGATGTTGTGCCAGGCGAGCATGGCCACGGCCGTCAGCAGGATGGCCGCGTTAAACAGCTCCTGGCCGACGCCCTCGAACGCCATCGAGATCTCCTGGGTGAGGCCCGCCACCACGAACGAGCCGAGCAGGCCACCGGCGATGCCACCGATGATCCAGCGGCTACGCCCGGCCAACCCCTGCGTGGCGGCGAGGACGACGGCGACTACCAGGGCCGCCTCGAGGACTTCGCGGAACACGATGATTGCCGTACTGAACATGCGTCACCTGTGCATTTCCTGGAACGAGGTATCCGTGAGCGGGGTTACTCGGCGATTACGCGGCCCTGTGCGGTGGCCTGATTGAATTCGCCAAAGAAGGGGTATTCGCCGGGCTCCAGAGGGCCGACGAAGATCACGGCCTTACTGTTGCCGGGGATGATCTTCTCGCGGTTGAGCTCGTAGCTTTCGAACTCCTCCGGCGTGGCGTCCTGGTTGTGCACCATCAGCTTGACCTTCTCGCGGGCGGGGATGGTGACGGCCTCGGGTTGGAAGCGATGGTCCTTGATGGTCAAATCGAATGTCTGGGGTCCGGCCTGTGCGGTACCGGCGGCGAGCAGGGCGGCAGTAACGAACGAGAATGTAATGCGTGTCATGAAGCAAACCTCAATTGGAACGAGAACAGTTCGCATTCTGCACAAAAAAGATTGCAATGCAATGGAATGATCTTGAGGAGGTTCCCCCGGTCGGTTTGTCGATGGGCAGGTGGCGACCGAGCGTGATCTCGGTGGTGGTCGGATCTGCTCTTACGAGGAGGTTGTGTTCACCGGGGTGTGGAGAGTGGGCGCAGCTGGTCGGGTGCTACCGGGGCTGGGGGCATCGGTTCACCCCTTGGCGCGATGGGCGCGGCTCCCGGTGTGTCCAGTTACAACATCCACTCGATCGGCATCAGCGAGAAGAACCACGTCACCGCGCGCTTGATTGGTCCGGCGCCTGGCTCCCTCGTGTGCCGGGTGATTTCGTTTTCTATCCGCTCGATCCACCGAATCTCGCCGTCTTCCAGTTCCAGCTGATATGTGGTCTTGGGTACGTGCATGCCGAAGGTGTGGCTGATCGCGCGGGCGAGATCCGGGCTGTCGATGACAAAACCCAGTTCGGTGTTGAGCAACACCGAACGGGGATCGACGTTGTAGGACCCGATGAATACCTGCGCGTCGTCGATCACGATGGCCTTGGCGTGCAGGGTGGTCGCCGGACTGCCGAAGGGGCCGGCGTCTGCGGGTTTCGGTTCCTGGTCGGCAACGCGACGCATTTCATATAGCTCCACCCCGGCTTCGAGCAACGCGACGCGGTAGCGGGCATACCCGGTATGCGCCGGTGCCATGTCGGTGGCATCGAGCGAGTTGGTTAACACGCGCACGCGCACGCCCTGACGCGCCAGGGCAACCAGGTCGTCGGTAAGTGTCGGCGTGGGAACGAAGAACGAGGAGATGATATCGAGCGACTGCTGTGGGGTGCGCAATTGCTCACGCAGCGACAAGGTCAGCAGGTCATTCGGTTCATGTTCCCCCAGCCCCTTGGCAGGCGGGTCGATGACCAGTCGGGTGGGTGCCCAGGCCAGGCCCAGTTCTCCGTTGAGCAGCTGGCTGACGACGTAGTTCTCGCGCACCGCCACCATCAGGTCGCCAGCCTGGGGATCGAGGGCGATGGCGTCCGCTTCGAAGTCGAGCGTTTCCAGGGTTTCGGCCACCGCGTCGTTTTTCGGGGTGGGCAGGATACGGTCGGCCGGATAGGACGAGCGGCTCTGCCAGTACTGATCAAAGCCGCGCGAGACCTCGTCGACCACTGGCCCCACCGCGAGTATGTCGAGATCCGAGAACAAGAACCCCTCGGTCGAACCGAAATAGCTGTCGCCGATATTGCGTCCGCCGCTGATCAGGACCTGGTTGTCGGCGATGAATACCTTGTTGTGCATGCGACGGTTGGCCCGATCGAAGTCGGTCAGAAAACCGAGCCAACGCGCATCGCGAGTCATGAACGGATTGAACAGGCGCACGGCGATGTTGGGATGGGCGTGCAGGGCGGCGAGTTGGTCATCCAGCTGGCGTGTGCCCTGATCGTCGAGTAGCAACCGCACGCGCACCCCTCGGTTGGCGGCATCCAGCAGTTCGCGCAGCAACAGGGTGCCGGAGCGGTCGGCGTACCAGATGTAGTACTGCACATCGAGACTGCGCTGCGCGGTGCGCGCCAGATGAGTCCAGGCGGCGAAGGTCATCACCGGATCCGACAGGAGGTACACCCCGGTCTGCCCGGGATGCGCGGCCTTCTGCGGGGCGAGGGCATCGCCCAGCGGGGTGGCGCGTGCGTCGGCCGGCGCGATGGTGGTGCTGACGTGACGGCCTTCCAGTGGGGGCAGGGCGCACCCGGTCAGCAGCAGGGCGAGCAGGGCGACGAGCCCCGTCTGTCGTATCGGCATTCCCTTGATCAATCGCGAATCCTCCCTGGTTGTCCGCGGATCGAGCCTCTCGATGATTCCACGAATACCGGCTTGCCGTCATGGGGTTGTCGCACGGATGCCCTGACTGGTTGGAGGCGGGGGAGCAGGCGGGGTTCCGGCTGAGCGGAAAACCGGTGCATCGGGCCAGCCTGGGTGGCACAATCGCGCCCCTTTGAGCAGATCGTTTGCTTGCTTATCGATAGTGAACCTTGTTCGGTTGGGGTAAATCCTCGTAGAACACTAAAGTTTTCCTTCGCAGGCTCGAAAACGTCGATACCTGTGCGAATGGACCCATCTCGTCCGGCTTCCGTCCCATCCCCATCTTAGTCTCTGCTTCATGCGAAATAACCTACCCGTCACCGATACCGAACGAACCTTCGCCCCCGGGGAGCGGTTGGTCTCGACCACCGATCTCAAGGGGCGGATCACGCATTGCAACGAGGCGTTCGTCTCGATCAGCGGGTATTCGCGTGACGAGCTGATCGGTAAGCCGCACAACATCGTGCGGCACCCGGACGTGCCGCCGTTGGCGTTCGAGGTGATGTGGAACCATCTCAAGGCCGGCCAGCCGTGGATGGGCTTGGTCAAGAACCGCTCGAAGAACGGCGACTACTACTGGGTCGACGCGTACGTCACGCCGATCACCGAACACGGCGAGGTGATCGGCTACGAGTCGGTACGTTCCTGCCCGTCACGCCGGGATATCCAGCGCGCCGAGCGGCTGTACCGGCGCATCAACCAGCGGGGATACCGGGCGCGTCGTTTCCGCCTGCACCGCCAGGATGTGACCGGGTTGGCGGGTCTGATCGGCTCGGCCGGACTGTGGGCCGGTGGGTACGGTCTGCCGGCCTTGTGGGCATTGGCCGCCACGGGGCTGGTGTTCGGGGCGATGGGGCGGCTGCGTGAACGGCAAATGATTTCCGCTCTGACCGAGCAGTTGCCCAATGCCTTCAGCCACCCGCTGGCAGTCGAGTCCTACACCGGCGACGTGGGGCTGTTGGGGCGACTGAAGGTCTCGATCAAGAGCGAGCAGGCGCGGATGATCACCGTGCTCACCCGGATCGAGGATGCCTCGGACCAGGTCAGCCGCCAGTCGTCGGTGAGCCTCGATCTCTCGACCCAGGCCAAGGAGGAAATCGCGCGCCAGCAGGCAGAGACCGAGCAGGTCGCGGCGGCCATGCACGAGATGTCGACCACCATCAACGACGTCTCCGAGCACGTCCAGCGCACCGCCGACGAGGCCAATCGTTCGCAGGAACTGGTCGAGGAAGGGCGGGGGCTGTCCACCCGCACGCGCGAGTCGATCGTCGACCTGCAGGAGACGGTCAACGCCATCGGCGAGTCGGTGGAAGGGGTCTCGAACCAAACCGGCGCGATCGCCAGTGCCGCCGGCATCATCGACCAGATCGCCCAGCAGACCAACCTGCTGGCCTTGAACGCGGCCATCGAGGCGGCGCGCGCCGGCGAACACGGCCGCGGCTTTTCCGTGGTGGCCGAGGAGGTACGGGATCTGGCCCGCCGCACGCAGGAGTCAACGCGCGATATCCACGAGATCATCGCCACCCTGACGCAACAGGCCGAGGAATCCGTGGCCGTCGCCCGCCGCGGTCGCGAGGCGGCCACCGCCGGGGTTGATCGCGTGCGTGAATCCGAGGAAATGCTCAATGGCGTGGCCGAGGCGGTGGCGCAGATACGCGACATGGCCACCTCGATGGCCGCGGCCGTCGAGGAGCAGGCAACCGTGTCCGGCGAGATCGACCGGCAGGTGCACACTATCTCCGATCTGGCCAGCTCCAGCCTCGGCCAGTCGGCCTCCGCCGAGGAGAAGATCCACGATCTCGAGCGCATCGCCGCCGAGCTTCACGAGCTGGTCACCCGCTTCAAGCGACATTGATGCCGAGCATCCCTGCCGGTGTGGGGGCTGCGGTCATCGATCGGGCCCCACCTCTGGCATGCCGGTTGCCGGTCCGTGAACTAAGGTCCCCTCTACAAATCCCATGAACAGAAGTGCATTTCTGGTTGAAATGTGCCGGTTCACCCGAGAAGGAGGTGGTTCATGACCCAGGCAGAGATCATCAGCGAACAGTTTCCCCATAAGGTCAGCGCCGTATTCAACGATGCCGGTCGTGCCCGCGATGCGGTCAATGCACTGGCCGCCAAGGCCGGTTTCGCTTCGGACCAGATCGAACTGGTCGAACCGCATGACCAAAACCTGTCAAGCAAGGTCGAGAGAGATTCGGGCGCAATCTTCTCGACGATCCTGCGTTCACACGCCATATTGGGAGTTATCGGCGCCGTCGCCGGTTTGATCCTGGCCGGGATTCTGGTCGGTGCCGGCTTGGATTGGGCCACGACAAGTCCGGGCTGGGTCTTTGGCGTTTTCGCTGTGGTCGGCGGGGCAATCGGCATGCTCGGCGGGGGGTTGGTCTCGATCCGCCCGGACCACGAGCGGGTGATCACCGATGCCGAGGATGCCAGCGAGCACGGCCGATGGACGGTGGTGGTCCACGCACGCGACGAGGACGAGAAGCACCGCGCCGACGAACTCCTCGAGCGCCACTCCAAGAATGTGGCCGAATCCCTCTGATGCGGCGGCCAGTCGACCCCGATACATCGATCGTGGGCTGTGCATGATCCGGGAGTGGGTTTCGGGAAATTGCCAAGGCCGACGTGGTGGTCGACGCGTCGGCAGGGAGCCCGCGGATGCCATTTGATATCGATTGGGTCTCGGTTTACTCGAACCTGACCTACATGGCAGCAGCCTACGTGCTGGCCTTGCCGGTGGCTCTGGAGCGAGAGACGCACTCGCGCTCGGCCGGTTTGCGTACGTTTCCGCTTGTGGCGGTCGCCAGCTGCGCGTACATGCTGCTCGGCATCAACGTGCTCGAATCCAGTGGCGCCGAGGCGCGCGTTTTCGAAGGCATCATCACCGGCATGGGTTTCATCGGTGGCGGCGCGATTCTCAAGAGCCAGAATCGCACCACGGGCACGGCTACGGCAGCCAGTCTCTGGACCACCGGGGCGATCGGCGTGGCCGTGGCTTGGAACCATTTCGAGATTGCCTTGCTGCTTTCGATCGTCACCTTCGCCAGCCTGAAGCTGCTTTCACCGGCGAAACAGGTGCTCAATGGCCATCGGGACGAAGCGCGCGAACCCGCCGCGGCGCGGGACAAAAGGGACGAGGACGGCTAGTTTGGACCGTAGTCGCAACGTCCCGCCGTCGGCGGGCCGGAAGCAGCGTTAGGCGCGATCGCGCGCGTCAGCCAGAAACGAAAGAAGGCCACCGATCACTCGGTGGCCTTCTTGTCGTCAGGGGAGGAATTAGCAGCGGCCTTTCTTCGCCTGGCCCGGCGGACAGAAATTACCGTGGCCGTGCCCATGGCCGTGGGTCTCGTGATAGCGATAGCGCTCATGGTGGCCATCGTCGCGATAGTAACGATCATCACGGCTGTTGCGCGTGGTGACGCCGGTGCCGACGGCCGCGCCGATGCCCGAACCGACGATCGCGCCTCCGCGGCCGCCGACTTCAGCGCCGACGACACCGCCCAGTGCACCGCCGAGCGCACCGCCAATAGCGGCGTCGCGGTGAAGATCGCCGCCGAACGCGGCCGTGGCCGGCAGGATCAGGGCAGCGAGCAGCGTAGGAATGCGTTTGGTCATGGTCTTGCTCCTGTGAGTGATGTCACGGGCGTGCCAAGCGCTGCCTGGCCGTATCGTGAGCCCGTGATGTTCAACCGATGACCGGTTTGATAGTCAGGCTTATCGCAAGTTCCCAAGGGAAGGTCTGGACGAATAGCCAATGCCTCTGGCTTACCGGCTTGTTCGCCATCAAGGCGCCGATGCGAAGGCGGGCTCGTTGCCCGGCGAGGATCGGCAACACCGAAGGCGGGCAAGCCGGCAAGCCCCGCCGGGCCGGGCCGCCAGGCGCCCATCTGCGGTGTTGCCGCGCTTGCCTATGACTACGGCCATTGGGCTGCGCACGGCGCCTTGCATCTGGACGCCTGACGACCCGCAGAGACGTTGGCTATTCGTCCAGACCTTCCCAAGGCGTTATTCGGCCCCGTCGTCCACCTCGGTTTCCTCGGCCGTGGGGCCGACGATCACCACCACCCGTTTCTGCGGCTCGACATGCCGTTCGAAGGCCTGACGGATCTCGTCGGCCGTCACGGCCTCGACCCGGTCGGTGTAGTCGTCGAAGTAATCCAGCGGCAGGTCGAGGAAGGCCAGCGCACCGATTTGCTCGATGATCTTGTCGTTGCTGTTCAGCCGCATCGGAAAGCCGCCGACGATATTGGCCTGACTGTCGGCCAGTTCCTCGTCGGTCGGCCCCTCGTCGATGAAACGTGATAGTTCCTCATCCATCAACGACAGGGCCGTCCCGACCTGATCATTGCGCGTCTGGATGCCCATCACCAGCCGTCCACCGACACGCAGCGGCATCAGGTAGCTGTAGGTGCTGTAGGCCAGGCCGCGTTTCTCACGCAGCTCGGACATCAGCCGCGAGGCAAAGCCGCTGCCACCCAGCATGTGGTTGCCCACGTAGAGCGGCAGGTAGTCCTGGTGCTTGCGTGGAATGCCGTCGAGTGCGACCAGCACCGTCGACTGCTCCGAGGGGAAGTCGATGCGCACTGTTTCGGACTCTTGGAGCGGCTCCACCTCGGGCAGGGCAGGCGCGGCCTCGCCCGTTGGCAGGTTTTCGGTGAGCGTGCCCGCCAGGCGGCGCGCCTGCTCGCTGTCCAGGTCGCCGACGATCACCACGGTGGCGTTGGCGGCCACGAACCGCTGCTGGTGGAAGGCACGGACATCCGAGGGGGCAATCGACTCTACCGACTCGCGGGTGCCGTCGGTGGGGTGGGCGTAGGGGTGATTCCCAAACGCGGTCTTGCGCAACGCGTCGCTGGCAACCGCCTGCGGGGATTGCTGGCGCGACTGGATGCCGCGCAACTGCTGTTCGCGCTCACGCAGGATGTCCTTGTCCTCGAAGGCCGGCTTGGCGATGACCTCGGCCATCAGCTCGACCGCCGGCCAGAGCCAATCCTCTTCGGTCAGGCTGCGCAGGCGCACGGCGGTGGATTCGAGGTTGGCGCTGGCGGAGAATTCGGCACCCACGCGGGCGAAGCCATCGGCGATCGCCTTGGCATCCCGCTTGCTGGTGCCTTCCTCGAGCAATGAGGCGGTGAGGCTGGCCGTGCCGCCCTTGCCCGCGGGGTCGCGTGCGCTGCCGGCATCGAAGATCACCCGCGCGTCGACCATCGGCAGGCTGCCGGTGGGGTAGAACAGCACATCGGCGCCGTTGTCGGTCTGCCAGGTCTCGACCGGCAGGACCGGCTCGGCACGCGCGGTGGTCGACAGAAGCAGGGCCCCGGCAGCGAGGATTGCCAGCCAAATGGTGTTGCGGGCATCAGTGGACACGTTCGATACCTCCGGTCGGGCTGGGCAGGGTGGTCGGCTTGTCGCTCACCGGGTCGAGGGTGGCGATGGTCAGACCATCGTCTTGGAAATACTCGCGCGCAACGGCCTGTACGTCCTCGACGGTGACCGCTCGCACGCCTTCCACAAAGCGGTCGGCCAGTCGGTAGTCGAGTCCCACCGTCTCGTACATGCCCAGCTTCATGCCCTGGTAGAACAACGAGTCACGCTGGTAGACGTCCGAGGCGACCACCTGGGCCTTGATGCGCTCGAGTTCCTCTTTCTCGACCGGTTCGTTCTTCAGCCGTTCGATCTGTTCACGCAACAACCGCTCGACCTCGTCGAGTGGCTGGCCGTCGCGCGGAGTGGCATCGACGGTGAACAGGGTCATTTCGCGGGCATTCAGGTTGTAGCGCGTGGAGGCTGAGGAGAGCTTGCCCGCGCGCACCAGGTCGTTGTTCAGGCGCGCCCCGGAATCGCCGGCGAGGATGCCGGAGACGACGGCGAGCGCGTAGGCGGCACCCGAATCCTCGGCGGTGACCAGCGAGGGCACCTTGTAGCCCATCGTCAGGTGCGGCAGCTTGGCGGGGATGTTGAGGCTCGCCCGCTTGAGGCCGTGTTGGGCCATCTCCTCGCGAGGCTTGGCCGGGGCCAGGTCGCGCTGCTCGACCTGGCCGTAGTGACGCTCGGCCAAGTCGACCACTGCGTCGGGCCCGACGTCGCCGACCACGATCAGGGTGGCGTTGTTGGGCGCGTAATGCTCGCGGTACCAGCGTTGCAGGTCCCCGACGGTGTAGGCATCGATATCGGTCTTCCAGCCGATGACCGGGTGGTGATAGCCGCTGCTGGTAAACGCCGTGGCGTAGAGCAGCTGGTTCAGGCGGGCATTGGGGTTGTCGCGCACACGCGAGCGCCATTCCTCCTTGACCACCTCCTTCTCGCGGGCGAACTCCTCGGGATCGATCTCGAGGTTGGCCATGCGATCGGCCTCCCAGCGCATCACCGTCTCCAGTTCATCGGCCGACAGGGTCTGGTAGTACCCGGTGAAATCGCGGCCGGTAAACGCGTTCTCCTCGCCACCGAGGCGCGCGACGATGTCCGAGAACTCGCCGGGGCCGAGGTTTTCCGTGCCCTTGAACATCATGTGCTCGAACATGTGGGCAATTCCGGTGACCCCGCCGGGTTCGTCGACCGAGCCGACCTTGTACCAGATCTGGTGCGTGACCACCGGGGCCCGCTCGTCCGGCAGGACGAGGACCTTGAGGCCATTGTCGAGCGTGGTTTCGTGGACCGCGGCGCTCGTCTTGCCCGCGGCCGCCATCGGGGCGGCAATCAGCGCAAGCGAGGAGAGCACGACGGGTAGGAGGGCGGCGAGATAACGTCGGGGTTGCATGCGTTTGGGCTACCAAGGGTTGAACGAACGGTCAGCCACGCGGGCATGGCATGGGACAAGTGTGACCTGCGCCAACGGCGGCGGTTTCAATCTCCCGCACCCGGGTCCAGACTCGAGGCCGGGTTCCGAGAGACGGCCGCGGGAGGTGCTTGCATGGATTTCTCGATCATACAGGGCAATATCGCGACGCAATCGGCCGATTGCCTGGTCAATGCCGCCGGCACGTCACTCGCAATGGGCAGCGGCGTGGCCGGTGCCCTGCGTGATGCGGCCAGCGGGCCGATCAACGAGGCGGCGATGGCCCAGGGGTCGGTCCCGCTGGGCGGTGTGGCCGTGACGCAAGGCTTCGATCTGCCCGCTCGCTGGGTGATCCACGCGGCGGCCATGCCGCATTACGGCGATGGGCGCGCCACGGAGCATAGTATCCGTGCGGCGGTTCGCAACACCTTGGCCAAGGCCGACGAACTGGGGTGTTGCTCAATGGTGATCCCGCCGCTGGGCTGCGGGGTGGCCGGTTTTGATTTTGCCACCGGGGTGCGCCTGATCCTCGAGGAGATCGACCGCTACGAGCCCGTCACGTTGACCGACCTGCGGTTGATCGTCTATCGCGAGGCGGATCTTCAGGTGGTCGAGGACGTTGCCCGCGCGGTTCGTGGGGGCTGAAAAACCAAGGTGACCACGAAAAAATCCGGGCCCGGTTGTGCTCCCGGGGCCGGATGGTGGATGGAGCGAATGCTCCTCGTGGATCAGGCGTTCACTACCCGTCGGGGCCCACTGCGCGGCGCCTCCTCCATCGCCGGCGGCGTGCCGTCGGATGCCTTGTCCGCGTAGGGCGTGCTCGGCCCGTTGACCAGGAAGTCCATCAGGTGGTTGCGGAACGGGTAGTAGTGCTCGTCGTGGTGCATTTCCTGGCGTGAGCGCGGCTTTTTCAGCGGGTTGTAGGCGCATTCGGCCACCTCGGCGAACGGCCCGTTGGTCATCAGCAGGATCTTGTCGGCCAGCAGGATCGCCTCGTCGACGTCGTGGGTGATCATGAAGACGGTCTGGTTGGTGGCCTGGCAGATCGCCAGCAGCTCGTCCTGGATCACGCCGCGGGTCAGCGCATCCAGTGCACCGAAGGGCTCGTCCATCAGGAGCATCTTCGGTTCGATGGCGAACGCCCGGGCGATGCCGACGCGCTGGCGCATCCCGCCGGAGAGCTGGTGCGGCTTCTTGTCGATCGCCGGGGTCAGGCCGACCATGTCGACGTACTTTTCCACCTGCGCGTTCACTTCATCCTTGGAGTGGCGCTTGAAGCGGGATTTCACCGCGAAGGCGACGTTCTCGCGCACCGTCAGCCAGGGCATCAGGGCGTGGCCCTGGAATACCACGCCGCGGTCGAGACCCGGTCCGGTGACTTCCTTGTTCTCCATGAAGACGTAGCCGTCGGTCGCGGCATCCAGCCCGGCGAGGATGTTGAGGATGGTCGACTTGCCGCAGCCCGAGTGGCCGATCAGGCAGACGAACTCGCCCTTTTCGATCTCGAAGTCGAGGTTCTGGAACACGGTGACCGGTTCCTGGCCCATCGGCGCGGGGAAGGTCTTCTCCAGGCCGTCGACCTGGATGAATGCGGGGGTAGTCATGTTCAGACCTCCTTATAGCTGACGGCCTTGCCAAGCAGGCCGAAGATCATGTCGAGGATCATGCCGACCACGCCGATCAGGAGGATGGCGAAGATCACGTTGGCGAGATCGAGGTTGTTCCACTCGTTCCAGATGAAGTAGCCGATGCCGGTACCGCCGACGAGCATTTCCGCGGCGACGATGACCAGCCAGGCGATGCCCATCGAGATGCGCATGCCGGTGAGAATCGTCGGGGCCGCCGCCGGCAGGATCACCTTGAACGCCTTCTTGATCGGGCTGACCTCGAGGGTCTTGGCCACGGCGAGCCAGTCGTCGCGGACCGAGGCGACCCCGTAGGCGGTGTTCACCATCATTGGCCAGATCGAGCAGATGAAGATCACGAAGATCGAGGAGATCGAGGCGTCCTGGATGATGTAGAGGGCCAGCGGCATCCAGGCGAGCGGCGATATGGGCTTGAGGATCTGGATGTACGGGTCGAGTGCCTTGTGCATCAACGGCGACATGCCGATCAGAAAGCCCAGCGGCACGGCGACCAGCGCGGCGAGCGCGAAGCCGGCGAGCACCCGCCAGAGCGAATGGGCCAGCTGGATGCCGATGCCCATGTCGTTGGAGCCCGAGACGTAGAACGGGTCGGACAGGTGCGTCCAGATCGCCGAGCCGATGTCCCCCGGGGTGGGGATGTCGGATTCCTGGACGGTATCCAGCCCCATCATCGCGGCGTAATCGGGATCCATGTCGCCGAGGTCGACCTGGGTGGGCAGGGTCGCCCCCCACCACGCGCCGATGAAGGCGAGCAGCAGGAGAATCGAGACGATGCCACCCCGTAAGCGCAGTGACTGACTCATGACTTAGGCCCTCCCGATCTCGAACGATTCGAGGTATTCCTGCGGGCGCGCCGGGTCGAATTCCTTGCCCATGATCATGTGCGTCCGACTGTTGATCTCGGGTGCCGGCAGGCCCATCTCGGCCAGACGCTGGCGCGCGTCGGTCGCGCGGAAGATCTCCTCGGCGATGTCGGCGTAGTCGATTTCCTCTTCGATGTAGCCCCAGCGCTTCATCTGCGTGAGGATCCACACGCCCATCGATTCCCACGGGAACGGGTCGAAGTCGGCACGCTCCGGCTCCTCGATGATGTTGCCCAGGCCATCTGCATAGCGGCCGGTCATCACCTGGTCGAGCACGATCTTCGGCTGGTTGAGGTAGTTGGCCGGGGCGATCGCCTCGATGATCTCCGGGCGGTTCTCCTTCTTGTGCGCGTAGACCGTGGCGCTGGCGATGGCGCGGAACAGCGCGGAGAAGGTGTTGGGGTTCTCCTCGACGAAGCTCTTGGTCGCACCGAAGGCACAGCAGGGGTGGCCGTCCCAGAGGTCTTTCGACAGCACGTGGATGAAGCCGGCGCCCTCGTAGACCGCGCGCTGATTGAACGGCTCGGGGCCGAGGAAACCGTCGATATTGCCGGCCTTGAGGTTGGCGACCATCTCCGGCGGGGCGATGACCTTGAGCTGGACGTCCTTGTCCGGGTCGACGCCGTGCTCGGCGAGGTAATAGCGCAGCAGCAGGTTGTGCATCGAGTGGTCGTAGGGGATGCCGAAGGTCATGCCCTTCCAGTTGCTCGGATCACGATTCTCCTTGTGCTTGTTGTGCATCGTGATCGCCTGACCATTGATGTTCTGGATGGTGGCGACGTAGGTGTCCTGCTGGCGCGCACCGACCCCGAGCGAGGCGGAGATCGGCATGGGCGAGAGCATGTGCGAGGCGTCGAGCTGGCCATTGGCAACGTTGTCTCGGATCAGTGCCCAGCCGGCGGTCTTGACCACCTCGACGTCGAGGCCCTCGCGCTCGTAGAAGCCCATCGGGTGGGCCATGATGATCGGCGTGGCGCAGGTGATCGGGATAAAGCCGACCTTGAGCTTCTTCTTCTCCAGCGGTCCGACCGGGTCGGCGGCGACGGCCTTGGCGGCGGCCATCGGGAAGAAGGTGGAAACCGCGGCCATCGCCGTGCTCACGCCGACGGCCTTGAGGAAGTTGCGACGGGTGCGGTCTTCCGGGAACAGCGAGCGCATCACGGACGATTCGACGGCGCGATTGAGGGCCGCCTCTTCATCCGTCGGGTTGGGGCTGGCGGCGATGGCGGCATTGTGGTCCGCCTGGCTGGCGTGCTTGCCGCAGGTGCAGCCGCGGTGCAGTGACTTGTCGGGATCGAACGGGTTATCGAATGTGGACATGGTTTCGTTCTCGGGTCGGTGAGTGACGACCTCGAGATTGCAGATGCCGTGCCACACCGACCGTTTGCGTCAGATCAGCGCTGAATGGCCGAAAATGACGTATTTTCGCACTACGAAAGAGCGGTGGCGCGCGAGCAATCCCGTTCTTGGTGCGTCCGCGAGGGCCGTATCGGCGCGCAATGCCCGCCAATGGCGGACAAAGTCATGGGCCTGCTTCTTGCAGCTCCGGGAATGTCACCTATTCGTCCGGAGTTGCCCCATGACCCACGCGCAAGTCATTCAATCGTCGGCCCGTGCCGACAGTGCCGATGCTGAACTGCTGGTCGTGCACGAGGCCACGCAATGGCTTTCGCACTTGAACGACCCCGACACCGTGATCGGCCGGATGCTGCGGTTGCTCTCGCAGATCACCGGCCTTAATCGCGGCCGCGTGGTGCTGCCCGATGCCAGCGGCGAGTTCATGGAGATCCGCTACGCCTACGGGCTCTCATCCGACGAGCGCGACCGCGGCCGCTACCGGGTGGGCGAGGGCGTGACCGGGCGGGTGATGCGCACCGGGCAGGTCGCGGTGGTCCAGGACATCGACGAGGAGCCGGTCTACCTGACCCGCGCGGTCGAGCGCGACACCCTGCCGCACGAGACGGTGGCCTTTTTGGCCGTGCCGATACTCAACGAGGACCAGCCGATGGGCGTACTCGGCGCGCACCGCATCCGCGAGCGCCACCGGCCGTTGCACCGGGACATCACGCTGCTGCGCATCATGGCCGCGCTGATCGCCCGGGTGCTCAAGGTCGACGACCTGATTCGCGAGCAGACCGCCGCGCTGGCCGAGGAGAACGAATCCCTGCGCGAGGCGCTGTCGAGCAACCAGGAGGCGCGTCACGGCATTCTCGGCGAGAGCCCGGCGTTGCGTCAGGCCTTTCGCCAGACCCTGCACGTCTCGCCGACGCAGGCCACCGTGTTGCTCAACGGCGAGTCCGGCACCGGCAAGGAGCGATTTGCGCGCATGGTGCACTTGACCAGCCCGCGTTGCGACGGGCCGTTCATCGCCATCAACTGTGCGGCCATTCCCGATGCGTTGCTGGAGTCCGAGTTGTTCGGTCACGAGAAGGGGGCGTTCACGGGCGCGGTCTCGGCGAAGAAGGGCAGCGTCGAACTCGCCTCCGGCGGCACGCTGTTCCTCGATGAAATCGGAGACTTGGCCTTCGATTTGCAGTCCAAGTTGTTGCACGTGCTGGAAAAACAGACCATCCACCGCGTGGGTGGCACCAGGGACGTGCCGGTCGACGTGCGCATCATTGCCGCCACGCACAAGAACCTGCAGGAGGCGGTCAACCAGGGGCGCTTTCGCATCGACCTGTTCTACCGGCTGAACGTCTTTCCCATCCACCTGCCGGCCCTGCGCGAGCGCGACGGCGACGTGAAACTGCTCGCGCGGCACTTCCTGCAGGTCGCCAGTCAGGAGTTCGACCGCAACGCCACGTTCGAGGTGGGCGTGCTCGACCGGTTGGCGGCCTACAACTGGCCGGGCAACATTCGCCAATTGGAGAACGTGATCAAGCGGGCGGTGCTGGTGGCGCAGAACGGCTGGATCACCGTGGCCGATATCGAACTGATCCTGACCCACGAATCGCACGTCACCGACCACCTCGAGGCGGGTGGCACCCCAAACACACCCGAACCGCCCTCTGACTGGGGCGCGGCTGAAAGCGGCCGCCCGCGACAGGGTGGTCATGCATTCCCCCAACCCGCGGCGGTAACCGAGCGCAGTTATCGGTGGGTGCGCGAGGACGAAGCCGAGTCGCTGCTCCAGGCATTGCAGGAAACGGGCGGGAACAAGACGCAGGCCGCCAGGCGATTGGGCATGACGACCCGGCAGTTCCGCTATCGTCTCGATAAACTGCACTTGAGCGGGTAAGGACGCCCGGTTGGCCAGGTCGTGGTCGCGAGTGGAACTTCACGAAAGCGGTCTAGACTAAGTGGCACGTCGTGGTTGCGGCGTTAAGTCGATTTCAACCAGAGGGAAATGTGATGAAACGAGTCGCCCGAATCGTCAGCCCATTCGTGATCGCCTCATTCACCGTCGGCAGCATGCCGGCGATGGCTACCCCGTCGGCCGTGGCCGATGGGCTGGTCACGACCCAGGAAGCGGTGAGCGCCGATCAGGCCAGCGCCGATCGTGAGCGGATTGTCGAGCTGCTGTCCCGCGATGAGGTGCGTGACCAGCTGATTGCCCAAGGTGCCGATCCGGCACAGGTCGAGGAGCGTGTCGCCGCCTTGTCCGATCAAGAGGTGCGCGAGATGAATGAACGTCTTGATCAGATGCCTGCCGGCGCCAGTAGCGTCGTTGGTGTGCTGTTTGCGGTGTTCGTGATCTTGCTGGTCACCGATTTGCTGGGCTTGACCAACGTGTTCCCGTTCACCCGCTGATAGCGAGTCGTCGCGAGCATGCGATATCGATCGATGAAAAGCGCCCGCTGGTCGGGCGCTTTGTTGTTTTTGGCGGCCGCCTTGTTGAGTGGCTGCGCCACGACGCCGCCGTTGTCCGAGGACACGCATTCTGCCGTACCGGAGCGACATCTGATCGAGGAGGTGCCGTTTCACGGGCAGCGTGATTACCAGTGTGGTCCCGCGACATTGGCCATGGTGCTCGACCAGGGTGGCCGGACGGCCAGCGTCGACGAGCTGATCCCGCAGGTGTTCCTGCCCGGCCGCGAGGGCAGCGTCCAGCCGGAAATGCTGGCCACCGTTCGTCGTCACGGGCTGATTCCGTTCGTCATTCCGGGGCGGCTGGATGCCGTCTTGCAGGAGGTGGCGGCGGATCGGCCGGTGGCCGTGCTGCAGAACCTGTCCCTGCCGTGGTGGCCGATGTGGCACTACGCGGTGGTGATTGGTTACGACCTCGACGACGAACGCCTGGTGCTTCACAGCGGCGAGACACCACGCATGGACGTTTCCATGGGGCGCTTTGATGCCACTTGGGCGCGTTCGGATCGCTGGGCCTTCGTCGCCTTACCGCCGGGCGAATTGCCGGCCTCGGGCGTGGATCGCGAGTCCGCCAAGGCCATCTCGGCATTCGAGTCGGTGCAGGGGGCCGATACCGCGCTGCCAGCCTGGCAGGCGCTGGCCGACCGTGAACCCTCGTTGGCCCTGGCGCAGTTCGGACTGGGGAATGCCCTGGCCGCCACCCGTGACCTACGCGAGGCGGCCCGAGCCTTCGGCCGCGCGGTAGACGTGGACCCGGAGTTCGCGGCCGCCTGGCTGAACCTGGGGCTGGTGCTGCGCTCGCTCGACCGGACCGAGGAGGCCGAGGATGCGCTGCGTCGAGCCGCCGAAATCCCCGGCCCGTTGCAGGAACGGGCACGAGAGCAGCGGGCCCGGTAACTGGCACAGTAAACAGACGTCACAGACCGTTTTCGACGGGCAAGCCGTGGCGATTCGGATCAATCCGGGGCCGGTCCTCAGGCATGGCTTTTTGCCGGCGCGCGGGTCAGTTCGTGGGTTGACCGAGCTGCCGGTAAAGGGCTTCGTGTTCACTGACCGCCTTGCCGGCCAGGGCGTAGCCGGCGAGTTGGCCGCGGCTCACGAAGTCGTTGCGTTGGCCCTCGGGCACGGTGTGCGGGGTCCAGCGGCCCAGGTCGGCAAGCCGACGGTCGGGCGGGCAGAGCATGATCGGCAGGCTGGGGGTCTTGACGCGAATCGCGGCCGGGCGGTGCTCGAACGGCACGCAGTCACCGCTCAGGGCCGCGGCGGCGGTCGTGGCCATGCGGCGGATCGGCTCGATGAAGAAGTAGCTGCGCCCCTTGATCTCGGCGCAGTCGCCGATGGCGTAGACGTGCGGGTCGCTGGTCTGCATGGTCTGCGCCGAGGCGAGAATGCCGCGGTTGATGACCAGCCCGGCGCGCTGGGCGAAATCGGTGTTGGGCACCAGGCCCATCGCGGAAATCACCTCGTCGGTATGGATCTCCCCGCCGTTAGTCAGCGTCACCTTCAGGCGCCCGCCGCTTTGATCGACGCGGGCGAGGCTGGTGCCGGGGCGAAAATCCACGCCCTTGGCCGAGAGATGCCGGCCCAACTCGTTGCCCAGCGGGGCGGGGGCGAGCCGGTCGAGCATGCGTTCGCCGAGATCGAGCACGGTGACGCGATGGCCGCCGGCGGTCAGATCCTCGGCCAGTTCCACGCCGATCAGGCCGGCGCCGATGATGGTGACGTGGCGCGGTTCGCCGTCGAGACGGGCGCGCAGGCGCTGGTAGGCGGCGAGATGATTGAGCCGCGTGATGCGAGGGGCGGCATCGCCGTCGAAGGCGCGAAAGCGCTGGCGGGCACCGAGGGCGAGCACCAGCTCCCCGTAGTGGACCGGGCCGCGGGTGGTCAGCAGGCGCTTGCCGTCGGTGTTCAGCGCCAGCACCGAGGTGTTCGGTTGCAGGGTGATGCCCAGTTCGGCGGCCTTGGCCGGCCCGCTCTGCTCGACGAGATCCTCGGGGGCGCGGCCCTGGCTGATCGCCATCGACAGGCCCGGCTTGGTGTAGGCGGCCGCCTCGTCGTTGCTGATCAGGGTGATGGGGCGATCGGGGTCGCGGGCCCGAAGCTCTTCGGCGACCGTCCAGCCGGCGATGCCGGCGCCGACGATGACCACCGAATCCGGACCGCCCACGCCGCCCTGTGCCGCGCGGGGCCGCGGGGCATCGTTCTGCGCGGCGCGCTGGGCGGCGTACTCGTGCAGCGGCATGAAGTCGGCCTTGGTCACCCCGCACAGCGGGCAGTACCAGTCGTCGGGGATGTCCTCGAAGCGGGTCCCTGGCGCGATGCCGCTGTCCGGGTCGCCCTCGTCCTCGTCGTAGATCCAGCCGCAGACGGTGCAGATCCAGCGGATGTCTTCTTCAGGCGTGTTCATGGCGGGTCACCTTGGTCTCGTTTACTTCATTGGGCGCCGACGGGCGCGGTTCTGCCTTGGGGCGGGTCACGTCGATGGCGGCGATGCACAGCCAGGCGAGCAGGCTGCCGGCCAGGAGCAGGATCGGCGTGCGTGCCGCGCGGGGCGCGGTCATGACAGCGCCTGCTGGTTGTCGGATCGTGGGCGGGGCATGGGATTAATCGATCAGTGCCTCGATTTCCTTGCGCAGATGCTTGATCGCCGGGGTGACGATCGCGACGAAGTAGGCCTCGCGCAGCTTGCGTTGGGCCGGGGCGTCGACGAGGTAGCCGTTCGCGCCGATGTGCAGCATGGCGCTGTTGGCCGCGCGCAGGGCGAGCTCGGAGCCGGCCAGTCGCAATTCCAGTACCTGGCGGAAATAGGCCGGGTCGGGGTTGTGCACGTCGGTGGCCAGTTCGCGGACCAGGGCGCGCGTATCTTCCAGGGCCTCGCGCAGCTCGTCGGGGCGATCGTCGAGGTAGCAGTTGACGTGGCCGAGGCGCGGTTCGACGTCCTCGCACAGGCGGATACAACCCTCGATCACGCCCGTGGCCATGCCCGCCTGCAAGAGGACGAAGCCGGCCTTGATGCGGTTGAGGAACGGGCCGACCGGATCGGCGATGATCTGGTTGTGCGGGATGAAGACATCCTTGAAGAACAGGGCGTAGGTGCCGGTGCCTTCCATGCCGCAGAACTCGACCAGTTGGCGAAACTCGAAGCCCGGGGTGTCGGTGTGGACCAGGGCCATCACGTCGCGCGGGTTGTCGCCCTCGACGCGGAAGATCGAGCCGAACACGTGCGATTCGCCCAGGTTCGAGATCCACGGCAGCTGGCCATTGACGATGAAGCCGTCGGCGGTCTCCTCGGCGTGCAGCAGGATGTCCTCGATGCCGGCGAAGTACTTCATCGGGTTGGACAGGGCAGTGCCACCGAGCAGTTCGCCGCTGGAGAGCTTCGGCAGGACGGTGTCCTTGAGGTGCTGGTTGTCGGAATTCTCGACGTACCAGGCCACGGCGTCCTGGCACCAGGTCATGAAGCCGGTGGACATGCATTCGGCCGAGATGCGGTCCATGTCGTCGATGGCCGCGGCGATGTCCATGCCGGCCGGATTCTGTGAGGCGAGGTGGTGGCGATAGGCGCCGGCCGCACCGATTTCGTGCAACACGTCGGCGGGGTATTCGCCGTGGTCGATCGCGATCACCTTGGGCTTCAAGGCGCGGCGAATCACCGTGTCGAGGTCGGGCGTCGCGTCGGTTTTCAGGAACGCCGGTACGTCGGGCGGGGCCGCGGTGGGCCGGGCCGCCACGGGGTCGTGGGTGGCAAGATTCATGGGATCACCTCCGGTAGAAGGCCCGGCGGACCGGGCCGATTGGACGACGTCTCGGCGATCAGGCGAGATGGCAGGAGAGGTCGACCGGACGGGTCATGGTGTTGGCCACCGGTGACCACTTCTCGGCGGTGTCCAGCAGGTCCTGCAGATCTTCCTGGCTGATCGGGTCGACCGTCTCGACGTCGAAGTAGACGCGGATGGCGGTGAAGCCCAGCGGCTTGGATTCGTCGAGGTCACCCGTGCCCCAGACGGCGGTGACGTTGATGTCCGCTTCCATGTTCAGCTCGAGCTTGCTGATCTTGATCTGGCGCGCGGTGGCGTTGGCGTGGACGCCCACGGCCAGGCAGGCACCCAGCGCGGCCAGGGTGGCCTCGGACGGATTCGGGGCGGTGTCGTCGCCCAGCAGGTGCGGCGGCTCGTCGACCACCACCGGATCGAGGTCGCGGATGTAGGTCAGGTTGCGAAACCGGCCTTCGCAGACGGTCTTCGCCTTGAGCGTGACCACCGCATCCGGGTTGGCCTTGCCCTTTTCACTCAGTGCCTTGAGGCCGTCGGCATCGATTTCCTTGATCGCCTGGCGGATGCAGGACGGGGCGACGGGTTGGGCGGTTGCTGTGCTCATGGGTATTCACTCCGGTTCTGGATTGGCTTGGACGTGGATCGGGATGTCTCTCGACGAATCCCGTCGTCGCCTACTGCATTGCAGAGGCTGTGCCAAGAACCGTAAATTGCGTTGTGGCGCCGTTTGGAAGGGATTGTGCATGGCGCTGCCCCAGGGTGGGGCGGGCATTGTCGGACAATGTCCGGTCTTTCGCCGGCGTGGGGCGGACAATGTCCGGTTGGCGGCGTGTTGTTGCGCTGATCGAATGCGTAAGTGTTGGAAAGAAAAGGATAAGTGCTGCTTGGCAGGCTTCTTGTAACGACAGGGGACAGTGGCCTTGACGGTCACGACGACAAACCCGATATCCCTTGACGGAGATGCCCGCATGATGACCAAGCAAGCACTGACCGACCTGATCCTGGAAAAGAAGACCGCGCTCGGCCTGTCCTGGGCCGATATCGCCAGTGGCGTAGACCTGTCCCCGACGTTCGTCACCTCGGCCTGTCTGGGCATGAACAGCCTCAAGCCCGAGTTCGCCGACAAGCTGATCGCGATCCTCGAACTGCCCGCCGAGGCCAAGGCCGCGATCGAGGCTTGCCCCATGAAGACCTGGGAACAGACCGTGCCGACCGACCCGCTCATCTATCGCCTCTACGAGGTCGTGGGCGTCTATGGTTCGACCATGAAGGAGCTGATCCACGAGGAATTCGGCGACGGCATCATGAGTGCCATCGACTTCTCGCTCGACGTCGACCGCGAGGTCAACCCCGCCGGCGATCGCGTCGTGATCACCATGAACGGCAAGTTCCTGCCCTACAAATCCTGGTAGGCCGCTCGCGACGGAACCGCGAGCCGAACGTGAAAAGGGCGCGTCCGAGACGCGCCCTTTTTACATGACCGGCGGATGGCGATCCGTCCACCGGGATCGGCTTTGCCGACGCGATCAGTCGATCAGGACCCGGGCGTTGATCGGTTGAACCGGCCGGTTGTTCTCCGTGCCGATCGCTTTCTCGAACGACGTGATCTGCTCGGTGGAGAGGGTGGGGTGCTGTTGTATGACCACCCAGCGGACACCCTCGCTGCAGGGCGGCGTGGTCAGCGAACCGTTGTAACGATAATGTTCGGTTCCGGCAGGTAGCAGTTCGGCCGCGTTGAACGCGGCATCCAGCTCAACCTCTTCGCCTGCCGAGCCGGGGAGCTTCTTCACGAGCGGCTCGAGCGCGTCGTTGGCTTCTCCTTCCTCGAACAGCGCGGCCACGACGGCTAGGTTGCCGTCCGGGTCGGCATGGACGAAATGCACTTCCAGCGGGAAATGTTTCCCATCAATGGTGTGCTCGCTCGGGGCATGGAAATGGAACTGTTTGAGCTGGAAGTCCCGGCCGTCGAGCGTAAGGGTGCTGCCTTTCTGGTAGTCGACCTGAATGGCGTGGCCATTATTGACGAGGTGGGTGCCGCCGTCGCTGTAGTCGAATGTCGGGGCTGACTGATCCGCCGACAAGGATGCGGTTACATCGATGGGCGACTGGTTCACGCCGTCACCACAGCTCGAGTACGCCGGGTCGAGCGAGGCCCACTGGTCCGGGCCGGCATCGCCCTTGTAGCTCCAGTGAGTGGCGTCAGCTGCCATGGCGTGATGGGGCAGGCCGAACGTGGCGACCACTACGGCAATGGTTCCGGGAGTAATTCGCATGTGGGACTCCTTGTTTGTTGTGGTTGGCGGATGATCGCTCAGATGCGACTAGGTAGCCAGGCTATTAGTTCCCGGAACGGTGAACGCTTTTGGTCCAAGTGCATAGACTGCTAATAAAAAGCCCGCTACCCTCGTGCCGTGCCTCGAACCCATGACAAGGAGAGTGACGATGCTGATGCTGGACGTGAAGGATCTCGGGTGGTGGTACTGGCTGGTGACGGCCGTGCTGCTGAGTGTCGGGCTGTTGATCGATCCGGTGGGTCTGTGGCTGGCCGTCGGGCTGACCGTGATCAACCTGGCGCATTTTGCCCTGCGCGCCGATCGCCTGACCGCCTTTCCGGTGCAGGTGAGGTTCTTCTACCTGCTGTTGCTGCTGGTCGCGTTGCCCGAGGCGATGCGCTGGCTGTTCTGGATCCCCATGATCGGCACCTGGGCGCAGGTGCTGGTGGGCTATTGCACCATGGCACGCCTGGTCTCGCTGCTGCCGTGGAATCGCCGCGAGCCGCTGACCTGGCGGCTGGTCTGGCGACGGTTTGCCTCGGCGCCGGTACGGGGCAGCGTGGCAGACTGAGTCATTGAGGCTAGGGACGTGAACAAAAAAAACGGCGCGGATGATTCCGCGCCGTTTGCCGTTCTGGGTGCAGAGTTTCGCTAGGGGCTTACACCGCTTCGCTGACCCAGTCCCCCGGGCCGCGGCGGCGCTGCACGTCGCCCTCGTCGGTCAGACGCAGCAGGGTGAGCCAGCGATTGCCCACCAAGTGCTGCAGGGTCTCGTTGCCGGCGATGATGTCGTCGATCGCCTCGGCCGGCGCCTCGACGAAGGCCGACAGGCGCAGCGGCTCGTGGCGCCAGTTCTCGCCGTCGTGCAGCGACTGCATCGACAGGCCGACCCGCAGGTCGCCGCCGTTGCCCTCGAGCACGCCGACCAGGCCGCCGACGACGTTGTGCAGCACCTTGTTGCCCGAGCCCTGGCGCTCGTTGTCGACCGTCGAGCCGTAGTACTGCAGGTTGATCCAGCTCGCCACCACCAGCGGGGCGGTGAGGATCAGCTCGAGCACGCCGAAGCCCTCGTCCTGGCGCCAGTCGTAGTCGTGCAGGAACGACCGGCCGCCCAGATCCAGGTCGCGGGTGCGCTCACGCGGCGCGGCGATGAAGGCGGCGTTGCCGGCCAGGCCCCACTCCGGGCGCACCTCGGACCAGTCGCGCCCGCGGTGGGCCACGGCCTTGCGCGCGGCCTCGCGGTCCGCTGGGCTGTCGGACAGGTTCTCGCGCAATGTCACCAGCCGCTCCAGGCGGGTGAGGTCACCGGCCTGCACCAGTGCCTGGCGTAGTTCGTCGAGCCTTGCCCGATCAACCGCCCCCTCGTCGAGATCGAGCAGGTCGACCTCGTCGGTGGTGGTGTCGTGCAGCGCGGCGACGAAGCGCGTGTCGGCGGGGATCTCGATGCCACGCCCGACCAGGCCGTCCCGGATCGCCGGGTCGTTCAGCAGGTCGGCGGCCACCCGGGCGCTGACCTCGCCGGTCTGTCCGGCGCAGGCACCACAATCCAGGCCCGCGCGGTGCGGGTTGTTGGTCGTGGTGCTGCCGTGGCCGGCCAGCAGCACGATCGGCGCGATCGACTCGGTCAGGCCCAGGCCGCGCAGGATGCCCTCGGCCATGCCCACGCGGGCCTCGAGGTCGGCCTCGGAGGCCAGCGACGGGTGGACGCGGGCGCGCTCCTCGTCGCTCAGCCCGGCCTGGTCCGGCGGCGGGGCCGGGGTGTGCCAACCGAGCGTGTCGCCGATCAGCTTCGGGATGTAGGTCAGGCCGGCCGACTCGACAAAGGTGAAGCAGGAGGCCGCCGAGAGCTTGAACTGCTTCCACGACAGGGTATTCCCGATGCGCTGTTCACGACGCGCGGCCAGTTCCTGACCCGCCTGGTCGCCGCCCTCGGCGCGATCCGCGACGGTCACGCCCGGGTTCAAGAGCACCGGGGTGTGGGTGCGGCACTGCGACTCGCCCAGGCGCTGGTAGGCCAGCGGCACGCCGAAGAAACCGGCAAAGCCGATGGTCCGCGCGCCCGGGAAGCTGGTTTCCAGGTGACGGCGGAAGACCTCCGAGCGCACGTCGATGCAGAAGGCGGCCTGTACCGGCGGGCGTGCCGCGTCGGTCTGCGCGGCGGGGCTCGCCTGACGGAAATGCCGGATGACCGGGTCGCGGAAGGCGATCTCGGTGGCCGTGAGCATGACCTCGTCGATCACCGCCTCGTTCTCGGCGGCGGCGATCGCCTCGTGATGGCGTTCGATCTCGCGCTGCCAGTCGCGACGAATCGCGGCGCTGTCGGTGGCCTTGAGCGCGAGCGCCTCCCAGACCAGCCGCACGGCGAGCAGGTCGGTGAGGTCCTTGTTGCTGCCACCGGTCAGCTCGGCGCCCCACAGGCGGTAGCGGCAGTAGGCCGCCCAGCCGTTGATCGACTTGAGCGCGGCGAACAGGTAGTCGGCGTGGACCGATTCCGGCAGTTGCAGGGTCTCGATCGCCCAGGCGATCGCCTCGATCGGGTCGGCCGGCACGTCCTGCAGGTATCGGCGGGCCTTCCCCAGACCAGCGGCGCGCGCGCTGCGATCGATCAGCGTGTACTCACGCCACGCGGTGTAGAGCGACGCGTTCTCGTCGGGGGCACTCCAGATCGCCTGGCCGCGGTCGAAGTGGGCGGCGAGGAAGTGGCTGATCTGGTCGACCACGAAGATCGAGATCGGCGCCGCACCCGGGCGGTCGAGCATCTCGACCAGCATCGGGATCGGCGTGCTGCTTCGGTGCGGCGCCTCGAGCGCCTTGATCACGGTCTCGATGCCCACCGGGTGGCCCAGGTGCTCGACGGCACGCTCGATATGCGCGCGGGTCAGTCGCCCGTCGCGCCAGCGCTGGGCGTACCACTCGTGGTCCATGACCGTGCGCTCGACGGCGATCGCGCCGAGGTAGCCGGCCGCCTCGCTGAACGGCTGGTCGATCAGGCCGAGGTAGGGGTTGACCGCGACGAACGAGTCCAGCGGCCAGAGCGGGGCGATCTTGCGCCCGGCCGCGTCGGCCAGTTCGCGGACGTGGTCGAGGTCGAGCCGCCCGGTCGCGCGGGTCGTCTCGGCGTTGTGCTGTTGGGTCTGCGTTGCCAGTGTCATGGCCGTGTCCTCCCGGTAGATACCCGGCGAATCAGTATTGGGTGGTAGTAACGGGCGTTTGCGCCTTGAGCGCGTCATGGCGCGAGCGGTGCTGACCGACCTTGTGCGGCCAGAGGCGATGCGCGGCTCGCTCGACCAGCAAGTCGACGTACAGCCCGTTGTAGAGGTGGACGAACAGCCCCTTGCGGCCCGAGCCGTTGAAGTGATCGCGGCCGGGGCCCTGCAACCACGCGAGGAACAGGAAGCTGATCGTGGTCAGCCCCAGCATCAGGCCGTAGGCCGGCGTCAGGGTGTCGGGGATCCCGGCGACCGTCGGCCCGAACAGGGTCACGAAGGCTTCGTGCAGCGCGAAGTAGACCGCGGCCATGATCGCGGCAAGCCCCGCGGCCCGCGCGATGCCTACAGCGCCCGGCGCGACGATGATCGCCTTGAGCACCAGCTGGGCCACGGCCAGGGCGACGATCGCGATTAGGGCGATCAGTGCCGGTTCGTGGCTCACCGACAGGCCGAGCACGGCGGCCAGTGCCGAGGTCAACGCGAGGCTCGCGGCGATTGTGATCGCCCAGGTGCCGAAGCCGACGCGGCGGCGCGCTGCCGGTTTCGGCTGGCGCAGCTGGTCGGGGATGCTGCCGGCGGCGAGGAAGGCATGCGCCTTGTAGAGCGAGTGGCCGACCAGGTGCAGCAGGGCCAGGGCGAACAGGCCCAGGCCCAGCTCGAGCAGCATGAAGCCGAGTTGCCCGGTGGTCGACCAGGCCAGCGAAGACTTCACGGCCGTCTGCGTGAGCATGACTAGGGAGGCGATCACCAGCGTTGCCAGCCCGACGATCGCGAGCAGGAACAGCGCGCTGCCCTGGGCGGCGAGGAATTCGCTGGTGCGCAGCACGATGATCGCGCCGCTGTAGACGACACCCGCGTGCATCAGGGCCGAGACCGGCGTGGGCGCCTCCATGACCTGCAACAGCCAACCGTGGAACGGGAACTGCGCGCTCTTGAGGATCGCGGCGAGCACGATCAGGAAGGCCGCCACGTGCATCCCCATCGGCATGCCGTCCTGGGCATGGGCCCACTCGGCGATCGCGTCGAACTGCAGGCTGCCGACCTGGTGGCCGATCAGCAGGGTGGCGCCCACCAGGCAGGCGTCCGCGCTGCGGCTGAACAAGGATTTCTTGTGCGTTGCCATCACCGCGCGGGGGCGGTCGGGGTAGAACAGCAGCAGCTTGTGCAGCGAGAAGCCGGTCAGGATGATCGCCAGCGTGAACAGCGCAAGGTTGGCCGAGATGACGACCAGCAGGAAGAAGCCGGCGGTCAGGGCCAGCAGGCGGAAGAAGCGCGCCTGCTGCGGGTCGCCGTCGAGGTACTTCTCGCTGTAGCGGGCGATCAGGGTGACGACCAGCGCGACCAGTACGGCCAGCGCCATCGTGAGCTGGTCGACCTGGATCGAAAGTGCCAGTGCGCCGGTTTCGCCGGGCAGCGGCAGGGCGGCGAGCGTCAAGGAGGCACGGTCATCGGCCAGGAAGACGAGGGTCGCGGCGATGGCCAGCGCCAGCGCGCCGATCGAGGCCCAACGAACCCGCGTGCGGTAGCGACGGGCCGTCTCGACGCCCCCGGTGGTCCCTGGAAACGCGGCGACCAGCAGTAGCAGCGGCATCAGGGCGAGTAGGGCGCCGGCAAGCGGCCAGTTGGTCAATGCGTTCATGGTCTCCCTCCGGTCAGGCTGGTGGTTCGGGTCCGCTCGCGGAATCGGGGCGGTCCCGCCGGCAGGACGAAAGGTAGTGACGAGCCAAATCGATCACCAATACGAATTTCCGAAGCAACCTATTGGCTATAGTCTATGCCAAGATTTTCGCTGGGCCTTCGGGGCAATGAATGCTCGTTTTGAGGGTGAAAATTCGTTCCAATGACCGCCATGGCGGCGTTTCGTCATGGTATTTGTTCTAGTCAATGGGTTGCCGTCGATGCATCTATGGATAGACTTAGGTGAATGGAGTTGATCGAAAATTCCAATACAAGCGATCGATCTACCCGCGTCGGCAGCCGGGTGGGGCAACGGAAATCAACGAAGGGCACCGAAGGACGACCGGATCGACCTTGGGGCCCGGGTTGCATAGAATTCGATCTATGCGAGAGGTGAGAAACAGGAAGAGGAGTGATGATGGCTGACGAGAACCGGCAATCGGAGGCGCGTTATCTCCTGCGGCGGGCCACCCTGAGACAGATCGAGATCGTCGAGGCGGTCGCCCGGCTGGGGAGCTTTACCCGGGCGGCCGAGGAGCTGTTTCTGACCCAGCCCACGGTGTCGGCCCAGGTCAAGAGCCTCTCGGAAACGGTCGGCATGCCGCTGTTCGAGCAGATCGGTCGCAAGATCTATCTCACGGATGCCGGCAATCGGGTCGCCCGTGGCTGTCGCGACGTGATCGACACCTTGTCGAATCTCGAAATGTCGCTCAACGATCTCAAGGGCCTGAAGAAAGGTCGGCTGCGCCTGTCGGTCATCACCACGGCCAAGTACTTCGCGCCGTTGGCGATGGGGGATTTTGCCAAGCAGTTCCCGGACATCGAGATGGAACTCAAGGTGTCCAACCGCGACACGCTCCTCAAGCGCATCGAGGACAACCTTTCCGACCTCTACATCATCGGTCACGTGCCCGACAGCGGGCTGGATCTCGAACTGATTCCGTTCGCCCCCAACCCGCTGGTGGTGATCGCACACCGTGACCACCCGCTGGCACGCGAGCGCCGGATTCCGCTGGAGCGGATCGCCGAGGAACCGTTCATCATGCGCGAGCCGGGGTCGGGCATCCGCAACAAGATCGAGGAACACTTCGCCCAGCATGGCCTGAAGCTCAGGCAGCGACTGGTGTTGGAAGGGCCCGAGTCGATCAAGCACGCCGTCGTCGGGCAACTGGGTATCTCGGTCGTCTCCGAGCACGCACTCAATCTTGAAAGCGAGGCCGGTCCGCTGGTCAAGCTGGATGTGGAGGGCTTTCCGCTGCAACGCCAGTGGAACATCGTCTACCCGCGTGGCAAGGCCCTGTCGGTGATCGCCCGCGAGTTTCTGGCGTTTCTCAAGGAACACGGCGGTGACTATCTCAAGATTGGCTGATCGGCGCCGAAAAGGGAGTAGGCGGAGAGTGGCCGGCCGCCGGTCGGCCTGGCCGTCGTGGTACAGTCTTGCCGCCCCAGATAACCACTCGGCATGCACCGGGATCTCGCCCCAGACGTGAAACAAAGCTTCCGCCCCACCCTGATCAAACGGATTGCGCAGAATCCGGACTTCCCGGCGTTCGCGCGTACGGTGCAGGAAGCCTATCGCCTGACGGACGACGAGCTGGCTTCGGCCAACGATCTCTCCGCGTTGATCCTGCGTGACCCGGCGCTGACCCACCGCATCCTGCGTCTGGCCAATGCCGCGCATTACCGGCACCTGGGCGGGCAGATCAACACGGTCACCCGCGCGGTGACGGTGCTGGGCTTCGAGGAAGTGCGTCTTGCCGCGCTGGCCTTGTCGCTATTCGAGCAGATCGAGAGCAAGCGCCACAGTCGGTTGCTGCAGAGCCGTTTCATGCAGGCGATCTACCAGGCCTTCCTCGCGCAGGGGCTGGCGCGCGAGCTGGGCGGACTGTCCGCCGAGGAAATGTTCCTCTGCGCGCTGTTCCAGGATTTCGGCGCACTGCTGGTCTATCGACACGCCCCCGAGCACCTGGCCGAGATCGAGCGTGCCCGCCGCGAGGACGGGCTCGACGAGGACACCGCCATCCAGAAGGTGGTCGGCGTGTTGCCGGTGGCACTCGCGCGCGACGTCTGCCGCCAGTGGGGCCTGCCGGAATCGGCGCGGCGGTTTCTCACCACCGCACGGGCCTCGGGCAAGATCACTCGGCTGACACCGGAGGCGCGCGCGCTGCGACTGGCGCAACTGGCGCGCTCCTCGGCCGAGGTGATCGCGCGCGGCGAGTCGGTCGAGGCGATCCGCCGCGACACGCTGGACCTTGCCCACCGCTGCGAGGTGGAGACGTCGGTCTTCGAGGAGGCCAGTGCCGCGGCCCGCGACCACATGCTCGAGTACGAGGAGCTCCTGTCCTCGGCCGAACGCCCGGCGTTCCTGCAGCGCATGGAGGCCGACCACGACACCCCGATGCCGGTCGAGGAGAGCGTCTCGAGCACCCCGCAAGCCGAGGAGCGCTCGGAGCGCCTGATTGCCTGCATCGAGCAGACCACCCAGGCGTTGACCGAAGAAGAACCCCTCGGCCAGATTTTCGCGCGCATGCTCGAGGCCATGCACGAGGGCCTGGGCCTGGACCTGGCCGTGCTCTACATGCTGGAGCGAAAGGCCTGGAAGCTGGTGCCCCGCCTGGGCCAGGGCACCTCGTTCGTCGAGTTCAAGCCGCGCATGACCGTTCCGCTCGCGGAGACCAGCCGGCTGGCGCAGGTGTTCCAGTCGGGCGAGGATCGCAGCATCCACCGGCCGAAGATGCCCAGCGACGACATCTTCGACTGGCAGTTCCGTGGGTCGGGCGATCTCGCGATGGTCTACCCGTTGCACGTCAACCGCGCCCCGTTCGGCCTGTTCTACCTCGAAGGCCCGACTGCGGCGTTCACGGAAGGCAATCTCAATAGCCTGCGCACCCTGCGCAACCAGGCCGCCCTGGCCTTGAAGTCGCGCTCCAAGCGCTGATCGCCGTACCGGGCGATCAGCCGTCCCGTCGTCACCCCGTCTGCCGACTGGCAACCAGCCGGTACAGGGCGGGCAGTACCACCATGTTGAGCAGGGTCGAGGTGGCCAGCCCGCCGAGGATCACCACCGCCATCGGCGCCTGGATCTCGGTGCCGGCCTCGCCCAGCCCCATGGCCAGCGGGATCAGCGCCAGACCGGCGGTCAGGGCGGTCATCAGGATCGGCGCGAGTCGTTCCATCGAACCGGTCACCACGGCCTCATCCACGTCCATGCCATCCCGCGCCAGGGCTTGGAAGCGGCTGATCAGCAGGATGCCGTTGCGAATGGCGATGCCGAACAGGGTGATAAAGCCCACCAGGGCCGCCACCGTGATCACGCCGCCCATCGCCCAGACCGCAGCCACGCCACCGACCAGCGCCAGCGGGATATTGACCATCACCAGCAGCGCTAGGCGCAGCGAGCGGAAGGCCATCTGCAACAACAGCAGGATGCCGGCCAGCACGGCGAGCGAGACCCAACCGATCGTGCGGGTGGCATTGGCTTCCGCCTCGAACTGGCCGCCGTACTCGACCCGGTAGCCCTCCGGCAGCTCCATGTCGGCAGCGACGCGCGCCTGAATGGCCTCGACTGCGCCGCGTAGGTCGCGACCGGCGACATTGGCACTGACCACCAGCCGGCGCTCGGCATTCTCGCGCAGGATGGTGCCCGGTCCCTGCTCGAACGAGGGGTTGGCCAGTGCCCGCAACGGCACCATGTCGCCCGTGGGCGTCTCGATCAGGGTGTCGCCGACGGCGTGCCGATCCGCGCGTGCCGCGTCATTGAAGCGCACCACCAGATCGAAGCGCCGATTGCCCTCGAATACCTCGGAGACAACGCTGCCACGGTAGGCGGTTTCCACCAGCTGGGCGACCTCCTCGACCGTCATCCCGTACCGGGCGATGGCTTCGCGATCGGCGCGCAAGCGCAGTTGCGGTACTGACTGGAGTGGCTCCATGGCCACGTCCACCAGGCCGTCGACCTCCTTCATGGTGCCCTCGAGTTCGCCCCCGAGTCGGCGAAGCTCCGCGAGGGATGGGCCGTAGAGCTTCACCGCGATCGCCGCCCGGGTGCCTGAGAGCATGTGGTCGATGCGGTGGGAGAGCGGCTGGCCGATGTTGATATTGACCCCGCGCACGCCGTTCAACGCGTCGCGCAGCTCGGCCATGAATCCCTCCTTGCCTTGCGGGAGCTTGCCCAGCGTGACCTCGAATTCGGAGGCATTTGGCCCCTGGGTGTGTGCGTCCAGCGCGGCGCGACCGGTCTTGCGGGCGACTGTTTCGACCTCGTCGAACCCGAGCAGGACATCCTCGATCTGTCGCCCGATGTCGGACGAGGTTTCCAGCGAGGTACCCGGCGGGGCGGTCACCGCGATGGTGAGACTGCCCTCGTTGAATTCGGGCAGGAACGAGCGCCCGAACTGACTGATCACCAGCAGGGTGGCGACCACCGCGATGACCGAGAGCCCCAGCACGGCTGGAGCTAAGCGCAGGCTCGCGTTCAGGATGGGACGGTAAAGCCACTTGGCAAAACGAATTACCGGCGGGTCCTTCTCCTCGCCCAGTGCCTTGTCCTTCGCGAGTAGCCACAGGCTCATGACCGGCGTGAGGGTCAGGGCTACCAGCAAGGAGGCGGCGATAGCGAACAGGTAGGCCAGGCCCAGTGGCTCGAGCAGGCGGCCCTCGACCCCCTGAAGGAAGAACAGCGGCGCGAACACCAGCATGATAATGGCCGTTGAGAAGACCACCGACTGGCGTACCTCCGAGCAGGCGCGATACACCACGCGCGCGGCCGGGGCGGCGTGCTCGGCGTGACGGTTCTCTCGCAGGCGGCGGTAGATGTTCTCGACGAAGATGATCGCGTCGTCCACCAGCGCGCCGATGGCGATGGTCATGCCGCCGAGCGTCATGGTGTTGATGCCGATACCCATCCACTTGAGCCCGATCAGGGCCACCACCAGCGACAGCGGGATCGCGAGCACCGAGATCAGCGTGGTGCGGAAGCTGAACAGGAAGGCGAACAGCACCACCACGACGAAGATCGCCCCGTCGCGCAGGGCCACGGCCACGTTGTCGATCGCACGGGAGATGAAGTCCGCCTGGCGGAACAGGCCCGGTTCGATATGGATGCCGTCGGGCAGGTCGGCTTCAGCCTCCTGCAATACCGTCTCGATACGCCGGGTCAGTTCGAGGGTGTCGGCATTGGGTTGCTTGGATACCGCGACCACGACCCCCGGATCGCCGTTGATGCCGGCGTCCCCGATCGGGATACCCGGTCCTTCCCGGACCTCGGCGACGTGACGGATGCGGATCGGGGCATCGTCACGCACGGTGATCACCGCCTCGGCCAGATCCGAGGCGCGCTGGGTACGGCCGATGAAACGCAGCACGTAGTCCTGGCCACCCTCGCTGATCCAGCCGCCGCCGGCATTGCGGTTCGCCCGGGAGGCCGCCTCGTGCACCTGATCCAGCCCGACGTTCATTTCTTGCAGGCGATCGGGGGAAACCAGCACCTGGTACTCGCGGATATCGCCGCCCAGGGCGGTGATGTTGGCCACGCCGGGGATGGCGAGCAACTTGGGTTCGAGCTGCCAGTCGGCGACTTCGCGGGCCAGCATGAGGCTCGCCCCCTTTTCGGCGCGCACGCCGAAGAACTCGATCTCGCCCATGATCGAGGTGATCGGGCCGAGCTGCGGTACGCCCACGCTTTGGGGCAGGTCGTCGCGCGCCTGGTTGAGGCGCTCGGTGACGATCTGTCTCGATTCGAGGATGTCCGTGCCCCACTCGAATTCCACCCAGACGATGGAAAAGCCCGGCACGGACTGGGAGCGCAGGCGGCGGACGTCGGTCGCGCCGTTCATCGCCGTCTCGATGGGAAAGGTGACCTGTTGCTCCACCTCCTCAGTGGCAAGGCCCGGGGCCTCGGTCATCACGGTGACGGTTGGGGCGGTCAGGTCGGGGAACACGTCCACCGGGACCTCGCGCGCGGTGACGACACCGAGCACGAGCAACAGGGCGGAGGCGGCCACCACCAGCAGACGGTTCTGCAGTGACCAGTCAATCAGTCGGTCCAGCATGTTTGTTCTCCTTAGTGGGCGTGGCCGTGGCCGATGTCCTGTTCGCCACGCGAGGCAAGCAGAACGGTGTAAGCGCCTTCGGTGACCACGCGCTCGCCCGGTTGCAGTCCGGCCGTGATCGCCACGCGCTCGCCACTGCGGATGCCGGTCTTGACCTGGCGACGCTCGAAGCGCTCGCCGCCGTGCTGGACGATGACCACCTCGATGCCGTCGTCATCGAGAATGGCGGATTTCGGTACCACCACGGCCATCTGCCCGGCGCCGATCGAAAAGGCGGCCGACCAGGCCGTGCCCGGGATCAGCTCGCCGTCGGGATTGGGGACGTCGAAGACCACCGGCACGGTGCCGTTTTCCTCGGTCTGGGTGCCGACGTAGGCGAGTTCCGCACCGGCGAGCGTCTGCCACTGGCTGCCGGCCTGGCGTGCGAGAACGTTGTCGGGGCGTTCGATCCGCGCCATGTCGCCGGGGTAGGCCATGGCCTTGAGCCAGACGCGACCGTCGTCGAGCAGGGAGAACACAGTCTTGTTGGCCGCGACCATTTCGCCCGGCGCGTGTTGGCTGGCGGTGATTACCCCGCTGATCGGGGCGCGAAGTGTGATGGCACCACCCGCCTGGTCGCGCTCGCCATCGAGCTGCTCGAGGCGGGTAGAAGCCCGCACCAGCGCCTGCTGCGCGACGCGGTACTCGGACTGCGCCTGGTCGAGTCGTTTTTCCGACACCACGCCATCGTCAAAGAGGCCCTGTACGCGATCGCGCTCGGCGCGGGCCAGCGAGACGCGTTCGCGTGCCTCGGTCATGTCGAGGTCGAGCAGGCTGACGTCATCGGCGCCACTGAGCGGCAAGACGCGCGCCAGCACGTCACCGGCCTCGACGTGGTCACCGGGGCGCTTCCATTCGCCGCTTTCCGGCGGCACCAGCAGCCCGCCGGCCGGCGCGGCCGCGTTGGCACTCTGGCCCGGTCGTGGCTCGATGCGCGCGGGCACCGACAGGCGCTCGCTGATGAAGTCGCTGAAGGCCTGCTGGACGGCGAAGTCCATGCGCCACTGTTGTTCCTTGAGGAACGCGATATCGCCGGCCTCGTCGCCATGACTGTCTTCGTGAGCCTCGTCACCATGGTCGTGACCGTGATCGTCGTCACTGGCACGCGCCTCGCCCGGGGCCGTGACGGTGACGTGCCCGGCGCCGATTGTCAGTGCACCGTCGCCCGTGCCGAGGATCAGGTCGAGCTGGTAGTGCCCCGGTTTCTCGACACGGATTTCGGGCAGGAAGATGCCGTCGCGCGCGATCGTCTCGGCGACGTGTTCCTCGACGTGACCGTCCTCGCGCTCGAATCGATACCGGAGCGGGCCGGACATGACCGGCGAGAAGTCCTCGAGATGCGTGAGGTGCGTGATGTATTTGCCCGGCACGCCCGCGGTCGGCGCGGGAAACTCCATGAACAACTCGAGTTCACGCGACCAGGTGGTGACCGCGCGCATCGGCGGCTCGTCGTGGGTGGCGTCGGCGGCACTCGCCTCGACATGCTCGCCCTGCTCGTCGTGTTCGTGGCCGAGCTCGTCGAGACAGCCGGACAGCGGCACGCTCAAGGCAGCCGCCAGCGCGAGCCACAGGCGCCGGCGGGGTAGGGTAATCGGGTTCATCGGTCTTGCTCCGGGTAATCGGTCGTGAGCATCCGGCCGGTGGCCAGACGCAGATCGGATTCGAGTTCTCGCGCCTCGAGCAGCAGGTCGATATACCGCCGCGAGCCGCGAATGTTGGCCTGGGCGGCGTCGATCAGTTCGGTCAGGCTCAGCTCGCCCTGCTCGAACCCTCGGCGTGTCTGCGACAGCACGTCGTCAGCCGGGACCAGCACGGCTGTCCGGTGTTCGTCGATGTGCTCGAGCACTCCGGAGAGGCGCGCATGGGTGCGTTCCAGACGAATGCCGAGGTCACGCTTGGTCACGAGACTCTCGGCATCCTGTCGGATGGCCTGGCTTTGCTTGGCATCGACGCGGCCACGCCCCTGCGACCACAGGGGTAATTCGACCTGGAGGCCGATGTGGTTGGTGGTTTCGTCTCGGCCGTTGATGTAGGCACGTTCGCGAGCCACGCGGACGGCCAAGTCCGGCAGTCGTTCGGCCCGGGCCTGTTTCACCTCGGCTTGTGCGGCGGCCACTTCCTGAGCGGCCGACTGAAGCAGGGGATGACGATCGAGCTGCTGGCGGAGGGTGGCCAGTGTCGGCGGGATGGGCGGCCGTTCCAGCTCGGGTACGGACACGGAAGCCTGCGTATCGATGCCAAGCAACCCACGATAATTGGCCAGCGCCGCCTTGCGCTCCCGCTGCGCCTCGTCGAGTTCGGCCCGGGCCTCGGCATTGAGCAGGTTCAATCGCAGGCGTTCGCGCTCGGACAGGTCGCCGGCACGGGTGCGGCGGTCACCGATGTGCGCAAAGCGCTGGGTCCATTCCTGCTGTTCCCGGGCTTGCTCGATGCGAGCCTCGGCCCATTGCAGGCGATGAAAGGCCAGCGCGGCACGATGCTCCATGGTCAGTGCGCGCTGGCGCTGCTCGGCTTCTGCCGCCGCGATGCGCTTGTCGGCGGCGTCAGCGCGATGCCCGATGCGTCCGTCGATCGGCAGGGCTTGGCGAATTGCGTATTCCTTTACCGACCAGCCGCCCGAGCCGTCTTCGATGCCGAGCTCGTCGGAAAAGCCGAGCTCAAGGGTGGGGTTGGGCCAGCGGCTGGCTTCGTCGGCCAGGCCGGCACGGCGATTGCGCTCGGCGCGGGCAGCGTCGATCTCGGGTGCGACGCTCAGCGCGCGTTCGGCGCTGCGCTCGAGCGTCCAGTCGGCGGCCGGCACAGTCATCGGGGCGAGTAACAGCAGGCTGCCCACGAGCAGGGGGCGATGGGTACGGCGAACCCACCTCGGGTGAGGCGTCAACGGCATGACGAACTCCTCTGGATCAATGCCCGCTACGGGGCGGAAAACCACGCGCCGATTCACTCGACGGTTGGCGTGGTGCGATCAGGGTGCGGAGTTGTCAGGCGAGGGGAGGGGCGCGTTCCGGGGGGCGCAGCCTGAGTAGCGATGAGCCAGGCGCGTAGGTGGCCAGCGGTGGGCGGATGGCTTGGGTGCGCGGCAGGACGATCAGCAATGTCACCAGGACCAACAGGCCAAGACCACTGCCGAAGAACTTCAGCAGGGCGAACGACTCGATCTCCACCGCGTCGGCGTGGGTGGCCTGGTGGGCGGCGGCTTGGTCCATGTGCACCGGCGTGGCGAGATTGCCATGGTCACCGGAGGCGTGGATATGCCAGGCACCGAAGACAAGCCCTTGCAGCATGACGGCCACGCACAGCAGCCCGACGAGAAGCCGGGCTTGGGCAGTGCGTTGTCGCAGTCGATGGATCAAGGACTTTCCTGGCCGGTCATGGGGGGCGGCTACTTTGGCCGACTTGGGCCATAAATATCCGCGATGATTGTAGGGCAAGAGCCCACTGGTTGCAATGGCGCCGGAGACCATCTCTCCCGGGTGCACGCTCTCCACTTGGGCTGAGGCGGTTTGCATGCGTCCACTCGGTCGAGTGAAGTAGGACGGCCATAGATATGATATGGCACTATCCGCCCACGCAAATCCGTCAGTGGGGCGGGTGGGTTGCTGCAAGCATAGGAGGTCCCATGGCCTGGTTGATTTTCAAGTACCTGACGACAGCCGGGGTAGTGGTGCTGGTTTCCGAGGTGGCCAAGCGTAGTGACAAGCTCGGGGCACTGATCGCGGCCTTGCCCTTGGTCACGATCCTGGCGCTGATCTGGCTCCAGGTCGAGACCGGCTCGCAGGAGAAGGTGAGTAACCACGCCTGGTACACCTTCTGGTACGTCGTGCCGACCCTGCCGATGTTCCTGGCCTTTCCGTTTCTCCTCGGGCGGCTCGGCTTCTGGCCCACCATGTTGGCGAGCGCCGCGATCACGGTCGTGTCGTTCTGGCTGTTTACCTTCGTGGCTCGCTACTTCGGCGTGGAATTGATGCCGTGACGTTCGGCAGGGCATCCCGAGCTGGCGTGCGTGTCGGACCCACGTGGGGTGTTGGCAGGGTATCCTGTCTGTCCTTTGCGCGTTGGAGTCTGAAATGAGTGAGATGCCCCCTTGCCCCGAGTGCGGCTCGACCTTCACCTACCACGACGGCACGCTGTTCGTCTGCCCGGAGTGTGGCCACGAATGGTCGGGCGAGGCCGAGACGTCGACCGGTGCCGATGAGCCCGCCGCGCGGGATGCCAACGGCAACCCGCTGGCCGATGGCGACACGGTGACCGTGGTCAAGGATCTCAAGCTCAAGGGCGGTTCGGGGACGGTGAAGGTGGGCACCAAGGTCAAGAACATCCGCATCGTCGAGGGCGACCACGACATCGACTGCAAGGTCGAGGGGTTCGGTCCGATGAAGTTGAAGTCCGAGTTCGTCAAGAAGGCGTGATCGCCAGCCGGGTGGTTGGTCAGGCGCTCGCCCAAGGTTTCGTCTAGGCGAGTTTCGAGACAGGGGCAGTCAGGGAGGAACGGAATGACTCGACGCCAATCGTTACCCGTCCACGCCATCACGGTCGAGGAGGTCGTCGCCGCTGCCGACCGCCTGTCGCGGATGGTGCGCTCGAGCGGTTATCAACCCGATACCGTGATCGCCGTGGCCCGTGGCGGGTTCATGCCCGCGCGGTTTGTCTGCGATTTCCTGGGCGTCTCGCGTTTGGTGAGCGTCAAGGTGCAGCATTACGCGGCCGGCGCGCACGCCGGGATGCAGGCGCGGGTCACCGTGCCGCTCGGCGGTCCGATCAAGGGCGAGAATGTGCTGGTGGTCGATGATGTCAACGACAGTGGCAAGACCTTGCAGGCCTTGCGCCCGTACCTGGACGATCTCCACCCGGCCTCGGTTCGTACCGCGGTATTGCATGAAAAGCAGGTGACGGAATGCCCGGCGGACTTCGTGGCCGAGTCCATCGAGCAATGGCGCTGGATGCTCTACCCCTGGGCGGTGGTCGAGGATGTCGGCCAGTTCCTGCGCGACATGCAGCCCGTGCCGGCAACCCGCAAGGAGGCGGTGTCCCGGCTAAATGCCGAGCATGGCTTGCGACTGGACGATGCCGAGCTCGACCGTGTGCTGTTCTTTGGCGGCATCCGCCTCGACCAGGACTAGGCGGTGGGCGGCGAGGACTCAGCACGTCACTTCACGCACACGTCGGACCCGGTCGGGTGGCCCGATCAATTCGACCAGCCCCTCGTACGTGACCGGCAGTTGGTGGCAGACGGAACCGTCCGCCGTGCACAGGACCGGCGAATGCCGGCCGCCGTGGCAATGCGAGCACAGGGTGATGAAGGCCGGTCCCTGCGCCTCGAAATGCACGTAGATGCCTCCTCCCTGGAACGCGGTTTGCCGGCTTGCCTTTTCCTTCCACGTGTCGGGCCATTGCGGTGGCGGCACGAAGGCCGGCAGATAGCGCGCGGTGAGGCTAGGGGTGAGTGCATCGAGCGCGATGGGTCGGCCTGCGTCGGGCAAGCGCATGGCGAGCGGGGGAGGGCGTCCGGTGGTCGGCCCCGGTTGTCGATGCGCACCAGGTAGTACAGGTACTGCTCCGGCTGCTCGAGTGGCTCGCCGAACGCGGTCAGGTGGTCTGCATCGACACGCGAGACGTGGGAGCAGCCGCCGAGAAGGAAGGCCGAACCGAGCAGTGCGAGCACCAGAAGGGGTTTCACGTGGTGACGCCTCGTTGGATGGGGTAGCCGTTGCCGGGAGTTTAGCCTCCAGTTCAGCCGCCAGGGCCGCCGGTCGCCGCGAGCATCCCCTGGGTGATCAGGGCGCCGGTGGACAGCAGCATCCCCGCCCAGGGGATCCACCGAGCAACGTTCGGCACGTCCTCGGGCTGGCCGCGACGCTTGAGGACGATCAGCGAGGCGTTCACCATGACGAAGACGGCCAGCATGATCGCGCTGGTGAGGTTCGCCAGGGTCGCCAGTGGCAGGAAGAGTGCCAGTAGCAGGATGGTGATGGTCACCGCGAGGGTCGCGACGATCGGGGTATGGGTACGGGGATGCACGCGCCCCAGCGCCGACGGCGCCCCGGCCCGGTCGCGTCCCATGTCCATGAGCAGGCGCGTGGCCATGATGATCTGGCCCAGCGCGCCGTTGACGATGATGAACAGGCTGATCAGGCCCAGCGGCACGCCCGGGTGGCCCATGGCCTCGACCACGGCCACCAGCGGAGCGTGGGCGCCGGCCAGATCATCCGGGGCGAGTACGCTGGTTGCGGCGATGGCGACCAGCGCGTAGACCACGAGCGAGATCACCACGGCGCTGACGATCGCGCGTGGCATGGTGCGCGGGGCGTCGCGGACCTCCTCGGCGAGGTTGGCCATGTCCTCGAAGCCGATGAACGAGTAGAACGCGAGGAAGGCGCCCAGGAACAGACCGGTGACCATCCCGAACTCGAGCCCGCTTAGCGATTCGGCCAGCCGTACCGGCGCATCACCCATCGCCGGGGCGGCCACCCAGACCACGTACCCCAGCCCGGCCATGCCCAGTAGCGTGGTGGCGGCCATGAACCAGGCGCTCTCGCGCATACCCGCGATCGCGATACCACCCAGTGCGAGGGTGACGATGATCAATGTCCAGGCGCGGGGCAGATCGATGAACAGCGAGGCATAGCGCTCGAAGCCGGTCAGGATGGTGGCCCCCGAGACGGTGCCGGTGGCCACCAGCCCCCAGCCGATGGCGATGCACAGCCCCCGTCGGCCGAAGGCCTGCCGCGCGTAGTCGATCGGCCCGCCGGCCTCCGGGATGCGGGCGGTGAGTTCGCTGAATGACAGCGCCGTGAGCGAGGCGACCAGCGCGGCGAGGACGAAGGCAAACGGTGTGAGCAGGCCGGCCGCACCGGCGACCTCACCGATCACCACGTAGATGCCCGCGCCCAGGATGGTGCCCAGGCCATAGAGTGTCAGCAGCACCGGCCCGAGCTCGCGCCGAAGAACGGCCTGCCGTGGGGCCGGGAGGCCCTGAGGTGGGGGAGGGGTGTCGTGCCGGCCGTCGGGATCGCGCGTCATGTTCGGGAGTGTAGTCCCGTGGCCGGTCGGTGCCGAACCTCGGGGGATGGTGGGTTACTCTTGTTCTTGATCCGATTTACCAGATACACGCCCACGACGTGGAATCCATTGCATGCCGCTTTTTCTCTGGATGATGCCTGTCGCTGCGTTGCTGCTCCTTTCCGGGTGCAGCGACCGCTCGCCACAGGTCGTGCTGTCCTCGCCGTTCGACACGCAGCAGCTGGTCGTGGCGACGCGTAACGGCCCCACGACTCGCTACCTGGGACGTGACCAGTTGGCGACCGGCCCCGAGCACGACCTGGTCACCGCCTTTGCCGACGGCCGTGGCTGGACGGTGGAGTGGCGTGTCTATGAGTCGACCGCGGAGGTGGTCGAGGCACTGGAGACCGGTCGAGCGCATCTCGCCGCGGCCGGATTGACGCATCTGTCGGCGCGGAGCGAACGGTTCGAGCCGGGGTTGGTGCACGGCGAGGTGGTCCAGCAGGTGGTCTGCCATCGCGATGACCGGCCCTTGCCGGACACGATTGAAGGCCTGGCCGGGGTGGATCTGCAGGTGACGGGCGAGTCGAGTTATGTCGCGCGTCTTGAGGAGCTGGCGCGCACGGTGCCGGATCTGGCCTTCGTCGCCGATCCCTCGCGCAGCAGCGAGGTGCTGCTGACTCAGGTGGCAACCGGGGAGGTGGGTTGTACCGTCGCCGATTCGTCGATCGTGCGCATGGTGCGGCGATACTGGCCGCATCTCGAGGTGGCGATGAACCTCGGTCAGACCGAGTTGGTGGGCTGGTATGCCGCCGCCTTGCATCCGGATCTGGCCGAGTCCACGCGAGACTGGCGGGAGAGTGATCCCGGCGAACTGGCGATTGCCACGATGCGCGAGCGCTATTACGCGCACATCGGGGAATTCGATTTCGTCGACCTGCGGGCGCTCAATCGCCGGCTCGACGAGCGGCTGCCACGCTACCTGGACGAGTTCCGAGAAGCCGCGGAGGAAACCGGTCTGTCGGTGGAACTGCTCGCGGCGATGGCCTACCAGGAATCGCACTGGGATCCGCAGGCGACCTCGCCCACCGGGGTGCGCGGCATCATGATGCTCACCCGGCCGACCGCCGAATCGTTGGGCGTGGAGGACCGGCTCGATCCGCGCGAGGCCATTCTCGGAGGGGCGCGCTACCTTGCCGATCGTCGTGCCCGCTTGCCGGAAGATATTCCCGAGCCGGACCGCACCTACCTTGCCCTGGCCAGCTACAACCTGGGACGGGCACACGTGCTGGATGCACGCCGGCTGGCCCGTGAACTCGGCCGCAACCCGGACTCCTGGGCCGACATGCGCGAGGTACTGCCGTTGAAGGCCGACAAGCGCTATTACCCGCAGACCAAGTACGGCTATGCCCGGGGATACGAATCGGTGCATTACGTCCGCCGCATCCGCAATTACCGCGACGTGATCGATCAGGCCCTTCCCGATTGACTGCGAGTGCTTCGCCGACCGGGCAGGGCAATGTTCAGTCCTCTAGTGGTCGTTCCGGTTCCATCCTTTCTAGCGGGGGCAGTATTGGTCCTGGCGCCCACAAAAAAGCCCCGGCATTGCCGGGGCCTTTGACTCGGGGCGTGTAAACCGCTTAGTAGTCGGTTTCTTCCTCGATGGAGTCGCCGGCTTCCTCGGCGTCGCCACCCATCTCGTCGGTGGCCTCCTCGATCTCGTCGCCCGCTTCTTCCATGGTCTGGTCGATCTGCTCGCCGGCCTCTTCCGCCGGACCTTGCTCTTCGGCGCAGCCGGCAACGGTCAGACCCAGAGCCATCATCAGGGCAATCACTGCATTACGTGCGTTCATGTGTCGCTCTCCATGTCATGCCGGAACGTCCCGGCGAATGAGTGTCAGACTCGAAAAAGTGAAGGGCAGTTTCGCGCTGCCAGCCCTTGGAGGTCACTGTGACCGACAAGTTCAGAATCCATCGACATGGCGCACCTCGTCAAGCGAGAGCTGTCCAGGCCGGGCCCAGACGTCGGCGGCCTTCTTGCCGATCGCGACCATGAACGAGATCAGGTGATCATCGGGCAGGTTGATCAGCCGGCCGACGGCCTCGAAATCAAAGCCGTCCATTGGGCAGGAATCGAGCCCCATTTCCCGTGCCGCGAGCATCAGGCTCTGCCCGGCGATGCCGCAGCTGCGCATGACCTCGTCGCGTTCGACCTGCGGCTTGTCACGGTAATACGCATCGATCGCCCCGGCCATCATCTCGCGCACTTCGGACGGGGCATCGCGCCAGACGCGTTCGGCCTCGTCCTGCCAGACGTCACGACGGCCGGTGAGGATCACCAGCATCGAGGCGTCGGTCACCTGGGCCTGGTCCCATGCGACCTCGCGGATCGCCTGGCGGCGCGCAGGATCGCGCACCACCACGAACCGCCAGTGCTGCAGGTTGAAGGCGGTTGGCGACTGCATCGCCAGTTGGATCAGCCGGTCCTGATCGCCCTCGGATAATTGGTGTTCCGGGTCGAATTGCTTGATGGCGCGTCGGGTCGCAATCGCCTCGCTGACTCGCATGCAGTCTCCTCGTGTTACGGGTTTCGGTACGGGAGTATAGGCATCGAGTCGCTGGTTCGCCGGAGGGCTTGCGTGGGCACGATCGGTTCAGAATGACTTGCCGCGCAGGGCGCGCAGCAGGGCACGCGCCTGCTTGGCCGGCTTGTGGTGTGGGTTGAGCTCGCGCTCGGCACGCTGCTGCTCGGCGACCAGCCGGCGCTTCTCGATGCTCTCCGGAGTCTCCCGGTAGAGCAGCGCCGCCTCGCTGGCCGGTCCGCGTTTGGGATTGAGTGCCTCGACATCGACCACGAACCGCATGCCGGCCTTGCCGATGGTCAGCCGGTCGCCGGGACGTACCGACTTGCCGCGCTTGGTCACGGCCTGGCCGTTGAGCTCGATCTTGCCGCCGTCGATGGCCGTCGAGGCCAGCTGGCGGGTCTTGAAGAAACGCGCGGCCCATAGCCAGGTATCGAGCCGTTGGCTGTCCTGGGCATTCGAAGCGGAAGTGGAATGACGTTTCTTGTCGGTTTTTTTCACGTTAACTGCGGCAATAGCGGCGGCCGGTAGGCTACGATTCGGGTCTAATTCGGACGACGTACGCGTGTCGCCCGCGGTTTTTTCGATGTGGAGGCATCATGCAACTCGAACTCATCAGCTTCAAGCTCTGTCCCTTTGTCCAGCGCTCGGTGATCACCCTCAAGCACAAGGGCGTGCCGTTCGATACCACCTTCATCCAGCTCAACGACCCGCCGAGCTGGTTCGACGAGGTTTCGCCGCTGGGTAAGGTGCCGGTGCTCAAGGTCGATGGCGAAGTGCTGTTCGAGTCGGCCGTGATCAACGAATTCCTCGATGAATCCTTCGGCGAGCGCATGCTGTCGGACAATGCCCTGGAGCGCGCCCAGCAGCGGGCCTGGATCGAACTGGGTTCAGCGGGAATCATGGCGATGTTCGGCGCGATCACTGCCGCGGAGGAGTCCGCCAGTACCGCCAAGCGTGACGAACTGGCCAAGCTGTTCGGTCACCTGGAGAGGCAGCTGGCAAAGAAGCCACCCGCCCCGTTCTTTGTGGGAAAAGAGCTCTCGCTGGTGGACACCTCGTTCGCCCCGCTGTTCCAGCGCCTGTTCGCCCTGCCGGAATCACTGCTCGACTGGAATGCCATCCCGACGGTGATGCGCTGGGGCGAGCGACTGGTCGACGAGCCGGTGATCCGCGACTCGCTGCCTGAGGGCTTTGACGAGCTTTTCCCGATGATGCTGAAAAAGCAGAACGGCTGGTACGCGCAGCAGTACCTGGTGGCTTAGCCTCGTTCGAGGCGATGATTGATCCAGCTGCCGGCGCCGGAGCCGACCAGGATGCCGGCGCCCACCCACAGGGCGAACCACTTGCCCTCGCCGATCATCGCCAGTGCGGTGCCGGGGCACACCCCGGTGCCGGCCCAACCCAGACCGAACAATACCGCGCCGACGATCAGTCCACGCTTGAATGGCTTGTGCTGGATCGAGATCGGTTCGCCGGTGTTGAGCGCGCGCCAGCCAAAACGCCAGGCAAGCCAGGTGAGGGCGGCACCGAGGGCCACGGCCGTGGCGATCACCCACAGCAGGCGCAGGTCCTCGAACAGGAGTAGCTCACTGATGATCGCCGGGCTGGTCGCACCGGCCCGGCTGAGCAGGAAGCCAAAGGTGGTGCCGAAGGCGAGAAACAGCAGGTTGCGTCGGTTGATCATCGCTCAGACCCCCAGCATCCAAGCGGCGAGTTGGGCGGTGCCCACCGCAACGGCAAAGAAGACGGCCGAAGCCACCAGGCTCGCCGGTGCCCCCATCGCCACACCCGCGATGGTGTGGCCCGAGGTGCAGCCGCCGGCCAGACGCGCACCAAGGCCGATCAGCAGACCGCCGACCAGCCACCAGATCGCTGAGCCGAGCGTGGACTCGGGCACCAGGGCGGTATAGAAGCGGCCGAACTCCGCGGCGGTGCCTTGCCAGGCCGGCGCACCATCCGTGAGAGCAGCGATCAGGCCGCCGAGCACGATGCCCAGCAGGAACACGATCCGCCAGTCGCCCTGCGGATCGCGTGCCGTGCCGGGCCTGAGATAACCCGCCAGGTTGGCAAAGCCGGTCGAACAGGAGAGAGGCTGGTCGACTAGCCAGCGCTGAGTGAAGGCGAGCAGGGCGATCAGCGCCCCCACCAGCACGGGCGTCCAGAGCGGGGAAAACAGAGCGTCGATGAGCGTTGCGAACGTATCCATTGTCGACAAGAGCCAAGGTTCCTGAATTAGCAAAGTGGCACCTTAGCGGCCCAGCGGTATTGGCGCCAACAGATGTTTTTTACCGGCCCATAACGACAAACACCCCCGGCTGGCGGGGGTGAAAGGGTTGAGCTCATAGCGGCGTTGGGCGGTCAGTCGGACCGCTCGTTGCCTTCGCCCTTCTCGGGCAGGGTGATGTTGAGCTCGAACAACTCGAACTGCTCGTTGTGCTCGACCTCGAACTTCACCGCATCGTCTTCGACGTGGACGTACTTGCGGATGACCTCGAGGATCTCCTTCTGCATTTCGGGCAGGTAGTGCGGCGTGATGTGCTGACCCTGGGCGCGTTCGTGCGCGATCAGGATCTGCAGACGTTCCTTGGCCATCTTGGCCGACGGGTCCTGTGAACGGTTACGAAAGATATCCAGCAATCCCATGGCTTAACTCCGTCCGAACAGGCGACCGAAAAGCGACTTCTTTTCGGTCTCGATGAAACGCATTGGACGCTCTTCGCCCAGCAGGCGACCAACGGCATCGTGGTAGGCCTGACCGGCGTCGGTGTTCTCGTCGAGAATCACGGGCCGGCCCGCGTTGGAGGCCTGCAGCACCGCGTTGGATTCCGGGATCACGCCCAACAGAGGGACGGCCAGGATCTCGAGCATGTCCTCGACCGACAGCATCTCGCCGGTGCCGACGCGATCGGGGGCGTAGCGGGTGATCAGCAGGTGCTCCTTGATGGCGGTCTCGCCATCCTTCGCCCGGCGCGACTTGCTGGCGAGGATGCCCAGCATGCGGTCGGAGTCGCGCACCGAGGAGATCTCGGGGTTGGACACCACGATGGCCTCGTCGGCGTAGTACATCGCCAGTTGCGCGCCGCGCTCGATGCCGGCCGGGGAATCGCAGACGATGTAGTCGAAGCCTTCCTCGCGCAGGTCGTTGAGGACCTTGCCGACGCCTTCCTCGGTCAGCGCGTCCTTGTCCTTGGTCTGCGAGGCGGGCAGGACGTAGAGGTTGTCGACTTCCTTGTGGCGGATCAGGGCCTGGTTCAGGCCCGCCTCGCCCTGGATGACGTTGACGATGTCGTAGACCACGCGGCGCTCGACGCCCATGATCAGATCGAGGTTGCGCAGGCCGACGTCGAAGTCGATCACCACGGTCTTCTTGCCGGCCATGGCCAGGCCGCTCGAAATGGCGGCGCTGGTCGTCGTCTTGCCAACGCCGCCCTTGCCGGAGGTTACCACCAGGACTTTGGACACGGATTGTCTCCCTAATCGCGAAAGATTGTTGACGTCATGCCCCGCGGGGCGGGGTCGTCAGGTCGGGCGGACTGTGCCACAAAGGCGAGCCTTTCCCAACGACCGTGAAATTCTTCCATTCGCACCGTACGTGTGCGTTCAGTCGAACGGATGGACCATCAGCTGGCCATCGACCAGTTCCACCAACACGCGCTTGCCCCAGGCCGGATGGCGCGCCAGCTGCTCGCCATCGAGGAAGGTGCCGCAGATGGCGATGATCTCCGGCTCGAACGATTCACAGAAGATGCGCGCCTCGATCTGGTTGCCGGCGCCGGCTGCGGCGGTGCCCTTGAGCGCGCCGTGGATGTAGATCGATCCGTCCGCCACCACGCGTGCCCCGGCACCGACGGTGTTCATCACCACCATGTCCTGACCCTGGGCGTAGAGCTCGGTGCCGGAACGGACCGGGTGGCGCAGGATCATCGGGGCGATCGGGCCGGCCGGGGCGGGTGATGCCGGCTCGGCAGGTGGTGCCGGTTCCTCTGCCTTGACGGGTTCCGGTTCGGCGGCGGGTTCCGGTTCCGGCTTGCTCTGAGGCTGAGCCTGCGCTGGTGCGTCGGCAACCGCCTGGTCGTCGAAGACCGGCAGGTCGGCGCCGCGCGCCTGGGTCTTTTGTTGATCGTTGCCGTGGACCACGCCGACCGGTTCGAGGCGATAGTTGCGCAGCAGGCTTACCAGGGCCGGGAAATCGATCCATTTGCCGCTGTCCGCGATCGCCGCCAGATCGATCACGCAAGGCTGTCGCTCGTCACCGACCCCGGGGTTGCCGAAACGCTCGCTCAGGCTGCGGGTGAGCTTGAGCAGATGCGTCTCGTAGAGGTGAACATGGGTGAGCGCCAGCGAGCGCTGGTCGATGTCGAGGGCCGGGGCGCCTGTCCTGGCGGCCTTGCGGGTGGTTGCGGTCATTGATGAGCTCGGTTTTCGTCCTGACGATGGTAAAGCCATGCTCGCCCTCGCATGGGCCTGGCTCCCTTCCGGCCTATCGGCCGGCGAAGGGATGGCCTGGGTGTCACAAACGGCACAGGGCGAGGCGGAATTCGATGTCTTCGTGGACCTGGCGTGGATGGCCGTTCTCGCGGTCCAGTGTCATAAAACGCACGGTAAAGCGGTGCTTGCCGGCGCTGATCTCGGGATAGCAGACGGTGTCGTCGTCGATCATCACACGCAGCAGTTGATAGGGCGTCGCGCTCTCGATGCTCTGCTGCAGGAAGCCCTCGTCGGCGACCACCGACATCGTATCGACGCTGTTTCGTATCAGGCTGATGACCAGTTCGTTGGCTTGGCGGATGTCGGTAAACGGCTCCAGCCACGTGTCGATATCCTCGCGGCGCTCGGCGTCCGGCAGGCTCAGCCAGTAGTGCAGCCCGGGTATATCGAATTCGCACAGGGCGCCGGGAATCGAGGCACGCTGACGCACGGCGTTCAACAGCTCGTGCGTCTTCAGGTGAGCGCCGGGCTGGGCGTGGTAGGCGTGCAGCGCCTTGATCAGGTCGTTTTGCTGATCGAGCAGGGCATTGAGCTTGTCGCGATCGACGCCGGGCGAGTCCGGCACGTTCATCAGGCGGGCCTGCTGGCGTTCGAGTTCCTTGATCAGTTCGCGCTTGATGTCGATACGCGAAAGGACGTCGGCGGCTTCGAGCAGCAGCAACACCGTGCAAAGCGCGTCGTCCCGCGAGGTGCTCTGCAGGTGATGGTCGATGCGGGTGAACAAGTGGTCGAGCCTGAGGCAGGCCCGGATCCGTTCGTTCAGTGGTTGCTCGTAGATTTTCAGAGGTGCGTTCCGATCCATTGGATGCCGATGCGGGTCGAGGGTGTGTCGGCGCGTCTCGCGCCTGCCATTCTCAGCCTGCTCGCGGGATAACTCAACTCCCGCGATCATTTGCAGGCGGGTGACGGTCAATCCGGCTCGTACCCCAGGATTGGCGCGAGCCACTTCTCGGTCTCGGCGCGGCTCCAGCCCTTGCGATGGGCGTAGTCGTCGACCTGATCCGGGCCGATGCGGCCCACACCGAAGTAGCGCGCTTCCGGATGGGCGAGATACCAGCCCGATACGGCAGCGCCCGGGTGCATGGCGTACGAGTCGGTCAATTCCATTCCGATTCGTTCAGGCGCCAAGAGTTCCCACAACAATCCCTTTTCGGTGTGATCCGGGCAGGCGGGGTAGCCGGGGGCGGGGCGGATGCCCTGATATTTCTCGGCGATCAGCTCGTCGTTGGAGAGCTCCTCGTCGGCCGCGTAGCCCCAGTATTCCTTGCGCACGCGCTCGTGCAACGTCTCGGCGAAGGCCTCGGCCAGCCGGTCGGCCAGCGATTGAAGCAGGATGGCGTGGTAGTCGTCGTTCGCATCCTCGAAGCGCTTGACGTGCGGTTCGATCCCGTGGCCCGTGGTGACGGCGAACCCGCCGATCCAGTCCTTGACCTTGCTGCCCGTCGGTGCGACGAAATCGGCCAGGCACTGGTTGGGTTTGCCGCCCGAGCGCGGCATCTGCTGACGGATGTGATGCAGGGTGGTCTTCACGCCCTGGCGCGACTCGTCGGTGAACACGCGGATATCATCGTCCACCGAGGCGGCCGGCCAGAAACCGTAGACGGCATGGGCCGTGAGCCACTTTTCCTCGACGATCTGCTTGAGCATGGCCCGGGCATCGTCGTAGAGCTTCCTGGCCTCGGTGCCCACCTTCTCGTCGTCGAGGATGGCCGGGAACTTGCCGAACAACTGCCAGCTCTGGAAGAACGGCGTCCAGTCGATGCGTTCGACGATCTTCTCGAGCGGGTAGTCCTCGAGGACATGCACGCCCGGTTGCTGCGGCGCGACCGGGGTGTAGTCGTCGAAGTCCACCTTCTGGCGGTTGTCACGCGCCTGCTGGATGGAAACGCGCTTGGCTTCCTTCTGGTTGGCCTGGCGGCGTTCCACCACCTTGGCGTACTCGCCCTCGACCTCGTCGACGAACGCCTGCTTGTTCTTGCCCAACAGCTTCGATGCCACGCCCACGGCACGCGAGGCGTCGAGCACGTGGATCACCGGCTGGTCGTAGACCGGGTTGATCTTGAGTGCCGTGTGCAGCTTGGAGGTGGTCGCCCCGCCGATCATCAGCGGGATGTCGAAGCCCTGGCGCTGCATCTCGCTGGCGACGTTGGTCATCTCCTCGAGCGACGGGGTGATCAGGCCGGACAGGCCGATCAGGTCGGCGTTTTCCTCGCGGGCGGTGTCGAGGATCTTCTGTGCCGGCACCATCACGCCCAGATCGACGATCTCGAAGCCGTTGCATTGGAGCACCACGCCGACGATGTTCTTGCCGATGTCATGCACGTCGCCCTTGACGGTGGCCATGACCACCTTGCCGGCCGACTGCGCCTGGCAGCTTTCCTCTTCCATGTAGGGCAGCAGGTGGGCGACGGCCTTTTTCATCACGCGGGCGGACTTGACCACCTGCGGCAGGAACATCTTGCCGGCGCCGAACAGGTCGCCGACGACGTTCATGCCGTCCATCAGCGGGCCTTCGATCACGTGCAGCGGCAGTTCGGCGCGCTGGCGTGCCTCCTCGGTGTCCTCGATCACGAACTCGTCGATGCCCTTGACCAGGGAATGCTCCAGGCGCTTTTCCACCGGCCATTCGCGCCATTCGAGGCTGGGCCCACTGGATTTCTCGCCGCCGGATTCACGGTACTTGTCCGCGAGCTCGAGCATGCGGTCGGTGGCATCACTGCGACGGTTGAGCACGATGTCCTCGACCGCCTCGCGCAGTTCCTCGGGGATCTCGTCGACCACGGTGAGCTGGCCGGCGTTGACGATGCCCATGTCCATGCCCGCCCGGGTGGCGTGGTAGAGGAACACGCTGTGGATCGCCTCGCGCACCCCTTCGTTGCCGCGGAAGGAGAACGACACGTTCGACACCCCGCCGGAGATCAGCGCATGCGGCAGGTTTTCCTTGATCCAGCGGGTGCCCTCAATGAAGTCGACCGCGTAGTTGTTGTGCTCCTCGATGCCGGTGGCGATGGCGAAGATGTTCGGATCGAAGATGATGTCCTCGGGCGGGAAACCGATGCCGGTCAGCAGGTCGTAGGCCCGCTGGGCGATCACCTTGCGCCGCTCGAGGCTGTCGGCCTGGCCGTCCTCGTCAAAGCCCATCACCACCGCGGCCGCCCCGTATCGCTGGACGGTACGCGCCTGCTCGAGGAACGACTCTTCGCCTTCCTTGAGGGAGATCGAGTTGACCACCGCCTTGCCCTGGACACATTTCAGGCCCGCCTCGATCACCTCGAACTTCGAGGAGTCGATCATGATCGGCACGCGCGAGATGTCGGGTTCGGCAGCCACGAGCTTCAGAAAGCGCTGCATCGCCTCGACGCCGTCGATCAGGCCCTCGTCCATGTTGATGTCGATCATCTGCGCGCCGTTCTCGACCTGCTGGCGCGCGACGTCCAGCGCCGTGTCGTAGTCGCCTTCCTTGATCAGGCGACGGAAACGCGCCGAGCCGGTGACGTTGGTGCGCTCGCCAATGTTCACGAACAGCGAGTCGGGCGTGATGTTGAACGGCTCGAGCCCGGACAGGCGGCAGGCGATCTCCGGCTTGACGGGCTTGCGCGGCGCGACGCCCTCGACCCGGCGAGCCATCTCGGCGGTGTGCGCCGGCGTGGTGCCGCAGCAGCCGCCGATAATGTTCAGCAGGCCCGCCTCGGCCCATTCGCCGATCGAGGCGGCCATCGGGTCGGCCTCCAGGTCGTACTCGCCCAGTTCGTTGGGCAGACCGGCGTTGGGGTGCGCGGAGACGAAGTATTCGCTTAGGCGCGAGAGCTCGGCGACGTACTGGCGCAACAGGTCGGGGCCGAGCGCGCAGTTCAGCCCGATCGACAACGGTCGGGCATGACGCAGGCTGTTGTAGAACGCCTCGGTGGTCTGGCCCGAGAGCGTGCGGCCGGAGGCGTCGGTGATCGTCCCCGAGATCATCACTGGCCAGCGCTGCCCCCGATCGACGAACAGTTCCTCGAGGGCGAATACCGCCGCCTTGGCGTTGAGCGTGTCGAAGATGGTCTCGATCAGGAAGATGTCGACGCCGCCCTCGAGCAATCCTTCCGCCGATTCGCGGTAGGCCTCGACCAGTTCGTCGAAGCTGGTGTTGCGGTAACCGGGATCGTTGACGTCCGGCGAGATCGAGGCGGTGCGGTTGGTGGGGCCGAGGATGCCGGCGACGAAACGCGGCTTGTCAGGCGTCTCGGCGGTCTTGGCATCGGCGGTCTTGCGGGCGATCTGCGCGGCGACCACGTTGATCTCGCGCGACAGCTCTTCCATCTGGTAGTCGGCCATCGCGATGCGGGTGGCCGAGAAGGTGTTGGCCTCGATGATGTCTGCGCCGGCATCCAGGTACTGGCGATGGATGTCCTCGATCACGTCCGGGCGCGTCAGGACCAGCAGGTCGTTGTTGCCCTTGAGGTCCACCGGCCAGTCGGCAAAGCGCTCGCCGCGGAAATCGTCCTCGTTGAGCTGCGCGTTCTGGATCATGGTGCCCATGGCGCCGTCGAGCACCAGGATGCGCTCGCGCATCAGGTCACGAAGCTGGTCGAAAACGGGGTGGTCTCGGTCGATTGAAGTCATGGGCGACGCGCGGTCCTGAATCGGCCGGGCCGTCGTCCTGCACAGGCGGGGCAGGCCGCACGGCCGGCGCGGTGAATTATTAAGGAAGGTCTGCACGAATAGCCAACGCCTCTGCAGGGCCTGCCGGCTTGCCCGCCCTCGGTGTTGCCGATCCTCGCCGGGCAATGAGCCTGCCTTCGAATCGGCGCCTTGATGGCGAACAAGCCGGTAAGCCAGAAGCATTGGCTATTCGTGCGGACCTTCCTTTTGAGCGGGAGTATAACGTAGAGCCCCCGCAAGGAGGGGGGGCGCGGGGTCAGTGCTTGCGCGAGTCGCGCTGGGATTGGCGCAGACGCAGAAAACGCTGGGCGCGGCGACGGCGCTTGTGGATCGAGATATTGATGCGCCAGAGCACGCGGATGATGGTAAAGCCGAGCAGCGCGCTGACGAACGACAGGGTGAGCAGCCCAACGCCCAGCGGCAGCCAGATCGCGGGCAACTGGCTCATGGCATAGCCGACGCTCATCTCGCCGGTCGGCGGGGCCAGTGCCGCGCCGGTGAGCATGGCGCCAATCTGGTAGGCAAGCCAGAGCAGTGGCGGGATGGTGACCGGGTTGGTGGTCCAGACGAGCGCGACCGCCAGGGCGATGTTGACCCGCATGGCGATGGCCCCCACGGCCGCGATCAGCATCTGGCCCGGCAGCGGAATGAAGGCGAGAAACAGACCGAGGGCGACACCGCCGGAAACCGAGCGGCGGTTGAGGTGCCAGAGGTTCGGATCGCCGAGGAACTGCGCCACCGGGCGCAGGAACGGCTGGTTAACGATCCGCTGGCGATTGGGTGTCAGTCGACGAAAGAACTTGCGTGGCATTCTGGCCTCGTCAGACGTCGGCTTGGCGGCTCGCCGGCGTTGCCCGTGAATGGCGGCGACCGTTGTGCCGCGTCACTCAAAGACTCTTGAGCAGGTCCCGCACCTTGCGGCTCAGTGTCATGTAGTCGCGTTTCTCCTCGTCGGTCAACTCACCGAGCACCCGGTGGCGGAAGCGAGCGAGGGCCTGGTCGGCGGCCTCGATGCGTGCATGGGCGTCGGGTTTGAGCCAGATGGTCTTGGCGCGACGGTCCGATTCGGAGATCCGCCGCTCGATCCAGTTGCCTTTTTCCAGGCCATCGAGCAGTTTGACCAGCGTTGGCCCTTCGATGGCCAGCTCGCCGGCGAGTTCCTTCTGCGTGCGGCCTTCGCCCTCGTCACGCAGGATGCGCAAGACGGCCCAGGCCGAGGCGGTCAGATCGAATTCGCTTAAGGTGTCGTTGACCTGCACGCGCCACAGCCTGGAGACGTCGAATACCAGACGAGTGATTTCGTCTTCGCGTTGCTGGACCGGATCGAAAGATTGGGTCATGGGCTGGTGCCGGCTGTCATGGGAATTAAACATCCGTATGGTCGCATTACTCGGGCGTTTTGGCCATCCCGCTGATTCGGGTTGGGGTGGGGGAGCGTCGCCGGCCCTGGCCGGCCGCGGGGCATCTCGGACTGGGCGGATAGATTGCCGCTGCAGGGCGTTTGCGGTACCATTCCGCCCTTGAAACGGGGCCCGTCGGTCCGCCTTTTACTTCGTCTGGAAATGGTTCGTTAATGACCAAGTTCGTCTTCGTTACCGGTGGGGTCGTCTCGTCACTGGGCAAGGGAATCGCCGCCGCCTCGCTGGGCGCGCTGCTCGAGTCGCGCGGGCTGCGTGTGACGCTGATGAAGCTTGATCCCTACATCAACGTCGACCCGGGCACGATGAGCCCCTTCCAGCACGGCGAGGTGTTCGTCACCGACGACGGCGCGGAGACGGATCTCGATCTGGGTCACTACGAGCGCTTCGTGCGCTCCCCGGTCGGTCGACGCAACAATTTCACCACCGGGCGGGTCTACGAGACCGTCATCCGTCGTGAACGGCGTGGCGACTATTTGGGTGGCACCGTCCAGGTCATCCCGCACGTCACCGACGAGATCAAGCGTCGGGTGGTCGAGGGCTCCAAGGGCTACGACGTCGCATTGATCGAAATCGGCGGCACCGTCGGCGATATCGAGTCCCTGCCGTTTCTCGAGGCGATCCGTCAGCTGGGCGTGGAGATGGGCCGCGATCGTGCCATCTTCATGCACCTGACGCTGGTGCCGTTCATCAAGGCCGCGGGCGAGGTCAAGACCAAGCCGACGCAGCACTCGGTCAAGGAGCTACGCTCGATCGGCATCCAGCCAGACATCCTCGTCTGTCGTGCCGAGGTGCCGCTGCCGGAAGAGGAGCGACGCAAGATCGCCCTGTTCACCAACGTCGAGCACGACGCGGTGATCTCGTCGATCGATGCCGACACGATCTATCGCATCCCGCGCCTGCTGCACGCACAGAAACTCGACGAGACCGTCCTGCGCAAGCTGCACCTGAGCGCCGGCCCGGCCGATCTTACCGAGTGGGACCGGGTGGTCGAGGCACAGACCAAGCCCGACCGCATCGTCGATATCGCCATGGTAGGCAAGTACGTCGACCTCGTGGATGCCTACAAGAGCGTCAACGAGGCGCTGCTGCACGCCGGTATCCAGACCCGCACGCGGGTGAACATCCATTACTTCGACTCCGAGTCCTTCGAGCACGACGGCGTGTCCCGTCTCGAGGGCATGGACGCGATCCTGGTCCCCGGCGGCTTCGGTTCGCGCGGGGTCGAGGGCAAGATCGCGGCGGTTCGCTTTGCTCGCGAGTCCGGCAAGCCCTACCTGGGCATCTGCCTTGGGATGCAGGTGGCCGTGATCGAATACGCCCGCCACGTCGCCGGCCTCGAGGGTGCTCACTCGACCGAATTCGATCGCGACACGGAGAATCCGGTGATCGCGCTGATCACCGAATGGCGCGACGAGGAGGGCAACCTCATCGAGCGGGGCGAGGACGTCGACATGGGCGGCACCATGCGCCTGGGCGCGCAACGCTGCCGCATCGAGCCGGGCACGCTGGCACACCGCATCTACGGGCAGGGCGAGATCAGCGAGCGGCATCGCCATCGCTACGAATTCAACAACGGTTACCAGAAGGCGCTCTCCGAGGCCGGGCTGGTATTCGCCGGCTGGTCGGCGGAGAACGAGCTGGTCGAGACGGTCGAGTTGCCGGATCACCCGTTCTTCTTCGCCTGCCAGTTCCACCCGGAATTCCGTTCCACGCCGCGCGACGGCCATCCGCTGTTCGTCGCCTTTGTCAACGCGGCCCATGCCCAACGAGTGGGCAAGGCCGAGGCCCTGGACGACGCATGACGATGAAGCTCTTGGATTTCGAGGTCGGACTGGACCAGCCGCTGTTCCTGATCGCCGGCCCCTGCGTGATCGAGTCGGCCGACCTGGCGCAGGAAACGGCCGGTCGCTTGAAGGAAATGGCAGAAACCGCCGGTATCCGGCTGATCTACAAGAGTTCCTTCGACAAGGCGAACCGTTCCTCCACGGAAAGCTTCCGTGGGCCGGGGCTGGAGAAGGGGCTGGCGATCCTCGAGGACGTCAAGCGCGAATTCGGTCTGCCGGTGCTGACCGACGTCCACGAGGACACGCCGCTGGAGGAGGTCGCGTCGGTGGTCGACGTGCTGCAGACGCCGGCCTTCCTCTGCCGTCAGACGAATTTCATCCAGAACGTCGCCCGCCAGGGCAAGCCGGTGAACATCAAGAAGGGCCAGTTCCTCGCGCCCTGGGACATGGCCAACGTGGTCGAGAAGGCCCGTGCGGTCGGCAACGACCAGGTGATGGTGTGCGAGCGCGGCGTGTCCTTCGGCTACAACACGCTGGTTTCCGACATGCGCGGCCTGGCGATCATGCGCCAGACCGGGGCGCCGGTGGTCTTCGACGCCACCCACTCGGTCCAGCAGCCGGGCGGGCAGGGCAAGGCGTCAGGCGGTCAGCGCGAATTCGTGCCGGTGCTGGCGCGCGCCGCGGTGGCGGCCGGTGTGTCGGGCCTGTTCATGGAAACGCACCCGGACCCGGCCAAGGCGCTTTCCGACGGGCCGAATGCCTGGCCGCTCGATGAGATGGCCGACCTGCTGCTGACGCTGACCACGCTCGATCGTACGGTCAAGGCCTCGGGCTTCCCGGAGAACGCGCGGCTGGGTCTGACGGACTGAGTCGAACGAGTGCCGTCCCCAAACGGCAGGGCGGCCGACAAACGAATACAGGGCCGGGCGCGAAAGGCGCCGGTCCGCATCCGATCCAAATCGAACATATAGTCAGGAGAACACTGCATGGCAGCCATTGAGCGAGTGCACGCACGCGAAGTCATCGATTCACGCGGCAACCCGACCGTCGAGGCCGAGGTTCATCTGGCCGGCGGTATCGTGGGCCGGGCGATCGTACCCTCCGGCGCCTCCACCGGCGCCCGCGAGGCGATCGAGCTGCGTGACGGCGATAAGAGCCGGTTCCTCGGCAAGGGCGTGACCCGTGCGGTCGCCAACGTCAACGGCGAGATCAATGACGCCGTCAAGGGCATGAACGTGCACTCGCTGGCCGACATCGACAACAAGATGATCGAGCTCGATGGCACCGAGAACAAGTCGCGTCTGGGCGCGAACGCCATCCTCGCCGTCTCGCTGGCCGCCGCGCAGGCGGGTGCGCTCGAGCGCAGCGAGCCGCTGTTCTCCTACCTCGGTGGCGAGGCGGCCGTGACCCTGCCGGTGCCGATGATGAACATCATCAACGGCGGCGAGCACGCCGACAACTCCATCGACATGCAGGAGTTCATGATCATCCCGGCCGGCGCGCCGAGCTTCTCCGAGGCCCTGCGCTACGGCGTCGAGGTATTCCATGCCCTCAAGCAGGTGCTGGCCACGCGCGGCCTGTCGACCGCCGTTGGCGATGAGGGCGGCTTCGCCCCGGACCTGCCGTCCAACGAGGCGGCGATCGAGGCGATCATGGAAGCGATCGAGAAGGCCGGCTACACCCCGGGCAAGGACGTGTTCCTCGGCCTGGACGCGGCGAGCTCCGAATACATCAAGGACGGCAAGTACGTCCTGAGCGGTGAGAACCGCACCCTGGATTCCGCCGGCATGGTCGACCTGCTGGCCGAATGGGTCGAGAAGTATCCGATCCTCTCGATCGAGGACGGCATGGCCGAAGACGACTGGGACGGCTGGGCGCTCTTGACCGAGCGACTGGGCGACAAGTGCCAGCTGGTCGGCGACGACCTGTTCGTCACCAACGAGAAGATCCTGCGCGAAGGCATCGAGCGCAAGATCGCCAACTCCATGCTGGTGAAGGTCAACCAGATCGGCACCCTGACCGAGACCCTGGCAGCCATGCGTCTGGCGCAGGAGAACGGCTACACCAACGTCGTCTCTCACCGTTCCGGCGAGACCGAGGACACCACCATTGCGGATCTGGCCGTGGCGACCAACGCCGGCCAGATCAAGACCGGCTCGCTGTCGCGCTCCGACCGGATCGCCAAGTACAACCAGCTGCTGCGTATCGAGGAGCGCCTTGGCGACAAGGCTCGCTTCCCGGGTCGCGCGGCCTTCGGTCAGTAAGGCCTCGGCTTAGGCCTTCGGGACGCACTGACCAGATGCCTTTCATTCCATCGGTGCCGTGCAGCGAACCCTCTCGGGACGTGGTGAATGCGGTGCCATCGACGGAATTGAGCGTCTTGTGCGCCTTCTGACCGTCATTCTGTTGTTGATGGTCGCCGGTCTGCAATGGCGGGTCTGGTTCAGCGAGGCCTCCGTGGGCGAGGTGAATGCCAAGCAGGAGCGCCTGGAGTCCTTGCAGGCCGAACAGACCCGTCTAGAGCGGCGTAACGAGACCCTGGCGGCCGAGGTGGGCAGCCTGCGGGAGGGCGTGGATGCCGTCGAGGCACAGGCGCGGCTGACGTTGGGGCTGGTTCGCGAGGACGAGCGTTTCTACCAGGTGGTCGAAGGGGTTCGCCCCGATACCATCACCCCGCCCGCGGTGGACCCGATCCGCGTGACGTCTCCCTCGATCGGCGAGTGATGCATCGATGAATCGATCACGGTCGTTGCGTTTCCCCGTGTCCGTCGAGGTTTGTGCACTGTCAGGTCGAGTAGGGCGATGAACGTCGCCACCACCACCTTGCCGCCCGCCGCGGCGACTCCGGCCGAGGCGGGACGCTGGTGGCTGGTCGTGCCCGCGGCCGGCTTCGGCCGTCGCATGGGGAGCGAGACACCCAAGCAGTACCTGAGCCTGGGCGAGCGTTCCGTGCTGGAGGTGACCCTGTCGCGGTTTGCAGATCTGCCGGGACTGGCCGGGGTGGTGCTGGTCACCGGCGAGCAGGTCCCCGAGGGCACGCTGCAGGCGTTGCATGTGGCCGGCGTGCCGATTCATCGCGTCGATGGCGGTGCCACGCGTGCGTTGAGCGTGCGCAACGGGCTGGCCCTGTTTCGTGATCGCTGGGCGAGTCTCTCGCCCGGCCAGCGGCACGAACCGGCCGATGGGCTGGGGGAGTGGGTGATGGTGCATGACGCCGCGCGGCCTTGCGTGGCGCCGGGGGACCTGCGCCGCCTGCTGTCTGCCGCTCGCTACCCGGACGGTGCACTGTTGACCGCGCCTGTGCGCGACACCATCAAGCGTGTCGATGCGGAGGGTCGGGTGGTGGAGACCGTTGACCGCCGCGTACTGCGCCATGCCTTGACCCCGCAGCTGTTCCCGGTGGGCGTGCTGCTCGAGGCGATCGAGCAGGGGTTGGGCGCAGGGGCGGAGATCACCGACGAGGCCTCGGCGCTCGAACGCCTGGGCCTGTCGCCGCTGGCCGTGGACGCCGGCACGGACAACCTCAAGATTACCCACCCGGAGGATCTCGGCATTGCCCGGGCGATCCTCCGGCGGCAGGGGGTGCTCGATGATTGATCCCTTCTCGCTGCGTATCGGTCACGGCTTCGACGTGCATGCCTTCGAGCCGGGCGATCACCTCTGGATCGGCGGTTGCCGCATTCCCTTTGAACGAGGCTTTCGGGCGCATTCCGACGGTGACGTCCTGCTGCATGCGATCTGCGATGCCTTGTTGGGCGGGGCCGGGCTCGGCGATATCGGCTGGCATTTTCCGGACATGGACCCTGCCTGGGCGGGGGCCGACAGCCGGGACTTGCTGCGCCGGGTGGTCGAGCTGCTCGAGCAGGGCGGTTGGCAGCTGGTTAATGTCGATGCGACCGTGATTGCGCAGGCACCGAAGCTTGCGCCGTGGATCAACCCCATGCGTGAGTCGATCGCGGCGGCCGGCGGCTGGTCGACCGAGCAGGTAAACGTCAAGGCGACGACCTCGGAGAAACTCGGCTTTACCGGACGGGGTGAGGGTATCGCCGCCGAGGCGGTCGCCATGCTGTCGCGCACGCCCCGGGCGGATTGATTTATGGGGGGCGGCCAAGTAGTCTTGTCGCCCGTTTCCCGGGGCGGTGCGCGCAACTCGCGTCGCCGCGCGCCGGGGCAACCGATTTCGATAACTGACTCTCGAACATTTCAAGTGGAACCATCGGATGCGTAAACCGATCGTCGTAGGAAACTGGAAGCTCAATGGCGCGCTGGCCGACAACGAGTCGCTGGTGCTGGGCCTGCTTGACGGCATGCCGCAGCTCGAAGGCATCGACGTTGCCGTCTGCCCGCCGTTCGTCTTTGTGCCGCAGGTCGCCCGCCTGGCCGACTCCACCGCGTTGGATGTCGGCGCGCAGAACTGTTCCGAACACGACAATGGCGCGTTTACCGGCGAAGTCGCCGCGCCGATGCTGGCCGACGTGGGGGCGCGTTACGTGATCATCGGTCACTCCGAACGTCGCGCCATGTACGGCGAGACCGACGAGATTGTCAGCGCGAAGGTCAAGGCCGCGCTGGCAGCAGGGCTCACACCGATCCTCTGCGTCGGCGAGACGCTTGAAGAGCGCGAAGCAGACGAAACCGAGGCGGTGGTGCGTCGTCAGCTGGCCGCCGTGATCAGTGGCAACGGCATCCAGGCCTTTGATCGGATCGTGATTGCCTACGAGCCCGTCTGGGCGATCGGCACCGGCCGGACGGCCTCGCCGGAGCAGGCACAGGCCGTTCACGCGTTCATCCGTGGTCAGTTGGCCGACCACGACGCGGGCATCGCCCAGTCGGTGCGCATTCAGTACGGTGGCTCGATGAAACCCGGCAACGCGGCCGATCTACTCGCACAGCCGGACATCGACGGCGGCCTGATCGGCGGGGCGTCGCTCAAGGCCGAGGACTTTCTGGGAATCTGCCGCGCCGCGGCGGACACGGTAGGTAAGTAATGACCACATTCGTAATCATCATCCACGTGCTGCTGGGTCTGGCCCTGATCGGGCTTGTGTTGATCCAGCATGGCAAGGGCGCGGATGCCGGCGCTGCGTTCGGTTCGGGCGCGTCTGGCACCGTTCATGGGGCGCGTGGGCCGGCAAACACCCTGCAGAAAGTGACTGGGTGGATGGTGGTGGCCTTTTTTGGCACCAGTTTGTTGCTTGCCTACGTGATTAACACTTCCCAGGAGCCCTCGAGCGTGGTAGATTCTGCACCCGTTTCCGAGAGTGGAAACGCGCCAGAGCAAGGCGGACGCACCCCGTCCGACAAGCCGGCAGGCACGCCGACCGACGTCCCATCCTCGAACTCGGCGGCACCCTCTGGGCAGGAAGACGGCAGCACCCAATCGCCGTCGGATGTGCCCGGACAGTAACGGCAGTCAAACGCCGTTACGACCGGATCAAGCGATGATCCGGTGACAACCAAAGCGGACGTGGTGGAACTGGTAGACACGCTATCTTGAGGGGGTAGTGGCGAAAGCCGTGTGGGTTCGAGTCCCACCGTCCGCACCAAACACACTTTTCCGGTTCGATTCGTTATTCTTGTACGTTCCCGTGGTGATTTCTCCCGGTGCGCGCAAGGCGGTCGAACGCGCAGAAAAAATCGGCCGGGATCGACCCGGCCGGGTTTCGAGCAAGAGGGTGTCAGATGCTTGAAGGCTACATTCCCATCCTGATCTTCTTCGGTGTGGCCACCCTGTTCTCCCTGGGTCTTCTGGTCATTGGTCAGGTGTTGGCACCCAACCGGCCGGATGCGGCCAAGCTGGATGCGTACGAGTGCGGTTTCGCGCCCTTCGAGGACGCGCGCATGAAGTTCGACATCCGCTACTACCTGGTCGCCATCCTGTTCATCATCTTCGATCTGGAGATCGCCTTCCTGTTTCCCTGGGCCGTTGCGCTCGAGGACATCGGCGGCTTCGGGCTCGCGGCCATGGCCATTTTTCTGGGCGTGCTCGTGATCGGCTTCATTTACGAGTGGAAGAAGGGGGCGCTGGAATGGGAGTAGAAGGCGTTCTTGAGAAGGGCTTCGTCACCACGTCGGCCGACAAGCTGATCAACTGGGCCCGCACCGGCTCGCTCTGGCCGATGACCTTCGGCCTGGCCTGCTGTGCCGTCGAAATGATGCATGCCGGCGCGGCCCGTTACGACCTCGATCGCTTCGGCGTGGTGTTCCGCCCGAGTCCGCGTCAGTCCGACGTGATGATCGTGGCCGGCACCCTGGTCAACAAGATGGCCCCCGCACTGCGCAAGGTCTACGACCAGATGGCCGAGCCGCGCTGGGTGATTTCCATGGGCTCCTGCGCCAATGGTGGGGGCTACTACCACTACTCCTATTCCGTGGTGCGTGGCTGTGATCGGATCGTGCCGGTCGACATCTACGTGCCCGGGTGCCCGCCGACGGCCGAGGCACTCTTGTACGGAATCATCCAGTTGCAGAACAAGATCCGTCGCACCAACACCATTGCGCGTGCCTGACGGGTACCGGCAAGCACAGGGGTAGCCTCATTCATGAACCTGCAAACGGCCCTCAAGGAAACCATCGGCGAGTACATCGTCGATCAGACCTTCGACCGTGGTGAGCTCACCATCCAGGTCGAGGCCAAGCACTGGCGCGAAGTCGCCGAGCGGCTCGAGTCGAGCGAGGCGACGCGTTTCGAGCAGTGCGTCGATCTGTGCGGCGTCGACTACCTCGAGTACGGTCGCGATGAATGGGCCGGTGAAGAGACGGTTTCCTACACCGGTTACAGCCGCGGTGTCGAGCCGAATACCAGCGGCTGGCTCAAGTTCGGCGACGAGCCGGACCTGGGTGACCTGGGCCGACCGCGCTTTGCCGTGGTCGCCCACCTGCTTTCGTACACCCACAACTGGCGCCTGCGTGTGCGGGTCTATTGCCCGGACGACGAGGCCCCGGCGGTGCCGTCGGTGGTGTCGGTGTGGGCCGGTCTGAACTGGTTCGAGCGCGAGGCGTTCGACCTGTTCGGCATCCTGTTCGACGGCCACCCGGACCTGCGGCGAATCCTGACGGACTACGGCTTCGTCGGCCATCCGTTCCGCAAGGACTTCCCGCTGATCGGGCATGTCGAGGTGCGTTACGACGACGAGAAGCAGCGGGTGGTCTACGAGCCGGTTTCGATCGAGCCTCGTGTGCTGGTGCCGAAGGTGCACCGTGACGACAGCCGCTACATTGACCTCGACGAGGGCTGATAGATGCCGGAAATCGCCAACTACACCCTGAATTTCGGTCCCCAGCACCCGTCGGCCCACGGCGTGCTGCGCCTGGTGCTCGAGATGGACGGCGAGACCGTCGTTCGTGCCGACCCGCATATCGGCCTGCTGCACCGCGCGACCGAGAAGCTCGCCGAGAGCAAGCCCTACAACCAGTCGATCGGCTACATGGACCGGCTCGACTACGTCTCGATGATGTGTAACGAGCACGCCTACGTGCGCGCCATCGAGCAGTTGCTGGATCTGGAGATCCCCGAGCGCGCCCAGTACATCCGGGTGATGTTCGACGAGATCACCCGCATCCTGAATCACCTGCTGTGGCTGGGCGCCCACGCGCTCGACATCGGTGCGATGGCGGTGTTCCTGTACGCCTTCCGCGAGCGCGAGGACCTGATGGACTGCTACGAGGCGGTCTCGGGTGCCCGCCTGCACGCCACCTACTACCGCCCGGGCGGTGTCGCGCGCGACTTGCCGGACTCGATGCCCAAGTACCAGGCATCCAAGTGGCACAGCGAGCGTGAAGTCAATCGCATGAACGAGGCGCGCCAGGGATCGCTGCTCGACTTCCTCGAGGACTTCACCGAACGTTTCCCGAAGTACGTCGACGAGTACGAGACCCTGCTGACCGACAACCGTATCTGGAAGCAGCGGACGGTCGACATTGGCGTCGTCAGCAAGGAGCGGGCGCTGCAGATGGGCTTTACCGGCCCAATGCTGCGCGGTTCGGGCGTCGAATGGGACCTGCGCAAGCACCAGCCGTATGCTGTCTACGACCAGCTCGACTTCGACATCCCGGTGGGAAAGAACGGTGATTGCTACGACCGTTACCTGGTGCGCGTCGAGGAGATGCGCCAGTCCAACCGCATCATCCGCCAGTGCATCGACTGGTTGCGCAAGAACCCGGGGCCGGTGATGGCCGACGACCACAAGGTCGTCCCGCCGCGGCGCGAGGAGGTGAAGGCGGACATGGAATCGCTGATTCACCACTTCAAGCTGTTCACGGAGGGGTATACCCTCCCGCGCGGCGAGGCCTATGCCGCCGTGGAGCACCCGAAGGGCGAATTCGGCATCTACCTGGTTTCCGACGGGGCCAACAAGCCGTACCGCCTCAAGATTCGTGCGCCGGGCTTTGCCCACCTGTCGGGTCTCGACGAGATGTCACGCGGCCACATGCTGGCCGACGTCGTGGCAATCATCGGCACCCAGGACATCGTATTCGGAGAGGTCGACCGCTGATGACCGAGAGCAAACTCCACCTGTTGACCGATCACAGCCGCGAGGAAATCGACGGCTGGCTCGCGCGCTACCCCGAGGACCAGAAGCAGTCTGCCTCGCTGGCCGCGCTGCGGATTGCGCAGCACCAGAACGACGGTCACGTCACCGTCGATCTGATGGACGCGATCGCCGAGTACCTCGGGATGGAGCCGATCTCGGTCTACGAGGTCGCCTCGTTCTATTCCATGATCGAGACCAAGCCCTGCGGGCGCCATCACGTCTCGGTCTGCACCAACATTGCTTGCTCGCTGATGGGTTCCGACGAGATTGTCGACCACTGCGAGAAAAAGCTCGGCATCAAGACCGGCGAGTCCACGCCCGACGGCCGGATCCTGCTGAAGAAGGAAGAGGAATGCCTGGCGGCCTGCGGCGGCGGTCCGATGATGCAGGTCGATCACGTTTACTACGAGAATCTGACACCCGAGAAGGTGGACGAGATTCTCGACAAGCTGGATTGACGCCATGAGTTTCAATTACGTCAGTTCCACCCCGGTCTGCTTCGCCACGCTCGAACACGAGCAGCCGTGGTCGTTGGAGGCCTACCTCGCCTCCGGCGGCTACCAGGCCTGGAAGAAGATCCTCGAGGAAAAGACCGACCCCGCGCTGATCATCGAGGAGGTCAAGACCTCGAATCTGCGTGGCCGCGGCGGCGCCGGCTTCCCGACCGGGCTCAAGTGGTCGTTCATGCCGCGTAATGCCCCGGGGCAGAAGTACATCGTTTGCAACTCGGATGAGTCCGAGCCGGGCACCTTCAAGGATCGCCAGATCTTGATGAATAACCCGCATGCGCTGGTCGAGGGCATGGCGATCGCCGGCTACTCCATCGGCGCGACCAAGGGCTACAACTACATGCGCGGCGAGTTCTCGGACCTGGTGTTCGAGCGCTTCGAACAGGCCGTGCGCGAGGCCTACGAGTACGGCGTGCTGGGCGAGAACATCCAGGGGTCTGGCATCGACTTCGACCTCTACGGTTCGCTCGGTGCCGGGGCGTACATCTGTGGCGAGGAGACCGCGCTGCTCGAATCGCTCGAGGGCAAGAAGGGCCAGCCACGCTTCAAGCCGCCGTTCCCGGCCAACTTCGGCCTGTACGGTCGGCCGACCACGGTCAACAACACCGAGACGCTGTCGTCCGTGCCGGCGATTATGCGCAATGGCGGCCAGTGGTTCGCCGATCTGGGCGTGCCCAACAGTGGCGGGGTGAAGATCTGGTCGGTCTCCGGTCACGTCAACAAGCCGGGCGTGTTCGAGATCCCCATGGGCACGCCGTTCGCCGACCTGCTGGAAATGGCCGGCGGCATGCGCGGGGGCAAGAAATGCAAGGCCGTGATTCCGGGCGGCACCTCGTCGCCGGTCATCCCGGGCGAGATCATGCTCGAGACCAACATGGATTACGACTCGATCGCCAAGTCGGGCACGTTCCTGGGCTCGGGCGGGTTGATTGTCATGGACGAGGACACCTGCATGGTCAAGGCGCTGCGTCGCGTGGCGCAGTTCTATTACAAGGAATCCTGTGGCCAGTGCACGCCGTGCCGTGAAGGCACCGGCTGGCTGTTCCGCATGCTCAACCGGATCATCGACGGCAAGGGCACGCTCGAGGATCTCGACCGTCTCGACGACGTGGCGAGCAAGATCGAGGGGCGCACCATCTGCGCCTTCGGCGATGCCGCCGCCACGCCGGTACGGAGCTTTATCAAGCACTTCCGTCCGGAATTCGAGTACTACATCAAGCACGGCCACAGCATGGTCGACCGCGCATCCCAGGCGGCCTAAGGCCGGCCGTGCAATCAGGTTTCCAGGTATGAGTGACGAGCAGATTACCTTTGAAGTCGACGGCATGACCCTCCAGGGCAACCCGGGGGACATGCTGATCGAGGTGACGGACAAGGCGGGGATCAACATCCCGCGCTTCTGTTATCACCGCAAGCTGTCGATCGCGGCCAACTGCCGCATGTGCCTGGTGGAGGTCGAACGCGCGCCCAAGCCGTTGCCGGCCTGTTCGACGCCGATTTCCGAGGGCATGAAGGTCTCCACGCGCAGCCCCAAGGCGATCAGCGCCCAGCGCTCGACCATGGAGTTCCTGTTGATCAACCACCCGCTCGACTGCCCGATCTGCGATCAGGGCGGCGAGTGCGAGCTCCAGGATGTGGCCATGGGCTACGGCGAGGGCGTCGGTCAGTACTCCGAGGCCAAGCGCGTGGTCAAGGACAAGGACATCGGTCCGCTGATCGCGACCGACATGACCCGCTGCATTCACTGCACCCGCTGTGTGCGGTTCGGCGAGGAGATCGCGGGCCTGAAGGAGCTGGGCGCGACCGGTCGTACCGATCAGATGGAGATCGGTACCTACATCTCCAAGAGCGTGACCTCCGAGCTCTCGGGTAACGTCATCGACCTGTGCCCGGTCGGCGCGCTGACGGCCAAGCCGTCGCGCTACACGCATCGTCCCTGGGAACTGGTGCAGCACAAGCACCTGTCCACGCATGATGCCTTCGGCTCGAACCTCTACATCCACACCCGCGAAGGGCGGGTGATGCGCACCGTTCCGCGTGACAACGACGCGGTCAACGAGACCTGGATCGCCGACCGCGATCGCTACGCCTACACTGGCCTGTTCACCGACGATCGTCTGACCCGGCCGATGGTCAAGCGCGATGGCGAGTGGGTTGCCACGAGCTGGGAAGAAGCACTCGAGGCTGCCGCCCAGGGCATTCAGGAGATCGTCAACCAACAGGGGCCGGCATCACTCGGCGCGCTGATCTCGGCCAACGCGAGCCTCGAGGAGCAGTACCTGACCGCGCGCATCGTCCGTGGCATGGGCTCGAACAACATCGATCACCGTCTGCGCCAGACCGACTTCTCCGGTGACGCCGACGACCCGGTCATGCCGTGGCTGGGCATGGACATCCCGGCGATCGCGGATCTGAACGCGGCCGTGACCGTCGGTATGGCGGTACGCGAAGAGGTCCCGCTGTTCGCCCACCGCCTGCGCCAGACCGCATTGAACAACCAGGCGCGGATCACCCTGATCCATCCCTACGAGCAGGATCTGACCTTCCCGGCGCGCCAGGCCCCGAGCCGGGTGGCGGAAGGTGGCGAGCTGGGTAGCCTGCTGGCACTGCTCAAGGCCGCCGGTGGCGAGATCCCGTCCAATCTGTCCGACCAACCGGTCGCCCAGATCGATGACGCCGCGGCGATCGTCGCCGAACTCAAGGACGCCGAGAAGGGCGCGATCTTCCTGGGTGCCGTGGCACAGAACGCCCCCGAATTCGCCGCGCTGCGCGCCGTGGCCGCCGAGCTGGCGCGGCTGACCGGCGTCCAGCTGGGTATCGTCTCACAGGGTGGCAACGCCGCCGGTGCCTGGCTCGCCGGTGCGGTGCCTCACCGTGCCGCCGGTGGTGCCGATGCCGTCGGGCACGGCCGCAACGCCGCCGACATGCTGGTCGAACCCTGCGAGGCGATGATCCTGCAGGGCATCGAGCCGGAATTCGATTCGGCCGCCGGTCAGGCCGCCATCGATCGGCTGGAACAGGCCGGTTGCGTGGTCGCCATCACCAGTTACGTCACCCCGGCGATGAAGCGTTACGCCGACGTGCTGTTGCCGATGGGCACCGCGGTCGAAACGGCCGGCACCTGGGTCAACGGTGAGGGCCGCTGGCAGTCGGTGAACGGCGCGGTTCGCGCGCTGGGCGAGTCGCGTCCGGCCTGGAAGATCCTGCGGGTGCTGGGCAATCTGCTTGACCTCAATGGCTTTGACTACATGGCGGTCACAGAGGTGCGTCGCGAGATCCAGACGCATTGCCAGGAAGTGGCGCTCGAGAACAAGACCGCGTCGCTCGCCGAGGCGCACTACGAGTTGCCGACCAAGGCCGGGCAGGGCGGCTACCAGCGGATTGCGCCGGTGGCGATGTACGGCATCGATCCGGTGATCCGTCGGGCCGCGCCGCTGCAGGCCACCGAAAAGACCGAGCTGCAGCACCATGTGCTGGTCAATCCGGCCGATGCCGAGCGTGAGGGCTGGGCAGACGACATGACTGCGGCGATCGAGCAGGACGGCGTGCGCGTCGAGTTGCCGATCCGTGTCGATCCGCGCGTCACACCGGGCAGCGTCGTCGTGTTCAGCGGCGTGTGTGCCGGTGAACTGGCGCCGCGCGCCGGCAAGGTCGAAATTCAGGTGGAGGTCGCCGCATGATCACCGAATGGCTCTCGCCGGTTATCGGCTGGATGTCGCCGTCGTGGCAGTACTTCGTCGTTCACCTGCTGCTCACGCTGGTGATCGTCCTGCCGATCGTGGTCGCGGTCGCTTACCTCACGCTCGCCGAGCGCAAGGTGATCGGTTACATGCACGTGCGCATCGGCCCCAACCGGGTCGGGCCGCGCGGGATGTTCCAGCCGTTCGCCGACGTATTCAAATTGATGTTCAAGGAGGTGATCACGCCGACGGTCGCCAACAAGTTCATCTTCTATCTCGCGCCGGTCCTGATCCTGGTCGCCGCGCTGGTGGCCTGGGCGGTCATCCCGTTTGACGACGGCTGGGTACTGGCCGACATCAACGCCGGTCTGCTGTACGTGCTCGCGATCGGTGCGGCGGGCGTCTATGGCGTGATCCTCGCCGGCTGGGCCTCGAACTCCAAGTACGCGCTGCTCGGCGGCATGCGCTCGGCGGCGCACAAGGTTGCCTACGAGCTGGCGATGGGCTTTGCGCTGGTCGGTGTGTTGATGGTGGCCGGCAGTCTGAACCTCTCCGAGATCGTGCGCGGCCAGGAGGGCAGCATCCTGCACTGGTACTGGCTGCCGCTGCTGCCGATGTTCGTGGTCTACTTCGTCTCCGGCGTGGCCGAGACCAACCGCGCACCGTTCGATATCTCCGAGGGTGAATCGGAAATCGTCGCGGGCTTCCACGTCGAGTATTCGGGCATTGCCTTCGCACTGTTCATGCTCGCCGAATACGCCAGCATGATCCTGATCTCGGCGCTGACCGCGGTCATGTTCCTGGGTGGCTGGCTGTCGCCGTTCCAGGGCACGTTCCTCGAGCCGGTGTTCGCCTTCGTGCCGGGCATCGTCTGGTTCCTGCTCAAGATCTCGTTCCTGCTGTTCGTCTTCATCTGGTTCCGCGCGACGTTCCCGCGTTTCCGTTACGACCAGATCATGCGTCTCGGCTGGAAGGTCTTCATTCCGGTGACGATCCTCTGGATCGCGGTGGAAGGCGCGTTCTTCTACTTCGAAGTCGGTCCTTGGTTCTAAGAGGTTCCTGCGATGAACGCGATCAAGCATTTTTTCAAGACCTGGTTCCTGTGGGAACTGTTCCTCGGCATGTCGGTGACCGGTAAGTACTTCTTCGGCCACAAGTACACCGTGCAGTACCCGGAGGAGAAGACACCTCAGTCGCCTCGTTTCCGTGGGCTGCACGCACTGCGTCGCTACGCCAACGGCGAAGAGCGCTGCATTGCCTGCAAGCTCTGCGAGGCGGTCTGCCCGGCGCTGGCGATCACCATCGAATCCGAACAGCGCGAGGATGGCACGCGCCGGACCACGCGCTACGACATCGACCTGTTCAAGTGCATCTACTGCGGCTTTTGCGAAGAGGCCTGCCCGGTGGATTCCATTGTCGAGACAAGGGTTTACGAGTACCACTTCGAGAATCGTGGCGAGAACATCATGACCAAGGACAAGCTCCTCGAGATTGGTGATCGCCTCGAACCGCAGATCGCGGCGGACCGCCTGGCGGACGCCGCCTACCGGTAACGGCTCTCGATCAGGGGTGATCGGTACGGGGTGACGTGCCGGCGGGCGGAGGTCGTGGTAACGTCCCGTCCCGTCGTGGCACGACGCCCGGCACCTGGAACAACGAACGAAACAACGGTCAACCGGCTCAGGGGCGGACGCCCGCTCCCAGCAGAAGGATAGTCATGTCGCTCTATCAGATCCTTTTCTACGTATTTGCATCGGTCGCGGTGCTTGCCGCCATCCGGGTGGTGACGGTCAAGAACCCGGTGCATGCCGCCCTTTACCTGGTGCTGACATTCTTCTCGACCGCGCTGATCTGGATCCTGATGGAAGCGGAATTCCTCGGCATCGTGCTGCTGCTGGTCTACGTCGGGGCGGTGATGGTGCTGTTCCTGTTTGTGGTGATGATGCTCGATGTGAATATCGCGCCGCTGCGCGAGGGCTTCATCCGTAATCTGCCGGTGGGCGTGTTCGTCGCGCTGGTGATGATCATCGAGCTGGCACTGATCCTCGGCCCGGCGAGCTTCGGCCTGGATATTTACCCGTCACCGGAGCCGGCCCCGGCCGATGCGGGCAATACACTCGCCATCGGCCAGGTGCTGTACACCAAGTTCGTCTATCCGTTCGAGATCGCGGCGTTCATCCTGCTGGTCGCCATTGTCGCGGCGATCGCGCTCGCCCATCGTCGTCGCCCGGGCGTGCACTACCAGGACATCGACGCACAGGTGCGGGTGCGTGCCGAGGATCGCGTTCGCATTGCCGAGCTGGATGCGGACAAGACGCGCCGTGGCGATGTCGCGGGCGACTCCAAAGCCAACCAGGATAAGGAAACGTCATGATCAGCCTGTCCGAGTTCCTGATCTTCGGCGGTCTGCTGTTCTCGATCAGCGTCGCCGGCATCTTTCTCAACCGCAAGAACGTGCTCGTGCTGCTGATGGCCATCGAGCTGATGCTTCTGGCGGTAAACGTGAACTTCGTGGCGTTCTCGCACTTCTCCGGCGATATCGACGGCCAGGCGTTCGTGTTCTTCGTCCTGACCGTCGCCGCGGCCGAGGCGGCGATCGGTCTGGCGATCCTGGTGACGCTGTTCCGCAATCGACGCACGATCAACGTCGAAGACCTGACCGAGATGAAGGGCTGATTCAATGGAAAAGGTTTATCTTGCCGTCGTACTTGCCCCGCTGATCGCCTCGATCATCGCGGGCCTGTTCGGACGACAGATCGGTCGGTCCGGCGCCCACTGGGTCACCATCATCGGCGTGGCGATCGCGCTGGCCGCGTCCCTGTACGCCTTCTACATGCACGTATTCGGTGGGCTGTCGACCTTCGACGGCACCGTCTACACCTGGATCGCCTCGGACCTTTTCGAGTTCAACATCGGGTTCCTGGTCGACAACCTCACCGTGATGATGATGGTGGTGGTGACCGCCGTCTCGCTGATGGTTCACATCTACACCATCGGCTACATGCACGATGATCCCGGCTACCAGCGCTTTTTCAGCTACATCTCGCTGTTCACCTTCTCGATGCTGATGCTGGTGATGTCGAACAACCTGCTGCAGTTGTTCTTCGGCTGGGAAGCGGTCGGCCTGGTCTCGTACCTGCTGATCGGCTTCTGGTACAAGCGCGAGTCGGCGATCTTCGCCAACCTCAAGGCCTTCCTCGTCAACCGGGTGGGCGACTTCGGCTTTTTGCTCGGCATCGCCGCGATCCTCGCCTACACCGACTCGTTGCACTACGCGACCGTGTTCGAGCGCCTGCCCGAGCTGGCCGACATCACCGTTGAGTACTGGCCGGGCGTCGAGTGGTCGCTGATCAGCGTGATCGCGATCCTGCTGTTCATTGGCGCGATGGGCAAATCGGCGCAGGTGCCGCTACACGTGTGGCTGCCGGACTCGATGGAAGGCCCCACGCCGATCTCGGCGCTGATCCACGCGGCGACCATGGTCACCGCCGGTATCTTCATGGTGGCGCGCTTCTCGCCGCTGTTCGAACTATCCGATGCGGCGCTGTCGTTCATCCTGGTGATCGGCGCGGTGACCGCGATCTTCATGGGCCTGCTGGGTATCGTCCAGCACGACATCAAGCGCGTGATCGCCTACTCGACGCTCTCGCAGCTGGGCTTCATGACCGCCGCGCTGGGCGTGTCGGCCTACAGCCCGGCGCTGTTCCACCTGATGACCCATGCCTTCTTCAAGGCGCTGCTGTTCCTCGCGGCCGGCTCGGTGATCATCGCGCTGCACCACGAGCAGGACATGCGCAAGATGGGCGGGCTGGCGAAGAAGCTGCCGATCACCTTTGCGACCTTCTTTATCGGGGCACTGGCGCTGATCGGCTTCCCGGGCACCTCCGGGTTCTACTCCAAGGAGTCGGTCATCTACGCCGTGGCGGCCTCCGAGCTGCCCGGTGCAGAGTTTGCCTACTGGGCGCTGTTCATCGGCGTGTTCGTGACCGCGTTCTACACCTTCCGCATGCTGTTCCTGGTTTTCTTCGGCGAGTCGCGGATGGACGCCCATACTGCCTCGCACGCCAAGGAATCGCCCAAGGTGGTCACGGTGCCGCTGGTGCTGCTGGCCGTGCCGTCACTGATCATCGGTTTTCTGGTGGTCGAGCCGATGCTGTTCGGTGCCTACTTCGATGACTCGATCCGCGTGCTGGCCACCCACGGGGCGATGGCGACGCTGGAAGACCAGTTCAAGGGCGCGTGGGGCATGTTCCTCTACGGCTGGACCACGCCGGTGGTCTGGATGGCGCTCGCCGGCGTGGCGGGTGCGGCGATCATGTACCTGGGTATGCCGAATGTATTGCCGCCGCTGTTCGCCCGCGTGTTCGCCTGGCCCAAGCGGATTCTCGAGGAAGGCTACGGTTTCGACAGCTTCAACAACACCGTCATCGCCGGCGGCTCGCGGCTGCTGGGCCGTGGGTTGTGGCAGGGCGCCGACCTGCGGGCGATCGACGGCTGGCTGGTCAATGGCACGGCTGCATTCGTGGGTTACATGGCCCGCACCTGGCGCCTGATCCAGACCGGCTACCTCTACCATTACGCGTTCGTCATGATCCTCGGCCTGATCGGGCTGATGACCTGGATCGTGTTCATTGGCGCGTAACGCCCAAACCGATAACAAGCGAAGGAAAACGGTTCGATGCTGACCTCCTGGCCCATACTGAGCCTGCTCGTCTGGTTGCCGATCGCGGCAGGCCTTGCCGTCATGCTGTTCGGCGAACGGCGTGCCGCCTCGGCGCGCTGGTTCGCGCTGATCGTCTCCGTCGTGGTCTTCGTGATCAGCCTCGGCCTGATCGTCGGATTCAACACGCAGACCGCCGCGATGCAGTTCGTCGAGCATCTGCCGTGGATCCCGGCCTTCGGCATCAACTATGCGTTGGGCGTCGACGGCATCTCCATGCCGCTGATCGTGCTGACCACCTTCACCACCATCCTCGTGGTGGTGGCCGCCTGGGAAGTGATCAAGGAAAAGGCCCACCAGTACCTGGCCGCCTTCCTGATCATGGAAGGGATGATGAACGGCACCTTCGCCGCAATGGATGCCATCGTCTTCTACTTCTTCTTCGAAGGCATGCTGATCCCGATGTTCATCATCATCGGTATCTGGGGTGGCCCGCAGCGGGTCTACGCGACGATCAAGTTCTTCTTGTATACCTTCCTCGGCTCGGTGTTCATGCTGGTCGCGCTGATCTACATGTACTTCCAGGCCGGTAGCTTCGCCATTCCCGTGCTGCACGAGTTGCCGCTGACACTGACCGAGCAGATCCTGATCTTCCTGGCCTTCCTGATCGCCTTCGCGGTGAAGATCCCGATGTGGCCGGTACATACCTGGTTGCCGGATGCGCACGTCGAGGCGCCCACCGGCGGCTCGGTCATCCTGGCGGCGATTATGCTCAAGATCGGTGGCTACGGCTTTCTGCGCTTCTCGCTGCCGATGACGCCGGACGCGGCGGCGACGCTCGACTGGCTGATGATCGCGCTGTCGCTGATCGCGATCGTCTACATCGGCCTGGTGGCGATGGTCCAGTCGGACATGAAAAAGCTGGTCGCCTACTCGTCGATCTCGCACATGGGCTTCGTCACCCTGGGTCTGTTCGTGATCTACATGATTGTCGCCAACCCGGATAACGCGTCGGCTAGTGGCGTGACTCTGGCGCTCGAGGGCGCGATGGTCCAGATGATCTCCCACGGCCTGATTTCCGCGGCGATGTTCCTCTCTATCGGCGTGCTCTATGACCGGCTCCACACGCGGGACATCTCGGCCTACGGTGGGGTGGTCAACACCATGCCGTGGTTCGGTGCGCTGGTGGTGCTGTTCGCCATGGCCAACGTCGGTCTGCCGGGCACCTCGGGCTTCGTCGGCGAGTTCATGGTCATTCTCGCGGCGTTCAAGGCGAACTTCTGGATCGCCCTGGCGGCCGCCCTCACGCTGATCATCGGCGCGGCCTACACCCTGTGGATGGTCAAGCGCGTGATCTTCGGCGAGGTCAAGAACGAGGGCGTCAAGACGCTTGAAGACCTTAACTTCCGCGAGGCCTGGGTGCTGGGCGTGCTCGCGTTCCTTATCGTGCTGATCGGCGTCTGGCCGAACCCGCTGGTCGAGGTCATGCACGCCTCGATCGAGAACCTGGCGCAACAGGCGCTGACCACCAAGTTGTAAGACGTTCCCTATGACTCTCGCCTCACTGAACCTGCAACCGGTCCTTCCCGAAATCGTCCTCGCGGCGATGGCGTGCCTGATCCTGCTCGTCGACCCGTTCCTGCCGAAGCGCGGGCCGACGGTCAGCTTCGTGCTCTCGATCCTGACGCTGATCGCGCTGTTCGTGATCACGCTGGTGCAGATGGATGACAGCGTGCGGATGAGCTTCGGCGACATGGTGGTCAACGATCCCATGGCCGACCTGATGAAACTGGTGGTCTACGTGCTGGTCGCGGCGGTGTTCGTCATCTCGCGTACCTACCTGCGCCAGCGCGGCATCGACAAGGGCGAGTACTACATGCTCGGCCTGTTCGGCGTGCTGGGGATGATGATCACGATTTCCTCGAATCACTTGTTGCTGCTCTATCTCGGCCTCGAGTTGATGTCTTTGGCCCTGTACGCCATGACTGCATTCAAGCGTGACGACGGCCGCGCCTCCGAGGCGGCAATGAAGTACTTCGTGCTCGGCGCGCTCGCCTCGGGCATCCTGCTCTACGGCATGTCGTTGCTCTACGGCGTGACGGGCAACCTGATGCTCACTGCGATCGCCGAGACGGTCGCCGCCGGCGAGGACTCGATGGCCTTGAAGGCCGCCGTGGTGCTGATCGTGGTCGGTGCGGTGTTCAAGATGGGTATCGCGCCGTTCCACATGTGGTTGCCCGACGTCTACGAGGGCGCACCGACGGCCGTGACGCTGTACCTGGCTGCCGCCCCGAAGGTCGCTGCGCTGGCCTTGGTGATGCGCCTGCTGGTCGATGGCATGGGGCCGTTGTTCTACGATTGGCAGCCGATGCTGATCGTGGTGGCGATGCTGTCCATGGCGATCGGCAACGTGGTCGCCATCGCGCAGACCAGCTTCAAGCGGATGCTGACGTATTCCACCATCGGTCACGTCGGTTTCATCCTGCTGGGCGTGCTGGCCGGCACCAACGAGGGCTACGCCGCGGCGTTGTTCTACACCATCGCCTACGCCGTGATGACCATCGGGGGCTTCGGCATCATCCTGCTGCTGGCCCGCCAGGGCTTCGAGGCCGAGAGCATGGACGACCTGAAGGGCCTGAACGATCGCAGCCCGGTGATGGCATTCGTCTTCCTGCTGCTGATGTTCTCCATGGCCGGCATCCCGTTCACCTTCGGTTTCTGGGCGAAACTTGCCGTGCTGCAATCGATCGTCGGTGTCGGGTTGTGGTGGCTTGCCACCTTCGCCGTGGTCACGGCGGTTATCGGGGCGTTCTACTACCTGCGCGCGGTCAAGATGGTCTACTTCGACAAGCCGGAGGACACCAGCCCGATTCAGGCCGACGTCAACGTGCGTGGCGTGCTGATCCTCAGCGGTGCCTCGATGCTGATCTTCGGCCTGTATCCGACCGGCCTGACCGCACTGACGGCCGGGGCTTTCGGGCTCTAAGCCCACACTTGCCACACGCCACCGAAACGAGGCCTACATGATCGCCGACTGGATTATCGCGAGCTACCTGATCGGCCTGTTCGTCCTGGCGAACATGCCGTTCATCAATCAACGACTGTTCCTGGTGATCCCTGTGGTCGAGCGGGGCCGTCAGAAGTCGTTCTGGTGGCGGATCGTCGAATGGTTGGTGTATTTCGTTATCGGGATGGGCGTCGGTATCTACCTCGAATACTCGGTCGGCGGTGTTGAACCCAAGGGCTGGGAATTCTGGGCCATAGCTGCGTCGATTTTTGCTGTCTTCTCGGTGATCGGCTTCATCTGGCAGTACCAGTTGCGGAAATACCTACAGGCCTGACACAACTCGCAACCCGCAGGGGTGTCTCGCCACGAAAAAACCGCCAGTCGAGCATGGCTCACTGGCGGTTTTTTGTGCCCGTTATCTAAGTGATGACGCGTTGCCACGATTGGCGTGGAGCGAGGCCGCGGCGTGTTCGTCCCGCTGGTCATTGGGTGAGGAGGGCGGGTTGTCTTTCGCCCGGTCAGTGGCGCCCTGTGGAGTGATCGCGGGGCTCGTGGTCGGCCGTTGCCTCTGACTCGTTGTCGTTGGATGCGGTCTCGGCAGGCGCGGCCGGCGGATAGATCAGGCTTGCCGGCTGCTGCCGGAGCAGTTGCCAGTAGGCCCGCACGAGGTTCATAGGCTTGGCGATGCGGGTGCCGCGCGCCCGCAGGGCGACGTTGAGGGCCAGGGCGAAGCTCACGGTGAGGTTGACCGCGCCGATCAGCAGCACGAAGCCCAGCAACAGGGCGAACGTGAGTGGTCCGGCGAATTCGTGCGACATCGCGTAGCCCAGGTCCGCCGAGGAAAAGGCTACGTGGCGGATGTCGAGTGGCAGGCCGAGCAGGTAGCCCACGTAGCCGGTGGAGCCGAGCATGATGCCGAAGGCGAAGTTACTGATCAGGGCGCCGTAATGGCCATCGATGTAGGTAGCTAGACGATGGCGGGCGCCTTGCGGCAGCACCCGTTGAAGCAGCGGATGCTCGCGCAGCCTCGCCTCGAGTCCCAGGTACGCGGCACGGTTGTCGAAGAACCCCGCGATCAGGCCCGACAGGAACAACCAGACCCCGGCGATGGCGGCGTAGAACAGGGCCAAACCGCTCACGGGATTGATTCCCGCCAGGATGTAATCCGCCCGTTCGCTGGTGATCAGCGAGCTGCCGGTCTGTTGTTGCCACAACCAGGCGATCAGGAAGGCAAGCGAGAGGGCGGCGATGACGTTGCCGGCGATGGCGACGAACTGGGTGCGTCCCACGCGCAGCAGGAGATTCGCGAGCTTGCGGGGGTTGGCGCGACCGTGCTCGCCCAACTCGACCTGCTCGGCGATGCTCGCGGCTGTCATGGCCGGCTGCTTTGTGGCCACCGTCCCGTGCAGGATGTGGATCAGGACGAAACCCAGCCCGTAATTGAGACTGACCAGCACGGTTTCGGGCAGGCGCGCAAAGCCGCTCTCAAGGATGTGGATCTTGAGCAGGGCCATGACGGCGATGATCAGGCCTCCAGCCAGCCCCGAGGCCAACATGCGGAAATAGGCGGGGCGGTCGCCGGCGATGTAGTGCTCGCCCTTGTCACTGGCGTTCTCGGTGACGCTGCGTGCCAGTTGGCGCACGCTGCGGCGAATCAGCGGGCGGATGCCGTGACGTTCGGAGCTGGCCTCGACCAGTTCGGTGAACAGCGCGGTCGCTCGCTCGTTGCATTGCTCGCATGCCTTGGGGTCAAGGATGTCGAGCAATCGTTCGATCCGGGCGATGGTCTGGCCGAGGCGCTCGAGTAGGTGGGTCAACGAGATGCTGGTCCCGCGCGTGACTGCGCGCCGGTGCAGGCGCTCGACCTCCTCGCTGCATTGTTCGAGCAACACGCGGATGTGGGCGTCGTCGTGGAAGTCCTCGAGCTTGCCGTCCATCCAGCCGACGTAGTCACGTACGTAGGCGCCGACCTCTCGCTGCAGCGCGATGAAACTCGAATCGCGGGTGGCCATGCTCGGGTCGAGTCGGAGGATGTCGGGCTCGAATTCCTCGGCGGCGATCCAGATGGCCAGCATCTCGACGGCGTAGAGTGTCTCGCGGGTCAGCCGGTCCCTGCCTTTCTGACCCGCCTCGTCCGGCGACCACGGCCAGAGTGTTCGCATCAGCCGCTCCCAGCAGGGCGGCGGCACCTGCGCCACCCACTCGGGGTCCTCGGCCTCGTGGAACGCCAGGTAGAACACGTCACGCACGCTCATCGGATCGGCCGGCGCGGGATTCAGGCGCTCGTAGACCCGCTGACCCAGCTCCCGCAGGAAGCCGCGTCGCGAGAACAGTCCCAGTCCGGCGAGGATCTGAAAGAAGCGCGCCTGGTCGAGCCAGTCCCCCAGGCGCTCATGAAGGGCCTCCTGCATCGTGGAGTCTGCCTCGAGCGCTACCTGCAGTTGCTCGATGCGTTCGATGGCCGCCGAGGCATCCTCGTCCGGGCCGGGACGCAACCAGTCGATGATGGCGACCAACGTGCCGACCGGATCGTCCGCATGGCGTTCGGTGAGCGTCCGGAGCAGCTGCTGGGGCATGGCTTGATCCTGTGAGATGGGCGGCCGGTTGGCAGGTGGTTCAGAGGCGTGGCACCAACTCCTCGGCGCGGGCCAGGTACTTGCCGCGCTGGAACAGCAGGCGCCAGCGCCTACCACCCACCTGGTCGAACAGAATGGTCGCACGCACCCCGGCAAGCAGCAGGCCGCGGACCGACGAGGAGATCGCCATGTCCTCGAGGTGATGCTTCTCGCCGTTGATGACGAATTTCTGTGGCAGGTTGCTCAGGGTGCTGCGATAGAGGTTGTTCAGATCGGCCATCAGGCCGCTGTCGGCACCGTGCTGATCGAAGGCGGGCTTGAGTTCCTCCAGGCGGGAAAACAATTTCCCCGCCATCTCGTCATCGCGACGGAATGCCTTGGTCACGGCAAACAGCGTGACCAGGTAGCGGGTCAACTCGAGATCACGCTGTGCGCGCGAGTTGCCGGCCAGCATTTCGGTCAGTCGCGTCATGCCAAAACGTACCCCCGAGAGCCCGCCGTAGATGCTGGCCGTGTCGGGGGCGTCGAAGGCGAACAGCGAGCCGATGCTCGCCTCCAGCGCTTGGCTGTCCGCCACGCGGCCTTCGTAGGCCAGCGTCTGGATCAACTGGACGGCCTGGGTCATGCCGGCCATGGCGATCAATTGGTCGTCGGTATCTTGTGGCATGCGTCCCGAATCGGTTGGATTGATGATCAGTCCCGGGGCAGGGCGCGGGTAATCACCGCGCCACCCAGGCAGATGGGGCCATCATAGAACACCACCGACTGGCCGGGGGTAATCGCGCGTTGCGGCTCATCGAAGGTGGCGATCAGGCGATCGCCCGTCTGCTCGATGCTGACTGCCTGGTCGGGTTGCCGGTAGCGGATCTTGGCGGTCAGTGGCCGGTCGGTCGGTGGCGGCTCGATCCAGTGGACCTGCTCGGCCTCGAGCCGGTCGGCGAACAGGGCTGGGTGGTTCTTTCCCTGAACGACCAGCAGCGTGTTGGTCTCGAGATCCTTGCCCACCACGTACCAGGGCGCATCGCCATGGGTCCTCGTGCCGCCTATCCCTAGCCCCTGGCGCTGACCGATGGTGTGGTACATCAGGCCCTGATGGGTGCCCAGCGACTCGCCCTCGAGGGTCTCGATCGGGCCCGGCTGGGCGGGCAGGTAGGTCTTGAGGAAATCGGCGAATCGACGCTCGCCGATGAAACAGATGCCGGTCGAATCCTTCTTGTCCGCCGTGATCAGATCGTGGGCAGCGGCGATCTCGCGAACACGCGGCTTTTCCAGCTCACCGACCGGGAAGTAGGCCGAGCCGACCTGGTCGCGGGAGAGCGCGTGCAGGAAGTAGCTCTGGTCCTTGTTCGCATCGACGCCGCGTGCCAGGTGCACGCCGGTCTCGTCGTCGAGCCGTCGCACGTAGTGACCGGTGGCGATCGCATCCGCTCCCAGCGCCCGGGCGTGGTCGAGAAAGGCGCGGAACTTGATCTCGCGGTTACAGAGGATGTCCGGGTTGGGCGTGCGCCCGGCCTGGTATTCGGCCAGGAAGTGCTCGAAGACCCGGTCCCAGTACTCGCCGGCGAAATTGACGAAATGGAACTCGATACCGAGCTTGTCGGCCACCGCCATGGCATCGAGCATGTCGTCCTTGGCGGCGCAGAAATCCTCGTCGTCGTCACCCTCCCAGTTCTTCATGAACAGGCCCTCGACGCGATAGCCGGCCTGCTTGAGGAGCAGGGCGGCCACCGAGGAATCCACGCCGCCGGACATGCCCACCATGATGCGCGGGGCATCCGCCGGGGCCGGGGGGATCAGGTTGTCGAAACGGGTATCAGTCATCGGATCGAGTGCAGCAGGTCGAGGGGATAGCGGCGCCCCTGTTCGAAGTCGCGGATGGCGGCGGTGACGAACGGGGAGCGATGCGGAATGGTGGTGCGCTCGAGCGCCGCGCGGCTCATGAAGTGCGCGGCGAGGATGCCATCGTCCAGCGGCTCGTCGTCCGGGGCCTCGTTGATCTCGCCGATGATCGCCACCCGCAACACGCGCCGGCCCTGGTGCGGGTTGTCATGGTACAGCCCCAGCAGTTCGGTTGGCTCGAAGGCAAAGCGGCTCTCCTCGCGCACCTCGCGGATCACCGCCTCGAGCAGGGTTTCGCCCGGCTCGACGTGCCCGGCCGGCTGATTGAGGTAGCGCTGGCCGCGGATCCGTTCCTCGACGATCAGGTACTCGTCGGCTCGGCGGGCGATGCCCGCGACGGTCAGCGAGACTAGGGGGCGATCGGTGGAGTATTCCATGGGCTCATTATACCGGGGAAGGCAAGGGGTACCTGCGGCGAGAGTCAATCGGGCTTATCGGATGTCAGTGCCTTAACGTCACGACGTCATGATGCTGTTACACTGTCGATCCCGCTCGACAATAGCCACCGGGAGCCCACCATGACCACCGAGACGAAACGATCCACCATTTACTTCGATGCGCAATTGCATCAAGCCCTGCGGATGAAGGCCGCGCAGTCGCATCGCTCGATTTCCGAGATCGTCAACGACGCGGTAAAGGCGGCCCTGGCGGAGGATCAGGAGGACCTCGCCTCGTTCGAAGAGCGAGTCGCCGAGCCCACGATCAGCTATGAAGCGCTGCTCGAGGATTTGAAGGCGCATGGCAAGCTATAAGCTCTGTTTTCGCCAATCGGTCACGCGTGATCTCCGCCCCATACCTCGTCCCGACGTCGAGCGGATTCTCCGTCGGGTGAAAGCGCTCGCGGACGATCCGCGGCCACCGGGGTGCGAGAAGCTGTCGGGTCAGGAGCGATACCGCGTCCGCCAGGGCAATTATCGAATTCTGTACGAGATCGTCGATGAGGAACTGGTGGTCACGGTGGTCAAGATCGGCCATCGTCGACACGTCTACCGACGTTGATCGCCGGCGTCATTCCTGACGGTTAGCCTTCCATTCATAAAGTAGATCGAGCGCGGCGCGTGGGGAGAGCTCGTCCGGATCGAGTGCATCGATGGCCTCGAGCAACGGGTCGGGCTCGGGTTCGGCGAGCTCGGCCGGTGCTTCCGCCGCGAACAGGTCGAGTTGCGGCACCTCGCCCCCGGCGTGCGACTGCCATTCGAGTTTTTCCAGCAAACCGCGGGCGCGACGAATGGTGGGGCGCGGCAAGCCGGCCAGGCGGGCCACGTCGATGCCGTAGCTCTGGTTGGCCGGACCGTCCTTCACGCCATGCAGGAACACCAGCTCGCCGTTGTGCGTGATGGCCTCAAGGTGCACGTTGATCAGCGTCTCGAACTGCTCGGACAGGGTGGTCAGCTCGAAATAGTGGGTGGCGAACAGCGTCATCGCGCAGTTCTTCTGCAACAGGTGCTCGGCGACCGCCCAGGCCAGGGCCAGGCCGTCGAAGGTCGAGGTGCCGCGGCCGATCTCGTCGATCAGCACCAACGAGCGCTCGGTGGCGTGATGCAGGATCTCGGCGGTCTCGGTCATCTCCACCATGAAGGTCGAGCGACCGGAGGCCAGATCGTCGGAGGCGCCGATGCGGGTAAAGATGCGATCGATCGGACCGATCTCGGCCCCCTCGGCCGGCACGTGTGCCCCGGCGTGGGCCAGCAGCACGATCAACGCGGTCTGGCGCATGTAGGTCGACTTGCCGCCCATGTTCGGGCCGGTGATCAGCAGCATGCGCCGGTCGGGCGCCAGCTCGGCGTCGTTGGGCACGAACACCGCCTCGCTGTTGGCCTCGACCACCGGGTGGCGGCCCTGGCGGATATCCACGCCCAGTGCCTTGCGAAAGCTCGGTGCGTTCCAGCCGTGGCGTTCGGCGACGTCGGCCAGCGCGGCCAGCGTGTCGAGATCCGCCAGGGCATTGGCACGCCGGCGCAGCTCGCCCTGGTGGCCGGCCAGGGTGACTAGCAGCCCCTCGAAGCATTCACGCTCGCGGGCCAGCGATCGATCGCGTGCCGTGAGCACCTCCTGCTCGAAGGTCTTGAGGGTGTCGTTGGTGTAGCGCTCGACGGACTTGAGCGTCTGGCGACGGGTGAAGGTCTCCGGCATGCGTGCCGATTGGCTGCGCGGCACCTCGAAGTAGTAGCCGTGGACGCGGTTGTAGGCGAGCTTGAGGTTGTCGATGCCCGACTGGCGCCGCGCATCCTCTTCCATGGCGGTGAGCGTGGTGTCGGCGCGTTCGGACAATCCGCGCAGGCGGTCGAGTTCCTCGTCGAAGCCGCTCGCAATCACCCCACCGTCGCGCAGCCAGACCGAGGGCTTCTCGGCAATCGCGGCATCCAGCAATTCGCGCACCTCGGGCAGATCGGCCAGCTCGTCGATCAGCGTGGTCAGCAGCGGTTGGTCACAGGCGGCAAGGGTAGCGGTCAGCGAGGGCAGCTGGTGCAGCGAGTCGCGCAGGGCGGCCAGATCGCGCGGCCGGGCCGTGCCCAGCACGATGCGCGTGGTGATCCGCTCGATGTCGTTGACCTGGCGCAGGGCGTCGAACAGGGTGGTCGGCAGGTCGCGCTCGCGCAATTCGCCGATCGCCTGGTGTCGGGCGGCCAGCTGATCGTGGTCGCGCAACGGGCGGGCCAGCCATTCGCGCAGGCGGCGTGCGCCCATGCCGGTGGCGGTCCGATCCAGCAGTCCGATCAGGGCCCCGTCAGGGCGCCCCTGGCTGTCCTCGAACAGCTCCAGGTGGCGGCGGGTGTGCACGTCGAGCAGGAGGGCGTCACTGGTCTGCTCGACGGCCAGGCCGTCGATGTGGCCCAGGTGTGTCTTTTGCGTGTCGTTGACGTATTGCCACAGCGCACCGGCCGCACCCAGGGCCGCATCCAGTGCCTGGCGGTTGTCGGCATGGATGCCGAAGCCGGCCAGGTCCCGGGTGCCGAACTGGGCGCACAGCCGCTCGGTGGCCGTCTCGCTGGAGAAGTGCCAGACCGGCCGTTCCCGGCTGAATCCCTCGGCGCGGAACAACCCATCGGTCAGTGCCTCGATGCGCAGCCCCTCGGGCAGCAGCAGCTCGCGCGGGTCGACGCGGGCCAGCTCGGTGGCGAGCTCGTCCGGCCCGTTGGGCGCCATGATGGCAAATCGGCCGCTGGAGAGATCCAGGTGCGCCAGACCCAGCCGTTCACGGCCCCGCGACCGGGTGCGGGCCACTGCCACGAGACGATGCGCCTGGCGCTGCTCGAGCAGGGCCTCGTCGGTGACCGTGCCCGGGGTGACCACCTTGACCACCTCGCGCTTCATCGGCCCCTTGGCCTGCACGTCGCCGACCTGCTCGCAGATGGCGACCGACTCGCCGGCCTTCAGCAGGCGTGCCAGGTACGACTCGTAGGCATGCACCGGCACGCCGGCCATCGGGATGGGTTCGCCGGCCGAGGTGCCGCGTTGCGTCAGGTTGAGATCGAGCAGTCGGGCGGCGTGGCGCGCGTCCTCGAAAAACAGCTCGTAGAAGTCGCCCATACGATAAAAGAGCAGCACGTCGGGGTAATCTTGTTTGATCCCGAGAAACTGCTGCATCATGGGCGTATGCGCGCTGAGAGGGTCCGCGTCTCCGGCTGGGGCGGGTCGGGGCGATGTCGGTTTCGTCATGCGCGGCATTGTAACCAAAACCCCGGCCCCGAATTGATTCGGGATCGGCCGGTGGCACGAGGGATAAGCAAGCAGGATGGTCGATCAAGACAACGCGCAACCGATGCCGCGACCGCCGGCATGGAACGGCACCGATGCGATGACCGACGGCGGTCTCGATCGTGGCTCACGCATCCGCTGTCTGGGCGAAGCGCTGGCAACGCGCGGCCTGCGCCTGGCCGTGGCGGAGTCCTGTACGGGCGGGCTGTTGGCGGCGAATCTCACCGACCAGGCCGGCAGCTCGTCCTGGTTCGAAGGCGGCTGGGTCACCTACAGCAACCGGGCCAAGCAGCGCGACCTGGCCGTACCCTCGTCGCTGTTCGCCGAGGTGGGTGCGGTGTCGGGCGAGGTGGTCACGGCCATGGCCCGCGGTGCGATCGAGCGGGCCGATGTCGACTACGCCGTGGCCATCAGTGGCGTGGCCGGGCCGGGTGGTGGCAGCGACACCAAGCCGGTCGGTACGGTGTGGATCGGTTGGGGGTATCGCGCACCCACGGGTTCAGATGCCACTCAAACCGGTGCCACCACCTTCGCGAGCCGCTTTCGTTTCCCCGGAGAGCGGCAGGCCGTGCGCGAGGCGGCGGTCGAGGCGGCGCTGCAAGGGCTCTGCGCCCATCTGGGCGGCAAGGGCTGGAGTCAGCAGGTCGCCAGCGAATGGTCATCGGCCCACTGGCCGGCCGCTGGCCTCAAGTGGTCGGAGGACTGAGTTGTGATGAATATTGACCCGGCCACCCACCGCCTCGACAGCGCCCGCTATGTCCTCTCACCCAATCACGACCAGCGTCCCCGTGACGAACGCATCGAACTGGTGGTGATCCACGGCATGTCGTTGCCGCCGGGCCAGTATGGCGGCACGGCCATCGAGCGGTTCTTCACCAACGAGCTCGATCCGGCAGAGCACCCGTACTTCGAAGAGATCCGCGATCTGCGTGTGTCCGCCCACGTGGTGATCTATCGTGACGGTTCGGTCACGCAATTCGTGCCCTTCGACCGACGCGCCTGGCATGCCGGGCAGTCGCGCTTCGGCGAGCGCATTCGCTGCAACGACTTCTCCATCGGCATCGAGCTCGAAGGCACCGACACCGAGCCCTACACGGCCGTGCAATACGAAGTGCTCGGCAAGGTGTTGGCCGCGATCAAGCGCGCCTACCCGACGGTGAATGCCGTGCGCGGTCACAGCCATATCGCCGCGGGTCGAAAGACCGATCCCGGCCCCGCCTTCGACTGGGGGCAGCTGGCATCCCGGTTGCCCGAGGGGGTCGCCACCGCATGACATCCTGTTCCTATCCATTCCACGTGGAGGCATCCACGCGATGAAACTCCTGGTCCTGATCCTCGTCGTCGCCATCGATCGGTTTCTGGAATTCTTCCAGCGCTGGCGTGCCGATCGGTGGCCGCATCGCGCCACGATCGAGGTGTTCGACACGTTGGCCGGGATGATCGGCTCGACGGCCGCGCGCCTGATCGTCTGGTTGCTGCTGCCGGTGGTCTTGCTGGTCTGGCTGGGGCCGGGCGGTGATGGCTGGATCGGCTGGCTGGTATCACTGGTCGTGCTGTTACTGGTGATCACGCCGCGCAATACCTCGGAGATCAACCGTCAGTTGCTGGACGCCGCCGCCCGCGATGATCAGGAGACCGTCGAATCCGCGCGCCGGGTGCTGTTCGACGAGACGCCCGTCGACCCGGCCGGGGCGACCACGCGGCAGACCGGCGAGCGCATCATCGTGCTGGCCTTCAGCGAATGGTTCCTGGTGCTGTTCTGGTTCGTGCTGCTGGGTCCGGCCGGGGCGTTGTTCTATCGACTGACCGAATGGCTGGCGCGCGAGGAGGGCGTAAAACGTCGGGACGGTGAAGAGCAGCCCGAGCCGGCGCAAACGGGCTGGCTGCATCGCGGCCAGCGCAAGGTGCATGCGCTGATGGTCTTGCCGGCGGCGCCGGTGTTCACCGTGCTGATGCTCTTGGCGGGGTCGTTCCAGCGCGGCCTGAGCGCTTGGCGCGGAGACGCGGCGCAAGGCCGCGAGCACGGGGCCCTGGATGACTGGGAGGCCGGATCGATCGGCCTGATCGCCCGGGTCGGTCACGCGGTGATCGATGTCGAGCGGGCCGACGAGTGCCTCGACCAGAACGCCTGCCTGGCCGACCAACGCACCTGGTATCGAGCCGCTCACGCCATCGTGTGGCGGGCGCTATTGTTTGGGTTGGCCCTGGTGGCCGTGCTCACCATGATTGGCTGGGTGCCGTGACGTGATGAAGGTGTCAGCAATGGGTGATAACGCGTTGCGTTAATATAAGCGCGGCTGTATTCTCGGATCATGATAGTTGGCTTCGCTTGCAAGGATACGCAACGGGTGGCGAGCGGCCGGTTTTCGAAACGGCTTCCGCAACAGATTCAGCGCCGGGCAAAAATGCGCCTGGACCGAATCGATGCAGCGCGAGACCTCGATGATTTGCGCGTGCCGCCGTCCCACCGACTCGAGCCCTTGTCCGGGGATCGGCTCGGCTTTCACAGCTTGCGCATCAATGACCAATGGCGGATCGTTTTCCGGTGGGAGCAGGGCGGCGCCCATGACGTGGCTATCGTGGATTACCACTGAGAGGGGAGTCGGGATGAACAACAGTATTGACCCAATCCATCCGGGCGAACACCTGGCCGAGTTTCTCGATGACTTCGGGGTTACGCAATATCGCCTTGCCAAGGAAATTCACGTTCCGGCAAGACGGATCAACGAAATCGTGCTTGGACGGCGTGGGGTCAGTGCCGACACGGCGCTCCGGTTGGCGCGCTTTTTCGGTACCAGCCCCGACTTCTGGATGAACCTGCAGGACAAGTACGAACTCGAAGTGGCTCGGGCACGATCAGGGGACGAAATCGACCAGATCATCACGTGTTCGGCTTGAGTGGCTATGCCCCCGGGTTTTCCTTCGGGGGCGTCCATCGTGCTTTTTGACGCCGGGCCGACTGATAGAATCCCGCCTCGACTTCCAGCGGCGAGTGTCCATGATCACCCAGACCACCCCGGCCACCCGAATTAACCTGATACGCCACGGCGAACCCGTCGGCGGCCGTCGTTTTCGTGGCGACGCCGTCGACGATCCGTTGAGTGAACTTGGCTGGCAGCAACTCGAGCGTCGCCTGGCGATGATCGAGGCACGTGGCGAGGGCGACTGGGACGTCATCGCCACCTCGCCGATGCGCCGCTGCCGAGCCTTTGCCGCCTCGGTCGCCGAGCGTCGCGGGCTTGAACTGGTCGTCGACCCCGACCTGCGCGAGATCGGTTTCGGTCCCTGGGAAGGCCTGCGGCATGCCGAGATCCCCGAGCGCTATCCCGAACAGCACGCGGCCTTTCTCGCCGATCCGGTCGACGGCCGCCCGCCCGGCAGCGAGCCGATGGCCGATTTCTTTGAGCGCGTCACGCGCGGGCTGGCCCGCCTGGAGACCAATCACGCCGGCCAGTCCGTGCTGGTGCTCTCGCACGCGATCGTCATGCGGGTCGCCTGTGCCTGGGTGCTGAATGCGCCGATGGCGGCGATTGCACACGTGGAGACCGAATACGCCGCCATGCTCTCCATCCGCCACAACCATCGCGGCCGGCGGTTGCTCGGCCTAGATAATGGCCTGCCGGGTGACGGGGCGTGACGCGGCGGGTTGTTGATGTCGAGCTGGGTGTATTGGGCCTTGAGCCGCTCGATGCACCGGGCGATGACCAGAGCGGCTTTTCACGCCCCATCTGGACCTGGCCGAGAGGAGGAGAGGAGGGTTCCGAGACGGACGTTTCCCCACTGGCCCATCTGCTCGATGGTCGCTTTCAACGCGGTGCGTCGACCGATGAAGGCTCTCCCGAGGTCGCCTGCGACGATCCCGATGCGCTTGCGCTGGCGGCCGTGGACGGGGCCGCGTCAGTCGCCGCGCCACTTGGCACCCGGAGCCCTGTCAACGCGCTCGCTCGCGCCCTGGGTGATTGGTGTCTTTCCGGCGGTACGCGGGCCGGGTTTGCCGAGCAAGTTGCCGGCTGGCGCGCGCAGGGTTTCGAGCGGCTGCTGTGTTTCGATCCCGTTCACCTAAAGCCCGAGACCGACCATGCCATCGTGCTCGGGCCGCGTTTTCTCGCATTGAGCGAAGCCGAACTCGATGGCCTGCTCGATGACCTCAATCCGTGGCTTGCCGACGACGGCATGCAAGCGGTCCGCATCGGTCGTCAGACCTACTTGCTGGCGCAGTTGCGCCCGGACGGAATCGGCCCGGCAAATGCTGACTTGCAACGGGGCGGGGCGCCGCTGGCCTGCCTGTTGAACCGCAATGCGGGGGTGTTCCTCAACGAGGAGCGCAGCGACCCCGTGCTGCGCCAATGGCTGACCGAGTTGCAGATGTGGCTCTACCCGCAACCGCTCAACGACCGCCGCGCCGCACAGGGCCAGCCCATCCTGAGCAGCTTCTGGCCGCACGGACTGAGTGCCTTGTCCGATGAAATGCCGTCACCGCCGGCCGGGGAGCGATTGATCCTGACCGACTCGCCCGCCGTGATCGCCGAGTGCGATGCCAGCGTGTGGCAGGGCGACGAAGTGGGTGCGGCAAGCGAGGCGATTCGTGCCGGCCGGCCCGTGCGCGTGCTGCTGACCGAAGCGGCGTGGTGTCGACTGGAAGGCGACGTTGGCGGCTTCCAACAGGAACTGGCCCGCATCGATGCCTGGCTTGAGCGATTGGAGACCGAGTGTCCGGGCGTGCGGGTTCGCCTGGACGATGGCCAGGGCGGGGTATGGCAGCCGGAATCCGGGTGGAAACGCACCTGGCGCCGACTGTTGCAGCGGGTGGGCCGATGACCGCTGAGGCAAAGGCCAATCCGAAGACTGCACGCCTGCTGGGTGTCGCGAGCATCCGCCGGCGTCAGGCGCCCGAGCCCGGCGAGGCCTTGGCGCATCTCAATCCCCGGTTGGCCCGCGTGCTGGCCGCGCGTGGGATCACGCAGGCCGCGCAACTCGATCACCGCCTGCAGGCGGTCCTCCCGCCGGCCGGCCTGCCGGATCTGGACGAGGCGGCTCGACTGCTCAGCGATGCCATCGAGCGCCACGAATCTATCCTGGTAGTCGGTGACTTCGATGCCGACGGCGCGACCGCCACGGCCTTGTGCCTGCGCGGTCTGCGCGCCATGGGTGCCGAGCGGGTCGACTTCCTGATTCCGGATCGCCAGCGCCACGGCTACGGGCTGAGCCCGGCGCTGCTCGACGAACTCGATGCGCCGCCGGCGTTGATCCTCACAGTCGACAACGGCATCAGTGCCCACGACGGGGTTGCCGCGGCCAAGGCCGCCGGGTCGCGTGTGGTGGTCACCGACCATCACCTACCGGGCGACACGCTTCCCGCCGCCGATGCCATCGTCAATCCCAACCGCACCGATGCCGTCTTCGGCTCGACCGCGCTGGCGGGCGTTGGCGTGGCCTTCTACCTGCTCGCCGCCGTGCGTGGCGAACTCGACCGGCGCGACTGGTTCGCCACGCGTCAGCGACCCAATCTCGCCAATTGGTTGGATCTCGTGGCCCTGGGCACCATCGCCGACGTGGTCGAGTTGGATGACAACAACCGCCGCCTGGTCGCCCAGGGGCTTTCCCGCATCCGCTCCCACGCCTGCGCGCCGGGCATCCTGGCGCTGTTCGCCGTCGCCGGGCGCGATCCGCGCGAGGCGCAGTCCAGCGATCTGGGCTTTGCCATCGGCCCGCGGCTCAACGCCGCCGGACGGCTGGAGAACATGAGACTGGGGGTCGAATGCCTACTCGCCGACGATGCGGCCGAGGCCCGCCGGCTGGCTGGCACGCTCGATCAGATCAATCGGCAACGCCGCGATGTCGAGGCCAACATGCTCGACACCGTCGCCGCCGACCTGGATCGGGCGATGGCGGGGCAGGGCGATACGCCGCCGTCAAACCCGGCCGACTGGGTGCGCTTCGATCCGGGCTTTCACCCCGGCGTGATCGGCATCGTTGCCGGGCGCTTGAAGACCCGCTGGGTGCGCCCCGTGTTCGTCTTCGCCCCGGCCGAGATCGGTATCAATGACGGCCGGCTCAAGGGCTCCGGTCGCTCGATCCCGGGCATCCACCTGCGCGACCTGCTGGTCGAGATCGACGCCCGACACCCCGGCCTGATCGACGGCTTCGGCGGGCACGCCATGGCCGCCGGACTGTCACTCGATCGCGCCCGACTCGATGCCTTTCGCCAAGCCTTCACGCAGGCCGTCGCTCGCCATCACGAGCGCCTACCCGACGGCCGAGAAGTGATCACCGACGGCCCCTTGGAAGCCGCGGACCTTCATCTGGATTTCATCGACACCCTCGACCACCACGGCCCCTGGGGCATCGGCTTTCCCGAACCGCTGTTCGACAACACCTTCGAGGTGCTCGAGAAAACCGCCCTGAAGGACGGCAAGCACTGGCGCCTGTCGGTGCGCCTGCTCAACCAACCGGATGCGCGACCCGTCGATGCCATCTGGTTCCGCGCCCCCGACCCGCTCCCCCCCGGCCGCCACTGGCAGATCGCCTACCGCCCCGTCGCCGACAGCTTCCGCGGCCGCAAACGCCTCAAGCTTTTTATTGAGGCCGCGCTGCCCGTCGGCGGGTGACAAACGTCGCCCGATCCCCGTAGGAGCGGCTTCAGCCGCTAAATATCAACGATCCCGCCCACGCGACAAGCGGCACGAAAGGCGGGCTCAATGGGGTGGTCGTTGACACCGATTGTTGGACTGAAGTCCAACCCACAATCGCTCGCTCGATGAGGCGAGGGACCCTGTGGGTCGGGCTTCAGCCCGACAATCCGCCCTTGGAGGGCGGATGGACAAGGACTCAGGGCAACGTGGTCGAGATAAAGTCGGCCCTGCGGTCGAACGTTGGACTGAACTCCAACCCCAAATCGGGCTCTGACACTGAGTTCTAGCCCGTCAAGCCTGATTTGTTCCCTGTTGAAGCGGTGAGCTTGAAGTCCACAGGACGTAAAACCCGTGATCGTCACATGAAGATTCTCGTAACGGGCGGCGCCGGTTTCATCGGCTCGGCGGTCGTCCGCCACATCATCACCAACACCGCCGACGAGGTGGTGAACGTCGACAAGCTTACCTATGCCGGCAATCTGGAGTCGCTGGCATCGGTTGCCGACGATCCCCGCTACCGGTTCGAGCAAGTCGACATCGTTGACCGGGCTGCGCTGGCGGATGTGGTCTTCCGGCATCGCCCCGACGCGGTCATGCACCTGGCGGCGGAAAGCCATGTGGACCGATCCATTGACGGGCCGGCGGCGTTCATCGAGACCAACATCATCGGGACGTACACCCTGCTGGAAGTCGCGCGAGCCTACTGGAACGAATTGGACCACACGGGCAGGGAACGTTTCCGGTTCCACCACGTCTCCACGGATGAAGTCTACGGTGATCTCGAGGGTTCAGAAGGGCTGTTTTCCGAGCAAACACCCTATGCGCCCAGCTCGCCGTACTCCGCGTCCAAGGCCAGTTCGGATCACTTGGTGCGGGCCTGGCAGCGTACCTACGGGTTACCGACGCTGATGACCAACTGCTCCAACAACTATGGCCCCTACCAGTTCCCGGAAAAGCTGGTGCCGTTGATGATCCTCAATGCCCTGGAAGGCAAGCCATTGCCGGTCTACGGCAAGGGTGAGCAGGTGCGCGATTGGCTCTACGTGGAAGATCATGCCCGGGCGCTGTACACCGTGCTGACTCATGGCGAGATCGCTGAGACCTACAACATCGGTGGTCACAGTGAGAAGCGCAACATTGACGTGATCCACGCCATCTGTGAGTTGGTAGACGAGAGGAGGCCTGCCTCCTGTGGCCTCACACGTCCCGCGTCCAGCTTGATTACGTTCGTCGCGGACCGCCCGGGTCACGATCTGCGCTATGCCATCGACGCCGGGAAGATCGAGCGGGAACTCGGATGGGCACCTGAGGAAACCTTTGAGAGCGGCCTGCGCAAGACCGTGGCCTGGTACCTGGATAACCTCGACTGGTGCCTCCGTGTGCAGGACGGCAGTTACCGAGGCGAGAGGCTCGGGGTCCGAGCATGAAGATCTTGCTGCTCGGCGCGAACGGGCAGGTTGGGCGCGAACTTTCGCGCACCTTGCTCTCGCTTGGTGATGTGGTGGCACTTGGTCGCGAGCAACTCAACCTGGCTGTGCCGGAACTTATGCGGCCGCGACTGTTCCACGAGCGGCCCGACATCATCGTCAACGCGGCGGCTTATACCGCGGTCGATAAGGCGGAACAGGAAGAAGGTCTCGCCAGGGCGGTCAATGCCGAGTCCGTGGCAGAGATGGCTGCGTATGCCAACGATACGGGCGCGTTGGTAGTGCACTACTCCACGGACTACGTGTTCGACGGCTCAAAGCAAGGTGCTTACCAGCCAACCGATGCGACAAATCCGCAAAACGCCTATGGGCGCACAAAACGAGCGGGCGAAATTGCGTTGCAAGAAAGCGGTTGCGGCCACCTGATTTTCCGCACGAGCTGGGTGTATTCCGCGCGTGGGCAGAACTTCATCAAGACCATTCTGCGGCTGGCCTCGGAACGTGAGGAGTTGCAAGTCGTAGCCGATCAGATTGGTGCGCCAACGTCGGCCTCGCTGATCGCCGACGTTACCTCGCTTGCACTAGCGGGATTACGAAAGGATGAATTTTCAACCGGGATCTATCACCTCACCGCGAGCGGCGCGACAACCTGGCACGGCCTGGCCTGCCGAATCGTTGAGCGTGCGATCGCCAATGGGCGGAAGCTGCGACTTCGTGGCTCTGACATTCATGCGATTGGCACAGCGGACTTCCCGACGCCGGCAACCCGCCCGGCGAACTCGTGCATGGACTCGAGCGGCCTCGAAGAGGCGCTAGACCTGCACTTTCCTGATTGGACCATTGACGTCGATCGGGTGGTCGACTGGATCACGAAGGAAAACGCATCCTGATGAAGAGAAAAGGCATCATTCTGGCGGGCGGTTCGGGCACCCGGTTGCACCCGGCGACATTGTCCGTGAGCAAGCAGTTGCTCCCCGTGTACGACAAGCCACTGATCTATTACCCGCTGAGCACCCTGATGCTGGCGGGCATCCGCGACATTCTCATCATCTCCACGCCTCAGGACACCCCTCGCTTCGAGCAGCTACTCGGTAATGGTGAACAGTGGGGACTCAACCTCCAGTACGCCGTCCAGCCCTCACCGGATGGCCTGGCCCAGGCATTCCTGATCGGCGAGGAGTTCATCGGCAACGACCCCTGTGCGCTGGTGCTGGGCGATAACATTTTCTATGGCCACCACTTCGATGACTTTCTGGGCAAGGCCATGGCCCGCCAGGACGGTGCCACGGTGTTCGCCTACCACGTTCATGACCCCGAGCGTTATGGCGTGGCTGAGTTCGATGCGGATGGAAAGGTGCTGTCGCTGGAGGAAAAGCCCAAGAAGCCGAAATCAAACTATGCAGTGACCGGTCTCTACTTCTACGACAACGACGTGATCGAAATGGCCAAGGCCCTTAAGCCCTCGGCGCGCGGCGAACTGGAAATCACCGATATCAATTGTGCCTACATGGGTGTGGGCAAGCTCAACGTCGAGATCATGGGGCGCGGTTACGCCTGGCTCGACACGGGCACTCACGAGTCGCTGTTGGATGCCGGTCAGTTTATCGCCACGCTCGAGCAACGACAGGGGCTGAAGGTGGCCTGCCCGGAAGAAATCGCCTTCCGAAAGGGCTGGATCGGAAGGGAACAACTCGAAGAGCTTGCCTCACCGTTGCTCAAGAGCGGGTACGGCCAGTACCTGAAACGCCTACTCAACGAAACCGTGTTCTGATCGCTAATGTAGGAGCGGCTTCAGCCGCGACGAATAAGGGCACGCCGCCGTTCGCGCCTAAAGGCGCTCCTACAAAGGAAGAAAGAACCGTAGGAGCGGCTTTAGCCGCGAAGGACGTCTACCGCAGCCGGATCGCGCCTGAAGGCGCTCCGGCAAGGGAAAGGAAAGCCGTAGGGCCGCCTTCAACCGCATGAACCGCAATCCAATATCGCAACGACCAGAACACCACAAACACACCATGCAATCTACTCCCCTCGCCATCCCCGACGTCATGCTCATCGAGCCGCATGTGTTCGAGGACGAACGTGGTTTTTTCTATGAGAGCTACAACCAGAAGGCCTTTGAAGAGGCCGTCGGCTATCCCGTCACCTTCGTCCAGGACAACCACAGCCTCTCAGTCCGGGGCACCTTGCGTGGCCTGCATTACCAACTTGCGCCGCATCCTCAAGGCAAACTCGTGCGCGTAACGGCAGGCGAAGTATTCGACGTGGCCGTGGACGTCCGCAAGAACTCACCGACCTTCGGTCAGTGGGTGGGTCAAACACTTTCGGCCGACAACCGTTGCCAGATCTGGATTCCACCTGGCTTTGCCCATGGCTTTCTGGCGACCAGCGATGTGGCCGAGGTCCAGTACAAGTGCACGGATTTCTACGCCCCTGGTTGCGAGGCCAGTATCCGCTGGGACGACGCTGAACTCGGTATTGATTGGCCGATCCAGGGCCAGCCATTGCTCTCCGTCAAGGACGCCCATGCCCCGTCGTTCGGCGATGTGCGGACCTTCAATGATTGAGTGAGAGTTGGTACAACCGCATGCTCGGCAGCGCCCCGTTGATGTCATCCAGTGCAGCCGGATCACGTCTCACAATTAGGCTGTCGCTCCGTTGCCGATAGCTTTCTCGGTCGAAAGCGCCTTGAACTGTGTGTCGAGACGGCGTTGCCGATCAGCTTTTAGACACCTGTAAATCAGTATCTTTCATACTAAAGCTGCTGAAACGGTCAAGGCTCCCTGGGTTGTTCTGCCGCCTTACACCCCGCAGCGCCCCCGTCATTCCCGCGAAAGCGGGAATCCAGAGCACGAAGCCACCAAACGCGGCTCCGGATCCCCGTTGTCCCGGGGATGACGAACTCGCGACCGGCACTCGCGGCCGAATCGGGCTCTACCCGACGAGTCTCTCGAGGCCGTCCGCTCGACTGCTCATTGCTCACCAGAGAAGACCTTCTGGCCTAAAATCCCCCCTCAGAGCCACTTCATTGAGATACAATCCCGCGCTATTCAATCCGAGTTAAATGGGAAACGGATTCATGTGCGGAATCGTCGCAGCGGTAGCCGAACGGCAGGTGGGGCCCATCCTTCTGGAAGGATTGCGTCGCCTGGAGTACCGCGGCTACGACTCGGCCGGGGTGGCATTGCTGGATGAGCAGCAGGGGCTCGCTTCGGCGCGTGCCGTGGGCAAGGTCGCCGCCTTGGCCGAGAAGCTTGAAGCCACCCCCATCAGCGGCCAGCTCGGTATCGCCCACACCCGTTGGGCGACCCACGGTGTGCCGGTCGAGCGCAATGCGCACCCGCATATCGCGCCCAATGGCGATCATGGCCGGGTGGCGGTGGTGCACAACGGCATCATCGAGAACTTCGCCACGCTCAAGGCCGAGTTGGTCGACGCGGGCTGCACGTTCGCGTCGGATACGGATACCGAGGTCATTGCGCACCTCATCCACCATCAACTCGAGCTCGGCCTCTCGCCGGAGGCGGCCTTCCACGCCGCCGTGGATCGCCTGCAGGGTGCCTTTGCGTTGGCGGTGGTCATTACCGATGCACCCGAGACGCTGTTCGTCGCCCGCCAGGGCAGCCCGCTGGTCATCGGAGTAGGCATCGGCGAGCACTTCGCCGCCTCGGATGCCCTCGCGCTCCTGCCGGTCACCCAATCGTTCATCTACCTGGAAGAGGGCGATCGGGCGGTCATCACCCGCGAGCGGCTGGCTATCAGCGATGCGGCGGGAAACTCGGTTGAGCGTCCGGTGCGGCAGTCGGCCCAGCGGGCGGAAAGCGCCGATCGGGGGCGGTTTCGCCACTTCATGCTCAAGGAAATCCACGAGCAGCCGCAGGCCATTGCCGACACCCTGGAAGGGCGGATCGCCCACGGCCATATCCTGCCGGCGGCGTTCGGCGTCGGCGCCGACGAGATCTTCGCCTCGGTCGAACGCGTGCAGATCATCGCCTGCGGCACCAGTTACCACGCCGGCATGGTGGCCCGTTACTGGTTCGAGGACATCCTCCGCTTGCCCTGCGCCGTCGAGGTGGCCTCCGAATTCCACTACCGCAACCCGGTAGTCAGCCCCAACACGCTGATCGTCGCGCTGTCGCAGTCCGGCGAGACCGCCGACACCCTCGCCGCCATCCGCATGCTCAAACGCGAGGACCCGAAGCGCCCGGTGCTCGCCATCTGCAATGCCCCCGAATCCTCGTTGGTACGCGAGTCGGACTTGGTGCTGATGACCCGCGCCGGCCCGGAGATTTCGGTGGCCTCCACCAAGGCATTCTCCACCCAATTGGTCTCTCTGGCCCTGCTGCTCCTTGCCATCGGGCGTGCTCTGGTTCACTGGCCTGTCCGGGGCTGGCAAGTCGACCATTGCCAACGCGCTGGAGAAGAAGCTTGCCGCACTAGGGCAGCACACCTATCTGCTCGACGGCGACAACGTGCGTCACGGGCTAAACCGGGACCTGGGCTTCACCGACGTCGACCGGGTGGAGAACATTCGCCGGGTTGCCGAGGTGGCCAAGCTCATGGTGGACGCCGGCCTGATCGTGTTGACGTCGTTCATCTCCCCGTTCCGTTCCGAGCGCGAGATGGCGCGCGGCATGCTTGAAGAGGGCGAGTTCGTCGAGATCTTCGTCGACACCCCGCTGGAGGTCGCCGAGGACCGCGACGCCAAGGGGCTGTACAAGAAAGCACGCCGTGGTGAGTTGAAGAACTTCACCGGCATCGATTCGGCCTACGAGAAACCCCAAGCGCCGGATCTGCACATCAAGGCGGCCGAACTGTCGGCCGACGAGGCCGCCGACCGCATCCTCGCGTTCCTGAAGGAGCGCGGCATGATCACCGCCGTCTGATGGCAGGAAGCGTAATGAAAATCGACACGGCATTGCTGGACGAAGTCACCGCCATCGCCGAAGAGGCGGGGCGGGCGATCATGACCATTTACGCCCGTGATTTCTCCGTGGAAGAAAAGGCGGACAAGAGCCCGCTTACCGAGGCCGACCAGGCGGCGCACGATCTGATCAGCGAACGGCTCGGCCCGTTGCTCGGCGGTGTGCCGATCCTTTCGGAGGAAGACGTGGGCGGCTTTGCCGGTCCGGATGCCGATGGGCGCTATTGGCTCGTCGATCCACTGGACGGCACCAAGGAATTCATCAAGAAGAACGGCGAATTCACCGTCAATATCGCGCTGATCGAGAACGGTCGCCCGCGCCTGGGCGTGGTTCATGCGCCGGACCTCGGGCGAACCTACATCGGCTGGCCGGGCGAAGGTGCCTGGCGAACCGATGACGGGGGGCAGCGCGAGATCACCGTCGCGGAAAACCATGATGGCGCGTGGCGAGTGGTCGGCAGCCGCTCACACGCCAGTCCGAAGATGGCCGAGTGGCTCGAAGAGCTGGGCGACCACGAGATGGTGCCCATGGGCAGCTCGCTCAAACTCTGTCTCGTTGCGGAGGGCGCGGCCGACGTCTATCCGCGCCTCGGCCCGACCAGCCTCTGGGACACCGGCGCGGCGCAGGCCGTGGTCGAGGCCGCAGGCGGAAAGGTGCTCGATCCGCAGGGTCAAACGCTGGACTACTCGCACACCGGTCAGGTGCTTAATCCGCATTTCTTGGTCCACGGGAAGCGCGTCATCAACTGGCCAACCCTGGGATGATGCTTCCCCGCCGCTCGCTTGGCTGACCGAGTAAGCAAGTCGGCCTAGCGGCCGACTGTTGGACTGAAGTCCAACCCAAAAAGGCGCACCAAACCCTGTGGGTCGGGCTTCAGCCCGACAATACGCCCGGGAGGGCGGATGGCAAAGTTGTAGCGAGTATTTTCAAACCAACAGCAACCATCAGCAATGCATTCGTCATGGAAGATGAGTCATGCCTTACAACGATCTGCTCCGCGGACGGTACTCCGAACCCGGCCAGGAGTATCTGGTCACGGCGGTCACCGATAAGCGAAAGCCTTACTTCGAATCGTTTGACGTCGCCCGGCTGCTAACCCATGCCTTTCGCCAGTCTCATGAGTCGGCACAGGCCGAATGGCTCGCGTTTGTCGTGATGCCCGATCACTTTCATGCATTGGTGCGACTCAGGCAGGAACCTTTGGCCACCGTGATGCGGGCAGTTCGCGGCTCCAGTGCCCGGCGGATCAACAGATCACTCGGCCTCTCTGGTCGGGTGTGGCAGCCCGGTAGCGTCCCGGGAAGTGGTGTAAATCTGGCGGGGTGAGGAGGCCACCGTGGCC